>NZ_CP061295.1:0-1200000 GCF_018687535.1 Polynucleobacter sp. MWH-S4W17 | reverse complement strand
ATGGCGGCCTTATTTTGGTTGGGAAGCCATTTGTTGCTGCCTGGGTTGATTAAAAAGTCCCTAACTGAATATGGCAAGAAGATTGGCTATGAGATCTCCTATCAACACCTCAGTCTTTCTCCATTGCGGCTAAGGGTGGAGCTTGATGGCCTTCACTTGGCAAAAGAGGGTGGTTCTAAATTACTGGAATTTAAAAAGCTGGCAATTACCCTCAAGTGGACAAAGTTGGTTATAGGAGAGCTGGGCTTTGATGAGGTTTTGCTGGAAGAACCTAAGGTGTTGGTCGAGAAGAATCTACCTAAGGGCATACACGCAGGGTCCTGGAATTGGCAGGAATTGATTGCCGCCGTTGAAAAGGCGATACCCCCTTCAGATCCCAAAGAGCTCAAGAAGCCTCTCAAAATATCGGTCGATGAAATTATCGTCAGTTCAGCTTCTCTAAGTTTGGTGGATGATTCGAGCAAATTAAAAGAATCACTCAACCCGTTTACGATGAGGTTGCTTGATGTAGCCAATTACGATAAGAATGGTTTGGTAACCGGGGTCCGTGGTCAATACGACTTTAATCTTGGTGCCTTGCAGTTCTTCATACCTGGAATCAATAAAACTATTGCGTATCGCCATGTTGCTATTACAGGTGGATTGGATAATCCTCAGCCAGGTAACTTAGGCGCGCAGCTCAACTTGAGGTTGGATGAGGGTGAGATACGATCACGCTGGGATTTCAATACCGGCTCGAAGTCAGTTAATGGCAAGTTAGAAATTCACAGTCTTGCAACCTCGCCAATCGTCGCTCTATTGCCGGCTAATAAAGAGCTCATCGGTACCAGTGGCTTGATGAACGCCGATCTAACTTTGAAAATAGGCGGTGAGACTGATTCAGTTGCGGGCGATATTCATATTTCAGACTTAGCAATACTGGAGAAGGGTCAAAAAAATCCTCTGATTGTTTGGAAGATGGCAGATATTCTTCAATTTGAATATCAATCAGTTAAGTTAAAGCAGGGTTCCAACAATAGTCTCGCGATAGATCAGTTGGCCATTGATGCACCAACCCTGCAATTTGAAATTAATGAAGAGGGCTTCTCAAACTTTAGAAGGTTATTTGCCAGGCCAACAATAGAATTAAAGTCCGAGCCTGTAGCTGGGTCTAAGGTAAGCACTCTCTCCACATTCAATTTAGATATTCGATCCACTCTTCTGAAGAATGGCGAAGTGTACTTTTCAGATATGGCGATGCGTCCTAATTTCAAGGTGGATGTGAAGAGGTTCAATGCCACTCTTTTGGGGGTTAGCAATACTCCTGGTCGATTTGCCACTGTGGCGATGGATGGTATTGTTGCTGGCTCGGGAGGTATGCGAGTAAAGGGTCAAGCATCATTTGATGATCCACGACGCAATCATGACATCTTGATGAGTTTTAGAAACCTTCCGCTGACCGCCTTCAATCCAGCAGTGATGACATTCGCAGGCTATCAAATTACCAGTGGACGACTAAACCTCAATCTCAATTACAAAGCCAATGATGGCGAACTCAATGGAAGTAATCAGATCATTATTAAGAAGGTGGTGCTGGGTGATGAGGTGCCGGACTTTACTGGCAAAAAATTACCGCTAGGCTTAGCAATTGCTTTATTAGAAGACTCTGATGACACGATTGACGTAACGGTTCGCATCGCAGGCAATGTCGACTCCCCAGAATTTAGTGCCAGTGGTTTGGTTTGGCAGGCCATTAGTAATGTTCTAACAAACGTAGCAACAGCACCATTTAGAGCTCTTGCATCTATTTTAGGAATGGGTGGTGAAGAAGGTGTAAATGCTGTGCCTGGAGAAGCAGTCTTCCTGGTTGCTGATCAAGATCGCCTGGAAAAATTTGGCGAGTATTTGGTGAAGCGCCCGAACTCGAGCTTAGAGATCATTGGTACTTATGATCCTGTGCTGGATAAGAAAGAGCTTGCAAGAGCTAAGGCAGATAGCGCCATTTTGCAAGATGCCGGATTTAAGTTGGCACCTGGCGAACCAGTGCCCACTCCATCATTTACAGACCCGAAAGTGCAGTCAGGCCTGAAGGCGGCATATGCCCAATACATAGGGCGCATCAAGCTTGGTCAACGTCTTTTGACTCTTCCAGATGGCGAGAAGCGCAATGAGCAACTGCATGAGGAGTTGATTTCTGGGATAGAGATCACTGATGTCGAGCTTCAGGAATTGGCAAAAAGTAGGGCGAAGACGGCCTACGGCTTCATGGTTAAGGCTGATCCAAGCCTAAAGGACCGTGTTCAGCTGGGAGATGTGAAGACTGTAGAGGCAGGAAAAGAGGGTATACCTCTCGATGTTGAGATCAGAATCAAGTAGACTTGAGGTCATGAATTCAACAAAATTGCGCATTATTTCTGTCGCCTCATTGATTGCTAGCCTTGGCCTAGTGGGTTGCGGCTCCATTGAATCAGCAGCCCAGGACGACTGTACTTCGATTGGCTGGCAAATTGGTAGTAAGGGTTACCAAGATTGCTACAAGGATAGGCTCTATGAGCGTAAGTTGGACTACTCCCTGCCTCCTGGTGACCAGCCTTCACCATCCCTCCTTTAGTAGGGTAAACCCTTTATATAAGTCCTTGAGCGCCGTCAAGGACTTAGGGGTATAAATAACCCAAAATAATGCGTTATTTTGCGTAATCATAACTAGCCAAGTATTTGGATTGGCAAGGTTTTTTTGATGGGCAAAGTGTGACAACGCTCTGCATTGGTGCTGAGCACAAAATAGCAATAAATAGAAAATTAGAGACTACGAACTATGAATCATCCAAAGCCTTCTGGAGAAGTCAAAGCAGTTGCCGTTGCAACCGCAGATGATTTGAGGGAAACCATTCGCCGTAAGAGCAAATTGAAAGGACGTCAAGCAGACGATGTTTCCGTTGCTGAAGTTCGCCAGCTCATTGGTAATGCGCCACATCGTCGTGATCTATTAATTGAAAATCTTCACAAGCTTAATGATGAGTATCGCGCTTTGCATGATCGTCATTTAGTCGCGCTTGCTAAGGAAATGAATCTGCCGATGGCAGAAGTATATGAAGTAGCTACTTTCTATCATCACTTTGAAGTAGTGCGTGGAAACGATCCGGTAGCAGACATCCTTATTCGCGTTTGTGATGGTATTGCCTGTGAATTGGCGGGGGCACAAAATCTATTGGCCAAGTTGCCAAGTATCTTAGGTAATCCAAATATCAAAGTCGCCGCAGCTCCTTGCGTGGGACGTTGCGAGCAAGCCCCAGTAGCAGTAGTTCATCAATATCCAGTTCTGTTTGCAACGACAGACAAAGTACAGGCTGCTGTTAATAACAAGCTGACCACTCAGCCAATGGCTAAAGACGATGCCGTCTTTGATCCTGCTGCTTTGGCGGAGCAGGGCGTTTCTCCTCAGGGTGAGATGCAGGCTGTTTCTCCTGACTATGTTGGTTACGAGTCTTATCGTGCTCAAGGCGGTTACGCTTTGGCTAAAGAAATTTTCGAAGGCAAGAAGGACGCTGAAAGCATCATCAAGGCAATGGAAAGCTCTGGCTTACGTGGCTTAGGCGGTGCAGGATTCCCGGCGGGTCGCAAATGGCGCATTGTGAAAGATCAAGTAGCACCTAAATTGATGGCAGTGAACATCGACGAAGGTGAACCAGGAACATTTAAAGATCGCACTTACTTAGAGCGCGATCCACATCGCTTCTTAGAAGGCCTGTTAATTGCAGCCAGCGTGGTTGGTATTGATGCTTGCTATATCTATTTGCGTGATGAGTATCACGGCTGCCGTGAGTTGCTTGAGGCTGAATTGGTAAAGCTCAAAGCTAATCCGCCATTTAAATTACCGAATATTGAATTACGTCGTGGCGCTGGTGCCTACATCTGCGGAGAAGAATCCGCCATGATTGAAAGTATCGAAGGTAAACGTGGTGAGCCACGGATGCGCCCTCCATATATTGCACAAGTCGGTTTGTTTGGACGCCCAACGCTCGAGCACAACTTTGAAACTCTATACTGGGTGCGTGACATTGTTCAGCGCGGACCAGAATGGTTCAGTTCATTCGGTCGTCATGATCGCAAGGGCTTGCGAAGCTTTAGCGTGAGCGGGCGCGTGAACAAACCTGGTGTGAAGTTAGCCCCAGCAGGCATCACGATTCAAGAATTGATTGATGAGTACTGTGGTGGCATGCAAGATGGCCACCAGTTCTACGGCTATTTGCCTGGTGGCGCATCGGGCGGTATTTTGCCGGCGACCATGAATGACATCCCGCTCGACTTTGATACTTTGCAACCTTATGGATGCTTTATTGGTTCTGCTGCAGTCATGGTGTTTAGCGACAAAGACAAAGCGCGCGATATGGCATTGAACGTGATGCATTTCTTTGAACATGAGAGCTGCGGTCAATGTACACCTTGCCGTGTTGGCACAGGTAAAGCAGCCAAGTTGATGCAAGCCAAGTCATGGGATCAAGAAACCTTAGAGGACTTAGCCACCGTGATGGTGGATGCTTCTATTTGTGGTCTTGGCCAAGCGGCACCAAACCCTATTCGTTGTATTCATAAATATTTCCCTGAAGAAGTTGCATAAGGAAGTCACTTAAATAATATTCAGGGAATAACGAGACAAACATGAACGCACCCACAAATCCAAAAGAACTCGAATTACAAACCGTAGAGTTCAAGCTAGACGGCAAGACGATAGTTTCGTATGAAGGCGAAACGATTCTCAAGGCTGCCAAACGACACGGTATTGATATTCCACATCTATGCTTTAAAGATGGTTACCGTCCTGACGGCAACTGCCGTGCATGCGTAGTCGAAATTAATGGCGAGCGTACATTAGCGCCAAGTTGCTGCAGAAGCGCGACTCCAGGAATGGAAGTGAAGGCTAATAGCGAACGAGCAATCAAGAGTCAGAAATTGGTTCTGGAAATGTTGCTCTCCGATATGCCCGATGAAGGCTTTAAGTGGGTTGGCGATAGCAAAGAAGAAGAGCAACAGAACCAGCATGGTGAGCTGAGTACTTGGGCTGCACGTATGGACGTGACAGTTCGTCCAGAGCTCAAAGCACTCCGTCGCGAAAAAGTTAGTAGCGATATTTCACATCCAGCGATGGCTGTGAACTTGGATGCCTGCATTCAATGTAATCGCTGTGTACGTGCTTGTCGTGAAGAGCAAGTTAATGATGTGATCGGTTACGCCATGCGTGGCGGTCATAGTGAGATCGTATTCGACTTAAATGATCCAATGGGTGACAGTACTTGCGTTGCCTGTGGCGAATGTGTACAGGCTTGCCCAACTGGTGCATTGATGCCTAAAGGTTTGATTGGTTCACAGACAGTGGATCGCAAAGTCGATTCTGTTTGTCCGTTCTGTGGCGTCGGTTGTCAAATCACTTATAACGTTAAGGATGAAAAGATCGTCAGCGTTGAAGGTCGTGATGGCCCTGCCAATCACAATCGTCTCTGCGTTAAAGGCCGTTTTGGTATGGATTACATCCATAACCCACAACGCCTCACTAAGCCATTAATTCGTAAAGCGGGTGTTGCTAAAGATGAGTCTATGCTTGAAGGCAAGCAAGACTGGTCTAACATCTTCCGTGAAGCGACTTGGGAAGAGGCCTTAGAAGTTGCCGGCGGCGGTCTGAAGAAACTCAAAGATCAATATGGCAATAAAGTATTGGCAGGCTTTGGCTCTGCAAAAGGCAGCAACGAAGAGGCCTATTTATTCCAAAAACTGGTGCGTACTGGTTTTGGCAGCAATAACGTAGATCATTGCACACGCCTTTGTCATGCTTCATCGGTAGCAGCCCTTCTTGAGGGTGTTGGTTCTGGTGCAGTAAGTAACCAAGTGAATGATGTTGAGCACTCGAGTATGATTTTCTTGATTGGATCCAATCCAACCGCTAATCATCCTGTTGCTGCTACCTGGTTCAAGAACGCCGCGAAACGTGGTGCAAAAATCGTTCTGTGTGATCCTCGTAAGACCGAGATTAGTAAGCATGCTTGGCGCACAATGCAGTTCAAGCCGGATACCGATGTGGCCATGCTCAATGCCATGATCTTCACAATTATTGAGGAAGGTTTGGTCGACAAAGAATTTATTAAAGACCGCTCTAATAACTTCGAGGCTCTGAAAGAAAACATCAAGGGTTATAGCCCTGAGGCGATGGCACCAATCTGCGGCATTTCGGCGGAAACATTGCGTGAAGTGGCAAGAGAGTTCGCTACCACCAAATCTGCAATGATCTTGTGGGGCATGGGCGTAAGTCAACACGTGCACGGCACAGACAATGCACGCTGCTTAATCGCTTTAGTGAGTATCACTGGTCAAATTGGTAAGCCAGGGTCTGGTTTGCATCCATTGCGTGGTCAGAACAACGTGCAAGGTGCTAGTGATGCTGGCTTGATTCCAATGATGTTCCCGAACTATCAGCGCGTTGATAATCCAGAAGCGCATGCTTGGTTTGAGAAGTTCTGGGATACGCCATTAGATAAAAAACCTGGATATACCGTGGTAGAGATCATGCATAAGATCACTGCCCCCGATTCCGATCCGGACAAGATTCGGGGCATGTTTGTCGAGGGTGAAAACCCGGCGATGAGTGATCCGGATTTAAATCATGCGCGTCATGCATTAGCGGCTCTTGAGCACTTAGTTGTACAAGATATCTTCATGACTGAGACAGCATTGCTTGCTGACGTAGTCTTGCCTGCAAGTGCTTGGCCTGAAAAGGTTGGTACGGCTAGCAATACTGACCGCATGGTTCAGATGGGCAAGAAAGCAATCAATCCTCCTGGTGATGCAAAACCTGACTTGTGGATTATTCAAGAGATTGCCAAGCGCATGGGTCTGAACTGGAATTACCAAGGTCCTGATGCTGGTGTTGCTGAGGTTTATGATGAAATGCGTCAAGCAATGCATGGTGCGATTAACGGCATTACTTGGGAGCGCTTGGAAAAAGAATCTAGCGTTACCTATCCATGCTTATCTGCTGAAGATCCGGGTCGCCCAATTGTCTTTAATGACAAGTTTGACACCAAAGATGGACGAGTGAAGTTAGTGCCGGCCGATATCATTCCTGCGAATGAACGTCCTGATACTGAATATCCATTTGTATTGATCACTGGTCGTCAGCTAGAGCATTGGCATACCGGCAGTATGACGCGCCGCGCCACTGTGCTGGATGCCATTGAGCCTATGGCTACTGTATCGATGAACGGTGAGGACATGACCCAGCTAGGCGTATCTGCTGGTGACGTCATTACCGTTCAGTCTCGTCGTGGTGAAGTCGGTATCCACGTAAGAAGAGACGACGGAACACCAAGAGGGGTGATCTTTATTCCGTTTGCCTACTATGAGGCTGCTGCTAACTTGATTACCAATTCAGCACTAGATCCATTTGGCAAGATTCCAGAGTTTAAGTATTGCGCTGTGAAGCTTGCTAAGGGCGGTGAAGCATCCAAGATCATGGGGTACGGTACAAATGCCCCAGGTGGATCTAAGGAAATGTCCAACGTTTAAATTAGGATTTGGCAATTCACAAAATGGCTCCCAAATGGGAGCTTTTTTGTTTAAAGACCTTGTTTTCAGGATGCCTAATTTTGTAGTAAAAAGTCTTTATGGGGGTATCTGATGAGTAGATTAATCAAAATTAATCATGATTTATATGAGGCAGCAAAGAGAGAGGCAAGGCTTGAGCGCCATACTATTCAAGCTCAAATTGAATTTTGGGTAAAAGTAGGTCGAGCAGCAATTGATAATCCCGATTTACCTGCATCCTTCATTGCTGACTCATTAGCCT
The DNA here is from genome assembly GCF_018687535.1 of Polynucleobacter sp. MWH-S4W17. NCBI lineage: Bacteria > Pseudomonadati > Pseudomonadota > Betaproteobacteria > Burkholderiales > Burkholderiaceae > Polynucleobacter > Polynucleobacter sp. MWH-S4W17. The sequence continues at coordinate 1,192,187 of NZ_CP061295.1, read as the reverse complement.
CCCTGTCAGAGCCTAAGCCAGTAAAGCAAGCACAATTTCGGCTAGATGAATTGCTTGCGAATTGGAATCCGGAAATGAAGCGCTCAAATGAAGATAATGAATGGCTGGAGGCAAAACCTGTTGGCAAGGAGATTTGGTAGGGCCTTACATAGTTACCTGCTTGATTTTCATAGATCCCCCCTGGCTATTGGATTGATAAAGGTTGATTTAAGGGCACATCAGAACAAGTTTCCCCTTTGCCCTTTAGAATGATCTCTCTATGGCAAGTTCTAAACCCTCCCAAAACACCACCGTAAACGCCGAGCTTCCTGTCCTGATTATTGGGGCTGGATTAGCGGGGCTGACTGTCGCCTTGCACATGGCCGAATCCCAGCCGGTGATTTTGATGGCCAAACGAGGTTTAGGTGAGGCTGCTACAGCTTGGGCCCAAGGCGGTATTGTTGGGGTAGTCGACAAAGAGCATGACAGTATCGATTCGCACGTAGCTGACACCTTAGATGCCGGTGCAGGGCTTGTGGTTGAATCCACAGCACGCTATATCGCCGAAGAAAGCGCTGATGCGATACGTTGGTTGGTAGAGCAAGGTGTCCCATTCACAACTGATGAAGCTGGCCCAATGGGTTTGCATTTAACCCGCGAAGGTGGTCATAGTCATCGTCGTATTGCTCATGCTGCTGATGCCACGGGTAAGGCAATTCATGAAGTGCTGTTAGATAAAGCTAAATCCCATAAAAATATTCAGATCTTGGAGCATTGGATCGCACTTGATCTCATCACCAATCGTCAGCTCGATGCCAAGACCCAGCGCACTAAGCCTAATCGTTGTTACGGTGTATATGCACTTGATATTAAAAATAATCGCGTAGAAACAATCGAAGCCAAGTCAGTGGTTTTAGCTACTGGCGGCGTAGGCAAGGTTTATCGCTACACCAGCAACCCCGATACCGCTACAGGCGATGGCATTGCTATGGCTTGGCGCGCAGGTTGCCGAGTAGGCAATATGGAATTTATTCAATTTCATCCGACATGTCTGTATCACCCAAGTGACCGTACATTCCTGATTACCGAAGCCATGCGCGGTGAGGGTGGTCTGCTCAAACTGCCTGATGGCACACGCTTCATGCCTGACCACGATGATCGCCACGAATTAGCGCCGCGCGATATCGTTGCCCGTGCTATTGACTTTGAAATGAAAAAGCACGGCTTAGACTATGTCCATCTCGATGCCACACATTTAGGCGAAGCATTTATTAAAGAGCATTTTCCGATGATTTATGCGCGCTGCTTAAGTCTTGGTCTAGATATCACCAAAGAACCGATTCCAGTTGTCCCTGCTGCGCACTACACCTGTGGTGGTGTAGTGACTGATCTCAAGGGGCGTACTGATTTGCCAGGACTCTATGCAGTAGGTGAGGCAACTTACACCGGCTTACACGGGGCGAATCGCTTGGCAAGCAACTCATTGTTGGAGTGCGTCGTCATTGGCAAGGCTGCTGCAGAAGATATCTCCAATCTGAAGACCCCAGTGATGCCGGCTCTCCCATTGTGGGACGAGAGCCAAGTTGAGGATGCGGATGAGCAAGTGGTCATTGCCCACAACTGGGATGAGCTACGTTCTTTGATGTGGAATTACGTAGGTATTGTGAGAACCAATCGCCGCCTTGAGCGAGCCCTTCATCGCATTAAGTTGCTGCGTTATGAGGTGCAAGAGTATTACGCTAACTTTAAGGTCACACGTGATCTCATTGAGCTCAGAAACTTATTGGAATGTGCGGAATTGATTGTGCGCTCAGCCTTAATGCGCAGAGAGAGCCGTGGATTGCACTACAGCCGGGACTACCCCGGTACTTGGGCGGTGTCTTACCCAACCATTCTCACCCCTCAAGCAGAGGGTGCAGAGAGTGATGCAGCCTCGTAGGCTTTCGAAGCTATAAAACCCCGTTTATTGGTGATAAGCTAGCCCAATATCACGAGGAATGACATGGCCAGTTTTAAAGAAGAAGTCAGCGAACATATCTCTGCCGTTTACCAAACGGCAGCTGATGAGATCAAAAATTGGGTTAGTGCTTTAAGAGAGGTCTGGCCACTTGTTTTCTTATTAATTCTTGCTCTATTTATTCTGATTTGGTTTGCAAAGCCTGCGCCACCTAATAAAGTATTAATGGCAACTGGTACCGGCGGCTCCTACAAAGTATTGGGTGAAAAATATAAGACCTATTTTGAGAAAAAAGGTATTGAACTTGAATTAGTAGAGACCCACGGCTCTAAAGAAAATCTTCAACATCTCATTGATCGAAAAGATCCAATCCAAGCAGCCCTTGTTCAGGGTGGAATGATTGCTGTAGACAATCTTTCTGGTGTGGAATCCCTAGGTAGTGTTGACTATGAGCCAGTATGGATGTTCTATCGCAAGAATGCCTTTAACGAAAGTATTCACGTATCTGATAGAGATATTGCTAAGCTAAAAATCAATATCGGCCCGGTGGGGAGTGGAACACGTACGCAGGCTCTTGGAATATTTAAACTCAATGGCTTAAAAAGCGATGCCCCTAATTTACTTAGTCTTGGGAATGCTGAAGGTGTTAGTGCTTTGGAGCGTGGCGAAATTGATGCCGTGATTTTGGTAGATGGTTTTGATTCACCAAACGTACAAAGACTCATTAAAAATCCAGGCATTAAGTTAGCTTCATTTACGCGTGCAGACGCCTATACCCGTTTATTGCCGTATTTCGAGGAAGTGACCGTTCCCATGGGCGGCTTTGATCTCGGGAAAAATATCCCGGATCATCCAATTGAGCTGATTTCGACTACGACCAATCTCTTAATTGATAACCGCCTGCACCCAGCAATTCAGGTCCTATTTTTAGAGGCTGCCAGAGAAATTAACGGTAACAAATCCTATTTTTCTAAAGCGGGAGAGTTTCCGGCCTATATGAATACCGAAGCGCCATTGAGTGATGAGGCAAAGTTCTTCTATGAAAAAGGCACACCGACATTAATGAAGTATTTGCCATTCTGGCTTGCGGAGTTCTTAGAGCGCATGTTCTTCCTCTTGCTTCCCTTTGCTGCTTTTGCTTATCCCGTTATTAAATCAATTCCTACTTACAGAACAAATTTGGCCAAGAAACAGATCAACTCCATTTATAAAGAGCTTGATAAATTTGAGCAGAACACGATTCAAACCTTTGACCCTAATCGTCGCAGTGAATATATTGAGGTGCTTAATGAGATGGAGCGCAGAATACTCAGATCAAAAGCAGCAAAGCTAGCCACTGCTGAATGCTATAGCCTGCGAAGCAATATTGAATTTATTCGCAACGCCCTGGAGAAGCAGATCATTTACAAGGGTAGGGAAGGGTAATTTAGTGCGATTGCTCGCAAGCGTAATAAATGTATTAAATCCCAGGACGCCGTGGCCCATTGGGTTCCAGGGTTGCGTCTTGGGCTCTAGCTATATCGTCCAATACCCTTGCTATAAATTCAACATCTCCATTTGATTCCTCAATGCATACTTGAAGATAGAGGGCTATTTCCTGGGGTGTGCGCAAATGTTCTGCCACATCATAGGGGCTTGTAGTTTTGTTTTTCATCTTCCCTCTCGCGTTGTAGATACCAGGCTTCTCACATGGCGCGCATAGCTTGTGTCATTTAACTCTATAGATTTGCACGGAATTCTTCTATAAATGCCGGTTACTTGCAACCCTAATTCATTGTCGGATACAATGGTATAGCACTGAGTGCTATACATTAAAATCTCGACTATGAAAATAGTCTTAAAAACAAAAACATTCGATCGTTGGGCAAGAAAAATTATTGGAGCTATAGAACTTTGTAATGCTGCTAGAGAGATTGAGCGAGGAGTTTATGAGGCTGACTTAGGTGGTGGGGTATGTAAAAAGAGAATCCCACTTCCAGGTCAGGGCAAAAGCGGGGGCATTCGCACTATTGTTGCCAAGAAAAACAAGGAAGCAATTATTTTTATCTTTGGCAGGGAAAAGAGTTATCCCGGCTCTGACTTTAGTAATGTGGAGCAAGAGGCGGCAACGATTATTGCTAAGTCATTCGAAAAGGCAGATAGAAATAGATTGCGGGTACTAGTTAGGGCTGGGATATTGAAGGAGCTAAATTGCAATGAGTAAAAAATTAAAATCTGAAGATAGAAGGGTGCTTGACGAGCTATTGGAAATGGCGCAGGCATTGGAGGAGCACGGTCTTTTAACAAAGCATGATTATGCAAAAATGAAGACCCTTTGCTTAGAAAAGCCACCATTATTTACACCTAAAAAAGTGACGGATATACGCATTCATCAAGCAAGAATGAGTCAATCCATTTTTGCCTCACTACTAAATGTAAGTGTCTCTACAGTTCAAAAATGGGAGTCGACAGGTTCTGGAAAGCACCCTAGTGGTGCCGCTGCCAAGCTACTTCAGCTAATTGAAACTAAGGGCATTCAAGTGCTATTGGTATAACCAAATTGCTACAAAATGCGCATCGAGAAATCAACCGCATTCACATCCTTGGTGAGTTTTCCAAGGGAGATGCGATCAACACCAGTAGATGCAATAGCGCGCATTTGATCTAGGTTGATACCACCAGAGGCTTCTAGCAAAGCACGTCCAGCGGAAATGGCAACAGCTTGCTTCATTTGATCGGCATTGAAGTTATCAATCAAAATACTTTTCGCACCCGCAGCTAGAGCCTCTTCAAGTTCAGCAAAGTTTTCTACTTCAATCTGAATATCCACTCCAGCAGTAAGTGCTTGAGCATTCTTTAAAGCTGCAGTAACACTTCCAGCTGCGGCAATATGATTCTCTTTAATCAGAATGCCGTGCCAAAGGGCTAGACGTTGATTTTTGCCGCCGCCAACGAGTACTGCGTACTTCTGAGCCTGACGTAATCCAGGAACGGTTTTACGTGTATCCAATACCGCGCAGCCCTTTGGATTCGGGCTAGCGCCCGCAATTGCATCAACGTGCTGACGCGTTATGCTGGCTGTCCAAGAAAGCGTTTGCAAGAAGTTAATACAGGTACGTTCGGCAGATAGGAGTGCTTGTGAGTCAGCTTCAATATCGCAAACCTTGGTATCGGGTTTCATCATGTCGCCCTCTAGGTAATGCCAAGTTACTTTGGAGTTGGGATCAAGCTTCTTGAGTGTGCCTTCAAACCAATCCACACCACAAAGTACAGCTTCTTGACGGACAATGAGCTGCGCCTTTACTGGTTTTCTGGGAACGAGCTTTGCAGTCCAATCACCAGTGCCGATATCTTCCATGAGTGCATCATGAATATTGCGTTGGCGTGCTTGCTCTAAGGTTTCGTTGTATTCAAACATATATCAATATAAAAATTAAGCGGCGCCAATATTTTTTACAAAGCCATGCTGCGCTTTAGCTAAAAGGTCAGGATGTTTTTTGGTGAAGTCGAGCATGCGCTCTATGCAACCCAGTGCTTGAACACGAATAGGTTCTTCGACGAAGATTTCACCAGATTCGTATTCTAGGCAATTCAATATTCCTTGTAAGCCATTCATGGCCATCCATGGGCAGTGAGCGCAACTTTTACAGGTTGCACTATTGCCAGCAGTTGGCGCTTCAATCAGTTTCTTATTGGGGGCTAGCTGGCGCATGCGATGCAAGATGCCGTTATCAGTAGCCACAATGTACTCAGTAGCAGCGCCTTCAACCACGGCCTTAATCATGGCAGAGGTAGAGCCCACAACGTCTGCAAGGTCAACGACTGCTTGCGGTGACTCTGGATGAACCAAGATCATTGCGTTGGGGTGGGCGGCCTTTAAAAGTTCAAGCTCAACAGCTTTAAATTCATCATGAACAATGCAAGCGCCATTCCATAGCAACATATCCGCGCCAGTTTGCTCTTGAATGTAACGACCCAAATGACGATCGGGTGCCCACAAGATTTTTTTACCTTCAACTTTGAGTTGATGCACGATCGCTAATGCACAAGAACTGGTCACCATCCAATCGGCTTGAGCTTTAACTGCTGCCGAAGTGTTTGCATACACCACGACAACGCGATCAGGATGCGCAGCTCTAAATGCTGCAAAGTCTGAAGCATCGCAACCTAAGTCAAGCGAACAGGTTGCATCCAGGTCGGGCATGAACACGCGTTTTTCAGGGCTAAGTATTTTTGCAGACTCGCCCATAAAGCGAACGCCGGCAACAATTAGATTTTTTGCTGAATGATTTTTACCAAAACGCGCCATCTCCAAAGAGTCAGCAACGTACCCACCGGTCTCCATCGCTAAATCCTGAATGTCACCGTCAACATAGTAGTGGGCGACTAAAGCAGCATCTTTCTCAACCAATAATTGTTTAATGCGAGCAATGACGGCGACCTTCTCGGAACCATGAAGTTGGGGAGGGGTTTTGGCCCAAGCTTGGGCGGTACAGGTGGCGCCAGCAGCATTTTGCTGGGGGTAATCAAAGGCAATAGGTGAGCTCATAAGCAATTTTAGCGTGCATAAAGAATTGGCAAATATATTCAAAATGCCGCGTTTTTGCGGAAATTTGCACCAAAGGGTTGGCCATTCTTCCTGCGTTCATCAGCATAAAAATGAGGCCAAAAAGTTCTAAAAAAGAACCTCTTTTTAGAGACTTTTTCCTGCCTAATTATTAAGCAGATACAAAAACTATATAAATCAATGAGTTAGAACGTTATCAGGGCGCTATTTTTGATGACCGGATAGCCATTTAAAGCGTCAAAAATGGCGTTTTTAAAGTAAAATCACGTGCATGTATGTACGCGCGCGAACTCAAGGGCAAATATTCTTTGCCCTTTCCTTTGGATTCATCCTTTTCTGCACCCTTTTGGGGGGTTCAACTGCTACCGCCCAAACCTCCGCTGGTCAGTTATTGCAACAAAACCGTGAGCTTGAGCCTACAGCGCCACTTCTTCCAGATGCAACACGCAATGTTGCTCCGTTAGAGGTGAAGCCAAGTGCTCCACCTCCAGGGCAAATGACTTTTGTCGTAAAGCGTTTTGAATTTACCGGAAATACCAAAGTTCCCACTGCTGATTTAGACCATTTGGCAAAAGACTTGGTTAATACTCCGATCACGTTTGATGATCTTACCCAGCTAACGAATGCAATCACGCAGTATTACCGCGAGCGTGGATGGCTAGTTCGCGCAGTGCTACCAAAGCAAGACATCACAGCTGGTGTAGTGCGCATTCAATTGATTGAAGCAAAGCTCGGTGGCATTTCCATTGATAACCGCTCTAAGCGGGTCAGTAATGAGCGAGTGGAAGAGTGGGTCTACTCACACATTCCAAAAGCATCAGAGTTATCGCTTGATCAACTTGATTTTGCTTTGCTCACATTGAATGATCTACCGGATGTATCGGTCACAAGCAGTTTGCAAAGCGGCACCCAACCGGGCGATACGATTTTAGTTTTGACGGTAGAAGATAAGCCCTTGATCAATGGCCAAGTCAGTGTTGATAACTATGGCGATGCCAATAGCGGCAAGATTCGTACATCGGTCTTAGCAAATGCTAATGGCCCATTGGGTATTGGTGATCAGTTATCTGCCTATGCAATGTACTCAGAAGGCAATAGTTATGGTCGTGTAAGTTACACCGCGCCGGTCGGCACTAGTGGTTTGCGCATGGGTGTGAATGGCAGCACCATGGCCTATCGTGTGCTCAACCAAAGCTTCAATAGCTTGTATGCCAATGGTATCGCCAATACTGGTGGTGTTGAAGCAAGCATGCCGCTGATTCGCTCCCGTCCCGCGAACTTAATCACCACGTTTAATTGGAATTACAGTGAATTTAAGAACTGGACCATTGCTGGTGTTAATCAAGACCAAACCTACACAACCAGTGTGGCGCAATTGGGTCTTAACGGTAATCGTTTGGATGATATTTGGGGCGGAGGTATCAACACTGGTTTATTAAACGTATCTGGTGGCGATATCTCTCGAAACATCAATGGGCCTTATAGCTCTACTTATGGGGTAGCAGGTAGCTTTTCAAAAGCGCGTTACGCCCTTACTCGTTTGCAAACGGTAACCGATGAGATGTCTGCATATGTTTCCGTTTCGGGTCAGTGGGCAAGCAAGAATATGGATAGCTCTGAGCAACTCTACTTAGGCGGCCCGTTGAATGTGCGCGCCTACGGTTCAGGTCAAGGCGCTGGCAGTCAAGGTAACTTAACTACGGTTGAGCTTCGCCATGACTTGCCTTACCAAACTCAAGTTGCGGGCTTCTATGACATTGGAAATGTGCAGACCTGGAAATTCAATCCAGCGATCAATACCGTTAGCAACAACTACGTACTCCAAGGTGCCGGCGTGAGCTTAGCTTGGCTAGGCCCTTACAACTTAAATGTGAAGGGCGCATTTGCCATGCGAACTGGTGGCCTTACCCAAAGCGTAACAAACTACCTGACACAAAACGGGGGCATTAGCTCTCATCGATTCTGGATTACAGCAACTCTGCCCATATGAAAACTAAAGCAAAGACCGTCACCTCTAAAGCGCGCAGTGCAGCAAAACCTGCCGCTAAGGTTATTAAGAAGCCTGCGGCCAAAGCAGCAAGCAAACCGGTAGCAAGGTCTGCGACAAAAACTGCAGTGAAGAACGCCGTGAAATCTTCCATCAAACCTGCTACTAAGCCAATTGCAAAATCAGCACCGAAATCAACTTTGAAAACTCCACAAAAAACAATGACAAAAACAGCATCTAAAGCAACAACAAAAACTATGCCAAAAACAACATCAAAGCCAACAACAAAAACCGTATTAGGGCAGCCTACAGTTTCCACGGCGCCTTTACAGGCAATTAACGAAGGAGCGCAAATGACGCAATCCAATCAAGCCGCAGAAGATGCAGGTGCAAGTCAGCCGATTACAGGCCGCGGCGTATTTGCTGTACGCACCCTTGGAGAGGCTGTTTCTGTTGAAGCTGCTTTCTTGGCTGAAGACGGCAATGTATTGCGCTTGCCAGCAGTATTCCCAAATCGACAATATGCGATTGAGCAGATTGATGAATTGCGTGCGCTAGTCAATCGTCATTTTGATGAGCTAGATCAAGGTGGCGTTTAGTCATCACGCTAACTTCAAGATATTGCATAGCTAATAATTAATTTCAGCGAATGAATAGTTCACTCAACCGCATGTTCAAGGTGATCTGGAGTAAAGCCCAGGGCGCTTGGGTGGCCGTGAGTGAAATCGTCCGCGCGCACGGTAAAGAGCAGTCGCTGACTCGTATTACTCGCAACTTTGCAGTTGCAGTTGCAGCTGTGATGTCTGGTGGCGCTGCTATTGCTGCACCACCGGCACCAAATCAATTGCCAACAGGTGGACAAATTGCTGCTGGTGTGGCATCTATGATGACCAACGGCAACAAGATGACGGTGACACAGACATCGAATCGTGCCGCCATTAATTGGAATACCTTTGATATCGGCTCACAAGCCACTGTCAACTTTGTGCAGCCAAGTGCTAACTCTGTTGCTCTGAATCGCGTTAACTCACCAAATCCAAGTCAAATCTTCGGTAACCTCAATGCTAACGGCCAAGTTTATTTGCTGAACTCTGCGGGTGTGTACTTTGCACCGGGTGCTCAAGTAAACGTCGGTGGCATAGTTGCCACAACGCATAGCATGAGTGACGCCGCCTTCATGGCTGGTAGCACTACCTTTGATCGCAATGGCAGTACTGGCAAAGTTATTAACGAAGGCACCATTCAAACGAGCCTGAATGGCTACATCGCTATGCTCGCCCCTGAGGTGCGCAACACAGGCTTGCTCCTAGCGCAATCTGGAACGGTTGCGATGGCAGGTGGCGAAGCTATTACTCTGAACTTTGGATCCTCAAGCAAATTAGAAAGTATTACCGTAACTGCTAGCCAAATTGATGTGCTAGTAGAAAACCGTTACGCAATTAAAGCCCCGAATGGTTTAGTGATTCTGTCAGCGCGCGCAATGAACCAACTTGCTGCTACAGTGATTAACAGCGGCACGATTGAAGCGAAGGGCGTTAGCCAAAAAGGCGGCCGCATTGTTCTGGAAGGCAGCAATGTCACTAACACTGGCACGCTGGATGTCAGCAGCGACACAGAACAGGCTGGCACGATCACGATCAACGGTAAAACCGTGGCCATATCCGGCAAAGTCATTGCTACTAGCCCAGTACAAGGCGGCACATTAAAAGTACAAGCAACACAAACACTGAACGTGAATGCCAACATTGACGTGAGTAGCTCACAACGTGGCGGACAAGTTCAGATTGCGGGTGCACAAGTTGCAGTCGCAGATGCAAGCATTAATGCGGATGGTGATACACAAGGCGGTGATGTTCAAGTAGTTGCCACAAATGCGCAAAGCACCAATCCATTTAGCGATCCATTCAATCCACCATCATTGCCGCTAACAGCAGCATTGACTGGTTTCACCAGCATCAACTCACGCAGCAGAAGAGGTCAGGGCGGTAACGTCACGATCTTGGGTGACTCCATTACGCTTGATGACAACACTGCAGTCAATGTCAGCGGCGCAACGGGTGGCGGCAATGTTTTGGTGGGTGGTGATTGGCAAGGAAGCAACGGCACTTATCAAGCTACCACAACATACATGGGGCAAAACGTCACCATTGATGCGAGTGCAACGGATAACGGTAATGGCGGCAAGGTAGTCATCTGGTCTGATGTAAGGAATGCGAACAGCTCAACGAATGTGTATGGCACTATCTTTGCAAGAGGTGGAGCCAATGGCGGAGATGGCGGTCAGATCGAAACATCTGGGCATACGCTTATCACTGACGGCGTAGTTATCAATGCCGGTGCGACCAATGGAAAGGGTGGTTTATGGTTACTGGATCCAACAGATGCAACAATCACTCAGGCAATTGCCAATACATACCAGAATGTATTAAATTCAGGTACGAGTGTCTACGATCAAGTCACGGGTGACATCGTTTGGAATGATGGCGTAACCCTTACCAAGTCGGCTTGCGGTAGTGCAATTTTATCCTTGCAGGCTACAGCCAATATCACATTAACAAATGCCACTATTACTTCAACATCCGGTGCATTGGGTGTGAGCTTATGGGCCTCAAACAATACTAGTGCGGGGCATATCTACCTAACTTCTGGGACAAACATCACCACTAATGGTGGCGATATTACTCTTGGTGGCGGCGCTAATTTAGCTACAGGATTTGCAACCGGCACCTCAGCTTTTACATACGGAATTTGGGTGGATGGAAGCAGGTTGAACTCTGGGGGCGGCAATATTACATTACGCGGCCAGAGCCCAAATATAAGTTTGGCCACCACTGATGCTGGAATCACTGTAAGTAATAGCGTAATGGATGCAGGCGTTGGCAAGATAGCTCTCACGGGTAACGCTTATGGAACTGGTAGTGTGTGGGTAATTGGGGTAAACATTGGCGGCTCAACCTTCCGTTCTGCTGGCGCAGTCACGGATGCCATTAGTATTATCGGTGATGCAAGTGCTATCAATAATCCTGCCAAATCTATTGGCGTGGAATTTGGCGGAACAATCGAGGCAACAGGATCAGGTGGCATTAATATTTCTGGTGTGGCGAATACATCGACTTATAGCGCTGCCACTGAAATTAATGGTAATGTTCTCGCTAAATCTGGCAACATCAGCATTAAAGGTCAAAACCTCGTGTCTAGTGCTGTTGCTCTTTGGTTTACAGGTAACTCATCTGTGGGCTCAATGGCGGGCACTAACGTCACCACCTCCTCTAGCAACGTCACGCTAATCGGTGATACCTTATCTTTTCCGGCAATAACAACAGTTAATACCAGTGGCAGTGTTTCAATACTGTCAAACGCTACTAATTTTTCATCGGGCTTCACAAATACTAATTTAAGTCTTGACGCATCTGTTGGCGGGTTGACTATTGGCAATACTGGAAACACTCAAAATATTACGTTAGCTAGTGCAGTCAATATTTCTGGGCCAATTACTGTTTATGGCGGTAACGTTGCGCTCAATTCAAGCTTGAGTACGACGGCTAATGGTTCAGCGATTACCATTAACGCAGCCAACAATATAAGTACTATAAGTTCAGCGAATACCATTAAAACCAATAATGGAAGCATCACGTTGAATGCTGATAGTGACGCAAATAATTCTGGGCTGTTAAAGCTCGACTATATGACTTATTCGGCGGGCACTGGAAATATTACTTTCCGCGGCGCTACGATGAGTTGGAATACTGCATTAGGCATTACTCCTACAATTACCAATACAACCGGTGCTTTTGTTTTTGAATCTAATAACGGCTCATTTGGACAGGGCGTAGATGCCGGATGGTTTACATTCCCATCCACACTGTCTTCTTTCCGTATTGGTAGCACAACAAATACTCAGGATGTCTCGATCAGTACAGCAGCATTATCTGTTGCTGGACCAATCAGTATTTATGGTGGAAAAATTAACCTATATGCTAATTTGACCACTACAGCTTATCAAGCCGGCAATATTACATTGGACGCTCGCGACAGCATCGCAACCAATGCTTCTGGATTGGCTGTAACAACTAACGGAAGTGCAGTTTTATTTTCAGGGGATACAGATAACTCTGGTGCGGGCATGATTGCTCTAGATAGGCTAACCGTTAACACTAGTGGGGGCAACATTACGCTGGGCGGTGGGGCACTAGATGGTAGCGGATATGCGATGGGCTCCAGCCTGACTCTTGCTAATGGTATGACTCCTGGCTACAGGGGGGTATGGCTTCATAGCTCGACATTAAATGCTGGCGGCGGAAATATCAGTATTCGTGGAAAAGGTTCCTCTGTCACTCCTACGGGAATATACGGTATTGGGGTTGATATCGTATCTTTTAATGCCAACTCTGGAACTGGTGACCTTATTCAAACTTCAGGCAATGGCACCATTAGCATTGTTGGTGTTGGCGGTGTTAATAATGATGCAACTTCGCATGCTGCTGGTATCAATATTTATTCTGACGGGGCCATCCATAGAATTATCACTACGAATGGCGGCATCACACTTAATGGCACTGCTGGTTCGGGTACTCAACGTATTATTGCTGGCATCAACGGCGATGGCGGCACAATCAATATCACATCGGCCGTGGGTGATGTTGTATTAGTGGGTATCGCCAACTCTTCTGGCTATGGCATTGCCAATTCAGGAACATTCAATATTGGTGGTGATGGCACAACCAATACCACTGGAAACGTTACCTTAATAGCCGATCAGATTAATAGTGGTGGAACTTACAATTTCCGCAATACCGGAAATATAGCTATTAATTCTTGTGGTTCTAGTTTTAGTAACCCATTTAATTGGAACTCTCGCTTCTCTATTATTGGGGCCAAATCTGGTCTAACGATTGGCAACACCACTAATAGCCAAAACGTCACCATTTCTAATGTTGTAAACACCTCTGGCCCCATCTCTGTTTATGGCAACAATATTTATGTAATGGCAAACATTACTGAAAATACCAGTGGCATTGGCTCACTTTTATTGCAGGCAAAAAATTCTATTTCTCTTGGTTGGGACGGTGTCAATACCAATGTGAATGTCACCATTAGCAATGGTACGGCTGGCGGAAAATTGAATACTATTTTCTGGGCCGACTCCGATGGTAGTGGAATTGGCTCTGTATGGTTAAACAATGGACTACGCAATACCGGATTCAACTCCATTTCTACCGGTGGTGGTGGCGTATGGATTGGTGGCGGTAATGTCACTAGTGCAACAACCTGGACCCCTTACGCTGGGGCTGCAGCAGTAACGGTTGGCTCTGCTAGCGCAAAGCAGGATGACATATTTGGTTGGTTTGGTGTCGGTATTTTCAATAGCACCATTAGCACGGCAGGTGGCAATGTTTACATGTCAGGCAACGCTGTTACCTCTGGCACATTAAATGAACCACGCTATGGTGCTTATTTTGATAGTGGCAGTATGCAGGCTGCAGGCGGCAACATCACCATTAATGGTATTGGTGGTGCCGGTGGTCCAGCCGCTTGCGGCACAAACTACGGTACTTATCTAGGCAATACCAATATTAGTACAACTGGTTCAGGGTACATTACTGTTAATGGAACGGGTGGAACTACTGGCGTCTCTAACTATGGTGTGTACATATCAAATGCAAGCATCACAGTTCAAAATTCAACCCTTAGTGTTAATGGTACCGGTGGAAATAGTACCGGCATCCAGAATATTGGCGTATTGCTAGATGCAAATACAACCTTAAGCTCTACGCTAGGTGATATCAATATTACGGGAGCCGGCGGAACCAATACGGGCTCTGGAAGTCAAAATGCCGGCATTTGGTTGAATACCTCAACTGTCAAGTCGACTGTAGGCAATATCACCCTTACCGGTACAAAAGGGGTGGGCACAACTTCATACGGTATACAGAGTACTCCGAATACCACTCAAGTTATAACGATTGGCCAGTACGGGCAGACTGGAAATATATCCTTCATATCTAATGATATTTTCTTGGATGGTACGGGCACTACTCCAAATACGTATAAGCTCATTAGCAATGGCAGCGTGACAATTGCACCGCTTGGAACGTCATTCACAACTGCTTTAGATACGTCATCGATTACCTTCTGTGCCACCGCGAATTCTTCACTGAGTTCAGTGACGCTCGGATCGGCTACTAATACTGCCAATATTACGGTTGGTAGCTTAGTTAATGTATCGGGTCCGATTGCTGTAACTGGTGGCAATATCACGCTGAATGCTGGACTAACCACTACTAATGCCACAACTGGCAACATTAATTTAACCGGAAATGTCTCCGGCGCTGGCAATATTGCAGTGGCGTCGGGACTCGCGCTCAATGTCAATCAATCGGGTGCTTCAACTTATAGCGGTTGTATTAGTGGTTCGACAGCACAGCTGATTAAAGCTGGCTCAGGCGCTTTAACCTTGTCTGGTGCCAATACTTATAGTGGCGCAACCAATGTTACTGCTGGCACCTTAATTGTTAGCGGTAGTTTGAGTGATAGCACTGCTGTTAACGTATCCAGTGGCGCGGCATATAACGTCTCCGCATCTGACACAGTTGGATCATTTGCTGGCGTTGGCACAATTAATCTTGGCTCAGGCTATACGCTCACTGCCTTTGGTGATAACTCATCTGCAGTATTTGCAGGCACCATCGCTGGAGCAGGAGGCTTGACTAAGGTTGGTACAGGCATCCTTACTTTGAGCGGCACGGATACCTATACTGGCGGAACAACCGTTAATAATGGCACGCTCCAAGTTGGTAATGCCGGAACGACTGGTAGTTTGGGTGGTGGCAATATTGCAGTTAACAACGCCAACCTCACATTTAATTACAGCGCTGGCAGTTATACGGTTGGTAATGCAACAAGCACTGCTTACATCACATTAAATAACGCTACGGTCAATGTATCTAGTGGCAATGTGACTTTAGCTGGATATAGCTCGACCAGTGGTACATCGTCAGGTGCCTCCACTATGAATACCGCCGTCAATTTGACGGGCGCTAATAATCTATCCGCAGCATCTGGCGCATCGTTGAACTTATTGGGCATTTCAACTGGGACTTACGCTCATTCCATTGCTCTGCAAGCAAATTCAACCCTAAATACAAGTGGCGCAGTTACCTTAACTGCCAATGCTTCTTCGGGTGTCGGTACCCACTGGGCAATGGGTATTTATACAAATACTTCAATTAATACTGCAAGTGGTAGTGCATTACAAATCAATGTTACCCAAACAGCAGGTGATTGGGGTGTCATTCAGTATGGTGCCGCAGCAGTACCAACAACCGCCACTAGCGGTAACGTCACCTTTAATATCAGCGCGCTTAGCGGAGATTTGACGGCTATAAATACAAGCGCACTTATTAGCCCATCATTCACCAGCTCCAATGGAACGTTGACGTTTAACTTTGCGGGTGTCACCGCAACATCGGGTGCATTGTATTTAAATGGCGCCGCTGCCATGAATGCCACATCAACAGGTAATATTGTTATTAATGGCTCGGGTAGCTCGAACATTTATTTAGCTGCCGGAGCAAGCTTTGCCACAGGTGCAGGCAACCTCACCATTAACGCACCTATTAATACCAATGGCAACACGCTAACCTTATCTGGCGGCGCTGGTAATGTGACCTTGAGCGGAATTATTTCTGGATCAGGTAATTTAACTCAGAATAGCTCGGGGGTTACTGCCTTAACCGCTGCTAATACCTATACCGGCACAACCAATGTGTCAGCGGGTACATTGCTTGTAAACGGTAGCTTGGCTGATGGCAATATTGTCAATATTACTAGTGGTGCAACTTATAACGTGTCTTCAACGGATACGATTGGCTCGTTTGTTGGGGCCGGTACGATTAATCTCGGAACGGGTTATACGCTGACTGCCAATGTAATTACCAGCGCTACAACTTATGCCGGGGTTATTGCTGGAGCAGGTAATTTAGTGGTTAATGGCTCATCCACCTTAACTCTAACTGGCACTGATACCTACACGGGCAATACCACCATTAGTGCTGGCACATTGCAGATTGGTAACGGAACAACTGTAGGTTCGATTGCCAATACGAATGCCATCATTAATAACGGCACCTTGGCATATAACCATAGCGATGCTTTAACTCAAAGCCTGGCAATTACTGGCACCGGAAACCTAACATTGGTTACTGGTAATCTCACGCTGACTAACGCCAATAATAGTTATTCTGGTATCACGACCATTACCGCGGGTAATTTAACTCTTGGCGGTGCAGGTACATTAGGCAACGGCAGTTATGCAGGCAACATAAGTAATGCTGGCACGCTGATATATAACTCTTCTGCTGTTCAGATTTTGTCGGGCAATATGAGTGGAGCGGGTAACTTAACCCAAAATAGCTCAAGCACTTTGATCTTGTCAGGAGCGAATTCGTATTCTGGCAACACCACCATTAGTGGTGGCACATTGCAGATAGGTAATAACGGTTCAACTGGTGCAATTGGTTCTGGAAATATTACCAATAATGCCAGCCTGACTTATCTCTTTAATAATGCCACCGCCGTTATGTTGCCCAATACTAAGTACAGTGGCAACGGTAACTTAAGCGTTACTGCTGGTGCCATTGGCTTTACTGGAAATCTGAATTTGGGTTCAGGTGCATTTGTTTATAACTCGACTGAACCAAGCTCTAGTTATGGAACCTTCGCATCCTTAACAAATGCAACATCGATTGTGACTGCTGGAAGTGCCAATCTTTCAGGCTTTATGGGTGGATCGAATGCAAGCACGAATAGCTATACCTTAACAATTGACACTAGCGCTGCTAATGGCACCATCAACTTAAATGGTATTGTGAACGGTGGTGCTGGTTTAGCTCCTTTCAATATTGAAAACGTTTTATATAAAGCGGGTGCTGGCACGATAAATATCAGCGGCTCGAATATTTATAACGCATGGGATCAGTCTGGCTCTATTGAATTTAGGGCTGCTCAAGTTATTGGTTCTGGATCTTTCTCAAATCTTGATACAACCCATCAAACAAGCTTACTGAAATTTAATGCTTCAGCAAATAGTACTTTCTCAGGAAACTTTGCTAGCGTTGCAAGCTCTACTTATAACCTCAATGTCTCCAGCATTGGTTCTGGTAATTTGACCATGGTTGGCTTGATTTCTGGTGGGGTTAATTTAATTCAGAATGGCACCGGAACCATGATCATTCCGGTGTCAGATACCTATACCGGCAATACCTCAGTTGTAGCAGGTACTTTGCAAATTGGTAATGGCACTACTGTTGGCAGCATCAATTCGAGCTCCAATATTAGTATTAGTAGCGGTGCCAATCTTACCTATAACCACACGGACGACCTAACGATTGGTAACGCAATTTCTGGTGCCGGAAATGTCATCATTAGCCAGGCGAACAACGTTAATATTACTGGTGCAGCATCATATACCGGCAATACCAGTGTAGCTGGCGGTGCTTTAACCTTCACCAACACCAATGCACCATCTACTCAGGGTTTTATTGGTACTGGTACGATCTTGATTCAGCCAAACGGTACCAGTTTTGGATCCGCTCAAGCGGTTAATTACAGTGTTGCCAATGGATTTACTAGCTTAACCATTGGTAGCGCGACAAATACAGCGAACTTAACTATTGGTAGTGCGAGCAACATTAATGTCTCTGGCCCAATCAGTTTATATGCAGGGAATATTACTTTAAATAGCAATTTGACTGAAACGAATTCGGGCTCAAAGATGCTAGTAAAGGCCCTCGGAACCATATCCACTGGTGCTGATAATTTAACTTTCCGTACCAATAACGGCTCTATGGTGTTCTGGAGTAATGCCAATAGCACCTCCGGCGGCGGCATTACTATGACCAATGCCAACCTAACTTTTAACACTGCCAATGGCGCCACTAACCAAACAACTGGTGGCGGTGATTTGATTTTTGGTGGTGGCGCAACCGTTGATACAAATGGTAATCCGACGGGTGCTGTAGTAAGCGCTGGTAATGCCGTTGCCTTTAATCCAGCAAGTGCCGGCAATACGATAACTAGTATGTACACCGGCGGCGGCAATATTTCCATTAATGCCAAGAGCACCAGTGGTTATGGTGTGATGTTTGATCGCGCATCAATCATTAATGCTGGTAATGGATCATTAAATATTCAAACAAATGCTACCAGTAATGGTATTGAGTTCAATGCCTATGGCAGTGCAACGAATGGAACGACTATTACTGCGCAGGGCATTACTATCAATGCAAGTTCTAGTGGGTCAAATGCGTTTTATATTGGTAACAATGGAGCAGAAATCACCTCAACAGGCTCTGGAGATATCAGTATTACGGGTATTTCACTAGCCAACTACGGAATTCGTTTGGGCTCTGGTTCAACGAGCAACTTCAATATCACTTCTGCGTCGGGGAATATCACCTTAAATGGAACGGGTAATTCCAGCGCGATTGAATATTACATGGGTAATATGAAGTCTACCGCTGGGGGGTCGATTTCGATCATAGCCAATTCGCCAGCTTGGGCAGGTTTCTATCAGCCATATACCGCGAATTACTCAACTACGACCGGCAATATTACGTTTAACGTAACAGGCTCACTTGGTTACGATGCCATTCATTTGGGTGGGGGTAATTTCACAACGACGACAGGTAATATTTCGCTCGTTGGTAATCAGACCGGTAACCAGTCTGGTATTAATTTTGTCACCAACCCAACAAACTTTACAACTGCTGGTGGCTCAATTACCTTAAATGGTACGGCAGTTTCTAGTTACGGCATTACCTCTAGTGTTGCGGTAAATCTCAATACAACACAAGGCACCGGGGGAATTACTGTTGTTGGTAAAACTGGTAGCGTCGGTATTGGCGCCTATCTAAATTCAAATGTAAATTTAGCATCAGGCGCTGGTGCCATTAGCGTTACCGGTACATCTTCTAGTGGCTCGCAAGGTGTTTTCTATTATTCGGGCAATATTAGCTCAACGACCGGCAATATTAATTTATCCGGCACCTCTGTAAGTTACTACGGTTTTGATTTTGAAAGCACTGGTGGGGTAGGCAACATCACCTCTACTTCAGGCAATATCAATATTACTGGCAATACGACCGGAAGCTATGGCGACTATTTAATCGCCAATAAGATTCAGACAGCTGGTGTTATTTCTGTTAACTCAGGCGCAGATATATACCTAGGTACGAACGTGACATCACAAGGTGCAGGCAATGCACTTGTTTTCAAGGCTCTGGGAAAGATTAAGTCAACTACAGATAACCTTACATTCCAAACCAATAACGGAAGCCTGGTTTTCTGGAGTAATGCCAATAGCACTTCTGGCGGCGGCATCAACCTAGAAGGTGCTAGCCCAACTTTCAATACTGCTAATGGCAGCATCACTCAAACTACCGGTGGTGGCAATATCATTTTTGGCGGTGGCGCAGCGGTAGATGCTAACGGGAATCCAACGGGTGCAGCATTTGCTGCAAACATGGCGCTTTCATTCCAGCCAAGTGCGAGTGGCGGTGATACGGTGATGAAGATGTATTCAGGCGGTGGAAACATCAACATGAATGCATCAAGCAATGGTTCGTACACCATTATGTTTGATAGGGCTACGCTCATCAATGCAGGTACAGGCGCTTTAACAATTATTGGAAATAGCGCAACTGGTGGCTCACGAGGTGTTCAATTTAATGCATGGGGCGGTGCAACCGCCAATGGAACATCAGTGACTGCTCAAGGCATCACCATTACCGGAACAAATACCGGTAGCGATTATGGAATTCTGATTGCCGATAACTTTGCTAATTTCAATGCTACGGGTGCCGGTAATTTAAATATTACGGGCACATCTACCAGTGGTTACGGGGTCTATTTATCTGCACCGTCCGTTAATTTCACTTCTGCTTCTGGAAATATCTCGATTGCTGGTGCTGCAGGTACAGCCTATGGCTTCTATCTTTCCGCTGGAAACATTAGCTCAACATCTGGAAATATCCAGGTAAACACCACTTCCAGTAGCGGTTGGGCAACGTATTTTGCTGGCGCTACCAATATTTCAACAACGACTGGCAATATTTCAGTTAGTGGCAACTCTTCAACCTACGGTGGCTTTTATAGCGGTGCAGTCAACTACAGTACAACAACAGGCAACATTACGCTATTTGGAAATGGCTCATCCTCTAGCGGATCTGGTTTCCAGGCTACTACTAGCAATATTTCTACGACTAGTGGCATTGTTAACATCACAGGTATTTCTAGGGCGGGCTGGCCAGGCTTGTATTACACAGGTGCGGTTAATATCACTACAACTAGTGGCGGTGATATTCTCCTGAATGGAGTTGGTGGGGCCTCAGGTCAGGGCATTCAGTTGGATGCTGCTGCGAACTTCAATACCTCTGCAGGCTCCGGCAATATCACGATGAATGGCTCTTCAACGCCATATCGCGGTATTCATGCTCAAAGTACTTTTAATGCAAAGACCTCTTCGGGCAGCATTAATTTAACCGGAACTTCTGGAGCTGGTTATCAGGGCATTTACCTTGCAGGTGCGAGCAATATTAGTTCCACAACTGGCGCGATTAACATCAGCGGAACATCAAATTCGAGCTATGGCATTAGCATTGAATCATCTAGCTCTCAAATTCTGTCTACTAGTGGGAATGTAACGCTTTTAGGCGCTACCAATACAAGTGTAAATACATACGCTGAGTATTTATCGTTAGCCAATATCTCTTCTGGCGGCATTATTTCCCTGACGGCGCAGGGTAGTATTTATTCTGGTGCCAATATAACTTCTTTGGGTGCTGGTAATGCTCTCATCCTTAAAGCTACGGGTAGCATTTTTAGTGCGAACGTTTCACGGACTTACCAAGCCAATAATGGTTCATTGGTTTTCTGGTCTAACTCTAATGGAGGTGTGGCTGGCGGTATTGTGATGCAAGATGGCAACATCACATTAAATTCTGCTAATGGCAGCACCGCTCAGACAGGTGGAGGCGGCGCTATTATCGTTGGCGGTGGTGCTGCTACCACAACTGATGCTTCTGGTTTTGTTGTCCCAACTGGCGCAGTCAATAAAAACTCTGATTGGGCAATTGAGTTTGGCGGCGGCACCACTAACGTAGCAATGTATTCTGGTGGTGGAAATATCAGCATTCAAGGTAATACGTCTAGTGGTAATGCGGTTTTATTTGGCCGTAACGCGACGATTAATGCGGGTAACGGCTCCATCAACATTGCGGGTTGTGGAACTGCTGCCGGTATCTATCTGAATACATGGGATGGAGGCGCCTATAGCATTATTGCCAAGGGCGATGTAACGATCACTGGCTCTACATCTGGGTCAGGTGTCAATGACTTTGACTACGCCGGAATTCGGTCTTATTACGACAATACTACTCAGGGCGGCACCATCCGATCTACTGGCGGTAATGTAACGCTTACCGGTACGGGTCTTCAAGCAGGACTGTATTTTAATAACAATAACAATATCATCTCTGATGTAGGTAATGTAACTCTTACCGGTACAGCTAGCTCTGGCAATCGCGGCATTGTGATGTATGGCAATGTATTAGCTGGTGGTAGCAACATCAACATTTCCACTACTAACAATAATTACATTTATTTAGTTGGAACGGTAGGTCAGTTGGCTGGTAGTAACGTCACTTCAACCAATGCCAATATTACGATTAGTGGCTCTCAGTTATTTAATAGTAATTCACCAACCATCAATACTGGCACGGGCAATGTGACGTTACGTGCTAACTCATGGGCTTATAACGGAGCCTTGTCGATCGGCACTAACGGTAGCATTGCAATTTTGCCGCTATCAGATACTGCATCATCCGGACAAGATGTATACACATCGTGGTTTAACTTCAGTCCGACAATCAACGGCACTACCTATACGCCCAATAAGCTGACAATCGGTAATACGTATAACACCTATACCACTTACTGGAATTCCAACGTAACTGTTAAGGGTGGTATTTATCTCTATGGTGGTGAAGTTAACATTACCGCGGCCATGATTAGTAGCGGCACTGGCGACATCTGGATTCAGGGCAATAACGCGAGTGATAACAACGCCGTTTATATATCTAGCGCTGGCTCAATCCAAAAAACGGGTGGGGCAACCTCGAATATCACGCTGAGGTCTAATAGCCGTCTTCAACTTAACGGCAATATTTCGGCGACTGGCACATCTGCCAATGTGATTGAGTGGTCTGATTATGGCAATACCAACTATGGCGGCAATAGCGGAACTGGCAATATCACGACCAATGGCGGTATGGTCTGGATTGGTGGTAGCTCAACCGCAAATGGTTCATTGGTTTGGAACGGTTTAACCGTAGGTGATGGCGGGTCGGCTGGCTCATCGGCTGCCAATAATAATGCTATGGATTTCAATGGCAACATCACCACCAGTGGTGGCGATGTCATGGTCTGGTCTGGTAATGCATCCGTGACCGGTGGATCCATTCTTTCGGTTGCCAGCGGAACAAAGATTGATGCTGGTACTGGCAATATCACCTTGATCACACCAAAAATCGGTTCGAATGTATTAACCGTTAATACCTCAGGCACTTTAACCTGGGCTCCAAATGCAGTTGCTGATTGGAGCACGACTGGCACTTGGAATGGAACCGTTACAACCGGTACTTTCACAACAACGAGTGGCACTACTTTTGGTAATTTATCGATTGCTAACGTTAGTTCATTGGCCAATTTGGTAATAGGGCAGTACAGCGGAATGACTTATGCCAACAGTAGCGCATATGCCATAACGAATACCGCGAACTTGGCCTATAACAGTTCAATCACTGGATTTGCAGGCAATCTATCCTTATATGGTGCCAACATTGCGATTAACTCTGCCTTAAGTTCTGTTGCATTAAATCGGGTGCTGTTAAGTGGTAACGCCACTCAGACGGCTGGTTTTATTGCAAGTAATTTATTGGTTCAGAACGGTAACATCAATCTTTCCAATACAAGCAATAACGTCACAATATTTGCAGCAAGTAATGTGACCAACGTAACGTATGTTGATGCCAATGGATTAACAATTGGAACGGTTAGCGGTATTAATGGAGTTAACGCCAGTGGTTTGGTGAATATCAGCACTGTTGCAGGTGATCTTGCATTAACCCAGACGGTTAACACCACCAGTACCAACGGAACCAGCGCAATTATTCTGAATGCTGGATCAGGCACTGCTAACGGAACAGCGACAGGTGGCAATATCACTTTGTCAGGAAGCGGTAATGTCTCATCTGGATCCGGTGGGCGTATTACCTTGTTCACTGGAAGTATTGCGGGTAGTACAGGTATAACAACCTTGATTGGTAGTGGCAGCGGTAGATTCCGATACGGTAGTAATGCAACAGTAACTGGTTACAACGCAACATCAGCCGCATTAACTACAGGCACTTATGCTATTTATCGTGAAGCGCCGACCTTAACCATTAGCGCAAGTAATGCAACGATTGTCTATGGAAATAGTACATCTAGTGCGATGAGTTCGATTACTCAAAATGGTGATACATATACACAGATATTTGGTGCGGCTAACGTACCAGTATTGAGTATTGCAGGGGCTGGTTACTCTACAGCTGGTTACCTAAAAGCGGGTAATTACACAGCAGGCATTACTGGCATCACTACCAATTCATTGGGTTATGGAACGATCACTTACTCCAATGGAACCATTCAAGTTACCAAGGCAAACCTGACTGTTTCTGGAACTCAAGTAGCTGATACGGTATATGGAAATAGCACTTCAGCTTCATTTATCAATAATGGCACTCTAGCTGGTGTACTTAATAATGCAACATCCTCAGTAAGTGATGTTGTATCACTAAGTGCAAGTGGTAATTTCAGCAGCAAGAACGTTGGCAGCAACCTGAGTGTGACCCTAAATTCCAGTATTTCTGGTACAGATGCAGCTAATTACAACCTAGTTCAACAAACTGGCGTTACAGGCAATATCACGCCTAAAACTATCACGATTAGCGATGTTCAGGTTTATAGCGGCAGCAATGCTATGACTAATGTGACTATTGCAACGGGCGTAGCTGGAGAGACTCTTACCTATAGCGCAGCCACCGCTAATAGCGGTCACGTAGCTGACAATACAAGCAATTACATTAGTGCAATTACTTTGGGTAATCAGTCTGGTGCGACAGCATCGGCCGGTGGGTTAGTAAGTAACTATCAATTGCCAAGCTTGACAGTACGAAGTGCAAGTAATACCGTCAACATCAGCGCCGCGAACCTGACCTTAGCCACGACTGGTAATGTCACCAAGACCTACGATGGCACCGCCAATGCTACCGTTAGCCTAGCGAACTTATCGATCACTGGACTAGTTGCTGGTGATAGCTTGACCTTAAGTAATCTGACTGCTGCAGCCTTTAATAGCGCCCACGTAGCGAGCGCTGCTAATGTGACTGTCGCTAACTTAGCCTTAGCCACCGTTGCCGGTAACCACACCAGTGCGCTCAGTGACTACAACTTACAAACGACGAACCTGACCTGGAATAGCTCGACGATCAGCACGGCGAACCTGACTCTAGCCACCACTGGTAATGTCACCAAGACCTACGACGGTACCGCCAATGCCACCGTTAGCCTAGCCAATTTATCTATTACCGGTTTAGTTGCTGGTGACAGCTTGACCTTAAGTAATCTGACTACTGCCGCCTTTAATAGTGCGCACGTAGCCAATGCTTCGAATGTGACTGTTGGTAATCTCGCTTTAGCGACGGTATCGGGTAACCACACCAGCGCTCTGAGTGACTACAACTTACAAACGACGAACCTGACCTGGAATAGCTCCACGATCAGCACGGCGAACCTGACCTTAGCCACCACTGGTAATGTCACCAAGACCTACGACGGTACCGCCAATGCTACCGTTAGCCTAGCGAACTTATCGATCACTGGACTAGTTGCCGGCGATAGCTTGACCTTAAGTAATCTGACTACCGCCGCCTTTAATAGCGCCCACGTAGCGAGCGCCGCTAATGTAAGCGTTGGTAATCTCGCTTTAGCGACGGTATCGGGTAACCACACCAGCGCTCTGAGTGACTACAACTTACAAACGACGAACCTGACCTGGAATAGCTCCACGATCAGCGCGGCGAACCTGACCTTAGCCACCACTGGTAATGTCACCAAGACCTACGATGGCACCGCCAATGCTACCGTTAGCCTAGCGAACTTATCGATCACTGGACTAGTTGCCGGCGATAGCTTGACCTTAAGTAATCTGACTACCGCCGCCTTTAATAGCGCCCACGTAGCGAGCGCCGCTAATGTAAGCGTTGGCAATCTCGCTTTAGCTACCGTGTCTGGTAACCACACCAGCGCTCTGAGTGACTACAACTTACAAACGACGAACCTGACCTGGAATAGCTCCACGATCAGCGCGGCCAACGTCACCTTGAGCGCCACCGGTAATATCAGCAAGGTCTATGACGGCAGTGCGAACATCAGCATTACGTCAGGCAACTACAGTGTGAGTGGTCTGATCGCTGGCGATACCTTAACGCTCTCAAACTTAAGCGCCGCTTACAACAGTGCTCACGTTGCTAATGCAAGTAATGTCAGCATCAACAACTTATCGCTAGCGAGCATCGCCGGTAATAGCGCCAGCGCGACGACTGATTACAACCTGCAAACTACCAACCTCACATGGGGTAGTGGTGGTCAAGCAGGTACTAATGCCAATATCACCGCAGCAACCCTAACCTTGGCTGCTACTGGCAATGTGAGCAAGGCATACGATGGTACGGCTAACGCGACGTTGGCACAGAACAACTACCAAATCACCGGACTAGTCTCAGGTGATACGGCAGCTGCTTTGACCAACACCGGTGCTACTTATAACAGTGCCCACGTGGCTGATGCGACGACTGTGAATACCAGTGGTATTGCGATTGCTAACGTAACTGGCAATCACAGTAGTCAGACTGGTGATTATGTTCTCAGCACCACCAACCTCACTTGGGGTAGTGGTGGTCAAGCGGGCACTAATGCCAACATCAGCGCCGCGAACCTGACCTTAGCCACGACTGGTAATGTCACCAAGACCTACGATGGCACCGCCAATGCTACCGTTAGCCTAGCGAACTTATCGATCACTGGACTAGTTGCTGGTGATAGCTTGACCTTAAGTAATCTGACTGCTGCAGCCTTTAATAGCGCCCACGTAGCGAGCGCTGCTAATGTGACTGTCGCTAACTTAGCCTTAGCCACCGTTGCCGGTAACCACACCAGTGCGCTCAGTGACTACAACTTACAAACGACGAACCTGACCTGGAATAGCTCGACGATCAGCACGGCGAACCTGACTCTAGCCACCACTGGTAATGTCACCAAGACCTACGACGGTACCGCCAATGCCACCGTTAGCCTAGCCAATTTATCTATTACCGGTTTAGTTGCTGGTGACAGCTTGACCTTAAGTAATCTGACTACTGCCGCCTTTAATAGTGCGCACGTAGCCAATGCTTCGAATGTGACTGTTGGTAATCTCGCTTTAGCGACGGTATCGGGTAACCACACCAGCGCTCTGAGTGACTACAACTTACAAACGACGAACCTGACCTGGAATAGCTCCACGATCAGCACGGCGAACCTGACCTTAGCCACCACTGGTAATGTCACCAAGACCTACGACGGTACCGCCAATGCTACCGTTAGCCTAGCGAACTTATCGATCACTGGACTAGTTGCCGGCGATAGCTTGACCTTAAGTAATCTGACTACCGCCGCCTTTAATAGCGCCCACGTAGCGAGCGCCGCTAATGTAAGCGTTGGTAATCTCGCTTTAGCGACGGTATCGGGTAACCACACCAGCGCTCTGAGTGACTACAACTTACAAACGACGAACCTGACCTGGAATAGCTCCACGATCAGCGCGGCGAACCTGACCTTAGCCACCACTGGTAATGTCACCAAGACCTACGATGGCACCGCCAATGCTACCGTTAGCCTAGCGAACTTATCGATCACTGGACTAGTTGCCGGCGATAGCTTGACCTTAAGTAATCTGACTACCGCCGCCTTTAATAGCGCCCACGTAGCGAGCGCCGCTAATGTAAGCGTTGGCAATCTCGCTTTAGCTACCGTGTCTGGTAACCACACCAGCGCTCTGAGTGACTACAACTTACAAACGACGAACCTGACCTGGAATAGCTCCACGATCAGCGCGGCCAACGTCACCTTGAGCGCCACCGGTAATATCAGCAAGGTCTATGACGGCAGTGCGAACATCAGCATTACGTCAGGCAACTACAGTGTGAGTGGTCTGATCGCTGGCGATACCTTAACGCTCTCAAACTTAAGCGCCGCTTACAACAGTGCTCACGTTGCTAATGCAAGTAATGTCAGCATCAACAACTTATCGCTAGCGAGCATCGCCGGTAATAGCGCCAGCGCGACGACTGATTACAACCTGCAAACTACCAACCTCACATGGGGTAGTGGTGGTCAAGCAGGTACTAACGCCAATATCACCGCAGCAACCCTAACCTTGGCTGCTACTGGCAATGTGAGCAGGGTCTATGACGGCAGTGCCAATATCAGCATTACTTCAGGCAACTACAGTGTGAGTGGCCTGATCGCTGGCGATACCTTAACGCTCTCGAACTTAAGCGCCGCTTACAACAGTGCTCACGTTGCTAATGCAAGTAATGTGAGCATCAACAACTTATCGTTAGCGAGCATCGCCGGTAATAGCGCCAGCGCGACGACTGATTACAACCTGCAAACTACCAACCTCACATGGGGTAGTGGTGGTCAAGTGGGTACTAACGCCAATATCACCGCGGCAACCCTAACCTTGGCTGCTGCTGGCAACATCAGTAAGGTCTATGACGGCAATGCAAATGCTACGGTTGGTTTAGGAAATATCACTATCACTGGACTAGTAGTCGGAGATACACTCTCTCTCAGCAATCTCAGTAATGCCGCTTATAACAATGCTAATGTTGTTAATGCAAACAGTGTTTCTACAACGAATTTGACTATTGCAACTGTTGGTGGAAATCACACTAGCACCTTGAGTGACTATGCACTGCAAACAACCGAACTCAATTGGGGTGTAGGTGGTCAGCCTGGAACATCCGCATCGATTACTCCAGCTAATCTAACGATTACAGCAAACAGCGCGGTAACCCAGTACGGTTTAGGCACAAACTTGACTTCAACAGGATACGCAACATCTGGCTTGGTGAATAACCAGTCAATTGGCGGTGTCACTTTAAGTAGCAATGGAAGTGCGGTAACTACGAACGTAGGTAGCTACAGCATTACTGCAAGCAACGTAACTAATAATGCTAGCTTTAGCACTTCAAACTACAACATTAGCTATATAGATGGCAATTTACAGGTCACACCGGCTAACATTGCTGTGGTCGCTGACAATCAAAGCCGCACCTATGGTGGGGCAAACCCAACTACGGGCACTGTCACTTTAAATACTGGTAGTACTCTGTATAACGGCGACACCTTGGGTAATGCCACAGTTACTAGCGCAGCGAATGCTAGCAGCAACGTAGGTAGTTATAGTTTGACAGCAAGTAACCAAACCTTGAGCACCGGCTCGGTTGGTAACTACAACATTACTTATGCGGCCGGCAACCTCACAATCAATCCAGCCAACCTGACCGTTACTGCTAATAGCGCAAACCTGACTTACAACGGTAGTCAGCAGAGCGTAACAGGCTTTACCGGTAGCGGTTTTGTCAATAACGAAACGATAGCCGTATTAACCAATGTGAGCGCTGGTGGATCCGGTACAAATGCTGGTACCTATGTGACTCAGGCGAATGGTACTGCTACTAACTACAACCTCAATTTTGTCAATGGCACATTGACCATTGCCAAAGCTGCTCTATCGGTGACTGGTAATGGTGCCAATACTACTTATACCGGAGTAACACAAAATATTTCAGGGTTTAATGTCTCTGGCTTGCAGGGTACTGATACGGTTGCTAATTTAAGCAGTATCAGTGCAACCGGAGCTAATGGCACCAATGCTGGCATCTATATCAATGCCGTTACCGTTGGCACAGAAACTAACTATGTATTGACTGGTACTAATGGCACGCTCAATATCGCCAAGGCATTAGTAACTGTTTCCGCGGACAATCAAACTCGCTTGTATGGTCAGACTAATCCAACCTTAACGCAATCAATGACCGGTTTTGTGAACGGGGAGACTGCACTTACCGCGCATGTCGGTGGTTCTAGTGCGGCAAGCACTACAGCAACAAATCTGACAGGGGTAGGTAATTACACGATTGCAAGTAGCGTTGGCAATTTAAGTGCAGCTAACTATAACTTTACTGCTGCCAACGGTACATTGACGATTAATAAAGCGCATCTTACCGTAACCGCAGATGATCAATCTCGTGTGTATGGTTCTGCTAACCCAACATTTACTCAAACGATTACTGGTTTTGTGAATGGTGAAAATTCAACAACTGCGGCTATTGCTGGTTCTGCGCTTGGGTCAAATGCAGCAAATGCTACAACCAACGTAGGTAACTACAGCATTGCAGGTAATACGGGTAACTTAGCGGCAGCCAATTATGACTTTTTGGCGGCTAATGGCACATTAACGATTACCAAAGCGCAACTTTCTGCCCTGGGTTATAAAGTTTACGATGGCTCAAGCGCTATTGTTGGCTCAAATCTAACCGTTAGCGGCGTCAATGGTGAGACATTTGCAGCTACTGGTGCTGCAACGATGACGACAAAGAACGTACAGGCAAATCAAACACTGTCTAGCCTCAACGGTTTAAGTCTTGCTGGGGTAAATGGCTCCAGTCTTGGAAATTATGAGATATTAAATACAGTCAATACAAGTGTGACTGTGGTGCCATTGAATATCACTATTGTTGCGCCTAATGCAACCAAGGCCTACGATGGCGCCACGATTCAGCTAGCCACAGCCTCTGACTTGACTGCCTTGTCGGCACAGTTGGTTGGTGGCGACCGAGTAAGCTCTGCCGCAATCACCTATAGCGATAAAAATGCAGGCGCCAATAAGACGGTCACCCTAAACTCAGTGGTTATTAGCGATGACAATGCTGGTGCAAACTACCGTGTGAGCGTTGCTGATGCCACAGGTGGTGTGATTACTAAAGCGAATTTAACAGTTGGTGTTGTAAATGACCTTAAATTTGTGACTCAAAGTGATCAAGCTGGGTATGGTGGTGTTATTTACAACGGATTCGTTGCTGGCGAGACTGCCTCTGTATTAACTACCGGCGCCATCACCAGAACTAATGCAGGAGTTAATTTAGCCGGCAATTACACAGGAGTGCTGGTTGCCTCAAACTGGTCTGCAAGCAACTACAACATTAACTACCAGGCCGGTAACTACACGATTGTTCCTGCCGATGTATTGGCTATTAAGGCAACCAATGTCACTGCGACCTATGGAACTACACCTACTTACAATTTGACAGCGCAGTATCTTCATAACGGCACTATTGTTACTGGATTGGCATCATCCTACAACGGCACGGTATCTGTCATTGACGGGGCAGGGGGAGCCGCTTACTTTACTTTAAATGCTATCAATGGTTCATTAAGCTCATCAAACAATTTGCAGGTTGGTGGATATAACCTTTATGCATCTAATTTGACCATCATTGGTAATAACTTCAATAATCTAGCAGTTGCTGGGGCGATCACTATTACGCCTAAGTCTTTAAACAATAATTTAGGTGTCCAGTCGATCACTAAGGTCTATGACGGTAGCACCAGCATTACAGCCGCGAATCTATCCTTCAATCAGACTCTTGCTGGCGTACTAACCAATGATGCGGTAGGCTTGATTGGTTCTGGCAGTTATGCAGACCGAAATGTCGGTGCCAATAAATCAGTGACCTTGAGTATGGGTCTGATTGGTGCTGATGCAAGTAACTATGCATTGACCACCAATACCCTTACGGATAATGTCGGCACTATTACCCAGCTTTCTTGCGTTACCTATATTGGCGGTAATACTAGCGGTAATTGGTCTTCGGCCTCTAACTGGGCTGGTGGAGCCATTCCGGATGGCAACAACGTCGCACGCGTCATTATTCCGACGAATGCATCGGTTGTATATAACAGTGATCAGGTTGGTATCACTGGAAGCAATATTAGCAATAGCGGTAACATTATTTTTGCATCTGCCAATCCATTTAACTTGACCAATAACGTGTCAGGTGGAGGCGTTATTACGCAACGTGGCGCTGGAAACTTAACAATTTCTGGCAATAACTCCATTACTGGAGCCGTAGATATTGGCGCTTATAACTTAACCCTTGCAAGCACTAATGCTATGGGTAATGCAACCTTGATTTCTGCTGGAGGCAATCTATCATTTGCTTCAGGTGTAGCAGTATCAAGCTTGACTACTAGCGGTAATGTCACCTTATCGAATAATGCCAATATTGCCAATACATTTACCGCTAATGGTTATGTAACTGCCTTGGGTAATATTAATGCTGGCGGTAATTTAATTGCTAATAATGGCATCTCAGTAACAGGTAGCGCTAGTGTTGGTGGTAATGTGGTTGTAACAGGTGCTGCTAACTTTGCAAGCAATGTAACAACTGGTGGTGACATGACGGTGAATGGAGCCTCCATATTTGGCGGCTTAGTGAATACAACTGGCAACCAAACATACAACGGCGACTTAACATTCTTAAGTTCTGGAACACCATCAACAGCTAATAATTCCGCTATCTCGAACTTCTATAGTAGTGCCGGCAATATTAGCTTTAACGGCGCCATCAGTGCTGGTCTGGATTCAGCGGCTGCTCAACGCGATTTAGTCATTTCTGCTGCGAACGGTACAGTGCTATTTAATAATCAGGTTGGACAAAATATTGCGAGCGTCCAAAATGGCTCAACCCAGTACATTCCATATGCAAACTATAGTCGTGCTAGCTTTAGTCCATATGAAATGGAAGTTAAAGCACAAAATATTCAATTAAATGCTGATGTGAGTACATTTGGAGCCCAGCAATATACTGGCTCCGTTGTGATTGGCGGCAATGGCAGCAACGGAAATATCCGTCTCTTGCTATCGATGGATCCTTCGATCATCGTTAAAGGTGATATTAACGGCGCTACTGCCGGGCAAGATTCTTTGGTATTGGCGGCCGTAAACTTGCCTGGCGAGTCTGTCGCTCCAGTAATTAGCACTGGTAATATCGGCTTGCTCGTTCCATTGGCTAATGTGAAGACTATTCAAGGTCAGCAAAATACCAACACCACGGGTAACAGCAATCCACTGGTTGCTGACATTAGCTTCCCTACGGGTCAGCTCAATTTAAATGGCTCGGTAAATACGATTGGTAATCAAACCTATACGGCTAATAATATTTCCTTAAATGGTGCCAACACATTGACTAGCCAAAATGGCACCATTGAAATGATTACGGGATCCAATGGATCTTTAGGCGGTCTATCGAATACTACTTTTGCTTTGGCCTCAGGGGCAAATTTAGGAAGCAATTTGGCAAATTTACATCCAGCAAATATTTATCATATCCCTGATCCGCCGCCACCTGCTCCACCACAAGTTCAGAATATTACCCCTCAAATCACCCAAAGCAACTTGGTTGAGACAAGCCAGACTAAGGTGACTTTGCTTGCACAGAATAATTCGGGTATTGCTCAATACGCCTTGAATATGAACCAGGCACAGCAGGCTATTCAGTATATGAAGACAACGGCCAGTGATGTTGCCATGAGCACTGGCGGGGTTTCTGTATCGATGGGCGATACAGTGACAAGGCCAGGCAGTTCGCCGATGAGTGACTTGGGGGTAAAGGTAGATAGCTCGCCTGTAGGCGGTTTGCCTATGAGTGAATTGCTAACCAAAGCAGGTATTTCAGCAATGGGAGATGGAGCGGCAAAAGTGGATGGACCGTCAGCGAATGAGGGCACATCAAAATCGGGTGGCGCATCATCTAGTCAAGGCACTAAGAAAGGCTCAAACACTTTGGTTAGTGATGCATCTGATATAAGTTGCACCCCGTCAGATTCTAATTCCTGCTCAAGCAAATAAGATGCGCTTGAGCTGCTCATGAAAGTATTAAATGGTTTTTAAGCTCGAAGATTTTGAACATGCGGCCTATAGTCGTCAGCATGAAGAGGCGGCCAGGATGCTTGTCAACCTACTATCCATTTTGGATAGTAGTTACGGTGTTCCAGGAATGCAGTTTCAGGCGCAGCCATTAGCTGGTATTTCAGAAGAAGAACGTGAGGCTCATGTTGGTGTTCGCTTAGCTTCGGCAATCTCTTGCTTATTCTCTGACAAAGATTTTCATTTTGCGCCACAAAGCCTAACCTCGTTGTTTACTTTGCAGCGTTGGTTTGCAACGATCTTTGGCTCTACCTTATTTCTGAATGCGGATCATGTGGTGCGTGCTCTGAACTTGGCAGGGAAAGGGAATTTAGGACACCTAGAAGTCACTGCGCAAGATTTACCCAAGTTTGCTTTGCTCTATCTGCCAGAATCCGAGATTATTTTAGAGATAGATAAATTATGGGATGCCAATAAATACCTGGCTGCCTCATTAGGTATGGCGCTCTTATCGCCACGCTTTTTGGGTTCCCCGCAGGCACACAACAAGCGCGAAGTACTTCTACCTTGGTTGACAGAAAAGCTTCCAGAAATAGAAACACTAGAAGCCTTGCCATTTGGCATCATGCATGACGTCTATATGCATTGCAGCTATGCGGATCGTGCAGATAAACATGAAATCAAGGGTGCCATCAATACTCTGATTGAGCGTTGGTTAGAAACTTATAAGCTGCTTCCCCTAGAAACTCCAGTTTTACCAGCCAAAAAAGGGCAGAAGCCCACTATGCTGGTCGTAATGGAGTGGTTTAATGCTGGTCATTCTATTTATCGCACACACTCAAGAACCCTTGAAGCCGCAAAGGAGTTATTCCATATCGTCGGTATGGGCCTTGCCAATGCCACAGATGCTGTTGGTCATGCTGTATTTGATGAATGGATTGAGATCAAGCAAGGATCTTTGCAAGAGCAGATTTCTCAAATTAGAAATGTTGCACAAGAACGTGAAGCCCAAGTCTTTTACATGCCCAGCGTTGGCATGTTCCCGCTGACAATGATGTTGGCTAATATTCGTTTGGCGCCAGTAATGGCGATGGCACTAGGTCATCCAGCGACATCACATTCCGCCTCAATGGATTATGTGGTGGTAGAAGAGGATTACGTTGGCGATCCTGAGTGCTTTAGCGAGGAATTATTAATTCTGCCGAATGATGGTATGCCATACCGCCCATCAGGATTGGCAAGTCAAAACCCTGAGCCGCCGATTATTCGCGAAAAACCCGAAGTGGTGGATATTGTGGTGGCAGCATCTGCCATGAAGATTAATCCAGAGTTTCTCAATGCTTGTAAAGAGATTGCTCTGCGCAGCAAAGTGCTAGTGAGATTTCATTTTGCAGTGGCTTTTGCACAGGGTATGGTTTACGAACAAGTTAAACGCGTAGTGCGTAATGTCTTAGGTGACTATGCCATTGTGTATGCCCACCGTGGCTACAAAGAGTATATGGAAATAGTGCGTAAGTGCGATATGTATATCAATCCATTCCCATTTGGTAATACCAACGGCATTATCGATACAGTCACTGCTGGTTTGATTGGTGTTTGTAAGACGGGCAGGGAAGTGAATGAGCATATCGACCAAGGCCTATTTGAGCGCTTCGGTATGCCCAACTGGTTAGTCGCTACCACCACAGAGGATTACATTAAAGCAGTGGTCAAGCTTGCTGAAAATCATGAGTTGCGCAATGAACTCAGAAGCAAACATGCTGGACCAGATAAGGTGCAGCGTATTTTTGAAGGTCGCCCTGAGATCATGGGGCAAATGTTGATGGACCGTCTTAAAAAGGCTAAGAGTAATTCATGAAATCTAAATTAATCCCAATCTTCTTGGTAGCAACAGGTTTTTTCCTGAACCCCGCTCAGGCGCAGACTTCAAAAACCCTGCTGACCGTTAATGGCGCCAAAATTACTAGCGCCCAAGTAGATCAATGGGTTTCGGTATCTGTATCTGAAGGGGCTAAAGATACTCCTGAGTTACGTCAATCGATTTTGAATGATTTGGTATTAAGAGAGGCGGTTGCGCAAGATGCCAAGAAGACCGGTCTTCTGACTAAAGGTAACAATGCCTTTAAGATTAAGATGGCAGAACAAAATGCCATGATGGATATCTGGTTTTCTCAATACTTTGCGGATCACCCAGTAACCAATGATGATGTTCGGGCTGTCTACGATAAACAAGTAGAGCTCAGCAAGGATCCGAAGAACTCAAAAGAGTATTTGGTTTCTCAAATCGTGGTTGCTAACGAGTCCGAAGGGGCTGAGCTTATTAAGCAAATCAATAATGGTGATTCTTTTGCAGATCTGGCGAAAGTTAAATCTCTAGATCAAAAATCTGGTCAACAAGGGGGTATTGTTGGATGGGCACTTCCAACGCAATTAACGCCTCCGATCAGTGATTTGGTTCCTAATCTGACCAAGGGCAAGATCACGCAAACCCCTGTAAAAACAGCTAATGGTTGGCACATCATCAAAGTGGATGATGTCAGACCTTTCGTCATGCCTACCTTTGATCAGGCAAAAAATACTATTGCTCAGTCCCTTATTCAGCAAAAGCGCCAGGAAGCCGTCAATGCCTTGATGCAGACCACTAAGATTACTAAAGGTAACTAGCGCATAGCTACCTTTCTGACTTATTATCAATCACATACAGCTAATATTTATCTTTAACGGTTCTATCTCGATGTCCATAACGCAATCTACCCGCTTTCATAAATCAATCTATGCCTTGGTGGCAATTAGCTTGATTTCCTCTGGCTCTGTATTTGCGCAAGTGGATGCCGGTGCATTGCAACAGAACTTAGAAAAACAGTTACCACTACCATCGCCCTTAGCGCTTCCAGAGCCCAGCTCAAAAGAGGGTACTCGTCCGGGTGAGCCACGCAAAGATGAACTTACTTTTCAGGTAAAGCAGTTTGTATTGGAAGGCATCAGCATTCTTCCAGAAGCTAGCATTCAAGAAGTATTAAAGCCATGGGTCGGTCGTGCTGTTAGTTTTGATGATTTGCAAAAAGCCTGTGATGCTGTGGTGGATTTTTATCGTAAGAGTGGCTTCACAGTTCAGGCAATCTTGCCACCTCAAAAAATTGCTAATGGCGTTGTGAAAATCCTAGTAACGGAAGCCAGGTTAAGTAGCGTCATTGTTGACACCCCCAATGGTCCAACACGCTTTAGTAAAGATACTACTGCTGAATATATTACTTACGCTAATCCACTCGGGCAGCCTTTAAATACCGAAGCAGTAGAACGTGCCTTGATTATTCTCAATGAGACGCCTGGTGTTATGGTCACTAGCCAATTGGAGCCCGGCGAAAAAGATGGCGATACTGCCTTACGAGTGCAGCTTACCGAGCCGCAGTGGTACCAGGGTAGGGTAGAGGCGAATAACTACGGCAGTAGAACAACTGGAGCCAATCAGGGGGTGATTGCTTTAAGTGGAATCAATCCATTAGGTATTGGCGATCAAATATCGATTAATGGTATTTATTCAGAAGGCTCACAGTATGTTCAAGGCGCCTACTCTTTACCAGCATCTAAAGATGGGCTGCGCTTAGGCGTTGCTGGAACTTTTCTGAACTACAAGAACGTCAGCAATTACGCCAATACTGCTAATGCTGGTTATGGTGATGCGTGGACTACAGGCGTAAGTGCCGCATACCCATTGGTACGTTCTCAAGGCACTAACGTGAACGTTACCGCTAACTATGATATTAAAGAGTACACCAATAAGAATAGTCAGACACTAACGACTATCAGCGCCTACAACATCCGAAATGCAACGGTTGGTATCTCAGGGAATCATTACGACAGCTTGGCTGGTGGCGGCATTAGCTCGGGATCACTCGCTGCCGTGTTTGGTAACTTAGATATTCTGTCAACTAGTGTGCCGGGCTATGGTGTATATACGCCTTCTAGCTTTACAAAGTTTACCTTTGCAGGCAATCGTACGCAGCAGTTAAGCGAAGATGGAACAACGACTGCATACGTTGCGGTGAGTGGTCAATTTTCCTCAGTAAATTTAAATTCTGCAGAACAAATTTATATGGGTGGACCTTATGCAGTCCGCGCCTATCCTGTTGCGCAAAGCGGCGGCTCACAAGGTGGCATTGGCACTGTTGAATTGCGTCATCAATTTCCAGAGCGCATTACAGCTAGTATGTTTTATGACGTAGGCCTAGTGCAGCAATATAAAAATACGTACCAAAATTGGCAGGGCCTTACCAATGCAAACAATACTTATTCTTTGCAAGGCGCAGGCCTTGGTTTGAAATGGGACTGGGAAGGTTGGAATCTAGGTGCAATGGTTGCTTGGCAAATTGGTAAGAATCCTTTGTATAGTTCTACTGGTCAACAGGTTGCTACCGATGGCACAACAACCAATCCACGCGGCTGGTTTACTGGTAGTTATCAGTTCTGATCATTTGATCGATAAATAAGCTACCCATGGCGCTCAAACAATTTGCTTTAGTGGTTTTCATAGGCATGACAGCGGCAGGTACTGTTAGCGCTCAAACCAAAACTAACGCAAAGACAGAGATTAAGTCCGAACCTCAATCAGCGACTAAGTCTGAGCCTATAGCCGATTTTGAGTTCATTGCTACCGTTAATGGTGTGCCGATTACTCAAGGCTTATTTAATCTCAACCTTCAAGCAGCACTAGCTCAGGGTCAAAAAGATACCCCCCAGTTACGTGAATTCATTAAGAATGAGCTCATTAATCGCCAACTCATTGCTCAAGACGTGGTGAAGCAGGGCTTAGATAAAGAAATAGACCTACAAGATCAGATTACACAGCTTCGTCAAAACCTCTACCTTCAGGCCTTAATAGAGGACCATCTCAAGAAGAATCCCATTACCAATGAAAAGCTAAAAGAAGAGTATGAGAAGCAAAAGCAATATCTTGGGGGTGGAACAGACCAGGCTACCCAATACAAAATTAGCCAAATTGTGCTCAAGTCAGAATCCGAGGCTATTGCAACGATCGGACGCCTGCAAAATGGCGATTCCTTTGCCAAAGTTGCCAAAGAGGCATCCTTAGATAACGCTACTAAAGCTCAGGGTGGGTCTTTGGGTTGGGTTAGTCCTGCGCAATTGGCTTCTCCAATTGCAGATGTTGTGGGAACTCTGGGTAAAGGGGGTTTTAATAAGACCCCAATCAAGCTTTCGAATGCCTGGGTCATTGTGCAATTAGAAGACACCCGATCATCCAAAATTCCTAGCTTTGATGCGTCTAAAAATCAGCTAAGACAAGCTATCATTCAGCAGTATCTTGCAGAGACTATTAAGCGTTTACGAGAGACGGCGAGGGTAGTGCAATGAAGCGTTTATTGAGCTCCTTTTTGATTTTATTGATCGCGCTTCCTGGGCTTGTTCAGGCTGGTGAAAAGATTGCTGTCCAGAATTGGGTAGCCGAACTCAATGGTCAAGTGAATGAGGCATATACCGTTAACGGACCTCAATCTTCTTTTGGGATTTTTTGCTCAGGAGAGCAGTGCCTTTTTTATCTGCATCAAAACCTACGTTGCACACCAGGAGAAAAGTATTCTGTTCTCATGAACGGACCACCGATATCTTCAGCACTCACCATGGAGTGCACACAAATCAATGGAAATCTATTTCAGATTCTCAAGCCGTTTGATGAAGTGCTCAAGGGCATTCAAAATGGAGAGGCGATTGGCTTTGCAGTCGCACTTCAATCAGGCGCATTTGCCGTTAATCGATTTAGTTTGTCTGGCGCAAACGTTGCTATCAAACGTGTGATGCAAGAGGCAGCACAAAGCAAAAAAAATAATGTAAATCCAATAGCACCAGCGCCACAAAAATCTAGTAAACCGGATATCAAAATCTAAATTCTCTAGCTATTTTCTGTAAGCGGAGAAGGTCTGAAATTACCGAATTTTATTAAAATTACTATTAATAAATTTATACCCAAAAAATAAGCCCATATGGATATTGGTCTGGCGGGAGGGGCTTAGGCTTATTTGATAAATGGGACTATTTTGCTTAAAATAGAGGGGTTAATTAGAGGCATGATTGAAGTCTTAATTAATTAAATATTTAATAACGAATTAAGTTGAAAAAACCATATGTGTAGTTTGTTTTTCAACCAACACTTTTATATTGAAAGTGTTCGGTTTAGATAAATATCTCTGGACCAAATTTTCTGATCAAAACGATCAGAAAACAAACTCAACCCGCTTTTCCCAAGGCCAGCTTTCTAAGCAAAATTTCCTCACTTTTTTCGGTCATTTGGCATTTTCTTGGTGCAAAAATTCCATCAGCACTAAAGCCAAGCAAATTTCTCTAGCCGGTCTTGGTTCAACTTTCATAGCATTTTTGGTTGGAAATTTATTCATCGGTAGTGTTGCGGCAGCAAATCCCACCGCCCCAAATCTTCCAAATGCACTCCCAACAAATGGGCAGGTCGTCGCCGGCACGGCCTCCATTTCCCAAACCCAAACCCCCGCATCTGCAGCAATGACGGTGAACCAAACTTCACAACGTGCGGTGGTGAATTGGGATAGTTTTAACGTCGGTAAAAATGCATCAGTTACGTTTAATCAACCCAATGCTAATGCTGTCACTTTGAATCGCGTCACTGGTGCAACAGCATCGATGATTGAAGGTGCTGTTAAAGCCAATGGTCAAGTCGTCTTTGTAAATCCAAACGGAGTAACCTTTGGCAAAGGCGCAGAAATTAATGCTGCTGGTGTCGTAGCCACCACTATGGATATCTCTAATAAAGACTTCATGGAAGGTAAATCGACTTACAAAGGTAACGGCAAGGGATCGGTTACCAATGAAGGCAAGATCACAACTAACGTAGATGGTGGTTACATTGCTCTGTTAGCTCCTGAGGTGCGTAATGATGGTTACCTTCTGGCTAAAAAAGGATCTGGCACCGTAGCGATGGCTGCGGGTGAGCAAATTACCCTGGACTTTAAGGGCAACTCCCTGATGTCTGTGAAGGTGGACGTTGGAACCTACAACGCCTTAATCGAAAACAAACGTGTAGTGGAAGTGAATGGCGGTTTAGTGGTGATTGCCGCAGGATCAGCTAACCAACTGATGGCCTCAGTGATTAAAAACACCGGCCGCATCTCCGCCAGCAGTATGGTCAACAACGGCGGTGTCATTGAACTGGTAGCTAATACCGTCACCCAAGCCGGTAAAGTAACGGCGAATAGCAAAATAGGCGAAGGCGGTCAGATCAATATCGTGGGTAATGACATCACGATCGCCGCCAACTCCAAAACCACAGCAACAGGCGCTACCAATGGTGGACAAGTAAACATCGGTCTAGCTGCAACAGCAGTATCTGGCGGTACTCAAATCAATGCCCAAGCCAGCAATCCAAATCAAGCTGCGCAAAATGTAAAGGCTGATGCTGATGTGGCATCTAGCAAAAACCAGCTGGCCAAAACAGTCACTATCGAAGAGGGCGCGCTGATCGATACTTCAGCTACTCAAACGGGTAACGGGGGCGTTATTGCGATATGGTCTGAAGTAAAAACCGCCGTAGCTGGCATCCTCAAATCGATGGGGGGCGCACTATCAGGTAACGGCGGATTTATTGAGACTAGCTCTAAAGGACAAGTAAGCATTGCACCTACAGCTAGTATTAACACTAGCGCTAACAACGCCACTGGTAAGGCGGGAACTTGGTTATTAGATCCAGTAGATCTGATTATTGATATATCAACAGCAAATGCCATATCTACAGCCTTGTTTAACAACAACGTCACCATTACCGTAACTAGCAATACCAACACCTGCCCAATCGGGTCCTGTACCCAAAATGGTACCGGCAGCTTAACGATTGCAAGTGGTGCCGATATCCTCAAGGCGGGCACCAATCTGACTACCTTAACTCTGAGTAGTGCCGGCATCTTTAACCTGAACGCCAATATCAGTGGTCAGAACCTGTCGGTCATCATCAGTTCCTCGATTGCATACCTGAATGTGGGTAGCTCGATCACTGCTAGTGAAGTAACCGTTCAAGCCCAAACCATCTATAGTGCTGGCAGCATCCAAACAAGTAACTACCTAGCTAACACTGGCAATACCCTAGGCAATGCCATCAAGTTATTGGCTCAGGCGATTTATGTGTCGGGCAGATTGTCAGCAAATATTGCACCAGGAGCGGGAACAGCCGGCAGTATCAAACTCACAGCCAACACGATTACCTTAAGTCCAGGGGCTAGCCTAGAAGCTAATGGAGATGAAGGTGGTCGTATTACGGTTGCCGCTAATGACTCACTCTGGAATAGCGCACTTATCCAGGTGAATGGTGGAAACGGTAGGGGAGGAACACTCCTAATTACCGCAGCAAACGATATCTATTTTGACCAAGCAAGGCTTTTAGCAAACGGCGCCGCCGATGGTGGCGTTCTAACCATCACCACGCAAGCGGGTGATGTGAATATTGCCAACTCAACAATCCAAACTAACGGCTCATCTG
The DNA here is from genome assembly GCF_018687535.1 of Polynucleobacter sp. MWH-S4W17. Taxonomy (NCBI): domain Bacteria; kingdom Pseudomonadati; phylum Pseudomonadota; class Betaproteobacteria; order Burkholderiales; family Burkholderiaceae; genus Polynucleobacter; species Polynucleobacter sp. MWH-S4W17. Next base: position 1,150,071 of record NZ_CP061295.1, on the reverse strand, counting down.
GCCGTGGCGGTAGCATTGGTCTGTCCGCTACCAACAATACTCAAATTGCAAACTCAGTAATCGGCGCAAACGGGTATACCCAAGGTGGCACCATCAAGATAGGCAATGATGCTACGAACGGCACATTGCCTTTTTCTATTTTGACGAGGCTTGATGGCAATACCATCATCTCCGCAGCTCAACTGGATCCAAATGCAAGCAACAAAGCCGGTGGTTATATTGAAACCTCTGGTCATACCCTAAACCTACTGTCATCCATTAATGCTGGTAGGGGCGGAATCTGGCTAATAGACCCGTATGACATCATTATCGATAGTACAAACGCAGGGTATATCTCTGCAGCTTTAAATGCAGGAACAAGCGTAACGATTACAACTTCAAGCGCTAGCAATGTATGTGGCGGTAATTCATGTAATCAGGGTGGTGCATCTGGATCATACGGCGACATTACGGTTAACAGCGCCATAGCCAAAACAAATGGTTCTGGGGAGGTAACTCTTACTCTAACGGCCGATCGCAATATCATTCTAAATAGTTCAATTAGCAACTCCTCAGGCCTTCTACATCTCGCTCTAGATTCCCAAGGCGATGGTGGCATTAGTGGTAACGGCACTATTTCAGTCAATGGCTTAGTCACCTTCAATGTTGGCGGCAATGGCAATGGCGTGTTTTCAGGGAATATCGATAGTAATGCTGGCGTTGTTAAGTCCGGTTCTGGTGCTCTGACTCTTACTGGAAATAATTCATTTACCGGTGGTTTACTGGTTAGTACGGGAACATTGACGATTGGTGGTGCCGGTACCTTGGGTGATATTTCGGGTTCGGGGGATTACCATGGCTTGCTTACCATTGCTCCCGGCGCTAGTTTTGTATTTGATAGCTCTGCAACTCAAGTCATTCATGTTGTTGCAGGCTCTGGAGATTTCATTGTTCAAGGGAGCTCTAGCGCCTTAACTATTTATGGTAACCAAGATTTCTCTGGAAATCTAACTGTAAATGGTGTTCTCAATATAGAAGGTGGATCTAATGAACCAATTTCTGGTCTTGGTAATTCCCAGTCAATCTCAATAAACAACAACGGCATCATTAATCTGGTTGGTGACGACAATTCCTTTGTTGGTTATGGATCAAGCACTCACCTAACTATTAATTTAGGCGGCTTACTTTACGCAACTGGATATAGCACCTATCACTTACCAGATATCACCCTCAATGGCGGGGTAATTGATTCGGGTTTCCCTAGCTCTTCGCCAAGACCAGTTGATTGGCGTGGCGTATTTAATTTTGATAAAACAGTTGTAGTCACCGCTGATTCCTTGGTTAGCGCAAAAACTTTGGCTCTTACAGAAGTGGGTGGAACCGTTTTTGATGTTCATTCCGGAGCCACACTCTCCGTTACCGGTATTTTCTTCGATGTGTATGGTGGGCCCAATTCATTTATAAAGCGTGGCAATGGCACACTATCGTTAACGGGCATAAACACGCAGACAGGCCCTACAATTATTGATCGGGGCACAGTTATTGTTGCTGATATGAGTACTTTTGCTGGTACCACTAGCACTCTTTATATAGGCTCAACAGGAATTCTTGATTTGCAAGGCCGGGTAACTATGGGGGCATTGACTATAGCCGCCGGCGGTCAAATTATTAATACCTTGGGTAGTCGATCTGGCATCACCGTCAACGGGGATGTTGATATTGCAGGAAGTGTTACAACAACTCGAGGTCAATCCTACAACTCTAATAACTTGTCCATTAGCGGTTCAGTCATTGCACAGGATGTAACCATACGCCCTCTAGATTTATCTCGTAGCATGACTGTTGGTGGTTCACTGAGGTTGGGCAATGATTTATTTTTAAGTACTGAAACTCTGAATCACATTTCAGCAACAAGTCTATTTCTGGGTAGCGCTCAATTAACAGGTGCATTAATCGTTAATGCAGCTCTCGAATACCAGCCAGACAATGGCGCCTTAAGAAATATTACGAATCTGACTTTATCGAGTGGTTCTAGCATTGTTTTAGGAGATAGTATTTCTACTCGTGGCGATCAAAATTACGCGGGTCCCTTGTATCTCAACTCTGGATCTGGATTACAGGTGGAGCTCTCCTCATATCTAGGAAATATTTTCTTTCAAAGCTCAGTTGATAATTTGGATGATACCTCCTCGTCTGCAGGTCTTCGTGTCTCTGCAGCCGGCGCTGTTTTCTTTGGAGGCTGTGTTGGCTGCCAAAATAGTCCAATCTCAAGTCTGACCGTAAATGCAAATAATGCCTATATAGCAGGGGATGTACATACAGTAAACAACCAAATCTATAACACTAGTATTACTTTGGGGGGTCTAGGAAGTGTCACCTTTGGCTATATTGGGCCAGGTAGCAATCGACTTCAATCTGATAGCGGCAATATATTTTTTAACGGCAGCATAGATAACAACGATTTAACTGTAGCAATTGATCTTACGGTATCGGCCCCTTTTATCAATTTCAATGGGTGTGTGGGCTGTAATAACGGCAACCTAAACAGCCTGAAAACATTTGCGATGAATGCCTATATTGCAAGTGACGTATATACCAACTACGATCAAATCTATAACAGCTTTGTTACATTCGGCGGGCTAGGGCCCCACAACGGCAGTGGGTCTAACTATCTGTTTTCTAATGCTGGCAGTATCACATTTAGTTATGCCGTAAATAATGACGACTCTAGTTACCCGGTCGATTTAACACTAGCCGCTAATGCAATCTATTTCTATGATTGCGTTGGTTGTTCTAACGGATATCTTAATAGCCTAACAACCGGTGCATATGTTACCTATATTGCTGGCGACGTCTTTACCTATCATGACCAGTACTACGACAGCAATGTAGTCTTGGGTGGTAGGGGTAATAGTAGCCCAGGTTATAACGGCCCAGGCAGAAATTGGCTTCAGTCTGTTGGCGGAAACATTACCTTCAATGGTGATCTTGATATTGGCAATGATCCAGTTGACCTTACTCTTACTTCTAATACAAGCATCAATTTCAATGGTTGCGTTGGCTGCAACAACGGCGCACTCAATAGTCTGACTACCTATGCTTCCAACACTTACATCTCTAGCGATGTTTTTACTATTGGAGATCAGACCTATAACAGTAGGGTTTCCTTGGGTGGTTATGGTGCCAGTGGAGTTGGAACTAATTTGCTTCAAGCATCTAATGGCAGTATTTATTTTGCTAACACAGTAGACAATGATTTCTTCGCCCAAGGCCCGGTTGATTTAACAGTCTCTGCCAACAATGTTGGCTTTAACGAATGCGTTGGTTGCTCTTACGGAAGTAGTCAGATGATTGCTTTGAATAGCTTGACTGTCAACGTGCCAATGGGCGGCAATATTTATATTGGTAATAGCGTTTTAACTTGGGGTGATCAAAATTACTTTGGTTCAGTAACGCTTGGGAGCATTGCGCCTTCTGGAGTAATGCCATTCCTTCCTCTACAAGGTTCTTATAACAGTGTATTTGCTTCTGTTGGAGGCAACATTAGCTTCCATGGGGTGATTGATGCAGATATTTCAAATGGATCTAGCTCCATTGATCTTGCAGTTATAGCGGGTAATGTGAACTTCTACGATTGCGTTGGCTGCAATCATCCATTAAATAGCCTTGCAGTCATGGTTTCATATCCTGGCAATCAACTCTTTAACTGGAGTGGTAGTTACGTGGGTAACATCTACCTAGCTGGCGATGTTCATACAATTAGCGATCAGAACTATTACGGGCCTGTAACGCTTGGAGCACAGGGACAAACTGCTCCATATAGCAATGTGCTTACTTCAACCAATGGCGCAATTAGTTTCTATAGCACTGTTGATAATGCTGCTGACACAGTTGATCTCACTCTCATCGCAAATAATTTTTTCTTTAATGATTGCGTGGGCTGTATTAACGGTTCGCTCAATAACATTACTATTACTCCAAACGCTTCGATTCAATCGCTTGAACTTGGTGGCAGCCTCCCAACTGGCGATGTAGTTTTCAGTCAATCTACTTTGAATTTGATTCATGCTTATACGTTCAGCATTAATGGTAGTTTGGCATCCCCATCCATCACATTGAATGCGATGGATTATCAAGCTGATGGTGATGCGCTTCAGTTCATTCAAAATCTGACCATATATGCCGGTAACGGCAATATTAATATCGCTGGTGCAGTGACAGCTCTCAGCGTTCAGACATATGTTTCAAATACCTTTAGTACTGACTATGTTCTAACAGCGCAAATTATTGCAATTCAACCTAGCGATCTTGCAAGGCATATGACGCTTGGTGGCTCTTCTGTCCCGAGCAATGAGTTATTTCTTTCTGATGCCACCTTAAATAAGTTGCATGCATATACTCTGGTGGTAGGCAATGAAAATTACACCGGCTTGTTAACGCTGAATACGATGGATCACCAGGGTGATGCAAGCGCATTTCAGCGCATAAGTGATTTAGTGGTGTTGGCTGGTAGTGGCGATATCTCTGTAGCAGGACCCATATCGATTTCAGGTGCGCTAACAATTGTTGCCGATAACTTCAGCACCGCCTATTCTTTAAGTGCTGACTCAGCTATTTATATTAAAGCCAATGATCTCTCTCGTCCTATTACCGTGGGTGGAGATAGTCGCTTAGTCGGTGATTTATTTATCAGCAATTCCACCCTAAGGTATCTAAGAACTAATTACTTGTCGATTGGTAACGATGAAAGTACTGCGGCATTAACCGTAAATGATGTTTTGGATTACCGAAACATCAGTGATAACTTATATAACATTAATATGCTTGCGCTATTGTCTGGTAGCGGCATTTTCTTGACTCGTGATATCACCACTCGCTGGAATCAGGAATACTATGGACCTGTTTTCTTAAGACCCGCATCTGGTGTCAACTCTATCACCTTGAGCATTCCAAATGGTGGGGCAATTAGTTTTTATGGAACGATTGATAATGCTGACACTAATCTTGCGGTAGATTTGACGTTAGCAGCTGGGGATATAAATAATTGGGGTGCGCAAGTTAGTTTTTATGGCTGCGTAGGATGCAACAATGGCCCCCTTGGCAGTTTGACTACATACGCGGCCAATACTTATATCTCAGGTGATGTTTTCACTTATGGCAGTCAGACCTATAACAGCAACGTCACGCTCGGAGGTTGGGGCTACAACACTCCTTATTACAATACCCCAGGCAGCAATTGGCTACAGTCTATATATGGCGACATTACCTTTAGGGGAACTGTAGATAACGACTATCGGTCTTATGGTCCAGTTGATCTTACTGTTAGCGCTATTTACATCGGCTTTGAAGATTGTGTAGGCTGCTATAGCTACGCACCCCTGAATAGTCTTACTATCAATGCTCTTGGCACATACATTTCGGGGGATATATTTACCAATGGTGACCAGATCTTTAACAGTAACGTCTCGCTTGGAGGGTGGGGTTATAACAACCCCAATTATTATGGTCCGGGTAGTAATTGGCTGCAATCATCGAGTGGAAGCATTGCATTTTATGGAGCCTTGGATAGCGACTATTTCCCGGTTGATTTAACAGTCTCCGCCTATAACAATGTCAAATTTGGTGATTGTGTTGGTTGTGCTAACTACTATGGATCGTTCGGCCTCAATAGCCTCACAGTAAACATTAGCAATAGCGGCAATATTTATATTTCAAATGTTGTATTAACCTGGGGTGACCAAAATTACAACGGCCCAGTTATTTTAACTAGTAATGGCATTTGGGGTCCTTTGCCATTCTCACAATTTTCTGATTTATACAGTCATGTACTGTCATCAGGGTATGGCAGTATTAATTTCAATGGAGCCGTAGACGCGGATATAAATAACCTATATCCAGTTGACTTAGCTATTGCAGCTCCATATATCAACTTTTATGGTTGTGTTGGTTGCAATCAGCCGTTGAATACACTCACTGCCATCGTTCCATACTCTAATACAAGCTACTACGATTATTTTTCTTATTTGGATATAGGTATGCCGGGTAATATTTATATTGCAGGTGATGTTCATACTTACGGAAATCAGAACTATAACGGGCCCGTTACATTGGGTGCATATGGTGGCCCGCCTAATTCACTTACAAACAATCTCACGTCCACTGCTGGCAATATTACTTTCTATAGCACTGTCGATAATGACTTTAGAGCTCTGGACAACTCTGAGTTAATCATTACTGCTAATAACGTAAATTTTATTGACTGTGTAGGTTGCAATAATGGATCTCTACATAGGGTAACAACATATGCAAATAACACCTATATAGCTGGCGATGTCTATACAGAGGATGATCAAACCTACAACAGCAACGTTACCTTAGGAGGTTGGGGTTACAACACTCCCGGTTATATGGGGCCAGGTAGTAATTGGCTTCAATCATTCCGTGGCAGTATTACCTTTAATGGCAATGTAGATAGCGATTATTTCCCAGCTGCTTTAACTGTTGCGGCAGATTACAGCGTGAACTTTAATGGTTGCGTGGGTTGCAATGGTTATTTCCCTATTTATAGCCTTGTAACATTCGCCCCCTTTACTTATTTAGGTGCCGATGTTCACACGATTTATGACCAGGCTTACAACAGCAATGTTGTTCTGGGTCCGAATGCTAATTTTCTTCAGTCCGTATATGGAAGTATTGCATTTGGAAGTCAGGTGGATAACTCAGACTCTAGCACTCCAGCTAGCCTTTACATTCTGGCTAATAATGTGACCTTTGCTGATTGCGTTGGTTGTAATAACGGTTCATTGAATACTATCTCTATTCAACCAAGTGATTTAACTCTTTCAGTTACTCTTGGTAATGATTCAGGCTCTCCAGGCGGCATGTATTTCGATACTGCAACGCTTAATAAACTCCATACAAACACCTTAATTATTGATAGCAGTCAAGGTTCTGGTAGTTTGACTCTGAATTCAATGGACTATCGTAATAATGGTGATGCTCTCCAATACATTTCTAATTTAAGTTTCTATTCAGGAGAGGGCGGACTGAATATTGCCGGCCCAATTGCAATATCCCAAACACAGTCATATTCCACCAATAGCTTTGTTAGCAACTACGATCTGTTGGCTTCGTCAGCCATTTACATACAAGCTATAGATACAAATATTCCAGTCACTCTTGGTGGAGATAATGGTAAAGGTGGTGATTTATTCATCAGCAATGCAACACTTAAGAATTTGCACACTAATTCTTTGGTTATTGGTAGGAGCGATAGCGCTGCGACTCTAACGGTAAATGACACGCTAGATTATGTTTCAGGCAATAACCTTCAATATATCAATAATTTATATTTATATTCAGGCTATAACGGTATCGTTTTAACTCACGATATCACCACTCGTGGTGATCAGAATTATGGGGCGGCTGTATATCTCGCACCTGCTACTGGTAGCGCAATCAACTTGAGCACCGCTAGTGGAGGCAATATTGTTTTCTCAGGTGCTATAGATAATATTGATCCTGCCACTCCAATTGATCTTACCGCTACAGCAGCTCTAGTTAGTATGTATGGCTGTGTTGGTTGTGGGGCTGATTTAAATTCCCTTACCGTCAATGGCAATAGTCTTGTTTCAGAATCTGTTCTTACAAAATACGATCAAAATTACTATGGATATTTAAATATCTCTCCTTATTACAATGGAACCAATATTGCATTATTCAAGTCAACATCTGGTTCAATTGATTTTCATGGGTCGATTGGTGGGTATGATGGATGGGGCTTTGGTACCCTAACTGCCATCGTTGGAAATGCAGGAGAAGTGCGTTTCAGTGGTGAAACCGCTGGCTGGGAGGGCTATGGATACAATGGCCAACCAGTTGGAAGTATTAACATTCAATCTAATACTTTTAGTGCTCCATATGCATTAACTGCCTATTCAAGCATCAGCATAAAGCCTAGTGATTCATCGCGGTCAATTAGCGTTGGCGGCCCAGAAGTTATAGGCAATTTATATCTAAGCAATACCACTCTGAATCATCTTCATGCAGATACATTACTGATTGGTGATACCAACAGCACAGGTATTTTGACGGTAAATAGTGCTTTAGACTATCGCCAAAGTAATTCTAACCTTCAGTACATCAATAATTTGGCGCTGATGTCGGGCATGTCTGCTGGAATCATTCTTGCTGACAACATTACTACTCACGGCAATCAAGACTATATTGGCCCAGTCTATTTAGCGCCCAACAATGGAACTTTCATTGCCTTAAGTACATTGCGTAATGGAAATATCACATTCGGAAGCACGGTGAATAACTTTGATCCCTCAAGCCCGATTTCTTTGAGTGCGCTAGCCTCATTCATTAACTATTCTGATTGCATAGGTTGCAATAACTCTCCACTGAGAAGTTTAAATAGTAATGCGTTTGCCAGTTATATCGCAGGTGATATCAGAACAGTCGGCAATCAAGACTACTCTTCAACAGTTTCTTTTTCGGGGCCGAATAGTTGGATGCCGGGCCCAGGAGCGTACAACCTGCAGTCAGATAGCGGCAATATTACTTTCCGTGGAAATGTACAAAATACAAATGCTGATCAGCCTGTAGATCTTTTAGTATCTGCTGCCTCAATTAGATTTAATGGTTGCGTTGGTTGTAGCAATAGCCCTTTGAATAGCCTAACCATCAACGCAAACAATACTTATATTAGTAGTGACGTTCATACGTATGGCAATCAAATTTATAACGGCAGCATATCTCTTGGGGCAAATGGAAATTCCTATGGCTCAAATAACAACTTCCTTGAATCTGTCAGCGGCTTAATTAGTTTTTCAAGCAATATAGACAATGCTTTATGGCAGGCTAATCTCGCCCTAGTGGCAAACAGCATCATTTTCAACGGTTGCGTAGGTTGTATTAGTCCCCTTGGCACTATTTCCATTCAATCAAGTGATATATCAATTCCAATTACATTGGGGGGCTTAACTGGCTCGTTCGGTGACTTATTCTTCGGTAGAGCGATGCTCAATAGACTGCACGCGGATACTCTCGCTATTGGCAGCATCAATAGCACTGGATTGCTCACTCTAAATGGCCTGGACTATCGTAATGGTGGGGATGCATTAGAAAACATTTCCAATTTGTACGTATATGCAGGATCTGGCGGCTTAAATATTGCCGGCCCTGTTTCGATATCCGGTACTCAGTCCTATACATCTAATGTCTTTACTACTTCCTATGATCTAGGTGCTGACACTATCGTTATACAAACTAGCGATCTAACTCGACCAATTACCCTTGGCGGCGCCCTTCATTTGGGTGATGACTTATTGATTGACAACAATACCCTGAGTCATCTTCGTGCTAATACACTGATTGTGGGCAATTGGGGCAATTGGGGTAGAACGGCGCCTATTGTTGTGAACGAAGTGCTTGATTATCGCCCTGGTAATAATCTTCAGTACGTGCGCAATCTTTGGCTTAATGCTGGTGATCCAGGAATTTTTGTGCGCTATGACATTACTACTGCTGGAGATCAAAGCTATGGCGGCCCCCTTTATTTGTCTCCAGCATCAGGTAATTCGATATCTCTTAGCAGCTTAGAGGGCGGTAATGTTGAATTTTGGGGCTCAGTTGATAACGCAAGCCCAGCTCAACCCGTCAATCTGACTGTTACAGCTAACAATGTTAATTTCTTTAACTGCGTTGGTTGCAATCCAGCGTCTGGTCCATTGGGTGGGCTAACTAGCAATGCAAATAACACCTACATTTCTGCTGATGTTTATACAATCGGTGATCAAAATTATCATGGTGCGGTTACTTTGGGGGCCTATGGTGGCGCGATAGATTCGCTTACCAATACACTGAGCTCTACCAATGGCAATATTAGTTTATACGGCGCAGTCGATAATGATATCGAAGGGGCGGGCGCTTCTGAGCTCATTATTTCAGCAAACAATGTGAACTTTTACGGTTGTGTGGGTTGCAACAACGGCCCACTGTTTAGCCTTGATGCAAATACCTTAGTAACTTACATTTCGGGCGACATTTATACCTTTTTAGATCAAACCTACCATGGCTCTGTATTGCTAGGTGGAAATGGTAATAATGGCCTTGCTAGCAATACCTTGCATTCTGATGTCGGTAACATTAACTTTTATGGCGCCGTAGATAATTCGGATCCAAGCTTGCCGGTTAATCTTACAGTGACAGCTCAATACATCATCTTTGAAGACTGTGTTGGTTGCAATAACGGCCCGCTTGGTAGTCTTACCACTGTTGCCAACAACGCTTATATTTCTGGTGATGTTCTAACTGTCGGTGATCAAACCTACTTTAGTAGTGTCACATTAGGGGGTTTGGGCTATAACACCCCTGGTTATAGTGGTTTAGGAAGTAATTGGCTTCAATCATCCAATGGCAATATAACCTTCATGGGTACAGTCGACAATGACCGGGATAATGCTTATGACCGAGTAGATTTAACTGTTTTAGCTAGAAACGTTTCATTCAATGGCTGTGTAGGTTGTTCATATGGAAACTATCTCAATGCAGGCCTTAATAGCCTAAGAGTGGAAGTGCCGGATGATGGCTCTATTTATATAGACAGCACAGTACTTACCTGGAATGACCAAAATTACTATGGCGCAGTGAGATTGGGTGGTAATGGCGCTTACTCAGATTTTTATATTGGCCCCATTACAACATCAGTCGGCAATTTATTTGAATCGGCTTATGGCAATATCAATTTCTACGGCACTGTAGATAATGCGAATATAAATAATCCAGTAGATATGGCGGCAATTGCTCAAAACGTCAGTTTCTATGGATGTGTTGGCTGTAACCCAGTCACCGGACCTTTAAATAGTCTTACTGTGATGGTTCCTTATGTAGGTAATGATTATTCTTACTATGGATGGAATTACCAGTACCCAGGCAATATCTATATTGCGAGCGATGTAAACACCATTCATGATCAAAACTATATTGGACCAGTAACGTTAGGTGGGGGAGGGTGGAATGCTCCCGGCAGCAATACGTTCTTTTCGGCCCAAGGAAATATTAATTTTGGCGGTACTGTTGATAATGACAATCCTTTTGCCCCAGTTGACTTAACTGTTAATGCATTTTTAGTGAATTTCTTTGATTGCGTCGGATGTAATGTTAATTACCTTCAAAGCTTAACTGTTACAGCTGATAGCACTTATATTGCAAGCGATGTTTACACCATCAATGATCAGTATTACAACACCTCGGTGACTTTGGGCGGTTATGGAAATAATGCCGGCCCTAATAGCAATACTCTGTATTCCGATATGGGTGCTATTACCTTTGCCAATAGCGTCGATAGTGATAGTTATTGGGGCAGTGGCCCATCCAATCTAAATGTAGTTGCCTCATATATTAATTTCTCTGGCTTAGTGGGCTTTGGACAAGCCTTGAATAGCCTTACAACTGGTGGATATGATTCTCATGTATACATTTCAGGAGATGTCTACACTATCGGCGGACAGGATTTCTTCAGCGCTGTTACTCTTGGGGGTCAAGGCCTCAACAGTCCCGGAACAAACTATCTCTCCGCTAGCAGTGGGGGAATTAGTTTCTATGGCTCAGTTTCAAATGCAGCTGCTCCCGTTGATCTGACTATTTCAGCGTCCGCAATTAATTTCTATGATTGCGTTGGTTGCAATAATGGCCCGCTTAATAGTTTGACAGTCAATGCAGCCTATACAACTTATATCGGCGGCGACATCCATACAGTAAATGACCAGACCTATAACAGCGCTGTTATTTTGGGAGGATGGGGGTCTATTGAGGGCGGTAATTTACTCACTTCAGACCTTGGCACTATTACTTTTAATTACGTGGTTGATACCCCCAATCGACCAACTGATTTGTACTTAGCCGCCAATACCATCATCTTTAATGATTGTGTTGGCTGTAATAATGGTTCGTTTAATGCTGTCTATATCCAGCCTAGTGACCTAAGTCGCTCGATCATCGTTTCTGGGAACGACATTGATCCAGGGTCTGATTTGTATATTGGTGATGCCATGTTGGGACAAATTCATGCGTATACCTTATATATCGGCAATCCTCTGAGTACAGCACCCTTAATTGTTAATGGCGCATTAGACTATCAATCAAATTTACAGAATGTTATTGGCTTGACGCTTGCCTCGGGCAGCAGTGGCGGCATCTATTTGACGGATAACATCAGTACTAGTGGCGACCAAAACTACTATGGGCCCGTATATTTATCGCCAACTACCGGTAGTTCCATAACATTGTTTGCCAATAGTTCAGAGAGCCGTGTGAATTTCTGGGATGTAGTCTATAGCTACCCATCACAAAATGATTTGATAGTCACTGCTGGAAGTAGCGTTAATTTCTACAACTGTGTTGATTGTGGAATATTCAAACTCAATAATTTGACGGTTAATGCCCCCTACATCTATCTTGCAAGCGATGTATTTACTAGCGGAGACCAGAGTTATAACGGTGCAATCAACTTAGGCGGTAATGGCTATTCCGCATTTGGTAGCAATATTCTCCATTCTTCGGGTGGCACCATTACATTTGGCGGTACGGTAGATGTAGATGCTGAGCGTGGCTATGGACAAGTTGATCTGAAATTGATAGCCAATAACTTAAGCTTTAATGGATGTATTGGTTGCAACAATGTGCCCATGAATAGTGTGACCATCTATCCATCTGACCCAACGCTTTCGATCTCGGTTGCTGGATTAGATAACAAAGCAGGCTGGGACTTGTACTTGAGTGATGCAATGCTCAACGCTATTCACACTAACAATTTGATTATTGGCAATCCAGATAACATCGCCCCTCTTATTGTTAATGGCCCTTTAGATGGGGCTGGAAGTAACTTATACAACGTTTATAACTTGACTCTTGCCGCAGGTAGCGGTGGGATCATTCTTAGAAATGACATCACAACAAATGGTAGCCAAGAGTACTTTGGTCAAGTGTATTTAGCTCCATCGTCGGGCTCTATTAATTTGATATCTTTGTATAGAGCCAGCATTACTTTTGGTGGGTCAGTTGACAATGTAGATTCCGGTCTCCCTGTTAACTTAGCTGTTGCTGCCAATAATATCTACTTCCGTGACTGCGTTGGTTGTAACAACGGGCCTCTTGGTAGCTTGAACGTCAATGCCTTGAATACTTATATTTCAGCTGATATTAGTACTGCGCAAGCGCAGACCTATAACGGCTCAGTGACATTAGATGGAGATGCTATCTTAAGTGGCGGTGACATTCTTTTCTCAGGCGATATCTTTTCAAATGGGGCTTACGGCCTATCCGTCAATGCTATCAATGCCTCATTTACGAATGTTAGCGACCTAACCCATTTAAATTTACAAATTGCTAATACAGCTACTATTTCAGGTGCATATTCTGGTAATGGAGACCTTACACTTGGTGGAGCGGGCATCCTCACGTTGCCTGGTGTCAATACCTATACTGGCAATACCAACATCACTCTTGGAGTCACTTTGGCTTTAGTTGGATCTGGCTCTATTGCTAGTTCTTCAGCGGTTAATGTAGACGGTGTATTTGATATATCCCAAGCTACTGCGCCGGTATCTATTAAGGCATTAAATGATTTCACATCATGGGCGGGTTACGGACTGGTCTCCCTGGGAAGCAATACTCTGACGATTGGCTCCGCTTCTGGAGTAGGGAGCTTTAGTGGTGTTATTCAGGATGATGGTCAAACTGGCGGTAATCTAGTAATTACGGGGGATGGATATACCCAAACTCTCTCAGGCATTAATACTTACATCGGCACTACCAATATTACTCAAGGCGCTACTTTGGCTCTCGTTGGCGCTGGTTCAATAGCTAATTCAGTATCCGTCAATGTTGATGGCGTTTTAGATATTAGTGGCTTAGGCTCTTATTCAATATTGGACTTATTTAACTCTACATTACCTTGGACAGGTGATGGCACTGTTTACGCAACAGATTCTACTGTCAATTTAATGTTAGACGGTGGTGGGCTTTGCTTAAATGGCTGCCCAGCTCCTGCGCCATTCTCTCTGACTCCAGCTTCCGGCCGATCGATGATGGTGATAACACCAAGTGGAAGCACAACCGATATTTTTGGAATAGATGACGCATTGCACTTGACCCCCGGTTCTATGCTTTCTCAGGTAAGTGGTGGCACAACAAATTATGGATTTATTACAAAACAAGTTTATCTTCGAGCCGGTAAATATTCATTTGCTTGGGCTTATGCTGCTAATGATTACCTCCCCTACCTGGATGGAGTATTTTTCTCCATCTCTGGCTCTGGTACCAACAGCGCAGTCCTTTTATCAAGGAATGGCGGCCCAAGCTCTGCGAATACCGACGGTTATCCGGCTGGTGTTGTCATTCTTCCAAGTTTTGGTTCTACTACATGGATTAATCAGTCAATCGTTGTGCCGACAAATGGCAATTATCAGATTGGCTTTGGCAGTTTTAATCACTCAGACACAAACGTTGATCCCTATTTTTTCGTTTCTAGTAATTCCGGAACGTATTCAGGGGCACCTTTAGTGGGCGGGTCTTTAACTACCAATATTAAAAACTTCACGGGATCAGGTGTCGTAACTCTTGGCGCTAATACCTTGGCCATTAGCAATACCTCTTCAAAAGTATTCTCTGGCAACATCATTGATGGCTTAAATGGCGTTGGTGGCGGTATTGCCATCAATCAAGGGGTGCAGACACTTTCTGGTCAGAATAGCTATACAGGTAATACGGTAATCAACAATGGTGGCCTTTTGTTGGTCGGTTCTGGTTCCTTGGGTAACACTTCAAGTTTGTTGACCATTTCTAACGGTTCGCTGAATGTTGATAACGGTAATTTAACCATTGGCTCCTTATTTATGAGTGGTTCAAGTTCGTTCATCAACGTTTCGAATGGTGATTTAAATGTCGGCAATGGCGCCACTATTGCAGGTAGTATCAATGCATCCAACAATCAAACTTATAGCGGTTCTGTTGTTCTAGGTAGCGATGCAATCTTAAGTGGTAATAGCTTTATCTTTAGATCTACGATTGACGGAAATTATGACCTCAGTATTAATGCTGCTGGTCAAGTGAAGTTCTATGACACCGTTGGCGGCAATCGTGCGCTCAATAACTTATATGTTCAAGCCGGTGATCGCATCGTGCTCTATAGCGATGTCATCACGAGCTACGATCAAGAATATGGCGGCCCAGTCCAGATCGGCCCATGGAGTGGCGGCACTGTAACCCTGACTTCTAATAACGGTTCGATCTATTTTGACTCGACCGTCGATAGCCATGGTCCTGATAATCAAGGGGGCGGTAATCTAAGTTGCGTTACAGCCTATGCTGATGGAGGCGTTTACTTTTATGGGGATGTAGGCTTAACTAAGCCATTAGCTTCACTAGAAGTATTTGCTACTACATATATTGGTTCATCCATAAGCACAAGTGGATACCAGAAATACGAAGGTGACGTCTACTTACTTGGTGATGTATCGCTAAATACAAATAATTCACTCATTAAATTTGCATCTAGCGTTAATTCCTACGGTAGCTATACCATACCAAGCGTTACTTTTTATCTAACAACAGACGGTACGGGTATTAGTTACACATGGACAGGTATAAAACAGGCTGGTCAATATATAAATGGCTATTACTGCGATTTCTGTGAAATTCCACTTGGAGTTAATGGGGATAACTTTAATGACAGAGTTCAATCGATATTAGTTGGCCCGAATAGCTCATTTACATTATTTCAACATGGCGGCCTAGGTGGTTGGAGTCTGTCATTTGCGAATTCCGCTTCCCAGTCGATATTATTTGTCCCCCAATATACAGATGGAAGTAGCTTTCTATTAAGTGCTATTGCTGGACACAATGGAGGTGGAGCTTCCTTGGTGATAAATGCCGGATCTGGAAAGGTTTCACTTTTGGGTGCAGTTGGAAATATCCATTCTTTATATGATTTGACCGTCAATGCCGGCAGAGTTGATATTAGAAATGATGTCACCACCACTAATGATCAAACCTACAACGCACCAGTCCAGATCGGCCCATGGAATGGCGGCACTGTAACCCTGACTTCTAATAACGGTTCGATCTACTTTGACTCGACCGTCGATAGCCATGGTCCTGATGGCCAGTGGAACGGTAACCTTAGCAACCTCAATGTCTACGCTGATTACGGTCAAGTGAAGTTCTATGACACCGTTGGCGGCAATCGTGCGCTCAATAACTTATATGTTCAAGCCGGTGATCGCATCGTGCTCTATAGCGATGTCATCACGAGCTACGATCAAGAATATGGCGGCCCAGTCCAGATCGGCCCATGGAATGGCGGCACTGTTAATACTGTATCTACTAATGGCAATATTTCATTCCATTCAACCTTAGATAGTCATGGACCGAATGGGGATTGGAGTGGTAACTTAAGTAGTCTGGGAATTGGCGCAGACAATGGAGTGGTTAGGTTCTACGGAGAGGTTGGCAACAATCAACAACTATATTATCTGTATATCCATGCTGGCCGAATTGTCCTCTACAACAATGTTGATACATTATCTGATCAGACCTATCTTGGCCCGGTTCAAATTGGCCCATGGAGTGGTGGCTCTGTAGTACTAACCTCTGGAAGCGGCAATATATTCTTCGGCTCCACTGTTAATAGCCATGGTGCAAATAATCAGTGGGGCGGCAACTTAAGTGATCTTACTGTTGCGGCAAATAATTTCTCATTTGCTGGGGAAATAGGTGGAATTTATCCTCTATCCAGCCTATACGTATCAACATCTGAGAGTATTGGTGTAAGTGCAAGCGCACATACTACTGGCGATCAAAATTACGTTACTAACTATTTCTTGATGGGAGACTCAGCCTCATTAAATAGCTCTCAAGGTAATATAGTTATCAGCGCCGCGCGCTTTAATAATTTAAATAACGCAGGAAATTCTATTAATACTCCTATGGGGTATTGGCAGATCTGGAGTTCTAACGCCTCCCCATTTGATGCAGATGTAGGCGATCAGTTGGGTGGATTGGTGTATGACTACAAACAGTATGGAGCAAATTACAACAGTCAAATGGGTGCTCATGCTGGCAATGGCTATTTGTTGAGTTATGTTCCTCAACTGACCATATCTTTGGTAGGTGATATTTCTAAGGAATATGATGGTAACTCGGGTATCAGCTTGAGTAGCGGAAACTATTTAATATCTGGAATGAGTCCGGGTGACTCTGCGCAGGTGTCTTCAATTTTGACTAGTTATATCGGTGGAGTAAATCCCTCGTATGCAGGCATTGACAAGCTTGTTATTGTTGAGGGCATTTCAGTTGATGCGTTAAGTATTAATGCCAAGCCAGTTTATGGATATACCTTGGCTGCTAGTACTGTCATGGCAAATATTGGCATTATCTCGCCTAAATCTATCGTGATCACGAATACTGCTAGCTCCACTACCTATGATGGAGCTACTAGCTATGCCGGCACCATGACTGCTGCAGGTTACGGTCATACCGCCTTGGTAGGAGCTGATGCGATTGGCTCAGTTACCCAAACTGCTAGCATTGGTGGCAGCACCGTCACTGGCGTTGCTCAGGCCGGCACCTTTACCTCCACCCCAAGTGGGGCAGTACTCTCTAGTGGTATTGCAGATAACTACAGCTTCTCTTATATCGGTGCTACCAATACTGTTGCTAAGGCTGACTTAACGATTGCTGCAGTAGCTAGCCTAACTGGCAATACCTATCGCGGCACTGCCTACACCGGTACTTATACAACTACCGCCTTAGGCTCTGATGCCAGCGGAATTACCGTTACTGGTCAAGCCACTGGTATTAATGCAGGCACCTATACCTCTAACTTATCAGCTAGCGGGGCGGTCCTGTCTAACTACAATTTACAAGCTCCTATAAATGCAGATTTAGTGATCTCGCCTAAATCCATTGTGATTAGCAACACCGCTAGCGCTACCACCTATGATGGCGTGACTAGCTATGCCGGCACCATGACTGCTGCAGGTTATGGTCATACTGACTTGGTAGGATCTGATGCGATTGGCTCAGTTACCCAAACTGCTAGCATTGGTGGCAGCACCGTCACTGGCGTTGCTCAGGCCGGCAGCTTTACCTCCACCCCAAGTGGGGCAACGCTCTCTAGTGGTATTGCAGATAACTACAGCTTCTCTTATGTTGGTGCTACCAATACAGTGGCTAAAGCCAATCTAACCATTGCTGCAGTAGCAAGCCTAACTGGCAATACCTATCGTGGCAGTGCCTACACCGGCACTTATACAACCACTGCCTTAGGCTCTGATGCCAGCGGTATTACCGTTACTGGTCAAGCCACCGGTATTAATGCAGGTACCTATACCTCTAACTTATCAGCTAGCGGGGCGGTCCTGTCTAACTACAACACACCAACGATTACTAATGCAGATTTAGTGATCTCGCCTAAATCCATTGTGATTAGCAACACCGCTAGCGCTACCACCTATGATGGCGTGACTAGCTATGCCGGCACCATGACTGCTGCAGGTTATGGTCATACTGCATTGGTAGGTTCTGATGCGATTGGCTCAGTTACCCAAACTGCTAGCATTGGTGGCAGCACCGTCACTGGCGTTGCTCAGGCCGGCACCTTTACCTCCACCCCAAGTGGGGCAGTGCTCTCTAGTGGTATTGCAGATAACTACAGCTTCTCTTATATCGGTGCTACCAATACTGTTGCTAAGGCTGACTTAACGATTGCTGCAGTAGCTAGCCTAACTGGCAATACCTATCGCGGCACTGCCTACACCGGTACTTATACAACTACCGCCTTAGGCTCTGATGCCAGCGGAATTACCGTTACTGGTCAAGCCACTGGTATTAATGCAGGCACCTATACCTCTAACTTATCAGCTAGCGGGGCGGTCCTGTCTAACTACAATTTACAAGCTCCTATAAATGCAGATTTAGTGATCTCGCCAGCCCCGTTAGGTATTGAAGTAACTGGTACTTATTCTGGCACGCGTAATATCACTCCAAGCTCATTTGCTGTAACCGGTTTAATGTCTGGAGATACTGTTAGATCTATTGTGAGTGCCAATCTTGCAGATGCAAACGTTGCCTATGGTAATAACTATATAACTTCAATTTCTGGCGTATCAGGCACTGCGGTAATGAGCAATTACTACATTACTACGACATATAACCCCACACCTAATACCAGCACTACCAATGCTGCGACTATTACACCCGCTAACTTGGTTATTACAGCAACAAATGATGCCAAGTTTGTAACTCAAACAGACTTAGTAGGGTCTGCCAACAATTGTGGCCTCAATACTGCTTGTGCGGGTGGATATATGGGTGTGACCTATAACGGCTTTGTAAACGGCGAGAATAAAGATGTACTGATTGGCTCACCTACAGTTATTCGTACAAACGCAGGTACTGAAGAGGCTCGGGTATATGCTGGCGTATTGAAAGCTAGTGGTCTAAGTGCAACTAACTACAGCATTAGTTACATTAATGGTGATTACGTTATTGCTCCAGCAAAAACCTTGCTGGTTCGCGTAACACCAGCTTCACAGGTATATGGATCTAATCCAACCTTCACAGTAAAAGCGCAATATTTGGATGCAGACAATAGAACCATTATCGACTTAACCCCAAGTATTAATGGCTCTGCTGTAAGTATCGTGGATGGTGCTAGCGGCGGGGCGAACTTTACACTTTCATTGGCAGGGGCAACCACTAGCACTTCTGGCAATATTAATGTTGGTGGCTATAACCTTGCGGCCACAAACTCTACTGTGACTGGCAATAACTTTAATTCTCTAACAGTAGTGGGCTCCAACACTATCATTCCTTATACACTCAGACCTAACCAGCTTGGCATCTCAGGTGTAAGCAAGGTTTACGACGGTAATATTAATATTGGTGGATTAGTTTTAAATGTGGATCCAACACTTTCGACAGTATTAGGATCCGGCGTATCGAAGGATAAGGTAACTATTATTGGCTCAGGTACATTTGATAATCGCAACGTTGGAGTCAGCAAGGCAGTGGATATCAATCTCACACTATCGGGTGATGATGGCGGCAATTATGTCCTAGCAACCAATGCCTATAGTGCGAATATCGGTACGATTACCCAGTTGAACTCCGTAAGCTATGTTGGCGGTGTTGGCGGAAATTGGTCAACCCAATCTAATTGGGCGGGCGGGGCGATCCCAACTCTCAATAACGTTGCCAATGTCTATATTCCGGTTGGCAGTTCTGTTGTTTATGACGTGGCTGCCGTTAATGCAGGCGGAGCAATGATAAGTAATATCATTAATAACGGCACCTTAACCATTAATGAATCGACCAACACTATGATTAGTAACTCACTGGGCGGCAGCGGTATCTATGCGCAAATTGGTAGCGGTATATTGACGATTGCTGGTAACAATAATCAAGTCAATCCAGGCCCATTGACTGGTCAAATTTCAGTGGCAAATGGTAAGACCCTGATTCTGGCCAATGCAGATGCTTTGGGTAATGGCTCTATTCTGTCTGATAACGGCAGAGTAGGTCTTGACGCCAGCATTACATTGCGTTCTTTCACCGTAAATGGTCCAGTAACACTCATATCCGACATCAAAACTGTTGATAGTCAACAGTATGGTGGTGCGGTTACCCTGAGCTCTGGTACTGCTAATGTGCCGATGGTGATCAGTAGTCAGGACGGAAATATTGCCTTCTTGAGTACCGTTAATTCAGACTCAGAGAATCGCTCGTTAACCATCAACGCTTTGTCTGGCAAAGTGACTCTGACTGATACTGTCGGCTACTTATCTCCTTCTAGATTAGCTAAGGGGCCATCTATCTATGATCTTGCGATCAATGCTAAAGACATTCTTTTGAAGGGCGATGTCTATACCTTAAATACGCAGACTTACAACGGTGCTGTAGTAATTTCAGATAACGGGTCGAATGGGCTTACTCGTACATTCTTGTCGGAGGATCCAAGCATTACCTTCTTAGGAACAATCGATGATTCCCTGAATATTACCCACACCCTTAGTGTCAAAGCGGTCTCATTTGATGCTAATCAAGTTCCGCTAATTACCTTTAGAGGCGCCATTGGTTCAATCGTTCCGCTTGGTGGTTTGGTTGTGGTTACCGAAATGCATCTAGATCCAGATCCAGCTAAACCAGGTACGCCTGCAGGTGATATCACTATCGGCGCTGGTATATCAACTATTGGCCCGCAGACTTATTCTGGCAATGGCATCATTCTTGATCCAGCACCAGGCGCAGGCCCAATCTATTTAACAACCAAAGATGGTGCGATCCTGCTTTATGGGGTTAACGGATTACGCGATGATTTAGCGGCATACGTAAGGGCGGGGGATGGCTCAACTCCCGTCGCAGTTCAAAATACCGTACCTAAAGTTGCAGTAGCTCAGCCCTCTTCACGGGTTTTAGGATCCTATATTCCACCATTGGATCCAGAGGATGAGTGGTTTAATCCAGCGCGTTATGGGTTGGATTCCAATGTATCCGTTGGCGAGCCAAGTACTATTGTTCCTTGTGAAGTTGAGCTGACTGAGGAGTGTGTAAAGGGTTGAGAATAATTTCAGCTACTATTTAGTCATGACGATTAAACAATTTAATGCTACCTATTTAGCGAACGACGATCGCTTACTCTTTCGTTTCAATACCAGCGAAGACACTGAGTTTCGTTTTTGGTTTACGCGTCGCGTTACGTTATTCATCCTGGCAGCAACCTCTCATCTATTAGTCAAGAATTTAGAGCAATCTCACACTCCAGAGGCAGCTAAAGCCATTGCCCAATTTGGTGAAGAGGCCGCGAAAAAGGAACGGGAACAGCGAGAAGTCGTCAAGCCTGAGACTTATCAGCCTGCAAGCGCCTATCCCTTAGGTGCTGACCCTGTACTAGTGATGGATGTTAAATGCGCTTTTGAAAAGCAAGATGCTGAAGACATGTTGTCATTAGACCTTGTGCTTCCAGGTGGAGCCAACATCAATCTCAAGATGGCTGGACCCACCTTGCAAGCAATGTGTTTATTGCTCAATCAATTGCGCGAACATGCTGCATGGGGTGATGTTCCCCAAGTTCAAGATGTTTCTGTTGGAGCTGGGGATACTCATGCTCCTGGCAAGCCGCTAGTTCACTAGAGCCCTAGTAGCCATGGAAAAGACGATCAATAGCGGCTATAACAACATGCTGTTGATCCCTTAAGTTTCCGATTTCTTTTGTTAGATACTTAGAGGGAATTGCCGCCATTTTTGGGGTATCCAGAATAAAGTCTTTTCCCTGAATGCTAAAACGAGGCATTAGGTCTTGCGTTGTGTTTAAGTGTTGATATCGGTCGCTATTGCGAAGTGGTATTACGACACGCGTATTGAGATCGCTCAAAAGATCGGTTTGCACATCAAGAACGTAGGGGGTGGTTTTGGTGTGATCGTCCGTATTTTTATAAATGCTAAATCTTGCCATTAAAAAGTTCTCCACTTATCCAGTGGAAGACCTTCTTCTTCGGTGATTTGATTGTATTCGCTGATAAATTTTGCATTCTCTAATTTCCAAAGTCGCTCTTTTTCTTTCTTTACAAGCGACTCTAAAAAGGCATCACATGCCTTAGAAATGTTGATGCCCAATTTCTTCGCCTCTGCCAAGACTTCGGTATTGAGCGTTAGATTGGTTGCCTTTTTTGGGGCTTTATCTTTGTTGTATGTGCGGATATTGTCATGAATGATCATGATCCAATTATAGGGATAATTTATACGCAGTCAATATGCGCATAAATTATGTGGGTATTGCAATTAGAGGCTAAAACGGCAGCTTTGCACCCGGCTTGGCTGCCAATAGTACGGCCTTAAACTCGGCCTGAATGCGGGCAATCGCCTCTTCACTATCAGCCTCAAAGCGCATCACGACCACTGGAGTCGTATTGGACGGTCTAGCCAAGCCAAAGCCATCGGCGTATTCCACGCGAACACCATCAATCGTATTGATGGATTCAGAAGTGGGGAACTTGGCATTTGCTTTAATGGTTTCTAGCAAAGCAAATGGCTCACCTTCGGCACAAGCTAATTGCAGTTCAGGAGTGCAAATGGCATTTGGTAAGTCATTAAGCGTTTGATTTGGATCTTTTTCTTTAGAGAGGATCTCAAGCAAGCGTGCACCTGTGTACAGGCCATCATCAAAACCAAACCAACGGTCTTTAAAGAAGATGTGGCCAGACATTTCACCGGCGAGTGGTGCGCCAGTTTCTTTGAGCTTGGCTTTCACTAAGGAGTGGCCTGTTTTCCACATCAAAGGCTCACCACCATGTTTCTTTACAAAAGTCGCTAGATTACGAGTGCATTTGACGTCATAAATAATTTGGCCGCCCGGGTTGCGTGAGAGCACATCTTTAGCAAAGAGCATCATTTGGCGGTCTGGGAAAATCACCTGACCATCTTTAGTGACCACGCCTAAACGATCGGCGTCACCGTCAAAGGCTAGGCCTAATTCATTATCGGTAGTCTGCAGGTTCTTAATCAGATCTTGTAGATTTTCAATATGAGCAGGATCTGGATGGTGATTTGGGAAATGACCATCGACTTCGCAAAAGAGTTCTTGCACTTCGCAGCCTAAGGCCCTGAAAAGTTTTCCAGCAAAAGCACCACCAACACCATTGCCGCAATCCACAACAATCTTCATCGGACGAGCTAACTTAACGTCGCTCACAATACGCTCTAAGTACATTGGAAATATGTCAAAGGTAGATCTAGTTCCTTGGCCCGTAGCGAATTTCTTATCTTCAATACGCTTACGCAATGCCTGAATTTGATCGCCATAGATTGCAGCGCCACCCAGAACCATCTTGAAGCCGTTGTAATTCGGTGGGTTATGGCTACCGGTAATCATGATGCCGGACTTTGGTTTCTTGCCATTGAGTACCTGGTTGGCACCAAAGTAAACCATTGGCGTAGCAACCATTCCTAGATCAATCACATTAATACCGGTAGACAGCAACCCTTCAGTCAAAGCCTCAATCAAGCTAGGACCCGATAAACGACCGTCACGACCGATCACAATTTCAGTTTCACCGAGCTCACACATCTCCGTACCAAATGCCTGACCAATGAGTTTGGCAATCGATGGATCAACAGTCTCATCAATAATGCCGCGAATGTCATAAGCTTTAAAAATGGATGGAGAGAGTTGCATGGGCGTTCTTTCGTTGTCTAGGCAAATGCTAGATCTACATAGCTATTGATAAGCTATTGATCAGCTATTGATTAAATAAATTGATGCGGGCTGCAGTAACTTCATCAATACCAGCTTCAGCCTGAATAGTGACACCATTCTTTAGTGCCGCCTCTATCGGCTTAGCCAAAATTTTGCCTAATTCAACGCCAGGCTGATCAAAGCTATTGATATTCCAGAGCGCCCCTAAAGCTGCAGTACGATTCTCATACAAAGCTAATAGTGCGCCCAAATAGAAGGCATTGAGCTTAGGCAGAATGAGTAGATTGCTAGGGCGCTTACCCGGATAAGTGTTATTTGGGTTATCCGTCTTTTTGCCATTAGCTAGTGCTTGGGCTTGCGCCAGGCAGTTCGATAGCAAAATGCGGTGATGTTCTTTAGCCTCTGGCAAATGGCTCATTGGCTCACGAATCGCAATGAAATCAATCGGAATGATTTCTGTACCTTGATGCAGCAGCTGGAAGTAAGAATGCTGTGCATTGCTACCAGAGCTACCAAACACTACAGGGCAGGAAAACTTCACTGGCTTGCCATCACGATCGACGCTCTTGCCATTGCTTTCCATATCAAGCTGTTGCAACCACTTCGGAAACCAATCCAATGCGTCTGCATATGGAATAACAGCATACGACTTGATGTTGTGTTTCTCTTGCTGATAAAGAAGGCTCAGCGCCATGATGACCGGGAGGCTTTCTTCAAGAGGAGCAGACTTAAAGTGCTGATCCATTGCTTGAGCGCCAGCTAAGAACTGCTTGAAGGTATCAAAGCCATACTGCAGGGCAATTGGTAAACCTACGGCAGACCATACAGAGTAACGGCCGCCGACCCAATCCCAAAACGGATAGATATGGTCTTGATTAATGCCAAATTCTTCAGCTGCAGGCACGTTTGCTGTAACCGCAAAGAGTGATTTGCTTACTTGACTATCGGTAAGGCCATTATTTTTAAGCCATTTCACTACCGCTTTGGCGTTCATGCCGGTCTCAAGCGTCGTAAATGACTTCGAAACAATAATGACTTTAGTGCTATGCGGTAAAGCGCGTTGCAATATGCGAGCCAAATCAGCGGTATCGATATTCGCCAAGAAATGCATCCGCATGCCACGACTTTCAATATCGGGAACATGAGCCAAGGCTTCGATGGCGAGGCGTGGGCCAAAATCAGATCCACCAATACCAATGTGAATGACATCAGTGACGCCAACCCACTTATTGCAGAGCGCCTCAATGCGATGCCAAACTTGAGCAACCTCGGGCATGACATCTTTACCGTTGATTAGCACTGGAGTTTTGTCTAAGTTACGCAGAGCGGAATGAAGAGCGGGGCGATTCTCAGAGTTATTTACTGGCTTACCAGCAAACAGGTCGGCTATAAACTGCTCTAAATGAGCTGCTTTAGCCTGCTTTAAGAGGGATTTCCAGCTGGTAGCATCAATGCCTTGATACGCGTTATCTAAAACGATATCTTGGGCGCTAAATAGGGTTTTCAGGTTATCTGCAGCTGGTTTTGAAGACATGTATAGATTTTATCAAGAAGTACCCCAAAACCCACTAAAACACTGAAAATGTTACGATTTCAGGATGCAAATAACAATAATTCAGGGCTTGGGCAGATAAATGGATCAAGTCGACTGTGTCGTCATCGGTGCTGGGGTCGTTGGCCTGGCCGTTGCCAGAGAAATGGCCCTACAGGGCCGAGAAACGATTTTGCTCGAGCGGGAAAGTGCTTTTGGCACGATTAGCAGTGCGCGTAATAGCGAAGTAATCCACGCTGGTATCTACTATCCAAAAGATTCACTCAAAGCCAAACTTTGCGTTGAAGGCAATCGCATGCTCTACGAGTATTGCCGCACTCACCATGTTGCCACTCAACCTTATGGAAAACTGATCGTAGCCAGTGATGACGCTCAATTAGATGATCTCCAGGCAATTCTGTATAAAGCACAGCAAAACCAAGTGCCAGAAATCAAAATGATTACTGGCGATCAGGCAAAAGCAATGGAACCTGAGCTTAATTGTTCAGCGGCAGTTCTTTCGGCTTCAACAGGCATTGTTGATAGTCATGGGTTCATGTTGTCCTTACTCGGTGGATTCGAGGATGCTGGCGGCATGATTGCCTATCAATCGCCGCTCACTAGCGCAAAGCCTCTGGGTGAAAATGCTAAAGATGGATTTGAATTAGAAATCGGCGGCGCTGACGGGATGAAGATTCAGACAAAGCTTCTGATTAACTGTGCTGGTATGAGTGCACCAGCGATTGCGAGAAAAATTCAATCCTTAAGCGAAGCGCAAATTCCGAAAGCGTATTTTGCTAAAGGCAATTACTTTTCACTTTCCGGAAAATCACCGTTCAAACATTTGATTTATCCCATTCCAGAGCCTGGTGGTCTAGGCGTACATCTCACTTTGGATATGGGTGGGCAGGCCAAGTTTGGACCCGACGTCGAATGGCTTGAAATCGATGAAGAAAGCCAAATCGATTACACGGTAAATCCAAAGCGGGGCGAAGGCTTTTATGAGGCCGTGAGACGTTATTGGCCAGGCCTTAAGGACAACGCACTGCAGCCTGATTACTCTGGAGTAAGGGCAAAGATAGTCCCGCCTAATAGCCCTGCAGGTGACTTTTGCTTCAATACGCCCAAGGACCATGGTCTGGAAGGACTCTTTAATCTATATGGCTTTGAGTCCCCAGGGTTGACCTCCAGCCTAGCTATTGCCAAGCATTTAGAAGGTTTAATTAAGAGGTCTTAATCTACTTGAGCTCGATATTCGAATGGGTTCAGTAAATTAATTTTAAACCGTTTGAAGTCTTTTATATTTCTACTGACCACAATGAGTTTCTGATCAATAGCTGTCGCTGCGATCATGGCATCTTCCCAAACGGTATTACTTTCTTTATGCATGAGCTTTGCCCACAATCTAAAGGTTGATCCCGTCATCGGTAAGACATGATGTGCATTTGAAACTTGTTGCAACCAACTCTCCAAAGACTCTGCTTTATTTTTATCTTGCTCACGAGTCAACTCAATGCCTGCTTGAATTTCACCGATCGAGACTGCGGAAATATAAAGATCATTATCTGAAATGTTCTCATACCACTCTAATACTGCTCCATGCGGTTTTGGTTTACGTAGTTCTGAAATAATATTGGTGTCTAGTAAGTACATGAGCAGTCTTACAGTTTGATGGATTTTCGAAATACACCTTGGCCACGCTTTGGCAGTACTAGGTCACCCTTGGCTTGCTCTGAAAGCAAAAGCGATTTAAGAGATGGTTTGGCTAACTTTTTCAATGTATTCCACTCCTGGATGGTGATTAATACGGCTGCCTCATGCCCCCGCTTAGTAACTACTTGAGGACCTTCTTCAAGGCATGCGTTTAGTAACTCGCTAAATTTTGCTTTGGCATCTTGAACTGCCCAGTGCTTATTCATTACCCATGCTCCTGACTAGTTATCTGACTAGTTTATCAGAGAAAAAGGTATATCGGTTGGTGCACATAGAGTATTTAAGCCAATGGAAGCCATCTTTAGAAGGCGGCTTATTGCATTTTTAAGTAGGGGCTCACCGAATTCCTTATAATCTAGGACTCAATTCGCAAAGGAAGAGTGGCAGAGCGGTTGAATGCACCAGTCTTGAAAACTGGCGAGGATGAAAGTCCTCCGTGAGTTCGAATCTCACCTCTTCCGCCATATACGACAGCAGAGCCCCTATAGATGAGGCCCTTTGTTGTTGGAGCTCTTCTACCCACCCTTTAATCTTGGCTTTATGATCCCCAGTGAATTTTCTTGGCATCTGTTACCAATTGATAGTGTTGGTTTTGTCTTTCCAGGATAGCGAAGAAAAGTCGTAGCGTATTAAAGGCATCATCATCCGCTCGGTGGGTTATGCCGTCAAAATGAAGCTTAAAGCTAGCAAGCGCAGATGACAGTCCGCCACTTGGTTTCTTTCCTATTGCCAGCATATGCAAGGTGTACCAAGTTTTTACATCAATCCATCTACGCCCAAAATAGGGAAAATGAACGCCTCGATTTTTGAACTCAAGCTTCAACTCTGTTGAATCGCCACCACCCCAGCTGATCGGGTTGATGAAGCACTGGTGAACTTCGATCAACTCGCCGATTTCTTTGGCGACCTGTTCATGAGGCACGGCATTTTTGAGGATGTCTTCATTAGATATGCCGGTCAAACTGGTAATGAATTCGAAGATAAGCTCTTGCGGATCTAAATACCATTTGTACTTAGCAATACTGTTATTTTTGTAATTTAAATAACTTCCAATCGCAACTCCCACCTGAATGATCTTGGGATGTACGGTTGTATTATCTTGCGCATTATTCAGTTCAAGATCTAACGAAAAATAACACTGTTTTTGATCCATTTTTTTCTACATTGAGTTGGCGAGTTTGTAATTTAGGTTGTAGCAGTGTAGTAGTCAACTATATCCTCAATGCCTTGTAGGACGGCATGGTTAATTGATTCAATACAATCCTTGCCTTAAGAAGAGATTCATCTTCTTAATTCCAATTTAAAAATTTATCAAATAGTGCATATGAAAATTCATATTTTGAGCGACCTTCACTTAGAGTTTGCCGCTTTCAATCCCGAGCCAACTGATGCGGATGTTGTGGTTCTAGCAGGAGATATTGATGTCCGCTCTAGTGGTGTTGGATGGGCGCGTGATACCTTTCCAGATCAGGAAATTATCTATGTTGCCGGAAATCATGAGTTTTATGGATCTCAGCGACTTGAACTTATTTCGAAGTTACAAGAGCAATGCGTGCTTTATGAAGTTCATTTTTTAGATGATCGAGCAATTCAGTTGCAAAGTGCTAATGATAAAAAACCCGTCCGTTTTTTAGGTGCCACCTTATGGACAGATTTCTTATTGTTTGACGATGAGTTGAGAGAAAAATGCATCATGTATGGCGAAATGTATTTAAATGATTTCAGGAGAATCGGTGATGGACGAATTGGCTTCTCGCCACAAAAGTCGATCCAATTGCATGAGCAGTCACTCTTTTTTCTTAGGGGAGAGTTTGATGTTCCTTTCGATGGTGAGACTGTAGTTATCTCCCATCATCTTCCCTCAATGCATTCTGTTGCAGAGCGTTATAAACCTGATTTGTTGTC
The DNA here is from genome assembly GCF_018687535.1 of Polynucleobacter sp. MWH-S4W17. NCBI lineage: Bacteria > Pseudomonadati > Pseudomonadota > Betaproteobacteria > Burkholderiales > Burkholderiaceae > Polynucleobacter > Polynucleobacter sp. MWH-S4W17. The sequence continues at coordinate 1,120,684 of NZ_CP061295.1, read as the reverse complement.
AGCGTGTTTTGCATCAGAGTTATCGTATTTATTTGGAAAGATGTCGCTTTGGATTCATGGTCATACCCATGACTCTTGTGATTATGAAATGAACGGCACTAGAGTGGTGTGCAATCCTCGCGGCTATGTTCGCTCTAGCCATGCGGAAAATCCAGAGTTCAACCCTTCATTGATCGTTGAGGTCTGAACGACAAAAAGGGTCGGTGTCGGTAAGCTTACACTGTTATTTACAATTTAAAAGTTGTTATGTTAATATACAAAACATATGTTGTTATTGTGCATTACAATTTAAAAGTTGTATTATTAGCGAGGCTGCAGATGATTTATCAAATTCAAACCCTAGAGACCTTGAAATTATTCATTAGGGCTTTCCGAAAGCAAAAGGGGGTGACTCAGGCCGATATGGCGCAAAAGCTCGGAATTAGTCAGCAAGCTTATGCGCGTTTTGAGGGCAATCCGCAATTAGCCACTCTTGAAAGATTGTTCCTGGTCTTGCGGATCCTGGATGTCAAAATATCACTGGAACAGATTATTAAAAACTCAAAAGAAGCAAAAACCAACATGAAATCTGAGTCCAAGGAGATTTGGTAGTCATGGCAGCTCGCACAAAATCAAGAGGCCTAACCATTTGGATGAATGGTGTTCAAGTGGGCACTTGGCAAATCACAAGACAACTTGAAAGCTTCTCCTATTCTAATGAATGGATTATGCGGGCAGAAGCAAGACCCTTATCGCTATCTCTTCCTTTCTTGCCGGGTAATGCGGCGCATCAAGGCGATCCTGTTAATTATTATTTTGATAACTTATTGCCTGATAGTGACGTGATTCGTAGGAGGTTAGCGAGTCGTTATCAGGTAAAAAGTTTGGGCGCCTTTGACTTGTTATCTCAGCTTGGTCGCGATTGTGTTGGGGCTATACAGCTCCTGCCCGATGGTGAGTTGCCAGCAGAAATTTATCAAATTCAAGGTCGAGCATTGAGTAATGAGGAGATTGCAGATCATCTTCGTCGCGTCTCGTCGGATTCAGTTTTCAGGCAAGCAGAGCAAAGCAATGATTTAAGACTATCCATAGCCGGTGCGCAAGAAAAAACTGCGCTACTTAAGTGCGATGGACGTTGGCTCTTGCCTCAAGGTAGCACTCCAACTACACATATTTTGAAATTGCCCTTGGGTTTGGTTGGTCATATGCGTGCTGACATGCGCACATCGGTTGAGAATGAGTGGCTCTGCTCTAAAATTATGGCTGCATATGGTATTCCAACTGCTTCCTGTGAAATTAATTCTTTTGAGGATCAAAAAGTATTGATCATTGAGCGCTTTGACCGGAGATTAGCTGCTGATGGGCAATGGATTATGCGTCTCCCTCAGGAGGATTTTTGTCAGGCAATGGGCATATCGCCAATGAGCAAATATCAAGCGGATGGAGGTCCGAGTATCACATCTGCAATGAAGTTATTGCTGGGGTCGGTGAACGCAGAGCAAGATCGAATACATTTTTTTAAAACACAAATTATTTTTTGGATCTTAGCTGCAACTGATGGACATGGTAAAAACTTTAGCATTGCGCATCTGCCGGGCTCTCAATACCAAGCAACTCCAATTTATGACGTGTTATCAGCGCACCCAGTAATAGGTTTTGGGGCAAATCAAATGGCACCCCAAAAAGCGAAGCTAGCAATGGCTGTTCGGGGATCGTCCAACTACTACCTGCTAGATAAAATTCACTATAGACACTGGCTGGCTCAGGCTCAGCAGGCAGGTCTTGGTGCTGATGTAGCACAGCAATTAATTGGCGAAGTTATTGAGATGACTGGGTTTGTCATCAACCAAGTAAGGTCGAGTATTACAGGGCCATTTCCAATGGATGTGGCGGAGTCAATTTTTATGGGTATGGAAGAGAAGGTCCAAATGTTAGCCTCCCAATTTTCAACCTAGAAAATACAAACCCCAGCAAGTTCACACTTGCTGGGGTTTTGTCTTTCTAGTAACTAGAAAAGCGTTATTGCATTACTTCTTAGCAGCTGGTGCGCTTACTACTGCAGCAATCGCTTCTGTGTAAACCACTTTTACTTGATCGTTTACGGCGATATCTTTCATCAAGTCAGGGTTCTGAACCTTAACCTTGAAGATGTTTCCTTGTGGACCTTTTAAAGAAACGATATTTTTAGCTGCATCAATAGATTCAACAGTAGCTGTTGCAGTAACAGTTTTTGTAGTGATCATGCCTGGCTTGTCACCCTGTGGAGCAGTTGTAGTGCTGGTGCTAACTTGCTCACTAGTTGTGCCTGGATTTTTTACCTTGACCAATTCAATGGCTACAGCAAGTTCATAGACAACGTCGAAATGGTCGCCCACTTTAAATTCTGCAAAGTTCTTTACTTCAGGACCAGCAACGATAGAGGTTTCACCATCTTTGTTCTTGAGGGTAACTGTGCGTGTTGCAGCATCAATTTTAGTCACTTCGCCATCATAGATAAGCGCGGATTCTTGAGCAGCTACGCCAGCAATCGGAGCTTTTGGTTTTGTGAGGTAAAAGTAGCCGCCAACTGCGATTGCAGCAATGACGATAGCAATGATAATTTTTTTCATAATAATTTGATCCTTAAGGATGTTGAAAGAGCATCACCATTAAGTGGCGATGCGGAAATGAGTAAATACCAGTAAGTTAGCATTTGTAACTATTGTATTGCCCATATTAGAAGCTGGCAGCCAAGCCAATGGAGGTTCCGTGCACATTTTGACCAAATTGGTAGCGAAACACCACTCTGATGCGAGTAAAAATAGGATCAGATGCGCTACGATCTAGTTCAATGCCAGTACCTACAGAAGATAGGGAGTTAAATCCCAGAGCCCCTCGTAAGTCGCCCAGGAATTCGGTATGCGCCACTTCAAATACCGCTCGTAATGGTCTATCTAACAATGTAATTGGGGTTGGGATACGACTGCGAGCCCAAAGCGCCAGACTTTGCGAATCAGCTGAGCCTTGAACTGCAGTAGAGGTGTCAAATGTTTGCACCGGAATATTGGTGTAACGCAGCTCTACATCAATTTCTTGATCGGGTTGGTAGTTCTCATAGTCCAGCATGACCGACCCGCCCAGACCATACGAGTTCATACGGCCGCCATTGAGGAACTGTAAGTCAACGCCTTTCTGATTTTGAATGACTCTAGATGCAATCGAAAGGTCGCTTTCTAAATGCCCCAGCATGACATTGGCAATTGGGCGGAAGCGCAATTCATTGGTGATCGGAAAATCCCAACCAATACCGCCGGTACCTGTGATGCTGTTCCAATGAACTGGTACCGTAACGGATGTATTAGCGATTCCATCAGTAAACGTTGGGTTATATCGATTAACTGCTAAGGTCCCCTCTAAATACAGAGGAAAGTTTGCGCTAATTCGATCACCACCTCCTAGAGAAATCATTTGCAAGTCAGAATTATCGCCACCATTGTTACGGATCGACAACGATCCTGTTGTCACATCCGGTGTGAGTGAATAACCCGTAATCGTCATAAAAGCATCAGCGCGCTTTTTGAGGTAGTTGTTAGCGGCGTTATAAAAAGCCGATTGGGCATGAGCAAAGCCAATCCCAGCGACTAATAGGGTGACAAAGAAAAGAAGCTGGGATCTACTAAAAAGCTGCATGACACGCATTTTAGCGAATCAATTCAGTAGATGTACCATAGCAATTATGAAGCTGCTCATTTCTATCTACTTCTTTATTCTGGCCGTCATTCAGATGGGCCTATTTTTTGGAATCTATCACTATTACCGCTCACAAAATTTACTGAAGCCAAGCTTGTACTGGATGTCCTCACTATTAGTGAGTGTGGTGGGTCTATTTATTTTTGGGGCGGGTGTCATTGCCATCCAAAATATTGCCAACCCTGAATTTAATTTCACGATAGCCAATAGCTTCTTTTATATCGCCGCGCTATTGCAAGCACTTTTTTGCCAGTCACTCAATCGAGAAGTTCCAAGGCAGGTAAAGATATTTGCTTCAGCATCAGTCCTCATTTTTATTCCCACATTCGAATACATGCGCCTTTATGGGACTTTTGAAATTCGCACTCTTGTAATGGCTAGTATTGCCAGTATTTTTTATTGCTGGCAAATTTATGAGTTAGCAATAAAAAGAAAATCATCACCCTCAAAGCAATTGCTTTATATGCAATGCGCAAGCTTTGCTGAAATGTTTTTTGCAATCGGTCGTTTTGTTATATTAGTTGCATCAGCATTAAGTATTGAGCATGTTGAGCAGATACCGCAAATACTGATTCTCTTTACCATCTCGCAATTGGTGATGAACACGCTTTCATATATTGCGATTGGTAGTTATTGGGCCGAACAAGTCGTAGTGGCTAATATCAATGCAACGACTGAAAATCAAACCACTAAAAAATTATTGCAGGAGCGTGATCTCTTGATTGCTTCACTGCTAAAGGCCAATAAGACCGCCAGTACCGGGGCTTTGTCAGCCTCCATTGCACATGAGCTCAATCAGCCCTTGGGCGCCTCTAGTCTAAATATTCAATTTTTACAAAAGAAGCTATCTGAAGGGGAATTAAATCCTGCGTTACAGAATGAAGTGTTGGATTCATTGTTGGCAGACAATCAGCGTGCAGCAAGCATTATTCGCTCCCTTAGATCAGTATTCGCTGATGAAAAGATGGCATCTGCCAAAGTTAACCTTGCTGAATTAATTGATTTAGTGCTTACCATTGCTCGCCCAGAAATTGTTAAGCAGAATATTCAGATGGTTCTTAAGTTAGAGGAAAACTTGTTTATCACCGCTAATAAGGGAGAGCTTCAACAAGTGCTATTGAATTTAGTGATCAACGCAATTGATGCATTGAACTTGACAGAGAATTCAAATAAATTAATCACGATTCGAGGTCAGCACAGCGGCGCTGGTGTTCAAATTTCGATCTCAGACACAGGTTCAGGTATTGATGAAAATGTTCAGGCCCACATGTTTGAGCTGCTTTCAACTACTAAGGGTTCCGGTATGGGAATTGGCCTTTGGTTATGTAAGCATATTGTAATGAGGCACGGGGGATCTATCTGGTTTGAGTCATTCCCTGGCAAAGGAACAACGTTTTTTGTTGGTTTACCTGTTATTGCGGCCTACGCAATCTCATTTCCTGAGTAGACTGACATTAGCTGTAGAGCTAATTGCCATTGATTAGCTCAAACATATCATTGAAGTAATAAAACACTCTTACTTTAGGCTCTTATGAAAATCAAATTCACACAGTTTTCGGTAGCGGCAATATTAATGACCTCTGGGTTGGCAATGGCGGCAGGGGGTGGTGGTGTAGTGGCGGATCCAGGCGCTATGCAGGGGAAGCATTTCGATTCAAAAGGTAAGGCGCCATCAAGCTATACCGTTGAACTGCAAAATGGATTACGTAAGACGCTGCCTTTCGAAGATCAGCGTGATTTTGAGGAATCCAAAAAAGGTTTCATAGCAGCGCCTGCTTATAAAACCATCATGGCTGATGCCGGCAATGTGGCATGGGACATGGGTAGCTATGAATTCCTTCTGCAAGGCAAAGACTTTGATAGCGTGCATCCTTCGTTACAACGTCAAGCCATTCTCAATATGGGTTACGGCTTATATGAAGTTGTACCAGGAAAAATTTATCAGGTTCGTGGCTTTGACTTAGCCAATATCAGTTTTATCAAAACAGATACTGGTTGGATAGTTTTTGATCCACTAACCGCTAAAGAAACTGCACGCGCAGCCCTAGAGCTTGTCAATGAGAAGTTGGGAAAACGTCCTGTTGTAGCAGTCGTATATTCGCACTCACATGCAGACCACTTTGGTGGTGTGCGTGGTGTAGTTGATGAAGCGGATGTGAAGAGCGGCAAGGTAAAAATCATTGCACCAGCTGGTTTTATGGATCATGCCATTGCTGAAAACGTCTACGCAGGTAATGCTATGACCCGCAGAATGTATTTCCAGTATGGCGTGTTATTGCCTCGCAGCCCATTTGGTCACGTCGACCAATCCATTGGTAAAAATACTGCCGCTGGTAATTTAGGGTTGATCGAGCCTAACGTCTATATCAATCAACCTTATGAAAAAATGACGGTGGATGGCGTAGAAATGGAATTCCAAAACACACCAGGCACTGAAGCTCCTGCGGAGATGAACACCTATTTCCCGCAATTTAAAGCATTCTGGGCAGCAGAAAATATCACCGGTACCATTCATAACATATACACCTTACGCGGTGCCTTAGTTCGCGACTCACTGGCATGGTCCAAGAACATTAACAATGCTTTATATCGTTATGGCACCGAGAGTGAGGTCATGTTTGCATCGCATACCTGGCCACGCTGGGGTAATGAACGTATACAAGAGGTGATGCGTACCCAACGAGATAGTTATGCTCACCTGCATAACGAAGTGCTCCATTTAGCAAATAATGGCGTCACTATTAATGAAATCCAGAATGTATACAGGCAGCCTGAGAGTCTAAAGAGGCAGTGGGCAGCCCATAGTTATCACGGCTCTGAAGAGCACAATAGTCGCGCTGTAATCAATCGCTATCTTGGGTACTGGGATGCTAATCCAGCAACACTAGCGCCACTATCTCCAAAAGATTCAGCACCACTGTATGTGGAGATGATGGGTGGCTCAGCCAAGATCATGGCCAAGGGTAAAGAGCTTTATAAGCAGGGCAAATACCGTGAAGCGATGGAAATCGTCAATAAATTAGTCTATGCACAACCAAACAATACGGGCGCCAAAGATTTACTGGCTGATATTTTTGAGCAGATTGGCTACCAAAAGGAAAGCCCCAGTATGCGCAATAGCTTCTTGGGTGCGGCCTACGAACTTCGTCACGGCATGCCATCAGGAGCTTCGCCAAAGTCTAATGGCCCAGACATGATTAAAGGGATGACAACCGAACTCTGGCTCAACGCTTTGGCTATCAGCATGGACAGCAAGAAAGCGGCGGACATGAACTTTGTAATTAATCTCTCTACACCAGACAATGGTGAAAAATTTGTGATTGAGATGAGTAATTCTGCTTTGACCAACATTAAAGGTCAGCAAGCGAAGAACCCAAATCTAACCATCACACTCAATCGTAGTGATCTTGAGCGGGTGATGGGTGGACAAACGACGTTTGAAAATCTGCTGGCTGAAGGTAAGGTGAAGTTCGATGGTGATCGAAAATCATTTGATCAACTCAGAAGCACCTTGACAGTCTTCGTTCCTGATTTTGAATTGATGCCAGGTACCAAGGGTAAGGCTGCTCCAAAACCAGCGACTCCCGCTAAAGATCCATTCTCAGCCCAGGAGATGGCTATTACTGGTGGCGAGTAACTAGTATGTAGGCCTTCCAATAGTTGCAAAAGACTCTTTGGAGTCTTTTTTGCTAATTCTTTTTAGTACTCTTTTGATTCATCAAGGCGCAAACTAAGGTGCAAATGCGCCACCTGCATCAAGAGACTTCAGTTCATCACCCGCGATACCAAGCTCAGCAAGAAGCTCGCTGGTATGTTCACCCAATAAAGGAGGGTGGCGATACACCTGTTGTGGCGTGCCATTCATTTTGACGGCGAAACCAATATTGGGTACCTTGCCTTCAATAGGATGATCAATCTCCATCCGCATCTTACGATGACGGCCATGCTCGCTATCGAATGCCTCTGGGTAGGTATTGATTGGGCCTGCAGGGATGCCTGCCGTTAATAAGGTGTCTACCCATTCATCCGCAGTTTTAGAGACAAATGTTTTCTCAAGCTCAGAAGCCAGCTCTAAGCGATTGGCTAAGCGCAGTGGATTGGTTTTAAAACGGGCATCTTCAAATAATTCAGGGCGTTCAATCTTGTCGCAAAGTAACTTCCAGAGTTTTTGATTCGTAGCGCCCATGACAAAGTAACCATCAGCAGCTTTCATAGCCTGGTAGGGGGCGCTCATATGATTAGCTGTGCCAAGTTTGTAGGGCTCAACTCCGGTACCCCAGTATTGAGCGGTATCCCAAATGGAGAATGCCAAGGCCGAATCAAAGAGTGAGGCATCTATAAATTGACCTTCACCACTTTTGGTTTTGCCGATGTATGCCGACAATATTCCATATACCGCAAAAAGGGCGCAGCCAATATCAGCTACCGGAACACCGGCTTTAACAGGAGGGCCATCTGGATAGCCTGTGACGCTCATGACGCCAGACATTGCCTGAGCCATGAGATCAAAACCAGGGCGATCTGCCCACGGACCAGTTTGGCCAAACCCAGAAATACTGGCATAGACCAAACCAGGATTGATGTCTTTTAAAGAGGCGTAATCAATCCCTAGTTTTTTCATAACACCAGGGCGATAGTTCTCTACCAAAATATCTGCAGTTTTGACCAACTCAAAAAACACCTTCTTACCGGCCTCAGTTTTGAGATTTAAGGTGAGACTGCGTTTATTGCGGTTCATGTTCAGAAAGCCCATGCTGTCTGAACCCTTCATCTTGAAACCCATTGCGCCACGTGTCTGATCACCGGTACCGGGAGGCTCGATTTTGATGACATCAGCACCAAGGTCTGCCAAGAGCATGCAGCAGTAAGGGCCGGCCATGACTTGGCTGACGTCAAGCACACGTACTCCTGAGAGAGGTAGCGGCCTTGATCCATCACGAGCGCTATTTAAAGCAGCATTTATAGGTGTTTTCGTCATTGTCTCGTGGCTTCTTATATGTTTAGAATGAGCCTCTAATAGTATCAAACACAATAAAAACAATTTTGGAGACTTTATGTTGCTTAAATCGCCTCAGTGGGCTGTTCGTAGTTTGCTCGCCATTACGCTGGCTACGAGTTCGTTCTTTGCTTTAGGACAGCAGTCTTACCCAACAAAACCAATCCGATTGATCGTGGGTTTTGCACCAGGTGGCGGTACCGATATTGTTGCTCGAGCCCTGGCTCCAAAAATGGGTGAGATTCTCGGTCAAAGCGTGATTGTTGAAAATAAATCAGGTGCAGCTGGCACTATTGCAGCCGATCAAGTTTCCAAGGCGAATCCGGATGGCTACACCTTGCTGGTAGGGCACTCCAATTCCAATGCGATTGCACCATTTGTGCTGACTAACGTTCAATACAATCCCGCAACGGATTTCACACCCATTACTTATTTGGGATATGTACCGAACGTTTTAGTAGTGAAGGCTTCATTGCCTGTGAACTCAGTCTCACAATTGATTTCTCTTGCTAAAGCAAATCCAGGTCAGATGACTTATGGTTCGTCTGGTATTGGCAGTACTCAACACTTAGCAGGCGCTTTGTTTGCCAAGATTGCTGGTATCCAGCTCAATCACGTTCCTTATAAGGGTAGCGGTCAGGCCATCATTGATTTGCTGGGTGGTCAAATTACGATGAACTTTGATACCTTGCCACCGAACTTGCAGCAAATTAAAGACGGCAGCCTAAAGGCCTTGGCGATCTCTACTCCAAAGCGTTTATCCATACTTCCAAACGTACCCACGTTTAACGAAGTAGGTATTACAGGATTTGACGTCACCAACTGGTACTCCATCATGGGTCCAAAGGGCATGGATCCAGCAGTAGTGAACAAGATTGACCAGGCTGTTAAAGCCGCCATGGCCGATCCACAAATTAAAAAGACACTTGATTCACAGGGCTTGCAACCTGAAGGTCCTGCAACGCCTGCTGCATTTAGTTTGTTCTTGGCTGGCGAACTGGCTAAATACCAGCGTTTAGTAAAGAGTCTGAATATTAAGGCTGAATAAACTCCCTATGAGTGATTCCGGAAAAGGAGGTAATGTTGCTCAAGTCGTTTTAGAGACGCAGGGTAACATTGCCTACATAAATTTTGATCATGTAGCAGCTCGCAATGCAATGACAGTAGGGATGTATCAAAGCCTGAAGTCAATCTGTGAAGATATTGCCAAGAATCCCAAGATACGTGTAGCCATCTTGCGCGGTGCTGGTGGCAAGTCTTTTATATCCGGCAGCGATATAGCGCAATTTGCTAGTTTTAAAGATGGTCAAGATGGTATTCGTTATGAAGAGGGGATTGATGATTACCTAGGCCCGCTTGCCACCTTGCCTATTTCAACAATTGCTATCGTCGATGGCATGGCTGTTGGTGGCGGATTAGCAATAGCCAGTTGCTGTGACTTCCGAATCTCAACTCCCGAAGCTAAGTTTGGCGTTCCAATTGCGAAAACGCTTGGCAACTGTTTGTCTGCTGCAAATGTCGCTTGGTTAGTTGCCCACTTGGGAATCAACATTGTTAAACGTATGCTGCTTCTCGCGGAAATGATTTCAGCTCCAGAGTTACTAAAGCAGGGATTTCTATTAGCAACATACGAACAAGATCAGTTAGGGCATGAGGCCGATGTTCTTGCAGAACGATTGAGTAAATTGGCTCCCATCACCCAAAAATCAAGCAAGCTAGTATTAGCAAGATTAATAAAAAATAATCTGCCTGATTGCAATGATCTCATCAGTGAAACCTATGGCAGTCATGATTTCAAAAACGGAGTCGCTGCTTTTTTAAAGGGCGAGCCACCGATTTGGACTGGTAACTAGCTCTCAAGGCAAGTCAATCCAAAAACATCTCTTGAAGATTGTTGAGGTAGCGCATTCCTAGTGGAGTGGCTTTCAGCTGACTAGGATTCTCATCTAGCAGCTGCTTATTGCTAGCCTCTGCCAAGGCTTTGCTTATCACGTTTAAGGGTAGCCCAGTTCTCTCGCTGAAAGTATTGGTGGCAACGCCATCGGTCAGCCTTAGAGTATTGAGCATGAATTCGAAAGGCAGATCCTTAGCTTCAAGAACCCTAGATTCAATTAATGCATTGCCTTTAGTTTCCATTGCTTGCATATAACTTTCTGGATGACGCTCCCTTACTTGGCGAGTAATCTTGTCTGGAAAAGAAATCTTTCCATGAGCACCTGCGCCAATGCCAATGTAATCACCAAAGCGCCAGTAGTTCAGATTGTGTTTGCACTCTTGGTTTTTCTGAGCATAGGCAGAGACTTCATAACGGTTATAGCCTGCCTTGGTGAGTAAATCTAAATTCTGCTCAAAGATGGCATCCACTTCATCATCGCTAGGTAATTGCGGTGGAAAGTTTGCAAAGTAGGTATTTGGTTCCAGCGTGAGATTGTAAAAAGAGAGATGAGGGGTTTTAAAAGAAAGGGCCATCTCAATATCCGCTTTAGCCAACTCTAAAGTCTGCATTGGGAGTCCGTACATCAAGTCCAGATTCACCGCTTTGAAGTGTTTCAGGGCAATTGCGATTGCACGCTTGGCTTCCTCGCCATTGTGTATACGTCCCAGGGCTTTGAGCTGTTCATCCTGAAAGCTCTGAACTCCGATCGATACTCGATTAATGCCTGCCTTTGCAAATCCTGCAAATTTATCTGCCTCAATGGATCCTGGATTTGCCTCCATCGTAATTTCAGCATCGGGCTCAAGGTTCACTCGAGCGCGAACGGCACAAAGCAGTTGATCCATGCCTTCGGCAGATAGCAGGCTTGGCGTTCCGCCACCAATAAAGATGCTGTGGACTTGACGCCCCCAAATATTAGGAAGTTCGGTTTCTAGGTCAGCAATTAGTGCATTGATATAACGCTGTTCGTCAAACCCAGCCTTACTAATACCCTCTTTAATTTGATGTGAATTGAAATCGCAATAGGGACATTTCTTTTCGCACCAAGGAAAGTGAATATACAAAGCCAAAGGAGGCAATGCAGTCAGCGTTACTTTGGTGAGGCTTGAATTAAGCACGGCTTTTGAGTTGTGCAATCAGTTCACGTAGTGCTTGACCGCGATGACTGATTAAATTCTTTTTTTCTGGCTCTAGCTCAGCAGCAGTACATTGTTGCTCGGGCAAAAAGAAGTGGGGGTCATACCCAAAACCATTGTTACCAGATGCATGATCAATAATTTGCCCATACCAACGTGCTTGAACAATGATGGGTTCAGGATCATTTGCGCTATTTACGAAAACCAATGCGCACACATAATGCGCGCCTCGATCTGCCTGATCTTTTAAATCTTGAATGAGTTTTCGATTGTTCGCAGCATCATCACCTTGCTCACCCGCAAAGCGAGCCGATAAAACGCCAGGCTGGCCATTTAGAGCATGAGCACAAATTCCGGAGTCATCAGCTAATGCCGGTAAGCCTGACGCAGCGCTTGCATGCCTTGCCTTAGCAAGGGCATTTTCAACAAAGGTGAAGTGAGGCTCTTCAGCAGAAGGTATGCCTAATTCACCCTGGGGAATCACTTGAAAGTTTAAGGGCGCCAATAGCGCCTCAAACTCTTTGACCTTGCCGGTATTATTGGATGCGAGAACGAGCTTTTGCATGTCGATCTTTATTTCAATGCATCGCTTTGCATTTGGGTGAGCTCTTGAATGCCTTGCTCGGCCAGATCCAGGAGTGCATTGAGTTCTGCTCGAGAGAAAGCAGCGCCTTCTGCTGTGCCTTGAACTTCAATCATTCCGCCTTTGCCCGTCATGACCACATTCATATCGGTATCGCATGAAGAGTCTTCTGGGTAATCCAAGTCCAGCACTGGAACGCCTTGATAAATGCCAACAGAAATTGCGGCAACGCTATCGATAATGGGGTCCTTGCTTAGGGCGCCACTTTTAAGAAGTTGGTTTACTGCATCACGAGCCGCAACATAGGCGCCGGTAATAGATGCAGTACGTGTTCCGCCATCAGCCTGCAGTACGTCGCAATCGAGGTGAATAGTTCTTTCGCCCAATACTTTTAAATCAAAGACGCTACGCATGGCACGACCAATGAGGCGTTGGATTTCTTGGGTACGGCCTGATTGTTTGCCGCGGGCCGCCTCACGATCACTACGGGTATGGGTGGAGCGGGGCAGCATGCCATATTCAGCAGTAACCCAACCTTCGCCAGAGCCTTTCTTATGCGGAGGCACCTTTTCGAGAATGCTGGCAGTACACAGTACCTTGGTATCCCCAAAGGCGATCAATACTGATCCTTCAGCATGTTTGGTGAAGGCTCTAGAAATGGTAACTGGGCGCAAATCGGTGGGATTACGGCCGCTAGGGCGGGCAATATTGGCTGGGTTTGCTGTGCTCATGGATAGGGGTCCTGTGGGGTTAGGGTCTGAATCGGGTCTAGTTCAATAATGAATCTACAATGTCCATATGATATCGAGCATGACTGGTTATGGCAGCGCTTCTCGCCAAGTCTCCCTAGGAGCGGGCGTAGTTGCTGATCTGCAGGTGGAATGTCGGGCTGTTAATAGCCGCTTTCTAGATCTAGGATTTCGTCTTCCGGACGAGTGTCGTGGGGCAGAGCCTGCCTTGCGAGAACTGGCTACCCAAAGCCTATCGCGCGGAAAAGTCGAATTTAGGGCCGCATGGCGGGTCAATAGCGCAGCAGCAGGTGCCGCCAAAAGCAATCCTCATGCACTTGGGGCCATTAATAAAGACCGCTTAGACGCTTTGTATACCCTGCAAGAAAAAGCCCAAGATGCATTTCCTAAAGCCCAAGAGTTGAGCATTGCTGAAGTGCTGCGCTGGCCAGGCGTTGTCTCTGAGCCGCGGGGCGAGGAAGATAGTTGGATTACTGCTGCAGTCGAGGCTGGACGAGCTGCTCTCGCAGCGCTGATGGAAAGTCGTCACGCCGAGGGTAAGGCCTTGGTTGGTGTACTTACCAGTATCACTGGCAAGATGCGTGACATCGTGAAAGTGATTGAACCTAAAGTTCCAGAGTATGTGGCTCAGTACCAAGAAAAACTCACAGAGCGTCTCGCTGAAGCGCTAGCTGCTCAAGAACAAGCCAAGGCAGGCGCTGAACTGATGGAGCGCATTCGTCAAGAAGTTGTGCTCTATGCAGTGCGCATCGATGTGGCTGAAGAGTTCGCACGCTTAAAGACCCATCTTCAGGCAGTAGATACCGCGCTTGCAGGCAAAGGCCCTGTTGGTAAGCGTTTAGATTTTTTGATGCAAGAGTTAAATCGCGAAGCCAATACCTTAAGCTCAAAGTCTGTATCAGGGGAGTGCACACAAGCAGCCTTAGAACTCAAGCTTATGATTGAGCAAATGCGTGAGCAAGTTCAAAACCTCGAGTAATCCTTACTATTGATTTATGACTAACTCCACTCCAACACCATCCTACCAAGGCAGCATGTTGATGATTGTTGCGCCCTCAGGCGCAGGAAAATCCTCTTTGGTAAATGCCTTGCTTAAAGACGAAGCGGGACTGAAGTTATCTTTATCAACCACCACACGCACACCACGACCTGGTGAAGTGGATGGCAAGGATTACCGGTTTCTGGCAAAAGAAGATTTTTTGCAAGAACGTGATCAGGGACATTTTTTAGAGTGGGCAGAAGTCCATGGTCATTTTTATGGCACCTCAAAACCTTGGATTGAATCTCAAATGCAGTCTGGCAGTGATGTCATGCTGGAGATTGATTGGCAGGGTGCCCAACAAATTCGGAAGTTAATACCCTCTGTGCAGTGGATCTTTATCTTCCCGCCATCCATAGAGGCTTTAGAAGAGCGTCTACGTAAGCGTGGTCAGGACGATGAAGCAACGATTCAACGGCGCTTGGCGGCTGCCCATGTAGAGCTTCTGCATGCTCATGAGGCAGATTACATCGTGGTGAACGATTCTTTTGACCAGGCTTTGGTCGATTTAAAGCACATATTAGCTTCCAGCCGGCTGCGCTCTGGCCCCAGTATGGCCAGAAATCCAGCACTTTTGAAGCGTCTCGGGGTCTAATCAGTTATCCTATAGGTATTGAAGCTAAATTAAGTGAGTCCAGAATGGCACGTATTACTGTAGAAGATTGCCTTAAAACTATTCCAAACCGTTTTGAACTGGTTTTGGCTGCGACATATCGTGCTCGCCAATTAGTACAAGGTCACTCCCCACGTGTTGAGTCCAGAGATAAAGCTACCGTAGTTGCATTGCGTGAAGTGGCTGCTGGTGTGACTGACCGTGACATGTTGACCAAAGTACCCCTCTAATTAAGGGGTTCCGGTGTGGAGCTCCCTTTAGGACTAGCCAATACATCGGAAAAAGTAGGAAGCATCTCGTCTAAGGATGCTTCGCTTGACTCATCACGAGACTCAGCTCAAGCACAGTTGTTGGATACGATTTCCGACACACCAATTCAAAGTGGTAAAAAATCCATCATTGCGAGTTTGTTGGCGCAATCGAGTCGTCATTTGTTCGGTCCGACATCTGCGCCGATACTTCCGCTCAAACACCAAGTAGTTTCTATTGAGGGATTGCTATCTAAGCTTTCCTATTTGAAACCCGAAGAAATTGCACAAGTTAAAAAGGCATTTCAGTTTTCTGATGCTGCTCATCTAGGTCAATACCGTCATAGCGGCGAACCTTATATTACCCATCCAGTTGCTGTAGCCGAACTATGCGCAACGTGGCGCTTGGATGCGCCATCCATCATGGCCGCATTGATGCACGATGTGATTGAAGATACCGGCTGCACTAAAGCAGATTTGGTTGAAAAGTTTGGCAATAAGGTGGCAGAGTTGGTTGAGGGCTTAACTAAACTCGATAAATTAGAATTTCAAAGCCATGCTGAGGCGCAAGCAGAGAGCTTTCGCAAGATGTTCATGGCCATGGCGCGTGATGTGCGTGTCATCTTGGTCAAGCTTGCTGACCGTACCCACAATATGCGTACCCTGGATGCTGTACCCATGGAGAAGCGCCGTCGTGTAGCCGCTGAAACAATCGAAATCTACGCACCAATCGCCCATCGTCTTGGGTTGAACATCATTTATCGTGATCTACAAGATCTCAGTTTCCGTTACTCCATGCCCATGCGTTTCCGAGTTATTGAGGGAGCTGTAAAGCGGGCGCGTGGCAACCGTAAGGAAATGGTTGAGAAGATTTTGCAGGCATCACGCATGGCCTTTGCTAAGGCCAATTTAGAGGTTGATCTGCGCGGTCGTGAGAAGACGCTCTTTAGTATCTATACAAAGATGCGCTCAAAGCATTTAAGCTTTTCGCAGGTGTTGGATGTATATGCATTCCGGGTTACCGTACATTCCATTGATGAATGCTATCGCGCACTCGGTATCTTGCATTCTCTATACAAGCCCATGCCAGGGAAGTTTAAGGATTACATTGCCATTCCTAAATTAAATGGCTATCAGTCTTTACATACCACTTTATTGGGTCCTTCAGGAGTGCCAGTAGAGTTTCAGATTCGCACAACCGAAATGCATGCGGTAGCTGAGGCTGGAGTAGCTGCGCATTGGGCCTATAAAGACGGCTCCCCTGATATGAGCGAGGTGCAAAACAGAGCCCACCAATGGCTGCAATCCTTGATTGATATTCAGGATAGCAGTGGCGACTCTCAAGAATTTTTAGAACACGTCAAAATCGACTTGTTCCCAGATGCAGTTTATGTATTTACGCCAACTGGGCAGATTAGGGCCTTACCTAGGGGTGCAACTGCTCTAGATTTTGCATACTCTATCCATAGTGATCTGGGTAATACCTGCGTAGCCGTCAAAATCAACGGCCTGCAATTACCTTTGCGTAGCGAGCTTAAGAATAGTGACATTGTTGAAGTTATTACTTCAGCAAGCTCACAACCTAATCCTGGTTGGCTTGCGTTTGTGCGCACCGGCAAAGCGCGCGCCTCCATACGGCATTCCCTTAAAACAAAACATTATTCTGAATCACTTCAACTAGGCGAGCGTCTTTTAGCAAATGCTTTACGTCAGCAGGGCGTTGACGCTGCCTTATTAAGCCCAGAAATTTGGGAAAAGCTAACGCATTGGACGGGCGACAAAACCCGCGAAGAAGCGTGCGTCAATATTGCTTTAGGTAGGCGCTCTCCACAAGAGCTGGCAATTCGTCTCAAGATTTTGATTGATGATGAGGGTGGTGCAGAGCAAATGCGCTTGGGTGTTGCTGATTGGGTTGCGCCTAATCAAGAGACAAGTCACCATCATCAACGTCAAGCCATCCTAGTCGATGGGCGTGAGGGTAATTCGATTCATTTCCAAACTTGCTGCCATCCCATTCCAGGCGATAACATCATTGGTTATCTAGGTAAGGGTGAGGGATTACAAGTTCATACCAACGACTGTACAGTGGCATTGCGCATGCTCTCAAAGGATAGTGATAAGTGGGTCGAGGTTGAATGGGGCAAAGATCTGAATCGTGAGTTTGAATTGGACCTAGCAATCGATACGCGCCAAGGTAAGGGTGTTTTGGCTAGGGTGGCGAGCAGTGTTACTTCTGCAGACTCCAACATCATGAATGTATCCATGGAAGATCGCTTCAAAGAAGATTCGGTCACCATCCGCTTTACGATCCAGGTTTATGACCGATTGCATCTTTCTAAGGTGATGCGCAGTTTGCGCGCCAATCCAGATGTCATGCGCGTAACCCGTACTCGCGCTGTTTGAACCCTATAAGTATTGAACGTCTAAGATTTCAATTTCAGCGGGACCGGTGGGTGTTTGTATAAAAACACAGTCTCCGATCCGAGACTTGATTAAGGCCTTTGCTATAGGTGAGACCCAGCTGACATGCCCTTTATCCAGGTCAACCTCATCAACGCCCACAATTGTGATTAAGGTCTTCTTATTGGCGTCAGCTCCCTCCAGGGTTGAGTAGGTCACAGTAGCCCCAAAGAACACCTGCTCAGCGTCATTTTCTCCTGATTTTCGAGCTGAATTATCAACCACCACGGCAAATTCTAGGCGTTTATTCAGGAAGCGGATCCGCCTATCAATTTCCCTAAGACGCTTTTTCCCGTAGATATAGTCCCCATTTTCAGACCGGTCACCGTTGCTTGCGGCCCAGTGCACAACCCTGACAACCTCCGGTCTATCAAGGTTTAAGAGCTGAAGGAGCTCGGTCTTAATGCGTTCGTGACCAGCGGGGGTGATGTAGTTCTTCTCTTCCATGGCATAATTATGGCTGTTGCGGCTGTAGCTCAGCTGGATAGAGTACTTGGCTACGAACCAAGGGGTCGTGGGTTCAATTCCTGCCAGCCGCACCAACCTTTATGAGGGCCTAGTTGAAAGACTGGGCCCTTTCTCTTTTTAGGCTTTTCTCAGATCTTTCACAGAGATACCTTATAGTCTGCTTATGAGCACTTCTGACACCATTTCTGCCGTTTCTGATGCCTCAGTGGCCATTTGGTCTCAGGTGGATGCCAATAACGCCAAAGTGCTAATGAGTGGCAATGTAAACGTCTATTCCTTGGGCGGTGTTTGGACTCAAATCCGCGATTCTCAAGATGTGTGGCTCAAGCAGGGTGATGGCAAAAGCAAGTCCCTAACTTTCGATGCAAGCAAAGTCACTTTTTTAGATGGGGCTGGTATTGCATTTCTGATTGGGATTGAAGAGGCGCAAACAACAGCGGGTGCAAAGTTTAATGTCGTTGGTTTAGATCCTCGCTATGAACCTTTGCTAACTGAATTCAATCCGATCGGCAATTTATTTCCAGTTCCAGTTGTAAAGCCCAAAAGAAGTTTTGTGGTTAGCACTGGAATGGCAACCCAAAATTTAATTGATGATGCTGTTGGATTAATTTCATTTACTGGACATCTTGCGGCTGATTTAGCTTGGTCTATTCGTTACCCCAAGCAAGTGCGCTGGGGTGATTTTGTAAATGCTGCAGTGCAGGCGGGTATTGCAGCATTGCCCATCGTTGGGTTGGTGGCGTTTTTGATTGGCGTCATTCTTTCTTTCCAGGCTGCTATTGGCATGCAGCAGTTTGGCGCAGTATCCTTTGTTGGTCCGCTGGCGGCCTTGGGTATTGTGCGAGAAATGGGCCCATTAATTACCGCCATTTTGTTAGCAGGGCGTTCCTCAGCAGCCTTTGCTGCCGAGATTGGCACGATGACTGTCAATAGCGAGGTAGATGCGCTGGTATCTGGCGGCTTAAGTCCAATTCGTTTTTTAGTTGTGCCACGTGTTCTGGCCGGTATTTTGGTTGCGCCTATTTTGACTTTGTTTGCTGACATCGTCAGTATTTTTTCCTCAATGTTGACGATGTTGATCTATGGGATTCCTTTTATTAACTTCTACAACGGCATGCTATCGGCTGTAGACATTGAAGATATTGGCTCAGGTTTAATTAAAGCGACGCTTTTTGGCGTGGTTGTTTCAGCGGTTGGTTGCCTGCGTGGCATGCAAACGGGAAATGGTGCGGCTGCAGTTGGTATTTCAGCTACTAGAGCAGTCGTCAGTAGTATTGTTTTGATTGTGCTAGTTGATGGTATTTTTGCCTTCATTTCCTATAAGACAGGTTTCTGATGGACACGCCAAATAAATCACAATGCGCAATTGATGTTCAAAACCTCACTGTAGGTTATGGCTCTAACGTCCTGATGCAAAATCTGAATTTCACGGTGAATTATGGAGAAATTTTTGTAATTTTGGGTGGTTCAGGTTGTGGCAAATCCAGTTTGTTAAAAAACTTGTTTGGTCTTTATGAGCCTTTGTCTGGCGATGTTCTGATTGAAGGGCAAAACATTACCACTGCTGCTGGAGCTGAGCGCCAGAAGATCATGACAAGCTTTGGTGTGATGTATCAACAAGGCGCATTGTTTGGTTCCATGAACCTGCTCGATAACGTGACTTTGTTTATGCAGGAATATACCCAGCTAACACAAGCGCAAATGGATTTACTGGCGCGCTGCAAGTTGGATTTAGTCGGTCTGTTGCCTTATGAGTCTTATATGCCCAGTGAAATTAGTGGAGGCATGCAAAAGAGGGCGGCGATCGCTCGCGCCATGGCACTGGACCCCAAAATATTATTCTTAGATGAGCCATCTGCTGGCTTGGATCCTATTACGTCGGCCGATCTCGATAGCACGATCCAGGATTTATCGAAAAACCTAGGCATCACCTTTGTCATCGTATCCCATGAGCTTGCTAGCATCTATGCCATTGCTGACAAAGTAATCATGTTGGATAAAGGTGCTAAGGGAATCATAGCTGAGGGAGATCCAAAAGTATTGCGCGATACCAGTAAAGATCCACGGGTGCATCAATTCTTCAATCGTATTATGAGCAAGGACGCAGCATGAGTAATAACTCAAATCCCAATTATTTTCGCTTAGGCGCCTTTGTGCTCGCCGCAATTGGTGTACTGATTGCTGTGATCCTCATTTTTGGCGGAGGTAAATTCTTCCAAAAATCATTTATGGTCGAAACCTATATCAAGCAGTCTGTAACTGGCTTAGACGCTGGGGCGGCTGTGCGGTTTCGCGGAGTCAAGATTGGTCAGGTGACATCGATCGGCCTATCCGGTGATATCTACGAAAAAGATTTGCCTTTTCATGATCGTCGCCAGTATGTTGTTGTCAGAATGCAAATTTTTGGTGACAAAGTAAATGAAGATCAAATTAGTGAGTTTGTAAAAAATAATCTACGTGCTCGCGTAAAGTCAATGGGTATTACTGGGGTGAACTATATCGAGTTTGATTTTGTCGCAAATGCCTCTCTTACTCCGCCACTTCCTTATTCTTGGAAGCCTGCATACTCAGTTATTCCATCTCTACCGAATCAAGCGGATGAAATTATTTCGGGTATTCAAAGGCTGATTGGCGCTCTCAACGATATGAATATCGATGGCACCCAGAAAAAATTGGATGCCTTGCTAGGCAATCTCAATGTGCTGATGGCAGGCGACGGCAAAGGTAATGAAGGCGTCATTGAGTCTGTTAAGCAGTTGAACGTCATCATGGCTCGCATTAATAAAGCAACCGATAAAGAAGAGATCGGGGTTCTGATGCGTGAGTTGGTGGCGGCTACTACTTCCTTGCGTCAGACTATTACTAGTGTTCAAGGCGATACTGTGTTGACGATAGAAAATATTAAGCAGGCAAGCGAAAACTTAAACGAATTTAGCCGTATTGCAAGCCAATCACCATCAAGCCTCATTTGGAGTGAACCACCAAAGAAAATTACACCTAATAGCAGTGTAGGTCAGTCTGGAGCCCAGAAATGATCAAGCGTGTCTTATTGAGCTTTGCCATCATGGGATTAGTCTCTTGCTCCTTGCCCACTAGACCCCCAGTTGGGCCCACTACCTGGATGGTATCCCCAGATAGAACTGCGGCACCGCGTCAAGCTCGCACAGATATTTGGTTGAAGATGGGTTCTGTATCAGTTACGCCACCCTATGATGGCAGATCTTTGGTCTACCGTACTGGTGATCAACGTTATGAAAAGGATTTTTATAACGTCTACGCAACCATTCCCGCTGAAATGATTGGGAATGCTGAACGCCAATGGATGAACAAGGCCAATATTTTCTCCTCAACGGTAGGTCAAAGTAACAGCTTCTTTCCTTACTATTATTTACAAGCAACTGTAGAGGAATTCTATGGGGATTATCGTAAGCAGCCAGAGGCGGTAGTGAGTGTTGAGTTTTTCTTGAGCGCTACTAGCGCCGGCAAAGTAAATCCCTTGATTGGTGCAAACCGCTATACCAAGCGCGTAGCCCTCAAAGACAATACCCCTGAAGCACTGGTATTGGGCCTGCAAGAAGCACTGGCTCAGATTTTCCAGGAGTACGAGGCGCAACTTTATAAATACGCCGGCAATTTACCAAAACCTTTAGGTCAGTAACTTTATGAAATCCACTCCAGTAAGTATGATCAAAATCGTTGGCGCAACATTACTGATTGCCGCAAGCGTACTTGCCCCGGCACACGCAGATACTTTCCCCAATAAACCTATTCGCTTAATCGTTCCATTTGCGCCCGGTGGAAGTACAGACATCATTGCACGAGCCGTTGGGGATGCTTTGGGTCGTCAGCTAGGTCAACCGGTAATTGTCGAAAATAAAGCAGGTGGTGGTGGCTCTATTGGGGCATTGGAAGTCATGCGCTCACCGAAAGATGGTTACACCATTGGTATGGCTACCGTTTCTACCACAGCAGCTAATCCAGCGATTAACCCAAAGATTGGCTACGATCCCATTACGGACTTCACGGCCATCAGCAATATTGCTGCGACACCAAACATCATTGCAGTAAATCCATCATTCCCGGCAAAGGATTTCAAAACCTTTATGCAGGTTTTGAAAGCTAATCCTGGAAAATATTCTTATTCAAGCTCTGGCACTGGTGGCATTGGGCATCTTCAAACCGAACTTTTCAAGAGTTTGACTGGGATATTTATTGTGCACATTCCTTATCGTGGAGCTGGTCCTGCGTTAGCCGACACAGTGGGCGGTCAGGTTTCGATGATCTTTGACAACTTGCCATCGTCCTTGCCATTCATTAAAGACGGTAAGCTAGTGCCGATTGTGGTGGCTGCACCTAAGCGCTTAGCTCAATTGCCGAATGTGCCCACTTTTGCTGAAGTGGGTTTAGCACCAGTTAATCGCATGGCTTATTACGGTCTATTGGGCCCTGCAGGAATGCCAAAAGATATCGTGGACAAATATACCGCTGCTTTACAAAAAGTAGTGACCGATCCTGCGGTTAAGATGCGTATTGAAGATACCGGCTCAATCATTAATGTGAATGGTTCTGAAGCGTTTGCAAAAGAAATTAAAGCCGAGTACACCGTTTACAAAGAGGTGGTTGCCAAGCAGAAATTGCAGTTAGATTAAAAATATAAAAAATTAGTTTTTGGAGACGAGATGGACTTAGGGTTAAAAGGTAAGGTTGCGTTAGTGATGGCTTCTAGCCGTGGCTTGGGTCAGGCAATGGCAGTGTCATTGGCCAAAGAGGGTGTAAAGGTAGCTGTTACTGGTAGAAATGCTGAGGGCTTGAGTGAGTCCGTCAAATTGATTGAGGCTGTAGGCGGACAGGCTTTGGCACTTAATTGGGATCTATCTGATTCTTCAGTGATTGATAGCTTGGTCTCAAAAGCGGAGAGAGAACTTGGCCCCATCGATATTCTGATTAATAACACTGGTGGACCACCGCCAACACCAGCAGCCGGTCAAGATCCCGCGCTCTGGCAAAAGAGTTTTAACGATATGGTTTTATCGCTCATTGCCATTACGGATCGTGTATTGCCTGGCATGCGCGAGCGTAAGTGGGGTCGTGTTATTACTAGCACCACTTCAGGTGCTATTGCCCCCATTAAAAATTTAGCCATTTCTAATACTCTTCGCGCAGCCTTGCTTGGGTGGTCGAAAACATTGGCTGCAGAAGTGGCTGCCGAGGGCGTTACTGTTAATGTCATCATGCCTGGAAGAATTGCAACCGATCGTCTGCGTCAGTTAGATGAAGCGCGCGCAAAGCGGGAAGGCACCAGCTATGAAGATGTTGTTAAAGCTAGCTTAAGACAAATTCCAATGGGTAGATATGGCGATCCCAAGGAGTATGGTGATGCCGCTGCATTTTTAGCTAGCCAAAATGCCTCATTTATTACTGGTACCGTCATGCGTATTGATGGCGGACAAATACAGGCAATTTGATTAAATCATTTCTTCGTTTCTTGGGTGGTTTGAGATGTGAGTTGCGTTCAAGCGAGTTAGCTTGGCTATTCGTTGCTTTAACTCTTTCGGTAACAGCCCTATCTAGCGTCAGTTTTTTAGCGGATCGAATGCAAAAGGCATTTGCATTCGATGCTCGCCAACTCCTAGCTTCCGACTTGCTGATTGTTTCTGATCAGTCTTTACCTAATCTCTTTTTAGACAAGGCTAAGAATGGAGGTCTACAGCAAGCTCAGACGATTGTGTTTCCGAGTATGGCAACTGTGGGTTCACACAGTAAACTCGCTTCAATTAAGGCGGTAAGCCCTCAATATCCTCTGCGTGGCGCTTTGCGCGTGCAATCCAAGTCCCAAAACAAGATATTGACTGTCGGACCTAAGGTAGGAGCAGTGTGGGTTGACCCCGCCATGTTAGCAAGCCTACATGCAAATGAAGGCGATTCTATTCAGCTTGGTCTAAAAGTCTTTGTGATTGACGGAATTTTAGAGCGTGAACTCGATCGTGGGGCCGGGTTTATGAACTTTGCACCTCGAATCATGATGCCCATGTCTGATCTTGCTGATACAGGACTCATTGGCCTTGGTAGCAGAGTAACCTACAGACTGTTATTGGCTGGTTCTGATGAGCAAATTCATTCTTATGGCGAATGGGCAAGTCAACATATTGAGTCCGAGAGTCTTAAGGGTATTCGCATTGAAACTCTGGAGAATGCGCAACCCCTGATGCGCAAAACACTTGAGCGCGCAGATCGTTTTCTTTCCTTGATTGCCTTATTGACTGCGATGGTAGCTGCTGTTGCTATAGCTTTATCGGCTCATCGCTATACACGCAAACAGGCGAATTCCTGCGCTGTTTTGAAATGTCTTGGAGCCAGTTCCACCATGATCATTAGGCGACAAGGACAGACTCTTCTAGCACTTGGTTTTATCGCTGCAATGATGGGCTCTATTTTGGGTTACCTTGGGCAGCAGGTTTTAACTCTTGTCTTGGGAAATCTAGTATTCACTGAATTACCGCCCGTCTCTTTTGGGCCTGTCCTTTGGAATGTGCTGGTGGCTTGGTTCATATTATTTGGTTTTGCTGGCCCAGCAATACTCAGTTTGGTAAAGGTATCCCCAATCAGATTGATTAGAAAAGAGTTTGATGGCATCGGCATTTCTACTATTTGGACTGCTGTATGTGGATTGGCCGCGGCATTGATATTGATTATGCTTGCAGCACGTGATTGGAAGCTTGCCTTATGGACAAGTTTGAGTTTTGGAGTTTCCATCATCCTTTTCGCCTCTGTATCTTGGGGAATCTTAAAGCTGCTTTGCAGGATACGCACCCAAGGTTTTTCTCTGGGATTTGTTACTCTTGCTCAAGGGCGAAGAGCAGGTCTTGCGGTGGTGCAAATTACAGCGCTCGGTATTGCATTGATGGCGCTCTTATTGGTGCTGCTCTTGCGAGCTGATTTCTTAAGCGCTTGGCAAGGCAACATACCGAGTGATGCGCCTAATCGCTTCATGATTAATGTTCAAGATGATCAGAGGCGGGGGCTTACAGAGTCTCTTCAGAATGCAGGCGTTTCAGCTCCGCAGTTTTATCCAATGGTGCGTGGCCGCTTGATTGAGGTGAATGGCAAAGACATCACGCCTAACGACTATGTAGAAGAAAATGCAAAGCGTTTAATTGATCGAGAGTTCAATTTATCCTATACCGACCAGTTGCCATCAGGTAATCAAATCCTAACGGGCAAGTGGATTGTGGGCGATGCGCCGCAGATTTCGATGGAAACCGGCATCGCTAAAACCTTGAAGCTGAATTTGGGCGATCAGTTAACCTTTGAGGTTGCCGGAGAAAAAATTGTTGCCCCAATTACCTCCTTGCGAAAGCTTGACTGGGGTTCCATGCGCGTGAACTTTTTTGTCATCATGCCGCCTGCTCAGTTGCAATCATTGCCGCAATCTTGGATTACCTCTTATTACCAATCGCCCAAACAAGAATCTTTGGATTTCGATCTAAGCCAAGCCTATCCCAATTTAACTATTGTGGATGTCTCAGCCTCGCTGCAACAAATACAGGAGGTATTGAATAAGCTCTCCTCAGTATTGGGTTTGCTATTGGCATTTACGATTGCAGCAGCGTTCTTGGTTTTAATGTCAGCTATCGCAGCCACGCAAGATGAGCGCTATAAAAATGCGGCTCTATTAAAAGCTTTGGGCGCCTCTCGAAATACCTTAGCTAAGATTGCGAATATTGAATTAGTCATGATTGGCTTGATAGCAGGGCTCCTAGCAGGCCTAGCCTCTGGTGCTGCAGCTTGGGCTTTGGGCTATTTTGTGATGGAGATTCCATTTAATGCCTTTGGTGAAGCCATATTAATGGGTGTCGCATTTGGAATTTGCGCTTGCCTTGCATCTGGATATCGCTTTCAGAGAAAAATTCAGAAGGCGACTGCAGTGGAATGTTTACGAGAAGCCTGATTTAGAAAATCAAGATGCAGCTGTTAATTCAAGGTAACGAGGTTTTTTGGTAGCTCAACCAATCGTGTGGCAGCCAAACGGTCTGGAAGGCTTTGTCGATATAGAAAACTCTGACGATCTAAATAAATACTGAGCGGCCAAATTAACAAAGCTACGGTAAATAGCATCTCAATGATTTGCCATTTCTCTAAATGAAATGCCCATTGCAATAGTACGCAAGGAATAAGCCAGAGTGAGCCATAGACATAACGCCAAAACGCTTGTTGTTTAGTGAGATTGAAACCGCCGCGTCCAACAAGGCGAACCCGCCATGTTTGCATTGCCAGTGTTTGACCAGATTTAGTCCAGTACCAAACAAAATAAATCCCCAGCACGGCGTAGAGATATAAAAATGTCAGCCAGCCGGGTAATGAGATACCAAATAGCATCCCTAAGCCAAGATTAGGGACTAGAAAAGTAAATGCAATGACGCCGAGTAATACGAGCTGTTCGTAGAGGCAGCAAGACACTCGTCGCCAAAATTGAGGTGAGGGTAAGGCGTCTAATTCAGCAGGTGTCATGCGACCGCTTAATAAGGAGAGCCGGCTTCTGCATTAGATCCAGTACCTTCTGCTGGCGCAGGTGTGCTTGGAGCAATGACGGCGGCGGGGAGGGCAACCTTAGGTGAAATAGGATGCTGCTGAAGTGTCGGGGCATTAGCGGCAGTAGGCTTTTTCTTGAGTTCAGATTCAGCTAACTTCTTCTTTTGCTCATCACTTAATTTTTGGTAGGCATACCATGCTTCTGCTTTTTTCTCGGCAGGGAATTTTAGGCTGGTGAGGTAGTTTTCGCGAGCAATGCGACGATCTTTTTGTGAAAGATTTGACCAACTTGTCATGCGGGATTGTAGGCGCTCTTGATCTTGAGTGCTCATCTTGGGGTAAATGTTGGCAACCTGAATCCATTTTTTGCGACTATCGGGCAACATGTAATCCCAGTCGCTTTCTAGCGGCGCAAGAATTTGCTGTTGCACCGGCTTTAAACCATCCCAAGTGCCATCAGGTTTTTTTTCAGGAATGGCCGTAGCCTTTCCGTGCGGGGCGCTAGGCACTCCTTGTGCTAGTGCTGGGCTCACCTGAGTGGCGCAGAAAAACGCCACTAGGGCTGCGCCACAAACTTGACGTGTTCTGGTTCTCATAAACATCAAACAAGTCAAGATTATTTACTGCGTACTAAGTCGGATTGGCTATCAGGTTCGGAGAGAGAGCCGTTTTTGAGGAAGGCCATAAATCCACTGTCTGCATATGCATCAGGAGGCACATCGTCAGACAAAAGAGCAGCATCAACTTCGGCGATGTCATTAATACGAGAATCATCTTGCCACTGGGCAATGCCAATCAGGCCAAATACGAGGACCACCAAAGGAGCAATCCAGCCTACGGTATCCCAGAGAGTATTAGATCCAGAGGTCCAATTACGCGATGAACCAGCTAAAACTTGTTTTTGAATGCGTACTTTCTCTGGTTTTCTAACTGAAAGGGCCTTCATACGTGCTGCATATAGACGATCTTTTAGGTGCTTGGGAATGCTCTGAGTACCTTGACGAAGCAGGGCAGCGCTAGCCTGGCCAAATTGGTCGACTTGAGTCTGGGTAAGTTGGTCATCAAAGTGTTTCACAGCGTAATTCCTTTTAATTTCAATGCTTTAGCTAATGTCTGGGTGGCTCTAGAGCAGTGCGTTTTAACGCTTCCTTCACTGCAACTCATTGCTTTGGCCGTCTCAGTAATGCTTAGCTCATCCCAATAACGCATCAGGAAGGCTTCTCGTTGACGTACAGGCAATTTAGATATTTCTGACTCAAGGGCCTGTAAAAGCTGACTTTTTTCAAGCTTATGCGCCCCATCTTGGTGAATTTCACTGTCATCAGGGGCTGAAAGGGACTCCAAGGGGTCAAAATCATCGCCTTCATCGGTCTTTTTGCCCATATTGGAAAACAAGGTGACCCAGGTATTTCTAACCTTTTGCCTTCTAAACCAATCATGAATCCGGTTTTGCAGAATTCTGGTGAATACTAAGGGAAGCTCTCCTGCTGGTCGATCACCGTATTTTTCGGCTAATTTGATCATGGCGTCTTGCACGATATCCATCGCAGCATCATCGTCACGCACGGCGTAAACAGCCTGCTTAAAAGCGCGCTGCTCAACACTACTAAGAAAGTCGGATAGTTCTTGGGCTGATGCCATGCAATGGATTAGACCTGAATCTGTAAGAATTGAGTCATTTTAGGGGATTGCTATAGAATATAGGGCTTACTACCTAGAATCTCATTCAAGAAGTGGTTTTTTCCGGTAGCAGCGCCGTTCGAACTCAGGCCAAAAGCAAGAGATAGAACAGACCAAACAATTTTTTGCCGAAAATTGCAAAGGACGAAAGAAAATGAATACAAGCAGCGCCGAATTTTTAGCTACTAAAGCTAACAAAGATACAGCAAACACAAATCTCGTAGAGGCGCCTCCAGAAATGATTGGTGCTGAAATGCTCGTGCATGCACTGCACAAAGAGGGTGTTGAATTTGTCTGGGGTTACCCGGGCGGATCCGTTCTCTTTATCTACGATGAAATTTTTAAACAAGATAAGTTCGAACACATTTTGGTTCGCCATGAGCAAGCAGCAGTTCATGCTGCCGATGGTTATGCGCGCGCAACCGGTAAGGTTGGCGTTGCATTAGTTACCTCTGGCCCAGGTGTTACCAATGCGGTGACTGGAATTGCAACCGCCTATACGGATTCGATCCCATTGGTGATCATCAGCGGTAACGTGCCAACATACGCGATTGGTGAAGATGCTTTCCAGGAGGCTGATACCGTTGGTATTACTCGCCCAGTAGTGAAGCACAACTTCCTCGTGAAAGATGTTAAAGATCTTCCGTTGGTTCTGAAGAAGGCATTCCACATTGCGCAGACAGGTCGCCCTGGTCCTGTATTGATTGATATTCCTAAGGACGTATCTGCAGCCAAAGGACCATTTGTTTATCCAGAGACTTTGGAAATGCGCTCTTACAACCCTGTTGTAAAGGGCCATAGCGGTCAAATTCGTAAAGCGGTGGCTTTATTGCAAGAGGCAGAGCGTCCATACATTTATACCGGTGGTGGCGTGATCCTTTCTGATGCTGCTCCAGAGCTCAAAGAGTTTGCTGACTTACTCGGTTATCCAGTAACCAATACCTTGATGGGCTTGGGTGGTTTCCCTGGCACAAGTCCTCAGTTCTTGGGTATGCTCGGCATGCATGGTACTTATGAAGCCAATATGGCGATGCAACACAGTGATGTGTTAATTGCTATCGGCGCTCGTTTTGATGACCGCGTGATTGGGAATACACAACACTTTGCAAGTCATCCGCGCAAGATTATTCATATTGATATTGATCCTTCCGTTATCTCGAAGCGTGTCAAAGTAGACGTTCCTATTGTTGGTAATCTCAAAGAAGTATTGGTAGAGATGACTGCTCAATTGAAAGTTGCTGGTCCACGCAAGAATGGCGATAAAGTTGCCGCTTGGTGGGATCAGATTAATGAGTGGCGTAAAAAAGATTGCTTGAAGTACGACGAAGCCTCACAAATTGTGAAGCCACAATATGTGGTTCAAAAGTTGTGGGAGCTCACTGGTGGTGATGCATTCATCACGTCCGACGTAGGTCAGCATCAAATGTGGGCAGCTCAGTTCTATAAGTTTGATCAGCCACGTCGTTGGATTAATTCAGGTGGTCTGGGTACCATGGGTGTAGGTTTGCCTTATGCCATGGGTATCAAGAAAGCATTTCCTGATAAGGATGTATTCGCCATTACTGGTGAAGGCTCTATTCAGATGTGTATTCAGGAGCTCTCTACCTGCAAGCAATACAACACGCCAGTGAAGATCGTGTCCTTGAACAACCGTTACCTAGGCATGGTTCGTCAGTGGCAAGAGCTTACCTATAACAAGCGTTATTCCAGCTCATACATGGATTCTTTGCCTGACTTTGTAAAGTTGGCAGAGGCCTATGGTCACGTTGGTATGCGCATTGAGAAGAAATCTGATGTTGAGGGCGCGCTCAAAGAGGCGATTCGTCTAAAAGATCGTACGGTGTTTATGGATTTCCAGACTGACCCAGAAGAAAACGTTTGGCCTATGGTTCAAGCGGGTAAGGGTATTACTGAAATGCTTTTGGGTAGCGAGGATCTCTAATGCGACATATTATTTCTGTACTCATTGAGAACGAGCCGGGCGCCTTATCGCGTGTAGTAGGTTTATTTTCTGCGCGTGGTTACAACATTGACACTTTGAGCGTTGCGCCTACTGAGGATCCATCCTTATCTCGCATGACTATCGTCACATTTGGCTCTGATGATGTTATTGAGCAAATTACTAAGCACTTAAACCGTTTGGTTGAAGTAGTGAAGGTATTTGATTTAAGCGAAGGTCCTCATATCGAGCGTGAGCTTATGATGATTAAGGTGCGTGCGGTAGGTAAAGAGCGTGAAGAGCTCAAACGTACCACTGATATCTTCCGCGGTCGCATCATTGATGTGACTGATAAGAGTTACACCATTGAGTTAACTGGCGATGGTGCCAAGTTGGATGCCTTTATTGATTCGATTGATCGCGCTTCGATTCTCGAAACTGTCCGTTCGGGTGGTTCTGGAATTGGTCGCGGCGAACGCATCCTCAAGGTTTAATTTTTTTAACTGATTACTGCATTAATTACATTTTCAATACAAGGAAAGAGCATGAAAGTTTTTTACGATAAAGACGCTGATTTGTCCCTCATTAAGGGCAAGAAAGTCACCATCATTGGTTATGGTTCACAAGGTCACGCACACGCATTGAATCTAAAAGATTCAGGCTGTAACGTTACTGTTGGTTTGCGTAAAGATGGCGCCTCCTGGAGTAAGGCTGCTAATGCTGGCTTGACAGTAAAAGAAGTTGGCGAAGCGGTTAAAGATGCAGACGTTGTCATGATGCTCTTGCCAGATGAGCAAATTGCTGATGTTTACAGCAAAGAAGTGCATGGCAATATCAAACAAGGTGCTGCTTTGGCGTTTGCCCATGGCTTTAACGTTCACTACGGACAAGTTCAGCCACGTGCTGACTTGGACGTAATCATGATTGCTCCAAAAGCTCCTGGTCATACAGTTCGTGGCACATACGCTCAAGGTGGCGGTGTTCCTCATTTGATCGCTGTTTACCAAGATAAATCTGGCTCCGCTCGTGATGTTGCGTTGTCTTATGCAACTGCAAACGGCGGTGGCCGTGCTGGCATTATCGAAACGAACTTCCGTGAAGAAACTGAAACTGATTTGTTCGGTGAGCAGGCTGTTCTTTGTGGCGGCGCAGTTGAATTGATCAAAGCCGGTTTTGAGACTTTGGTTGAAGCTGGTTACGCTCCTGAAATGGCTTACTTCGAGTGCTTGCATGAGCTCAAGTTGATTGTTGACTTGATCTACGAAGGTGGTATTGCCAATATGAACTATTCCATCTCTAACAACGCTGAGTACGGTGAATACGTTACTGGCCCACGTGTTGTAACTGAAGACACTAAAAATGCAATGCGTCAGTGCTTGAAAGATATTCAGACTGGTGAGTACGCCAAGAGCTTTATCCTGGAAAACAAAGCAGGCGCGCCTACTTTGATTTCACGTCGTCGTTTGAATGCTGAACATGACATCGAAGTAGTTGGTGCTAAGTTGCGCGCCATGATGCCTTGGATTGCTAAGAATAAGTTAGTTGATCAGACTAAGAACTAAGCTACAAGCTAAGCATCTACTAATAGCATTTCAATAAAAGGCTCAGAACAAAGATGATGTATCCGCACCCCATTATTGCGAAAGAAGGTTGGCCGTATTTAGCGTTAGTGGGGGCAGTGACTTTGCTAGTTCACTATTTAGGTGGCATAGCTTGGTCATGGCCTCTTTGGATCATTTTTTTCTTTGTTCTGCAGTTCTTTCGTGACCCACAGCGTATTCCTGCTTTAGGTCGCGATCTTGTTTTATCTCCAGCAGATGGCCGGATTGTTGTCGTTGAAAAAACCAATGATCCGTATGCTGGCCGTGAAGCGCTCAAAATCAGCGTATTCATGAACGTTTTTAATGTGCACTCTAATCGAAGCGCGGTAAATGGCTTGGTGAAAGAGATTCAATACTTCCCTGGTAAATTTGTGAATGCAGATTTGGATAAGGCATCTACAGAGAACGAGCGAAATGCCGTTGTTATCGATGCTAATGGTCAAGTAGTTACTTTAGTCCAGGTTGCTGGTTTAATTGCCCGCCGTATTCTTTGCTACATTCATGTTGGCGATCGCCTCAAAGCAGGTGAGCGCTATGGATTTATTCGTTTTGGTTCGCGAGTAGACATTTATTTGCCGCTCACTGCAGAGCCGCTAGTGAGCGTTGGCGATAAAGTATTTGCAACAAATACAGCCTTGGCTCGTTTGCCTGGTTTGGATTAATTCGAAATATTATTCACTGGGATATTCTTTGACTACATTTCGCCGTCGTGGTCGTATTGACCGTAGCCGCCTCTCTCAGAAACGTCTGACTTCTTCACAAGATCAATGGGCTGAAGACTTAGGTGATGGTATTGATTACGAAGTTGAGGAGTTGCATCCTCAAAAGCCCCGCCTACGCAGCAAGGGCATTTATCTCCTTCCAAACGCTTTTACAACCGCAGCTTTGTTTTGTGGCTTTTATGCCATTGTGAATGCAATGAATCACCAGTTTGAGATTGCGGCAATCGCCATTTTTGCTTCAATGGTATTGGACGGCATGGATGGGCGTGTGGCACGTATGACCAACACTCAAAGCGCTTTCGGTGAGCAGTACGATTCTCTTGCTGATATGGTCTCATTTGGTGTTGCGCCTGCATTGGTCGCTTATGAATGGGCATTAAAAGATTTGGGTAAGTGGGGGTGGTTGGCGGCATTTACATACTGTGCTGGCGCTGCCTTGCGATTGGCGCGCTTTAATGTGAATACCGGTGTAGTGGATAAGAAATTTTTTCAAGGCCTGCCAAGTCCTGCTGCAGGTGCTTTAATGGCTGGTTTTATTTGGTTGGCTGATGACAACAAAATTCCAGTTCGCGATACAGCCATTCCTTGGGTTGCTTTCTTTATCGCTGTCTATGCTGGACTCACTATGGTCTCAAATGCCCGCTTTTATAGCGGCAAGGCCTTGGATGTTCGTTACCGCGTGCCATTTGGCGTAATGGTTTTAATGATCCTGACCTTTGTCTTGATATCCTCAAACCCGCCATTAACGCTGTTTGGTTTATTTGTGATTTATTCCATCTCTGGATATGTAATTTGGGCCTGGGAGCGTCTCAGCGGTAAACGTTTTAGCTAATTCCCTATTTTTGGGGTATATTAATTCCATGTTGATGAATTTCTCGCCTTTAACTGGCCTCCTTCTGCTAGCACTAAGCCTAAGGCTTGGGGCGGGTAAGGCCTGAGTTAATGAGATAAAGCAGAATCATTAACCACCACATACCAGCCCCAGCTAATTGCTGGGGTTTTTGTTTTATGAGTTTGAGTTATCTGAAGAAGTTCAGAATTGTTTAAAACCGGAGAGTAGTGATGAGCGATAAAGTAATCATATTTGATACCACCTTGCGCGATGGTGAGCAATCACCAGGTGCATCTATGACCAAAGACGAAAAAGTACGCATTGCGCGTCAGTTAGAGCGTCTTAAAGTAGATGTGATCGAGGCAGGCTTTGCTGCTAGCTCGGAGGGTGACTTCCAGGCAATATCTGCAGTTGCAGCTGCCGTTAAGGACTCTATTGTTTGTTCATTGGCTAGAGCTAACGACAAGGACATCACACGAGCTGCTGATGCATTGCAAGCAGCAAACGCAAAACGTATCCATGCATTCTTGGCAACAAGTCCATTGCATATGGCCGTGAAATTACGCATGTCTCCAGAAGAGGTTTTAGAGCAGGCTAAGCGTTCCATTCGTTTTGCTCGTAACTTAGCTGAAGATATTGAATTTTCAGCTGAAGACGGTTATCGCTCGGAAATGGATTTCTTGTGCAGAGTAGTTGAGGCGGTTATTAACGAGGGTGCATCTACCATCAACATTCCAGATACCGTAGGTTATGCAACTCCCGAGTTATATGGCGAGTTTATTAAGACCTTGCGAACCCGCGTGCCTAACTCCGATAAAGCGGTCTGGTCAGTACATTGCCATAACGACTTGGGAATGGCTGTTGCCAATTCCTTGGCGGGTGTAAAGATTGGCGGCGCCCGTCAAATTGAGTGCACGATCAATGGCTTGGGCGAGCGTGCAGGTAATACTGCCTTAGAAGAAATTGTGATGGCCTTGCGGACCCGCAAGGACTACTTTGATATGGTCTGCGGTATTGATGCAACGCAGATTGTTCCAGCATCTAAATTGGTATCTCAGATCACCGGCTTTGTGGTCCAGCCTAACAAGGCGGTCGTTGGTGCTAATGCCTTTGCGCATACTTCAGGCATTCATCAAGACGGTATTTTGAAGAACCGCGACACCTATGAAATCATGCGCGCTGAAGATGTGGGTTGGTCAGCTAATAAAATTGTTTTGGGCAAATTATCCGGCCGCAATGCCTTTAAACAGCGCTTGCAAGAATTGGGAATCACCGTTGAAGCTGAGGCTGATTTGAACGAAGCTTTTATCAGATTTAAAACATTGGCTGACCAAAAGTCTGAGATATTTGATGAAGATATTATTGCCATCATGTCTGATTCTGCGGCAGCAGAAGAGGGTGAGCACTATAAATTTATCTCATTGAGTCAGCATTCTGAAACTGGTGAGCGACCTAAATCACGTGTGACATTTCGTATGGGTGATAAAGAGATAAGCTCCGAAGCAGAGGGTAATGGTCCAGTGGATGCCAGCTTGAACGCAATTGAGGGGATTGCTAAGAGTGGGGCTGAGCAGTTGCTCTATTCTGTCAATGCCATTACTTCAGGTACGCAGTCTCAAGGTGAGGTTACTGTGCGCTTGGCAAAAGGCGGTCGTATTGTGAATGGTGTAGGAACTGACCCAGATATCATTGCCGCTTCTGCAAAAGCCTATTTATCAGCTTTGAATAAATTGCATGATCCTACCCAAGCTAAGCTCAATGCACAGATGACCCCTTAATCATTGAGTCATCTGTAAAGAGATTTACTTATTTAAGTCAGTGTTCTTATAGTACTTGGTGCCTTTGCCGGTGATTTCAGCGGCAAGGCCAGAGTCTGTTAGTTGGTACATTAAAACTCCTGGAGCTACTACGGTTGCGTCCTGGTATGCGCCGCCATCTTTTTCGTATTTCGCAGCCGCAGTTACCTGGCCACCGAAAGTCCAGCCTGAGTTAATAAAGTCATTCATGGCAGCTTCGGTTTCAAATATAAAAATATTTTGGAATGATTTAATGCCAAGACCCAAGCCAGCCTGCACTTCAGCCATATTCATGTAGACGGGCTTCTTATTTGCTTTGTTGATCACAACGCCGCTACCAGTTCCGCCCCCTGCAATCAGAATTTTCATGCCGAAGTTACTAAAGGTCGCATAGCCAACTGACTTTTCAATAAGCTCCTTTGCTTTTGGCTGCGCCTCATAAAGCTGCTTCAGAATTGCCTGGTTTTTGATCAAAATATCCTGACGTTGCTCGGCAACGGTTTTGTCTTGCCCAAAAAAGGATCCAAATTGGGCATAGGCAGGTTGAAAAAGGCCAAATCCGAGGCAGAGAAATGTGACAAGCGGGCGAAATAGTGGGGACATATTTTATAAGTTATTGTTTATTAAAGGAAAAGTGTATTTATTTGGATAAATCTTAGTCTACAGGATAACAAGTTCCATGGGGCAATCCGGTAAATACATGCCGGCTCTGCTACAATTCGATGGCTTTGATTTTTAAAGCTTTTTTGTTTTATTTTGTTAATCGCACGACACAGATTGGGTGAAAGCTCAAGTGTTCGCAAGTAAGGAGTATTAAAAATGGCAGTTGCTGATATTAAAACGGCGGAAATCGTCAAAGATAACGCGCGCAGCGCAAACGATACGGGTAGCCCTGAAGTTCAAGTTTCATTGCTCACAGCCCGCATTAATGAATTAACCCCCCATTTCAAGGCTAACGCTAAAGATCATCACAGCCGTCGTGGTTTGTTGAAGATGGTTTCACGTCGCCGTCGCCTCTTGGATTACCTCAAAGGCAAAGATTTGGATCGCTATCGCGCATTAATTGAGAAATTAGGTCTCCGTAAGTAATTCTTATCGGTATGCAATGCCATCTATCTTAGGGTTGTTTCTTCGCGGATTCAGTCCTAAGCAGATGGCATGTTTTTTTGGGCGCTTCAAGATTATTTGTGTAGGGGATTGTGTCATTCCAATGAGCTTCTGAAAGTTGATTCAGAGCCTCCCTGGAATGGCATCCCTTGTGATCTTAAATCGCTCCAGTGTTGTCGTGACACTGCTTTATCCCACGACAAGCGCAACTCTCATGTGAGTTTTGTGTGAACAATTTGGAGAAGATCAGAATGACTATGTTTAAAAAAGCAGTAAAGAGTTTTCAATGGGGCAACCATCAAGTAACAATGGAAACAGGCGAGATCGCTCGTCAATCTGGTGGTGCCGTTATCGTTAACGTTGATGACACAGTAGTTATGGGTACAGTTGTAGCCTCTAAGTCTGCAAAGCCAGGCCAGTCTTTTTTCCCGTTGACTGTTGACTACCTAGAAAAAACATACGCAGCAGGCAAGATCCCTGGTGGCTTCTTCCGCCGCGAAGGTCGTCCTTCAGAAGGCGAGACATTGATCTCCCGTTTGATCGATCGTCCATTACGTCCTTTATTCCCAGAAGGCTTCTTGAATGAAGTTCAAGTAGTGGTTCATGTGTTGTCTATCAACCCTGATGTTCCTTCTGATATTCCTGCTTTGATCGCTGCTTCTGCAGCATTGGCTATTTCAGGTATTCCATTTGCTGGTCCAGTTGGCGCGGCACGTGTTGGATACGCAAACGGTCAATATCTCTTGAACCCAACTCGTACAGAGCAAGCCACTAGCGAACTCGATTTGATCGTTGCTGGTACACAGGCTGCTGTATTGATGGTTGAGTCTGAAGCAAACCAATTATCTGAAGAAGTGATGTTGGGTGCGGTTGTATATGGTCATGACCAAATGCAAACAGCCATCAACGCAATCAATGATTTGGTACGTGAAGCTGGTAAACCAGAGTGGGATTGGACTGCAGCACCTAAAGATGAGCCATTCATCGCTAAGGTAACTGCATTGGCTGAAGCGCCATTGCGCGAGGCTTATCAGATTCGTCAAAAAGGAGCTCGTTCAGACAAGCTCAAAGAAATTACTAAAGAAGTAGTTGCTAAGTTACAAGAAGAGGGTGATGTTGACGCGGTAGCTGTTAACGACATTCTGTTTGAAATCGAGGCGAAGATTGTTCGTAGCCAGATTTTGAACGGCGAGCCACGCATTGATGGACGTGACACACGTACTGTGCGTCCGATTGAAATTCGCAATGGCGTATTGCCTCGTACACACGGCTCTGCATTGTTTACCCGCGGTGAAACACAGGCACTCGTTGTTGCTACTTTAGGTACTGCACGTGACGAGCAAATCATTGATGCGCTTGAAGGTGAGTACCGTGATCGTTTCATGTTCCACTACAACATGCCTCCATTCGCTACTGGCGAAACTGGCCGTGTAGGTAGCCCAAAGCGTCGTGAAATTGGTCACGGCCGTTTAGCTAAGCGCGCATTGATTCCGGTATTGCCAAGTGCTGAAGATTTTGCATACAGTATCCGTGTTGTTTCAGAGATTACTGAGTCCAATGGCTCATCTTCAATGGCTTCTGTTTGCGGCGGCTGTTTGGCGATGATGGATGCTGGTGTTCCAGTTAAAGCACACGTTGCTGGCGTAGCAATGGGCTTGATCCTTGACGGCAATCGTTTTGCTGTATTGACTGACATCTTGGGTGACGAAGATCACTTGGGCGATATGGACTTCAAAGTAGCGGGTACTGCTAACGGTATTACTGCGCTCCAGATGGACATTAAAGTTCAAGGTATTACTAAAGAAATTATGCAAGTGGCTTTGGCGCAAGCTAAAGAAGGCCGTTTGCACATCTTGAGCAAAATGCAAGAAGCAATGGGTTCAGTTCGTACAGAATTGTCAGCTCATGCTCCACGTATGGTTTCTTTTAAGATTCATCCAGACAAGATTCGTGAAGTAATCGGCAAAGGCGGCGCAACAATTCAAGCCTTGACTAAAGAAACTGGTTGCAGCATCGACATCAAAGATGACGGTACCGTAACAATTGCCTCTACTTCCGCTGAGGGTATGGCTGAAGCTAAAGCGCGTATCGAAGGTATCACCGCTGAAGCTGAGGTAGGCAAGATCTACGAAGGCCCAGTTGTGAAGTTGCTCGAATTCGGCGCTTTGGTCAATATTCTTCCTGGTAAAGATGGCCTACTGCACATCTCTGAGATTTCAAATGAGCGCGTAAAAGAAGTTAAAGACTATTTGGCAGAAGGCCAAGTGGTTCGCGTGAAGTTGCTTGCTGCTGATGAGCGTGGCCGTTTACGTTTGTCATTGAAAGCTGCGATGGCTGATGAAGGCGGCACGATTGCTCCTTTAGCTGGCGTTGCTGTTGAAGCAGCTCCTGCATCTGACGAAACTGCCTAAGCAAGAAGCCTCGGGAGTATCTATGCGCGTAATTGAAATCAAGGAATTTGGCGCCCCAGAAATGCTGGTGCCAACTACTCGCCCTGATCCAGCGGCTCCTGCTGCAGGGACTGGCGAAATTCTGATCAAAGTTCTGGCGGCTGGAATTAATCGACCTGACGTTTTGCAGCGTAAGGGGCATTACCCGGTTCCAGCTGGCGCATCTGATATTCCCGGTCTTGAAGTTGCTGGTGAAATCGTTGGTGGCGATTTGGCTCATGCTGATAATGTTTTTAGCTTAAAGCTGGGTGATAAGGTTTGCGCTCTCGTTCAAGGTGGTGGTTACGCTGATTTGTGTACTGCGCCTGTAGCCCAGTGCTTGCCTTACCCTAACGGGTTTACTGACCAAGAAGCTGCAGCATTGCCTGAAACGTTTTATACCGTATGGAGCAACGTCTTTATGCGGGGTCAATTGGCCGAAGGCGAAACATTATTGGTTCAAGGTGGCTCTAGTGGTATCGGCGTGACTGCAATCCTGATTGCTAAAGCTTTGGGCCATAAAGTATTCGTAACTGCTGGTACGGATGAAAAATGTGCCGCATGCGTAGCATTAGGTGCTGATCTCGCTATCAACTACAAGACGCAAGATTTTGTAGAAGAAGTGAAGAAGGCAACTGACGGTAAGGGTGTCAATGTTATTTTAGATATGGTCACCGGCGCTTACGTGCAAAAAGAAATTGACTGTCTCGCTGATGATGGTCGCATTGTGATTATTGCCATCCAGGGCGGCTCAAAAGCGGAAGTGAGTACCAATCAGATTCTGCGCCGTCGCTTAACGATTAC
This sequence comes from Polynucleobacter sp. MWH-S4W17, assembly GCF_018687535.1. Lineage (NCBI taxonomy): Bacteria > Pseudomonadati > Pseudomonadota > Betaproteobacteria > Burkholderiales > Burkholderiaceae > Polynucleobacter > Polynucleobacter sp. MWH-S4W17. Next base: position 1,081,309 of record NZ_CP061295.1, on the reverse strand, counting down.
CGGCTCAACATTACGTCCACGCCCAGTTTCATTTAAGAAGCAAATTACCAAGCAGCTTTTTGAGAATGTTTGGCCCTTGCTCAATGCTGGCAAACTGAAGCCAGTCATTTATAAAACGTTTTCGCTAGATCAGGCGGCTGATGCTCATGCATTGATGGAGTCATCCGAGCACGTTGGCAAAATTGTTTTAACAGTTTAGAAATATTCATTATCCCTATGCGACCACTCATCGTTATCGGCAATTGGAAAATGAATGGCAGTCTTGCAAGTAATCGGGACTGGATCAAAACCGTTGCTCGTGGCATGGAGAGTGGCATGCCATCAGGACGTAAATATGCGGTCTGCCCGCCATTTCCGTATTTATCTCAATGCGCACAGTTAATTAAAGAGCATTCTTTGGCTTTTTTGAATCTAGGCGCACAAGACGCATCAGCCCATAGTTCAGGTGCTTATACCGGTGAAGTTGCCGCTTCTATGCTCCAAGAGCTCGGTTGTACTTATGTCATCGTTGGGCACTCTGAGCGCCGTCATATGCATCAGGAGGTCGATGAGGTCGTTGCTGCTAAAGCCCTCGAGGTGTTGGACAGTGGGATGACTCCAGTGATTTGTGTTGGTGAGACTGCTGATGAAAGAAATTCAGGTAGGGCGGAAGAGATTGTTTGTGCTCAGGTTGCAAAGCAGACGGGTGTTTTACAAGACCGGCTTGCTGACTGCTTAATAGCTTATGAGCCAGTATGGGCAATCGGTACAGGCAAAGTTGCCAGCGCCCAAGTTGCACAAGATATGCATCGTGCTATTCGTCTGCAATTGGCTGAATTTAATGAGGATGTTGCATCTCACGTTGGAATTTTGTACGGTGGCAGTGTCAAGCCTGACAATGCTGTTGAATTATTTGCCATGCCAGATATAGATGGTGGATTGGTTGGGGGAGCATCATTGAATCCCCAAGACTTTCTGGCCATTTGTCAGGCATAGATTTTTTATTTGGAGATAAGCTGTGGAATGGTTTAAGACTTTATTGATCGTATTGCAGGTAATTTCAGCTTTGGCTGTCATTCTATTGGTGCTATTACAGCAAGGCAAGGGTGCCGATATGGGTGCAGCTTTCGGCTCGGGCTCTTCTGGTAGCCTCTTTGGCGCTAGCGGATCTGCTAATTTCTTGTCCCATACAACGGCTGTTTTTGCAGCAGTTTTCTTCCTTTGTACTTTAGGAATTACTTGGATTGGCAACAAGAAAGAAGTAAGTCCTGGTGTTCTCTCTGGAACTGTAGCCCCGGCAGCAACGCCTGCCGCTCCAGTAGCCCCAACACAGGACCCAAGTAAACCAGCGGTTCCTAAGTAAAAGAGTAGGCTTTTACAGATTTTCTAGCCCAGAATTTGGGGTAGTGCACTTGTGCAATGCAGTAGAATTGATGAGTTTTGCAAGATGCCGACGTGGTGAAATTGGTAGACACGCTATCTTGAGGGGGTAGTGGCTTAGGCTGTGCGAGTTCGAGTCTCGCCGTCGGCACCAAAAAAGGGTATTGATGAGTGTTTTTTGCTCTAAATCAATGTCTTATGTAGTGGAATAAGTAATAATTTGTTGTTTTTAGGAATTACCAGACAAACGAATCAGGGCTATTTTGAATCTCGCTAATTACTTTCCTGTTCTGCTTTTTATCCTCGTAGGTATTGGGGTGGGATTGGTCCCCATGTTCCTCGGAAAAATCTTGGCTCCTTCGAAGCCTGATGCTGAAAAACTCTCTCCCTATGAGTGCGGTTTTGAGGCTTTCGAAGATGCGCGTATGAAGTTTGACGTGCGTTACTACTTAATCGCCATTCTCTTCATCCTGTTTGACTTAGAAACTGCATTCCTATTTCCATGGGGTGTAGCGCTTCGTGACATTGGATGGCTTGGCTACGCCTCTATGGTGATTTTCCTCTTGGAATTTATCGTGGGATTTGTATATATCTGGAAAAAGGGCGCTCTCGACTGGGAGTGATAGATATGGCATTAGAAGGCGTACTCAAAGAAGGTTTTGTAACCACCACTGCGGACCAGTTAATTAACTGGACGCGTAACGGCTCCTTATGGCCTATGACCTTTGGTCTAGCTTGTTGTGCCGTAGAGATGATGCATGCGGGCGCTTCCCGTTATGACTTGGATCGATTTGGCGTTGTATTCCGCCCATCTCCACGTCAATCCGATTTGATGATTGTTGCAGGTACTTTGTGCAACAAGATGGCCCCTGCATTACGTAAAGTTTATGACCAGATGCCAGAACCGCGCTGGGTAATCTCCATGGGTTCTTGCGCAAATGGTGGCGGCTACTATCACAACTCATATTCAGTTGTCCGTGGTTGCGACCGTATTGTGCCAGTGGATATTTATGTGCCTGGTTGCCCTCCAACAGCGGAAGCTTTGATCTACGGAATTATTCAGTTGCAATCCAAGATCGCTCGTACAAGTACGATTGCGCGGAAGGCTTAAATCATGTCAGATCGTTTAATTCAATTAGCGGCCAACTTAGAAAAAGTTTTAGGTAAGCGAGCTAAATCCATTGAGATTGCATTGGGTGAGGTGACTGTAGTTGTTAATGCGGACACTTATTTTGAATCTGCCATGTTGTTACGTGACGATCCTTCGCTTGCTTTTGAGCAAATGATTGATCTGTGTGGTGTTGACTATCAAGATTTCCGTGATGGAGCGTGGAGTGGTCTGCGCTTTGGTGTTGTAAGTCATCTGCTTTCTTTGCAGCACAATTGGCGTTTACGTGTTCGTGTTTTTGCGCCTGATGATAGCTACCCATTAGTGGCCTCAATTACACCAGTTTGGGCTGCGGCCAATTGGTTTGAGCGTGAGGCATTTGATCTCTACGGCATCCTATTTGACGGTCACGAAGACTTGCGTCGTATTTTGACTGACTACGGCTTCATCGGTCATCCATTTAGAAAAGATTTCCCAATTAGCGGCAATGTGGAAATGCGTTATGACCCAGAGTTAAAACGTGTTGTCTATCAACCGGTTACGATCGAGGCTCGAGAAATTACTCCACGCATTGTTCGTGAAGAGCAGTACGGAGGTTCGGTTTAAGTCATGGCACAAATTAAGAACTACACCCTCAATTTCGGTCCTCAGCATCCTGCAGCGCACGGCGTATTACGCTTAGTGCTTGAGCTCGATGGCGAGGTAATTCAGCGTGCCGATCCGCATATCGGTTTATTGCATCGCGCTACTGAGAAATTGGCTGAAACACGTACTTGGATCCAAAACGTTCCATATATGGATCGTTTAGATTACGTTTCTATGATGTCCAATGAGCATGCTTATGTCATGGCCATTGAAAAATTACTGCAGGTTGATGTTCCATTGCGCGCTCAATACATTCGCGTGATGTATGACGAACTCACTCGTTTGCTCAATCATTTGCTATGGATTGGCTGTCATGGTCTGGACGTTGGTGCGATGGCTGTCTTCTTGTACGCTTTCCGTGATCGCGAAGATATCTTTGATATGTATGAGGCGGTATCTGGTGCACGGATGCATGCTGCTTACTATCGTCCAGGTGGCGTATATCGTGACTTGCCTGATCAAATGGCTCAGTACACCAAGAACAAGATTCGCAGTACATCTGCCATTAAGCGTTTGAATGAAAACCGTAGCGGCACATTATTGGACTTCATTGAGCAATTTACTAATGGCTTTGATGCCAATGTTGACGAGTATTGCAACCTTTTAACCGATAACCGGATATGGAAGCAACGATTGGTGAATATCGGTATCGTGACTCCAGAGCGTGCATTGCAGCTCGGCTTCACTGGTCCGATGCTACGCGGTTCAGGTATCGAGTGGGATTTACGTAAGAAACAACCATACGAAGTCTATGACCGTTTAGATTTTGATATCCCAGTTGGCGTGAATGGCGATTCTTATGATCGTTATTTGGTTCGCATGGAAGAAATGCGTCAATCTAATCGCATCATCAAGCAGTGTGTGGCTTGGCTAAAGGCTAATCCAGGCGCTGTCATGAGCGACAACCATAAGGTTTCCCCACCAAAGCGTGTGGATATGAAAACCAATATGGAGGAGCTCATTCACCATTTCAAATTATTTACTGAAGGCATCCACGTTCCTGATGGCGAGGCTTACTCAGCCGTTGAGCATCCTAAGGGTGAATTTGGCATTTACTTAATTTCTGATGGCGCGAATAAACCCTATCGCATGAAGATTCGTGCCCCAGGATTTGTGCATTTGTCGGCAATGGACGAGATGTCACGTGGCCACATGTTGGCTGATGCAGTAACCATTATTGGTACCCAAGATATTGTGTTCGGGGAGATTGACCGCTAATAAGGCGTGCCAAGGAATATTTAATGACTACGACTCTGCAACTATCCGATAAAACACTGGCTGATATTCATCGCAATATCGCTAAGTATCCTGCTGAGCACAAGCAATCTGCTGTGATGGCTTGTTTGATTGCTGCTCAAGCTGAGGTGGGTTGGGTTTCTCCTGAAGTTATTGAAACGGTTGCCCAGATTTTAGAAATGCCAAGTATTGCTGTTGATGAAGTCGCAACTTTTTACAACATGTACAACACCAAGAAAATCGGTAAATACAAATTGGTAATTTGTACTAATTTGCCATGCCAATTAACCCATGGTGAAACTGCAGCAACATACCTTAAAGAGACTTTAGGTATTGGCTACAACGAAACTACCCCATGTGGAACGTTTACCTTGAAAGAGGGTGAGTGCATGGGTGCCTGTGGTGATTCGCCAGTGATGTTGGTGAATGACAAGCGCATGTGCAGTTTTATGAGTAAAGAAAAGATCGATGCTTTATTGAGTGATTTGCGTGCAGAAGGGAAAGTAGCATGACCAGCTTGCACGATCGCCATATCAAGCCTTTAATCCTCGCTGGATTAAATGGAGATAACTGGCGTTTAAATGATTACGAAAGCCGTGGGGGCTATCAACAATTACGTCGTTTAATTAACGACAAAGTATCTCCTGATGCCATCATTGCCGAATTAAAAGCTTCTTCATTACGTGGTCGCGGAGGCGCAGGCTTCCCAACAGGTTTGAAGTGGAGCTTTATGCCCCGTCAATTCCCGGGACAAAAATATTTAGTTTGCAATAGCGATGAAGGTGAGCCCGGTACTTTTAAAGACCGTGACATCATGCGCTATAACCCACACGCTTTGATCGAAGGCATGATCATCGGCGCCTATACAATGGGTATTACGGTTGGTTACAACTACATCCACGGTGAAATCTGGGATGTGTATTCTCGCTTCGAAGAGGCGCTTGAAGAGGCGCGTTCTGCTGGATACCTTGGTGACAAAATACTAGGAAGCGATTTCTCCTTCCAGTTGCATGCATCGCCAGGTTGGGGTGCTTATATTTGCGGTGAAGAGACAGCCTTGCTTGAATCTCTAGAAGGTAAAAAAGGGCAGCCACGCTTTAAGCCACCATTCCCTGCAAGTTTTGGCTTGTATGGCAAACCTACAACCATTAATAACACCGAAACATTTGCCGCTGTGCCATTCATTTTGGCCATCGGCGGTCCGGCCTATTTGGAACTTGGAAAACCCAATAATGGTGGAACCAAAATATTCTCGGTATCGGGTGACGTAGTTCATCCAGGCAACTATGAAATTCCGTTGGGAACCCCATTTGCAGAGCTCTTAAAGCTTGCTGGCGGTATGCGTGATGGCAAAGCTTTGAAGGCTGTAATTCCTGGAGGATCTTCTGCGCCAGTTGTTCCTGGTGTGCAGATGATGGATCTGACTATGGATTACGACAGTATTGCAAAAGCAGGATCTATGTTGGGATCTGGCGCTGTGATTGTGATGAACGAGACCCGTTGTATGGTCCGCGCCTTAGAGCGTTTGTCCTATTTCTATCACGAAGAATCTTGTGGTCAATGTACCCCATGTCGTGAGGGTACTGGTTGGTTATGGCGTATTGTTCATCGCATTGAACATGGTGAGGGGCGTCCAGAGGATTTGGATTTGCTCAATGACGTAGCTGCCAATATTCAAGGTCGTACGATTTGCGCTTTAGGTGATGCAGCAGCAATGCCGGTACGTGGCATGTTGAAACATTACATGGATGAATTTGCGTATCACGTAGAACATAAGCGCTGCTTAGATTCTGCAAAACCTTTATAAAGATTTAGAGTACGGGATATCTAAAAGTGAGCATGGTAGAAATCGAATTAGATGGTAAGACTGTAGAAGTTCCGCAAGGTTCGATGGTGATGCACGCCGCGAACAAGCTCGGCACCTACGTTCCTCACTTCTGTTATCACAAGAAGTTATCGATTGCCGCTAACTGCCGCATGTGTTTGGTTGAAGTAGAGAAGGCTCCCAAACCTCTACCCGCTTGTGCTACACCAGTAACTCAAGGCATGAAGGTGTTTACGCATTCTGCCAGGGCGGTAGAAGCTCAGCGTTCTGTCATGGAATTCTTGCTCATTAACCATCCATTAGATTGCCCAATTTGCGATCAGGGTGGCGAGTGTCAGTTACAAGACTTAGCAGTTGGTTACGGAAAATCAAACTCACGCTACGATGAAGAGAAGCGAGTAGTCTTCCATAAAAATGTTGGCCCATTGATCTCCATGCAAGAGATGACACGTTGCATCCATTGCACTCGTTGTGTACGCTTCGGACAAGAAGTTGCCGGCGTTATGGAGTTAGGTATGGTTAACCGTGGCGAGCATTCCGAGATCACCACCTTTGTTGGTCAGACGGTAGATTCAGAGTTGTCTGGAAACATGATTGATTTGTGTCCAGTTGGCGCTTTAACCAGCAAGCCATTCCGTTATGCAGCACGTACATGGGAACTCGGACGTAAACGTTCAGTTAGTCCGCACGATAGCTTAGGTGCTAACACTACAGTTCAGACTAAAGCTAATAAAGTCATGCGTGTAGTTGCTCTAGAAAACGAATCCATTAATGAATGCTGGATTAGCGATCGCGATCGCTTCTCTTATGAAGGTTTAAATAGCGCTGATCGTGTAACCACACCTATGGTGAAGCAGGGTGGCCAGTGGTTAGAAACAGATTGGCAGTCAGCTTTAGATTATGTTGCCCATTCTCTGAAAACAATTTCAGCGGAAAGTGGTCCTGAGTCCATTGGGGCTTTAGCTCATCCAATATCTTCCACCGAGGAATTGCACCTCTTGCAAAAGTTGGTGCGTAGCTTGGGTTCCAAACAAATGGAAACTCGATTGCGCCAAACTGATGTAAAAGCTGCAGCAGCAGCGCCATGGTTGGGTATGCCAATCGCCAAGATCAATGAACTGGATCGTGTATTGGTTGTCGGTAGTTTCTTACGTAAAGACCAGCCTGTATTGGCTGCTCGTATTCGTACTGCCAGCAAACGCGCTTTGCAAGTATTACGTATTGATGCAGGTGGTGATGACTGGTTGATTCCAAGTAGCGGTATTTCCGTTGCTCCAAGCGCATGGTTGAATGCATTGAGTGAAGTTGCACTTGCTGTTGCAAAAGCAAAATCATTAACAGCGCCAGTTGGCACATTTAATCTAACCATTTCTCCTGCGGCGCAGAAGATTGCCGATAGTTTGCTTTCCGGCGAGTCAAAAGCTGTATTGCTTGGTTCTGCTGCTATTGCGCATCACCATGCTTCTGACTTACACGTCATGGCGCAATTTATTGCTGATCAGACTGGTGCTACTTTGGGCTTCTTACCAGTTGGCGGCAATGCCGTTGGCGCATCTATAGTGAATGCTAACGGCGTGGGTGTTGAGTCAGTCTTATCTGGCGAACGTCGCGCAGTGATCTTGATGAATATCGAGCCAGATTCAGATTTGCCAAACCCAGCAGCCGCTCGTGCAGCTTTGGCAAAGGCTAATACCGTTATTGCTTTGAGCGCCTATAAGAGTGCTGACTTGATGGAGGTAGCTGATGTCATTCTGCCTACTTCAGTGTTCTCAGAGACAGTCTCTACCTTTGTGAATTTAGAAGGTAGAGTTCAAACAGTTCAACCTTCAGTGAAGCCTTTAGGCGATTCACGTCCAGCATGGAAAGTTTTGCGAGTATTAGGTGGTCTCTTAGGTTTAGACGGTTTCTTGTTTAATGCTCCTGAGGAAGTGCTAGGAGAAGCATTGGATGATGGTTATTGCAATCGCTTAAATAACAAAGCCACGAGCTCATCGATTGCCAATGGAAATCTGGCACCCTTCAATGGTCTCGAGCGTTTGGCTGATGTCAATATTTATGCTGGCGATCAAATTGTGCGTCGTTCTTCTGCTTTGCAGTTAACACGCGATGCTAAGCGTGGCAATCAGGTAGGCTTAAATAAAACCACTTTCGCTGAATTGGGTCTCAAAGAGGGTGATGCAGTTCGGGTTACCCAAGATTCTCATTCTGTTGATATGTCGGCAACATTAGAAGTTAATTTAGCGCCTGGTGCTGTCAGAATTTCTGCTGGCACCATGGCTAGTGCCAAATTAGGGTCGATGTTTGGTCCAGTAACCGTTAGTAAGGCATAAGGGACGAGATGGATAATTTCTTGAACCTCATTACCACTCAAGGTGAGGCTATTTTCGGCTCACTGTGGCCCTTAGTTTGGGTATTAGTGCGCATTGTGATCATCGTATTGCCAATGTTTGGTTGTGTAGCTTACTTAACCCTCTGGGAAAGAAAGTTAATTGGCTGGATGCATATTCGCCTTGGTCCAAATCGCGTCGGTCCCCTGGGTTTATTGCAGCCAATTGCTGATGCATTGAAGCTCTTGATGAAAGAGATTATTGCTCCTGCTCAAGCAAGCAAGGTTTTGTACTTCATTGCACCAATTATGGTGATCATGCCTGCATTTGCTGCTTGGGCGGTGATTCCATTTCAGGCAAAGATGGTTTTAGCTGATGTAAACGCAGGCTTGCTTTACATCATGGCTATTTCTTCTATTGGTGTTTATGGGGTCATCTTGGCTGGTTGGTCTTCTAACTCTAAATATCCGTTCCTCGGTGCAATGCGCGCATCAGCCCAAATGATCTCCTATGAGATTGCAATGGGATTTGCATTGGTTACCGTCTTGCTTACCTCGGGTTCATTAAATTTAAGTACCATCGTTACTTCACAAGAGCAGGGCTACTTTGCCAGCATGGGCCTTAATTTCCTCTCGTGGAATTGGTTACCTTTATTACCAATGTTCTTGATTTACTTTATCTCTGGCGTGGCTGAAACAAACCGCCACCCATTTGACGTAGTTGAGGGTGAGTCTGAGATCGTAGCTGGACACATGGTTGAGTACTCAGGTATGTCTTTTGCAATGTTCTTCTTGGCAGAGTATGCCAACATGATTTTGATTGCAGCTGTTGCATCTATCATGTTTTTAGGCGGTTGGTTGCCGATTGTTGACTTGCCAATCTTGCGTGATATTCCAGGCTTCTTCTGGTTATTTGGTAAAACATTCTTCCTCTTATCCTGCGTTATCTGGTTACGCGCCACATTACCGCGCTATCGCTATGACCAAATCATGCGCTTGGGTTGGAAAATCTTTATTCCCATCTCAGTTTTCTGGGTGGTTGTTATCGGCGCGTGGGTTGTCTCCCCATGGAATATTTGGAAATAAGTTGATAAATCATGTTTAAGAAAATTTCCCAATTCCTCGATAGCTTGATGCTAAGAGACATCTTGGTCGGTATGTCTATTACGGGTCGCTATCTCTTCAAGCCTAAAATTACTGTTCAATATCCGGAAGAAAAGACGCCTTTATCCAGTCGCTTCCGCGGTTTGCATGCTCTTCGTCGTTATGAAAATGGTGAAGAGCGTTGTATCGGCTGCAAGCTATGTGAAGCAGTTTGTCCAGCTTATGCCATCACTATTGAAACTGCCGAGCGTGATGATGGCACTCGTCGCACCAGTCGTTATGACATCGATCTCACGAAATGTATTTTCTGTGGTTTCTGTGAAGAGGCTTGTCCAGTAGACGCCATTGTTGAAACAAATATTTTTGAGTATTTCGGCGATAAGCGCGGTGACTTGTATTTCACCAAAGATATGCTTTTAGCTGTAGGCGATAAATATGAAAAAGATATCGCCGCTAACCGTGCAGCCGATGCACCTTACCGTTAATCGAATCGAGCTTAACTAATATGACATTCGATCCATCTACTTTATTTGCCATGTTCTTCTATGGTTTTGCAGGCTTATTGGTGATTTCTGCGCTTCGCGTGATCACTGCTCGTAACCCAGTGCATGCAGCGCTATTTTTGGTATTAGCGTTCTTTTGCGCATCAGGCCTTTGGATGTTGCTCAAGGCTGAATTCTTAAGCTTGGCTCTGATACTGGTTTATGTTGGCGCAGTGATGGTCTTATTCCTCTTCGTAGTGATGATGCTGGACTTAGATATTGAACATTTACGTCGCGATTTCAAAAAGTTTCTGCCAGTTGCCTTCTTGATGGGTGCCGTTATTGTTCTAGAATTATCGATTGTGATCATTCGTAGCTTTATTGGAACCAATGTTCCAGTGCAGCCTATGCCAGAAGAAATGATGGCTAACAATACCCAAGCTTTGGGTATGCTGATCTTTGTAGATTATGTATACGCCTTTGAGGTTGCTGGTGTGATCTTGCTGGTGGCGATTATTGCTGCTGTAGCATTGACATTGCGTAATCGCAAAGACTCTAAATCGCAGAATATTCACGAGCAAGTCAATGTCGTTGCGGCAGATCGCATGCGCATTGTGAAAATGGGTTCAGACATGGCTGCAAAGCAAGATACAAGAGGGGAGAAAAAATGAATATCACTCTCGCTCATTATTTAGTGCTGGGTGCAATCTTATTTGCAACTAGCGTTATCGGAATTTTCTTAAACCGCAAGAACGTCATCGTTTTGCTAATGGCAATTGAGCTGATGCTTCTCTCGGTGAACATGAACTTTGTGGCTTTCTCCCATTATTTGGGTGATATGGCTGGTCAAGTATTCGTATTCTTTATTTTGACTGTGGCAGCTGCTGAGGCGGCTATCGGCTTGGCAATTTTGGTTGTGCTCTTCCGTAAGGTTGACACAATTAATGCCGATGATCTTGACCACCTAAAAGGCTAGTCATGCAATTGACCTTAAACATACCTGTACTTTGCGCCATTCCTTTGGCGCCGTTAGTCGGCTCTGTCATTGCCGGTTTCTTTGGCACCAAATTAGGCGGCAATCGCATTGGTCATGGGGCCAGTCAGTTTGTAACTATTTTAGGTGTAACCATTGCATTCGTGCTTTCCTGCAATGTATTAGTTCAAGTGATGGATGGCTTCTATTTCAATGGAACTGTTTACCATTGGATGCAATTAGGCGAACTCAATTTAGATATTGGCTTCCTGATTGACCCATTAACAGCAACTATGATGTGTGTAGTGACCTTTGTGTCATTGATGGTTCACATCTATACCATTGGGTATATGCAAGGCGAAGAAGGTTACAACCGCTTCTTCTCCTATATTTCTTTATTCACCTTTGCGATGTTGATGTTGGTGATGAGTAATAACTTATTGCAACTCTTCTTTGGCTGGGAAGCTGTGGGTGTCGTTTCTTATTTGTTGATTGGCTTTTACTTTGAACGCCAGTCTGCTGTGTTTGCCAACATGAAGGCTTTCTTAGTTAACCGGGTTGGTGACTTTGGTTTCATCTTGGGTATAGGTATTCTTTTGGCTAGCACTGGCTCGATGCAATATGACGTGATCTTCTCTCAGAACTCTGCTTTAGCAGCCCAGACATTGCCTGGTACTAGCTGGAACTTGATGACGGTTGCTTGCATCTGCTTGTTTATTGGTGCAATGGGTAAGTCAGCCCAATTCCCTTTACACGTTTGGCTACCAGATTCAATGGAAGGCCCAACGCCAATTTCCGCATTGATTCATGCTGCAACCATGGTAACCGCTGGTATTTTCATGGTGTCACGCATGTCACCACTGTTTGAACTTTCAGATGTCGCGCTGAGCTTTATCTTGGTGATTGGCTCGATTACAGCGCTCTTTATGGGCTTCCTCGGTATTGTGCAAAACGATATCAAGCGCGTTGTTGCATATTCAACTTTGTCTCAGCTGGGTTACATGACTGTCGCATTGGGTGTTTCTGCATATCCGGTAGCTATCTTTCATTTGATGACGCATGCTTTCTTTAAAGCATTGTTATTCCTTGCTGCAGGTAGCGTAATTCTTGGTATGCATCATGAGCAAGATATGCGTAAGATGGGCGGCCTGTGGAAATATATGCCAATTACTTGCTTGATGATGTTATTGGGCAATCTGGCACTAGTGGGAACTCCATTCTTCTCAGGCTTCTATTCAAAAGACTCCATTATTGAAGCGGTAGCTGCAAGTCATATCCCCGGTTCAGGCTTTGCTTACTTTGCAGTCATGGCTAGCGTATTCGTAACGGCACTATATTCATTCCGTTTGTATTTCTATGTATTCCACGGCAAAGCACGCTGGGGTCATGAGGATTCACATACTCACGACCATCATCATGATCATGCGGAGCAGGGTGACGATCATGCGCATCATGGTTTAGCTCCAGGTCAAAAGCCACATGAATCACCATTCGTTGTGACTTTGCCATTGATCCTTTTGGCAATTCCATCCGTGATCATTGGCTTCTACACAATCTCGCCGTTGTTATTCGGGACATACTTTGGCGACTCCATATTTATTGACTTAGCGCGCCATCCGGTAATGAAAGAATTGGAAGATGAGTTCCATGGTCCAGTTGCTATGGCAATTCATGCATTCACATCCCCCGTCTTGTTGTTGGTAGCGCTTGGCGTGCTAACTGCTGCAATTGGTTATCTTTGGGCTCCTAAGCTACCAGCAAAAGTTGCTGAAACATTTGCGCCAATTAAGAAATTATTTGATAACAAGTATTACCTTGATGAAATCAACCAAGCCGTGTTTGCTAAAGGTCTAATTTGGATCGGCGGCTTCTTATGGCATCGTGGCGATCAAAAGATCATCGATGGTTTCTTTGTTAATGGCAGTGCGCATACAGTAGGGCGCTTTGCCGGAGTAATTCGTCATTTGCAATCCGGTTATCTCTACCACTATGCCTTCGCAATGATTGCGGGCCTAGCAGTATTGTTAGCTTGGGTTTTGTATGCTTACCTGCCTTTTGTTCGCTAGGCCTTTGTTACTTAAGTAGCCACTATGATTCTTTCTTACGCCATTTGGACCCCGATTGTCTTTGGACTCATTATTCTATTTTATGGGTCTGAAAGATCAACTGCCGGAGTGCGCTGGTTGACGCTTATCGGAGCGGTGCTAAGCTTCATTGCAACGCTTCCATTGTTGATTAATTTCGACATCGCTAATTCTGGGATGCAGTTCGTTGAAAAAATCAGCTGGATTCCGCGTTACGACATTAATTACCACCTAGGTATTGATGGTATTTCTGTTTGGTTTATTGTTTTAACTGCGTTCATCAACATCATTGTGGTGATTGCAGCGTGGGAAGTGATCCAGACTAAGGTGTCGCAATACATGGCCTCATTCATGATCCTGTCAGGATTAATGATCGGCGTATTTTGTGCTCTTGACGCTTTGCTTTTCTATGTGTTCTTTGAGGCGACATTAATTCCGATGTACATCATCATTGGTGTATGGGGCGGTCACAACCGTATTTATGCGGCATTTAAGTTTTTCTTGTACACCTTGCTTGGCTCTTTGCTTACCTTGATTGCCATGCTGTATTTGTACAACGTGACTAATACATTCGATATCCTGGCTTGGCAAAATGCCCGACTAGATATTGTTGAGCAGATCCTTTTGTTTGCAGCATTCTTTATGGCGTTTGCTGTTAAGGTTCCAATGTGGCCATTACATACTTGGCTACCAGACGTCCACGTCGAGGCCCCAACAGGTGGCTCAGTAGTCTTGGCTGCAATTATGTTGAAGCTTGGTGCCTATGGATTTCTGAGGTTCTCTTTGCCAATCGCGCCAGATGCAAGCCAGTACTTAGGCCCATTTGTAATCTTCTTATCTTTGGTTGCAGTCATCTATGTAGGTGCAGTTGCTCTTGTTCAAAAAGACATGAAAAAACTGGTTGCCTATTCGTCTGTGGCTCACATGGGCTTTGTTACATTAGGATTCTTCCTCTTTAGTCCGCTGGGTATTGAGGGCGGTATTGTGCAGATGATTTCACATGGCTTTGTTGCCGGTGCGATGTTCTTGTCCATTGGCGTGCTTTATGACCGCATGCATACCCGTCAGATCGCTGATTACGGTGGCGTAGTGCATCGCATGCCTGCATTTACTGCATTTGCCGTATTAATGGCGATGGCCAACTGTGGTTTACCTGCTACCTCTGGGTTTGTTGGTGAGTTCATGGTGATCTTAGCTGCGGTTGATTACGACTTTGTTATCGGCATCCTAGCTGCTACAGCATTAATTTTGGGCGCAGCTTATTCCTTGTGGATGGTGAAGCGCGTATTTTTCGGTACCGTTAACAATTCCCACGTTGAAGCGTTAAAGGATTTGAACGGTCGCGAGTATTTCTTGATGGCAGTTTTATCTATCTGTGTAATTGGTATGGGCGTCTATCCAAAACCATTTACGGACATCATTCATCCAGCTGTAATTAATCTGTTGCAGCATGTTGCTGTCAGCAAACTCTGAGTAAGTACAAATGCAAGCATTCGACCTTTACGCCATCCTGCCGGAACTTGTTTTACTCGTAGCAACCTGTTTGTTATTGGTTGCTAGCGTTTATGTTCGCGAAAGAGTGTCCTCAACCACTGGTGTTGAGCAAGACATCTTCCATACTCCGCGAGGTGTTGGTTTTGTGTATTTTTTCTCACTCATTTTGTTGGCTTATCTCATTTTTGCTTTTATTGGACGCATGGGCGATCCAGCGCTTGTAGCAATGAATGGACTTTTTCAGTCTGATCCATTTTCTAACTTGCTCAAGGCATGTTCTTGCATCGCTGTTTTGGTGAGCTTGATTTATTCCAAGCAATATCTGATGGATCGCGCCTTGTTCCGTCCTGACTTCATTGTCTTAGCCCTGCTTGCTTTGCTTGGCCAGTTTGTATTGATCTCTGGTGCAAACCTATTAACTTTATACCTAGGCTTGGAGTTGATGGCTTTGCCTACCTACGCATTGGTTGCAATGCGCCATAGCAACGAAATGAGTGTGGAAGCTGGTATTAAGTACTTTATCTTGGGAGCATTAGCATCCGGCTTCTTGCTCTATGGCATGTCGATGCTCTACGGCGTCACCGGATCACTTGACCTTATTGAAATCTTTAAAACCGTTGCCGACCCGCGTATAAACCATTTGGTGATGGCTTTTGGTTTGGTATTTATTGTTGCTGGCTTGGCCTTTAAGTTGGGTGTAGTGCCATTTCACATGTGGGTGCCTGACGTTTATCAAGGCGCGCCAACTGCTGTGACTTTAATGATTGCTGCGGCTCCAAAATTAGCTGCATTTGCTTTGTTATTCCGTTTATTGGTCAACACATTGTTGCCTTTACTAGGTGACTGGCAGCCAATGCTGGTCTTGCTCGCAGTTCTATCATTAGTTGTTGGTAACGTCACCGCCATTGCGCAAACCAATATCAAGCGCATGCTGGCTTATTCTGCAATTGCACAAATGGGCTTTGTACTCTTGGGCATGCTGTCTGTTTTTGATGACCATGCATTTAGTGCGTCGATGTTCTACGCAATTACTTATGTATTAACAACGCTTGGTACCTTCGGCTTGTTGATGGCCTTGTCACGCAAAGGCTATGACTGCGAAACCTTGAATGGCTTAAAAGGCCTCAATAAGAAACATCCGTGGTTTGCTTTTATTGGTCTGGTGATGATGTTCTCCTTGGCTGGTATTCCGCCTACGGTCGGTTTTGCTGCTAAATTAGGTGTTTTGGAAGCCTTGGTGGATGCAGAGCATACATTCTTAGCTGTAATCGCTGTGATCGCCTCTTTGATTGGTGCTTTCTACTATCTTAGAGTGGTTAAGGTCATGTATTTCGATGAGCCTGAGCATGAGATTGCAATTTCTGGTTCTGGCTTTGCCAAAGGGCTCTTGAGTCTTAATGGCATTCTGGTTTTAGTGATCGGTATTGTTCCTGCGGGACTAATGAGTCTTTGCTTGGATGCAATGCGCCGCACCTTACTGGGATCCTAAAAGGAATCAACATCTATCTAAAGGCTCCGTAAGGGGCCTTTATCATTTCAGGTGCCATCAAAATGACATTCAATTTAGTTAAGCTGGTTTAATCAATAACAGACGGAATATGTACTAAGACCCATGACGGAAAAATCATTTGAAGATCTACCTGCAGGTGATAAACATTTACGTGAAGAGCGTCTATCTGGCGAGGATATTTACGACGGTATCTTCTTAAAGATGAAGCAGGACAAAGTCTCACTGCCGGATGGAGAAACAGCAATTCGCGAGTATTTAACTCATCCAGGCGCAGTAGCAATTGTTGCGATCTTAGATGATGGCAGGGTGCTTCTCGAGCGACAGTATCGCTATCCAATTGCAAAAGCCTGCATTGAAATTCCTGCAGGAAAACTAGACTCTAAAGAAGATCATTTGGTATGCGCGCAGCGAGAGCTTAAAGAAGAAACTGGGTATACGGCAAAAAAATGGAGTTTCATTCGTCGCATTCATCCGGTAATTTCTTACTCCACCGAGTTCATTGATATCTACCTAGCTGAAGATCTTGTTCCGGGAAAAAGCCATCTAGATGATGAAGAGTTTTTGGATGTATTTGCTGCTCCATTAGAGCAATTGATATCCTGGGTTGAGGATGGCGAGATTACGGACGTCAAAACCACGATAGCCACCTACTGGCTTGATCGCTTTCGTAGGGGCTTACTAAAACCGCATCCAATCGAATAGGGTGCATTCAAACCCGATTAAAATAGGGTATTGAATTTATCGTTTTTGCCCCTATATACGTTTTATGAAAGTTTATAACTTATCCTGCCCCCTAGACCATCGCTTTGAAGGGTGGTTTGCTTCGGAAGTGGATTGCCTTGCTCAGCAGGACAAGGGGATGCTTGCGTGTCCAGTATGCGACAGCACAGAGATTACTCGCATGCCCTCAGCTCCGCATATTGGTAAATCATCGTCTACCGAGTTAACTGTATCCAAATCTGAATCTGAAAGTCTTAGTGGGGGCGTTGTTGCTTTGACTGGTAGCGATCATTCTCAACTTGAGGCTCAAGTACAGGCAGCCTTTTTGAAAGGTATGCGTGAGTTAATGGGTCGCTCAGAGGATGTTGGCAATTCTTTTGCCGATGAGGCTAGAAAAATTCACTATAAAGAATCTCCCGAGAGAAGCATTCGGGGTCAAACTACTTTAGATGAGGCTGAGGCTTTAAGAGAAGAGGGTATTGATGTCCTCTCAATGCCAATGATTCCCGCTCTTAAAAATACACTCCAGTAATTTCTAATTTAATCCTGGCAAATAAAAAAGCGATCCGAAGATCGCTTTTTTTACTAACTGCTACCTGATATTACTTAGAGGTAGGCATTACAAACTCCGCCCCCTTAGCAATACTCTCAGGCCAGCGTTGCATTACGCTCTTTTGCTTGGTATAGAAACGTACACCTTCTTTGCCATATGCATGCATATCGCCAAAGATGGATTTTTTCCAGCCGCCGAAGCCGTGCCAGGCCATTGGCACTGGAATAGGTACGTTAATGCCAACCATACCCACTTGTACGCGACGAGCAAATTCACGCGCAATATTGCCATCGCTTGTGAAGCAGGCTACACCATTACCAAATTCGCAAGAGTTCACCAAGTTCAGAGCATCCGTAAAGTTAGCAACACGCAAGCAGGATAGAACTGGTCCGAAGATTTCTTCTAAGTAAATCTTCATGTCTGGGGTGACATTGTCAAAAAGTGTGCCACCAATAAAGAAGCCATCCTCATAGCCGGGAACTTTAAGTCCGCGGCCATCTACGAGGAGTTTTGCACCAGAAGCTACGCCAGCATCAATATAGCCAGTAATGCGCTCAAGAGCTGCTTTAGTAACGATTGGACCCATTTCAGCATCGAGCTCCATGCCGTTTTTAACTTTGAGTGTCTTAGTGCGCTCGATCAGCTTTGGCATGATCTTCTCTGCCACATCACCAACTAATACCGCTACAGAAATCGCCATACAGCGTTCGCCAGCCGAGCCGTAAGCAGCACCAACCAGGGCATCAATTGCTTTATCAATATCAGCGTCAGGCATGATCACCATGTGGTTCTTCGCGCCGCCTAAAGCTTGGGAGCGCTTGCCAAAGTGAGCGCAACGCTCATAGATGTAATTGGCAATTGGAGTGGAGCCCACAAAACTCACTGCTTTAACATCTGGATTTTCAAGTAGGGCATCAACCGCTTCTTTGTCGCCCTGAACAACGTTGAATACGCCGTCAGGCAAGCCAGCTTCCTTGAGGAGCTTAGCCATGAACAGTGAAGCGGAAGGATCTGTAGGGCTGGGTTTGAGAATGAAAGTGTTGCCGCAAGCAATCGCAACTGGGAACATCCACATTGGCACCATGACTGGGAAGTTAAATGGGGTGATACCAGCAACTACACCTAAAGGCTGACGCATAACCCAGTTGTCGATACCAGTCGATACTTGCTCGGTGTAGTCGCCTTTGAGTAGCTCAGGAATGCCAGTAGCAAATTCCACAATCTCAATACCGCGTGTTACTTCCCCTTGGGCATCGGTAAATACCTTGCCATGTTCTGCTGTAATGATGGCAGCCAACTCATCGCGATGAGCGTTTAGCAATTCAAGATACTTGAACATGATGCGTGCACGGCGCAATGGGGAGGTTTGACTCCATGACACAAAGGCTGTTTGGGCATTGGCTACAACTTCATCAACTTCTTTACGGCTAGCAAGTGCAACACGGCGTGCTACTGTTCCTTTGGTTGGGTTGTAAACATCGGCAAAGCGACCATCTTTAGGGTTAACTACATTGCCGCCAACAAAGTGGCCAATATCTTCTTTTGATTCAAAGGCTTGAGGTGCGTTCATAATCTCTTGTGGTGAGTATTTTTCAGGTTTTGGGTAAAAAAGCCGTTTGGCCAATTAGCCTGCACGACTTCGCTGTCTCGTTTATTCTGCTTTTTAAGTATTCTAGCGCTTAACAGCAATTTTCGTATTTTTGACCTATTTTTGGATTTTTCAAGGCATTTTATGAGTCTTTTATTTTCGAGCTATACCCTCAATTCCCCGCGGGGACCTCTAGAGCTGGCAAATCGCATTGTGGTTGCCCCGATGTGCCAGTATTCGGCCAATAACGGCGAGGCAACTGACTGGCACCTCATGCACTGGGGTAATTTGCTGAATAGTGGCGCAGCACTCTTCATTATTGAGGCTACAGGGGTAAGTCCGGAGGCCAGAATTACGCCTGCTTGTCTTGGGCTCTGGGATGATCGCACTGAAGCAGCTTTGAAAGACAAATTAAGTCGAGCGCGCGGGTTGGCTCCTGCCGTACCTGTTTTTATTCAGTTAGCGCATGCAGGTCGCAAAGCATCCAGTGCAACCCCCTGGAACGGCGGACAATTGCTCCCAACGGATCAGGGTGGATGGGAAACTCTAGCGCCCTCAGCGATCCCCCAGTTAGATGGAGAGCGTTTACCTCATGAATTGAGTAAGACTGAATTAAAAAAGCTGATTGATGATTTTGTAGCATCAGCAAAACGTGCAGGTCGTATTGGAATTGATGGGATTGAACTCCATGGTGCCCATGGATACTTGTTGCATCAATTTTTATCTCCTATCGCCAATCAACGCACGGATGAATACGGCGGCTCATTTGAAAACCGCATTCGCTTTCCATTAGAGTTATTTGCTGCCGTAAGAGCCGCATATCAAGGAGTTCTTGGCATACGCATTTCAGCTAGTGACTGGGTAGAGGGTGGTTGGACTCCTGAAGAGACGGCAAACTTTGCCAAGCAACTTAAACCAATGGGCTGCGATTTTGTACACATTTCTTCTGGTGGCATTTCGCCAAAACAAAAGATTGCAATTGGTCCAAATTACCAAGTGCCTTTTGCAAAGATAGTTAAAGATCAATCTGGTTTGCCAACTATGACTGTTGGACTCATTACCGAGCCACAGCAAGCCGAAGACATTTTGCAGGCGGGTGATGCGGATCTCATCGCTTTGGCTAGAGCATTCCTATACAAGCCTCGCTGGGGTTGGGAAGCTGCAGCAGCTCTAGGTGGCACAGTTACTGCAAATGAGCGTTATTGGCGTTGTTTACCTCGAGAAGCCCAGGCCGTATTTGGTGATGTAAAAGTAGGGCAGCGATAAACATTAAAAAATCATATGTTGGGGGAGCGCTAATGAAAAAATATTCGGTGATACGCAGTGCGCTTGTAATTTTGGGGTTTGGGATTTCATGCCTAGTTATGGCCCAATCCTTTCCGGATCGTCCAATTACTTTAGTAGTCCCCAATCCACCTGGTGGGCTGGTTGATACTTCGGCACGTCTATTAAGTGAGCCGTTGACGCGTGTGATCGGTCAACCGGTGATTGTTGACAACAAGCCGGGAGCAAGTGGCAATACCGCCTATCAGTATGTTGCCAAAGCAAAACCCGATGGCTACACCTTATTGATTTCCTATTCTGGTTATCACGTTGGTAATCCCGCTTTATTCGATAAGCTTCCGTGGGATCCCATTAAAGATTTTTCTCCAATTGCCTTACTGACTGTTTCAACCAATGTCATTGCAGTGCACCCTTCAGTTCCGGTAAATAATTTGAAGGAATTTATTGCGTACGCAAAAGCTAATCCAGGTAAATTAAATTACGCCTCACAAGGCAATGGTTCTGTGTCGCATATTGGTACTGAGATCTTCAAGCAAACTACTGGTGTGGATATGGTGCATGTTCCATACAAGGGATCTGGTCCAGCCATTCAGGACGTTTTGGCGGGGCAGGTACAGGTATTTATTAGTACGCCACCCTCAGTCATGCAACACGTCCAAAGTGGAAAACTCAAGGGGCTTGCTGTGACCGGCAAAAATCGTCACCCTGGTATGCCAAACGTACCAACTACCGCTGAAGCTGGTCTACCATCATTTCAGTTGGAATCATGGGTGGCCCTTTATGCGCCTGCAGGAACACCTGCAGCAGTGGTTACCAAGCTCACTAATTCTGTAAAGCAGAGCTTGGCATTGCCTGAAATTAAAGAGCGTGCCGATGCCGCTGGTGTTGAACTTCGTTACTTGGGACCAAACCAAACTGATGCGCTAGTTAAGAAAGAACTTCCTTTCTGGGCTAAAGCAATTAAAGCGGCAAACATTACTCTTGATTAAGGGCTTGGCTAAGCCTGATCTCGCAGGGTGGGGTCAGGTAATGCTAATGTAAATGCCCGGGCAGCGCTCAACAAGAAATGATCTTTACCTGGGCCTGCAATGAGTTGCACGCCTACTGGCAATCCATTGGGGCCACTGCTTACATTGATATTGATGCAGGGCAAACCTAGAAGAGTCCAAGCTCTAGAAAAAAGAGGATCTCCAGTACCATCTTTAATGTTGGGCGCTTCGCCATTTGCACTTGGGGCTATCAAGATATCCACTTCATTATTAAATAAGTCTTCCATGGCCGCCCTTGACTTATCGGCAAGGCTCAAATCTTTTGCATATTGCTCGTAGCTAATTTCAGCGCCTTCACTAAGTTGCTTCAGAAGTTGTGGGCTGAGCTTTTTAGCGTAATGCACACGTTCAAAAGTAAGGCTGCGTGACATTTCAGAGATCATGATGCGAGTTTGGGCTTGGGTGAGTCCATCACATGTCTTTGGTAACTTCTGATCAATTACGGTTCCTTTAGCAATCTTCTCGGCAGCATGCCGGGCAACAGCAAGCGCTGTAGCAGTTTCTTTTTGTGCAAACGGCCAGCTAGATGTTTTGCAAATGGCGATGCGGGGTTTGTTATGCAAGACTTCAATTTTTGCTAGTCGATGATCGCCACTCATAGCTGCTACACCAAGCCCTACATCTTCTACTGTTCTACCAAAGCAACCCATGGTGTCGAGTGTTACAGAAAGACTTTTAATTCCCGCAATACTGACTTTGCCATGACTGGGTTTAAATCCCACTACACCACAAAAGGACGCAGGGCGAATGATTGACCCAGCAGTTTGACTACCCGTTGCCAGTGGGATCATAAAATCGGCTACTGCAGCAGCAGAGCCACTAGAGGAACCACCGGGAGTGTGCTTTGGGTTATGCGGATTTGTTGTTAATCCACTCTTAAATGTTGCAAATTCTGTTGTAACGGTTTTGCCTAAAATAATGGCGCCAGACTGTCGCATTAGGGCAACCGCCACAGCGTCAGCGACTGGATAGTGGTTGGCGTAAATGGGTGAGCCATAGGAGGTCGGTAAATCATAGGTGTCATAAAGATCTTTAACCCCAATTGGGAGACCATGTAATAGGCCCTGAAAGGCACCTTTATCAAGCTGTTTGGCGCGAGATAAGGCATTTTCCTTTCCTAGGCTTGCCCAGGCCTTAACAACGCTCTCTTTTTGTCCTATGCGGTCTAGGCAGGATAGGAGTAAATCAGTGGCTTTAATTTCCCTCTTAGAGAGGGCTTTGATGGCTTGGGTAGCGCTTAGGCTTTCTAGATCTTTCATGGACTCATTCTACTTATGGTGGCGTATGATCGCAATTGATGGTTTTTGTCCTAGATTTCGATAGAAGAGAAGTTAAATGAAGCAACATACAGTCCGTGAGGCTTGGCTAGAAGACGCCGTAAGGCATCTTGAGCCGGTCTTTTCAAAAGCAGGTTATGCCATCCCTCCCGTCAGGGTCTCATGCGGATTCCCGGCCTCTAGTAGTCCTAGAACAACACTAGGCCAATGCTGGCCACGTGAGCGCTCAGGTGGTGGCGTAAATGAGATATTCATTTCCCCTAAGTTGGATGAGCCTGTTCAGCTTTTAGATACCTTAGTTCATGAACTCTGCCATGCAGTGGATGACTGTTTTAGTGGCCATGGCGAAGATTTCAAGGGAATCGCTCAAACGGTGGGTCTGGAAGGCCCTGCCAGAATGGCTCATGCCACTGAGGAGCTCACTGTAAGACTGATGATGATTAGTCAGGAGCTTGGCCCTTACCCGCATCAAGCGATTGTTTTCCCGCCCCCAAGGCCTAGCAATGCTAGTCGAAGTAAGGCTAAATGTGGGCAATGTGGCTACGAGGTAACTTTGCTCAAGAAGTGGGCCAGTTATGGAGCGCCAATCTGCCCCAAGGACAATATTCGGATGCTAGAAGCTGTTCCAGAGACCATTGAAAATACCACTGATTACGATAGTGAATCAGTTGAAAAGGGTAGCAAGAAGGCGCCAGATGAAATCCGTCGCGCTATTAGCTAGTTATTTGTAAAATTCATCTTCAACAAAATAAAACGAGACACATCATTTATGAACGCAAAGAAAATATTTAAGAATCCAAAGATTGCCGTTATTCCTGGGGATGGTATTGGCAAAGAAGTCATGCCGGAGGGCGTACGTGCGCTAGAGGCAGCCAATCGTAAATTTAATCTAGGTATGCAGTTTGATCATTTTGATTTTGCAAGCTGTGATTACTATCTCAAGCATGGGAAGATGATGCCGGATGATTGGTTCGATATCCTCATGAAGTACGATGCGATCTTTTTTGGCGCTGTAGGTATGCCGGATATTCTGCCTGACCATGTTTCACTCTGGGGCAGCTTAATTCAATTCCGCCGTGGCTTTGACCAGTATGTCAATTTGCGTCCAGTACGTTTATTGCCCGGTGTGCCTTGCCCACTTGCCAACCGTAAGCCCGGTGACATCGATTTCTTTGTAGTACGTGAGAACACTGAAGGTGAATACTCCAGCGTTGGTGGCAAGATGTTCCCGGATACCGATCGTGAAATCGTGATTCAAGAATCTGTCTTCACTAGACAGGGTGTTGACCGAATTTTGCAATACGCTTTTGACTTAGCCCAAAGTCGCCCTAAGAAGCATTTAACTTCTGCAACTAAATCAAATGGTATTGCCATCACTATGCCTTATTGGGATGAGCGTGTAGAGGCAATGTCTAAGAAATTTGCCGATGTAAGAGCCGACAAATACCACATTGATATTTTGGCGGCTCACTTCGTTATGAATCCAGATCGCTTTGACGTTGTAGTAGCGAGCAATTTATTTGGCGATATTCTCTCGGACTTGGGTCCTGCATGTACCGGCACAATTGCAGTTGCACCATCCGGCAGCATTAATCCTGAAGGTAAATTCCCGTCCTTGTTTGAGCCAGTACATGGATCGGCACCTGATATCTTTGGAAAAATGATCGCCAACCCTATTGGCCAGATATGGAGTGGGGCGATGATGCTTGATCACCTCGGCTATCCAGAAGCTGGCAAAGCAATATTTAGTGCCATTGAAAAGGTATTGGCATCCGGTCCAGGACATGCGCCTTTGACACCAGATCTAGGTGGCACAGCGAAGACGGATGATTTGGGTAAGGCGATTGCCGCAGCAATCTAACTAGTAATCTACTAATTAGGCAGCAGCATTTAAAGGACTCCAAACGGGGTCCTTTTTACTTGCCTTGGCAATTTCCGCCAAGATTTTTTCATGGCTTTCAAGGTCATCATCTGATGCAGACAGCACCATGAGATTAGTTGGTAAAGCTTTGGTATGACCAGTAGAGTCTGCTCCCACTGTGTAGTCAATCAGATCAATCGAAAGGTCTTCTTGACCCCTTGTCATCGATACGTAAACTTCAGCTAGTAACTGGGCGTCTAATAACGCGCCGTGCAAAGTACGGTGTTTATTACTAATTGAAAAGCGTTCACACAGCGCATCTAATGAATTGCGCTTTCCAGGGAACATTTGACGCGCGTCGAGCAGTGTGTCGGTAATCTTGGAGGCTAAATTTCTGAAGGGGGGGCGCTTTAGAAGGGCAAACTCGTTATCTAAGAACCCCAAATCGAAGGCTGCGTTATGAATCACAATTTCAGCGCCATCTACAAACTCAATTAACTGCTCAACGATGTTTGCAAAGATTGGCTTATCAGATAAAAACTCTCTAGAAAGTCCGTGGACTGCAAATGCGCCAGCATCAATATCACGCTCAGGATTGATGTAGTAATGGAAAGTTCTATCGGTAAGTCGACGACCAACCATCTCAACACAGCCAATTTCAATAATGCGGTCGCCGGTGGCTGGATTAAGGCCAGTAGTTTCGGTATCGAGAATCACTTGACGCATCAGGTTCCCTCTAGAACAGCTGGTGGAATATCCATCGGTCCATTGCCTGCATATTTATCCAAATAGAGATAAATCACGGGTGTAATGATCAACGTTACGAACTGAGAAAAAATCAGGCCACCAGCAACGCTGATGCCTAAAGGTTGACGTAACTCTGCTCCAGCACCCAGCCCAAATGCGATCGGAAGTGCACCCATGAGAGCGGCAACGGTTGTCATCATAATAGGCCGGAAACGCAAGATACATGCTTCACGAATGGCTTTTTCAGGAGACATGCCTTGGTTACGTTGAGCATCTAAGGCAAAGTCAATCATTAAGATCGCATTTTTCTTAACAATGCCGATCAATAATAAAATACCGATCGATGCAACGACGGTTAGCTCGAAGCCAAAGATGCGCAAAGCAAGGATGGCGCCAATCGCAGCAGATGGCAAACCAGCCAAAATAGTCAGCGGATGAATGTAACTCTCGTAAAGCACGCCAAGTAATATATAAATTACGCCTAGAGCCGATAGAATTAGTATCAGCTGACCTGATTGGTTGCTTTTAAATACTGCCGCATCTCCACCGTAACTCGTAATGATGGAAGCGGGTAAGCCAATTTCCTTGGTGTATTCCTCAATCTTTTTCGTGGCGTCACCAAGGAAGACATCAGGAGCAAGGTTGAATGACAGGGTTACAGCCGGAATTTGCCCTTGATGGTTTACGGCGGTTGGGCCGATTTCACGAGTGAAGCTAGCTACGCTAGATAGTGGAATCAGCTTGTCGGTTGCGCGACCTCTTACAAAAATCTTATTCAGATCCGTCTCATATTGACGATCTTCTTCAGCAGCTTCTAGGATCACGTAATAAGTATTCACTGGTGTGTAGATAGTAGATACCTGCCTCTCACCGTAGGCAGAATAGAGGGCTGTACGGATGTCAGCAATCGTAACGCCGGCACTAGCCG
Organism: Polynucleobacter sp. MWH-S4W17; assembly: GCF_018687535.1. Classification (NCBI taxonomy): domain Bacteria; kingdom Pseudomonadati; phylum Pseudomonadota; class Betaproteobacteria; order Burkholderiales; family Burkholderiaceae; genus Polynucleobacter; species Polynucleobacter sp. MWH-S4W17. The sequence goes on along the minus strand of NZ_CP061295.1, from coordinate 1,055,156 downwards.
CTTTTTCACGATCAATATTGATCTTGACGTTGAGACCTTTTAGCTGTGAGTCACTGGTAACGTCACGGAAAAGTGGGTCGGTACGCATCTTTTGCATCAACTTATCAGCCCATTCATTCACGCCTTCAAAGCCAACACTTTGCAAAGTAAATTGGTAGCGGCTTTTACTATTTTTGCCGCCAAGCTGTAAATTCTGGACCGGACGCATGTAGACCTGAAGGCCGGGGATCTCTTTAAATTTATTTCTTAATCCCTCCATCACCTGAGCCATCTTAGCGCGATCGCCCTTGGGCTTAAGAATGATAAAAATCCTGCCGGTGTTGTAGCCTGAGCTCGCACCACCGCCAATGACTGAAATAGAGCTATCCACATTCGGGTCTGTATTCACTAGTTCTGCAGCTCTATCCTGAAGTGCCAACATCGCTTTAAAGGAGATATCTTCAGATGCCTCAGTAGTTGCTTGAATTTGCCCAATATCTTCTTCTGGAAAGAAACCCTTCGGGCTATAGACAAACATCACCACGGTAATGGCAAAGGTGGAAAGGGCGCCCCATAAGACTTTCTTACGATTATTAAGGGCCAGATCTAGGTAGTGAATATAGGTTTTCAGCATCCAGTCAAAGACGCGATCAAACTTCTTGTTGATGGCATATTCCTTGGCATGCTGACCTGGTTTTGGTAGGAAGCGACTGCAAAGCATCGGCACAACCGTCAGCGACACGACTGCTGATACCAAAATTGAAAGGGAAACCACTACCGCAAATTCTCTAAACAGAAGGCCAATAGGACCAGCCATAAAGAAGAGTGGAATAAATACAGCCACCAAAGAAATAGAAATGGAAATAATCGTAAAGCCCACTTCTTTGCTACCTTTGAGGGATGCTTTGAGTGGGTCCATACCTTGTTCAACATAACGCATGATGTTTTCAAGCACCACAATTGCATCATCAACAACCAAGCCTACAGCAAGCGTAATACCCAGAAGCGAGATGTTGTCTAAGCTGTATCCCAAAAAATAGAGCAGAAAGAATGCCCCGATCAGTGAGATTGGAAGGCTGATAGAGGGAATAACTGTCGCCGAAACATGTTTCAGGAACAAGAAAATTACCATAACAACCAACAAGATCGTTAAAGCCAATGTGAGATTAACGTCATGTATCGCTTCTAGAATGGAGAGCGAACGATCGTTCAACAATTGCATACGAACAGATTCCGGCATCTGCTTTTGTAATTGAGGTAGTAATGCCTTAACGGAGTTAACAACATCCACAGTATTAGCGCTCGGTTGGCGCAATACTGCAATCGCAATAGAGCGCTCTCCATTAGCACTCGCCAATGTTTTTACATCCTCGTAACTCTCGATCACATCGGCAACGTCCTTGAGGTAGATCGGAAGACCATTTTTTTGACTAACAATTAAATTGGCAAACTCTTCAGGTCTTACTAGTTGTGGGTTGGCATAAATAGTGATGGCCTGACGGGGCCCGTCTAAAACCCCTACAGGACTATTGGAGTTGGCTTTGTTGATAGCAACGGCGATATCGTCAATAGTGAGATTGCGGTTAGCAAGAGCGTCGGGATGCACTCGTACGCGAACCGCATAACGCTTTGCACCATAAACAAGAACTTGCGCTACACCACTAATGGTTGATAAGTTAGGTGAAAGTAAATTTTCTGCGTATTGATTGAGATCTGAGAGACTGATTGATGGCGAGCTCATGCGCACCACTAGAACAGGAGTGTCGGCTGGATTTATCTTCCGGTAGGACGGTGGCACCGTCATTTCAATCGGTAAGCGCTTTTGGGCTCTCAACAAAGCTGCTTGAACGTCAACTGCGGCTTTATCAATATCTCGATCGTTATTGAATTCCAAAGTAATGCTCGTACTGCCCAAAGAATTAGTGGAGCTAATTACGGTGATGCCATCAATCGTCGAAAATTCTTTTTCAAGGGGAAGGGCTACCGAGGCAGCCATATTTTCTGGTGATGCACCCGGTAAAGATGCGCTTACAGAAATAACTGGCGTATTAAAACTAGGTAGCGCAGCTACTGGAATTTTCATGTAGGCAACAGCCCCTGCGATGACTGTTGCTATCGAGAGCAACACCGTCATTACCGGGCGCCGAATACATAATTCGGATAGTGTCATTTTTTCTCTGGGGCTGTTGGAGTTGTTGAGGTAGTAGTTGCTTGCGGTGCAGCTGATTTATCCTCGCGGACTTTGCTTCCTGGACGCAAATTCTGCTTACCTTCAACCACTACTCTATCGCCATCATCTATACCGGTAACAACAGACAATCCTTGGTAGTCATAAACTACTTTCACGGGTTTGGCTGCAACTTTGGCATCTTTATCGACCACGTAAACCAATTTTCCGCGGGGATTGATCACTACTGCTTGCGATGGAATAGCTAAGGCATCCTTTAGAGTATTGGCCACTAGGGATACGCGAGCAAATTCACCTGGCAAGAGAGTTTTGGCGTCATTCGGGATTTGCGCTTTTACGCGTACCGCCGCGATCGAAGGATCGACTTGGTTATCAACGACCAGCACCTTTCCTTCGTAAGTTCTTTTGCCGCTATCGCCTACAGTCACCGTAACATTCATCGCATCACCATCTAACTGGTTCTCTAAGATGATCGGAATATCTTTTTCTGGAATGACAAATTGAACATCAATTGGGTTTAATTGAGTAATGGTCACCATGGATCCAACGCTGGATGTAGCAGTTGAGCTGGTCGCGGTGGAAACAATGTTGCTAGCCTGGACAAGGGAGCCCGGGAATACATTGACGATGCCAGCACGACCATCAATAGGGGACTTAATGTAATCAAAAGAAAGCTGCACTTCTGCCGCGCGGGCTGCTGCTTGTGCTGACTTGGCATTTGCCAATGTAGTTTCTAGAGCGGCTTTAGAAATAAAGTTTTTAGCAACCAATTCTTTGGCGCGTAAGTACTGTTTTTGAGCATCATCAGCAAGGGCTTTGAGCTTTTCATAGTTGGCTTTATCGTTGCGGTCATCCAAGGTAAAAAGCAGATCGCCAGCTTTAACTTCTTGACCATCTTTTACCTGAATTGTGGCGACGGTATTGGTGACCATTGGGCGAATGTCAACAATGCTATTGGAAACAATGGTGCCAGTTGCCTCAATGATTAGCGGCACATCTTTTTTCTGGACTACGAATGATGTTACGGTAACAGGGCCGCCAGATTTAGCAGAGGCTGGGAAAAAATAATCATATGCTTTTGAGCCCGCATAGAGTAAGAGCAGAATTAATAGCAAGCGCCATTTAAACCTCACTAAAAAGGATTTAACCGTAGCAAAATCCACTCTCTTTGCTTGGCTTAGCTGGGGTGAATATTTTTGCCAAAGAGCGCACAAGCGAACTTTGCCCATCTCTTTAAATTGAACGAGTTTGGCAAATGCCTTATCGAGTGAAGATTCTATTTTTGACACAGTCTCATTTTTCTTGGTTTTTTGTGGGTTTTATGATGTTTCTAAGCCATTTAGAGCAGGATCATTCTCTCATAAGATGGCTAAAAAGGAGGGTGTAGACGTGCATTCGCCCTAGGGCAAAAACTCCTCAACACCCTTATTGGCTAACTGGTCGGCCAACTCATTTCCAGGGTGTCCGTTATGCCCTCTAACCCAGTGCCAGGAGATCTCATGCCCTGGGAGCAGGGAGTCCAGTTCCTGCCAGAGATCTGCGTTTTTGACTGGATCCTTGCTGGCGGTCTTCCACCCCCTTTTTTTCCAGCCCTCTAGCCATTCCGTTACCCCTTTTTGGACATATTGGGAGTCAGTCCACAACTCAACGGTGCTGCGTTGTTTGAGGGCTTTTAGGGCGAAAATGACTGCAGAAATCTCCATGCGGTTGTTGGTGGTGAGCTTTTCGCCCCCGTGAATATGCTTTTCGTGCCCACCAGATCGCAATACAGCCCCCCAGCCTCCAGGGCCGGGATTCCCTTTACAGGCACCATCGGTATAAATCACGATATGAGGGGGGTGGGGGTGTGATTTGGTATGCGGCATGGCGATAATTTACTTGGTATTGCCTCTTTTGAAGCGTTTTTGGATATTGCTGCGCTCGGCGGCGGGAGTTAGTTGTTGCATGGCCGGTATACGGACAAGTGATGCTGGGCCAATGAGGCGCATTCCTTGTTGGCGCTTAATGGCTGAAACTAAAAAAACAGCCCCAAATATAGGCCACCAACGATTCCCCATTTTTTCAAGAAAATTCATCTTGCCCATCGCAGATTCACCCTGCAGGGGAAATTTATAGCAACCAAAGTGACCTCGGTCCAAAGAGAAGTTAAGTAACTCCAGCCAATCTTTTATGCGGATGAGACTAATAAATTGCCCATCTCTAGGAAGGTAAGGGGTTCCAACCAATCTGCTGAGGTATTGTCTGGCGCCCCATAGGCTTGCGGGGTTAAAGCCGGAAATAATTAAACGACCTTCGGGTCGAAGTACTCGATCGACTTCGCGCAATATTTGATGGGGATCAGTGGCAAATTCCAAAACATGGGGCAGAACAATTAAATCTATACTTTCGCTGGCAAAGGGGAGGTCTGTCGAGTCACCTTCAATTAAATGCCAGTTGTAATTAGTTGTATGAGAGCGACTATCGTTAGAGTGAATCAGGATGGCATGCAAAGGCATGCGATTTTCACTAAGCGTATTTATCTGAGGTAGGCCTATTTGCACTGCATGAAAGCCAAAGACATCGGCAACAATTTGGTCAAAACACCGTTGCTCCCACGCTAGCACGTAGCGTCCAGGAGGAGATTGGAGCCATTTTTCCCATGAGCTCCAGGGAGGTGCAGGTGTCTGAGAGGGTATGGGTGGGGTTGGTATCATGGGTCTATGGATAAGAATACTTTATTGCAGGTTTGGCCCATTCCGGCTTTTGATGATAACTATATCTGGTGTATTCACGATGGCAGCTCTGCTTTAGTGGTGGATCCAGGTGATTCAGCACCAGTTTTGGAGTACCTGAGCACAAATCATTTGACCCTTAAAGGCATTCTTATTACCCACCACCATGCGGACCATACGGGTGGCATTCTCAACTTATTGGAAAGTTTGGGTGCGGATCTGCCTGTTTATGGCCCAGTTGGTGGCAATATTCCAGGTCGCACTAATGTCGTAATGCAAGACGATAAATTTGAAATTGCTTCCCCGCGCATTAGCTTGAAGGTTCTCGAAGTTCCTGGGCATACCTTAAGTCACATCGCTTATTTTGCAAACATGCAGGCAAATGTTGTTGAGCCAATGCTTTTTTGTGGTGACACCTTATTTGCCTCTGGCTGTGGAAGATTGTTCGAGGGGACACCAACCCAAATGACGGAGTCGCTTGGTAAGTTTGCCGCACTGCCAAAAAATACTTTGGTTTATTGCACCCATGAGTACACTTTATCGAATATTCGTTTTGCTTTAGCAGTAGAGCCCAACAACCTTAATCTACTCTCATGGGCAGAGCAGGCTAAATCTTTGCGAGAGCAGGGTTTGCCAACTCTTCCAACCACTATTGGACAAGAGCTGCAAGTTAATCCATTCATGCGTTGTGATCAAGCCGAAGTCATTGCAATGGCTAAAGAGGTTTCAGGTCAGACATCATTGCCAACGCCTGCACATGTATTGGCAGTCATTCGTGGCTGGAAAGATCGCTTCTAATGCGGGTGATGTATGCAGTATTAGTAATTACTGCTTTGCTGAGTGGTTGCGCAAGTACTGATTGGTCTTCTGACGCACCAACAAAGGCAAATCCAAAAACATCTAAGGCTGCCCGAGTAAATCTCAAAAATCAATCTGTTAGCAAGGTTTATGCACCTTCTGACAATCTGTGGATACGTATCCGTGATGGCTTCGAGATGGAGCCAATGAATAGTCCTTTAGAGATCGAACAGGTTCGCTGGTTAGCTGCAAGGCCGGACTATGTGAATCGCTCGATGACGCGTTCTTCACGTTATTTGTTTTACATCGTTCAAGAGGTAAATGCGCGCAATATGCCTACCGAGATTGCATTACTACCATTTGTTGAAAGTGCGTTTGTAACCAATGCAAAGTCAAATGCAAAGGCAGTGGGTCTATGGCAATTTATGCCTGCCACGGGCAAAGACTTTCGTCTCACACAAAACGTATTTAGAGATGAGCGACGCGATGTTGTGCAGTCAACGGATGCGGCCTTGGATTACCTACAACGTTTGAATAATCAATTCGGTAGCTGGGAACTAGCCTTAGCAGCCTACAACTGGGGTGCTGGCAATATTACAAAAGCACAAAAGCGTAATGCCGCCGCAGGATTGCCTATAGATTATGAGAGTTTGACCTTACCGCGTGAAACTCGAAATTACGTTCCTAAATTGATGGCATATCGACAAATTGTCCTGGATCCACAGGCATATGGAATTGTGCTGCCTGATTTAGAAAATCACCCATACTTTGTCGCGGTTGATGTTGGAAACGATATTGATGTTGCTCTTGTAATTAAGTTGGCCGAGATACCTGCAGATGAATTTCAAATTCTGAATCCATCATTTAATAAGCCGGTAATTTTAAGCAATGCTAACCAGCAAATTCTTTTGCCGTTTGCGCATGCTGAGATCTTTCAAGATAACCTCAAGCAATACTCTAAACCTCTTTCGTCGTGGACTGCTGTTCAAGTTTCCAAAACAGAAAGTGTTGATCAGGCAGCTAAAACGTTGGGGGTGGATGTAGATACCCTGCGCGAGGTCAACGGCATTCCAAGGGGAATGCGTATACGAGCAGGCTCTACCGTGCTAATTCCCAAAACCAGTCGCCGTCCGGGTGATGTTTCAACTGCTATGGCAGAAAATGCCAGTCTCAACCTAGAAAAGCCAGCTCCGCCTGCTCCTAAGTGCCCCAAACCAGCAAAGGGTACAAAAGGGGCTAAATCAAGTAAATGTGCTGCACCCAGCAACTCCAAAAAAGGAGATAAGGGCGCCTCTAAGGGTAATTCTTCTGAAAAAAATGCTGCATCTCAGCATAAATCCGAATCGACAGGGCTTGCAAAATCTGCGAAAAATGGTAGTTCACCTGCCTCAGCTAGCAGCAAGGCTAGTAAAGGGGTGAGCAAAAGCCAGTAATTTGAGTAACTTTTTAAGAGATCAGGTTGACCATGTCCTACAAAGCACACCACGAACGCTCAATTAAAGACCCGGATGGATTTTGGGGTGAGCAAGCGCAGTTAATACATTGGGAAAAACCTTTTAACAAAGTTCTTAATTACGACAACCCACCATTTGCTAAATGGTTTGAGGGTGGCTTAACCAATCTTTGCTACAACTCAGTAGATCGCCACTTAAAAGATCGTCCAGATCAAATTGCCTTAGTTGCAGTTTCTACAGAAACCAATCAAGAGAGGGCATATACCTTTAAAGAGTTATACGAAGAAGTGAATCGTATGGCAGCAATTTACAAGGCAGCGGGCGTTAAAAAGGGTGATCGCGTACTTATTTATATGCCGATGATCGCCGAAGCTTGTTTTGCTATGTTGGCGTGCGCCCGTATTGGTGCTATTCACTCCGTTGTGTTTGGTGGCTTTGCATCCCACAGCTTGGCATCTCGTATTGATGATGCAAAACCAAAACTGATTGTTACTGCAGAAGCAGGTGCACGTGGCGGCAAAGCAGTTCCTTACAAGCCATTGCTAGATGAAGCAATTACTCTGGCTGAATACAAGCCTGAGAAGGTTTTGATTGTGAATCGCGGCTTAACTGAATTCACCACCGTCGCTGGACGTGATTTAGATTACGCAAGCGAACGCCAAAAGCATTTAAATGATGTAGTGCCTATTGAATGGGTTGATGCAACTCATCCTTCTTATATTTTGTACACCTCCGGTACAACTGGAAAGCCTAAAGGTGTTCAGCGTGATACAGGCGGCTATGCAGTAGCTCTCGCCGCCTCAATGAAACATATCTTTACCGGTAATGCTGGTGAGACCATGTTCTGTACGTCCGATATTGGTTGGGTTGTTGGCCACAGCTACATCATTTATGCGCCATTGCTATCTGGTATGGCTACGATCATGTACGAGGGCACCCCTTTGCGTCCTGATGCAGGCATTTGGTGGGAGCTGGTAGATAAGTACAAAGTGTCAGTCATGTTCTCTGCACCAACAGCGGTTCGCGTTCTGAAGAAACAAGACCCTGCCTTCTTAACCAAGTATGACCTTTCTAAATTGCGCGCTCTTTTTTTGGCAGGTGAGCCCTTGGATGAACCGACTGCCAGTTGGATTCATGGTGCAATTAATAAGCCTATTGTTGATAACTACTGGCAGACAGAAACGGGTTGGCCAATGCTGGCAATTCAGCGTGGGGTTGAAGTCATGCCACATAAATTTGGCTCACCAGGTGTGCCATCGTTTGGTTACAACATGAAGTTACTCGATGATGCTACTTCCGAAGAGCTGGGCCCAGATCAGAAGGGCGTCATTGCTATTGAAGGTCCATTACCTCCAGGTTGCATGCAAACTGTTTGGGGCGATGACAAGCGCTTTGTCAGCACCTACTGGGAAACAATTCCGGGCAAATTAGTCTACTCCACCTTTGACTGGGGCATTAAAGATAAAGATGGCTATTTCTTCATCTTGGGCCGAACAGATGACGTGATCAACGTAGCTGGACATCGCCTTGGTACTCGCGAAATCGAGGAAAGTATTTCCAGTCATCCGAATGTTTCAGAAGTTGCCGTGGTTGGCATTGAAGATAAATTAAAGGGGCAAGCCGCGATTGCCTTTGTGATTCCTAAAGATGCATCCAATACTGCTACTTTGGAAGCTGAGTGCATGAAGACTGTCGATACCACCTTAGGGGCGATTGCACGACCTGGCCGGGTTTATATAGTTACTGCGTTGCCAAAGACACGTTCAGGCAAGATTGTTCGTCGTGCACTTCAGGCCGTAGCCGAAGGTCGTGATCCTGGTGATATCAGCACGATGGATGACCAGTCTGTACTAGCTCAAATTAAGACCATTATTGAGCAGAGCGCCAAGGCTTAAAACGCCCAACTTTGAACAAATTGCTCCTCCAGCCATTAGGCCGGGGGAGCTTTTTACCTTCCAGCCCCCATTTGACTTGATATCCAAGGGTTTACGAGCAAAAATGTTATGATTACAGGGTTCGAAACTTAATATATACCCTAGCGCTTAAAGACACTCACCACCCGCAAAAATATCCCCGGGCTAGTCTTTTTTGGGGTTTTGAGCGTCGGATGGAGCAGGGACTGGAGATGGTTTGTCACCCTTGCTTCCTTCTTTTCCCCCAGCCGTGTTGGCCTTAGCCGACGGCACATTATTTCCCGGTTTTAGCATTGGCGCCTCTGGCGAAACTACTGGCGAAGTCGTATTCAACACTGCATTGACTGGCTATCAAGAGATCATTACTGATCCCAGCTACTCACGCCAAATTGTTACCTTAACCTACCCACATATCGGTAATGTCGGTGTCAATGCCCAAGATGCGGAATCAGATCAGATTCATGCAGCAGGCTTAGTAGTGAAGGATCTTCCAAAACGCGTATCCAATTTCCGTTCGGAAGGCTCTTTAGATGACTACCTTACCAAAGCAGATGTTTTAGGGATTGCTGGTATCGATACACGCAAGCTCACCAGAATTCTGCGTGATAAGGGTGCACAATCCGGCGCTATTGTTGCTGGTAAATTAGGTGATAACTATGAATCCTTAGGGGCGAAGGCTCTTGAGCTTGCTAAAGCTTTCCCTGGCATGTCAGGCCTAGATCTTGCAAAGGTAGTGACTACCAAGAAAGCCTATCAGTGGCGCGAGGCAGAATGGGATCTTCATGGGCCAAATGGCAAGCCTGCTTACAGAACATTAGATACTAGCAAGCCAATTAAAAAGGTAGTTGCTTATGACTTTGGTGTGAAACGCAATATCTTGCGCATGCTGACTGAGCGAGGCTGCGAATTAACAGTTGTGCCTGCGCAAACTAGCGCAGCAGAAGTGCTAGCCATGAATCCGGATGGCGTGTTCTTCTCAAATGGCCCTGGCGATCCTGGTCCATGCGATTACGCTATTGCTGCCGCAAAAGAAATTATTGAAAAAGGTGTGCCAACCTTTGGCATCTGTTTAGGCCATCAAATCATGGGTCTTGCAGCAGGCGCAAAAACACTAAAGATGAAATTTGGCCACCATGGCGCTAATCATCCTGTGAAAGATTTAGATACAGGACGTGTTGCCATCACCTCACAGAATCATGGTTTTGCCGTTGATGCTAATACCTTGCCAAGCAATATTCGCGTAACCCATGTTTCTTTATTTGATGGATCCTTGCAAGGTTTGGCGTGGAATGACAAGCCAGCGCTGTGTTTCCAAGGGCATCCTGAGGCCTCACCAGGTCCTCATGACATTGCCTATTTATTTGATCGTTTTATGGAGCTAATGAATGCTACCAAGAAGGAGGGCAAATAATGCCTAAGCGTAGCGACATTAAGAGCATCCTGATTATTGGTGCTGGTCCGATTGTGATTGGACAGGCCTGTGAGTTTGACTACTCTGGAGCGCAAGCTTGTAAGGCATTGCGTGATGAGGGTTATAAAGTTATTTTGGTCAACAGTAATCCTGCAACCATCATGACTGACCCAGAGATGGCTGATGTAACGTACATCGAGCCGATTACTTGGGAAGTAGTTGAGCGCATTATTGCTACCGAAAAGCCTGATGCCATTTTGCCAACCATGGGTGGCCAGACTGCACTGAATTGCGCTTTAGATCTACACCGTCATGGCGTTTTAGAGAAATACGGTTGCGAATTGATTGGCGCTTCACCAGAAGCCATTGATAAAGCAGAAGATCGTCAAAAGTTTAAAGAAGCCATGACCAAAATTGGCCTAGGCTCTGCAAAGTCCGGCATTGCGCACTCAATGGATGAGGCTCATGAGGTTCAGCAGCAAATTCAGAAGCAAACTGGCAGCTCAGGTTTCCCGGTAGTCATTCGTCCATCATTCACCATGGGGGGATCAGGTGGCGGCATTGCCTATAACCGTGAAGAATTTGAAGAAATTTGTAAACGTGGTCTCGATTTATCACCAACACGTGAGCTCTTGATCGAAGAGTCTCTCTTGGGGTGGAAAGAATTCGAGATGGAAGTCGTGCGCGATCGCAATGACAACTGCATCATCGTTTGTTCAATTGAAAACTTAGACCCAATGGGCGTACATACCGGTGACTCAATTACCGTGGCGCCTGCGCAAACGTTGACGGATAAAGAATATCAAATCATGCGTAATGCATCGATTGCTGTTCTGAGAGAAATTGGTGTTGATACCGGTGGGTCTAACGTTCAGTTCTCGATTAATCCAGTAGATGGTCGCATGATCGTCATTGAGATGAATCCAAGGGTATCCCGTTCCTCGGCTTTAGCATCAAAGGCTACAGGTTTCCCAATTGCAAAGATTGCAGCTAAATTGGCCGTAGGTTATACACTTGATGAACTCAAGAATGACATTACCGGCGGCGCAACACCGGCATCATTTGAGCCTTCAATCGATTACGTTGTTACCAAGATTCCACGTTTTGCATTTGAAAAGTTCCCGCAGGCTGATTCCCGCCTAACAACGCAGATGAAGTCAGTTGGCGAAGTCATGGCCATTGGCCGGACTTTCCAGGAGTCTTTCCAAAAAGCGCTCCGCGGTCTTGAGGTTGGTGTTGACGGCTTGGATGAAGTATCCACAGACCTTGATGACATCATTAATGAAATTAATGAGCCGGGTCCAGATCGCATTTGGTATTTGGCAGACGCATTCCGCATGGGTATGGGTCTTGATGAGATCTATAGTGAAACTAAAGTTGATCCTTGGTTCCTGGAGCAAATTGAAGAACTGATCACCATTGAGACTGAGCTTAAGCAGCGCAAGATCGATAGCCTAACAGCTCCTGAGTTACGCTTTGTAAAGCAAAAAGGTTTCTCCGATCGCCGCTTAGCAAAGTTACTCAAAGTTGACGCTGCGTCCGTTCGTGCAGCGCGCCATCGATTGAAAGTTGTTCCAGTCTACAAGCGTGTTGATACATGTGCTGCCGAATTCTCTACCAACACTGCTTATTTGTATTCAACCTATGAAGCAGAGCATGGCGAGTGCGAATCACACCCAACCAATAAAGAAAAGATTATGGTTTTGGGCGGGGGGCCTAACCGAATTGGTCAAGGTATTGAGTTTGACTATTGCTGTGTGCATGCTGCTTTAGCAATGCGCGATGATGGTTACGAAACTATCATGGTCAACTGTAACCCTGAAACCGTTTCGACTGACTACGACACATCGGATCGTCTGTACTTTGAGCCGCTGACTCTTGAGGATGTATTGGAGATTGTTGCTAAAGAAAAACCAAAGGGCGTTATCGTTCAATACGGCGGTCAAACTCCTTTGAAATTGGCTTTAGATCTTGAACGCAATGGTGTGCCAATTATCGGCACTTCACCAGACATGATTGATGCAGCAGAAGATCGTGAACGCTTCCAGAAGCTACTACAGGATCTCGGATTGCGTCAGCCACCTAACCGTACAGCGCGTACTGAAGAAGAGGCTCTCAAGCTTGCTGTGGAAATTGGCTACCCATTAGTAGTCCGACCTTCGTATGTCTTAGGTGGTCGTGCAATGGAAATCGTTCATGATGGTCGCGACCTTGAGCGTTACATGCGTGAAGCCGTTAAGGTATCCCATGACTCTCCTGTGCTTCTAGATCGCTTCTTGAATGATGCTATCGAATGTGACGTCGATTGCATCAGCGATGGTACAGCCGTATTTATTGGTGGCGTCATGGAGCATATCGAGCAAGCCGGTGTTCACTCTGGCGATTCAGCCTGCTCATTGCCTCCATATTCTTTATCCGATGCAACGGTGGAAGAGATTAAACGCCAAACTGCAGCGATGGCAAAAGGACTGAATGTTGTTGGCCTGATGAACGTCCAATTTGCGATTCAAAATGTAGATAGCAAAGATGTCATCTATGTCTTGGAAGTAAATCCACGCGCTTCACGCACCGTACCGTTTGTGTCAAAAGCCACTGGTTTGCAGTTGGCGAAGATTGCTGCACGTTGCATGGTTGGTCAGACTTTAGAGCAGCAGGGTATTAAGACTGAAATTAAGCCACCATACTTCTCAGTCAAGGAAGCTGTATTTCCATTTAATAAATTTCCAGGTATAGATCCAATTCTCGGTCCAGAAATGCGTTCAACTGGCGAAGTGATGGGTGTTGGCAAGACCTTTGGCGAGGCTTTATTTAAGTCACAGTTGGGTGCCGGCATCAAATTGCCAAAGAGCGGAACAGTTCTTTTGACCGTCAAAGATAGTGACAAGCCAAAAGCAATTGAAGTTGCTAAGTTGTTGCATCAACTGGGCTTCCCGATGGTTGCGACAAAGGGTACAGCAGCAGCAATTGAAGCGGCTGGTTTGCCGGTAAAAGTAGTTAATAAAGTAAAGGATGGGCGCCCCCATATCGTGGATTTCATCAAGAATGGTGAGATTTCACTTGTCTTTACTACTGTGGATGAGACCCGGACAGCGATTGCTGACTCTAGATCAATTCGAACCAGCGCTCAGGCTAATGGTGTTACGTATTACACGACCATTAGTGCCGCACGAGCAGTGATGGATGGTTTGTTAGCCTCAGAAAATGGCCGACTCGACTCCCTCGAGGTTTATTCCTTGCAAAACTTACATCGGGAGCTCATTTAATCTAAAATTGACTTTTATACGCGCTATTTTGCGCAAGAATTTAAGTTAGGTTAGTTTCATGAGCACAATTCCGATCACCAAGCGCGGTGCAGAACTTCTCAAAGAGGAGCTGCACCGTCTTAAACACGTTGAACGTCCTTCCGTTATCAATGCGATCTCTGAGGCACGCGCTCAAGGCGACCTTTCTGAGAATGCTGAATACGATGCTGCCAAAGAAAAGCAAGGCTTTATTGAAGGCCGCATTCAAGAGTTAGAAGGCAAGTTATCGGCAGCTCAAATTATTGACCCCGCTACTTTAGATGTTGCTGGACGCATAGTCTTTGGTGCTACCGTCGATCTTGAGGACTTAGAAGATGGCACTAAGCTCACTTATCAAATCGTTGGGGATGATGAGGCGGATATCGCCGTTAAGAAAATCTCCATCAGCTCACCTATTGCCCGTGCATTAATTGGCAAAGAGGAGGGTGACGTTGTTGCCGTGCAAGCCCCAGGCGGCAATCGCGAAGTTGAAATCTTGGCCGTCCGATACGTTTAATGCACCATATCCGCACCCAGAGAATATTCAGCCTAATTTCAGGTCTTTGGGTAGGTAGTTTTATTACCATTGGATTTTTAGTTGTGCCTATCTTATTCTCTAGTTTGGGAGATAGACAGGTTGCCGGCATGGTTGCAGCAAATCTCTTTAAAACCACGGCGTATATCGGTGTCGCCTTAAACGTATTTCTAATGTTGATGGCAAATCACCTAGTAAGACATGGTTACAACTATTACCGTATCACCCGCTGGATCCTACTGGGAATACTCTCATGCACTGTTGGGGCAGCATTCATCTTCATTCCTTGGATGGATTCATTACGAGATCAAGCGCTCTATTTAGGCCTGTCAGTTCGCGAGTCTACAAATGCAGCATTATTTGCTCGCCTGCATGGAGTTTCTAGTGCAATCTTTATGATTCAATCGGTACTCGGCCTAGCCTTAGTTTGGCGGTCAACAAAAAACGCCGACTAGCGGCGTTTTTTTATTTCACTTGCCAGAATTAAGAGCCAAGTGACTTTTTCTTAGTGCTGCTCATTCTGACTTTACGCTTCTTAATCGGAGCTGGTGCAGCAACTGCTTTTCTATAGCCGGGAGAAGACCAGCCAATTTTTGATTCCGCCGCTTCAGAGCGCAAAACCCGCTTCTTAGGTGTTGCTGATTTCACTGCCGCAGCACGAGCAAACGGTGCTGCATTTGAAGCGGAGCGACGATCCGATCTTTCGGAAGTGCTAGTACGCACGCCAGCTTTTGCTGGGGCACGATTTGGCTGACGTTTCGTGCGAGGAGCCTGCAAAGATTTCTTGGTTTGCTTGCTTGATCTACCAAGATTGCTAAAAGCTTCATCAACCATATCTTTTGGTTTCCATAACACGAGTAACTTGCCGATATGTTGAACTGGAGCAGCGTCAAGTTTGTCGCAAAGTTCTTCATACATAGCAATGCGTGCTTCGCGCTCATCACCAAAAACACGAATCTTAATTAATCCGTGGTGATTAATGGCCAATTTAGCCTCTTTGATGACAGCAGGTGTTAAGCCATCGCCACCAATCATGACAACAGGACTTAGATCGTGAGCGTCAGCTTTGAGGGATTTACGTTGTGCAGGGGTAATAGTGAGTGCAGTCATGGGGTTGATGATAGAGCATTGAGGGTCTAAATTGCCCTTTTAGCTTGAATTTGCCTGTATTTTGATCGATTCCTTTTGCTTTAGAGCTCAGAAACTAGGAAAATGGAGGGCGAAAGTGGGTAAGTTGTGGCAAAGAATAAATTTAATAAAAGTTGGTTGCAGGATCATCTATCCGATCCCTATGTGAAGATGGCTCAAAAGGAGGGCTATCGCGCTAGAGCGGTTTATAAGCTCAGTGAAATTGACGAGCAAGATCATCTTATCAAGGCAGGCATGACTATCGTGGACTTAGGGAGCGCTCCTGGGAGTTGGTCTCAGTACGTCCGCAATCGCCTCACTGAATTTGGTAAAAGCAATCCCAAAATTGATTCCGGCAAACCGGATGGTCAGATTATTGCCATTGATATTTTGCCAATGGAGGATATAGCTGATGTGAGCTTTATTCAGGGTGATTTTAGGGAAGAAGAGGGGCTGGCTGCTTTAGAGGCGCTTTTACCGATGAGTGCTGAAGGCAAAGTCGATTTGGTTTTATCAGACATGGCGCCAAACCTTTCTGGGGTTGGTGTTGCTGATGCTGCCAGAATGGCTTTTTTAGCAGAGATAGCCCTAGACTTCGCTACTGCTCATCTGAAACCTGAGGGTGCGCTTTTAATCAAATGTTTTAACGGTAGTGGCTATAGCCAGATAGTGGAATCCTTTAAAAAGGTCTTTAAAACCGTTGCCTCCCGTAAACCTAAAGCATCTAGAGCAAAGTCTTCTGAGATCTTCCTTTTGGGTAGAAACCTAAAACCTCGGAAATAGGCTCTAAATACTGGCTAATAACCCCGTTTTTATAGGGTTTTATCAAATATATATGCCATTAGCTCTTGAAAAAAGGTGGTAGTAGAATCAAATACTTAGGAAGCAAATCGCTTTAACTCCTGGTTCAATCCAGAAAAGGACTCATTTTGAACAGCAATATGTTCCAAAAAATCGGTGTGTGGCTCATTGTGGGCTTGGTGCTTTTCACTGTTTTTAAACAGTTTGATAAGCCTAAGGACCAAACTCAGGTGACGTATTCCCAATTCATGGATGACGCTAAAGCCGGCAAAGTAAAGCGTGTAGATGTGCAAGGTCGCACATTGCAAGTAACGCCTGCTGACGGCACTAAATACTCCATCATCTCTCCAGGTGATATCTGGATGGTTGGTGATCTCATGAAATATGGAGTTCAAGTTACCGGCAAAGCTGATGACGAACCGAATATGTTGGTTTCTGCTTTGTACTATCTTGGCCCTACTTTATTAATTATTGGCTTTTGGTTTTTCATGATGCGCCAAATGCAAGGTGGCGGTAAGGGCGGTGCATTCTCCTTTGGTAAATCTAAAGCGCGCTTGATTGATGAGAACAGCAATACGGTTACCTTTGCCGATGTTGCAGGTTGCGATGAAGCCAAAGAAGAAGTCTTTGAGATTGTTGATTTCTTAAAAGACCCACAAAAGTTTCAAAAGCTTGGTGGCCGCATTCCGCATGGTGTATTGCTCGTAGGCCCTCCGGGTACTGGTAAGACCCTTTTAGCTCGCGCCATCGCGGGTGAAGCTAAGGTGCCATTCTTCTCGATCTCCGGCTCGGACTTCGTGGAGATGTTTGTTGGTGTTGGTGCATCACGTGTTCGTGACATGTTTGAAAACGCCAAGAAAAATTCTCCTTGCATCATCTTTATTGATGAGATTGATGCTGTTGGTCGTCATCGCGGTGCCGGCATGGGCGGCGGCAATGATGAACGCGAACAAACGCTAAACCAAATGCTGGTTGAGATGGATGGTTTTGAAAGTAATAGTGGCGTGATCGTAGTGGCCGCCACTAACCGCTCTGATGTGCTTGATAAAGCTTTATTGCGTCCAGGACGTTTCGATCGACAAGTGCACGTAGGTTTGCCAGATATTCGCGGTCGTGAACAAATTTTGCAAGTGCATATGCGCAAAGTACCGATTGATCCTGATGTCAACGCCGCCGTTTTGGCAAGGGGCACTCCAGGCTTCTCAGGCGCAGATTTAGCGAACCTGGTGAATGAATCTGCATTGTTTGCAGCACGTCGTAATAAGCGTGCAGTAGATATGAAGGACTTTGAAGACGCTAAAGACAAGATTTATATGGGTCCTGAGCGTAAGTCTGCTGTTATGCGCGAGGAAGAGCGTCGCAACACCGCATATCACGAGTCTGGCCATGCTGTTGTAGCTAAGGTTTTGCCTAAAGCTGACCCTGTTCATAAAGTTACCATCATGCCGCGAGGCATGGCTTTGGGTGTGACTTGGCAGTTACCAGAGTTTGATCGCGTGAACTTGTATAAAGATCGCATGATGGAAGAGTTGGCCATATTGTTTGGTGGTCGTGCTGCTGAAGAGGTGTTCTTGCATTCTTCAAGTACTGGCGCTTCCAATGATTTTGAGCGCGCCACGAAAATGGCTCGTGATATGGTGACTCGTTATGGCATGAGTGATAGCTTGGGTACCATGGTCTATGTTGATACCGAATCAGAAAGTATTTTTGGTCGCAACAGCACCAAAACAGTTTCTGAACTAACCCAACAAAAGGTAGATGCTGAAATACGTACGTTGATTGATAGCCAATATGCCTTAGCTAGATCGATCTTGGAACAAAACCGAGATAAGGTTGAGGCGATGGTTGCAGCTTTACTGGAATGGGAAACCATTGATGCAGAGCAAATCAACGACATCATGGAGGGTCGCCCGCCGCGTGTACCTAAGCCCCCACCCGCAACTCAGTTTGGTAATTCCGCTGGTACCCCTGGCCCTGCTGCTGGCAGCGCTCCAGCCACCGCTTAATTACCCTGTTTAGCTGTGTCTTTGATGCACCATCAAAGCCTTCAAGAGATGCCCACAACTTGGCGTTGTGGGCGTTTTCTTTTTGACTTCTCCAAACGCAAGCGCCCGATTGTGATGGGCATTCTGAATGCAACTCCGGATTCATTTTCTGATGGCGGTAAATTCAGAAATGCTGATGATGCTATTGCACAAGCGGAGTTAATGATCGAAAACGGGGTTGATCTCATTGATATTGGCGGGGAATCAACTCGTCCTGGTGCTGAACCAGTAGCGCTGCAAGAAGAGTTGGATAGAGTGCTTCCGGTCATTGAGGCATTAAAGGATTGCGGTGTCCCCCTATCAATAGATACTTATAAAGCAGAAACAATGCGCCAAGCTTTGCTTGCTGGCGTTGATTGTGTTAATGATATTTGGGCCCTCAGGCAAGCAGGGGCTTTAGAGGTCGTGTTGGAAAGTAGCGACTGCGGGATTGTATTAATGCACATGCAACGCGACCCCTTAACAATGCAATTTAACCCTGAATATCAGGACATCATTGCAGAGGTAAGACAGTTTCTAAATGATAGAGCGAAGCTTTTAATCTCCAAAGGCATTAGTGGTAACCGCATTGCTATTGATCCAGGATTTGGCTTCGGTAAGAGCTTGGAACATAACCTCAATATGCTGGCAAACTTTGCCGACTTCTCCGCTTTAGGCCTACCCGTATTAGCGGGAATTTCACGTAAATCGATGATTGGCAAAATCACTGGTAAGGATGCTAATGACCGTGTAGCCCCAAGTATTGCGGCGGCAATCATGGCCGCAGATCGTGGCGCTCAAATTATCCGGGTCCATGATGTACCCGAGACTGTTGATGCTCTAAAGCTTTGGGAGGCTATAAACACTTAGTGACGCATCTAAGTTTTATAATGAAATTCATGAAAAAACAATACTTTGGTACTGATGGCATTCGAGGAGAAGTAGGGCTATTTCCAATCGTTCCAGAATTTATGACTCGCTTAGGCTACGCTGCTGGCAAAGTGTTAACAAGTGATGCCAAACCGGGTGAACGGTGCAAAATTCTCATCGGTAAAGATACGCGCGTTTCGGGATACTTATTAGAGGCAGCATTGGAGGCTGGTTTCGCTGCTGCAGGTGTAGATGTGATGCTCTGCGGTCCTATTCCAACCCCTGGCGTTGCATATCTCACTAAGGCATTGCGTTTGTCTGCTGGCTTAGTGATTTCAGCTTCTCATAACCCCTATCAAGATAATGGCATCAAGTTTTTCTCTGCAAAAGGCGATAAGTTGTCTGATGAGTTTGAGCTTGCCATTGAAGCTGAATTAGAAAAACCTATGGGTTGTGTAAATTCAAAAGAACTTGGTAAAGCCTTTCGCTTAGATGATGCTGCAGGACGCTACATTGAGTTTTGTAAATCAACATTTCCAGGTGAGTTAAATCTCAAGGGATTGAAACTTGTAGTGGATTGCGCTAATGGAGCCGCATATCACACAGCTCCCCATGTTTTTCATGAGCTAGGTGCTGAAGTGATCCCAATTGGCGTTAGCCCTGATGGTCGCAATATCAATGATGGTTGCGGAGCAACGGCACCGGCAGCTTTAATTGCTAAAGTTAAGGAAGTGAATGCAGATCTCGGTATCGCTCTAGATGGCGATGCTGATCGCCTCCAAATGGTTGATGCTTCTGGTCGTTTATTTAATGGTGATGAGCTTTTGTATGTACTTGCAAAAGATCGCTTGGATCGTGGACAGCAGATTGGTGGTGCTGTAGGCACTTTAATGACTAATCTTGCAGTTGAAAACGCTATTAAAGATCTAGGCATCGGTTTTGAGCGCGCCAATGTAGGTGATCGCTATGTTTTGGAATTACTCAAACAAAATGGTTGGATCATTGGTGGCGAAGGGTCAGGTCATCTGCTTTGCTTAGACCAGCACTCCACAGGTGACGGCACAATTGCGGCACTTCAAGTGTTAGCGGCAATGAGTCAAAACAAAAAGAGCCTTGCGCAATTATTGGATGCTGTCAAAATATTCCCGCAGGTGCTTTTGAATGTGAAGCTTAAACCCGGTTACGACTGGAAGAGCGACGAAAGACTAAAAAACCAAATCACCAAGGTTGAGACTGATCTCCAAAACATTGGTAGGGTTCTGATTCGTGCATCCGGTACGGAGCCTTTATTGCGCGTTATGGTGGAGACTAAAGATGCTGATATTGCAATGAGTGCAGCCAAAAGTATTGCTGATTTGGTTCGCACTGCCTAACCCACTCAATTCGCTAAGAGCTTGGTTTACCCACTTACAACCTCATGAACTGATTTAATTTCACGAGTTGGTGATAAGCTCAAGAAAAAAGGATTATTTTATGAAGCTGCATCCATCCATTACCAATAGAGAATTTAAATTACTCATCAAGCCAAAGGGTCTTGATCGTCACGGCAGAATTTTGCTTCTTAGCGAACAAATTGTGAAGTTTTGCAAGAAAAGTAAGGTGGATTTTTTTCACCTTGATAATGCAAATACCGGGCTACGAAATATTTATTTTTACGATACTCCCGGTGAAGATTTCCGTTTAAATAATATTATTTTGCGAGTTCGAGAGTCACGACAAAACGTGTGGGTTGATGACTATGCAGAAGTCACCCTCAAGTGTCGAACCCATGACATGGAGCATGCGTCCAAATTTAATCCAGCCCCACAAAAGAAAATAAAATCCAGGGCTCGCTTTAAAGAGGAAATCTTACGTGGCGATGCCTTGGGTTCTAAACGTCAAATCTTCTCAAACAATGCAATTTTGGATGCCGTTCCAATTGATAGTTTATTTGACAGATCAATTAGTGCGATTTGTGAGTATTTTCCAGGCATGGCAAATCTTTCGATAGATAAAAAAACTCCCGTACATATAGTTGGTGGTCCTACCAATAAGATTCTTGAAGCCTGCTTGCCATTAGGAAACCTGGTTTTTGGAGATGGTGTGCAAGCGCATTGTGAAATTGCCATTTGGATGAGGACTGCTGGCGACCCTATTGTAGGCGAGCTTGCCTTTTCATATCGCGTAAACGATGAAAATCGCTCACAAGCCAAGGCTCATAAGAGGGCGGATAAGTTTTTTAAAAAGCTTCAAACTGAATTGGCTGATTGGTTAGAAATTGGTAGTACAAAAACGGCATTAATCTATGGAAAGCCTGAATGAGCTCCGCAAAATTAACTGATGAAGATTTGTCAGTAAGTTTACATGACCTCTTTTTCCAGTTTTTACTCATCGGCGCAGTAAGTTTTGGTGGAGGAATCATTGCTTATGAACGCATTCTTTTAATTGAAAAAAGACGCTGGCTTACTGCCGATGAATTCATGGGCTATCTTGCAATTAGCCAAACTATGCCAGGCTTAAACTCAGTGAACTTAGCGGTGTTAGCCGGAGATCATTTGCGCGGCATGTTAGGCGCTTTCGTGTCAACCATCGGCCTAATACTTCCTGGATCTCTATTTGTACTAATTATTGGTATTGCATACACCACGAATACAGATCACCCACTAGCAAATATCATTTTGTCTGGAGTTGCAGCAGCTGCATGTGGTTTACTGGCGGCAATTACTTATCGGATCGGTGACGAGCACTGGAAGCATCTCAAGTCACTTTTCATTATTGTGCCAACCTTTATTTTGATGAGTCTGGTAAAGCTAAGTCTACCCATCGTCCTATTAATAATGGCTCCGATAGCAATTTATATTTATCGCCCAAGAGTTAGCTCATGAACCATTTAGTTTCATTAGCACTCAGCTTTGGCTTACTGTCACTCCTGGCGGTAGGTGGCGGGACCGCTGTATTACCGGAGATGCAATCCTTACTAGCTCATCAATTTGGCATTGATCACCTGCGTTTTGTACATATTTATAGTATCGGACAAATTGCACCAGGCCCTAATATGTTGATGGTCTTGGTGATCGGATTTCAGGTTGCTGGCCTAGTAGGAGCGGGAGTTGTTCTGCTCTCATTTTTCTTGCCATCGAGTATTTTGTGCTTTTATGCTGGTCGTATTTGGAATCGCTTTGGTGAAAGCCCTTGGCGCAGAACCATCCAAAATGCTTTGGAGCCCATTTCGATTGGACTAATGATATCCGGCGTCTATGCTGTTGCCAAATCTTCTATCGTTAGTCCTATCACTTTGGGATTGGCTTTAATTTCCCTGTATTTCATTTTGAGAACAAAAATCAATCCTGTATTTGTAATTCTGGGTTCAGGGCTGCTTGGTTTTTTTCTACACAGATATCTTTAGTGCAGCCTTTATTAAAAGGCAGCCCTAACGCCAGCCATCAAACTTCTTCCAGGTTGCGGAGCATATAGTCTCACCGACATCGGTGTGGTTGCATATCGAATCTCTTCATTCAAAATATTTTTCAACATCAGATAACCAGTCCAATTTACCTTTCCAATGCGCTCAGTGTAGGAGAGGTTGGCATTTACTAAGTTGTAACTCGGCGTAGGACCAATTTCCCAACTAGCTAATTTATTTTGTTGATAACTATAAATATAGGTAGCACTTGTTAGCCAGCCGTTACGTTGGTAAGCCAATTCAGTGCCTAGTCGAGGAGCTGGCTGTAATGGAAGATTGCCCCCAGAGGTAAATGTTCCTTGCGAAACATCCCCAAATAATCTACCCCCAACACCAGTTTCATTCCAGTTATAGCTAAGCTCAGCTTCTGCGCCCTGGATAGAGGCATTCGCTTGAGAGGCCTGAACCACGGAAAAGTTTGCATTGGCTTGACTGTAAGCCCCCGTGTAATAGCCATAAATATAGTTACTAAATTGGTTCCTATAGATGCTAGCTTTGCTACGGATTATGCCCAAGCTTTTCTGAAAGCTTAGCTCTAGATTGTGTGATGTTTCAGTGCTTAAATTTGCATTTCCGATATCAAATGTTGCCGTTGAATCATGTGGACCATAGGAGTAAAGCTCTTGTGCAGAAGGCGCTCTTTGAGAAACCGTATAAGCAAGGCCTATGCCATAACCTTTGGCAATATCCAACATTCCTCCAGCAGAATAGGACATTAAATTAAATTGCCGACTTTGAAGTGATGGGGGCCCATAGGAGGTGGGCACAAATGCTTGACTACTTGTGCTTGGAAACTGCGTTCCTGAATTGGGGTTTTGAGTGGCATAGTTATAACGCGCCCCCAGATTTGTTTTTATAGGGCCATATCTACCTTCCTCCACCAAGAAAAGTGCAGTTGAATTTGATTTTGTCTGTGGAACAATGGCGTAATTATTCGTAGATAAATCAGTTGCATTTAGATTGGAGCCAATTAACTGCACCCCCAGAATTCCCTTAGATCCCAATAGCTCTTTATGAGCCATCTCTAATCTCGCCTCAGTGGCGGTGTTGTTCCATTGTGTGGAGGCTACCCCATTATTGGTAAATTCAGTATGTTGGTAATTGGTATTGGCAGCACTAATTTTGACTGAGCTAAAGCCATCAAACGGATCATTATTTTGGTGAGCAAAATCGTAACGATTCTGAGACTGCTGAATAAAGCCACCTTCAGCAGTAGGAATTCCGTAGTTATGATTCATGCGCTCTAAGGAGACGCCGGTATATCCATCGGAGCGAACATAACTTGCGCCTAGCCCCATGCTATTTTCATTGCTAAAAGAGAATGGAAGCTTGCCGCTATAAGGAATATTCACGGGCTGACCAGGGTTGATAGACCAATTGGCATTTGGTCCGCCTTGTTCTGCAAATCCTGGGATGCGATAGTTATTAGAATTACTAATCGCCGAATCAAAATGAAGCGCTAAAGGTCCAGCAGGCGCATCTAATTCAATATTGGCAGTCTTGCCTTGATTCACTGTTTCATAGCTTGTATTAAGAGCGCCTGAGACCATATCGGGCATCGTAGTAACAATGCGATCATTCACAACGTTTACCAAGCCACCGCTTGAGCCGGATCCATAAAGTAGGGCAGAGGCACCGCGCAAGATTTCGATCTGATGCGTATTCTGCATAGGACTTGCCACTGCATGATCCGCGGAAATACTAGATACATCCCCGGCAGATAAGCCATTTTGAAGAATCTGAACACGGGAACCATCTAACCCTCGAATAACCGGCCTTGATGATCCCGCACCATAACCCGTCGCAGATATTCCCAGCTCATTGGCAAGTGTTGCTCCTAGTGTTCCGGAAAGCTTATTTTGAAGTTCATCCCCAGCCAATACTTTATTCGGCGAGAGGAATCCTTGACTGCCATCTCGCATACCCGTGACATCTAGTTGAGGCAAAGCCTCTGCCTGGTTTTGAGACCAAGCAGGATTCATTAGCAAGATACAGGCCAGCGCTATTAGGTGGGTAAAACTAAATTGTTTAAAACGATAATTCATATTCATCCAGATTCACCAATACATGGTGAGCAATTAAAACGGAGGTGCGCAATAGAGCGCTTTGTTTTAAAGGATGAAAGTAGGAGGAGCGCGTGAGTGGTAAGAGTTACCAGTCAAACTTCGTAACGAAGGATTGCTTGAATTTTGTTGATCTGAGGCGCTGATCAAAATGACTTCAGCATCAGTGTGACTGCTCGGTACAAATCCTGCAAGTGAAAGTGCATCAAACAAATGACATGTATCAGAGCTGTGATTGAAGCTCTTATCAATATTGCTCGATGCGTTAGCTTCTATAGATTGCTTTTGGAAGCCTGCATGAGAAATACCGTGTGAGAGGCCTACCCAGTGGGTGCCTAGCAAGCAAAATACCAGCAATGCCGCTGTAAGCGCGGCATGAATTTGCTTTGTAAATTTGCTTGAAAAATAGGCAATCATGGGACGAATCTTACAGGATTTGCCTCGAATGGCTCTCTCGGTGTAGAATATCGGTTCCGTCGGAGTGTAGCGCAGCCTGGTAGCGCACCTGCTTTGGGAGCAGGGGGTCCAAGGTTCGAATCCTTGTACTCCGACCACTTTCCCTTATTGTTCTAAATATACCCAGCATATAACTGCCCATAGCTCAGCTGGATAGAGCAACGCCCTTCTAAGGCGTAGGTCGCACGTTCGAATCGTGCTGGGCAGGCCAAATTTCACATTTCTTCATACATATTTAGGCTGGTCTATTGGCCTGATTGTGGCTAATCATGATCTAGCTTTGCTATCGAGAACCCTATCTTGTATTAGGGCGTGGCAGATCCTAGTGGACTATGGGGCGACTCTGATCAATTTTTGACCCTGACGATCGAGTGTCGGTTTGACCCGACTCGGAAGTGTCCGGTTACGTGACGGTCAGGCAGCTCTTATAGGGTGGCTTGCTGATACTCAAAAACTGGGTAATTGGGCGTATTTGGCTGGCAAAGAACGGCCAATAGGCGTCACTTATACTTTCTCAAGCCTCCAGGTGCATACCCAAACTTCTTCTTAAATGCAGCACTGAAATGATTGACATGGGCATAGCCCAGCCTCTTAGCCAAATGCTTAAGTGCAACATTGGATTGGGCAATTGCTTTATGTGCTGTGTTGAGTCTGTGATTGACTACAAAGTTAAAGATGGATTCCCCGTACTCTTGTTGAAACTCATCATTTAGCAAGCGAGGAGATCTATCAAACTGAGCTGCTAGAGAATTCAGGGTGGGCAGCTTGCCCTCTAGTTCCATAAGGTATTGCTTGATATCTTTTAAACGCTTTTTAGCTTGCCTACTTGTCAGGTCTTTTTTATCGGGGTTTTCGCACAAGTATTTTGTTAGTTCAGATAAAAACTCTAACACTTTGGACTGAGCAGACACCTTCCTGAGGGTTGGGGAGTATTCATTTTTTAAGCATGTCTGAAGAGCGTGGTTGACATAGCTGGGGATTTGCTTGACCACAACCTTCGGTGAAGGCAGCAACTTCAGGTTCTTAAGGAGCTGGCTTGCTAAATCTTCTCCGATGAGTGTTGTGAGAGATGCCTTGCCAATCATCACCAAGATCATATCGATTTCAGTGGAGGTGTCCATTACTGGGGTAACAGAGATCTCTTTGCAGAGGCGAAATAGGTCAACCCCTTCGCCAAAAATCAAATCATTAGTAGATAACTTATCTTTGTGAATGACTCTTCCCTTGGCAAGGGTTTGGATCATTAGTGTTGACTCTTTGAATTTAGTTGTTACAGCAGCCAAAGGCACCAACTGTCCGCTAACTTTCGGATTAAATTGAAAGTTGGAGTGATAAATCACAATATCATTGGTTAGAAACAAGCCTTCATATCCGCCTACCCCAATTTGCTTTGGTATTGGGGCCTCAGTCCAAGGAATATCTTGATTGTTCAAGGTTTCCGATGTTGGCTCGGAGTCCTCTAGTAACCAATTGAAATTGACGAATTCTGTAGATGTAGGCATGAGTAGATATTACACACAACAAATACCCAAGGTAAATAGCAGGATTACATGTAATTTTGGGCACAATTCATGTAAAAAATAAAACAGAAGAAGAGTGAATTTCTCTAAAGTTAAACCCTATATTTATAAGGGTTAAGAGAGTGAAATTTAAGTTATCTGTTACTTCGTTTTTAGTGCTTATTTCGTTGCATCTATCAGGGCATGCAGTCGCAAGTTGCCTCACACCTACAGTCGCAGGGGGAACGCAGTATGCAATTAATACTCCAGAGGTTACGGATTGCATTCCAGTTACAAATGCAACTACCTTTGATGTAAATAGTACTGTAGTCACTACCAGTGATGGCTTTAAGTTCAGCAACCCAACTCAATTAACGTCATTCACCAATTTAGGAATAATTTTTGGTGCCGGTATTGGTGTAGAGCTATATGCTGGTAGTAACGCAAAAATTTCTACCCTAAATAATGGATCAAGTTCCCTAGCTACAGCCTATATTGGTTTTGATCCTGCAACTACTTCATATTCTGGCACCGGAATTTCCCTTTATTCCGGAAGTGAAATTACCACTCTCAATAACTATGGAACTATTGCGGCCAATCTGTACAGTATCCAGAACATTGGCGGAACTATAGGAGTAATTAATAATTACAATACAGTCCAATCGCAGTTTTACGACGCAATCAATTCTAGCGGACCCATTACATCGATAAACAACTTTAGCGGCGGTTTGATTGCTGGCGGCTCTTTTGCAGGCTCCGGTATTAATAGCTCTGCATCCATTACATCGATAAACAATTCTAGTGGCGCTTCAATTACCGGTTCTGGTGGCGGATATGGTATTTACAACGACGGCGGCTCAATTGGAGGGATTTCAAACGCGGGAACGATTTCAGGTGCATGGGGAATTTATAACGGAGCTGGAGGGACAATTGGCACTGTTAGTACTGTTGGCATTAGTAATGCTGTTGGTGGCCAAATCACTAGTGTGACAGGCTATGGTATTGAAAATGAAGGTAGCACGATTAAATCGATTGTTAATAGCGGAACAATCTCCGGGGCTGACTTTGCTATCTATAACCATAATAATGGCCCTGCAGCAGCAAGAATTGATCAGATCACGAACTGGGGCGCTCTCACTGGTTCTCTAGGTGGAATTAATAACAATAATGGCTTAAGTAGTGCATCGATTGGAACGCTGAACAACGCACAAAGTGGGCTTAAGTACTTCGGGGTAATGCCAACGAATTACAACATTATCATTACCCCCACTGGTTTTGGAACGTTAGATGCAGGGCTTGGAATTACTGGATCCACTACATTTGGTGTGTCCTCTTTATCCACTTTGTCAGCGAACACTTATTCTGGTGTTCTGTTGGGTGTAGATAGCCTTGGAATTACAAATTACTCCTCCATCTTCAATACCTGGACTAACTTCAATAGCTCATACAAGTGGGAGTTAATCGCTGGTGCGAACTCTACAACTTGGAATTTGGTGGTTGCTGCACTCGCACCTCCGCCACCAGTTGCAACCAATATTACTGGGGCTGGAACTATCTATCAGTCTTCCAATCTTGGCACGACAGTCAATCCTGTCTTTGATGGCGGCACATTGCAAGTCTCTTCGACTGGCAATATTGCAAATAACTTTACTGTTAATGGCAATAATGGCGTGATCGATCAAAATAGTGTCGCATCAAACTTTACTGGCATGATTTCAAATGCCTCTGCTGGCTCTCCAGGTTCGATTACTATCACCAATAGTGGTAGCGGCGGCTCCGTAACGTTCTCTGGTGAAAACACTTATACCGGATCAACCACAATTAATAATGGTGCCACTTTGGCGCTGTCAGGCGCTGGCTCAGTTTCTCAATCGAGTGGTGTTACCAATAACGGCACCTTTAACATCGCTGGTAAGACTGGCAACGTGAGTGTTGCTAGTTACACCCAAGGTGCTACTGGTACTTTGTCGATGGGCATAGTGCCAAGTAATTCACCAAAATTAAACGTAAATGGCGTAGCGTCATTAGCTGGCGGATTATCTCTAACTGCTAGCTCTGGATCTTATGCTCCGGGTAAGTACACCTTACTAACTGCTAATGGCGGTGTCACAGGTTCATTTGGCAATCTAACAACCAACCTGTCTTCTTACACAAGGTTGGGTTACGGATTAGCCTACGATGCCAATGATGTGTATTTGATATTCACTCCTAACGTAGCTGACACCCAGCAATCTTTAGTAAACACCGCATCAGCATTACAAAACATCTACACACTGCAAAACTCTGTTCTAGCAAATAGCTTCTCTTACGACTGTAATGAGTTTGGCGCTAACGGGGTTTGTATCTCAGTGGGCGGTCGTAATACGGCAGTATCAGCAGCAAACGGACTGAATAACACTAGCGGTTTATTGATTGCAGCTTATCGCCCACATCGGAACTATCGTATCGGCGCGTACGTTGATCAAAACCTATCGGTAAACAATGCTGGGTCAACGGTTAACCTCGGCAATAACACGCCGCTAATTGGCCTGTTTGGTGCTTGGAATGAGCGTGTTGATGGCACTGGTACAGAAGTCAAAGTATCTGCAGCTTATGGTCAAAAGAATACGACCATCAATCGTCAAGTGGTAGGTACATCTGAGGCTGGATCAGGATCCTCGCAGCTCAATAGCCAGGGCGCCCAAGTGACGGCTAAGTATGGTTTTGCGGCGCTACCAGCAGTGATTGTTTCTCCATACATTGGTATTCGTTATACCCAAAACAATATGGGTGGCTACACCGAAGGTACTAGCGCAACAGTTACGGCACCACTTACATACTCGGCCCTCAATACGAATGCTACAACTGCATTAGCAGGGTTAGGAGCAAGCTACAGGTTTATTCCGAAGGCAACGTTATTTGCAAGTGCTGGTGTTGAGACTGATACCAACACGGCGAACGGCACATATTCAGCCACTGGATTGACTGGCCTGACACCAATAAACTTCAATGCCAATCCGGTTAAGACTAGACCAACAGCCACTATTGGCGCGTACTACGATGTTGAAAAGAATCAGCGAGTAGGGGTTACTGGCATCTATCGTCAGGAGCCATTCCAAGCCGTTCAAACAACTACTGTGATGGCAACATATACGGTCGGCCTATGAGTAACGCTATCCAGCCTTGCAGAAGACCCGCTTTGGCGGGTTTTTTGTTGTTTGCGAAAGTCTGCTTTGGGTCGTTTTGAGCTAGCCATTAGCAAGTAGGGTGATGGACTGCTTTGTGATTACCAGCAGTCTATCAAGACCCTGGCGATCTAGTATCGGTTTGACCCAACTCGGAAGCGTCCGGTTGCGTGACGGTCAGGTGGCTCTCATAGGATGCCTTGTGGACGCTAAAAACAGGGTAATTGGGGGTATTTGGCTGGCAAAGAACGGCCAGAAGCGGACGTGCTACTTGCGCAATGTTCC
Source organism: Polynucleobacter sp. MWH-S4W17 (assembly GCF_018687535.1). Lineage (NCBI taxonomy): Bacteria > Pseudomonadati > Pseudomonadota > Betaproteobacteria > Burkholderiales > Burkholderiaceae > Polynucleobacter > Polynucleobacter sp. MWH-S4W17. Next base: position 1,025,154 of record NZ_CP061295.1, on the reverse strand, counting down.
GGGTGAATAACCAAACTTATTCTTAAAAGCGGTGATGAAGTGATTCACGTGAGAATAGCCCAAGTTATCAGCTAGAACTTTCATCTGTAAGTTTGTGGTTTCAAGGACCATGTGAGCTTGATTGAGGCGATGATTCACTACAAATGAATAAATTGATTCACCATACTCTTTAACAAATTCAGCATTCAGAAGACGGACCGATATTCCATGCTGTTTTGAAAGCTCGCTCAGGGTAGGTAGGGCGCCTTCTAAACCCAATAGATATTGATGTAAACCTCTTACTATTACTCGTCGTTTTTGATTTACTGATGTTTTGCTGGGCTCAGCATTGGAATGAACCAATAAAGCGCTTAAATACTCAACAACCTTTGCTTGGGAGAATAGCTTTTTGGCTTCTCCATGCATTTTGTTTGTATGAGTGCTGCGCAATAGGTTGGAGATGAAGATTGGGCATGTTTTGACTAAGGCCTGTGGTGCAGGTGTTAACCCAAGCCATTTCAAAAGCGTTTCACTAGACTCTTCGCTAAGAATTGAATCAAGCACAGAGCGACCGATGAACATGGCCGTCATCTCACTATCGTTTGACCCATCAAGATAGGATTGAGTATCCACCTTGTCGCCGTATCTAAACAAGTCATTGCCATGATTAAATATTAAGTTGACCTTGGGAAATTGCTCGTGATGAGCAAACTGACCATGCGTTGCAACTTGTACGCTCAATGTGGGTTCTGGAAAGTCGGAGGTAAATGCCGTGAGTGGAACAAGCGCTCCCTTTGCAGCAGGCTCAAACGTATGGATCCCGTGAAATAAAGTCATCCCCATTGTGAGTCTCTGAACTTCCATCGATCCTTTGCCTAGTTCTGGGCTAATAGGCATAGGCATTCGCTCAACACTAGCGTCAGCATCAATACGAAACGCAGGGGTATTGGTTAGCCAATCTAGGTTGTAGCTAGAGAATCTTGATTTCATGACGACATTCTAGCTAGCGGATTTAACAATACAACCAGAAAGCATTAATTCGTAGAAATAAGGCTTCAATTCGTAGAAAAAAGGCTTCAATTCGTAGATAGAAATATCGAGTGCATAAATAGAATTTGAGATGCCAACTATCAATTTACTTCTACCATGTTTTTTCAGCACCAATATTTAATTACTAGAAAAATTGCCATTCACTTCTTGGTATTTTTTGTGACATTAGTTATTTATCAGGTTCAAGCCTCGGCAGTTACTTGCAGTATCAGTGGTGGTGTAATTATAAATTCTCCTTGCGTAGATGCTGAGTGGAATTCAGGGAATCTTCAAGTAAGTATAGGGTCAGTAATTACAGCAGATAGCAATTCATCTGCCTTGCAAGTTAATTCATTGGGGACTATAGGGACGTTAACCAATGGCGGAAGCATCGGGATTGATGGGACAACAAGTATTGGAATAAATTTTTTAAATCAGCCAAGTGGCGTGATTACAAATACAAGCACTGGTTCAATATATGGAGCTCCTATTGTGCGGGATGGCTCGGGTAACTATTCGGGAGGTGCCATAAGTAATCAAGGCTATATCAGTTTGCTCGAAAATTCCGGACCAATTAAAGGTGGCATAGTATTGTGGGGTACTTCTGGACCTCTAATCGATTCATTAATAAATAACACTACTGGCACTATAACTGGCGGCATCATTAATGATGGAGGCATTATTAATGATTCTGCAGTTGACTATGGAATTGTTAATAGTGGGACTATAAGCGGGGGCAACTCGATTAAGGGTATTCGAAACACTGGCGGTATTGATGCGATGATTTATGGCATATCAAATGCCGGCACCATTAATGATGGAATTTTAAATGAAGGCGGCGCGCAAATTCTTGCCTCAGGAGCTAGTGGTTCAAGTGGTATCTATAACACTGGAACCATCAATGGAGGCATTAATAACTCTGGTGCTGCAAGCATTGACTCTATAGTTAATGGTAATACAGGATCAATTAATGGAAATCAAATTACGTTTAACGGAACTGACGTTCTTGGCGGTGCAATTAATAATATAGGCCCTAGTAGCACAATTAATACCATCTTCAGTCAGGGACTTATTGCTGGCGGAATTGCAAATTCCAATTTTGCAGCGATTATCTCAATAGTAAATATTGGCGGCACAATATCAGGAAGCTCAATTTCATCGTTGGGACGTAATCAGTTTGGTGGCGGGGCTATCAATAATAGTAACGGCGGTACGATCGGTACAATCGTTAACCAAGGATCTATAACTGGCGGGATTGTTCAATGGGGCAATAATGAAACTGCAAGTATTGGCTCCATTGATAATTCGGGATCAATCTCAGGAGGCATATTAAACGCTGATGGAGCAATAACTGGGATTGCTAACTCTGGATCTATAACGGGTTCAGGAACATATGGCGCTATTTACAATTCAAGTAGTCCCAGCGGAATTGTCTCCATAACAAATTCTGGGTCAATTACTGGTGGCGTGATCAATACCATTGGTGGAAATATTGGTGCTATAGAAAATAGTAGTGGCGGAACCATTGATTCAATTACCAATAACGGTAGTGCAAATATAGGTCAAATCATAAACAATGGCGGCGGCAGTATTGGTGCTATAGAAAATAGTAGTGGCGGAATTGTTAACAATATTACAAACCATTCGACGATGAATGGTTCCCAGCCCGGTATAGGATTAATAACTACCACTGGCGCTTCAATTACCACGATTGTGAACGATGGTTTAATTGGCATAATTACCAGCGTAAATAACGGCGTTATAGGGAATATTGTCAATTCGGGAGGTGCCATAACTACTTTAAATAATGGCCAAGATCGAGGCATTAGCGGAGCAATTCGAATCCAAGGAAATTTACCTAATAATTATTTTGGTGTATTTAATCGATCTACTTCCTCATCGCTGTCTGCTTCAAGCATCTCATCTTCTACGCCAATCATGAAGTTTGGTGTGTACTTAAATCCAAGCTATGTCTCTACGGTAGGAAGATATTCAAATGTATTAACAGGGATAGCGCCGTCATATCTTTACGGCGGTAGCGGTTCATGGACCCCGGGCGTAACGATAGTTGGCGTTTCAAATGGATTTACATATAAATTAATTGAAAACGCAACAACCGGTTCTTGGGATCTAGAGTTATCAACAACGCCAACACCAACACCACCCCCAACTCCGGCTGGCCCTTCAACAGTAAATACCCAGCAGTCTTTGTCCAACACAGTCCAAGCCGTTCAAGGTGTGGTCACGATCTTAAACACCACCTTGACCAATAGCTTTACCTACGACTGTAATGAGTTTGGTGAGAATAATGTCTGTGTGAGCGCAGGCGGGCGTAACACAGCTTATTCAGCATCTAACGGTTTGAATAACACCAGCGCCTTGTTAATTGCAGCTTATCGTCCGCATCCAAACTATCGAATTGGCGCTTATGCAGACCAGAATCTATCAATGAACAATGCTGGCTCAACGGTTAATTTAGGCAATAACACTCCACTCGTTGGGTTGTTTGGTGCTTGGAATGAAAGATTGGATGGTACCGGTGCTGAAGTTAAAGTATCTGCTGCATATGGTCAAAAGAATGCTACCGTTACACGCTCCGTGGTTGGTTCAGGTTCAACCGCTTCAGAGGCAGGCAATGGTGGCGCTCCCATCAATAGCCAAGGCGCACAAGTTACTGCGAAATATGGCTTTGGCATTGTTGAGAATGTCATCGTTTCTCCATACATCGGGGTGCGGTACGCCCAAAATAATATGAATGGCTATACCGAGACAGCTTCATCATCAATAACAGCGCCGTTGACCTATTCAGCGATCAATACAAACGCTACTACTGCATTGGTTGGTGTGGGGACTTCATACAAGATCATTCCAGCGGCTACAGTATTTGCAAGTGCTGGTGTTGAGACTGATACCAATACTAATAATGGTACTTACTCGGCTACAGGTGTGAGTGGTCTGACACCAATTAACTTCAATGCCAATCCAGTGAAGACAAGACCAACGGCTACTGTAGGTGCTTACTATGATGTTGAGAAGAATCAGCGTTTAGGTATTACTGGCATTTATAGGCAAGAGCCATACCAAGCCGTTCAAACAACGACTGTGATGGCGACGTATACGGTTGGTTTGTAATAACGGTTCAGTTAGAAATGGCTTAAAAAAGAGACCTGCTGCGGCAGGTTTTCTTTTGCCTAGCGAACAACTGCTATGGGTCGTTTTGAGCTAGCCATTAGCAAGTAGGGTGACTGACTGCTTTGCAGTCAACACCAGCCCATCGCAGCCCTGATCCTGTAATGTCAGGCGCAACCAACAGTAAATAATTAGGTCGCCCAAGCCTAAATCTGAAATTAAGCTAACAAGTGTCTTGTTAAGTGACGCTTGTTATGAATAATTTATCGCTATTATTTTCCACCGCCACCACTGATGAAGAGCCCATCAAACTGCTTGATGGTGCCGTTACCCTCTATAAAAGACCCAATAGTCACCAATGGCAATGCCGTTTTAAGCTGTCTACTGGCGCTTGGCATTCCGCTAGCACTGGATCAGATCAGGTGGCCGAAGCCACTACCCAAGCTATTTCCATTTATGAAACAGTCAAGGTCAAGCTAGTCGGTGATCTAGCCATTAAGACCCGTACCTTTCGTCAACTAGCCACGCAAGAGCTGGCTGCAGCTGCCCGAGTAGTTCAAGCCAATCCTAATAAACGTACTCATGCGGACTACATTCATATCTTTACCAAGTACCTGATCCCGTTCTTTGGTGCTTATCAAATCAATGACATTACCCAGGAAGTAGTGGATGACTATGTAGCCTGGCGAATATCCCAGATGGGCAAGAATCCCAAGACCTATACTCAAAGGCGCCATGCTGGGCTCTACAAGCGAGTAATTGAAAGGGCTAGGGATCAGGGCTTAATCCATCGACATCGAACCATTCCCTTATTGGAGGTCGCTGCCGATAGGGCAGAAATTAGGCCTGCATTTAATCAACAGGAGGTCAATTACTTACTGGAATACATGCAAGACTGGGAGCGCTTTGGCCGCAATCAACGCAGTAATCACATGAGAAGGCTTTGTCGTGTCTATGTAGAGTTCTTGGTGGGAACAGGTAATAGGCAGGGGACGGAGAGTGTGTCAATTCGCTGGAAGGCCCTGCAGTGGCATTGGATTGGGGAGCTGCGCTACTTAAGAATCTGGGTATCAGGTAACCTCATGCTCTAAGTTACGGCTAACGCCTCTTTTCTTACGCACATTGCCTTAGAATGATTGGATGAATGCCAATTTACTTAGAACTTCCTTGTTGGTCACTTGCACATCTCTTCTTGTCGCTGCATGCTCTACCGCTAAGTTAGAGGCACGCCTTGAGGCCAATCCTCAATGTAAAGAAGTTGTTAACTCTAAAACAGGTGCTTTAATGCCTTGCCCTGGCTCGGATAAGTCTTTTTATAGAGAGGTTGGTTTAGCGCCAGCAAAGTCGGCTCCGGTAGTAAGTGCTCCAATCAATTCATCTCCAACGGCAGCAACTTCAATGCAGGCACCATTAAATAATATTTCAACATCTGTGCCAGTAGGGTCAACCCAGACGACTCGATCTCAAGTTGAATGTAAGCCCCAGATTCATAAAAAGACGGGCGGAACCATGCCCTGTCCAGCCCCGGACTAAATTGATAAAGGTATGATCATCTTTATTAATAAAAGTCTTACAAGGTAACTTAACCCATCACTCGGAATCGCCATGAATAAAATGAAAGTGCTGTTAGCAACATTTGCTACGGCAATGACTTTGGCTGCATGTAGCAATGCACCTAAATTAGCAACAGAATCCATGCCTAGATCGGGCTTCTTGCCTGATTACAATCTTTTAGTTCCAATGGCTAGCAGCGATAAAGATACTCGTATTTGGAGATACCGTATTTCAGGTGTGAACCCTGGTTCATACACCGCAGTAATCTTGGACCCGATTTACCTGAATCAAAATGCCACCAAGTCAGTCAGCATGGATGATATTAATAAGGCAAAAGCCGCACTACAGGCCTCTATGGTTGAGGCTGTTAATTCTCGCGGCACCATCAAGATAGTTAATAAACCAGGACCTGGTGTTGCGCGCATCTCTGTTGGCATCACTGGCGCGGAAAGTTCAGCCGATAGTTTGCAACCCTGGAATTTCACCCCAATTGGTTTGGCAATGAATGCAGCTGCTTATGCTGGTGGCGTAAATTCCAAAACACCAGCGCTGTTGGTTGAGAGCAAAATAACTGATAGTCAATCAAAACAATTATTAGGAGAAGGCTTGATTACCATTCAAGGGGAATCCTTTAGGACTAACGCCGGATCTGCAGATTCATTTGTTGCAATGGCGAAGAAAGTGGTCCGCTCAGCAATGGAAACATCCGCCAACCCAGTGCCAACTGGTCAATAAGTCTTCATCATGAAATCACTCCTTCAAAAAATAGTCGCCATTGCCTTGGCATCCTTTATTGGAATTCCATTGTTGGCTATAGCTGATGATGCATCTCGCGATAATGAAATTGCTGAGCGATTTGCTAAATGCGATGTCAATCATGATGGCAAGTTAACTAGAGAAGAAGCTAATGGTTGCATGCCTCGTATCTATGACCACTTTAGTTACATCGACTCAAGCAACAGAGGTTATGTAACTGTGGCTGAAATTCAGGCTATGGCTAATCGTTGATATTTAAAGTATAAGAGCCTCCTGTGAGGCTCTTTTTTATTGGGTTAATGATGTCTGTATCTTTTCCAGGTTTTGAAGCTAAAACATTTTCCACTGACTCTGAAGATGGTTCAATTGATATCTCATATCTCATTGGTGGTAACGGTCCTCCATTGTTGCTACTCCATGGGTTTCCCCAAACGAAGGCCATCTGGAGCCAAGTAGCTCCTGAGTTAGCCAGAAACTTTACGGTAGTTGCTGCTGACTTGAGGGGATATGGTGCGTCATCAAAGCCCCACGGCAAAATTGATCACTCAACATATTCAAAAAGATCAATGGCCGCAGATCAACATGCATTGATGAAAAGTTTAGGTTTTAATCAATTCTTCTTGCTTGGACATGACAGAGGTGGAAGGGTTTCTCATCGCCTGGCAATGGATTTTCCTGAAAGTGTTTTGCGCTTAATGGTCCTAGACGTATCTCCAACATTAACCATGTATGAGAACACCACCATGCAGTTTGCTAAGGGATATTGGCATTGGTTCTTCCTGATACAGCCAGAGCCAGTTCCAGAAACCTTAATCGGTGCTAATCCTGAGTTTTGGTTAAAAAATCATATGGGTCGCCATGCGGGTACGGGAATATTTTCCCCAGATCGATGGTCGGAATATTTGGCTGGGGCCAGCAATCCAGAAGGCATGCATGCTATGTGTGAAGATTACCGAGCCGCTGCTACGACTGACCTCATCCACGATCGCTCCGATCGTGCTGCTGGCAAGATGTTGAAGATGCCACTGAAGGTGTTGTGGGGTGAACATGGCTTAGTAAACCAGTGCTTTAAACCCTTAGAGGACTGGGGGGCTGTGGCAAGGGATGTTTCTGGAAAATCTGTTCCCAGCGGTCACTACATACCAGAAGAGATTCCTGACGTATTGCTGGCGGAGGTCAGGAAATTTTTTGGCTAAAAACTCAACAAGTCAGCTTTAAAACAAAAAACCCTAAATAAATCAAATATTTAGGGTTTTTTAACAATCACTCAGGGTGAAAGTTATTGCTTGCCATGAAGCTAATAGTACGTTCGAAGCCAAGGATCCGGATATAACGCCAAGCAATATCTCGGTATTTACTGTCCAGGTAGCCAATAGCTACTTCAGGCGTCCTTGTGGACAAGTCGATCTCTTGAATTGCGCGGGCCCAACGTTTGAGTCTTGTTGACATATTTGTCACCTCCATGGCTATACAACGCATGGAAAAGCGGTCGAGATGACACGAATTACAAAATATTTATCAAAAAAAACAGCTGTTTTTCTTAAATGGAGACAACTTTATGGGGATTAAGGATATTTTGGGGGTCTAAAGCTCTTTTGAGGGTCTTCATGAGCTCGTGGGCAACTTCACCCTTATGAGCCCTTAAGCCCTCCAATTTGAGCTGTCCTACCCCGTGTTCTGCAGAAATGGAGCCATTACAGCGCTCGACCTGGGCATATACGAGCTCATGAATGGGCTTTTCATTGATTTCATTGAAGGTCTTGGGGTCTGTGCCCAAGGGTGGGGCAATGTTGTAGTGCAGGTTTCCATCCCCTAAATGGCCAAAATTGATGATTCTGACACCCGGAAACTTTGTCCTCATCAAGGCATCGGTTTCTTTGATAAAGCGATCAAGCGATGAGAGGGGGATGGTGATGTCATGTTTGAGGTTTGCGCCTTCTTCGGCTTGCGCTAGCGTAATGTGTTCCCGCATATGCCAAAAAGCATTGGCTTGACTTAAGTTGCTGGCAACAACGGCGTCGCTGATGAGTCCTGATTCAAATGCTTCCTCCAAAATGGTTTCCAGAAGTTGCCTGACATGATCCTCGCTCTCATGATCTGACAATTCAATCAGTACGGTAAATGGCGGCTTACCTTGCAGTGGATTTACCATCTGTGGAAAGTGTTTCTCATTTAAATCCAATGACTCCTGCGTCATCATTTCAAATCCGGTCAGAAGTGAAGTTGCCCGTTTCTGAAAGAGATTTAAAAGTGCAATTGAAGAGGCGATGGTTTCACATGCGACAAGGGTGGTCCATTGAGAGATCGGTAGTGGGTATAGCTTCATGACTGCAGCAGTAATGATTCCCAAAGTACCTTCAGATCCAATAAACAAGTCACGCAAATCGTAACCCGTATTGTCCTTGCGCAAACCTTTAACGCCATTCCAAATCTCACCTTTAGCAGTAACAACTTCAAGACCTAGACATAAATCACGTGCATTACCGTAGCGCAACACATTAGTTCCACCGGCATTGGTTGCTAAGTTACCGCCGATCATGCAACTACCCTCAGCACCCAGACTTAAGGGAAATAAAAATCCCTGCTCAGCAGCTTTTTCTTGCACGGCTTGCAAAATACATCCCGCCTCGAGTGTGATCGTTTGATTGGCACTATCGATTTCACGAATCTGATTCATGCGCTTGAGATTGAGGATGACTTGCTTACCGCTGTTATCGGGTGTAGCGCCGCCACAAAAGCCGGTATGCCCTCCTTGAGGGACTATAGCAACCTGGCTTGCGGCGCAGAGCTTGACGATATTTGCTACTTCAGTAGCATTACCGGGTAAAAGAACTGCAAGCGCTTTTCCCGTAAAGCGTTTACGCCAATCAGTTAAGTAGGGCGCTTTATCCCCATCTTGAGTCAGAATATATTTTGTCTCAAGGACTGTGGATAACTGATTGATGAAGTTTTGCATTTTTACTCCGCAGCCGCCTTTTTTATAGCCTTAGCTTCTTTTTTGATGGGCTTTAGATACATGAGTAAACAGACAAAGCCAATGGTCGACAAAATAGTTTCGAGGAGCGCAAGCCAAAAGTTAGCACCTGTTTCGAGAATGCGAACTAAGCCTTCGGTTGTATATAGCAATATCAACATTGAGGCCCACTGCATTGTGTAAACCCTTCCTTTCCATATCCCAGGAATAGCGAATAGCAAAGGGATGCCTTTCAGGATTAACCAGGATCCACCAGGTCGGAGAGGGGAGACGAACCACTCCCAACAGACACACAAGATAAATAAATCAATAAAAGCAGCTGTTGCTATAAGTTGGTATGGATTTTTGTCGAGACTCTTTTTTATCATGATGACTGCTGAATGCATTACCTTTTGTTTTGAAAAAGCATTAAGGCAGCTTCAGCTAAACGCTTACCCTGTGCCTTTGCTAGGCGCTGCTCTTCAGGGCTGATGGGCGCACGTCCATCGGCATGGGCGAGATGAGTTACTCCATAGGGACTGCCGCCTGTATTTGAAGACATGAGGTCAGGCTCGCTGTAAGGAATGCCCATCAGCATCATGCCGTGATGCAACAGTGGAATCATCATTGTTAAGAGGGTGCTTTCTTGACCGCCATGCATGCTGCCGGTACTCGTAAAGACGCAGGCCGGCTTACCAATTAAGGCGCCATTCAACCACTCTGAAGAACTACCGTCCCAAAAGTATTTCATCGGCGCTGCCATATTGCCAAAACGAGTCGGAGACCCTAAAGCAAGACCAATGCACTCCTTTAGGTCTGAATATTCAGCGTAAGGCGCTCCATCCTGGGGAACGGCTGCCTCAGTAGCTTCACAAACCGCAGAAATGGGGGGCACGGTTCTCAAGCGGGCATTTGCCCCTGGTACGCTCTCGATACCCTCGGCAATCAGGCGCGCCAGATCCTTGGTTGCACCATAACGGGAGTAGTACAAAACTAAAATATCGTGTTGGCTCATATTGATCTCTTATGATACGGCGATGCGCCTTATTCGTAACCCCCAATTATGGCTCTCTCTGGCTAAAGAGATCTGGGAGCGTAATCGCGGTCAAAATTTGAAGCAAATTGCAGCCAGCCTAGCATTTACAACAACTTTATCCATGGTGCCGATGGTCACGATCGCCACCATACTGATCGGCCACCTCCCACGCGTAATTCAAGTAAAAAATACCTTTAGATCCTGGCTTTTGGATACCTATATGCCAGGCGGCATTAATCAGCAGGCATTTATTTATTTAGAGCAATTCTCATCCCAAGCAAAAGGCTTAACCTATGTGGGCTTGGCCGGACTGATCATCACGACAATCATGACTTTAGCGGTGATTGAGGGTGCCTTTAACCAAATATTCAAGGTCACTGCAAGACGCCCTTTGTATAAAAAAATTGTGATCTATAGTGCGGCAACTATCCTAGGTCCAATCATGCTTGGCGTTGGCATTTACTTGAGTGGCGTTTTATTTAGTGCTTCAGAAGGCTGGATCAGCGCGGTATCTTTTGGCTTTCAACTGGTGGCCGCGATTGCCCCAATCTTTTTGGCCATTCTGGTCTATGCAGTGGTCTACAAAATTCTTCCTTACGCCAAGATTTTGTGGCAAGACGCCTTTACGGGAGCTTTTGTTGCAGCGCTTGCCTTTGAGCTAATGAAGTTTGGATTTGCCATTTTCTTGGGCAATACAGCATTCTATAAAACGGTATATGGCGCTTTTGCGATCTTGCCTCTCGGTTTAACGTGGATCTATATGACCTGGTGGATTACCTTAACTGGCGCGGTATTGGTGGCTAATTTGCCGGATATTCGAAGCGGTGTCATTAGGGTTATTCGTTACTAAAAGTTGCGCCTAAGCTCTTGATTCGCGGAGTTCTTGAGTCTATATTGGATCTATAAATACATTGTTTTCGGAGACCAAATGAAAGTTCGTGACATATTACGCGTCAAGGGAAGCACCCTTTTTACAGTAGCCCCTGATACGGCGCTGCAAACTGCAGTGCTAGTAATGAGTGAGCACGACATTGGTTCATTGGTGGTCATGGAGTATGACAAACTGGTTGGCATTCTGACCTTCCGTGAAGTTATTGCCGCTTTAGCTAAACATCACGGCAAGCTTGAAGGTCTTCAAGTAAATACTGTGATGAATCAAACACCTTTGACCTGCAATATGGAAACCGAGATTGATGAGGTTCGGCGCATGATGCTGGTAGACCATGCGCGCTATTTGCCAGTAGTCGATCAAAAGATGTTGATGGGCGTTATTTCTTTCTACGACGTAGCAAAATCGGTGGTGGAAGCCCAGGACTTCGAAAATACGATGCTCAAGGCCTATATTCGTGATTGGCCGGAAGATACTGAAAAAGCAGCTTCCTAAGTCGTTCTAGCCATCATTTTCCGACAAATGACATAATGTCGATATGTCAGGAAATACTTTAGGCCTACTTTTTACTGTTACCACTTTTGGTGAATCCCACGGTCCCGCAATCGGGGCGGTGGTTGATGGTTGCCCGCCAGGTATGAATCTTTCAGAAGCTGACATTCAGTTGGACTTAGATCGTCGCAAACCAGGTACATCTCGTCACGTTACGCAGCGCAAAGAAGAGGACAAAGTTGAGATCCTTTCAGGTGTGTTTGAGGGCAAAACAACAGGCACCCCTATTGCGCTACTAATCCGTAATACAGACCAACGCAGCCAGGATTATGGTGATATCTTGCAGACCTTTAGACCTGGTCATGCTGATTATGCGTATCAAAATAAATATGGCATTCGTGACCCCCGTGGTGGCGGTCGCTCATCCGCTCGCTTAACGGCGCCAGTTGTTGCTGCCGCTGCGATCGCCAAAAAATGGCTTCATGAGAAATATGGCACTGAGTTTTATGGCTATATGAGTCAATTGGGCGAACTTGAAATTCCATTTAAAGATTCCGCTCAGATTGACCGGAATCCATTCTTTGCCGCTAATTCTGAAATCATCCCTCAGCTTGAAGGCTATATGGATGAGTTACGTAAAGCAGGGGATTCTTGTGGGGCACGTATCGAGGTAAGGGCTCGTAATGTTCCTGTTGGCTTGGGTGAGCCTTTATTCGATAAGTTGGATGCCGATATTGCACATGCCATGATGGGTATCAACGCCGTTAAAGGTGTTGAGATTGGCGCTGGCTTTAAGTCGGTAGTTCAGCGCGGTAGCGAGCATGGAGATGAGCTTCATCCCGATGGCTTTGCAAGCAATAACTCTGGCGGTACTTTGGGCGGCATTAGTAGCGGTCAAGATCTGCGTGTTTCTATCGCAATCAAACCAACTTCGAGCATCATGAGCCCGAAGCAGTCTGTCGATTTAGATGGAAAGCCGATTACAGTTCAAACCAAAGGCAGGCATGACCCTTGCGTTGGTATTCGTGCAACACCGATTGCTGAAGCAATGTTAGCGCTAGTATTAATGGATCATGCTCTACGCCATCGCGCTCAATGCGCTGATGTACCAGATGCTGCGTCTATTCCAGCCTCTCAACCAGGCTCATTCCGCAATTAATTGGCTTAATCGATGACGCCTTCGCTACGCTGGGCCTTCGGGTCCTTTTTCTTTTTATATTTCGCTTATGTTGGGTTAGTTTCTCCATACGCTAGCCTGTTCTTTTTAGAACGGGGCTTTAGTGTTATAGAGATTGCTGCATTGATGTCTATGTTGCAGATCACCCGCATTGTTGGCCCTTTTTCTTGGGGTTGGTTATCGGACTACCTTTCTAATCGGATTAGCATTATTCGATTCTGTGCATGTCTTGCAGCGGTAGTTTTCTTATGCATTTATTTCTTGCATAGCTACATCGGATTTTTTATTTGGATGTTTGTGTTGCACACCATTTTGAGTAGTTTGATGCCGCTTGGTGAGTCAGCCACTATTCATGCCTTATACAAAGATAATTCCTTTGATAAGCGTTACGGACGCTTGCGTCTCTGGGGGTCTATCGGCTTTATTGCCATGGTTCTTGCTGCAGGAGAGCTATTCCAGCGCAAAAGCATTGGGCTTTATCCCATTGTGGGCACCGTTGTTTTAATTGCCCTAGCTCTTATTACTTTTTGTCTACACGAGCCCAAGATGGAGCGTCGCAAAATGGTGAAAGGGGAGTTATTGGTTGTGCTTTTTAATCCAGATGTTCGGTGGTTTTTAGTGTCTGGATTTTTTATGATCTTTGCCCACGCTGCTTTATATGTTTTTTACTCTCTTTATCTCTCAAACCTTGGGTACAACAAATTTCAGATTGGCCTGTTTTGGGCTCTAGGAGTTTTCGCTGAAGTCATTTTCTTTTACTTTCAAAGCAAGGTATTGAGTCGGTTAGATGCCGAGGTGATATTGCAGGCCGCCTTTGGAATTGGAGTAGTCAGATTTGCTTTAATAGCCTTCCTACCAATCACTTCCGTTTTGATATTGGCGCAATTAATGCATGCTGGCACTTTTGCTGCGCACCATAGTGCCGCTACAAAACTTTTGCAACGTTGGTTCACGGGCCCGGTACAGGCTAGAGGTCAAGCTTTGATGGCTACCATCTCATACGGTCTTGGCGGAACGCTCGGGGGGTTATGTGCTGGTTGGATATGGGAGGCATCTCAACCTAGAGATGTATTTGTAATGTCCGCATTTGCTTGCGGACTGGCGGGTATGGCGATCCAAAAACTCAGACCGCGACATTACCCCGCTAGATAGAGCTACCAGCTTTTTATTGAATCTTTGCCTTAGCGCGTAGTTTTTGCATCATTTCAGAGAACTTCGCCTTTTGCCAATTCTTATCAGAGATGATCATCTGCTTCAATTGAGCCTTCATTTCTTCAAAGCTTGGGGCTTGAATATCACGAGAGTCCATCACCTTAATGATGTGCCAACCAAACTGTGATTTCACAGGCTTATCAGTGATTTGCCCATTTTTGAGCTGCACCATTGCTTTAGAAAACTCTGGCACTAATGCTTTATCGCTAACCCAGCCAAGATCGCCGCCATTTTTAGCGGAGCCCGGGTCCAGTGACTTTGCTTTAGCGATATCTTCGAAATTAGCGCCCGCCTTAAGCTGCGCAGTAATTGCCTTGGCATCGGCTTCTTTTTCTACCAAGATATGTTCTACGTGATATTCCTTGCCACTGTATTGCGCCTTTGCAGATTCATAAGCGGCTTTCAGATCGGCTTCTGCAACACCTTCTTTTTCAACATAATCCTCAAATACGGCAGCTACTAAAACCCCTATACGCGCTTGCTCTAATTGCTCACGTACCATTTCATTCTGAATGACCCCGCGCTTGTCAGCTTCTTGCAGTACCAATTCACGGGTGACCAACATCTCACGAGCTTGATCGCGTACCTGAGGATTATCGGGCTGTCCTGAACGTTGAACTAGCTTATCTAATTGCACTTTAGGAATTGCCTTGCCATTCACGATGACGGCATTCTGTGCGATAGCATTTGCAGATAAAAGAGTGGTTCCAAGAAGGCCGATTGAGAGTATTTGACGTTTATTGATCATGGTTTTGATAATTAATTAAAAGGGAATAGAGCCATTCTAAAGTAGCCCTAGACAGCAACTTCGTCTGGGGCTAGGGCAGTAATGGTTAAAGCATGAATTTCCTTGGGAATATGGCGATTCAAGGCAGCATAAACAGCCCTATGACGAGCCACTAGGTTCAAACCCTTAAACTCTGAGGCGATGATTTCAAGTCGAAAGTGGCCGCCGCCACTAGCTGCGCCTGCATGGCCAGCATGAAGATGACTTTCATCTTCAATCTTTAAGGCTTGAACCTGAAAAGCTTTCCGTAGATCTTCATCGAAAGCGGCAATCCGTTGTTGATTGATGCTCATTCGCTTGGGTGCTCCATGTGCTTGGAGAGCCAAACTCCTTGAAGAATGACAAAAATTAATAAGAGGCCAGTACTGCCGAATAATTTAAAGTTAACCCAAGTTTCTTCTGAGTACTCAAAAGCAACATACAGATTGAGTGCGCCCATGAAGAAAAAGAATATAGCCCAAGCCACATTGAGGCTACGCCAAACTGAATGCGCTGATGCTGCTTTGAGCGTTACCTGCTTTCCCATTAATACTTGTATCCAATTCTTTTGAAAAAACTGAGCACTGATAAATAGGGCGCCTGAAAAGAGCCAGTAAAGCGCTGTCGGCTTTAATTGAATAAATGTTTTGTCATGCAAGAAGATTGTGAGGCTGCCAAACACAACAATCATGACAAGACTTATCCATTGCATGGCATCGATCTTGCGATGGCGGTAATAGACCCAAAGAATCTGTCCGATAGTGGCAACCATAGCTACGATAGTCGCTGTGTATATATCACCCAGCTTAAATGCGACAAAGAAGAGAATGATAGGGAATAGGTCGAATAAAAATTTCATAAAGTGATTATCCAGCTATTTAATTTATTCATCTGTTTTTGCAGGTATAGCGTTAGTGCCTGGCTCAAAACTCAAGGATGCAGAGTTAATACAGTAGCGCAAACCGGTTGGCATAGGGCCATCCTCAAATACATGGCCTAAATGCGCATCGCAATTTGCGCAACGGACTTCGGTACGAATCATGCCATGAGTAGTATCTCGAATTTCCTTAATAGAGGATGCAACTTCTGGTGCGTTATAGCTTGGCCAACCACAACCAGCGTCGAACTTGGTCTCTGATAAAAAGAGTGGCGTACCGCAGCAAACGCACTGATAGCGACCTTTGTCCCAGTGATCCCAGTATTTGCCAGTAAAAGGCCGCTCGGTTGCCGCTTCTCGAGTGACGCGGTACTCTATATCACTTAATGATTGCTTATATTCTTTATCTGTTTTTGTCATTTTGACTCCAATAATATGATTTTCCTATTAAACACCTATGAGGAGCAGCTTACTTCGACCATATCCATATCTGGTGGCGGAGCTAGCGAGTAAGAAGCAAATTCTGGCTGATCATCAAACGGGTTGCTTAAAATCTTAAGAATCTTTGATACCTCAGAAAAGTCTTTTTTCTGCGCCTGTTCAATGGCGAACTGGGCAAGATGATTTCGCAGGATGTATTTTGGGTTTACTCGATTCATTGCTAGGTGTCGCTCTGAATCATTGCTGGATTCACTCTGTAAGCGAGCTAAATAATCAACGAACCAAAGATCAATTGCATCACGGTCAATAAAATCATCTCTTAAGGAAATCTGCGAAATAGGCAGTTTTGACTTGAGCTTTCCAAGGTTGCGAAAGAAGTTCGTGAAATCCACCTTCGAATCATGCATTGCCTGCAATAACCGTTCAATCAGGGCGACGTCCCCATCTTGCTCCGTACTAAATCCCAATTTATTACGAAACAACGATTGCCAAGCTCTCGCATAAGTATTTGGGAACTCTTCAAGGGCTGAACGCAGTAGATCTTGGGCTTCTTTTTCACCGTGGCGGAGCTCAAGTAGTGGAATCATGGCGCTGGCCAAGCATGCCATATTCCAATGCATGATTTGTGGTTGACGATGGTAGGCATAACGACCACCTTGATCGCTATGGTTGCAAATATGGTCGATCTGAAACTGGTCTAAAAATCCAAAAGGGCCATAGTCAATAGTCAATCCAAGCACGCTAATATTGTCACTATTGAGAACCCCATGACAAAAGCCCACAGCCTGCCATTGAGCGACTAAATTAGCGTTGCGTGCGCAAATTCTTTTAAATAATTCCAAGTAAGGCTCATCAGTCTGTAGGGATTCTGGGTAATGTATTTCTATGAGGTAATCTGCGAGCTCTTTTAACCTTGCATGGTTTTGCAGTGAAGCGTAATGCTCAAAGTGGCCAACCCGAATAAAGCTTGGTGCTAAGCGAGCACAAACCGCTGCAGTCTCTAAAGTTTCTCTTCTGACGGGCATATCTGAGCCAACAATTGAAAGCGCTCTCGTAGTTGGAATGCCCAGAGCATGCATTGACTCGCTGCATAAGAATTCCCTTATAGACGAGCGCAGTACAGCACGACCATCACCCATGCGGGAGAATCGCGTTATCCCAGCCCCTTTAAGTTGTAATTCTTGGCTAGCAATATTGCCTAACAATATTGCGCGTCCATCACCCAGTTGACCAGCCCATACCCCAAATTGATGTCCGCTATAGGCTGTTGCCATAGGATTTGGAAATTGATGGTTGGCTGTATTTAAACCGTTACCAGACAATACCTCTAGCCATGTTTTATCTACGGGCAGATGATTTTCGTCCAGGTCGATACCCACCAATTTGGCGGAAGAGGGTGAAAATGCGACCCAGTAGGGATTGGGTATCGGGGTGGGGAGGGTTGCTTGGCAGGCATCATTGCCGCTTAAAGTAAAGGCCATGGAGGTATTCTAGGTGGATTTACTAAATCACGTGCATGGCTCTAAAATTAATCTATGAATAAACAAGTCCAAATGAATCCACAAGCACAATTAGCTAATTTAGGCGAAGAGTTGAATGTGCCCTTTTTAAAGCTTTTGGGTGTTCGTTGCTTAAGCGCTGAAATGGGCAAAGGGGAGATTTTGCTAGCCCTCAAACCCGAGCACAACAACACCTGGGAAGTAGCACATGGAGGCGTTTTGTTAACGCTAATGGATGTAGCTATGGCTGTTGCTGCACGTTCTGGAGATCCTGGTGATCGTAGTGTGGTAACCATTGAGATGAAGAATAATTTCATGCAAGCCGCTACTGGTGTATTAAGAGTTAAGGCTGATACCGTTCGCAGAACTGCAACGATGGCTTTTTGCGAAGCCAAGCTTTATAACGATCAAGGTGAAATTTGCTGCATGTCTACCGGTACTTTCAAGTACCTGAAGCGCTTAGTAGCTCGTAATGCAGATGGTGATCGAGTTATAAAC
This sequence comes from Polynucleobacter sp. MWH-S4W17, assembly GCF_018687535.1. NCBI lineage: Bacteria > Pseudomonadati > Pseudomonadota > Betaproteobacteria > Burkholderiales > Burkholderiaceae > Polynucleobacter > Polynucleobacter sp. MWH-S4W17. Next base: position 1,006,867 of record NZ_CP061295.1, on the reverse strand, counting down.
GATGATGGTCGCTTTGAGTAATGCTAAACAGATAAATTTGAATCTGATGCAGAGCTAAGGACGCCCGTAACAACGTCATGACCTACAGTTCCTGAAGCGTCAAAGCGACGCTCCACCATCTCAAACTGACCGTCTTTCCGTACCCTCAAAACTGTACTTGAACGCGTTCCATAGGCGGGGGTTTTAATAAACGCGGGAGATAGTGCCTTCTCCCATTCACGACTAACCCCCGTGTTAGGAAGTTCGTTATCACTAGCGTGGTGCGTGTCTGCTAATAGCTTTAAATACGGATCTGCATTTTTAAGTTGCCCTTGATCCATAGCCAATGCCTGAGCAAATGCAGCTACACGGTGATTTACTTTTGGCCACGGAGTATCAAGCATGGCATTAGACAAACCATAAACTCCTGGCTCTAACGTTTGTTGTGGAAAAACTTTCCGCGGACGAATACTTTGCCCAATCATCATACGATTGCTGACCCAATGCATTTCGGCATTGGCTGGATCACTTAAATCCGCCATCAAAAGATTAAAGCCGTTGTATTGCTGAAAACGCTTTGCATTTCCTTGGATAAATTCCGAGGGGCGCTCATTACCGGTGAGGTACATCAAAGACAGTTCACCACGCGTTCTAGAATCAGGATTTTTTTCGCTAGGCGCTCGAACATTTGTTAAGGCTGCAAATTTTCCAGTTTTGGTAAATCCAAGCCAGGTGCCGGGATTACCCAATACATCAGCCCGATCTCTGCCTGCCAAAACATGAGGATGTTCAGACCACCAAGAAACGCCATCGGTATTGCGTTCGTAAAACTCATCACGGTTCGCCGCTACCACCAGTGAATATTCTGGGTGAGAATTCCAAGCGAAGAGAATAAGGCACATAAGGGGTATTAAATTTCGAGCAAAGGGTAGGGCAATAAATCTATTTTTAACACAGGTCCCTCAGGGCTACCAAGATGAATTTCCCCATTTTCAAGCGCCTCTAACTTGCACTCGACCTGAAGGTCAATGCGGTCACCATACCCTGGGGAATGTGCAGATAAAACTACCATTCCTGCTGGCTGGGAGGGGTCATTGGAGTGGAAAAGTTCAACGCCCGGCATGGGTAGGTTTTCATCTGAGCTACTGATATCTATACGGGCAATTTGTAGTCGACGCTTGATGGCGCCGCGATATTGACTGCGAGCAACGATTTCTTGGCCTGGATAACACCCTTTTTTAAAATCAACGCCGGCAACAGATTCAAAATTAATCATTTGGGGTACAAATTGCTCCTGAGTTGCTTGAACAATTCTAGGAATGGCACTTAAGACCTCAAGCTCATTCCATGTTTGAAGCATTTCATTAGAGTCGCGTGCACTTGATTGCTTATCAACGGGCATTGCAAATAAAAGACGGGCAACCGATTGATTATTTGCCAAAACATCGGGCATACGTAAAGCTATAGCACTAGGATCAAGCCTAAACTCGACAATCTGTTCCTCAGAACAATGTAGTCCAGAAATAATCCAATCCTCAGATACATCGGTAACTTTGACCTTTGAGCGCAGTACAAACATGGATAAACGTTTTGCTGTACTTGCAGCAATATCCTTCGAAATAAATAAAGCAAAGCGATCTTCGGCATTCTCGCCAGATGGAAACAATCCAAGCCATGCGCTTGCAAGCAACCTCCCTTTAGGGCTGCAATAACCTACTAGGCGGACACCTGAAAAATTTTGGGCCATTTGTCCGGGAAGGGTGCGGTTTAGTCCCAATACTGAATTTGTTAATTGATTTTGTAAAAAACTTGCAGCATCTGAGCCCTCAACCAGGATTAACCCCCACTGCGGCAAATTGCAGGGCAGGGAAGTAGGGTTATTTAGCCAGTTTTGCTCAATTTTGGGGGTATTTATCATGACCCTTTTATCATAGCCTGATGAGCAGAAAAATTCAGAGCAGATCTCTATTTATTAAGAAAAAGTCAAAAGATCGAGGTCTAAAGTATTGGTTGACCATTTTGTCAATCTTGCTAGGTCTAATTTATGGCGGTATTTTTTTACTGCCAGTGGTGCCCAACACTCCCAATGTAGATAGCGCGCCTGTTTATAAAGTGAAGATTAATCCGAATTCGAGCCTTTCTAGCATTGCCGATCAGTTTGGTGAACAAGGCTTATCGATCAATAAATTCACTATCCAGGTAGGAGCTAGAAGTCTTTTCGTAGGATCAAAACTAAAGCCAGGCACTTATATGCTCCCAGTGGGAGGAAGTCTCGGTAAAGTGTTGCTGCAAATTGCACGCGGGGATCGAGTGAGGGAAAGTATTGCGATTATTCCGGGCATGACTATTTGGCAACTGCGGGGCATCATCGATATGCACCCGGCTCTTATCCACCAAACCAAGGGAATGAGCAACAAGGACTTGTTGCAATCCCTCAATCTTAGCTATCCCAGCGACGAAGGACTATTTCTTCCTGATACCTATATATTTGACCCAGATGAACCGGATTTAAATATATATCGTAGAGCCGCACAAGCCATGCAAAAGCAACTAAACCAAGCTTGGGAGCAAAAAGAGTTTGGGCTTCCCTTAAAAACACCCTATGAACTCTTAATCCTGTCTTCTATCATCGAAAAAGAAACTGGCCGCGCAAGAGATCGGGATATGATTTCCGCTGTATTTATAAATCGTCTCAATAAAGGAATGTCTCTCCAAACGGACCCTACGGTTATCTACGGAATAGGCACTAAATTTGATGGAAATTTGCGGAAAGCGGATTTACGCAAAGACACTGCCTACAATACCTATATGCATAAAGGTTTACCTCCTAGCCCCATCGCAATGCCCAGCAAAGAGTCTATTTTGGCTTCTGCGCATCCTGCTAAAAGTGAGGCCTTATTTTTCGTGGCAAAGGGCGATGGTAGCAGTCACTTTTCTCAAAGCTTAAAAGAGCATGAGTCAGCAGTAGACCAGTATCAACGCAAAATTCCGCCTGGAAAGGGCGCCAACTAAATTCATTTAACTATGACATCAGCACAAAACGGATATTTCATTAGTTTCGAAGGCATCGATGGCGCAGGAAAGAGTACACACGTCGACGCCTTTAGAAATTTGATACAAGAGCGCTACCCAAACAAAGAGGTGGTGATGACACGTGAACCTGGTGGTACTGGTTTGGGCGAGCAATTACGCAACCTACTTTTAGATGCCCCCATGAATTTGGAGACTGAGGCCTTATTAATGTTTGCTGCACGTCGTGAACATATTGCACAGGTTATTGAGCCGGCGCTGTCGGCAGGAAAGATTGTAATTTCAGATCGCTTTACAGATGCTAGCTTCGCCTACCAAGGTGGTGGTCGCGGCTTGAGCTTGGTAAAGTTAAATGAATTAGAACGCTGGGTTCAGGGTCGCCCCGATGGTTCACTTTTGCAACCCAACTTAACAATTCTTTTTGACTTACCTGGTGAGATTGCGGAGGCTCGTCGCTCCAAGGTTCGAGCCCCAGATAAATTTGAAAAAATGGATCTAGATTTTTTCGAAAGAGTTCGTCAGGAATACTTGAGAAGAGCCAATGATGATTCATCACGCTTTCATCTAGTCGATGCAACAAAAACCCCTGAAGCTATTTGGGACGGTCTGAAACTTATTCAGATTGCGATTTAAGTGAAGCAAGATAATCTGATGGCGCCTTGGCTTAAACCATTATGGGAAAGTTTGGATTTTGCCAACTTCCCCAATGCGATTTTGTTGCACGGCCAGTCCGGTATCGGTAAGTTTGCGTTCTCTGTTGAACTTGCTAAGGCACTTCTTTGCGAGAATTCAAATGCAGCTATAAAGCCCTGCAATCAATGCGAGGCCTGCCACTGGTTTGATACGGGCAACCATCCGGACTTTATAGCTTTAGTTCCTGAAACACATCGAAAGCTCCTACCTCACGCTGATTATGAGAGTGACGAAACACCCAAAAGAGGTAAAGCGGCACGCGATGATGACGGCGATTCAAGCGAAAAAAAGGAGAAGAAAAATATCTCCATTGAAGAAACCCGTCATGCCATAGAAAATCTTTCAATTGGCTCACATCGTGGTGGCAATCGAGTGATATTGATTTATCCGTTAGAAATGTTGCGCACAGACTCCGCTAACACTTTATTAAAGTCTCTAGAAGAGCCTCCAGCAAACACCATTTTTATATTGTTGGCCGATCGTGTTGATCGCGTCTTACCTACGATTAGATCGCGCTGCCGACTTCTGACTGCACCACGCCCTGATCGCGAGCAGGGATTGGCTTGGCTAAAAACCCAGCTGAATAATATTGACGGCCTAAAAGTGAACGATGGGGATGTCGAAACCATTTACGATGAGCAGGGCGGAGCGCCATTCTCAGTGTTGAGCTCTTTGATCGCAAGACACAATAAAGATGAGAAGGATGAGCTCACGATATCAATTCAGGCGTCACGCTACCTATTGCAATCGATGGCTCAAGGCGTGGGAATTAATTGGCTAGATACAGCCGAGAAGACACACAAGGCTCAATATGGCTTTCTTTTGGCAAGCATGCAACGATGGATCTCAGATTTGCAGTCGGTTGCCCAGGGTGGTGCGCCACGGTATTACCCAAAGCATATATCTACACTTCAGAGTCTTTCAAAAGCAGTGAACGTTCAAAGAATGCTCCAGCTATGGAAGTCTCTGCTACAGGCTCGTCGCCATGAAAATCACCCTCTAGCCAACCGCATCCAGTTAGAAGCTTTGCTTTCCCAATACCAACAGATTTTTGGCCCATAGAATCAACCCAAGCAGTCTAAAATAACGAGTCATGTTCATAGACTCCCATTGCCACCTCGATTTCCTGGAATTTCAATCCCGTTTGCCGGAAGTATTGAGCAATATGCAGTTGGCCAAAGTGAGTCACGCTTTGTGTGTCTCGGTTGATTTGCCGGACTTTCCTAACGTACTCAAATTGGCGCAAGATCATCCCAACCTCTTCGCGTCTGTTGGCGTTCATCCTGATTACGAAGACACCCCTGAACCTACCTTTGATTTTCTGGTTGAGATGGCTTTAAAGCACCCGAAAATCGTGGCAATTGGCGAAACAGGACTTGATTACTACCGCATGGGAGATCGTAGCTATGAGTCCATGGAATGGCAACGAGCGCGGTTTAGAACCCATATCAGAGCCTCCATCGCATCTAAGAAGCCTCTCATCATCCATACAAGGGCCGCCTCTGAGGACACCATCAAAATCCTCAAAGAGGAGGGCGCTCAACAAATTGGCGGGGTGATGCATTGCTTTACTGAATCCTACGATGTTGCAAAGGCGGCCATGGATATGGGGTTTTTTATCTCTTTTTCGGGTATTGTGACCTTCAAAAGCGCTAAAGAACTCCAAGAAACCTGTAAACAGGTGCCCCTGGATAGAATGCTCATTGAGACAGATTCACCTTATTTGGCACCCATCCCATATCGCGGCAAGACAAATGAGCCTGCATGGGTATCTAAAGTCGGTGAATATATTGCCAATCTCAAAGGTGTATCCATTGAAGACCTGGCTAATCAAACTTCAAGTAATTTTTATGAATGTTTTCATATAGATAGGAAATTTTCATGAGAAATAAGATTAAGATAATTATCTGCATGCTTGGTGTTTTATTTAGCCTAAACAACTTCGCTTTAGCCCAATCAGATTCTGATATTGCTGATTTCGCTAAAGCAGCTAAATTTAACGATGTTTCTACCGTTAGATCTCTGGTTTCTAAAGGTGTTAGCCCGAATTCAATCGATGCCAAAGGTGAATTAATGCTGAATCTAGCAATTAAGGACAGGTCTGAGGATGTCATCACGTTTCTAGTGACTAATAAGGCTACTGATGTGGATATTTCCAATAAATTCGGCGAAACACCACTCATGATTGCATCTATTGAGGGCAATTTAGTCCTTGTAAAGAGCCTCATACAGGTACAAAACGCTCAAATTAATCACATAGGGTGGACTCCATTGCATTACGCATGTTCAAGGGGTCACCTTGACGTTGCCCAGTATTTGCTCGCCAACGGAGCTATTGTTGATGCTCCTAGTCCTGGCAATACAACGCCTCTAATGATGGCGGTTCAGTCTGGAAATGAAGCATTGGTTAAGTTATTGCTAGATAAAGGGGCCGATCTGCAGGTACGTAACTCACAAGGATCTACAGCAATTGATATTGCACTCATTTACGAGAAGCCATGGATTGCAGAAGGCTTAAGTTCACGCTGGCAGAAGCTTTATAAGCAGCCTTATGTGGCGCCTAAGGTTCTTGGTCAGCCTAAATCCTGATATGCCTATATGCGTATAATCATTATTATGTCAAATAAGATATATCTGTAATCCAACCTACTCAAAAATGACCATGCTTAGCCTTTTTCAAAACACTGATCTTCCTAGCTTTACAACCCTATTCAACGAGATCAATACAGATATGGGCAATAGTCAGATCTGGGTTATTGTCGTAAGCGCATGCCTGATGCTGGCTGTTCATGCAGTTGCCGTTCTGGGTATTGCCGGTGCATTTCATGCTATCGATCAAGTCATGACTAGACGGCGCATTGTTGGAGCAAGCTTTCTGTCGTATTTTGTAGCCATACTCTTAGTTATTGCTATTCATTTAGCTGAAATCGTAGTCTGGGCCTACATTTGCGTAGCCCTAAAGGTATTCCCAACTAACCCACAAACCTTTTACTTTGCCGGTGAAATGTACACCACTGTAGGATATGGTGATTACAAATTATCAGAGCAGTGGCGCATTCTGCCCATCATCATCTCTTTTTCTGGGATTTTTGCAGTATCAATGTCAGGCGCTGCCTTGTACACAATGATGGGTGCGCTACTAGGTCACAATAATCAAAACCCGAGATCTGGATCTGGTTTCTAGAATTAAGGCGTATTTACAGTTGCAATAGGGTTCTTTTGCTTGAAAACCAGCTCAAGCACCCTTCCACTTGACTCTTGAGAGCGAATGCGCCCTGGTAGCCACTCAAGGTCTTTTGCAAGCCAGATGTCTACCTGGCGCTTATAAGGGTCATTTTCTCGTTGCATTAAGGCGTAATGACGATTTATGGACTTGCCAAGACTGGGTATATCTTCTGATGTCGTCTCGCCATAACTTTTAAAGCTCCACATTTCTAGAGTGTTGTAGTCAACCACCGGTATTTGTCGAATAGACCCCGCCTCATCCAATTTGCCATCTCCATTTAATAATGAGGCGAGCTGGAACATTAAACTGAAGCGATCTTGGGTTCCGGGCAATATTTCCGGGGTGAACTCGGGTTTCTCAGAGAAGAACATCTGCCCTCGCCCACTGTCATTTCGATCAAAGCGCGAATAACGTGGGGGTTTTGTACCCCGTTGTGACCAATAGAGAATCGGGGCTATTCCATAGGAATCAACTGAGCCACGAGATTCAAATACAAACGGGCCAACAAATGCATATGGGATGTTGATATAGAGGCGATAGTTGTTACCATCAACTATCCAATCGATCTCGCCGGTTTGATACTTTTGACCATCCACATAAGAGTCGTAATAAATGATGCCTGACTCGGGTAATTTAAAAGCTACGCCTGCTTGATTGGAATCACCACCCTGCTGAGTGGTTGAACTTAGTCCTTCAATCGTATTAGTTGCAGTACTTGCCTTTGGGGTTTTCTTTACCGCTTTTGTAATATGGATTTTCTTGGGAGGTTCTACTTTTAGTTCGGTCCTAATGATTAAGTCATCTGCGATTGGTGCGGGTTCAGAAAAAGAGATGAAAGGTAGCCCAAAAAAAAGAATGAGATGTCCTAATACAGATAGCAGCAAAGCTGCAAGAATGATTCTGAAGGAATATATCTTGGGTGGATGAAAAAAATTACACCGCCCTATTCTTGGGCTCAGATTAGACCTTCTAGAAGGCGGCTATTTTTAGGCAGATTGGCTGCAAGGAAGTCCATTTGATCTGCCAATATATTACGGCCTTTCAGGATCATATCTTCATAAAGACTGGGTAAGTACGGGGTATACAACAAGGACATGCCCGCCTGATCTGGAGTACGATTACCTTTACGTTGATTACAAGGTCTGCACGAAATGACTAAGTTCATCCAGCTATATTTACCACCACGACTATTGGGTATGATGTGCTCGGCTTCAGCTTGGTTTTCGTGTATGGGGTCACCACAATAAGCACATAGTCCGCGATCACGCTTGAACAGTTTATGTTTCGTAATTACAGGAACCACATCAAAGAGGTTGATCTTGGTACTGCCCTTTACCGCAATGATGGAGTGCAATTCGATAATGGACTGCTTGCCAGTAGATCTTGAAATACCGCCACGCATTTGGAAAATGGGGTCACCTAAAGTCCACAAAACGCTACTATCCGCATATTGCTTGGTGGCTTCTTCTGTATTAACCCAGCCCTGAGGAATTCCACCTGCGTCTAATTTCAAGATGCTCAGCACAAACTCTCCTTTCTAGACAGCGCAAATGAGCAGCAGCTGTTTAGATCATCTTACAGAAGAAGCGAGCAGCAATCAATCCATCATGAAGCAATGAAATTTAAGACTTTGAGCAAGTGGTCGGGATAATCTGAAATGCCATGGTCACCCCCATCAAGCACCAGCTGCTCTGAACCCCTGTAGAAATCAACCATTTCCTGCCAATCCAGGAGCTCGTCACCTTTTGCGGCGATCAGAAAGTAACGCGACGGGTTGCTAATAGATTCAACCTGTAGCGCCTTTAGTTCATAAATGTATTCTGGACGAAAATCGTAGGGCTCATTGGTGTCGTATGAGGTCAGCATTCCAACATGCGGCGCCAACTCTTTCGGTGCTCTAACTGCTGGGTTAAGAGCTACGGCTTTGCAGCCAAACTTTTCGGCCAAGTAGTTGGTGTAGTAGCCACCCAAAGAAGAGCCGATAACTACTAAGCGATCATGTGTTGATGCTTCAATATGCCGTATCACCATATCCATGCTGTCCTTTGGTGAAGCTAACAATTGAGGACAATACCACTCCATTGGATTATTCGCAGTGGATAAGGCTTTTATTGCATCCCCCGTCAAGACCGCTTTACTCGATCTTGGGGAGGAGCGAAAACCATGTAAATAGACTACTAAAGTTGAAGGCATGTGGGTGCTTATGCCTTTTGCCCAATTTCAAAGTTTGCAAGCTTCTCTAGAGCGCGCACCATTGCTGAGTGATCCCAGGCTTTACCACCATGAGCTGCGCATGAATTAAATAATTCCTGTGCTGTGGCTGTATTTGGCAATGAAACACCCAAAGCTCTAGCGCTATTGAGGGCAAGGTTTAAATCTTTTTGATGTAATTCAATTCTGAAACCGGGATCAAAGGTGCGCTTGACCATTCTTTCGCCGTGCACCTCTAATATCTTGGAGCTTGCAAAACCGCCCATTAAAGCCTGACGTACCTTTGCAGGATCTGCACCAGCTTTTGAAGCGAACAATAGTGCTTCTGCTACGGCCTCAATATTCAGGGCAACAATAATTTGATTGGCCACCTTAGCAGTTTGACCATCTCCATTTCCGCCAACAAGATTAATATTTTTGCCCATCAACTCAAATACTGGCTTCACCTTATCAAAGACACCCTCATCTCCGCCAACCATGATTGAAAGGGTCGCATTTTTTGCACCAAGCTCACCGCCAGAAACTGGAGCATCTAAGTAATCGCAGCCCAATGCATTTATTTTCTTAGCAAACTCTTTGGTAGAAATTGGGGATATGGAACTCATATCAACAACAATCTTTCCTTTAGAGAGGCCTGATGCTATACCGTTATCACCAAATAGCACCCTCTCAACATCAGGAGTATCTGGGACCATCGTAAAAATAATGTCGGCTGTGCTCGCAACTTCTTGAGGTGAAGCACATTGCACTGCTGATGAACATGCCAGCCCTTCTGGTACCTTGCTACGAGTATTAATAAACACCTCGTGGCCTGCATTGATTAAATGGCTCGCCATGGGTGCGCCCATTATTCCCAAACCAACAAATCCTAGCTTTAATTGCTTGCTCATAATGTCTCCGTATCGTTATTGATTTAAATTTTTAATCCAGCCCAATCCTGCTTCAGTATTGGATGATGGTTTATATTCGCAGCCAATCCAACCTTGATAGCCAATGCTATCGATGAACTGAAATAGATGCGGGTAATTAATTTCTCCAGTGCCTGGCTCATTTCTGCCAGGATTATCCGCCAATTGAATATGGGCAATTTTAGAAAGATTGGCTTCTATAGTTTTGCAGAGCTCACCTTCCATACGCTGGGCATGGTAGATGTCATACTGAATAAATAAATTATCTGAACCTACCTCATTCAGAATATCTAGGGCTTGCTGCGTTCTGGATAAATAGAAGCCAGGAATATCGAAAGTATTTATTGGCTCTATTAGAAGTTTGATATTGGCATTTTTTAGTTCAGTTGCCGCATAACGTAAGTTTGAAATAAATGTTTTATGCAATAACTCTTTATCAGCACCGGCAGGAATTTTTCCAGCCAAACAATTTAACTGCTTAACATCAAGCGCCTTTGCATAATTAATAGCTTTAGCAACGCCCTCCTGAAATTCTGCAACACGATCTGGCAAACAGGCAATGCCACGCTCTCCAGCTTCCCAATCACCTGCAGGTAAATTATGGAGAACTAATTTGAGTTTATTTTGCTCCAGCTTTTGCTTGATATCTTCAGCAGAGAAAGCATAAGGAAAGAGAAATTCAACGGCCTGAAATCCAGACTTCGCCGCCTTTTCAAACCGCTCCATAAATGGCGCTTCATTAAATAGCATGGTGAGATTGGCGGCAAACTGTGGCATTTAAATTCCTTGTATAAGAAACAGGCAAAACAATGTGATGGGAGATATTAACAAAAGATAGCCATTTAAGCCTTGCCATCTAATATCTGGCTATGTGGCCTAAATTAGCCCTAAAAATAGGCTAAGATTGAATTTAGTACCTTTTATAAATAAGGAAAAATGATGAATATTAAATATGCTCCGATTGCTTTGGTTATTGCAACCCTTTTTGTTGGAACTTCCACGGCTTTTGCTCAATCTACGCCTGCGGCCAAACCAACAGTTATCGATGCTGCCGTAACAGAAAATCGTTATCAGCTATTTGAAGGTGAAGTGGTCAAAATTGACAAGAAGACTCGCACTATTACCTTTAAAAACAAAGATGGTGAATCTAAGTTTGTCGCTGGTCCTGACATCACTAACTTTGCTCAGATTAAAAAAGGTGATCGAGTTAATGTAAATTACGAGCTCGCCGTGGCTATTGAGTTGATGAAGACTAAAAGTGATGGCGTTCGCTCAAAAGTTGAAACCAACACGGCAACCAAATCTAAGACCAATGAAAAACCATCCGAGACGATTACCAATAAAACAACCATCATCGCTGATATTGTGGAAGTAAATCGCGAGAAAAAACTGGTTTCCGTTAAGGGCCCAAGCGGCAAGATCACAACCGTTACCGTCAAGAACCCTGCTCTGTTGGCGGATGTTAACGTGGGTGAGCAAGTTAAAGTGATTTACTTTGATGCAATGGCTGCATCAATTAGCGCGCCCAAGAAGTAACCCACTAAACCTGGCCTTTGCAGAGTCAAAGGTCAGGCCAATCCTTCCGTATCGGGACGTTTTTTACTCGCCAGAATCTTTAGTGAGTGATCTTCTCATCACGCTACGCATTTTTTGATCACCCTCAACCATGAGCTTTAATCTGGTTTCGCTAACTAGCACAGCCATTTTTGCGTTGTACTGCTCACGGCGAAGAAGCTCTACTAAGACACCTGTTAGAAGGGTGTAAGAGAGATAAACGGACAAGGTAGTTACATCTCTTTGATCAACTACCGAAAGAGCGCCAAAAGGCTCCATAAAGTAAAAGATCAACAATGGGGCGCTGAGCACAAGCGTAAGGAACGCCGGGAAGATGCCGAAAAAAAACGCAATCAAAATGGTATTCACTTGAAAGAAAAATAGAGGTAAAGATCCGCCTAGAAAAGGGTGAAGGACATAGCGGAGGGAAAAGGCGATCAGAACCCCAAATACTGCTACCAAATAACCATAGCTCTTATTTGGGCACCAGCGTTTTGCGTTTAAGTTATGTCTCATCTTTTTTACCTATTTCGGTGTATCCTAACCCATCTCTTTGAATAAGCCCATATTTCGATGTTAGAGCCAGTTATCTCTCACGCAAAGCAGGATCTCACCATTCTTATTCCTGGCCTTAATGGCAGCGGCTTAGAACTTGGACAACTACCCCGCTTTCTTGAGGCTGCGGGTCATGACGTCTTAATTCCAGAAATTCCAGGCTTTTTGTTTGGAAGCCCCGCAAGCAAATTTGGTGGCTGGGTTCAGGAACTACATCAAATTATTGACGCGCAAAAGGAAATCTACGCGACAGTCAATCTAGCAGGAATTAGCATGGGCGCTACATTGGCAACGCTAGTGGCCACACAAAGAACAGATATTTCTTCCCTGGTGCTAATGTCGCCCGTCCTCAGATATGACGGCTGGTCCATACCGTTTTATAGGCCTATTTTAGATTTACTCTGTTTTTTGGGCTTTCTAAATTGGGAATACTCTGAGCGTGAGCCTTTTGGCGTCAAGAATATTGACTTACGTCGTCGCATCAGTGAGAAATTTAAAACCTCTAAGGTGTCTGAGGTGGGCGCTGCATCTATGTCGGCGGGACACGTTTATGAGGCCAAGAAACTCATGGCTAGCACCAAAAATAGCCTGCAAGATCTTAAATGTAGATTACTCATAATACAGTCCGTAGAGGACGACACATGCTCTGTATGGTCGGCAGAAGAAATCCTTGAGCACTGTAAGTCAGAGGTACGTAGAGTTATATGGCTGGGAAATAGTTACCATATTGTCACAATCGATAATGAGCGCGAAATTGTTCTGAACGAAGTGTTGAACTTTGTAGCCCAGACTAGCGCCGTCGAGCGACATCACTTCGATCCAGCAACCAGTGAAAATCGCAAAGTTCTTAAATTAAGAGCTGGCTACGAATAGAAAAAGCCCCCGATTAAGGGGGCTTTTAATTTGTCTTGGCGGAACGGACGGGACTCGAACCCGCGACCCTCGGCGTGACAGGCCGATATTCTAACCAACTGAACTACCGCTCCAAATACATCGCGTAACACAACATCATACAACTTTACTTCTACCAGAAGAATCTGGCGTCCCCAGGGGGATTCGAACCCCCGTACTCACCGTGAAAGGGTGATGTCCTAGGCCTCTAGACGATGGGGACCTGGACTACTACATAAAACTATTTTAAATGCTTGGTGGAGATAAGCGGGATCGAACCGCTGACCTCTTGCATGCCATGCAAGCGCTCTCCCAGCTGAGCTATACCCCCGAAATCCCGCGATAAAACTACAAGACACTCAAAACAATCCAAGATTTTATCCTATTTTTGTGCAGGTGCGCAAATTCTCTATTGGACTACCTTAGAAAGCCTTTTGACAGCCTCCTCCTTGCCCAACACAACCAGTACAGAATCAATCGCTGGGGTCTGTGTGGTGGCAAATAATGCGTATCTAACGGGCATTGCTAGTGCCGGCATTTTGATTTGGTACTTTGCCAATATTTGCTTAAAAACAGCTGCATAAGCTTCTTTAGTCGGTTCAGCGGTTGAAATAGCTTCAACCAAATCCTTTAAGGCAGGCATAACGGCTTCAGCAATATTTTCCTTAATTTGATCAGCAGTTAAATTGGGTGCCGGCAAATAAAAAAGCTTTGCACCCTCGGCAATCTCAATCAGGGTATTGGCTCGATCTTTTAATAGGCTAACCACCTGAACAAAGTCTGGGCCAGCTTCGGTATCCATACCCATCTCATGTGCAAATGGCTTAGTAGCAGCTGCTAGTTTTACTGGATCGGAATTCTGAATATATTGATGATTTAGCCAAAGTAATTTTTCTGGATTATGTTGCGCTGGTGAGCGCCCTAAACTTTCTAAATCAAACCAATTTACAAACTGTTCCTTTGTAAATACCTCGGCATCCCCATGAGACCAGCCAAGTCTTGCAAGGTAATTCAGGATTGCATCAGGAAGGTAACCTGCTCTTTGATAATCTCTCACACTCATTGCGCCATTACGCTTACTCATTTTTTCACCGGCGTCATTAAGCACGGTTGGCAGATGGGCATAAACAGGCGGGGATCCGCCAAGGGCCTTCATGATGTTAATTTGTCTTGGGGTGTTATTGACGTGGTCATCACCTCTAATGACGTGGGTGATGTTCATATCCATGTCATCAATCACCACGCAAAAGTTGTAGGTAGGTGTTCCGTCTGGCCTAGCAATAACCAAATCATCCAACTCATCATTGCTAATTTCTATTTGACCTTTGACAGCGTCATTCCAAATGACTGACCCGCCAATTGGATTCTTAAAGCGGATTACTGGGCTTACACCTTCGGGAACGGGCGGCAATGTTTTGCCAGGCTCAGGTCTCCAAAGTCCGTTATAGCGAGGCTTTTCTTTACTTGCCATTTGCTGATCACGGAGTTTATTGAGCTCTTCTTCGCTCATGTAGCAGGGATAGGCCAATCCAGAATCCAACATTTGTTTTACTACTTCACGGTATCGATCAATACGCTGCATCTGATAGATTGGACCTTCATCCAAATCGAGGCCAAGCCACGCCATTCCTTCGATAATGACGTCAACTGCTTCCTGTGATGAGCGCTCAAGGTCAGTATCTTCAATACGAAGAATGAAGTCACCCTTATTGTGGCGCGCAAAAGCCCACGGATAAAGAGCGCTGCGAAGATTTCCCAGATGAATAAAGCCCGTGGGACTTGGGGCGAAACGTGTACGGATATGCATAAACCGCATTATCTCAGGTCGCGCTTACTGAGACTAAAACCGAAAAAAAGTGGATACTTTGCTCTATGAATGAATTACTAGTCTTTATGTGTGATGGCGCCCCAGTTCGCGGGGAAATAGTCTCGATTGGAAGCGCCTGGCAGGCCGTGCTAGAGCGTCGTAATGACCCCCCTGCCGTCCGTCGGATTCTGGGTGACTTTGTTGGTGCAGCCACCCTTCTAAGTGCTAGCCTTAAATTTGATGGGACCCTCATAATTCAAGCGCAAAGCAATGGCCCTATTCAGCTTCTGGTTGTGGAATGTAAGTCTGATTTATCCATGAGGGCTACAGTAAAGCTCTCAGTTGACCCCTCTGAAATAATGCCCGACGCAACATTAGCCGATCTACTGGATGTGAGTGGGAGCGGAAGACTAGTAATCACCCTGGATCCAGCAGACCGCGAACCAGGACAGGCGCCCTATCAAGGCATCGTAGCGCTTCAAGATCATCAAGGCGTAGTCATTAAGCCGGTCACCAGCGCTGCAGAGGCTATAGCCCTGTATATGCAAAACTCCGAACAATTGGACACGCGCATTTGGCTTGCTTCCAGCGATACCCATGTCGGCGGTTTATTGCTACAGCGCCTACCAAATTCAGGAGGTCATGCCCATTTGGATCCACAGGTTGCTGCTGAAGGCTGGTCACGCATTCAAACGCTTGGGGAAACAATCACTAATGAAGAATTATTAACACTTCCACCAGAGACTATTTTGAGGCGTTTATTTTTGGAAGAGTCCGCCGAGAATGGAGTTCGCAGCTTCCCTGCTCGCCCCATTCGTTTTGCCTGTAGATGCTCTCGCGCTAAGGTTGCGGATATTTTGAGAATGCTTGGTGAAGAAGAGGTTCAAAGCATTCTTGCGGAGCAGGGAGCCGTGGAGACCATCTGTGATTTCTGTGCAAAACCATACCGCTTTGATGCGGTTGATTGCCTGCAGGTATTTAAAACAGATTTATTGAGTGATGCCACAAGACCCCCATCCAGCGGTCATTAAAAAGTTACTGTTTTGTGGCTTGGGAAGTTGATGTCTTATCCGCCGGCAAGATTTGCACAAAAAACTCACCCTCTTTAATTAAGCCATGCTCAACGCGGGCACGCTCTTCAATTGCTCGAGTACCATCTTTTAAATCTTTAACATCGCCGGATAGCTTTGTATTACGAAGAGCCAAGAGACTATTTTTAGCGTCTTGAAGCTCTACCTGTCGCTCCATCTCGTAAACCTTTAGCCATCCACCCTTACCCAGCCAAAGTGGGTACTGGATTGCTATCAGCAATACCAGCATAGAGTAGATGACGATCCGCATAAGCTATTAAGTACTCTGAATTAGCGTTTGAGGTTATAGAAAACAGATTTACCTGGGTAAGTTGCCACATCGCCCAGATCTTCTTCAATACGCAATAACTGATTGTATTTAGCAATCCGATCAGAGCGAGATAAAGAACCAGTTTTAATTTGACCTGCGTTGGTACCAACAGCAATATCTGCAATGGTGCTGTCTTCAGTCTCGCCAGAGCGATGGGAAATCACTGCAGTGTAGTTTGCGCGCTTAGCCATTTCAATAGCAGCAAACGTTTCTGTCAATGTGCCAATTTGATTAATCTTAATCAGAATAGAGTTGGCAATGCCTTTGTCTATTCCTTCTTGGAGGATGCGGGTGTTAGTAACAAACAAATCATCGCCAACCAATTGAATTTTCTTACCAAGCTTTTTGGTGATGTCAGCCCAGCCATCCCAGTCACCTTCATGCATGCCATCTTCAATCGATACGATTGGGAACTGGTCTGTCAAGTTACCAAGGTAATCAGAGAACTCGCTTGAGCTTAATTGGAGACCTTCGCCTGACAAGTGATATTTGCCATCTTTGTAGAACTCACTAGCTGCGCAATCTAGGGCCAATAGAACATCTTCGCCTGCCGTATAGCCTGCACCCTCAATTGCTTTCATGATGGTCTGCAAGCATTCGTGATTACTCTTGAAGTTTGGTGCAAAACCACCCTCATCACCAACAGTAGTCGGCATACCTTGAGCGCCCAAGATCTTTTTTAGCTCATGGAAGATCTCTGCACCACAACGAAGTGCGTCACGGAAGTTTTCTGCACCAACTGGCATCACCATGAATTCTTGAATATCTAAACTGTTATTGGCATGTGCACCACCATTAACGATATTCATCATAGGGACTGGTAACTGCATACCGCCAGAGCCGCCAAAATAACGATATAAAGGTAGACCCGCTTCTTCAGCTGCTGCTCTGGCTACGGCCATAGAAACCGCAAGCGTTGCATTTGCACCTAAGCGTGCTTTGTTATGAGTGCCATCCAATTCAATCAGGGTACGATCAAGAAAGGCTTGCTCACTAGCATCAAGCCCAAGGATGGATTCTGCAATCTCAATATTGATGTTTTGAACAGCCTTGAGGACGCCCTTACCCAAGTAACGCGTCTTGTCTCCATCGCGCAACTCAATTGCCTCACGCGACCCTGTGGACGCTCCAGAAGGTACGGCCGCACGACCCATAACACCTGACTCAAGCAACACATCGCATTCAACCGTTGGGTTACCGCGTGAATCCAGAACTTCTCTACCGATGATGTCAACAATGGCGCTCATGCACCTTCTCCTTAAAACAATATGAAATGGGTTTTAATAACTTATTTAAAGCTGTCTTCTAAAAAACTTCCCGATGATTTAACAGCGCTGTCGATAGCCACCAAAGACTCAAGCAACTCTTTCATGCGATCTAATGGAACAGCATTCGGTCCATCGGATAGCGCTTTTGCTGGATCAGGATGGGTTTCCATAAATAGGCCGCTAATGCCGACTGCTACAGCAGCACGCGCCAAAACGGGTACGAATTCACGTTGACCGCCGCTAGAGTTGCCTTGACCTCCAGGCAATTGAACTGAATGAGTAGCATCAAATACTACTGGCGCGTTAGATTCCCGCAGAATTGCCAAGCTACGCATATCTGAAACCAGGTTGTTGTAGCCAAAGGAGGCGCCACGTTCGCAAACCATAAATTGATCTGGAAGATTTTTTTCAGCGGCAGCTACTCGAGCCTTCTCAATAACATTCAGCATCTCGTGCGGCGAAAGAAACTGACCCTTTTTAAAATTCACGGGCTTGCCACTTTGAGCACAGGCACGAATGAAGTCAGTTTGTCTGCATAAAAATGCAGGAGTCTGCAATACATCTACAACGCTAGCTACGGCAGCAATTTCACTGATGTCATGAACATCTGTAAGTACAGAAACATCAACTTGTTTTTTAACCTTAGCCAAAATCTCTAAGCCCTTTTCCATGCCTAAACCTCGAAAAGACGTTCCTGATGAACGATTGGCTTTATCAAACGATGACTTGTAGATAAACGGGATATTTAGAGCAGAAGTAATTTCTTTCAATTGACCCGCAATATCAATAGCTGATTGCTCTGACTCAATGACACATGGGCCAGCAATTAAAAAGAAACGTTGATTTAGACCGACGTCAAAGCCACATAGCTTAAATGCTCTCATATTCTTCCTTTATGCAGCTTGCTTTTCAGCGGCTGTTTGGTGCTCAAGTGCAGCGCTAATAAAGGCTGAGAACAAAGGGTGCCCATCCCGCGGTGTTGAAGTAAATTCAGGGTGAAACTGCACACCGAAGAACCAAGGATGCATAGATGTTGGTAATTCCATCATCTCTGGCAACTCTTCATTGGGGGTTCTAGCTGAAATAATCAAACCAGATTTCTCTAGCTGAGGCACATAGGTGTTGTTTACCTCATAACGATGACGATGGCGCTCATTTACTTCGGAACCATAAATCCGATGGGCTAAGGTTCCAGCCTTAACCGGACAGCGTTGCGACCCAAGACGCATAGTGCCGCCCAAATCAGAGTCATTAGTGCGTTTCTCTACTCGCCCTTCTCTGTCCAACCATTCGGTTATCAGGGCAACAACAGGCTGTTCTGACTGAGGATCAAATTCAGTACTATTCGCCTTAGTAAGATTCGCTACATGTCGTGCAAATTCAATTACGGCCAATTGCATACCCAAGCAAATACCTAAATAAGGAACATTGTTTTCGCGTGCATAACGAATGGCAGCAATTTTGCCTTCGGTGCCACGTTTACCAAAGCCACCTGGAACTAAAATCGCATCCAAGTTTTGCAAACAATCAATTCCATCTTTTTCAATGACTTCGGAATCGATGTAATTAATATTGACACGGGTATGCGTATGTATGCCTGCATGACGCAATGCTTCAATCAGTGATTTATATGACTCCGTTAGCTCCACATACTTGCCAACCATACCAATGGTGACCTCATGTTGTGGATTGGCCATTTCATAAACTAGATTGGCCCATACAGAAAGATCTGCTGGCTTGGCTTTGAGGTCTAGTTGGCGGCAAATTAAATCATCCATGCCTTGGGCTTGGAGCATCTCAGGAATCTTATAAATCGTATCTACATCCCAAACTGAAATCACTGCCTCTTCACGTACGTTTGAAAATAAAGAAATCTTTGCGCGCTCATCTTCCGGAATTGGGCGATCAGCACGGCAGAGCAATACTGTCGGCATGATGCCGATCTCACGAAGCTTCTGAACAGAGTGTTGCGTTGGTTTAGTTTTTAACTCGCCAGCACTATGGATATATGGCACAAGAGTCAAATGAACAAAAGCGCAATCATGCAAAGGTAGACGCAAGCTCATCTGTCTTGCAGCCTCTAAGAACGGTAGTGATTCAATATCGCCAACAGTGCCGCCTATTTCGCAAATAGCAACATCTGCTTTGCCATCATGACTAGCTTTAGCGCCGCGTTCTACAAAAGCTTGGATTTCATTTGTAATGTGCGGAATCACTTGGACTGTTTTTCCAAGATATTCGCCGCGACGTTCTTTGCTGATGACTGACTCATAAATCTGGCCAGTGGTGAAGTTATTGCTTTTGCGCATCTTTGCAGAAACAAAGCGCTCATAGTGACCCAAGTCTAAGTCAGTTTCAGCACCATCTTCGGTTACAAAAACCTCTCCGTGCTGCAGTGGACTCATGGTCCCCGGGTCAACGTTAATATAGGGATCTAATTTTAGGAGGGTGACTTTCAGGCCGCGGGATTCAAGAATCGCGGCAAGCGAGGCAGCTGCGATTCCTTTCCCTAAAGAAGAAACCACACCACCAGTGACAAAAACGTATTTGGTCATCGCTTAAGCTCTGTTGGAAAAAGTAATTATAACGATAGCCATCAGGGGTGGGGAAATTTCAAAATCGTTAATATAGGATCTCGTCTACCCAAATCTAATGATTTAATACCTATGCGCCTTTTATTTGCGATATTAATCAGTATTCTCTCCCTCTTTTATTTCCTCCCTTTTGCTATTGCATTTCACAAAAAAAGGGCAAATACAGGAGCTATTTTTGCCTTAAACCTGTTTTTAGGGTGGTCCCTGATTGGCTGGGTAGTTGCACTGGTTTGGGCCCTCAAAGAAGAGCAAGTTGTGTAATTGACCCATATTTTTAAGCCATAGGTCCAAATAAAACCTTTATTTTGAAAAATTTGCTCCTTTTTTAGGGTTTAAACTCTTATATAAGACTTGATTTAGCAACTATAATTTGGCAAAACGGGAGAAAATTCCCTTTTGGCCTTTCTATTGATCACCTTTACCTCATAGGAAACATAATGTTAGAAGCCTATAACGCCCTCGTCGCTGAACGCGCAGCTCTCGGTATTCCAGCCCTGCCCTTAACCAAGGATCAAACCTCTGAACTGGTTAAATTGCTAAAAAACCCACCTGCCGGGAAAGAAGCTGAGCTAGTTGAATTAATCACTAACCGTGTTCCTGCTGGTGTAGACGATGCAGCCAAAGTAAAGGCTGAGTTCTTAGACGCTGTTGCCAAAGGTACAGAAAAATCTCCATTGATTTCCCGCGTTCGTGCTACCGAACTTTTGGGCACGATGCTAGGTGGTTACAACATCAAACCGTTAGTAGAGCTTTTATCTGACTCTGAGTGCGGAGTTGCTGCTGCAGAAGCGCTCAAGAAAACACTTTTGATGTTTGATTATTTCAACGACGTTCAAGAGCTTGCTGAAAAAGGCAATGCAAATGCTAAAGCGGTAATGCAAAGTTGGGCCAATGCGGACTGGTTTACTAGCCGCCCTGCAGTTCCAGAAAGCATGAAGTTAACTGTTTTCAAGGTAACCGGTGAAACCAATACCGACGACCTTTCTCCTGCGCCAGACGCATGGAGCCGCCCTGATATTCCGCTACATGCAACCATCATGCTCAAAAACCCTCGTCCTGGCATTGAGCCAGATGAGGTTGGTGTTCGTGGTCCTATGAAGCAAATTGCTGCTCTCCAGAAAAAAGGCAATCAAATTGCCTACGTTGGGGACGTTGTTGGTACAGGCTCATCACGTAAATCTGCAACAAACTCTGTTCTATGGTGGACAGGTCAAGATATTCCATTCGTACCAAACAAGCGTTTTGGTGGTGTGTGCTTAGGCACCAATATCGCCCCGATCTTCTTCAACACAATGGAAGATTCCGGAGCATTGCCAATTGAATTAGATGTTTCTCAAATGAATATGGGTGATGAAATAGAACTTCGCCCATACGAAGGAAAGGTATTCAAAAACGGTAAGGAAATTACCAGCTTTACATTGAAGTCGCCTGTCATTCTGGATGAGGTACGCGCTGGCGGACGCATTCCTTTAATCGTTGGCCGTGGCTTAACTGCTAAAGCACGGGCTGCCCTGGGCTTGCCTGCTTCTACTGAATTCCGCCTTCCAGTTAATCCTGTTGATAACAAGAAGGGCTTCAGCTTGGCTCAAAAGATGGTTGGTAGAGCATGTGGCTTACCAGAGGGCCAAGGTGTTCGGCCCGGTACGTACTGCGAGCCGCATATGACTACTGTTGGCTCACAAGACACAACAGGCCCAATGACGCGCGATGAATTGAAGGACTTGGCTTGCCTTGGCTTCTCTTCCGATCTCGTAATGCAGTCGTTCTGTCATACCTCAGCTTATCCAAAACCTGTAGATATTCGCACTCAACATGAGTTGCCGCCATTCATGACGAATCGTGGTGGCGTTGCCTTGCGACCAGGTGATGGCGTGATCCATAGCTGGTTGAACCGCTTACTCCTCCCAGATACCTGTGGAACTGGTGGCGATAGCCATACTCGCTTCCCAATTGGCATTTCTTTCCCTGCTGGTTCAGGACTAGTTGCTTTCGCAGCTGCTACAGGTGTGATGCCATTAGATATGCCTGAGTCTGTATTGGTGCGCTTTAAAGGCAAGATGCAGCCTGGCATCACCTTACGTGATCTAGTAAATGCCATCCCTTTATATGCAATCAAAAAAGGTTTGTTGACCGTTGAGAAACAAGGCAAGAAGAACATTTTCTCGGGTCGTATTCTTGAAATTGAAGGTCTACCTGACCTAAAAGTTGAGCAAGCGTTTGAATTGTCTGATGCTTCTGCTGAGCGCTCTGCTGGCGGCTGTACTGTTCACTTGAACAAAGAGCCAATTATTGAATATATGACATCAAATATCACCTTGATGAAGTGGATGATTGCTAATGGTTATGAAGATAAGCGTACTCTTGGTCGCCGTATCAAAGCCATGGAAGCTTGGATTGCTAATCCTCAGCTTCTTAAAGCTGATGCAGATGCTGACTATGCAGAGATTATCGAAATCAATATCGATGAAATCAAAGAGCCTATCCTTGCATGCCCTAACGATCCGGATGATGTGAAAGTGTTGTCTGAAGTTGCGGGTGACAAGATTGATGAAGTATTTATTGGTTCATGCATGACCAATATTGGCCACTTCCGCGCAGCTGGTCAGGTGCTACAAGGTAAGAAAGATATGCCAACCCGTTTATGGGTAGCGCCTCCAACTAAGATGGATGCTATGGTCTTGATGGAAGAAGGCTACTACGGCATGTTAGGCGCAGCTGGTGCCCGCATGGAAAGCCCAGGCTGCTCACTTTGTATGGGTAACCAAGCGCAGATCCGCAAGGGCTCCACAGCTGTATCAACCTCTACTCGTAACTTCCCTAACCGCTTGGGTATCGATACTCGCGTGTATTTGGCTTCTGCTGAATTGGCGTCTGTTGCCGCACTCTTGGGTCGCCTACCTACTCCTGCAGAGTATTTGGAGCAAGTGAAGGCTCTTGATGCTAAAGCTGGCGATGTTTATAAATACATGAGTTTTGACAAGCTCAAGTCATTTAGCGATGTTGCAGATACTGTGACCGTGTAATACGCAATACCCTCAACCTAGCAATAGGTTGAACGGCAAAAAAAGGCGATCAAACGATCGCCTTTTTCTTTTGCTTCGAAGTATTAGATCGAAAGCTTATCTTCTTGTCGGGCATTCTCCCGACTAATGCCTGAAACCCATTTATTAGTAGGGAGCCCAGTTTTTTCAAGGATCAGTTTTGCCCGTTTTGAGACACCCTTCCATTCCGCCTCGAGCTTAGGGCCCTTAAATGCGATTGCGACGACATTGCAATCATGGGACTCAGGAAATAAGAGCACCCTGTTATCAAAAGCTTCGCAGATATTCTTAAGGTTTATATCAAAGCTTTTGTGTCGCGAGAATAAATTCACCGTCATCACACCGGGCCCTTTGAGAATATCGTAGCAACCTTTATAAAAATCCAAAGAGCTTGCCGCAGGACCATCGCAAATGGCATCATACAAATCAACCTGAACAGCATCAAAGCAGTCTTGATACTTTTTATTCTTGACGAATAGTTTTGCATCAGCTTGTAGAGTTTCTAAGCGGCGATCATCGTCAGGTGTAAAAAACATAGATCTTGCAGAAACGATTACAGCGGGATTGAACTCTACTACGGTAGTTTTCACAGCTGGGCAATATCGATGTTGAAATTTTGTTAATGCGCCGGTACCTAAACCTAGCTGGGCTATCCGCATGCCGGGCTTAGTTTCCAAAAATAATAGCCAGGCCATCATCTGCTGGTTGTACTCTAAATAAATCTCATCAGGATCACGAATACGCATCGCTCCCTGAATGGAGTCCGTACCAAAGTGAAGATAACGAACGCCGCCACTTTCAGAAAAAGTGACCGGCTCCATTAATCCATCAGCAGACAACTTAATTCGCCCAACGACGGGCATTGCGGAATAGGCGTAGCCAAGGGCTAGCACCATCAGGGGTATCCAACCATTCAGGCGGACACCAGCTCATCTGCACAGCTCTAAATACACGCTCGGGATGAGGCATCATGACCATAAAACGACCATCAGGTGTCGTGACCCCACTTAAACCATTGGGAGACCCGTTTGGATTCATTGGATAAATTTCTGTTGGGTTGCCTTGATGATCCACAAAGCGGAGTGAAGCTAAGCCCTGCTTTTGAATTTGCTCTAAGCTGCCTTGTTGGCTGAAGTTGGCGAATCCCTCACCGTGAGCGATGGCAATAGGTATCTGACTGCCTTCCATGCCTTGGGTGAATATGGAAGGCGAAGCCATTACTTCAGCCATCACTAAGCGCGCTTCATATTGCTCCGATTGATTACGCGTAAATTTAGGCCATGCTTCTGCACCCGGAATAATTCCCGAGAGATTGCTCATCATTTGGCAGCCGTTACAAACACCTAACGCAAAGCTGTCTTGACGCTCAAAGAACTTAGAAAACTGATCACGAAGCTGTTGGTTGAACAGAATTGTTTTTGCCCAGCCTTCTCCAGCCCCCAATACATCTCCGTAACTAAAGCCACCACAAGCAATAAGCCCTCTAAAGTCTTCTAATTTAGCCTTGCCACTGAGTAAATCAGACATGTGGACATCATAGCTATCAAATCCAGCCCAATTTACTGTATATGCCATTTCAACATGGGAGTTCACGCCCTGCTCTCGCAATATGGCTACTTTAGGGCGTACATTCTTAGTGATAAACGGCGCTGCAATATCTTCAGAAGGATTGAATGTGAGTTTAGGATTCATCCCTGTATCGGCAACATTGTCCAAGAGCGAGAATTCACTATCAGCACAGGCAGGATTGTCACGTAAACGGGCTATTTGATAGCTAGTATTGGTCCAGATCTTTTGCAGCATCTCACGCGGCTCAGCAAAAATATTTTTAGCATCACGCCAAATTTCAATACGACCGTTGGTATTGGGTTTGCCGATCACATGGCTATGAGCACTTAAGCCCAAATTTCTCAATACGGCAAACACCGCATCACGATCTTCTTTGCGAACTTGAATTACTGCGCCTAACTCTTCATTAAATAATGCGCGCATCGTTTGCTCATGGCGGCGACCAGAAACCTGCTGCGCCCAATTCTTGGCATCACCATAATCAGGCTCCTGTCCAGCGTCCATAGCGATCATATCGACGTTGAGCGAAATTCCGCAATGAGAGGCAAAAGCCATTTCAGCGACGGCGGCAAATAACCCGCCATCAGAACGGTCGTGATAGGCCAAAAGCTTATTCGCTTTCCGCAGTTCAATTATGGCGGCGGCCAAAGCCTTGAGATCTTCTGGATGATCAATATCAGGCACTGACTTTCCGGACTGATCAAGTACTTGAGCCAAAATACTTCCCGCCATACGATTCTTGCCACGCCCTAAATCAATCAAGATCAGCTCAGTCTCTTGTGGAGATCCGTCTTTGCCCTTTAATTGAAGCAGAGGTGTCAATGTTTTACGGGCATCAAGCACAGATGCAAAAGCAGAAATAATTAAAGATACGGGTGCGACTACTTTCTTGGCCTCATCACCATCTTGCCATGCGGTAGACATAGATAGAGAGTCTTTACCCACTGGGATCGATATTCCAAGCGCGGGACACAGCTCCATACCGATTGCTTTAACGGAGTCATAAAGCTTAGCATCCTCGCCAGGAGATCCGCATGCTGCCATCCAGTTTGCAGAAAGTTTTACGCTTTCGAGGCTGGCAATATCTGCAGCCAAGAGATTGGTAATCGCCTCACCCACTGCCATGCGTGCAGCTGCTGGTGCGTCTATAACCGCTAATGGAGTTCTTTCACCCATGGACATAGCTTCGCCGCGATACCCCTTGTAATCCATCAGGGTTACGGCGCAATCAGCTACTGGTACTTGCCATGGACCAACAAACTGATCCCTGGCATTTAGACCGCCAACAGTTCTGTCACCAATCGTAATTAAGAAAGATTTGCTAGCTACGGTAGGTTGTTGCAAGACCCAGGCTATTGATTGGGCAAGATCGGCATCAGTTACATCTAATTCTTTGAACTCCTGGTCAACTCTTGTAACGTTGCGATGCATCTTTGGAGGCTTACCAAGCAAAACTTCCATCGGCATATCAATTGGCAGCGCTGCATCATCAGATAACGGCTGCTTTGAGTCACTTAATTCCAGTTGACGTTCAGTAGTCGCTTCTCCAACTACCGCAAAGGGGCAGCGTTCACGTTCGCAAAATGATTTAAATAAATCTAAGTCCTTGGCATCAATTGCCAAAACATAACGTTCCTGAGATTCATTGCACCAAATCTCTGCAGGACTCATGCCACTTTCTTCGAGTGGAACGCTCCGAAGTTTAAATGAAGCCCCCAATCCAGCTCCATCTGCAAGCTCCGGGAATGCATTTGATATGCCACCCGCGCCTACATCATGAATAGAAACAATTGGATTGCGGTCACCCAGAGCGCGGCATGCATTAATCACTTCTTGCGCGCGACGCTCCATTTCTGGGTTGCCTCGCTGTACAGAATCAAAATCAAGATCGGCAGTATTAGTCCCAGTTGCAACAGAGCTACCCGTAGCACCGCCCATGCCGATTCGCATACCTGGACCGCCCAATTGAATGAATAGGTGCCCTGCTTTAATTGCTTTTTTTTCAGTATGAATAGAATCAATACTTCCAATGCCACCAGCAATCATGATGGGCTTGTGATAGCCGCGGCGTATGCCATCTAATGTTTGCTCAAAGACTCTGAAGTAACCACCCAAGATTGGTCGGCCAAACTCATTATTAAATGCAGCGCCGCCTAGTGGACCCTCAATCATGATTTGTAAAGGTGTAGCAATGCGCTCAGGCTTACCGTATTTCAGATTCTCCCAAGGAAGGTCTGTGCCTGGAATATTCAAATTGGAAACTGAGAAACCGGTCAGACCAGCTTTAGGTCGGCCACCAATGCCAGTTGCTCCCTCATCACGAATTTCACCGCCCGCACCTGTAGATGCCCCAGGAAAAGGAGCAATTGCAGTCGGGTGATTATGTGTCTCCACCTTCATGAGGGTATGGACTAGGCGAGTATCTTTTTCGTAGAGCTGATCTTTGCCTTGAGGAACCCAGGTTTCCGCTTCACAGCCAACCATGACTGCGGAGTTATCAGAATACGCAATGATCGTTCCCTCTGGATGCAATTGGTGTGTATTGCGGATCATGGCAAATAAAGAGCGTTCTTGATCATCCCCATCAATTGTCCAGCTGGAATTAAATATCTTATGGCGACAGTGTTCGCTATTTGCTTGCGCAAACATAATTAACTCAACATCTGATGGGTTGCGTTGCAGGCGGATAAAGTTTTCGACAATGTACGCTACCTCATCATCAGATAAGGCAAGGCCTAATTCCTGATTAGCTTTATCAAGGGCAACTCTGCCTTCAGTCATCACTGGTATGCGAGTTAGAGGCTTGTCTTCGAGAGATTGGTATAAAGCATTGGCTGCATCCGTAGAATCAATCACCGTTTCGGTCATTCTGTCGTGTATCGCAGCTAGCACTAATTTTTTTTGCTCTGGAGTTAACGCCTTTTTACTTTTCCATGAAAACTGTACGCCACGCTCAATCCGCAACACATCTAATCCACATTGACGAGCTATATCAGTAGCCTTACTAGCCCAAGGAGATAAGGTCCCAAATCTTGGGATAACGATGGCGCCTTGATTCTCACCCTTACCAGTTCCGAACCAAGGCTTTCCTGGATGTATTTTGGAATGAAACGGCTGGCCATAGGTCAATAAACTAGCCATGACTTCTTGGTCTTTGGCTTTTAGCTCAGCCTCTGACCATATGAAATGAAGGTATTGAGCTTCAATAGACTCAAGATCAACCCCTTGGGCAGCCAAAGTGGCTAAAAGTCGCTGTTGGCGAAAGGGGGAAAGCGCATCAGCGCCAGACAAAAAGTGGAAAAAAGACATCCCTAGATTATAAGGTTTTGCCTACAACAATCGCCCACCTTGAAGGTGTAACTGCCGCTGGCACCGATTAGCCAGGGCCTTGTCATGGGTGACCAAAATAAGGGTGGAATGATTGGCTCGATTTAGGTCAAAAAGCAGCTCAATAACCCGATTCCCGCTACCCTCATCAAGGCTGCCCGTAGGCTCATCGGCAAACAAAATCGCCGGCTTCATGATGAAAGCCCTTGCCAGAGCAACCCGTTGCTGCTCTCCGCCTGATAAAGTTTTGGGGAAATGGTTGGCTCGCTCACTTAAACCCACCTGGTCCAGGCAGACCAGAGCATTTTCTTTGGACTTTGCCATGCTGTTCAGCTCAGCTGGCAGCATGACGTTTTCAAGGGCTGTCAAATGAGGCAGCAATTGAAAGGATTGGAATACAAAGCCAACCTTTTGCCCCCTTAATTTTGCCCGCCCATCTTCATCCAGGTGATTCAGATTTTGAGAGACCAACTCAACATGCCCACTAGAGGGCGCATCTAATCCAGCCAGAAGTCCAAGTAAAGTACTTTTTCCAGAACCCGAAGCTCCGGTGATGGCGATGCTTTCACCCTCAAAGACGTCAAAGCTAATGTCGTGCAAAATAGTTAATGATCCATTACTAGATAAAACTTCTTTACCTAGATGTATTGCGCTAAGGACCTTCACTGGAATACTCATAAATGAATCAATATATTTGGTTGAACTTCTTGAGTAAAAAATTGCAAGCCGCATTAATGGCAACTGCCCTATTTTGCCTGTTTATTCCTTTTGGCACAAAAGCTCAAACAAATCCAACAATACTAGTTATGGGCGATAGCCTTTCAGCTGAGTATGGATTGGCTCGAGGTACCGGCTGGGTAAGGCTGCTAGAGGATCAACTCCAAAGACAGAGAAGCTCCTGGGGCGTATTTAACGCCAGCATTAGTGGCGAAACTAGCGCTGGTGGTTTATCCAGATTATCAAAACAACTAGAGCAAAAAAAGCCGGGCATCGTTCTATTGGAACTCGGAGCAAATGATGCATTGCGCGGTCTATCTATCCAGGAGTCAGAAAAGAATTTACGCAAGATGATTCAGTTAAGCAAGGCCTCTGGGGCCAAAGTCCTTTTGTTTGGCATACAAATTCCACCAAATTATGGCCAGGAGTACACGAAGGAGTTTCATGATTTATATCCCAAGCTTGCTCGTCAGGAACAGGTTGAGCTTGTACCGTTTTTTCTTAAGAATGTTGCCTCTGACATCAATTTATTTCAAGCAGATCGCATGCATCCTAACGAAAAGGCGCAAGTCATTCTCTTTAAAAATGTATGGGGCGCTATGGCCCCATATCAAACACTGCTGAAGAGTCAATAAGTAATTTAGCGATACAGCTTAACTGCCCGCACCAGATGATGGCGGCTTAAGGGGATTAATTAGCTTAACCCCAGCAACATCGCGCCAATAAGCCATAAACCCAGCAAATTCAGACTGAGCTGCCAATGCTTGGATTTGTTGCGCTTGTGCCTTGTGGACCTTGGCATCTGCACCTGTGGGCTGCCTTAGCTGATCAACACGATACAGAATAGTGCCGACCCCAGGATTCTGAACAGAAACCAGCGCAGGAAATTTATCAGGGTTAGTGGACATTACCTCATCAAGCGCTCCGCCAATTAAGTTTGCAGGCTTATTGCGAGAAACCCAAATTGGGCTTGCAAAACCGGCTGCACTTTTAGGATCTTTTTCTAGCGAAGCTAAGCGCTCAGCTGCTGCGCTGATGGCAAGCTTTTCAGCCATGCGCTGGCTAACTTGACGTTTCACTTCTGCCGCCACATCTTTAAATGGCAAAGTTTGTGCTGGGTGGAAGGTGATAACACGTGCTGAAACAAAAACACCAGGGGATGTTTGCACTGCTTCAATATTACGTTTGTTCTTAACAGCTTCATCGCCAAATAAAGATTGGACTACCTTAGGATTGGCCAATGGGTGATCTTTAGCAACACCCATTGCTCCAGAGCGAGTGACACCCTTTTGGGTTTGGACATTGAGCTTTAATTTATCTGCTGCTGGCTTAAGACTGTCTGACTGGTCATAAGTGATATTGGCAAATTGATCTGCTTTATCGCTAAATACTTTGGCATCTTCTTTTGGATCAGCTTTGAGAACGATGTACTCGACATCCACATACTCTGGACTCTCAAATAGCTTTGTGTTGGCGTTATAGAAAGCCTGCAGGTCTTCTTGGGATGGATTTACCTTGCTTAGGTAATCTTTGGCATCAAATGATAGGGACTGAACTTGACGCTCAGCCTCATAAAGGGTTGAAACGATTTCAGATAATTTTGGACTGCCGATTTCTGTCCGAGCTACAGAATTCACCAATTGGCTAATTTTTAAATCAAAAGCCTGGCTGGCATAAAACTGCTCTTCGTTTAAACCATTACTAGCCAAGAGCTGCTTGAAGCGCGCATCATCAAAACTTCCATCTTGCTTATATAGGGCGCGAATCTGCGGAATATTTTGCAAACTCTTAACGAGAGCCTCCTTGCCAACTTGTAAACGTAAATTGCTGACTGCAAATCCAAGGATGCGTTGTTGCAATAGCTCATTCAAAATTGCCTGTCTAAATTGGAGGCTTTGAGCAATCTGAGCGTTTCCACCAACGCGCTCAGCTTGACGTTTCGCAGCTGAATCTACTTCCTGAGCAGTAATGGGTTTGCCGTTAACTTTGACAATGTCAGTCTCTTTGTCCATGAAGCTGGAATAGCTAGAGATTCCAAAGAAGGCAAAAGATGGGACGATCAAAAGCATTAATACAAACTGCAGAATTCGCTGGTGCTTACGGACGGTATCAAACATGTAAAAGTTCGCTAGTAAAAAAGATGAATACCACGAGTGTACAAGGCGCTGGGCTGATGGGTATTGAAATGCCTGAGTAGGCCAAGAAATGCAAAAGAAGGTAATAGTTTGGTGGGCGCTGAGAGGCTCGAACTCCCGACATTCTGCGTGTAAGGCAGACGCTCTACCAACTGAGCTAAGCGCCCCAAAATATTACAGCTAAGATTGTAACCTAAGCGTGAGCTTAGGGTGGATTTTCGGCTAAACCTGCCTCATTAGATGAGTAGGATTTAACGAAAAATCACCCTATTTTCAGTGCTTAAGAACGTCTGAAGCAGCACCCTTTTCATTTGCCTTACTGGCTTCAGCGGCCTTTTTAGCCAACTCTTCAGGCGAAGGATCTGGCAAGGCTTCGGGCATACGTTCTAAAGCCAATTCCAATACTTTATCGATCCAACGAACTGGAATAATCTCAATTGCATTCTTAACATTGTCTGGAATATCAATCAGGTCTTTGACGTTCTCTTCAGGAATTAAGGCAAGCTTAATACCACCACGATGAGCAGCCAAAAGCTTCTCTTTTAATCCGCCAATAGGTAGCACTTCACCACGTAACGTAATTTCACCTGTCATGGCGACATCTGAACGAATCGGAATCCCAGTAAAGACGGATACCAAGGCTGTCGTAATCGCAATACCAGCAGATGGGCCATCCTTTGGTGTTGCGCCATCTGGGAAGTGAATATGAATATCCTTCTTCTCAAAAGCCTCATCCGTAATGCCAAGTCGTTTAGATCTAGAGCGAACTACTGTTCTAGCAGCCTCAACGGATTCTTTCATCACATCGCCAATAGAACCGGTGCGGGTAATAACACCCTTACCTGGCATCACAGCAGCTTCGATGGTGAGCAAATCACCACCCACTTCAGTCCAAGCCAAACCGGTAACCTGACCAACTTGATTTTCTTTTCCGGCCAAACCAAAGTCATACATGCGTACCGATAAGAATTTCTCTAAATTATCCGCATTCACAACAATCGGGGCAGCTTCTTTTTTTAAGAGCAATAGCTTTACTACTTTGCGGCAAATCTTGCTGATTTCACGTTCTAAAGAACGCACGCCAGCCTCACGCGTATAGTAACGAATCATATTACGAACTGCGCTATCTTCAATCTTGAGCTCGTCCTTCTTTAAGCCATTATTTTTGATTTGTTTAGGAATCAAATAATTCACAGCAATACTGGTCTTTTCATCCTCGGTATAGCCAGCCAGGCGAATAATCTCAAGACGATCTAACAATGGGCCAGGAATATTCAAGGAGTTCGAGGTAGCGACAAACATCACATCTGAGAGATCAAAGTCAACCTCTACATAGTGATCTTGGAAGGTGTGATTTTGTTCTGGATCTAAAACCTCCAACAAGGCACTAGCTGGATCACCGCGGAAATCCATACCCATCTTGTCTACTTCATCCAGAAGGAATAAAGGATTGCGAACGCCCACCTTGGTAAGGCTACTCAAAATCTTACCAGGCATCGAACCAATATAGGTACGACGGTGACCACGAATCTCAGATTCATCACGCACACCGCCTAAGGCCATGCGGACAAATTTTCGATTGGTCGCACGCGCAATAGATTGACCTAAAGAAGTTTTACCAACACCAGGAGGGCCGACTAAACAAAGAATTGGGGCCTTGACACGATCAACACGTTGTTGAACTGCTAGGTACTCCAAAATGCGTTCCTTGACCTTATCCAAGCCATAGTGATCCTCATCCAATACTTTCTCAGCATTAGTAAGGTCGTTGTTAATCTTGGTTTTTTTCTTCCAGGGTAGATTCACCAGCGTATCAATAAAGTTACGGATGACTGTTGCCTCTGCAGACATGGGCGACATCAACTTAAGCTTCTTAAGTTCTGATTCTGCCTTTTTCAATGCTTCCTTAGGCATGCGCGCAGCCTTGATACGCTTCTCGAGCTCTTCGAGATCAGCGCCCTCTTCGCCTTCACCTAACTCTTTCTGAATCGCTTTTACCTGTTCATTGAGATAGTACTCGCGCTGACTCTTTTCCATCTGACGCTTTACACGTCCACGAATACGCTTCTCAACCTGAAGAATATCAATCTCACTTTCCAGATCAGCCAACAAACTTTCCAAGCGTTGTACAACATCCATCATTTCAAGTAAGCGTTGTTTTTGCTCTAGCTTCACAGGTAGATGAGCGCAGATGGTGTCAGCCAAACGACTTGGATCATCTATTCCGCCCAGAGAAGAGAGTATCTCTTGAGGAACTTTTTTATTGAGTTTTACGTATTGATCAAACTGCGCCATGATTGCGCGACGCAAAGCCTCTGTTTCATGCGCGTCAATTGCATTGATGGCAGTTGGTGTAGCTTCGCAATTGAAGTAACCAAGACTATCTTCAATTTGACTAACTTCAGCGCGCTGAACACCTTCAACAAGCACTTTTACAGTGCCATCAGGCAACTTGAGCATCTGCAAAATATTGGCGATACAGCCCACCTCATAGAGATCCTCAATGACGGGCTCATCTTTAGCAGCCGTTTTTTGAGCCACCAAAAGAACGTTTTTGCCCGTTTCCATAGCCGCTTCGAGCGCTTTAATCGATTTAGGGCGACCCACAAAGAGTGGAATCACCATATGAGGAAATACAACTACGTCCCTTAAAGGGAGTAAAGGTAGTTGAATCGGTTCAGAGGGTAGTAATAAGTGGCCAGGCATGGGGCAAATCCTCCAAAGTAATCAAACCTCAAAAGTCTTCATTAGTAGCAATTGAATTAACAACCACTAAATACAGACATTATTCATAAGTAGCATACTACCTATATGGGTGGGCTTTAGAGAAAAACAAGGGGTAAAAAGACAAAAACGGGGCAAAAATGCCCCAAAAATAGCAAAAACCCTAAGAATTTATGCTTTTTTGCTTAAATCCGCCTGATCAGCATCATGTTTGTAGACTAAAAGTGGTTTTCCGCCATCAGCAATGCTACTTTCGTCTATAACAACTTTTTGGACATTCTTCAGGGATGGCAGGTCATACATGACATCCATCAAAGAACCTTCAAGGATGGATCTCAGGCCACGAGCACCAGTTTTGCGGGCGATTGCCTTCTTGGCAATGGCAGATAATGCCTCGCGACGTACTTCGAGGTCAGAGCCCTCCATAGTTAAAAGCGCCTGATATTGCTTAACTAAGGCATTTTTAGGTTCAGTCAGAATCTGAATTAAAGCCTCTTCATCCAATTGAGCCAAAGTCGCAACAACGGGCAAGCGTCCAATCAACTCTGGAATCAAGCCAAACTTAATAAGATCTTCTGGCTCAACTTCAATCAAGAGATCACTTACACCGCGGTCATCTTTACCAGGAACAGTTGCATTGAATCCAATACCTGTTTTAGCAGTACGCTGCTGAATGACTTTTTCAAGTCCATCAAATGCACCACCACAAATAAACAAAATATTCGTTGTATCTACTTGCAAGAAATCTTGATTAGGATGCTTGCGTCCACCTTGAGGTGGCACAGAAGCCATCGTGCCTTCAACCAGCTTTAACAGCGCTTGCTGCACACCCTCACCAGATACATCACGGGTAATAGACGGGTTATCTGACTTGCGTGAAATCTTATCAATCTCATCAATATAGACAATTCCGCGCTGTGCTTTTTCTACGTTGTAGTCGCAAGCTTGCAATAATTTTTGGATGATGTTTTCAACGTCTTCACCGACATAACCTGCTTCAGTTAAGGTAGTTGCATCAGCCATCACAAATGGGACATCCAACATACGAGCCAATGTCTGGGCCAATAATGTTTTACCTGAGCCAGTAGGACCAATCAACAAGATATTGCTCTTTGCAAGCTCTACACCATCAACCATTGCTTTAGCGGGGAGCTTAGATTCTTTCTTTTCTGTGCCCTCTACTGGCTTGCAGTCCTTATCCAGTTTCTCTTTTTTAGGCTTAGGTAAATACTGTAGGCGCTTGTAGTGGTTGTATACGGCAACTGCTAATGTTTTTTTGGCATGATCTTGACCAATAACGTATTGGTCCAAGTTTTCACGAATTTGATGTGGCGTTGGTAAAGAATCATCGCCCTCTTCCTTAGGAAGCTTGGCAATTTCTTCTTGAATGATATCTGTGCAAAGATCAATGCACTCATCGCAAATAAAAACAGATGGACCAGCAATCAGTTTTTTTACTTCATGCTGACTCTTGCCGCAAAAAGAGCAATACAGAACTTTGTCTGCTGAATTCGTAGTGTTGGTATCGCTCAAAATGGGCTCTGTATATATTTATGAAGGTTTAAGGACGTTTCTCGATAACCTTGTCGATCAAGCCATAGTCACGAGCTTGCTCTGCAGACATAAAGTTGTCGCGATCAGTATCCTTGGCAATCGTTTCGATTGATTGACCGGTGCGGTCAGCCAAAATTTTGTTCAAGCGCTCACGCAAATACAAAATCTCACGAGCTTGAATCTCAATGTCAGATGCTTGACCACGTGCACCACCTAATGGCTGGTGAATCATGACACGTGAGTTTGGCAAAGCATAACGCTTACCTTTTTCACCGGCACACAATAAAAATGCGCCCATACTTGCAGCCATTCCCATGCACAATGTGCTGACATGAGGCTTTATGAATTGCATTGTGTCGTAGATAGCCAATCCCGCAGAAACTGAGCCGCCTGGAGAGTTGATATACAGAGAAATTTCTTTATCTGGATTTTCACTCTCAAGGAACAGCAATTGCGCGATTACCAAATTAGCAGTTTGGTCGTTGACCTCCCCAACCAAAAAAACTACTCGTTCACGCAATAATCTAGAGTAAATATCGTAAGCACGCTCGCCTCTACCAGAGGTTTCAATCACCATTGGAACCAAGCCCAAGCCTTTTGGTTCTAGATTTTCAGACTGAGAATGGTTGTAGATCATAACGAAACCTCTTGTGGGTAAATGGATGACTTAGTAGTTGACTTAGTTTAGCTTGCTGAGTTCTTCGAAGGTAACCGCTTTATCAATTACCTTGGCTTGGGATGTGAAATACTTAATCACATTATCTTCAAGCACGAGGTTTTCGATATCCTTCAAGCGACTTGGATTGCTGTAGAACCAACGCACCACTTCTTTTGGATCTTCGTATGTAGCAGCTTGCTCGTCAATTTCGGCTTTAATTTGATCCGCAGTAGCGGCCAGATTTTGCTTCTTAACTAGCTCACTCAAAATCAAACCAAGACGAACACGCTTGGTAGCTTGCTCCGCAAAAATCTCAGCAGGGATTGGAGCATCTTTAGCATTCGGAACGCCGCGTTGCATTAAGTCTTGACGGGCGCCTTCAACTAAGCGCTCTTGCTCGGAGGCGACTAAAGACTTGGGAACATCAAGTTCGCACAAGCTATTGAGCTTGTCCATCACTTCATTCTTGAGCAAAGAAGTAATACGACGTTTTACTTCGCGATCTAAATTCTCTTTTACTTCAGCACGCATTTTCGCAACGCCGCCTTCAGTAACACCTAAAGACAATGCAAATGTATCATCAACGGCGGGTAGATGCGGCCAATTTACTGATTTCACAGTAATAGTGAACTCAGCAGTTTTGCCTGCAACGTCTTTACCGTGATAATCAGCAGGGAAACTTAATGGGAAAGATTTGCTCTCACCTACTTTAAGTCCCAATGTTGCAGCTTCAAACTCAGGCAGCATGCGCCCTTCACCCAGAACGTATTCAAAGTTTTCTGCTTTACCACCGGCAAACTCAACACCATCAATCTTGCCAACAAAATCAATCACCACTTGGTCACCATTTTGAGCTGCAAGATTAGAGCCGCCATCGCCATGAGCACCAGCCTCACCGCGTGGGTGGTAATGAACCTGTTGTTTACGCAGCACATCTAAGGCGCGGTCAATTTCTGCTTCGCCAATATCGGTTGTGTGTTTGGTAACTTCCGCCTTACTAAAGTCACCAATTTTTACTTCTGGCAACACTTCAAAGAAGGCATCAAAAACAATCTTGTCGGCATCGATTTCACTCTTTGGCTCAAGACGTGGTTGACCAGCTAAAGCAACACCTTCTTTTTGGGCTTGGTCATAAAAGAGTTCAGCAGCTTTATCAAACTGGAGCTCGAAGTCCACTTGCATGCCATGTTGTTTTTCAACGAGATTCTTTGGTACCTTGCCTGGGCGGAAGCCGGCCATTTTCATGGTCTTACCAACTTTAGCTAAACGGGCTTCCCGCGCTTTTGCCAAATCGGCACGAGCGAATTCCAAAGTCATTTTGCGGTCTAGTGAACCTAAATTTTCTATCTGCACAGCCATTCTCGTCTCTTAATTGAAATCTGGAAATGTGAAGTCCAAGCCAAGTAGCAATCTTGTGGTGCGAGGAGGGGGACTCGAACCCCCACACCATTTCTGGCGTCAGGACCTAAACCTGGTGCGTCTACCAATTTCGCCATCCTCGCGATATCCGCAAACTGCCAAGCCTAGACTTCACTCTAAAGACCGTAATTCTACAATGCCTAGGGTTTTAGAGAATCTTTTAGGCCTTGTAGAGCAAAGCAACGGCGTGGACGGCAATGCCCTCGCCTCTACCTAAATGGCCCAGGGATTCATTTGTCTTAGCCTTAAGATTGACGTGACTGGGGGTCACAGCCAAATCTGCAGCAATATTGCGGACCATTTCTGGCAAAAAATCCGCCAATTTCGGCTTTTGGCAAATAATCGTGGCATCTACGTTGCCAATCTGAAATGCCGCTGCCTGGATCTTTTGCAAGGCCGCTCTGAGCAAGATTCGACTATCCATATCCTTAAATTGAGGATCAGTATCCGGAAATAACTGCCCAATATCATTTAAGCCCGCAGCCCCCAATAAAGCGTCAGTTAATGCATGCAGTAAGGCATCAGCATCGGAGTGGCCCAATAAACCCTTTTCATAAGGCACGTGGACTCCACCCAGAATCAACTTTCGGTCTGCTACTAATGCATGCACATCGTAACCCTGACCAATGCGAAATTGCGGAATATGGGGATTGCTTTGAGTCATATTGGATTTCTCATTGTTTGGCGCGGGAACTTAACAGCAATTGCATTAACTCCCAATCGGCTGGATGGGTAACCTTAAAGTTACGAGCGGCACCTTCAATCAATAAAGGTTTAGCTCCAGTTAACTCGATTGCGCTAGCCTCATCAGTAACGTCAGCTTCAAGGCGGATAGCATCCTGAAGGGCATCATGCAATTGTTTTAATCCAAACATCTGTGGCGTTTGCGCTTGCCAGAGATGCTCGCGTGGAATAGTTCTCTCTGAGTGTGGGATGTTTCCAGCAATCACTGAATCTAGATCAGCCTGCTTTAAGGTATCAGCCAAGGGAACAGCTAGGATGCCACCACTATTAGATGCCTGTACTGAGTGAATGAGTTTCTCAATTAATGCCGGGGTGATACCTGGTCTAGCTGCATCATGAACCAGTATCCAGTCATCCTCAGGAATTCCAGCCTTTAGCATTGCAGCTAGAGTATTTCGGACCGTTTCTTGTCGAGTTGGTCCACCAGTTGCTACAACATGTATATCAGCCCCAGTGTTGGCGATAGTTCCTAAGATGGGGTTCTCGATAAAGCCAGGGCTGACACCAATCCAAATAGACTGGATCAGCGGAGATCCCTTAAAGGCTTCTAGCGCATAAGAGACCATGGGTTTGCCGGCTAGTTGCTGAAACTGCTTAGGCAACTCACCACCTAGGCGCGAGCCAGTCCCTGCTGTTGGTAAAAGGGCATGGCATTTCTTAATGGAATGATTTCCGGAGTGCATACCTGATTCTATAATGAGCGGAGATGTCTGATGCATTAAATCCAGCACCCCCCATACCCGCTCCACGGGCTGGGCAGCGCTTTACCTTTTCGGGCCTGGTAGGCTCGGCAGATGCTGCCTTAATCGCTCAAACCGCCCTGCGCTACCGCGATCAGTTTTCAGTGATGGTCATTTTTTGCGCTCAAGCCCAGGAAGCCCAGAGGCTTCTAGAAGAAATTCCCGCTTTTGCTCCGCAGCTAATAACCAGGCTTTTGCCTGATTGGGAAATTCTTCCCTATGACCATTTTTCACCGCATCAAGATTTGGTTTCAGAACGACTCGCCACTCTGTATGAATTGCTGAATGGTAGTTGCGACATTGTTTTGGTTCCAGTGACAACTGCTTTGCAAAGATTGGGGCCGCCGAACTTTTTATCTGGCCATACTTTTTTCTTTCGGCAAGGTGACAAACTCAATGAAGCTGCACTAAAGCTGCAACTGCAACAAGCTGGCTATGATCCTGTGAGCGCCGTAATGCGTCCAGGTGAATATAGTATTCGGGGTGGTTTGTTTGATTTATTTCCAATGGGATCGAATCTGCCATACAGATTAGATCTCTTTGGTGATGAAATTGAACAGATTCGGGCGTTTGATCCGGATACGCAACGAAGCCTTTACCCCGTCAAGGAAGTCCGCCTTCTTCCTGGCCATGAATTTCCATTTGATGATGCTTCACGAACCGCTTTTAGAGGTCGCTGGAGAGAAGTATTTGAGGGTGATCCAAGTCGCTGCTCCATTTACAAAGATGCCAACCAAGGCATACCTAGCGCAGGCATTGAATCCTACCTACCTCTCTTCTTTGAAGAGAAATCCAATCTTTTTGATTACTTCCCTCGCTCAGGCGATCCCGTATGGCTTGTCAGCATTGGTGATGTTGAAGAAACTATCAAGGGGTTTTGGAAGGACACACTTTCTCGTTATGAGTTCCTCAAACACGATCTTGATCGCCCCATCCTTCCTCCAAAAGAATTATTTCTTGATGTCGATGAATTTTTCAGCACCTCTAAATCGTACGCACGATTAACGCTTGAAAAGGACGGTGCCGAGAAAAGTCAATTCCTAGCGGTACCGGATATTGCCGTGCATCGCCGCGATACAGATCCGATCAACCTATTGCGCAAAGTAGTGTCATCTGAAACGGTTCGCGTACTTGTTTGTAGCGATAGTGCGGGTCGTAAAGAATCAATTCGACAACTCTTTGATGAAAGTAATTTGGTTGCCGGACTGGACGGCAACGTGCTCTACCCACTAAAGCCAGAGAGCTTCGAAAGTATTGCCGAGTTTATTAGGAGCGATTCATTATTTGGGCTGGTAACTGCACCACTCTTTAATGGGTTTTCATGGCCAGCCGAAAATCTCCTGGTCATTACCGAGGCAGAGTTATTCACCACAACAGCACGACAGAGGCGTAAAGGTAAAAGTAATGAGAATGCTGATCCTGACATGCTCTTTAAGGATC
Organism: Polynucleobacter sp. MWH-S4W17; assembly: GCF_018687535.1. NCBI lineage: Bacteria > Pseudomonadati > Pseudomonadota > Betaproteobacteria > Burkholderiales > Burkholderiaceae > Polynucleobacter > Polynucleobacter sp. MWH-S4W17. Next base: position 966,682 of record NZ_CP061295.1, on the reverse strand, counting down.
TGTCTGAGCTAAAGATTGGCGATCCCGTAGTTCATGCTGAACATGGCATTGGTCGCTACCAGGGATTAGTACTTCTGAATTTAGCTCCGCCTAAAGAGGCGCCAATTTTTGAAGAGTTTTTGCATTTGCAATACTCAGGTGAAGCTACACTGTATGTTCCTGTTCAGCAGCTGCAAATGGTTACGCGTTATGCGGGATCTGACCCTGATTCAGCACCACTGCATCAATTAGGCTCGGGCCAATGGGATAAGGCCAAACGCAAGGCTGCCCAACAAATTAGAGATACCGCAGCCGAGCTATTGGGTCTGTATGCAGCCAGAGCAATACGCAAGGGTCATGCTTTTGAATTCTCAGCTCATGACTATGCTGCTTTTGCAGAAAGCTTTGGCTTTGAGGAAACTCCTGACCAAGCCAATGCTATTGCAGCCGTTATTGGCGATATGACGAGCGGTACGCCAATGGATCGCTTGGTCTGTGGAGATGTTGGTTTTGGGAAAACCGAAGTAGCGCTCCGAGCAAGCTTTGTTGCAGTCATGGGCGGAAAACAAGTTGCCATTTTGGCGCCAACCACCCTACTAGCCGAACAACATGTGGCCACCTGGAAAGATCGCTTTGCCGATTGGCCGGTACGCATTGTGGAATTGTCACGCTTTAAAACAACCAAGGAAATTAATGCAGCCCTAGAGGCCATTGCCAAAGGTGATGCGGACATCATTATTGGTACACATAAGTTACTTTCCAAGGAGACGCAATTTGCCAATCTTGGCCTAGTGATTGTGGATGAGGAACATCGCTTTGGAGTACGCCAAAAGGATGCTCTCAAGGCATTGCGCGCCGAAGTCGATATTCTGACGCTAACCGCTACACCCATCCCAAGAACCTTGGGCATGGCTATGGAAGGTTTACGTGAGTTTTCTATTATTGCCACTGCCCCACAGAAACGTCTGGCGATTAAGACCTTCGTTCGTCGCGAAGGAGATGGCGTTATTCGTGAGGCCGTGCTTCGTGAAATAAAACGTGGCGGCCAGGTTTACTTCCTGCATAACGAAGTTGAAACGATACAGAATCGCAAACACTTTTTACAAGAACTCATTCCAGAGGCGCGCATTAGTGTTGCACACGGACAGATGCATGAACGGGAGCTGGAATCGGTCATGCGTGAATTTGTTACCCAGCGTACCAATATTTTGCTGTGCACCACGATTATTGAGACCGGTATTGACGTACCCACAGCCAATACCATCATCATGCACCGCGCCGACAAGTTTGGTTTAGCTCAATTACATCAACTGCGTGGCCGTGTAGGCCGCTCACATCACCAGGCTTATGCTTATTTACTAGTGCCAGATCCTGAGGCACTCAGTAAGCAAGCGCAGTTGCGTCTTAATGCCATTCAAGCCATGGAAGAGCTTGGCTCTGGCTTCTACTTAGCTATGCATGATCTAGAAATTCGAGGGGCTGGTGAGGTCCTAGGTGATAAACAATCCGGTGAAATTCATGAGATTGGCTTCCAGCTGTATACCGAGATGCTCAATCGTGCTGTTAAGTCCCTGCGCAGTGGAAAGGAGCCTGATTTACTCTCGCCATTGCAAGCAACCACCGATGTAAATCTTGGCGTTCCCGCTCTATTTCCAGAGGACTACTGCCCTGACGTTCACGAGCGTCTATCCTTATATAAGCGTTTTGCAGGTACAAATGATTTCACAGAGCTAATGGGATTGCGCGAAGAATTGGTTGATCGTTTCGGCGACCTTCCTGATCAAGCTAAATCGTTTTATGAGACTCACCGTCTACGTTTAGAGATGACCGGTTTTGGAATTAAAAAGATTGATGCTACGCCTGCATCTATACAGATTCAATTCATCCCAAATCCGCCCATTGATCCAATGAAGATCATTCAACTCATCCAATCTTCTAAGCACATTCAGCTAAATGGTCAGGATAAGTTAAAAGTACTTCCTCAGAAAGACCGTGAGTTCGAGAAGTTAGAACAACGCCTTGACGCTATACGCAACATCTTGCGACGCCTCAACGATTCCGCAGTGTTGAGCACTGCAAAAGTAAGCTAACTATCCGATATTATTCAGCTATGCCTAAACACCAAGTCCTTGTGACGTTATCTAGAGAACCGATTGCCGATAAGCTCGTATTTTCATTAAAAGATCAGGCCTTAAAGTTTGGCATTTCGCTGCACTCTAATGGCGGTCAAATCAGTAATGGAAGCTACTACTCTGAGCGTTTTGAATCTGGAGCCCAACTAGATACAACTCAACGTGAGCATCTGCGAACTATTGCAGCAAGCTTTAATGCCGACCTGTGCTTTCTAAAGCCAGATCTGACGCCACAAGACATCTGCGTACTAGCAATGGATATGGATTCAACGTTGATTAATATTGAATGCATTGATGAGATTGCTGACTTTACAGGCAAGAAGTCCGCAGTAGCTGAAATTACTGAAGCTACTATGCGCGGTGAAATCAAAGACTTTAAAGAAAGTCTAATTAGGCGCGTTGCACTTTTGGAAGGTGTACATGCTGATGCACTCGAATCTGTTTACCGAGAACGCTTACGACCTAATCCTGGAGCAGCAGAGCTTTTAGCTGGCGCTCATCAGCGCGGTTTGTACACGCTGCTTGTTTCAGGGGGGTTTACTTTCTTTACTGAAAAATTACGTCAAGAACTTGGCTTTAAACAAACGCAGGCTAATACACTCGAAATCGTGGATAACAAATTGACAGGTCGAGTCCTTGGCGACATTGTTGATGGGGTAGCTAAGGCTGCTCATCTGGACGAAGCCTGTATCCGCCTTGGCTGCACCAAAGCGAATGCCATCACCATGGGTGATGGTGCCAACGATCTGATGATGATGAATGGCTCTGGCATCAGTGTTGCATACCAAGCAAAGCCGGTCGTCAAAGAAAAAGCCGATGCGGCTTTTGACCGCGTCGGCTTAGATGCTGCTTTACTACTGATCTCTTAGGCTTGTACCCAAGAGATCGGGGTAATAGTTATGTTTCTATGTTTATAAACGCTCAAAAATAGTAGCGATACCTTGACCACCACCAATACACATTGTTACCAAAGCATATTTACCTTGAACGCGGTGTAACTCATGGATTGCCTTAGTAGCAATCGCTGCGCCAGAACAGCCAATTGGGTGGCCCAAAGCGATTGCACCACCGTTGACGTTAGTCTTGGCCGGATCTAAGCCCAAACCTTTAGTAACCGCCAACGCTTGAGCAGCAAAAGCCTCGTTAGACTCAATGACGTCCATTTGATCTAATTTCAGACCGGCGCGCTCAAGAGCTAATTTGGTTGCGGGAATTGGGCCTTCACCCATGATGTGGTTTGGAACTCCAGCTACTGCATAAGACACCAAACGAGCGATAGGCTTATGACCAGCTTTCTTTGCTGTTTCAGCATCAGCCAATACAAAGAATGCGGCACCATCATTAATACCCGATGCATTACCAGCCGTTACGGAACCACCCTCTTTTTTGAACACTGCCTTCATCTTGGCAAGTGTTTCCATCGTAGTTTCAGGCTTCACATGCTCATCGGTATCAAACACTACATCACCCTTACGAGTTTTAATAGTGATTGGCACGATCTGAGATTTAAAGCGACCTTCTTTAATTGCATTGGCTGCACGACGATGGGATTCCATAGCCAGAGCATCTTGCTCATCACGTGTTAACTTCCATTTTTCAACGAGATTTTCCGCTGTAACGCCCATATGACCAACACCAAATGGGTCAGTCAAAATACCAACCATCAAGTCGATCATTTTGGTATCGCCCATGCGTGCGCCGCTGCGCATCGCTGGGGAGCCATACATGCCGCGGGACATTACTTCAACGCCACCACCAACACCGTAATCACAATCACCCAACATAATTTGCTGTGCGGTTGTAACGATTGCTTGCAAGCCAGAGCTACACAAACGATTTAATGCCATTGCTACTGATTCCATTGGCAAGCCAGCTTGGATCGATGCAACACGGGCGACATACCCATAGCGGCTATCTGTAGGGATAGTATTGCCTACGGTGATGTAATTAATCAGCGCCGGATCTACACCTGAACGTGCTACCGCCTCTTTCATCACGATACCGCCGAGCTCGGAAGGCTCAAAACTACTCAGAGCACCGTTAAATGTACCAATTGCGGAGCGAACTGCACTTAAGACAACGACATCACGACTCATATCAATCCCCTTTGCTAAGCCCAATTGTTGGGCTGACTTTGTACTAAATAAGTAATCCTACTATCAGTTTTATTGCATTCGTCAAGTTTCGGCTATTAGGTCATGCCCTTGGGAGCTAATCACAGTAGCCTTGATGATTTCACCGGCACGATAGCGCTTAGAAGGCTTGCTAGGGGGCAAAACCCTCACTAGACCATCAATTTCTGGGGCATCGCCAATGGTTCTGCCAATTCCGCCAGATTCATCTACCCGATCAATGATGACCTGAATGCGTTTGCCTATTTTTTTAGCAAGCCGTTTGATGGAAATATCTTCGGCTTTAGCCATAAACCTAGCGCGCCGCTCTTCTCGTAATTCAGCAGGAACTGGATTATCTAATTGGTTTGCAGTAGCGCCATCAACAGGAGAGTAGGCAAAACAACCGGCCCGATCAATTTGAGCCTCTTCCAAGAAATTGAGGAGATGCTCAAACTCCTCCTCAGTTTCCCCGGGAAAGCCTGCAATGAAGGTGCTTCGAACAACCAAATCGGGACAGGCCTCACGCCACGCTAAGATGCGTTCCAAATTCTTCTCGCCACTCGCTGGACGCTTCATACGCTTAAGAACGTCAGGGTGCGAATGCTGCAGTGGAATATCTAAATACGGAAGAACACCATAACCATGCTCTGAGAACTCCGCCATCAAAGGCAAAACATCATCCACATGTGGATATGGATAAACGTAATGCAATCTGACCCAGGCCTGATGTTCACGCGCAATTTGATTTAACGAATTGACCAAATCAAACATTTTGGTTTTGACTGGTTTGCCATCCCAAAAGCCAGTGCGATATTGAATATCAACACCATAGGCACTTGTATCCTGAGAAACAACTAGCAACTCTTTTACGCCAGACTCAAATAATCTTTTTGCTTCAAGCAACACCTCACCAATCGGCCGTGAAACCAAATCACCACGCATATTGGGAATGATGCAGAAAGTGCAGCGATGGTTACAGCCTTCACTAATTTTGAGATAGGCGTAATGCTTAGGGGTGAGCTTGACACCAGCCGGGGGAACTAAATCCGTGAAGGGATCATGCGGCTTAGGCAGATGCAAATGAATGGCTTGCATTACCTCGTCGGTAGCATGAGGGCCTGTAACGGCGAGGACTTTGGGGTGAATGCTTGAAATGAGGTCGCTACCGTCAGCATTTTTTCTCGCACCCAGACAACCAGTCACAATGACTTTGCCATTTTCAGCAAGCGCCTCGCCAATAGCAGAAAGACTTTCTTCCACGGCGGAGTCGATAAAGCCACAGGTGTTCACAACTACAAGATCAGCGCCAGAATAATCCTTGGCAGTCTCATATCCCTCAGCACTCAATTGCGTCAGGATAAGCTCAGAGTCTACAAGTGCCTTAGGGCATCCTAAGGATACAAATCCAATTTTCCCAGCCACAACTATTCTTTTTCAGTTTTATTGGGCTGAGGGGTAAATGGAAAGTTTCCAAAAATATTTTGAGAACCCTGCACCTGTTCTTGCATTTTGATAAAGAGATCTTTACTTTGCTCCATGTAGTTACCCATCAAGCCTTGCATCAGCGGGTTTTGGAGATTCATCATTTGTGACCATGCCTCTGGTGTACTGCCAGCACCGAGACCCTTCGTTTGATCGCCAAGCTTATTGTGAATGTCCACAAATGATTGCATGGTCTTCTCAAGATAGTTACCCATCAAACCCTGCATGGAGTTTCCATAAAAGCGAATGATTTGCGAAAGCATTTGTGATGAAAATACTGGTGCGCCACCAGCCTCTTCCTCAAGAATAATTTGCAGCAATATATTGCGCGTTAAATCTTCTTCAGTTTTGGCATCAACTACTTTAAATACTTCATTAGCCATAACCAAGTTTTTGATGTCAGATAGCGTGACGTATGTACTTGTCTGGGTGTCGTAGAGACGACGATTCGGATACTTCTTAATGAGCCGATCTTCGCCAGCTCGTTTAGCGCGGGTAACCATGTATTTTCCTTACTATTTACTGCATCGCAACATCAGCGTAGTTTAGCCTTAAGTTGTCCAAAAGGTAAATATGCTGTGTTGCGTACTGCACGTACTACAAATACTGAATTAATTGTTGCAGTGCAATATTAACCAGTGTGGATACCGCCGTTTAAGGAGAAGTCTGCACCAGTAGCATAGCCACCATCTTCAGAAGCTATCCAGCAGCAGATAGAGGCAATCTCTTCAGGAGTGCCCAAACGCTTGACTGGAATGCCAGAAACAATCTTCTCAAGGACATCTTCGCGGATAGCTTTAACCATATCAGTGCCGATATAACCAGGGGACACCGTATTTACAGTAACGCCCTTAGTGGCAACTTCTTGAGCTAGGGCCATAGTAAAGCCGTGTAGGCCTGCCTTTGCAGTGGAATAGTTCGCCTGACCAAACTGGCCCTTTTGACCATTGACAGAGGAAATATTAATAATCCGGCCCCAGTTATTTTCAACCATGCCATCAATCACTTGTTTGGTAACGTTAAACAAGGAATTCAGGTTGGTATCAATCACAGCTTTCCATGCGTCTGGGGTCATTTTGCGGAAAACGCTGTCACGGGTAATGCCGGCATTATTTACCAATACGTCTACACGACCTACTTCAGCCTTAACCTTCTCAAAGGCAGCGACCGTACTATCCCAATCGGAAACATTACCTTCGGAAGCAATAAAATCATAGCCCAAGGCTTTTTGCTCACCAATCCAGCGATCTTTACGCGGAGAATTTGGACCACAGCCTGCGATCACTTTAAAGCCATCTTTAGCTAAACGTTGGCAGATAGCGGTACCAATACCACCCATACCACCAGTTACATATGCGACTTTTTGAGACATTACTTTCCCCTTTTTAAAACCTTCGTTAATTATTAATTGAGTTCTGGCGTTGCTTTTTCTTTTACATACACGCCAGGTGCCGCTTCCATTTTTTTGTACTTAGCATTTCCAAAAGTAGTACCTGCTGGTTTCATTTCACCGCCAAATTGCGCAAGCCATTTGGTGTAATCAGGCCACCAACTTCCTGGAATTTGTTTTGCCCCCTCTAGCCACTCCTGGGCTGTTGGAGCAATCTTGTTATTTTCAAAGTAATAACGCTTATTTTTAGCCGGAGGATTGATCACACCCGCAATATGTCCAGAAGCGCCTAATACGAAACGATTTTTACCTTTCAGAAGATGAGTCGATTCGTAAGCAGACCTCCAAGGAACAATGTGATCTTCTTGGGATGCATATAAATATGCGGGGCAATTGATTTTTCCGAGATCCACTTTTTCACCGCAAATTTTTACTTTGCCGGGCTTCACTAAATCATTCTGCAAGTAGGTATGTCGAAGGTACCAGCAGTACATTGCGCCAGGAAGATTAGTGGAGTCGCCATTCCAATACAACAAATCAAATGGTGGGGGTGAATTACCTTTGAGGTAGTTCTCCACTACGTAGTTCCATACCAAATCATTCGGACGCAAGAATGAAAAGGTATTGCCTAAATCGAGGCCTGACATCATGCCGTACTTACCGCCCTTACCGCCAATAGAGTTCTCGCGCATCTCCACCATGCCTTCATCGATAAAGACATCCAGAATTCCGGTATCAGTGAAATCCAATAAGGTGGTTAGGAGCGTCAAGCTTGCTGCTGGGTGCTCGTCTCGGGCTGCCAGGACAGCCAACGCAGAGCTGGTTAAGGTCCCGCCAACACAAAATCCTAAAATATTAATTTGCTTGATATCGCCGATTTCTTTTACGACTTCAATTGCCTTGATAACACCCTTGCCTACGTAATCATCCCAACTTACTTCTGCCATGGAAGCATCTGGGTTCTTCCAAGAAACCAAAAACACGGTATGCCCTTGGCTAACCATGTGACGCACTACAGAGTTATCAGGCTGTAAATCGAGAATGTAATACTTATTGATGCACGGTGGCACCATTAAATAAGGGCGTTCAAATACTTGTTCTGTTAATGGCGTGTATTGAATTAACTCGAATAACTCATTACGAAACACCACATGACCCTCTGTAGTGGCAATATTTTTTCCCACTTCAAAAGCAGATTCATCTGTTTGAGAGACCTTACCTTTTTTCATATCCCCCAATAAATTTACAATCCCTTTTTGAATTGATTGTCCTTGGGAGCTAATAATGCTTTCTAATACCTCTGGATTGGTGGCAATAAAGTTAGATGGTGACAAAGCATCAATCATTTGCTCAGTAGTAAATAATATTTTCTGCTTTGACTTTTCGTCCGTCTCAACTGCTTTTGCTAACTCCATGAGATGCTTGGAATTAAGTAAATAAGTAGCAGCAATGACTTTGCTCCAGGATGAGTGCCAGGCCTTACCTGCAAAACGACGATCTTTAACCTCAATCGCTTCAGGATTGGTTGCAATGTGCGCTAATTCAGTGAAATATTCTTTTTGGATTTCAGATAAACGCTCTGGCGGAATGAGCGCCATATGATGCGGTGCCAAAGATGGTGTTGCACCGGTATTCATGCCTGCAAACATAGTAGTCTCTTCAATTAATTAAAGACATTCTCCGCCCTTAAGCACTATAGAGTTATACGCAATAACCCTAGCTTGGTGCACGGGCTAGTACTAACCCGCATGCTTTTGTGTACAAGCTATTTTTCAATCCAGATAGCTGAGGCAAATCTTCCAGTCTCACCATCACGACGATAAGAGAAAAACTGCTGCTGATCTCGAACGGTGCAATATTCACCGCCAAAAATCATTTTTATGCCGCAAGCCTCTAAACGCGCTCGAGCCAGCATGTAGATATCCGCCAGAAACTTTCCAGGTTTATGGGATATTTCAGTGAATGCATTCTTTGGAACAGGAGGGCCGGAGTCTTGAAACGACTTCACAACATCCTCCCCAACTTCAAATGATTCGGGTCCAATTGCTGGTCCTAACCAAGCCATGAAGTCTGCAGCAGTGGATCCGTCAGAAATTTTGAGCAGCTCAGTAATGGTGTTTTCCAGAATTCCAGTACAAAGACCCCTCCAGCCAGCATGCGCGGCACCCACTGTAGTACCTTTGGAGTTAGTAAATAACATTGGCAAGCAATCTGCCGTCATGATGACCAAAACCTCTTCAGGAACGTTAGTGACCGAGGCATCTGCCTCAATTGACATCCCTCGGTTTAAGTCTCGACTATTCGGAGTGCTTACTGTTGTTCGGTGAGTCTGCTTTAACCAGATAGGTTCGCCTGGCATCCCTTTAGTAAAAATTGTTCTATTAAGCAAAACAGCCTCAGTCCGGTCACCTACATGATTCCCCAGATTTAGAGAATCATATGGGGCTTGACTTACCCCGCCCAACCTTGTGCTTACTCGTGTGTGCACCGACTTTGGGGCGGGCCATTGAGGCTCAACCAAACTCATCAGCGTGACTCATTTTCAATAGAGGCCAACACGACAGATTCTTTCGGCAGAACTTCGTCACTCATTCCAACTTGCGGTAATAAGTCCAATAAATCCTGTGGTGGCAAGCGGAACCAAGTCATTAATTCATGCTTCACTGGATGTTGAAGACTTAAAGCAAAGGCATGTAAAGCCTGGCGATTAAATGAAAGATTTTTAGCCACGCCCGGAGCTTTTTTGCGGTAGACCGGGTCCCCTACCAACGGAAAGCCGAGTGATTCTAGATGGACGCGAATTTGATGCGTACGCCCCGTTTCCAGGCGACACTCTAACAAGGCAACAGGAGCCTCTCCGACCAAACCTTTGGCCAAGCGTCGAAATAAAGTAGCCGCCGGTTTTCCTTGTGGACTGCCTGCGGCCATCTTGAGGCGATCTCGCTGATCGCGCCCTACCGAAGCTAGGACTTTGCCTTGACTAGGGGCATCACCCCACACCCAAGCCAAATAGCGACGTCCCACCGTTCTTTCTTGAAGTTGACGTACCAGGGAGGTTTGGGCATGCGATGTTCTCGCCACGACCATCAGACCTGAGGTGTCCTTATCCAGGCGATGAACAATTCCCGCCCTTGGGAGTGACTTGAGCTCTGGATAGCGATGTAAGAGACCATTTAACAGGGTTCCAGACCAATTTCCAGCTGCTGGGTGAACCACTAGGCCTGGTGGCTTATTGACCACAATAATGGCCTCATCCTCGTAAACCACATCCAAGGGGATATTTTCAGGGCTGAAGGCAAATTGCTCCGGCATTTCCTGAGGAAAGACCTTAACGCTCTCGCCGCCATGGAGCAAATAGCGGGCTCTAGTAACCCTTCCATCGACCATAACGGCCCCAGCCTCAACCCAGGCTTTAAGGCGATTACGTGAATAATCAGGCAAAGACCCTGCTAGCACCTTGTCCAAGCGCTCGCCAGCCATCTCCAAAGGGATATCTAGGGAGATAAAATCCTCATCATCGATATAATCAATGGGATTCGAATCAGGAGTTTGCGGCAATGCCACGCTTAGAGAGCCTTTCAGTTATGTCCGACGTAATATCAGACGCCAGTTTAAGGCTTGCTGGGAATTATTCCTCGCAAAAAAAGAGCTTTCATGTAAGTGGCACTCCATTTGCCCTACTTTTAGCCTTCATGTTTACATTAATGCTTTTGGGTGGATGCGCAGGTAGCGATGGCAGCAAAGATGACACCGATATTTGGTCGGAGGCAAAACTCTACTCTGAAGCCACTGACAAGCTCAATGATGCTGACTTTGCTAAGTGCGGCAAGTACTTTGAAAAATTAGAGGCACGCTTTCCTTTCGGGCCCTATTCACAACAAGCACAAATTAACTCTGCTTATTGCTACTGGAAAGCGCAAGAGCAAACTCAAGCACTGGTTGCGATTGATCGCTTTATTAAATTACATCAAGGCAGTCCGAGTCTTGATTACGCCTATTACTTGAAAGGTCTCATTACTTTTAATGATGACTTGGGATGGCTTGGTAAGTTCACTGGCCAGGATCTCAGTGAGCGCGATCCTAAAGCCGCAAAAGAGGCCTTTGAGTCATTCAAGGTAGTAGTGGAACGCTTCCCAGACAGTAAGTACGCTCCAGATGCATTAGATCGCATGCGCTATATCGTGAACTCTCTTGCCGAGGCAGATGTTATCGTTGCCCGCTTTTACTATCAGCGTGGCGCCTATTTGGCCGCAGCCAATCGTGCCCAACTAGTTATTCGTGATTATGATCGCGCACCTGCCGTTGAAGAAGCGCTCTACATACTCACTAAGTCTTATGAGAAGCTTGGTATGGTTGATCTCAGCAATGATTCAGCCCGCGTCTTCAAATTAAACTTCCCTGACAGTCAAATGATGATCACTGGTCAACGCGTTCAAAAAGAACGCAGATGGTGGCAGTTCTGGAATAAGTAAGCTTGTTTTATTCTCAAAAAAATCCTCCGCTGTGGAGGGTTTTTTATTTACCGGCTTGGCATTTTCTTTATCTACTGGATCTCAACAGGAACCCTAGGCGCCACGGCACAAAGCAACTCATAACCAATGGTTCCACTCATTTGCGCCACATCATCTACTGGAACTTTGTCACCCCAGAGTTGAACAACGCTACCGATGCCCGCATTTGGCGCATTGCTTAAATCAATCGCCAGCATATCCATAGAGACTCTTCCAGCAAGTGGGCAAGTCACGCCATGATCACCGCTGCTAACCCAAACCGGAGTGCCATCTTTTGCGTGCCGTGGATAACCATCGGCATAGCCGCAAGCCACAATGCCAACACGCATTGCATGAGGGGCTTCATAACGACCACCATAACCAATGCGATCACCTTTTTGAAGATCTTGAATATCGATAATTTCACTATGAAGTTGCATGACCGCCCTGAGGTTGGCATGCTCAATATCAGCATGCAGTCCTGTTGGTGATGCGCCGTAGAGCATGATGCCTGGGCGTACCCAATCGCCTAAGGCGTTGCGATGCCACAAAATAGCTGCAGAGTTTGCTAGCGATGTTGCACCTTCTAAACCAGCAATCGTTTCATTAAATAACTCTTGTTGACCGCCAACTGAAGGTAACTGATCCACTTGATCCGCATTGGCAAAATGGGTCATGTGATGCATGTGATAACCAGTAGCATGCAAGCGATGGAAAACAGTTCGATAAACCTCGGGCTTAAATCCTAAGCGATTCATGCCGGTATTCATCTTTAGAAAAACACTTAAAGGCTTATGGTTTTTACCTTTAAATCGCTCCAGCCAATCTACTTGAGCATCACAGTGGACCACAAGGTCACACGCTAAATCTTCCGCTCGGCTTAGCTCATTTTCATGAAATAAACCTTCTAAAAGGAGGATGCGCCCCTGCCAGCCATGCTCCCTTAGCCAGGCGGCGTCCTGTATGTCTAACAAGGCAAAGCCATCGGTAGAGGACAGACCCTTTAGCGCAGCTTCAAAACAATGGCCATAGGCTCGGGCTTTAATAACAGACCAAATTTTGGATTCTGGCGCCAATTCCCGAACTCGGTTTAAATTATGCTGAAAGGCGGCAATATCAATAGATGCCAAAATTGGTCTATTAATCAGGCCGTTAGCTGAATCACCCATTTTCACCCCTCCTTTCATGCTTTAATTGCAGTAATGACTAGATTGTACGAATGAACCGTAGCTTTTACATCATTATGGCGGCGCAATTTTTTTCGTCGCTTGCCGATAATGCTCTCCTAATTGCCGCTATTGCGCTCTTGGCCCAGCTTCAAGCTCCGGCCTGGATGACGCCGCTGCTCAAATTGTTCTTTGTATTGTCCTACGTTCTTCTGGCAGCCTTTGTAGGTGCCTTTGCAGACTCCCGCCCCAAGGGCAATGTCATGTTCATCACCAATACTATTAAGTTTGTTGGCTGCGTGACCATGTTGTTCGGTAGCCATCCTTTAATGGCCTACGCCATCGTTGGCCTAGGTGCCGCCGCTTACTCACCAGCTAAATATGGGATTCTGACCGAACTTCTGCCACCTGAAAAATTAGTTGCTGCTAATGGTTGGATCGAGGGATTAACGGTAAGCTCAATCATTTTAGGCACCGTTTTAGGTGGCGTTCTCATTAGTAGCACCGTATCTCAAAGTCTTTTAGCCCTTGACATGCCTACATTTGATACTGGCATTGATACGCCGGCTGAGTCCGCAATTCTGATCATCATGATGATTTATGTCGTTGCCGCACTCATTAACCTAAAGATTCCCGATACTGGCGCACGTTATGTTTCTCAGAAAACCAATCCCATTGAATTGGTCAAAGACTTTGCCATTTGCTTTAAGACACTCTGGAATGATCGCTTAGGTCAAATCTCCCTAGCAGTAACAACCTTGTTTTGGGGTGCTGGTGCAACTCTGCAATTTATTGTCATTAAGTGGGCGCAGGTGGCTTTGCATATGAACCTATCCCAGGGGGCTATTTTGCAAGCCATTTCCGCTGTAGGCGTTGCCGGTGGTGCTGTATATGCAGCTTGGCGTATTCCACTTCGTAAATCCCTAAAGGTACTGCCCTATGGCATTGCTATGGGCCTAGTGGTCTGCGTCATGGCAGTCTATAACTCAGATATGCTTCCCAATATAAGCATCCTTACAATGGGCAAGTTGCAGATATCTCTGAACTTATTGCCTGCTTATTTTTTATTAATACTAGTAGGTTGGTTGGCGGGCTACTTTGTAGTGCCAATGAACGCCTTGTTGCAGCATCGTGGTCACGTCCTGATGTCTGCAGGCCACTCCATTGCAGTACAGAACTTTAACGAGAACATCTCTGTTTTGGTGATGTTGTTAATTTATTCTCTGCTGATCTGGCTGGATATACCAGTTCAATTTGTGATTATCGGATTTGGTTTGATTGTTAGCCTAATAATGTGGCTAGTGATTAAACGCCACGCCAGAAATCAAGCGGAGTATGACTCCATGCATCTGATCGGCGAACACAAGCAATAGACTTGCATACGATTAGATCAACTGTTTTGCAGCACAGATCTCGCTAACAACATATCCTGCCAGAGCAATGCCTTATCATTTGGTTTTGCAAGTACTTGATTTAGTTCAAATGAAGCAATTACTGGAATCTCTTCTTCATTGCCAGTATTTAAAGCTAAAACTGTTTCACGCAACTGCGGCAATGGATCTCTTTCACCAGTGATTTTTTGGGCAGTAGGCCCACCGAAGGCAATTGCTATAACAGGCATCTCAGGGGCACTCAACTGACTCAGACTATGCCCTGGATTTTTCCAAGCCCACTCATTTTTAGCCAGTCCCAAAACACGAATCATATTTTGAAATAAGATTTGAGCATCCCCCTGTGGTTCACTACCAAAAAACCACCACATTCCATAGCAAACTCTTGGAGTTGACTGTGCAAGCTCAGGAGAGGCTTGAGCGTTAGTCTGCTCGGTTACTGAGGCTGTCTCCTGTATGACATCCCGAGAAGTCCATTCGGTGATGCCCATCTCTTTTAAGAAGGCTGAATGAGTATTGGTCATGGCTCTAGCTTAATCGATTTGGCCATAACGAGCGCATCTTCTCGAGATCCAGTCTCCAGGTTGGCTGGATAGTAATTCTTACGCACACCAATTTGCTCGTAACCCAATTTTTGATAGAGCGTTATTGCAGCGGTATTGCTTGGCCTTACCTCTAAGATAATTCGGGGCATTTTTTGTTGGGCTGCTACACCCTCAATCGCAGCCATCATTCTTTGGCCTAGCCCAAGCTTGCGCAAATGAGGCGAGACCGTAATATTGAGAAGGTGCAATTCATCTACCGCGGGAAAAAGGATGCAGTAAGCCCAAAGCACTGCTGGATCCAAATAACTACCCTTCACCATTTGGTCTACTTGCGGACGAATGCAATAAGCCCAATGTCCAGCAGCCAAAGAATCGGAAAAATTACCTTTTGTCCAAGGGTGAATGTGCGAGACGGACTCTATCTTGAGAACTTCATCTAAGTCTACAACTTGCATTGGCATGAACGAGAGCTCTGCAATACCTCCTGCCGGGGAAATATCAGACATTATTTCATCCCCCCTTCACGCTCTGCAGTGGTAAATGCCACTTTATTTCGCACATACATTGGCTCAAGCAGTCGAACATCTTCCTGCAGCCCTTCTTTAAACGATTGTTTGGCGCACTCTAAGACACCCAATGCAGAGATTGAGATCTCGACATCCTTTGGACCATCAAATAGGGGCATACGATTGCTGTAGGCATTTAAAGCGCTACCAGCTATGAGTTGCAAGCCATCAAAGTTAAGCACTTCAGGCTTTGTGAGGTGAATATCACTCACGCGTTTTGGTAATTGAGTAGCTTGAGACTCATAGTTCGCCCAATAAATTTCTTCCATGCGTGCATCAATGGCTATCATGAAGCGTTGAGGCTTGGTCTTTTTATAAATCTCGGCGCTGGTAATTTGCGCGGCTATTGCATCTAAGCTACATACGGATATGACCGGAAGATTATTTGAAATTGCCAGGCCTTGAACTGCAGCCACACCCAATCTAACCCCCGTGAATGCGCCGGGACCAATACCAACAGCAATAGCATCAAGATCTTTTAAAGACAGTTTTGCATTAGCTAGCAGCGACTCAACCCAGGGCAATAGAAGTTGGCTGGCACCAGCTGAAACAGCTTCATGCCTGAACTCTGGTGCTTTATCACCTAAAGATAAAGCCACCGAACACCACGCTGAAGAGGTGTCGATGGCCAATATATTTGCCAATTTGAATCCTGTTTGCTAATTACAAAACCAAATTATGAACTTAATCCTGCAATCACCTCAGGAGGCGCTTGAACCAGCTCAATGAGCACCCCTTCACCGCTAATCGGGAACTCGTCATTCCCCTTGGGGTGCACAAAAGTAATGTCATAGCCTGCAGCACCCTTGCGGATGCCCCCTGGAGCAAAGCGCAGGCCATTGGCTGAGAGCCACTCAACCGCTTTAGGGAGGTCATCCACCCACAAACCAATATGGTTCAGGGGTGTCTGATGTACAGCTGGTTTCTTTTCGATGTCAAATGGCTGCATCAGATCAACCTCTATCTCATAGGCACCTGATCCAATCGCACAAATATCTTCATCTACGTTTTCACGCTCAGAGACAAAAGTACTTTTGTATTCAAATCCGAGCATATCAACCCACAACTTCTTGAGTCGATCTTTATTTTCGCCGCCTATTGCGATTTGCTGAATACCTAAAATCTTAAATGGCTTAGTGCTCATAGTCATTAACCTGGTTACTCAAAGCGAATAATTAATTGATCCACCGCCAAGCTATCACCCTCTTTAGCGCAGATTTCAGCAACCACACCATCTTGCATAGCGGATAGCGTATTTTCCATCTTCATCGCTTCAATTGAGGCTAGTTTCTGACCTGCGGTAACCGCTTCACCTGCCTTGACAGCAATTTTCGTTAATAGGCCTGGCATTGGAGACATTACTAATTTAGAAGTATCTGGCGGTAACTTGACAGGCATGCGACGTTGTAACTCTGCGCCCAAAGGGCTCAGAACCATACATTCGAAATGGGCGCCATCCAGAATTAACAGATACTTAACGCCACGACGCTCTACTTGTGCAGTAATCTTATGTGTACCGTTAATGGTTGCGTGCAGACAAATCTGCCCAGGACGCCAGTCACTCACAATGTCATAACGGCTCACACCATCAGCATCATCGATGTATACAGAATAGATGCCGTCTTTCAATTCAACGCGAATAGGCACTTCATACGGATCATTCATGGAGCCGGTTTTTTTACCAGTAACCACTACGAATTTCTTTGCAATGATCATTTCATGGCCAGCTAATTGCCCATCAATCATCTTAATATGCTCAAGATAGCGATAGCGCATAAACGCAGCTAATGCTGCCAAACGCTTAGGATCAGCGGGCTGTACAGAATCCTTTTTAAAGCCCTCTGGATATTCTTCAGCGATAAAGCCAGTTGTAAAGTCGCCATTTACAAAGCGAGGGTGTTGCAATAAGGCCGCCTGAAATGGAATATTGGAATGAATGCCGCGAATCACGAAATCATTTAATGCTGCGCGCATCTTTTCAATTGCTTCTGTACGATCCTTGCCGTGAACAATCAATTTAGCAATCATTGAATCGTAATACATTGGGATTTCACCGCCCTCATACACACCGGTATCTACACGCACTCCATTAACAGATTCTGGTGGACGATACTTCACTAAGCGGCCAGTTGACGGAAGGAAATTGCGGAATGGATCATCAGCATTAATTCGACACTCCATCGACCATCCATCTAACTTCACATCTTCTTGCTTGAATTCCAACTTCTCGCCTGCAGCAACACGAATCATCTGCTCGACCAAGTCAAGGCCGGTAATACTTTCGGTCACTGGATGCTCAACCTGCAAACGGGTATTCATTTCCAGGAAGTAGAAAGACTTATCTTTTCCTACAACGAACTCAACGGTACCGGCGGACTGGTAGTTCACGGCCTTAGCTAATGCAACCGCTTGTTCGCCCATAGCTTTACGAGTCACTGGATCAATAAAGGGTGAAGGCGCCTCTTCAATCACCTTTTGATGACGGCGCTGAATAGAGCAATCGCGCTCATTGAGATAAACCACATTGCCAAAGGAGTCACCTAAAACCTGAATCTCAATATGACGCGGACCCTCTACAAACTTCTCGATAAAAATACGATCGTCACCGAAGCTGTTCATCGCTTCTGTTTTGCAGGCTGCAAAACCCTCAGCAGCTTCTTTGTCATTAAATGCAACTCGCAAACCCTTACCACCACCGCCTGCCGAAGCTTTAATCATGACGGGATAGCCAATACCTTGAGCAATTTTGACCGCTTCTTCAGTGGTGTCAATCGCCTCGTTATAACCAGGAATAGTATTTACCTTGGCTTCTAAAGCAAGCTTCTTAGATGCGATCTTGTCACCCATAGCAGCGATGGATTGATGCTTAGGGCCAATAAAGACAATGCCCTCTTCCTCGCAACGCTTAGCAAACTGCTCGTTCTCAGATAAGAAGCCGTAGCCAGGATGCACCGCTTCAGCGCCGGTATCTTTGCAGGCTTGGATAATGCGGTCCATTACTAAGTAAGATTCACGCGAAGGTGCCGGTCCAATGCAAACAGCCTCATCTGCCAGTTGTACGTGACGCGCCTCTTTATCTGCCTCAGAATAAACAGCAACAGTCTTGATGCCCATTTTTTTAGCGGTCATCATCACACGGCAAGCAATCTCGCCGCGGTTAGCAATCAGTATTTTCTTAAACATTTTCGTAGTCATAATTTATCAGCGCCTTTACAGAGGAATATTGCCGTGTTTACGCGCAGGATTCTTCAAGTCTTTATCTTTGAGCATCGCTAGTGAACGAGCAATCCGTTTACGGGTCTCATGCGGGAGAATGACATCATCGATGTAGCCGCGACGACCTGCCACAAAAGGGTTGGCAAACTTCGACTTGTACTCAGCCTCACGTGCAGTGATTTTTTCTGGATCTGATTTCTCTTCACGGAAAATAATCTCAACAGCGCCCTTAGGGCCCATCACGGCAATTTCTGCTGAAGGCCAGGCAAAGTTGACGTCACCACGTAAATGCTTAGAAGCCATCACGTCATAGGCGCCACCATAAGCTTTACGAGTAATTAAAGTCACCTTAGGTACGGTGCAATCTGCGTAGGCATAGAGCAATTTCGCACCATGCTTAATAATGCCGCCGTATTCTTGTGCAGTGCCAGGCATAAATCCAGGAACGTCGACTAAGGTCACTACAGGAATATTGAATGCATCACAGAAGCGTACGAAACGTGCAGCCTTGATGGATGCCTTAATATCCAAACAACCAGCCAGAATCAGTGGTTGATTGGCAACAATACCAATCGAACGGCCTTCGATACGAGCAAAGCCAATCACGATGTTTTTTGCGTAATCAGGTTGCAATTCAAAAAACTCGCCATCATCAACGATCTTTTCAATCAACTCTTTCATATCGTAAGGTTGATTTGGATTGGATGGCACTAAGGTATCTAGTGAAAAATCAGGCTCTTCTGTACGGTTCGCACCTTTGATCAAAGGTGGTTTCTCACGATTGGATAAGGGCAGGTAATTAAAGAAACGACGCAGCATCATGATCGCGTCAACATCGTTATCGAAAGCCAAATCGCAAACACCAGATACTGTTGAGTGAGTCACTGCACCACCTAATTCTTCGGCAGTAACATCTTCATGAGTAACGGTCTTCACTACTTCAGGGCCCGTTACAAACATGTAAGAGCTGTCTTTGACCATGAAGATAAAGTCGGTCAAGGCTGGAGAGTACACAGCGCCACCAGCTGAAGGCCCCATGATCAAGGAAATTTGGGGGATCACGCCAGATGCGGTCACATTACGTTGGAAAATCTCTGCATAACCACCAAGAGATGCAACACCCTCTTGAATACGCGCACCGCCAGAGTCATTCAGACCGATTACAGGAGCGCCCACCTTGAGCGCTTGATCCATGATTTTACAAATCTTTTCCGCATGAGCTTCAGATAAGGAACCACCTAAAACGGTGAAGTCCTGTGAGAACACAAATACGAGGCGACCATTAATCATTCCGTAACCAGTTACGACCCCATCACCAGGAACGGTTTGATCAGCCATGCCAAAATCATGACAACGGTGTTCAACAAACATATCCCACTCTTCGAATGTGCCTGCATCAAGCAAAAGCTCAATGCGCTCACGAGCGGTTAATTTGCCCTTCGCATGTTGAGCCTGGATGCGCTTTTGCCCGCCACCCAATCGAGCAAGCTCACGCTTAGCTTCGAGTTGTTGAATGATTTCCTTCATTTCTTGCTCCTTAGAAAAATTCATGCCCCATGGCTTCCAGTAGCCGTCTTGCCGCCACTGAAGCTGCCATAGTTCCTTGGTTTACCTGTGCTGCCAAGCTTGGTAGAAGCGCTTGAACGGCTTCATTACTACGAAATGCGTTTTTTAATCCTGCATCGATGCGATCCCACATCCATGCGCCTGATTGTTCTTTGCGCCGGGAGTCAAATTTCCCATTGGCCTTTTGCAGGAATTCAAAATGAGAAACTTTTTCCCATAACTCCGGAACGCCGTTACCTTCTAAAGCACTTAAGGTCATGACTTGTGGGTGCCAAAACTCTTTGTTATGGGATACATGATCTGGATTTCCTTGGAAACCCAGTAGTCGTAACGAACTGGTGATAAATAATTGAGCACGCATTGCGGCATCAGGATCGATGTCTACTTTATTGATGACGATCAGATCGGCAATTTCCATTACGCCTTTTTTAATTGCCTGCAGATCATCGCCAGCATTGGGGAGTTGCATTAATAAGAACATGTCTGTCATACCCGCAACGGCAATCTCACTCTGACCTACGCCGACTGTTTCAACGATAATCACATCAAAACCTGCCGCTTCAGCAACCAACATAGCTTCACGCGTCTTCTCTGCAACACCACCCAGCGTACAAGACGATGGACTTGGACGGATAAAGGCGTGCTCCAGAACGGATAGACGCTCCATACGGGTCTTATCACCCAAAATAGAACCACCAGAGATGCTAGATGAAGGATCGATCGCCAATACAGCGACTCGATGACCTTTATCAATGAGGTAAAGGCCTAAAGTCTCAATCAAGGTCGACTTACCAACTCCTGGAACACCTGAAATTCCCAGACGAAATGAATTACCTGTTTTTGGCAACAAAGAATTCAACACCTCATCAGCGCGATGACGATGATCCAGTCGTGTTGACTCAAGCAGCGTAATGATCTTCGCTAATGCGCGTCGCTGTTTTAGCGATGGCGCACCAGTGAGATCATTCACCAGGGCTTGATCAGCGGCTTCGAGCATGCCTATGGCCCGTACTAAGCTGGTTTAACAGACTTGCGGATTTGCTCGAGCACATCCTTGGCCGAAGCCGGAATTGGAGTGCCTGGACCGTAAATGCCCTTTACACCTGCCTCGTAGAGGAACTCGTAATCTTGCCTTGGAATCACACCACCAACGAATACGATGATGTCGTCTGAACCCTGTCTTTTTAATTCGGCAATGATGGCTGGCACTAATGTTTTATGGCCAGCAGCCAATGTAGAAACCCCCAAGGCATGTACATCATTCTCGATCGCTTGGCGCGCACATTCTTCTGGAGTTTGAAATAAAGGCCCGATATCCACGTCAAAACCCAAGTCAGCATAGGCTGTAGCAACCACTTTTGCACCACGGTCATGGCCATCTTGCCCCAGCTTTGCGATCATCACGCGAGGGCGACGACCAAAGTCTTTTGCAAAATCAGCAATTTCAGTTTGGAGTTTTGCCCAGCCTTCGGCTGAGTCATAAGCAGCTGCATACACACCGGTCACCTTTTGAGTATCGGCGCGATGGCGCCCGTAAACTTTTTCTAATGCATCAGATACTTCACCAACAGTTGCTCGTAAACGAATTGCATTAACAGATAACTCCAATAAGTTTCCAGAGTTATCCTCAGCAGCCTTAGTCAACGCTTCTAACGCAGCCTCTACTTTTTTGGAGTCACGCTTAGCCTTAATATCCTTAAGGCGTGCAACCTGACCTTCACGGACCTTATCGTTATCGATCATTAATACATCAACAAGATCTTCTTTGCCAAGCTTGTATTTGTTCACACCCACAATGACATCAGAGCCCGAATCTATCTTGGCCTGTTTTTCTGCAGCAGCAGCTTCAATTTTGAGCTTGGCCCAACCACTTTCAACCGCCTTGGTCATGCCACCCATGGCCTCTACTTCTTGAATAATTTCCCAGGCTTTGTCAGCCATTTCTTGAGTGAGGTTTTCCATCATGTAGGAGCCTGCCCAGGGATCGATCACGCTAGGAATATGCGTCTCCTCTTGCAGAATCAACTGCGTGTTACGCGCAATACGACTGGAGAACTCAGAAGGCAAGGCAATCGCCTCATCCAATGAGTTGGTGTGTAAAGATTGCGTGCCACCAAATACCGCAGCCATAGCTTCAACAGTTGTTCTCACCACGTTGTTATATGGGTCTTGCTCAGTCAAGGACCAGCCTGATGTTTGACAGTGCGTACGCAACATCAATGATTTAGGGTTCTTTGGCTCGAATGATTTCATAATGCGCCACCATAACAAACGGGCAGCACGTAATTTGGCAACTTCAAGGTAGAAGTTCATACCGATAGCAAAGAAAAATGAGAGGCGACCTGCAAAGCCGTCAACATCCAAACCTTTAGCAAGCGCTGTTTTTACATACTCTTTACCATCAGCCAAGGTGAATGCCAATTCCAAAACTTGATTAGCGCCAGCTTCTTGCATGTGATAACCCGAAATAGAAATCGAGTTGAACTTCGGCATGTGCTTAGCGGTGTACTCAATAATGTCGCCAATAATACGAATCGAAGGCTCTGGTGGATAGATGTAGGTGTTGCGCACCATGAACTCTTTCAGAATGTCATTCTGAATAGTTCCTGATAGCTGCTCCTGTTTTACGCCCTGCTCTTCACCAGCCACAATGTAACCAGCCAGTACCGGCAATACAGCACCGTTCATCGTCATCGAAACAGATACCTTGTCCAATGGAATGCCATCGAACAAGATTTTCATATCTTCAACAGAGTCAATGGCAACACCGGCCTTACCAACGTCACCGGTAACGCGTGGATGATCGGAGTCGTAGCCGCGATGAGTGGCTAAGTCAAAAGCAACGGATACGCCTTGACCACCTGCATCAAGCGCCTTGCGATAAAACGCATTGGATTCTTCTGCAGTTGAAAAACCAGCGTACTGACGAATGGTCCAAGGACGAACCGAGTACATCGTTGCTTGAGGGCCACGTACAAATGGTTCAAATCCAGGCAATGTATCGGTGTAATTAAGACCTTCTACATCAGATGATGTGTATAAGGCTTTTAAATGAATCCCATCCGGAGTTTTCCAGCCCAAGGAATCAACATCACCATTAGGTGCCGATTTTTGCGCTGACTTTTTCCAGGCCTCTAGATTGGCGTCTGGAAATGATGGCCATGAATTGTTTTCTTTAGAACTCACAAAAACTCCCGGTTAATTTTTGCTGCATTGCATCGAAATATCCTTACATTCTGCTTGACTATTTGTCATTTGTCTAGCTATCATGTATTCATAATTATGAATACAAAACTGAATAATAGGCCCTTATATGAGGATGTTGCTGACCGCCTGCGGGAGCAAATATTTAGCAAACAATTGGCCCCTGGAAGCTGGCTTGATGAGCAATCTCTCGCAGATCAGTTTGGGATTAGTCGCACCCCAATGCGCGAAGCAATCAAGGTTTTAGCCTCTGAAGGTCTGGTTACCATCAAGATGCGTCGTGGCGCCTATGTGACTGAGGTAGCCAGAAAAGATCTAGAACAAATCTTCACGATTCTCTCCCTTTTAGAGGGTCAAGCAGCTAAGGAGACAGCGATTAAAGCGACTGAAGCAGAGCTAAATATGCTGGACCACCTGCATCACCGCCTAGAGAAAGCAGCTGCTGACCGTGATATTGAGCAGTTTTTTGAGATAAATGGCAAGTTTCATGAGCTAATACAAGAAATTGCAGGCAATAAATGGATGAATGGTGTCATTGCTGATCTACGTAAAGTACTTAAATTACATCGTAGGGACTCATTAACTAGCACCGGTAGACTACAAAACTCTTTAGTTGAACACCGAGAAATCCTTCGAGCACTTCTCAAGCGAGATGAGCATGCTGCTGAAGCGGTGATGCGCAAACACCTTGCCCAAGGGCTGGAAGCGTTAAGATAAAACCTATAAAAAATAAAGGCTTAGAAAGATATTCTAAGCCTTTAATCTAAGTAGCCTGAGCTAGCAAGGTTTACTTTTTAATAACAAAATTTCCTGGCAAACTGGAAACATAAGCAGCGATATCTTGCATATCAGCATCGCTAAAGGCCTGAACTTGTGAGCCCATGATGGCGTTATTACGACCATACTGAGGATTGCCGTTGCCTACTTTGTAAGCTTTCAAGGCGTAATACAAATAGTCAGAATACTGGCCAGCTAACTTTGGATAAACCGGCAAGATTGGGGCATTGAGTCCAGCACCATGGCAAGAAGCGCAATTAGCCTTCTCTACCAAAGCCTGACCTTTATCTACGTTAGCAGCATTTGCTACGTTTACCAAACCAATGCTGGAGAGCAAAACTGCTGTAATTAGTGCAAATTTCATAAAAGTATCTCTATGTATCTTTATCAATGAATCACTTCAATGGGTTGTTCGGTGTGCTGGCAGTTTGCGCAGCATAGTATTCGCCAATATCGGCCATATCCTGGTCAGACAAACTGGCAGCGATAGCGCGCATCGTTGGATGCTTGCGCTCACCCTTTTTGTACTCTGACAAAGCAGTAGCAATATAGGCGCCATTTTGACCGCCCAACATAGGCACTTTGTATACCAATGGGTAATCAGCGCGGTAATCAGGGATAGAGTGACAACCAACGCAAAGCCAAACCTTAGCATTACCAGCGGCGGCATTACCTTTAACTTCATCAGCCTGAGCAACTGAACCTGCAAAAGCTAAAGTTGCAGCAACGGCCAAATGAGGAAGAAATGAGAGTTTTTTCATAGAAATCAGTATTAATGAGTTTGATTTAGATCAATTTGGGAAGAGTATAGCGGACAGATGCCTTTCCCGTCATTTCAGAGGCCAAAATCAGTAGAAACACTGAAAAATTCCCCTTATTTACCTATACTTGAACGCTTGATCCAGTCTTTATTTAGGTATGTCCATGAGTAAATCCACCTCGCACTCCCCAAATCGCTTTGCTGGTAGCCAAAGCTATGTAGCCACTGATGATCTGAAATTGGCAGTCAATGCGGCCATTGCTCTGCAGCGCCCCCTTCTCATTAAAGGTGAGCCCGGTACTGGCAAAACCATGCTCGCTGAAGAAGTAGCTGCTGCCCTCAATATGCCGCTGTTGCAATGGCATATCAAATCAACCACAAAGGCTCAGCAGGGTCTATATGAGTACGATGCCGTAAGCCGTTTGCGAGACTCCCAATTAGGCGATGAAAAAGTAAACGATATTCGGAACTACATTGTTAAAGGTGTTCTTTGGCAAGCTTTTGAAGCAGATGAGCCGACTGTATTACTAATCGATGAAATCGATAAAGCAGATATTGAGTTTCCGAATGACTTATTGCGCGAAATTGATCGTATGGAGTTTTATGTCTATGAAACTCGTGAATTGATTAAAGCAAAACATCGCCCGCTTGTCATCATTACGTCAAATAATGAAAAGGAATTACCCGACGCCTTCTTACGTCGTTGCTTCTTTCATTACATCACCTTCCCGGATGCCAATACGATGCAAAGCATCGTGGATGTGCACCACCCCAATATCAAACAGGATCTTTTGGATGCTGCCCTCAAGGCCTTCTACCAGATACGCTCGTTGCCGGGCTTAAAAAAGAAGCCCTCTACATCCGAGTTAATAGACTGGCTAAAGCTCTTATTGGCGGAAGATATTCAGCCTGAAGCGCTGCACAGCAGCGATGAAAAGATTGTCGTACCGCCTTTGCACGGGGCTCTACTTAAGAATGAACAAGATATTCATCTATTTGAGCGCTTGGTCATGATGAATCGCAATCATCGCTAACTTGTTAGCCAGAAGACTTCTGACATGTTGATTCAATTCTTTCTAAATCTGAAAGAGGCCAAGGTGCCTGTTTCAGTGCGAGAGTTTTTAACTCTTTTGGAGGGTTTGAAATCGGGCGTTATTAACCCCTCGATTGATGAGTTTTACCAGTTCTCGCGCTTAACCTTGGTTAAGGATGAGCAACACTTTGATCGGTTTGATCAAGTATTTGGCAGCTACTTCAACGGGATTGAACAAATCATTGCGCTCTCACCAGATATTCCACTGGAATGGTTAGAGAAAAAACTTCAACACGTACTAACGGATGAAGAAAAAGCTGCGCTGCAGAAGTTAGGTGGTCCGGATGCCTTAAAGAAGCGGCTTGAGGAGCTTTTAAAAGAGCAAAAAGAATGGCATGGCGGTGGCAATAAATGGATTGGCGCAGGCGGTTCTTCACCCTTTGGTCACAGCGGCTATCACCCCGAAGGCATCCGTATTGGTGGCGAGAGTGCTGGCAACAGAACGGCCATCAAAGTCTGGGAAGCTCGAGAATTTAAGGATTACGACAGCGATCTAGCATTAGGTACACGCAATATAAAAGTCGCTTTACGGCGCTTGCGTCGCTTTGCTCGCGAGGGATCTACTTTAGAGTTGGATTTAGATAAAACCATTCATTCAACAGCTGCCAATGCAGGCATGCTTGATATTCAAATGCGACCCGAGCGACATAACCAGGTCAAGGTTTTGCTACTGATGGATGTCGGCGGTTCGATGGATGATCATATTCAACGCATTGCTGAGTTGTTTTCTGCCGCTAAAGCTGAATTTAAGCACTTAGAGCATTACTATTTTCATAACTGCGTTTATGAAAATTTATGGCAAAGCAATCGCCGTAGACGCGATCAAGTGACTGCAACGCAAGACATCATTAATAAATATGGGCCCGACTACAAGCTCATCTTTGTTGGAGATGCGACGATGTCTCCCTATGAAATATTGAGCCCTAACGGTTCTGTCGAGTACAACAACAAAGAAGCTGGGGCGGTTTGGATTAATAGACTGATTGATCACTTCCCCCATTTTGCATGGCTCAATCCAGAGCCTGAATCCATCTGGCAATACCGTCAATCAATCGACATCATGCAAAACCTCATGAAAGATCGTATGTACCCAGTCACTCTGAATGGCCTTGAAAGTGCCATGCGTCAACTTTCCAAGTAAGATTTCTTTTTCAATTTAATTACAGAAACCACATATGAGCACAACCATTAACGAACGCCTTAAGACCCTCGGCATCGATTTACCGCCACCAGGACCTCCTGCTGCTGCCTATGTCATGGCTGCCACCACTGGTAATACCGTATTTCTTTCTGGTCATATCGCCAAACGTGATGGTAAGCCTTGGGTCGGTAAGCTCGGTAAAGATATGGATACAGAAACTGGAAAAGCCGCTGCCCGCGCTATTGCGATCGACTTGATTGCTACATTACAAAACCACTTAGGCTCTTTAGATAAAGTAAAGCGCATCGTTAAAGTCATGGGCTTAGTGAACTCCACTGACAGCTACACAGAACAACATTTGGTAGTGAATGGCTGCTCAGAGTTATTGTTTGAAGTTTTTGGCGACGCTGGCAAACATGCACGTAGCGCCTTTGGTGTCGCTCAAATCCCGCTTGGTGCTTGTGTAGAAATTGAACTCATTGCGGAGATTTAATTGGTTTTAATTAAATAGGATCAAGCCCTAGTTTCTGGATGTCAGATTGCGTGTCGACATCCATTAAATAGGCCTTGTTATCGGTTGTAAATGATTTGACCAACTCTGGATGCTCATTCATATAGGGCCTGCAAACCATTCCGGGAATAGATAAAATTTGATTGATCACCCCTCTTGAAAACAATACCGGGTTACCTCGCTGACCATTCACCATTGGCAGAATGATTTCCTGGTTTGCGGCTATTTGATTAAATTGCCCTAGCAATGCCTCTATCTCAGTACTCGCTATGCTGGGTTGATCGCATAAAGCAATCGTCAACACATCGTAGTCACTCCTTAGAGATTCAAGACCAAGACGTACTGAAGAGGCTTGACCCAATTCTGGCTGGAGATTTTTTACCCAAGTGATTGGGCTTGCTACGAACTGCTTGATTAATTTGATTTCTGCTTCAATTTGATCTGAGTAAAAGCCGGTAACAATCAGAGTCTCTAAGGGCTCAAGAGTTTGAATTGATTGGACAAAGTACTTTAACAAACTATCCCCGTCCTTTTTTAACAGGGCTTTTGGATATCCACCCAAACGACTTCCCTCACCCGCCGCCAATATCAGGATGGCTAGACGCAAATTGGGGCTTTTGGAGGATTCACCGGAGACTGTCATTAGAGTGATAATAAATAGTTATTAATAAAAGCTTTCACAAAAGAACGAAAAAGAAGAAAACGCATGAACAGCACCGATTTAAGCGTACTCAAATCTGCCGTCGAATGGCTCCAAGCGGGTCAATCTGTTGCGATTGCAACCGTTGCCCAGACTTGGGGTTCAGCACCGCGTCCAGTCGGCTCCTGGCTGGCTATTCGAGCTGATGGGCAAGTTGCTGGGTCTGTTTCAGGTGGCTGCGTTGAAGATGACCTTATTCGTCGAGTCCAATCTGAAATCCTCACTCGCGATACCCCAGAAATGGTGGTTTATGGAGTAACCCAGCAAGATGCTGCCCGTTTTGGTCTACCTTGTGGTGGCACGCTTCGCCTGCTAGTCGAACCAAAACCAGAATTGGCAATTTTAGAGAAGTTGCTTGCAAATATTTCATCCCATCACATTACGCGCCGCTCCGTAAATTTGGCTACTGGCAAATCCACCCTCCGTTTAGGCGATCGCAGCGATGAATTTGCTTGCACCGAACAAGAAATGCAAACCACCTACGGCCCCCGTTGGCGCATGGTGATTATTGGCGCTGGTCAGCTATCCCTATACACCGCGGATTTTGCGCTGGCTTCCGACTTTGAAGTCGTTGTGATTGATCCCCGTGAAGAATATGCCGAGGGTTTAAATCGCTCAGACATCACCTTTGTAAAGGGCATGCCAGATGATGTCTTGCTGGAAATTGGCGTTGACTCTCACACTGCTGTCGTTGCTCTTACACATGACCCTAAGTTAGATGACATGGCTTTGATGGAGGCCTTAAAGTCACCTGCCTTTTATGTGGGAGCACTCGGTAGTCGCAAAAATACACAGAAGCGCAAAGAGCGCTTACTCGAGTTCGACGTGAGCCAAGAACAAGTTGAAAAGCTACACGGCCCTGTTGGGCTTTATATCGGCGCACTCACTCCACCAGAGATCGCTGTATCGATTCTGGCAGAAGTGATTGCCGTTAAATATGGTGTGAGTATTTCGAAGAATACTTAGCTGATTTAACTAGCTTAGTTTGCTGTTAACTTGCCGTCTTTCAACCGCGGCTCAACAAAGTGGCCTTTGCGTGCGCGGTTACCTGCAAAAGACTTCAATGTTTTGGCATCAAGGCCGAGTTCAGTTGGTTTACCGGCACGTCCAGCGCCTGAATAGGTGGCACCATCCGACCCAACTGCGATAGCAGAAGCCAAGTGCTCTTTTTCATCCAAGCCCATCAAAATTACACCCTTACCGCCGGTTGGCAGACGCTTGAGTTCATCTAGCGGGAATACCAATAACTTAGAAGCTTCTGATAAGCAGGCAACTTGCTTCATACCTGCTTTCACCTTGGCAGCACCTAAAGGAGCATCGCCAGGAACTTTAGCGTCCATGCTCAAGAATGATTTACCCGCTTTATTACGAGTAGTCATATCAGATACATTGGCCAAGAATCCATAACCTGCTCTAGTGGATAGCAATACTAAATCATCAGGTTGACCAGCGTAATAGGCAACCATTTGTGAGCCAGCAGCCAAATTGACGAAACTAGTTAATGGCGAGCCATCACCACGAGCCCCTGGTAATTCGCTGACAGGAACTGTATATACACGTCCGTCACTTCCAAAGCCCTGAATTACATCTACAGTTCTTACCTCGAAGGTAGCATATAAAGCATCGCCCGCTTTGAAGCCAAATTGGGTTGCATCGTGCTCATGACCTTGGCGAACACGTACCCAGCCCTTTTGAGAAACAATCACTGTAACCGGCTCATCAACGACCTTGGTCTCAGCAACAGCACGCTTATCTTCCTGAATCAGGGTGCGACGATCATCACCGAAGTCCTTCATATCGGATTCGATTTCTTTAATGATGCGCTTGCGCAATACGGCATCGTTTTGCAATAAACCCTCTAGGTCATCACGTTCAGCCTTAAGCTCTTTCAGCTCTTGCTCGATCTTGATGCCTTCAAGACGCGCCAACTGGCGCAAGCGAATGTCTAGAATATCTTCAGCCTGGCGATCGCTCAGCTTGAACTCTTTAATAAGATCAGCTTTAGGTTCATCGCTATTGCGAATGATCTTTATGACCTTATCAATATTGAGAAGAACGGTTAAGCGCCCCTCCAAAATATGCATACGGTCTTTGACTTTGCCTAAGCGGTGCTGAGTTCTGCGCGTCACTGTGGCAACTCTAAATGCAACCCACTCAGACAGAATTTCTTTTAAGCCTTTTTGCCGTGGGCGCCCATCGTTACCAATCATCACCAAATTCATTGGTGCATTGGATTCCAATGAAGTGTGAGCAAGCAATAAATTGACAAACTCATTGACGTCAATATTCTTACTCTTGGGCTCAAATACCAAACGTACTGCGGCATCCTTGCTGGATTCATCACGCACGCCATCGAGCACATTCAAGATGGTTGATTTAAGATTATTTTGTTCAGGTGTTAAGGTCTTTTTGCCTACCTTAACCTTCGGGTTGGTGATTTCTTCAATCTCTTGCAAAACACGCTGTGAAGATGTAGCTGGAGGCAATTCGTTAACCACGATCTGCCATTGACCTCGAGCGAGCTCTTCGACAGACCAACGTGCACGCACTTTTATACTGCCGCGACCCGCTTCATAAATCTGCGCAATTTCTGCAGCAGAAGAAATAATTTGACCGCCACCTGGATAGTCGGGACCAGGCATGATTTCCAATAACTCTGAAGTGCTCATCTTCGGAGACTTCATTAAAGCAACGGCAGCGGTAGCCACTTCACGCAAATTATGTGAAGGAATCTCGGTCGCCATACCTACTGCAATACCGGATGCGCCATTGAGCAATACAAACGGTAGGCGCGCTGGTAATAATTTAGGCTCCTGGAATGAGCCGTCGTAGTTCGGTGCAAAATCTACAGTACCCTCATCAATCTCACTCAGTAGCAAACCAGCAATCTTGGTTAGGCGAGCCTCGGTATAACGCATCGCTGCCGCGCCATCGCCATCGCGCGAACCGAAGTTACCTTGACCATCGATTAATGGGTAACGCAATGAGAAGCTTTGTGCCAAACGAACTAAAGCATCATATGCAGATTGGTCGCCGTGCGGATGGAACTTACCCAATACATCACCAACTACACGTGCACTCTTCACCGGTTTTGCATCAGCGCGTAAGCCCATTTCGCTCATCGAGAACAAAATACGGCGCTGCACAGGCTTCTGACCATCAGACACATCTGGTAGTGCACGACCCTTAACCACGCTAATTGCGTAATCTAGATAGGCACGCTCTGCGTACACCGCCAGAGTTAAGTTATCTTTTCCATCTTCATTGAGATCAATTGTTTTGGGGTCGTGATTGCTTGATCCACCACCTGAGGTAGCAGCTACAGCAGGAGCTTCATCTACTTCAACAATATCGATTTCGATCGGGCTAGAGAACAAGTCGGCCTGATCAGCCGGAGTATTTTTTCCAGGAGTCTTTTTAGTTGTCATTAGATATCTGCCTCCACTTCATTGCCGCGCTCTTCAAGCCAGTCACGGCGTGCACCAGACTCTGATTTACCCATCAGCATATCCATTGTTTTAAAGGTTTCGTCTTCAGTCCACGTGCCCAAAGTAACCGGTAGCAAACGACGTGTATCTGGATTCAGAGTGGTATCCCAGAGTTGCTCTGCACTCATTTCTCCTAAGCCCTTAAAGCGAGAGATCTGCCATGCAGTTTCTTTGACGCCATCTTTACGTAATTTATCCTCAATAGCCTGAAGCTCATTAGCATCTAAGGCATAAATCTTTTGCGCTGGTTTTTTACCGCGCGCCGGAGCATCCACTCTAAATAGTGGCGGTCTAGAAATATGTATATGCCCTAACTCAATGAGTTTAGGGAAATGTTTGTAGAACAAGGTTAAGAGCAATACTTGA
The DNA here is from genome assembly GCF_018687535.1 of Polynucleobacter sp. MWH-S4W17. Lineage (NCBI taxonomy): Bacteria > Pseudomonadati > Pseudomonadota > Betaproteobacteria > Burkholderiales > Burkholderiaceae > Polynucleobacter > Polynucleobacter sp. MWH-S4W17. The sequence continues at coordinate 934,605 of NZ_CP061295.1, read as the reverse complement.
ATATGCGCGCCATCGACGTCTGCATCAGAAAGAATACATACCTTGCCGTAGCGTAGATTGGAAAGATCGGGGGTGTCATTTGCTCCATGCGGATCCACACCAATCGCTACAGCGATGTCATGCACCTCATTATTGGCAAACAAGCGGTCGCGCTCAGCTTCCCAGGTATTTAATACCTTGCCGCGCAATGGCAGAATGGCTTGATATTCCTTGTTACGTCCCATCTTGGCTGAACCACCAGCAGAATCACCCTCCACAAGGAAGATTTCATTCATGCTGATATCTTCGCTCTCGCAATCTGTAAGCTTGCCCGGGAGTACGGCTACGCCAGAGGATTTTTTCTTCTCCACTTTCTGACCAGCACGAGTTCTCGCTTGCGCCTGCTTGATCACCAGGTCGGCTAACTTGCGACCGTAGTCAACGTGTTGGTTGAGCCAAAGCTCTAAGGCAGACTTCACATAGCCGGAAACTAAACGTACAGCATCACGAGAATTCAGACGCTCTTTAATCTGTCCTTGGAACTGAGGGTCCAATACTTTGGCTGACAGAATGAAAGATGCGCGAGCAAAAACGTCTTCAGGCATGAGTTTCACACCTTTCGGTTGCAATGCATGCATCTCAATAAAGCCTTTAACAGCATTAAATAAGCCCTCACGTAAACCGCTTTCGTGAGTACCGCCTGCAGGTGTTGGAATCAAGTTCACATAACTCTCGCGCACTGGCGCACCATCTTCAGTCCAGCAAACAACCCAAGCCGCGCCCTCGCCTTCAGCAAAAGAATCTTCCTCTCCAGTACCGGTAGCGTATTGCTCACCCTCGAACGGAGGAATGACTTCAGCACCATGGCCAGCTTGCGCAATTGCTTCATTTAAATAACCGCGCAAGCCTTGCGCATATTGCCAAGTCTGGGTATCGCCTGATTTTTCTTGAATCAGGGTTACCTTCACACCTGGCAATAAAACAGCCTTGGAACGTAGTAGGCGAATGAGCTCAGGCATTGGAATCACTGAGCTATCAAAATACTTACCATCTGGCCATGCACGAACGCGCGTACCGTGTGACTTATCTTCTTTTGGAGAAGAAATCGTTTTGAGCTTTTCAATCACCTTGCCATCGGCAAAGGTCAATGTTGACATTTGGCCATCACGCCAAACGGTGACTTCTAATCTTTTGGATAAAGCATTGGTTACTGAAACACCCACACCATGCAAGCCACCTGAGAATGCGTATGCTCCACCAGTACCTTTTTCAAACTTACCGCCTGCATGTAGCTGGGTAAACACGATCTCAACAACCGGCAATTTCTCAGTTGGATGCATTCCCACTGGAATACCTCGACCATCATCTTCCACGCTCACGCTGCCATCGCTATGCATCGTAACGATGATTTGCTTGCCAAAACCTCCTAAAGCCTCATCGGATGCGTTATCCAGCACCTCCTGAATGATATGGAGTGGATTGTCGGTGCGGGTGTACATTCCAGGCCGTTGACGGACTGGTTCTAGTCCTTTTAGGACCTGAATCGACGATTCGCTGTATTCGGAAGTTTTACGGGTAGCCATGCGCGCAAATTGTAGTCATGTCTGAGATCCAGACCGAATTTTTCGGGAATTCCCCTGTCATCCATGCCAAAATCGGGGGATGGGAGCCTTAAGTCATATTCGCGTTTTAGACCTTAGCCGTGTCTTGGCTGGTCCTTGGTGCGCTCAAAATCTTGCCGATTTGGGTGCGGATGTCATCAAAGTCGAAAGACCTGGGGTTGGAGACGATACCCGCCATTGGGGCCCTCCATTCGCCAAAGATGCCAATGGCAAGGAAACTGACGAATCTGCCTATTTTATTTGCATCAATCGCAATAAACGCTCTATTACGGTTGATATTGCCAAGCCCGAGGGTCAAGAGCTGATTCGCAAACTTGCGGCTGATTCTGATGTTGTCATCGAGAACTACAAAGTGGGTGACTTGGCTAAATATGGACTCGACTACGAAAGCCTGAAGAAGGTCAAACCCGATTTAGTCTATTGCTCAATTACTGGATTTGGTCAAACTGGGCCTTACGCCCATCGCCCTGGCTACGATTTTATTATTCAAGGTATGGGCGGCTTCATGAGCGTGACCGGTGAAGCTCATGACTTCGAGGGTGCTAGCCCACAAAAATCCGGGGTTGCGATCGCGGATATCTTTACTGGCATGTATGCCAGTACCGCCATTCTCGCTGCCATTGTGCATCGAGACCATACCGGTGAAGGTCAATACATTGATATGTCACTACTAGATACACAAGTAGCCGTGATGGCCAATGTATCGAGTGCCTACCTCACCTCAGGAGAAGTTCCGAAACGCTGGGGTAATGCTTCTCCGATCATTGTTCCCTATCAAACTTTCCCTACCTCTGATGGCTGGATGATTGTGGGGGCTGGTAACGATGGTCAATTTCGACATTTTGTAGCTGCAGGTGGCGAACCCCAGTTAGCGGATGACTCGCGCTTTGCAACCAACCCGCAGCGTGTTGAGCATCGCAAGCAACTGATTCCGCTTTTAGAACAAATGACGCGCAAGAAGACCAAAGGTGAATGGATTGCACAGCTTGAGAAAGTTAATGTTCCTTGTGGTCCGATCAATAACTTCAAAGAAGTCTTTGAAAACGAACAGGTAATTCATCGTGGAGTACAGATTGATGTACCACACCCGACCGTTGGCACTATGAAATTAGTTGCTAGTCCGATGCGCCTATCTAAAACACCCACTGAAGTGCGAATGGCGCCACCAACATTGGGTCAGCATACGCAAGAGATCTTGCATGAACGTCTCAAGTTAGATGATCAAGCGATTGAAGTTTTACGTACCAAGGGGATCATCTAGGAACCATGACAACACAAACATCCAAAGCAGGGCTTTCGATGAAGGAAGTCCTCATTTATGGTGGACTCATGGTCACCCTATCGATGGGTATTCGTCATGGCTTTGGCCTCTTCAATTTACCCATTACTTCAGCCAATGGCTGGGGTCGCGAAACGTTTGCTCTGACTATTGCTTTACAAAATCTGATTTGGGGGGCTGTGCAACCAGTTACTGGGGCCTTGGCCGATCGTTACGGCGCATTTAAAATTATGGTTGCTGGTGGGATTTTGTACGCCCTAGGTTTGGCAGGCATGGCTATCTCTACTGATGTCATGAATTTTACATTGGCTGGTGGCTTACTCATCGGCTTGGCACAAACTGCCACGACCTACAGCGTGGTCTATGGAATCCTGGGTCGCAATGTGTCTGCGGAGAAGCGGGTTTGGGCAATGGGCATTACTGCAGCTGCCGGTTCATTTGGTCAGTTCCTCATGATTCCAGCCGAGCAAGGCTTGCTCAGCATGTTTGGCACCCAAGATGCACTACTAATGTTGGCGTTGATGGCAAGTTTGATGGTACCAACCGCATTCATGTTGCGTGAAAAGAATTTCACTTACAACCATAATCCAGGTGATCAGACGATTAAGCAGGCATTAAAGGAAGCAATGAGTAATCCAAGCTTTCGTTATCTGACCCTAGGTTATTTTGTTTGCGGATTTCAGGTAGTGTTTATTGCGGTGCATTTGGCGCCTTACCTTAAGGATCTGTCTTCTACCTATCCAGCTGTTGGGGCTCCGGTTGTTGCCACGACCGCCCTAGCATTAATTGGCTTATTTAATATCTTCGGCACTTATAGCTCCGGCATCCTAGGTCAGCGCTTTCCTAAACGCTATTTACTATCTGCAATCTATATCGGGCGTTCTATTGCCATTACAGCGTTTTTATTGTTGCCACCAACACCGATGAGCACTTATATCTTTGCGGCCATCATGGGCTTCTTGTGGCTCTCAACTATTCCACTGACCAATGGTATCGTTGCGCAAATTTTCGGCGTGAAGTATTTAACGATGCTTTCTGGCCTCATCTTTTTCTCTCATCAATTGGGCAGTTTCTGCGGAGCCTTCCTAGGCGGCTATTTATTTGACCATACTGGTTCTTATTTAATTGTTTGGGAAATCGCGATTGGATTGGGCGTCTTTGCTTTCTTGGTTAATCTTCCCGTAAAGGAGCGAGCAATTCACAGAGTGGCCAATGCTTAAGAGAAAACCAAGCATTGGGGAAATCATGTTTTATGGGTTTGCTCTATTCGCTTTGTTGTTTGTTTTCTCGATGTACTTCGCACCGGATATGATGGTGGCAGTGACAAATCAAGTATGGGCGCTGTGTGGTTGGTAATTCGTGGTTTGTAATTCATTAGAATTGACCTAGCACACTTTTTTATTTTTTAGCATCTCGCCGTAGCACAATGGATAGTGCACATGCCTCCTAAGCGTGGGATACAGGTTCGATTCCTGTCGGCGGGACCAGAATTTCTTCATAGTTATCCACAGGTCATGTGGATAAATCCTCAAAAGTTTTCGTAAGTCACAGATTTGTATAGACAGACCTAGCTTGCCTAATTTGTGTGCAGGATAGCTTTCCCTGTTTTGGATGTTTACTTATAAATATTTAAGTTAGTTCTTATGAAATTTTGTGTTAGGGAGCTTTACCAATAAGGACATAGAACCGGAAGTTCCCTTACACTTAGACCATGACCAGTCTCTCAACCAGTACGCTAGCCGCCCTTGAGGAAATGCTCCAAAACACGGCGCGCTCTGCTCCTGCGGAATACCTGCCGATTTATTTATCCCGCGGCGCAACAGGTGAGCAACTCATTGGCCACCTCAATCCAGAATTTATTCCTTATCTGCAAGAGTCTTTACAAAAAGAATCCATTGCACTGATTGCCATGGGTCATGACAAGCTCACCATTCAATTAGGCAAACCTAGAGATTTATCCAATAGTCTTTATCAGTTAGCCAATCGCATGAGACTGGGTGGATTTATTCCAGGCTGGCGTAACGAAGACTTTGCTTGGGCTGATCTAAATGGTCACAAATACTTTCGCATGGAGCGTGCTGCGTTTCGTACCTTTGGTTTTCGGAGCATGGCAACGCATATCAATGGTTACACCCGCGGCAATACCATTTGGTTGGGTAGACGCAGTGAAACCAAGCCAACGGATCCAGGTAAGCTAGACAACTTGGCAGCCGGCGGCATTACAGCCGATGAAACACCCTGGGTTAGCGCTCGTCGTGAGCTTTGGGAAGAAGCTGGCGTACCTGAGCAAATCTCCGATCAAATTGAGCCTGTGGGTCGTATTCATATGCGCCGCCCAATATCCGGTCGAGGCTTTCATGATGAGCAGCTATATGTATACGATTTAGAGTTGGCTGACAACTTTATCCCTACCAATCATGATGGTGAAGTCAGTGGCTTTATTGAAATCTCCCTGCCAGAGGCTGCCGCCAGAATCCTGGCTGATGAATTTACCTCTGATGCTGCTTTTGTTACGGCTGACTTCATATTGCGCCGCAATAAATAGGGTATTCGCCTTGTTTAGCGCATCAGGGCTGCTGGTTGACTAGCGTCATGCCTTAAACCGTCAATTCGTGGTTAAATTCATCTTAAGGATGAAACAGGGGTGCCCTTCATAGCAGTTTTGCTAGAAGGCGCTGAGAAAGACCCTAGAACCCGATCCAGGTAATGCTGGCGTGGGGAGTTACATCAGACCGACACCCGGTTTCGTCCATCTAAAACAGCCAGGAGATGGATATGAGTACAGGCAACACCTCAACTAAAAACGCTAAACACGAGATTCCAAGCTTAAAAAGTTTGGAGCGCGACTTTGGGCAAAAGTTTGCCTATCCAGCCTCAACCAAAACTTATCTTCAAGGGTCAAGGCCTGATGTCAAAGCGCCAATCCGCATGATTGAGCAACTACCTACTCGCGTAGGTGAAGAAATGTTGGCAAATCCTCCGGTACCCGTCTATGACACTTCAGGCCCATACAGTGATCCTGATGTTGTGATCAACCTGGAAAAAGGTTTGCCAAGGCTGCGTGATGCTTGGATTGCTGAGCGTAATGACACCATCCAGTTGGCAGGACCTAGCTCTGAATACGGCGTAGCTCGCTCTCAAGATGAAGCTACTCAAAATTTACGCTTCTCTCATATCAGTGCACCGCGAGTCGCTAAATCCGGTCATAACGTGAGTCAGATGTATTACGCCCGCCAAGGAATCATCACTCCTGAAATGGAATACATCGCCCTGCGTGAATCTATGGGCCTTGAGCAACTTCGCAAAGATCCAGCCTATAAGCAACTCCTAAAGCAACACCCTGGTAAAGGCTATGGCGCGAATCTGCCAGACATTGTCACCGGTGAATTTGTGCGCTCTGAGATTGCTGCAGGCCGTGCGATCATTCCAGCAAACATCAATCACCCTGAATTAGAGCCAATGATTATTGGCCGTAACTTCCGCGTGAAGATTAACGGCAACTTAGGTAATTCTGCTGTTACTTCATCCATTAATGAAGAAGTTGAAAAGATGGTGTGGTCGATTCGTTGGGGTGCAGACACCATCATGGATCTCTCCACTGGTAAACATATTCACGAGACTCGTGAATGGATTATTCGTAACTCTCCAGTACCTATTGGCACAGTGCCAATCTATCAAGCACTAGATAAAACCGGCGGTATCGCCGAAGACCTCACCTGGGAAATGTTCCGTGACACACTTATTGAGCAAGCTGAACAAGGCGTGGATTACTTCACCATCCATGCAGGTGTATTGCTACGTTACGTCCCGCTAACAGCTGATCGTATTACGGGTATTGTTTCTCGCGGTGGTTCGATCATGGCTAAATGGTGTTTGGCTCATCACAAAGAGAACTTCCTTTACACGAAGTTTGATGAGATCTGCGAAATCATGAAAGCGTATGACGTGTCATTTAGCTTGGGTGATGGCTTGCGCCCTGGTTGTATTGCCGACTCTAATGATGCCGCTCAGTTTGGTGAGCTTCACACCCTTGGTGAATTGACGGCTAAGGCTTGGAAACATGATGTACAAGTCATGATTGAGGGTCCTGGTCACGTTCCAATGCAGCGTATTGAAGAGAATATGACTGAAGAGCTCAAGCATTGCTTAGAAGCGCCCTTCTACACCCTCGGACCATTGATTACCGATATCGCCCCTGGCTATGACCACATCACCAGCGGCATTGGTGCTGCGCAAATTGGTTGGTACGGTACAGCAATGCTTTGCTATGTCACGCCAAAAGAGCATTTAGGTTTGCCAGATAAAGAAGATGTGCGCGAAGGCATCATCACTTACAAAATTGCAGCCCATGGCGCTGACTTGGCTAAAGGCTTGCCTGGTGCGCAAGTCCGTGACAACGCCCTCTCTAAAGCACGCTTTGAATTCCGCTGGGAGGACCAATTTAATCTGGGCTTAGATCCTGAGCGCGCGCGTGAGTATCACGACGCAACACTGCCAGCTGAAGGTGCCAAGATTGCGCACTTCTGCTCTATGTGTGGTCCAAAGTTCTGCTCGATGAAGATCACTCAGGAAGTTCGTGACTATGCTGCAACTTTAGATGCTGACGGAAATCCAAAAGCTAAAGTCATTCCCATTACTGAAGTAGCTGATGCTTCTAAGGGTATGGAAGAGATGTCTGCAGAGTTCCGTAAACGCGGTAGTGAGATTTATCAGTAAGCCAACTAGCTAAAAGATAAATATGACTAGCGCAAGCTTCTCCAATAGCAAATACGCAATTGTTGGCGGCGGCCTGATGGGTCGCCTGCTAGCTGTTGCGCTTGCTAAAGGAGGTGCTCAAGTCGATCTCTTTGATAAAGGCGGCCCTGATGGTGCTCATGCTGCTGCGCGCATTGCTGCAGCGATGTTGTCGCCATTAGCTGAATCTGCCATTACTGAAGATTCAGTAGTTCGCATGGGTTTGCATAGCTTGCCCCGCTGGAAGGAGCTTATTGCTGATTTGTCTAATCCGGTTTACTTTCAGCAAGATGGCACTTTGATTTTGTGGCATCGCCAAGATGCCAGTGAAGCCGAACGCTTTACTGCTCATTTAGAGAGGAACTGTCGCGCGAACGCTGATCTCAGTGCGCCACAAAAGCTCGGCAATGAAGCTTTGCGTGAACTTGAGCCTGGTGTTGCCGATCGCTTTACTCAGGGACTGTACTTACCCAATGAGGGGCAATTGGATAATCGCCAGCTATTGGATGCTCTCGCTAGTGAGTTAACGCTATTGAAGGTCAATTGCCACTGGCATACCGAAATCGACCCAACCGAATTGCGCAAAAAGACAGGCTATAAGGCCGTAATTGATTGCCGCGGTACGGGAGCTAAAGAAGCTTGGTCATTTGGTGACAAGCCCAATAGCTTGCGTGGTGTTCGTGGTGAGGTCATTCGACTCTATGCGCCAGAAGTGAAGTTGCATCGTCCTACGCGCTTAATCCATCCACGCTACCCGATTTATATTGCCCCTAAAGAAAATGATATTTATGTGGTGGGTGCAACGGAGATTGAGTCTGATGACTTGTCAGAAATGAGCGTACGCTCTGCTATGGAATTGCTCAGCGCCGTCTATACCGTTCATAGTGGGTTTGCTGAGGCACGTATTTTAGAGATGGCAACGCAGTGTCGCCCTACTTTAAAAAATAATCTTCCAGAAATTCAATCACAAAGGGATACAGGGCTATCTGATTTGATCATGATCAATGGTCTATATCGCCATGGTTTTATGATTTCTCCTGCAGTGCTTGACTGCGCATTGGAACTTATAGAGCTCGGCACCAGTAAGACTGCATTGGATTTGGGATTGAGTATGACTCAAGACAATAATCAGATTGAGGCGGTATGCGCGTAATCGTTAATCAAGTGGCTTATGAGTTGCCCAGCAAGAGCATGGTGAGCGATGCTCTGGCCTTGATCGATGCGAAGCCACCTTATGCTGTTGCCGTGAATCTTAATTTTGTGCCCAAGACTAAGCATGCAGACTTTGTATTAAATGAGGATGATCAAATTGAAGTGATTGCCCCAGTTACTGGCGGTTGATTAAGAACCAATTATTTTTCTATGAACGCTCCTTTACCTAATAACCTCAATAGCGCAGACACACTTGTCTTATATGGCGAGAGCTTTGCGAGCCGTTTGCTATTAGGAACCTCACGCTACCCTTCTCCACAGGTGCTTGAGAACTCAGTAGAGGCATCTAACCCTGGCATGATTACCGTAAGTTTGCGTCGCCAGGGAACATCAACCGCTGAAGCGCATAGCGGCTTTTGGGATTTGCTCAAAAAGATGGCAGTTCCCGTTTTACCAAATACCGCTGGTTGCCATAGCCCACAAGAAGTCATTACCACCGCGCAAATGGCGCGTGAAGTGTTTGAAACCGATTGGATCAAGTTGGAGCTCATTGGCGATGATTACACTTTGCAACCAGATGTCTTGCGCTTAGTGCAGACAGCAGAGACTCTGATTAAAGATGGCTTTAAGGTTCTGCCGTATTGCACGGAGGATCTCATTTTGTGCCAACGTCTGGTTGATGTCGGTTGCCAAGCAGTCATGCCTTGGGCGGCTCCAATTGGTACCGGACAGGGGCCTTTAAATCCCTATGCCATGAAACTGTTGCGCGACCGATTAAAAGTTCCGCTCTTGGTGGATGCTGGTCTAGGACTTCCTTCTCATGCCTGCACCGTCATGGAATGGGGGTTTGATGGTGTACTACTCAATACCGCAGTAGCCTTGGCGGATGATCCTGTGGTAATGGCCAAAGCCTTTGCTATGGCGGTTGATGCAGGTCGTGCCACCTTCTTATCGGGCGCCATGAAGCCTCAAGAGTCTGCTCAAGCAAGCACGCCTTTGGTGGGTACTCCGTTTTGGCATCAATCGTAGTCGCAACAGGACACTAAGTTAAGTACACTGAACTCATGAGCCTCATTCGTGACCTTGCTGATCAAATCGTTGCCGCACATCGCAATGAAGATTTATGCATTCCGATTCCGACCTTTAGTCTGAACTCTCCGCCTCCACTGATTGATAACGAAGCAGCCGTCGATCACTACGAATTGGCAGGCGCACTAGCTGCCATTGAAATGGGATTTATCGAGTCTGATGCCAGAATTCTGGGTAAGGCATGGTCACGCATGACATTGCAAGATGGTGGCTTTAATCCCTTTAAATGGCCCAGCAGGCCAGAGCATTTTGATTTATTGCCCTGGACTCGCAATATGAATCCCAATGCCTTTAAAGAGTGTCCAAAACGCCTGGGCTTGTATGGAGTCATGCCGGATGCTGATTGGGTAAAGCGCATGGTCGATGCAGAGTTGCCGACGGTACAACTTAGATTTAAGTCAGACGAAAAGTCTAAGATCCGAAAACAAATTAAAGAATCTGTTGCAGCAGTCAAAGATAGCAAGACCTTGCTATTCATTAATGACTATTGGCAAGAAGCAATTGATGCTGGCGCCTATGGCGTGCATTTAGGTCAAGAGGATTTAGTAGATGCCAACCTAGAAGAAATTCGGGGTGCGGGCTTAAGACTGGGACTAAGCACTCATGGCTATGCAGAGCTGGCTTATGCAGATCGCTTTTGCCCAAGCTACATTGCGATGGGCGCAGTCTTTCCAACAAATTTAAAGAAGATGCCTACAGCACCGCAAGGACTAGGTCGTTTATATCGATATGCTCAGCTCATGAGCAACTACCCACTGGTAGCGATTGGCGGCATTGATCAAGACAGCATTCATGCGGTAGCAAAAAGTGGTGTTGGCTCAGTAGCCGTTGTGAGAGCCATTACCCAAGCCAAAGACCCTAAGGCGGCGGTCAAATACTTACAAGAATTAATGCAGTCGTGATTTCCTGATTTATTAGTAACTGACCTAAGTTAGCCCAGATCTGCTCAGTAATTTCCTTTTTCTTCGAGCAATGAAGTTGGATAAAAATCGTGCATATGCCATAGCGGCCCCGGACCTTCGCCAATACTCAAGAAGCGTCCCGCCTCTAAACCTGCCTCTATATAGGCAATCGCCTTAGCAACGGCATGAGCTAGATCATGACCATCAGCTAGATAGGTAGCAATGGCAGATGCTAAAGAACATCCAGTGCCGTGCGTATTTACCGTATTGACACGATAGTGTTTGAATTCTTTTGATTGCACAACTTCAAGACCGTCTTCCATGGAGCGCCACATTAAGTAATCGGTAATTTGAGTGTGCGTGCTATCCAAGTGTCCGCCCTTGATGAGGACTGCTTGTGGGCCCATCTCGAGTAATTCTTCGGCAGCCAATTTGAAATCATTTGGACCGCTTATTTCACGACCAAGTAGTAATGAAGCTTCATCTAGATTGGGCGTAACCAGTGTTGCAATCGGAAACAAGTCAGCAATCATGGCTTGAGCGGTATCGTCGCCACCTAAGCTTGCACCAGAAGTAGCGCGCAAAACAGGATCTAGAACAATCCGCTTAACGCCGTGTTTGCGTAACGATTTAGCAACTGTGCGGACTATTTCTGGGCTGGCCAACATACCGATTTTGACTATATCGGCGCCAATATCCATTAAAACAGCGTCGATCTGGGCTTCAACCACATCAAGATCTACATCCTGAATACGCGTTACACCCAAGGTATTTTGGGCGGTAATTGCCGTAATGACTGACATGCCGTAGCCACCAAGGGCGGTGATCGCCTTGAGGTCGGCCTGGAGCCCCGCCCCACCGCCGCTATCGGACCCAGCAATGGTCAGTACTTTGGGGATCTGCACAGAAGTGGGAAGAAGTGATTTCATCTTGCTATAATATCGGCTTATTCCTCGATAGCTCAGTCGGTAGAGCGCCGGACTGTTAATCCGTAGGTCCCTGGTTCGAGCCCAGGTCGAGGAGCCAAATAAGTAAAGCCCCTAGAGCAATCTAGGGGCTTTTTCTTTTGTAGTACGGGTAAGGCAACCCGCTTAGATCAAGCCCTTCTTGCGTAAATTGGCCAGGCGATTATTGAGAGTCTTAATAGTCAGGAGATTATATTTATCGCCATCTTTCCAAGCGCTGCCTTTCCATTCGATGCCTTCTGTTGTGACATTAGCAAAGGGCTCTTTACCCTCTTTTGCATAACCCTCTAAGATAGCGATCAGCGCCGCTCGATCATCGGATCCACCAGCATCTTTAACCGCATCCAAAATGGGTTTGGTGATGGTATCGCCATAGGTAACCTTGGTATCCATATGATTTGGGGCTGCTGGTTCTTCGAAGATGTACTCATGTGGCCACTCAAAGACATTTCTGGCGGAATTTTTAACTGCCTCAGGACTCACTGCACCGCTCTCAGGATTCTTTGGATCAGTTGGTAGACTTAGACCTAAAATCCAAGCTTCAAATTCAGCAATGCGGCTGTAGCGCTTTTCTTCGCTATCGCGCTTTTGCTCTTCTTGTGAGAGCAGCAAAGTCACCCATGCCCAGGCAATATCTTTGGGTATTGCAAACTCTTGAGCCAAAATACCGCTGGCTTTTTTTAGGATAGGTTTGGATGTGAGTTTTGACATTGCATTCTTTCTGGATTCGTTCTACTTTTTTAGTAAGCGCCTTCAATTTAGGGTGAAAAGTCAAAGGGAAGGCTCCCCCTTTCATTTTGACAATGCTCTCCACATCCCCCGAAGGATACTCTTCATTTACCATCGTTTTATTGCAAGGCTGGAATTAATCCAGTTCTAGCAAGCTCCTGGGATGGCTAGAGGGTGACAATCTTTTTTTAATAGACAGTTCTAATGGGTATTAGATATGATTAATCCATCAACTGTCCAGGGATGAGTCTCACATGAAAAATCCATTTATTATTCTCGCCGCCGCTGCATTGATCTCATCATCAGCAGTCCTTGCATCTGATGACTCACCGGCAGTTACTAAAGTTACTCTATACAAACCTGGCATCACGATGACAAAATCAGTTCAGGCCGGAATCTCTCCTGATGACGCAATGAATATCCTTAAAGCAGGCAATGAGCGTTTTGTTTCCGGAAAACCATTGAGCAGAAACCAAAAGACTCTGGTCACTCAAACCGCTTTAGGGCAATACCCTTTAGCTCATGTTATTGCATGCATGGACTCTAGAAGTGGGCCTGAAGTTGTTTTTGATATGAGCACCGGAGATATATTTTCCAACAGGGTTGCTGGCAATGTGATTAACGATGACATTTTAGGTGGCTTAGAGTATGGCTCTAAAGTGGTTGGCACTCCGCTCATCGTAGTGCTAGGTCACACCAGCTGTGGCGCTATTAAGGGTGCCTGTGATGGAGTGAAACTAGGCAACCTAACTCAATTGCTTGAAAAAATTCAGCCCGCCGTTCAGATGTCAAAAACACCGGGGGAGCGTAATGGTAAGAACTACAAATTTGTGAACGAAGTTACTGAGCTAAATATTGATGATTCAGTCAATGAGATACGCACTAAGAGTCCAATTCTAGCGGATCTTGAAAAACAAGGAAAAGTCAAAATCGTTGGCGCCTTGTATGACACCTCTACTGGCAGAGTATCTTGGCGGTAATTTAAACCACTAAAGCACTACCCCCCATCTAAGGCAAGCAATTAAAGCCTCCGATAGGAGGTCGGCACCAAGTGCCTAAGGGCACTAAAATAGAGTCCATGACTAAGATTCCTGAACTTCTCGCCCCAGCCGGCAGCCTTTCCATGCTGCGTACCGCCTTTGATTTTGGTGCCGACGCTATCTATGCCGGACAGCCTCGCTATTCACTCCGGGTTCGTAATAACGACTTCGGCAAGATTGAGGTTCTCAAGCAAGGCATCGATACTGCGCATGAACTGGGCAAGAAGTTTTATTTGGTTTCTAACTTATTGCCCCATGGCGGTAAGACGCGCACTTACATTAAAGATATGGATCCAGTCATTGCATTGAAGCCAGATGCTTTAATCATGTCTGATCCTGGCCTCATCATGATGGCTCGTGAAGCTTGGCCAGATATGCCAATTCATTTATCAGTACAAGCCAATACTGTGAATGGTGCTTCTGCTAAGTTTTGGCGATCAGTTGGCATCAGTCGCGTGATTTTGTCTCGCGAACTTTCCTTTGATGAAATCGAAGAGGTTCGTCAAGACTGTCCTGAGATGGAGCTTGAGGTATTTGTTCATGGCGCTCTCTGTATTGCCTACTCAGGTCGCTGCTTGTTATCTGGCTATATGTCTCATCGAGATTCCAATCAAGGTGCCTGTACCAATGCTTGCCGCTGGGATTACAAGGTGAAACCTGGGCAACAAAATACTAGCGGTGATGTGGTGCTGCTTCAGGAAGCACGTCGACCTGATGACTTAATGCCGATGGAAGAAGATGAGCATGGCACCTACATCATGAACTCCAAAGATCTGCGTGCCGTTGAACATATTGAGCGCCTGACCAAGATGGGCGTTGACTCCTTTAAGATCGAAGGTCGCACCAAATCACCTTATTACGTTTCGCGTACTGTGCAATCCTATAGAGCGGCAATTAATGATGCTGTTCAAGGCAAGCCATTTAATACCACCTTGTTAGGTCAATTAGAAGGCTTAGCTAATCGTGGTTATACGGATGGCTTTTATGAGCGTCACCATGACAAAGAGTACCAACTCTATATGCGTGGCCACTCTTTATCTGGACGTAGCTTGTACGTTGGTGAAACGCTGGAGATCGATGCTGCTACCGGCCGAGTTAAGGTAGATGTCAAGAATCGTTTTTCTGTTGGTGACAAAATTGAAATCATTGAACCAAACGGAAACGCAGATGTTGTATTGACTGAGATGTGGAATATGAAGGGTGAATCAATTGATGTGGCCCCTGGATCGGGTCACTTTGTTTGGCTAAAAATCCCGATGACTACTAAACATGCTTTTATTGCACGCTATACCCAAGAGCCAGCACCAGCTGAAGTAGTTACCTCCAGCTCTTGCTCCACTTGTGGCGATTAATACACCCCAATCTTCTGAATAAAGATTTTCATGACTAACAGCGCCAAAAACCTTACAAATAAAACAGGCTTGAAAATCAAGTTTGAGGAGGAAATGAAAAAAGCGTTTGCTTTATCAATTTACTTTGGCACTTGGTTCTGCGCGATTGCCTTTATGGCTGCAACCGCTCTTGAGGAGCGCCCCATTCCCCTATCTCTTTTTGGGTTTGCGTTGATTAAAGCTGCTTTATCGGCAAAATTTATGTTGATTGCTCAGGCTGTGTATCCAGTTAAAATTGATAAACAAAACGGCATTGTTAAGTCACTCATGCTTGAGTCGCTGATTTATCTAGTGGTAGTTGTGGCGCTAAATTATCTTGAGGCTGGAGTTCATGGACTCATTAATGGTAAAGACTTTATTGCCTCTATGGCAGCATTTGGTAGCGGCGATCCATTAAGAGTACTTGCCATGTCAATTGTGTATTGGTTGATTGTTTGGCCTTACTTGATTTTTGTGGGCTTTAATATGGTCGTAGGCAATACTGAAACTCTTGCAGTCTTGTTTGGCTCCAAAAAATAATTGCCTTAATTGTATTGCGTGAGAATTTTTTGGCTCTGCTTGTTAGGATTCATTTGCCAACAAGCATCCGCTCAAGAGATTGAAGCTCGCGCGTATTCAAATGCGCCTATTGGCATTAACTTTATTTCGGGTGGAATAGCCCAGGCCAAGAGTGGTTCATACACCCTCACTACTGAAGCAACAAGTCTGACACGCATTATTAATGTCTTTGGACAGTCTGGCCGGATTAGTCTACTACTTCCGTATGCCCAACTTTCTGGCGCTGGTAGTCTTGGCCCTCAAAATATCAACGCTTCTGCCGAAGGTTTATCCGATCCTATTGTAAAGATCTCCGCCAATCTGTATGGTGCGCCAGCACTCTCGCTAGAGGAATTTAATAACTACAAACAAGATCTTATTATCGGCACTAGTCTCGCTGCATCAATCCCATGGGGTAAGTACAACAGTGAGCAAATGCTCAACGTGGGCGCCAATCGCTCCCTTATTCAGCCCGCCATCGGAGTCTCTCAAGCAATCGGATCATGGCGCTTGGAATTGGCAGGCATGGCTACCATCTACACCAACAATACTAGTTTTCTGGGAAGTAATACGCTCTCTCAAAACCCCGTCTACTCCTCGGAAGCCCATGGGATCTATTACTTTGAGAATACAGCCTATATTTCTGCCGATGCTACCTACTTCATGGGTGGTCAGAAATATGTCAATGGCACAGCAATCAGCGGCTCACAAGAAAATTGGCGTTTTGGCAGTACTTTTTCTTACCCTATTAATAAGCGCAATTCCATCCGCCTAACTGGTAGCAAAGGCGTCTACTCCAACACCAATACTGACTACACCGCACTGGGAATTTCCTGGCAGTACCGCTGGGGCGGCGGAGTGTAGGTATATAGGCTACTCCATCGCTACAATAAAGCCAAAGATCATTAAAAAGAGACACGAGACAATCATGAGCAATACACCAAAAGACTCTGCAGAGAGTGGTTTACGTAAAGGCTTAACTAGCTATGGCGATAAAGGCTTTTCTTTATTTTTACGTAAGGCTTTTATTAAAGGTGCTGGATATACCAATAGCGCTTTAGATCGCCCTGTCATCGGCATTATCAATACTGGCAGTGCGTACAACCCCTGCCATGGCAATATGCCTCAGCTTTTGGAGGCGGTAAAGCGCGGCGTGATGTTGGCTGGTGGCTTGCCAATGGAATTTCCGACGATTTCAATACATGAGAGTTTTGCTGCGCCTACTAGCATGTACTTGCGCAACTTAATGTCGATGGACACTGAAGAGATGCTGCGAGCACAGCCAATGGATGCAGTTGTCATGATTGGTGGTTGCGATAAAACTGTTCCCGCACAAATGATGGGTGCCGCTTCTGCAGGATTACCCGCCATTCAACTGATTACCGGCTCAATGCTCACCGGATCCCATCGCAGCGAACGTGTAGGCGCTTGCACTGACTGCCGTCGTTACTGGGGTAAATTCCGTGCTGGTGAAATTGATGAAGTTGAAAAAGATGAAGTGAATGATCAATTAGTAGCCAGTGTTGGCACCTGCTCAGTAATGGGTACTGCTAGCACGATGGCCTGCATCTCTGAAGCGCTAGGTATGACGGTTCCAGGTGGCGCAACTCCTCCTGCAGTGACTGCAGATCGTATTCGCGTAGCTGAAGAAACAGGAACTTGTGCCGTGAAGATGGCAAAAGAAGGTTTAACGATTGACAAAGTACTCACAGCCGACGCCTTTGAAAATGCCATGCGTGTTTTGCTAGCGATTGGTGGATCAACCAATGGCATTGTTCACTTAGCTGCCATTGCGGGCCGCATGGGACTTGAGATTGATTTAGATGCGCTCGATAAGATGGGAGATGAGACCCCTGTTTTGGTGGACTTAAAACCATCTGGCGATCACTATATGGAAAACTTCCATGATGCTGGCGGCATGACTACCTTGCTTCGTGAGCTAAAGCCACTCTTGAAACTTGATGCGATGACTGTATCCGGCAGAACTCTTGGCGAAGAAATTGATGCTGCTGCGCCAAGCTTTAAACAAGATGTAGTACGTCCATTTGATAAACCAATTTACCCACGTGGCAGTATTGCTGTATTGCATGGCAATTTAGCGCCTGGTGGCGCCATCATCAAACAGTCGGCTGCAAATGAAAAACTCATGGAACATGAAGGTCGTGCAGTGGTGTTTGAAGATGCTGCTGATTTAGCTAACCGTATCGATAGCTCAGACTTAGATGTCACTGCTGATGACATTTTGGTACTCAAAAATATTGGGCCTAAAGGTGCCCCTGGTATGCCAGAGGCTGGGTACATCCCTATTCCCATGAAATTGGCACGAGCTGGCGTCAAAGATATTGTGCGCATCTCTGATGGACGCATGAGCGGCACTGCCTTCGGCACGATTGTGTTGCACGTTACCCCTGAATCCGCTATTGGGGGTCCATTAGCGCAGGTACGTAACGGTGATCGAATTCGTTTGAGCGTGAAGAATCGTGAAATAAGTCTTTTAATTTCAGATGAAGAACTAGCTAAGCGTATGAAAGACAATCCCATTACTTGTCCTACAGCTGAACGCGGCTACAAGAAACTCTTTTTAGATACCGTTACTCAAGCAGATCAAGGCGTCGACTTTGATTTCCTGAGGGCAGCGAAGATGGTTGGCAAAACGCCCTCTTCCAAATAAAAGCATTCAATGATTAAAGCTAATCTATTGCGTAGAGGCATGAATCTTTGGCCACCCTTTCTGGGTGCTGGCATTACTGTTGAGAAAATTTCTAAGGACTTTCGCCATGCTACGGTACGCCTCAAGCATGGCATATTGAACCGTAACATTGTGGGCGTTCATTTTGGCGGCAGCCTCTTTGCGATGACTGACCCCTTCTTCATGATGATGGTGTCTCAGAATCTAGGTAAGGGTTATGTTATTTGGGACCAGGCGGCTAAGATTGAATTTCTGAAGCCAGGTAAGGGGAAGGTTCATGCTAGTTTTGAAATTACCCAAGAACAATTAGATGACATCATCGGCTCTGCTGAGTCTGGCAACAAAGTACTCAAAGACTTTGTTGTTGATGTGAAAGATCAAGAGAATGATGTAGTCGCGAGAATTACGAAGACTTTATATATCCGCAAGAAGAAGAAAAGCTAACGTGTATTGTTAACTTTTTTATAAATAGACTAATTACTTTGTATAAGCAGGTGCATCAATGAGTCGCATCTCGCCTTCAATCCAAGCTTCTACCTCAAGCTGCAACTGGTCCTCCGTTTTTCCTGAAACAGAAATCACAGGCCCAATGGAAAGCGTAATCACTCCAGGACGCTTTAAGAGGGTGTTTCTAGGCCAAATGGCAGCAGAGTTCTGCGCTACCGGAAGAATGTCTGTTTGTGTACTTATTGCAAGTCGTACACCGCCCTTTCTATAAGGCTTAAATGACCCGCGCGGGGTTCGAGTGCCCTCTGGATAAATCGCAATCCAACTGCCCTGGGCTAATACCGCCTTGCCCTGCTCATTGACTGCTTCACGAGCCTTCTCACGATCGCCCCGATTAATGTGAATCATTTTTAACGAGGCCAAAGCCCAACCAAAAAATGGCACAAACAATAATTCTCTTTTGAATACAAAGCAAAGCTGTCTTGGGAAAAATGCTGGGTAGACAAAGGTTTCCCATGCCGATTGATGTTTACCCAAAATAATTAATGACTTATTAGGATCTTGGGGAATATTTTCCAAGCCCTTTATCTTTAGATCAACTCCACAGAAAAATAAGAGTGCTTTTTGGGTTAAGCGGCACCAAAATACACCCATCTGGTAACGCGTGCCTCGACTTGTAAAGGGGATGACCAAAATTATTGCGCTAGCAACAATGGTGACAGTTGTGAAACCAAATAAATAAAATAGAAAAGAACGTAGCCAAAGCATCACAATAGTATTTTTACTAATAAAGCGCTAAAAAACTTATTTTAAATGATTGGCCTTGGGAGGTGACCCTTGGTAATGGTCATAAATCTCTTAATTCACGTCTTAGGATTTTTCCAACATTGGTTTTTGGCAAATCAGCACGGAAAACAATGTGCTTCGGGCGCTTATAGTTTGTAAGATTTTCTTTACAGAACGCCATGATAGCTTCCTCTGTTAATGAAGCATCCTGTTTCACAATGAACGCCTTAACGGCTTCGCCTGAATCCTCATCAGGCACACCAATGACTGCACATTCCAGCACTCCAGGAATGAGAGATAGAACCTCTTCCACTTCATTTGGATAGACGTTAAATCCAGAAACCAGAACCATATCTTTTTTACGGTCGACAATCTTAGTTAGGCCGTCGGGATTCATGATGCCGATATCGCCTGATTTGAAGAAGCCATCGGGCGTCATAACATTCTTGGTTTCCTCGGGCTTGTTCCAGTAACCGGCCATTACCTGAGGCCCCCGAATACAAATCTCACCAGGAGTACCAAAAGGTACTTCGATGCCGTCATCGCCTAAGATCACTACTTCGGTACTTGGTACCGGGAAGCCAATATAGCCAGTAAAGCTCTCAATCAAAGCAGAGTTGACGCAGGCAACTGGTGATGTTTCTGAAAGGCCATAGCCTTCGGCAATGGGAGCGCCAGTCATTTCTTGCCAATGATCAGCAACCACCTTTTGCATCGCCATACCGCCACCAATCGTTGCCAAAATATTCGGGAACTTCACAGAGGCAAATTCTGGTTTATGCATCAGCGCATTAAATAAAGTATTTACTCCGGGGAAGATATTGATATTCGGATGCTTCTTCAATAGCTTGATGAAGCCATCAAAATCACGCGGGTTAGGCACCAAAATCAACAAGCCACCCTTACGCATACCTAATACTGAACAGGCTGTTAAAGCAAAGATGTGATACATGGGAAGCGCGCATAAGAAAACCAATTGATCCACTTTTTTACGCTTTAATCCTGGCTCAAGCCATAACTCCGTTTGAATGACATTAGAGAGAATATTGCTATGTAAAAGAATCGCGCCTTTAGATAACCCCGTAGTGCCACCTGTATATTGCAAAAAGGCAATGTCACTTAAAGAAGTATTCGGCTTATTCCAGCGCTGACGACTACCCTCACCTAAAGCAGCCAAAAAAGTAATATGGTTAGGTAGATCCCATGCAGGCACGAGTTTTTTTACATTGCGTACTACAAAATTGACTATCGCACCCTTAAGTCCAATCATCTCTCCAAGAGAAGTCACGATAGTCTTTTTCAATGGCACGTCAGCAGCGATGTGCTGATAAACATGCGCAAAGTTTTCTAAGATGACAAGAGCTGATGCACCACTGTCTTTGAGTTGATATTCCAACTCACGGGCGGTATAGAGCGGATTAACATTGACCACTACGTACCCAGCACGAAGAATACCGATCATCGCAATCTGAAACTGCAACACGTTAGGCAACATGATTGCAACCCGAGCACCAGGCACTAGACCAAGGTTTTGTAAGTAAGAGGCAAAGTATTTGGAGTGCTGATCAAGCTCTCGGTAAGTTAAAAACTTATCGAGATACTCGCAGGCACGTCTATTCGGATAGCGTTCAAAGGCTTCCTCGAACATATCCAGCAAGGAGTTATAGCCAGTGATATCGACTTCGTGAGGAACGCCCTCAGGATAGTGTTTTAGCCAAGGCTTAGCGGGATTAACCATGAAGTTATTTCCAGTCTCGATATATTTTTATTTATAGTCAGATTGTTAAATCTGTATGACTCATTCTAATCACGACTGCACTAAATCTAAAGAAAAAGCCCTCTGCAATGAGAGGGCTTTTTTGAAAATCTACAGCATTAGAAGCGATAGCCTACACCAACCAAAATATCAGTGCCATTTCCACTAACTGTCATGCCATTAAGCACAGTTCCGTTAGTCAAAGTTGCTGTTAAATTTTTATTTCCATAAGAGCCATAGTTCACCTCACCAAATGCATATAAATGCTCAGTAAACATCTGCTTATATCCCAGACCCAAGGTCCACCCAGTAAGGTTGGTGCTTTGGTAAGCGAGTGTAGGTCCTGATAAACCTATGGTTGCACCTGTGTATCCAAGTTTTGCATAAGCTAAACGTTCTTTATCGATAGCATAACCAGGGGTAACGGTAATGCTGTACAGATTTTTTACATTGTAAGTAGCTGTTGATGTTCCGCCATTAGCAGTCAGCGGCCCAAGCAAGCCGTTAATTGTTGTATTGGCAATGCTGAGCTGGCCTGTAGCGCCTGAGCTGGCACCTGGATAGTAAGAAGCTCCAAGACCCAAAATCCAAGTTTCATTAATTCCAAAGTTATAACCCGCTGATAAAGAAGCCGTTGCGGTATTAACATTGTTTATGCTACTTGCGGATGCAGATTGATTGATTGAGGAAGGATAACCCAAAGAAGTAAGTGGGACACCACCGCCTACAACTGGGGTACCTGCAGGAGTTACAGCAGTATTTGGGGTGGTAGCAGTTCCACTACCGATTTTTGGCACAAACATCCCGTAACCAACGCCGACTTGCCCATAAGCGCCTTCCCATGCGTTTACTTTAACTGATTGTGCATTTGCACTAGCTGCAAACACGCCCATCATCGCCAATGCCAAAGCGCTAATCTTTACTGTTTTCATATGTCTTCCTGTGTTAATTTTTTTAATGATTCACAACAACTTCACAAATCTTAATTACCTTTAGGTAAATATGTATCTCGGGTTTTCCCTCTATTTATTTTGCGCTGCATCAATTTAATTACGACATTGGATTGGAATCTTTATTTAAAGGGCTTAGAAACTAGTTTTTAGATCAAATTAATGATGTAATATAAACGAACGATCGTATTATTTTTACAACATTTTGCGCAAAATTTAAATGTCCTTACAAGAATCAAGAGATTTACAGAAAGAATTTGTTGAGCCTAAAAAAGGTGCTCAGACAAAGAACTCCATCATTGAGGCGGCTCTGACAATCGCTAGTAAATCAGGCTTAGAAGGCTTGACTATCGGCAATATTGCAGAGGCAGTCAAAATGAGTAAGAGTGGCGTTTTTGCCCACTTTGGCTCCAGAGAAGAATTGCAAGTTGCCGTAGTACGGGAGTATTACCAGCGATTTCAAGACCTCATCTTCACTCCAGCCCTTCTCAAGCCTAAGGGCTTGCCTCGCCTAAATCAAATGATCCAGTCTTGGATCAAGATGAGCACTGGTGATGAAAGCTCAAGCTGCTTCTTTATTGCTGGCGCCGTTGAGTTTGATGACCAACCCGGTATTGTGCGCGATGAACTAGTCCGCAGCGTAGAAGACTGGCGCTCTGCAATCCGTCGCGGAATTAAGGAGTCTATCGCGGCTGGTCACCTCAAGAAATCTGTGAATGTGGAGACCCTTCTCTTTCAGCTGTATAGCATCGCTCTTGGCGTTCATCATGATTCCCGTTTTTTAGACAACCCCAAATGTCTAGCAAATGCAAATAAGTTAATCAAAGAAATTTTAAGTAGCAATAAATCTAACTAATCAGCAAGCCAATATTCCTCTCTAACACCTTAATAGAAGAACACCATGCCTCAATACAATCCACCCCTCCGCGATATTCAATTCGTTATTCATGAAATGCTTGATGCTGGCAAAGAATTTGCTTCTCTGCCTGCATACCAGGATGTTGATAAAGACACCATGAATCAGATCATTGAAGAGGCCGGAAAATTTGCCAGTGAGATCGCCTTCCCTTTGAATCAAATTGGCGATCAAGAAGGTTGTACGCGGCATGAGGATGGGTCAGTTACGACCCCTACTGGCTTTAAGCAGGCTTATGAGCAGTATGTTGCGGGTGGTTGGCCTGCTTTGTCATGCGATCCCGCATATGGTGGCCAAGGATTGCCGCAACTACTCAATACTGTTCTGTATGAGACCTTAAATTCTGCTAATCAATCTTGGACAATGTATCCAGGTCTGTCGCATGGTGCGTATGAATGTCTACATGCGCATGGTACTGAAGAACAGAAAAAAACTTATTTAGAAAAATTGGTATCTGGTCAGTGGACTGGAACCATGTGCTTGACTGAGCCACATTGCGGTACTGACCTTGGATTACTGAAAACAAAAGCCGAGCCACAGGCTGATGGCACTTACTCTATTAACGGAACCAAGATTTTTATCTCTAGCGGCGATCATGATTTAGCTGAGAACATTATTCATCTTGTTCTGGCACGTCTACCAGACTCCCCTATTGGAAGCAAAGGCATCTCTTTATTTGCTGTTCCTAAATTTCAGGTTGGAGCCGATGGTTCAATTGGTAAAGCCAATGCGGTGTCTTGTGGCTCCCTAGAACATAAGATGGGCATTCATGGCAATGCCACTTGCGTTATGAACTTCGATGGCGCTATTGGCACCCTTGTGGGCGAACCGCACAAAGGCCTTAACGCAATGTTTGTGATGATGAATGCGGCTCGTCTTGGCGTAGGTATGCAAAGTCTTGGCTTAACAGAGGTGGCATATCAGAACTCTGCCGCTTATGCCAAAGAGCGTTTACAAATGCGTAGCTTAACTGGGGCTAAGGCACCCGAAAAGGCGGCTGATCCGATTATTGTTCATCCGGATGTTCGTAGAATGTTGCTCACCCAAAGAGCTTACGCAGAAGCTGGTAGAGCCTTTTCTTACTGGGTGGCCCTCATGATTGATAAAGAACTCAATCATCCTGATGAAAAAGTTCGTAAAGAAACAGGTGAGATGGTAGCCCTACTCACCCCAATCATTAAAGCCTTCTTAACCGATAACGCATTTACTGCAACAAACGAAGGCATGCAGGTATTTGGTGGTCATGGCTATATTGCTGAATGGGGTATGGAGCAATATGTTCGTGATGCTCGTATCAATATGATTTATGAGGGCACCAACACCATTCAATCTCTTGATCTCTTAGGTAGAAAAGTTCTTGGAGATATGGGCAAGAAGCTTACCAAGTTTGGCAAAATCATCGAACAGTTCATCGAAGATGAAGGTGTGCGCAAGGAAATGCAGGAGTTTATCGATCCACTCTCTGATATCGCCGTCAAGGTAGAAAAACTCACCAAAGAGATTGGCATGAAAGCTATGATGAATCACGAAGAAGTGGGTGCTGCTGCCGTACCTTACTTACGTGTTGTGGGTCACTTGATTTACTCATACCTCTTTGCGCGGATGGCAAAAATTGCTTTAGCCAATAAGGCTAGCAAAGATCCTTTTTATGAAGCGAAATTGGCTACTGCCCGCTTCTACTTTGACAAACTCCTTCCTGAGACAGCCATGCTGATCCGTCAAGCACGTGCTGGCTCTAAATCGTTAATGGCTATGCCTGCTGATTTTTTCTGAGAGACTAAATATGAGTGATAACAAGATTATTAAGAAAGTAGCCATCCTAGGCGCTGGCGTGATGGGCGCTCAGATTGCTGCGCAATGTATTAATGTAGGGTTGCCTGTAGTGTTGTTTGATTTGCCGACGAATTCTGAAGATGGCAAACCTTCTAATAAGAATGCAATTGCCATTAAAGCGATTGAGAATCTTAAAAAGTTAAAGCCGGCACCTTTGGGTTTATCTTCAGAAGCCAATCTAATTACTCCAGCAAATTATGAGGACGACTTAGGTCTTTTAGCGGGTTGCGACCTCATCATTGAAGCCATTGCAGAGCGTCTCGATTGGAAGCATGCTCTTTATGAAAAAGTAGCGCCACATATTCCGGCGCATGCTCTGTTTGCTACCAATACCTCAGGCCTTCCTATCGGCGAACTTGCCAAAGGTTTTTCTGGTGATCTGAAGAAGCGCTTCTGTGGCGTGCACTTCTTTAACCCACCTCGGTATATGCATTTACTAGAGCTCATTCCAGCGGCAGACACTGATCCCGCCGTATTGGATGCACTTGAAACCTTTATGACTTCCACGATGGGCAAAGGGGTTGTGCGCGCTAAGGATACCCCGAACTTTATCGGCAACCGTGTAGGTGTTTTCTCGATCCTGGCAGTGTTTGCAGAGGCACAAAAGTTTGGCCTAGGCTTTGATGAAGTTGATGCCATTACCGGCAGCAAACTTGGACGTGCTAAATCAGCTACCTTTAGAACCAGCGATGTGGTTGGCTTGGATACTATGGCCCATGTCATTAAGACCATGGAAAATGCATTACAAGGCGATTCCTTCTCTGCCCTATTTAAAACGCCTGAAGTGGTTAGTCAACTCATTGCAAAAGGTGCGCTGGGACAGAAAACCAAAGCAGGTTTTTATCGCAAGGACGGGAAGAATGTTCTTGTATTGGATGCTGTCACCGGTGAATACAAACCATCTACCGCAACGATTGAACCGCTGATTGAGCGCATTCTGAAAAAACCAATTGCAGAGCGACTTGAATTGCTACGCGAGACCGATGAACCTCAAGCTCAGTTTTTATGGGCTATCTATCGGGATATCTTCCACTACTGTGCGATTCACCTTGGTGAGATTGCACAATCTGCTCGAGAAATCGACTTCGCGATGCGCTGGGGTTATGGTTGGAATTTAGGCCCCTTTGAGGACTGGCAAGCAGCTGGCGTTACGCAAGTGGCTAATTGGATTAAAGAGGATATTGATGCAGGCAAAACACTAAGCAAAGAGCCTTTGCCCGCATGGATCTTTAGTGGACCAGTTGCTGATAAGCAAGCTTTCCATACGCCTGAAGGTTCATGGTCTGCATCTGAGAATAAATACATTCCCCGCTCTGCTTTGCCGGTATACCAAAAGCAAGTATTTAGGGCGCCACTGTTAGGGGATGGCTCTCCTGATCCTAAAACAGCGGGCACCACTGTTTTTGAGAACACGGACTTCCGAGCTTGGGTAGATACCAATCAGCCTGAGGTATTGATTGCCTCATTCCGCTCGAAGATGAATACCTTCAGCCCAGACGTATTAAGTGGCCTACAAAAAGCCGTTGAGATCGCAGAAGCGAACTATGCAGGATTGGTGATCTGGCAACCTACTTCATTGAAGCTAGGCACGCCTGGTGGGCCCTTTTCTGCAGGTGCTAATCTAGAAGCTGCAATGCCTATGGTCATGAAAGGCGGCCCTGCTGGAGTTGAGCCGTTCGTCAAAGAGTTTCAAGATACGATGATGAAAATCAAATACTCCCAAGTGCCTGTAGTTGCCGCAGTCTCTGGTATTGCCCTAGGGGGTGGTTGTGAATTAGTTCTCCAATCTGCGCGCAGAGTTGCTGCTATGGAAAGCTATATTGGCCTGGTGGAAGTTGGTGTTGGCTTATTACCTGCTGGTGGCGGACTTAAAGAAGCAGCCATTCGTGCGGCTCAAGGCGTTGCGCTTGCTGGGAACACCAATTATTTGGATTTTACCAAAGCCGCTTTTGAAAATGCTGCAATGGCTAAGGTTTCTTCATCAGCTCAAGAAGCAATGAAGATGGCTTACCTCCAAAAGGGTGACATTATCGTTGCAAACGTTTATGAATTACTGGCTTTGGCACAAGATCAAGTCAAAGCAATGCGCTACTCCGGATACAGACCTCCTATACCAACCTTAATACCGGTTGGTGGCCGTTCTGTTGCCGCCACCGTGATGGGTCAAGTAGTCAATATGCGTGACGGTGGCTTTATCTCCGAACACGATGCGCACATTGCTCAGAAGATCATTCAGATCATTACTGGTGGCGATGTCGATGCAGGAACGCTTGTTACTGAAGAGTGGCTGCTCAAACTAGAGCGCCAGGCATTTGTGGAGCTCATTGGTCACCCTAAATCCATGGAACGGATTATGGGTATTCTCCAAACTGGCAAGCCTGTTAGAAACTAATTTACCGAGATATCACTATGAAAAATATTCAAGACGCATATATCGTTGCTGCCACTCGCAGTGCCGTTGGTAGATCTGGGCGAGGTGCATTAAAAAATACTCGTCCGGATGACTTACTTGGCAACGCCTTGCAACATATTCTGACGCAAGTACCCACCCTAGATCCCAAAGCCATTGAGGATGCCATTATTGGCTGTGCCATGCCAGAAGGTCAACAAGGATTGAATGTGGCCCGCATTGGATTGCTCCTAGGTGGTCTACCAAATACTATTGGCGGTATTACTGTCAACCGTTTCTGCTCGTCTGGGTTAAATGCCATTGCTATGGCAGCTGACCGCATTCGGGTTGGCGAAGCGGATGTGATGATTGCTGGCGGTGTTGAGTCAATGAGTATGGTTCCCATGGGTGGCAACTCTCCATCGATGTCACCAGAAATCTTTATGGCCGATGAAAACATTGGTATTGCTTACGGTATGGGCTTAACCGCCGAGAAAGTTGCGCAACAATGGAAGATCAGTCGCGAAGATCAAGATGCTTTTGCATATCATTCTCATCAAAAGGCTATGGCCGCACAAGCCGCCGGTGAATTTAACTCTGAAATCTTTCCCGTCAAGGTTGCCCATCGCTCGATGAATCTGGATAAAGGCCAAGTGGATATACAGTGGCGTGAATTTTTGAAAGACGAAGGCCCACGGATCGATACCTCGCTTGAAGGGTTAGCGAAACTCAAATCTCCATTCGCCGCTAGAGGTAGCGTGACCGCTGGCAATAGCTCACAAACCTCTGATGGTGTTGGCGCACTCATCTTAGCCAGTGAAAAAGCGATCAAGACCTTTGGCCTCACTCCTTTGGCACGTTTTGTAAGTTTTGCCGTCAAAGGCGTTGCCCCGGAGATTATGGGCATCGGCCCTAAAGAGGCTATTCCAGCTGCGTTAAAACTGGCTGGACTCAATTTGCAGGATTTGGACTGGATCGAGTTGAACGAAGCGTTTGCAGCCCAGTCTTTAGCAGTCATTCGAGATCTTGGTTTGGATCAAAGCAAAGTCAATCCTTTGGGTAGCGCCATTGCTCTTGGTCATCCTTTGGGCGCAACAGGCGCCATCAGAGCTGCAACAGCGATTCATGCCCTACAGAGACGCAATCTTAAACATGCCATGGTGACGATGTGCGTTGGTACCGGTATGGGCGCTGCTGGAATATTTGAGCGTTGCTAATCAGCTTTTATCAAAAATAGGAGACATCAGAATGTTAAAAAAACAAATCATTCTATCGGCCTGCATTCTTGGTCTGATTGCTGGCAATACGTATGCTCAAGCTACCGATCCAGCTATTGGGGTTTGGAAAACAATTGACGATAAAACCAATCAACCGGCTTCCTTAATTAAGATTGAAGAGGCCAATGGGTTTTTACAGGGCACCATCATCAAAACATTCCCAGCCCCAGGCGAAACGCCGCTAGTTTATTGCAATCTGTGCAAAGACGATCGTAAAGATAAGCCTCTTATTGGCATGAAAATCATGAGTGATCTTAAGCAAGATGGGGCAGGCACTTGGTCAGATGGAAAAATCTTAGACCCAAAGAATGGCGAAACCTACAAAGTTAAGGTTGCAACTGAAGATGGCAAAAAAATGGATGTCCGCGGCTATATTGGCATTCCATTATTAGGTCGCACCCAAGTTTGGTACAAAGCTGAGCAGTAATCTACGGATCATTTAAAAAATATGAGCAATCAACCTCTTCCAGAAGTTCTACGCAAACATTTGGCGGATGGTAATTTACCCGTCATTGCAGCCCCACTTTTTATTATCAGCAATCCTAAATTAGTGATTGCCCAGTGCAAAGCGGGTGTGATTGGCTCTATGCCAGCCCTCAATGCCAGACCTGCTGAACAGCTTGAAGAATGGTTGATTGAAATTACTACTGCCTTAGCGGAATACAACAGAGAACACCCGGATAAGCCAGCCGCACCTTTTGCCATTAATCAAATTGTGCACAAGAGCAACGATCGTCTTGAACATGATATGGCGCTATGCGTCAAATACAAAGTACCCATCATCATTACCTCCCTTGGTGCACGCGAAGAAATTAATACTGCCGCACATAGCTATGGCGGAATCGTATTGCATGACATCATCAATAATGCTTTTGCTAAAAAGGCGATAGAAAAAGGTGCTGATGGCTTAATTGCAGTTGCAGCTGGTGCTGGTGGACATGCCGGCATTAAAAGTCCTTTTGCATTAATTCAGGAAATTCGGGAATGGTTTAAAGGACCATTAGTACTGAGTGGCTCCATTGCTACTGGCGGTGCAGTTTTAGCAGCCCAGGCCATAGGCGCTGACTATGCGTATATTGGCTCTGCATTTATTGCCACTGAAGAAGCGCGTGCAAGTGAGGCCTATAAGCAAGCAGTGGTTGATTGCAACTCAGATGACATTATCTTGAGCAACCTTTTTACTGGTGTTTCTGGGAACTATTTAGCACCCTCTATTCGCAATGCTGGCTTGGATCCAGATAATCTTCCAGAAAGCGATCCGAGCAAAATGAACTTTGGTGGCGCAGCTCAGAAAGCCTGGAAAGATATTTGGGGCTGTGGTCAAGGTATTGGCGCCGTAAAAGCAGTTACGCCTACAGCGCAGTTTGTTGCTCGATTAAAAGTTGAATATGATCAAACTAAAGCAATTTTGCTTAAAGGTGCAGCGTAGATCACATGATTAACCACCATCTGTCTGACGGGATTCTGAAGATATTACTGAACCGTTCTGAGAAAAAGAACGCATTTACTAATGCAATGTATCGTGAACTTACACAGATACTCTTTGATGGAGATCAAAACCCTCAAGTGAAGGTGATGTTGATCTCTGGGGCTGGCAATGCCTTTTCAGCAGGTAACGATATTGTGGATTTCATGCAATCGCCGATTACACATGAAGATGCGCCACCCATTAATTTGTTAAAGGCGCTAGCAGGACTAACTAAGCCTTTAATCGCAGCAGTTGATGGAGTTGCGGTTGGCATTGGGGCAACATTACTGTTTCATTGCGATTTGGTATACGCGCAGAAGAATGCTCGTTTTATATTTCCTTTCGTTTCCTTGGGCTTGGTTCCAGAAGGTGCGGTCTCATTATTGCTACCACGTCTCGCTGGCCATCAAAAGGCTTCAGAAATATTGCTTTTTGGTGAACCCATCAGCGCTGATGAAGCCCATCAAATTGGATTTGTAAACAAAGTAATTTCAGAACCATCTGCACTGCCTTATGCGGAGCAGAGAGCCAAAAAACTAACTACCTTATCCTCCGGATCAGTCTCAAGAACGAAGTCTTTGTTAAAAGAGGGTGAACTTAAGGCTGCAGTACTCAATCAAATTGATATTGAAGGCAAGCACTTCATCGATAGACTCCATAGTCCAGCAGCAAAAGAAGCGCTGACCTCCTTTTTAGAAAAGCGCACCCCCAATTTTGATGGGCTAGATTAGCGACCTGCTCGGATCAGGTCTACTGCTTTTTCAGCGATAGCAATGATGGGAGCATTAGTATTGCCTCCGATTAGGGTTGGCATGATCGAGCCATCAACCACCCTTAGCCCCTCCATGCCATGAACTTTTAAGTTTGCATCAACTACTGC
Organism: Polynucleobacter sp. MWH-S4W17; assembly: GCF_018687535.1. Taxonomy (NCBI): domain Bacteria; kingdom Pseudomonadati; phylum Pseudomonadota; class Betaproteobacteria; order Burkholderiales; family Burkholderiaceae; genus Polynucleobacter; species Polynucleobacter sp. MWH-S4W17. Next base: position 903,795 of record NZ_CP061295.1, on the reverse strand, counting down.
CATTGCATCATGGCCCATCTTGCAGGTGCCCACTGGGTGATAGACCGTATCAGCCCGCTCCCGAATAATCTTCCGAATGTCATCATCTATTTTTACATTAGGTGTAAAGACATCTTTTTTGCGTATCTTAGTAAACGAGGGGGCATCCATTAGTTGTTTGGTCAGCTTATAACCTTTAACTAGGGTTTCCAAATCCTCTTCTTCAGCCAAAAAAGCTGGATCAATTAATGGTGCGTCTTGCATACTGTTACTAGCTAGCGTAATCTGCCCACGGCTCTTAGGCCTCAGAACGCATACATGACACGAATAGCCATGGGCCATATGTAATTTACGAGCATGATCTTCCACTAAGCTAACTACAAAATGCAATTGCACATCTGGCGCCTCAAGACTGGGATCTGTTTTGAGGAAGCCGCCCGCCTCTGCAAAGTTGGTGGCAATCATACCTTCGCGTGAACGAACATACTTGATAATTTCACCAGTCAATTTAACCGTACCACCTAAAGAAATACCGATCAGATCAAGGCTATCTGCTGAATAGCCAAAAATAAAGTCTGGATGGTCTTGAAGATTTTGACCTACACCAGGCAAATCATGGATAACTGGTATATCGAATTTCTTTAACTCTTGAGCAGGCCCCACCCCTGAAACCATGAGTAATTGTGGGGAATGGAAGGCGCCTGCACACAGAATAACTTCTTTGTTAGCGTGCATGATGTGCTGTTTACCACCCTGCATATAGCTCACGCCCACAGCGCGCTTACCTTCGAACAAAATACACTCAACCTGAATACCAGTTTGCACATTTAAATTTTTTCGTTTACCCATATGGGGGTGTAAATAGCCACGCGCTGCACTCCAGCGCTCACCATTTTTATGGGTAACTTGATAAATCCCTAAACCCTCTTGCTCAGCACCATTGAAGTCTTCCGTAACCGGAAATCCGGCTTCCTTGGCTGCATTCAAATAGATTTGCTGAAAAGGATTATGTGACTGCAGATTTGATACAGATAAAGGGCCATCAATACCGTGGAAGGAATTCTGAATTGTGGTGTTGTTTTCGCTTTTCTTAAAGTAAGGAAGCAGCTCGTCATATGACCAGCCTATATTGCCAAGCGCTGCCCAGTGATCGTAATCAGAGCGATGCCCTCTGGTGTAAATCATGGCATTAATCGCCGAAGAGCCACCTAAACACTTTCCTCTGGGCTGATATCCTCGACGGCCGTTTAAGCCCTTCTGGGGTACCGTTTGAAAGGCATAGTTATTGATTGATGTGGGTAACATAGCTACGGCAGCCGCAGGCGTTTTAACGACCCAGCTATCACCATTACCGCCAGCCTCCAGCAATACAACGCTAGTGCCGGCATCCTCGCTAAGTCGTCCTGCCATCACACTACCAGCAGACCCAGCACCTACGACAATGTAATCAAAGGCCTGAGACTTCATTGTTGATTACTCCAGTGATTCATCAGCTTTGATCTAGCTGAAGGCTGTATATTGATTTTGCTCATATCCCCAGCGTAATGGCGCACTACCCGTCTGTCCATTAAGGCAAACCAGAGGGGCGGGCAATACGCCAAGGTAATCATGGATGCATAACCACCTGGCAATTGAGGAGCCTCTCCAAAATGACGTAATGCTTGATAACGTCTAGTTGGATGAGCATGATGATCAGAATGGCGCTGTAGGTGATACAACAAAATATTTCCGACTATATGGTTACTGTTCCAAGAGTGCTCTGGTGCACAGCGCACGTACCCACCATTTTGATCTTTTTGACGTAACAGACCGTAGTGCTCTACATAGTTCACAACTTCCAACATCGAGGCAGCGTAGATGCCCTGAAGGACAAGAAAGATTAGTGCCGCCCATCCCAACCAAAATATGAGAGCACCGTACAAGAGAATCGTGAGAGACCAAGCCTGGAGATTTTCATTCTGAATACTCCAAACGACCTTCCCTTTTCTTTTTAAGCGTTCTCGCTCTAATTCCCATGCGGAAATTAGGCTGCCCAATACAGTACGCGGCAGAAATGCCCAAAAACTTTCCCCCATACGGGCGCTAGCAGGATCCTCTGGTGTTGCCACCCGCTTATGATGGCCGCGGTTATGTTCCACAAAGAAGTGGCCATACATACTGGAGGCTAATGCCAATTTAGAAAGCCAGCGATCTACGGACTCTTGTTTATGCCCTAACTCATGAGCAGTTCCAATGCCAATACCATTGGTAGATCCCACAGTAAATACTAAGGCGATGTAGGCATACCAATCTAAAGACTGAGTCGCTGCCAGCCAAGTTCCATAGACTGTGCCAATGAGCTGAAGGGGAACATAAAGCCAAACCAGCGCGCGATAAAAGAAATCTTTATTTAAGCTCTCGACAGCGGATTCCGGAGGATTGCTAAAGTCTTCACCAAAAGTCAGATCTAAGATAGGGATGGCGATATGAATGATGGCTGGGGCAAAAAGCAAATAGAGCCAATGACCAGTCAATACGAATGCCAGAATAGAGGCGGTAAAAGCAAATGGAATGGTTGGGCTCAATAACCAAAGCCAGCGCTTATCATTCCACTCTGGACCTTGGATTGTTGTTATGCCGTTCATAACCACATCTTAGCCTCCACTCAAAAAAATTGCTTGATTTGATAGCCTGCATTTTTAGGCGCCATGCTCAGAGTACCTTAGTGAAATCCCTAATGATGGAGCGCCATCAAAGCCTCATTAGTGACCGATAAGGCCCGATCCGAATGGAGGTTTAGATAACCAGATTAGGGGCATCAGCGCCACCAAAATGAGTCCTGCCAATAGCATTAGCTGATTGGTTGAAAGCATGTAGGCCTGAGAGGTAACCAAGTTATCAACTAAGGCATGTCGCTGCATTTCTGTCATGCCGAGTTTGGCAGTTGTTTCCATCAATTGTTGGTATGCAAGATTCCCCGTCTGAATATTGCTCATGAGGTTCTCATGCTGTCTAATCGCATTGTCCTGCCAGAGCGTAGTGGCAACCGCTGTTCCTACACTGGCACCCACGTTTCTTAAAAAGTTAGAGATACCCGTACCAGAAGCAATTTGACTCCCCCTGAGCTGCGACATAGAAATTGCAGACATTGGCATGAAGAATCCTGCAATACCCACACCCATAATGAGGCGAGCAAACATCAGTGTTTTTTCATCGACGCCAGTTGTAAAGCCGGCAGCCATCCAGCACCCAATTGCCATGGCGGCAAATCCAATAGTGGCAATGATTCTCGCGTCAATACGATGGATATTGGCCCCAAATAAAGGGCCACAAAATAAAGCCAATACTCCAGTGATTGCCATGACCTTGCCAGAGTTAAATGCGGTATAGCCCAATTGGGTTTGCAGCCATAAAGGGCCGATCACAATGTAGATGTAAAAGGCAAAAGATCCTATCCCCAAGCAGATGGCAGAGGTACGAAAGTTCACCAGCCTAAATAAGCGCAAATCCACAATGGGGTGCTCTGCCCCCAACTCCCAGAGAACAAAGGCGATCCAAGAGATAAAGGAGATCGTTGCTAAAGTTGCAATGAATGATGATGACAACCAATCTAATTCACTACCCTTATCAAGTGCAATTTGCATCGAGGCGACAGCAGCAACTAGTAGCGCTATGCCAATAAGATCAATTTTCTCTTTAGAGGACTCAGGCTTTGGAGCACCATACAACCAGTAGACCATCACAGCAACCAAAATGCCAAATGGCAAATTGATATAGAAAGCCCAACGCCACACCAAATTATCGGTAAGCCAGCCACCAATTAAGGGTCCTAATACAGGCGCCACTATGGTAGTTGTCGCCCAAATACCCAATGCCATACCCCGCTTTGCTGGCGGATAACATTTCATGATCAAGGTTTGGGAAAGCGGAATCATTGAAGCGCCAACAATGCCTTGCAAGATGCGCGAGATGACCAGCACCTCGAAGGATGGTGCCAACCCACACAGCATTGAAGCTATCGTAAAAAGTATCGTGGCAAAGATAAACTGACGTACCTCGCCAATTCTCTTGGCTAGAAAACCGGTTAATGGCAAAAAGATAGCTTCGCTAACTGCGTAGGAAGTAATGACCCAGGTCCCTTGAGTTGGGCTAATAGCAAAATCTCCTGCAATCGTTGGTAAAGCAACGTTTGCAATGGACATATCGAGAACGTTCATAAAGGATCCCAAGGCAAAAGCCAAGGTTCCAAGTACCAGCTTATATCCCTTAAGAGGCTCTAGCTCAGGCGCACTCATAAGGGCTAATTATGGCTTCTTAGAGTTCGTCAATAGAGACTGAATATGGCGCTCAGCTTTATCAAATTGCTTTTGATAAATAGTAGTGTCACTAATGGGACCTTTATCCATCGCCTGCAGTGAACTACCATCGCGATCACTAGTATCGACTTTAACATTCATTGATAAGCCAATATTTAAGGGGTACTTACTTAACTCATTACTATCCAGCGCGATTCTCACAGGTAAGCGCTGCACTACTTTTACCCAATTTCCTGTGGCATTCTGAGGTGGCAAAAGAGCTAAAGTGGAACCTGTTCCAGGGGCAAAGCCAACTACCTTGCCATGAAATTCCATCTTGCCTCCGTAGATGTCAGACTCCAATTTCACCGACTGTCCAATGCGAATATTTTTAAGCTGATCTTCTTTAAAATTCGCATCAACCCAAATCTGATCGCCCGCAACCATCATTGCCAGTTGAGTGCCTGGAGCTACACGCTGGCCAACTTGAGCATACCGCTTTGCTATTGTGGCTTTAGCTGGACTTTGAACATCAACTCGAAGCAGATTGATGTAGGCTTGGCGGGCATTAGCCATCGCCTTTAGCAAGGCCAACTGAGAGTGTTCCAGCTCCTCTTTTGACACACTGGCATCGCCCTGTAAGACCTTACGCTTTTGGTAATCTGCAGTCGCATTGCGCAAATCAATGTCTGCTTTTTCAGATGCAATCAGTACTTCTGTAGGGTCAACCCTAAAGAGTGTTTGGCCCTCCTCGACAGATTGGGTTTCAGAAACATTGACAGTAGCAATCGCGCCTTCTATTTGGGATACAACCTGAATCTGAGAACCTGCTACATATGCATCATCAGTAAATTCTGAATTACGGCTAAAAATAAGCCAGTACAGCAGTCCTAAAAGAAAGACCCCAACCAGGATCGCGAAAAAGATCTTGAAAGCTTTTGGTCGATTAAAACCGCCATTGTTTGTAGTAGTGTCCATGGATATTCCGAGTGAAATACTTATTGAGTTTGTCCGCTTAATTTCGGTTGAGTTCTAGATTCAGATTTAGACTGAAGATAAGATCCGCCTAAGGCCTGAACCAGCACCACATTGGCAGTTAACAGTTTGGATTTAGCATCTGCATAGTTTTGCCCCTGCAACAGATAAGCCTGCTCCGCAGTTAAAGACGCTTCTTTGGAGGCGATTCCAACCTCGCTTCTACTGCGCGTAATTTCAAAATTTCTTTTGGCGTTTATCTCGGCATTAGCGAAGCCCTCATAATTAGCCTGTGTATTCTTCACAGATCCAATGCTATCGGCAACCTCACGCAAAGCTTGTACTAGTTGCTCCTGATATGAGGCAATCGCTTGGTTTCGATTCGCTTCTTTGCCGGTTACGTTGGCATCAATTACGCCGCCATCAAAGATTGGCAGATTTATCGCAGGGCCGATACTAAATTGCTGACTTCTGCTAGAAAAAAGTTGGGATAAGCCAAATGATTGAACTCCGATGAAACCTGCAAGATTCACGTCCGGCAAGTACTCTAACTTTGCACCTTCTAATTGCAGCTTTGCTACATCAATCTGACTTAACAATGCCTGTAAATCAGGCCTGCGCTCCAATAGATCGGATGGGATAACTTCGGGGAGACTAAGATTGGTTGCCTGAATCGATGGGGCCTTGAGCGATTCACCCCAGGATGGGCCCTCTTGAACCAAAGCAGCAAGTTGATGCTGCATCATCTTCACACTCAAATTAGACTGATTTACATTAGCTTGAGCAGACTCTAATTCTACCTTGCGTTGATTTACTGTCAACGCATCAACTAGACCTGCGTGCTGGCGGTCAATGGCAATACGCAGTAAATTCTTTCTGACCTCAAGCTCCCTCGCATAAAGTGCTCGAGCCTGAACCATATGGTCATAGTCAAAATAAACGCGCACAATCGTTGTCGAGAGAAGAAGTTCTGAGGCTTTGTAATTTGCTTGAGCAACAAGTACCTGATTCTTGGCGGCATCAAAATACTTCTTTTGCTTTCCCCAAATATCCAGAGACCAACTCAGTGAAGCATTGGCTAGTCCGTATCCGGTGTAAATAGGCATGCCAGGCACAAAAATATAATTCTGTGAAAGTTGTTGTCGATCAACCTGACCTCCAACACTTACCTGAGGAATAAATGCCGCCCTTTCACTCTCTAACATCGCTTGGGCTGCCGCTATCCTTGCGCCTGATGTATCCAAGCTAGGAGACTGCTTAAGCCCCAGTTGAATCAATTGATTTAACTGGGGATCGCCAAATGCCGTCCACCATGCATCTTCAATAGGATTAGTACTGCTGTTATTGCTATTGGTTTGTGTAGCCAGCTTTGGCTCAAGCACATCAATGGATTTCGCAGCTTGCTCAGGCAACGCCTGCCTAGGAAAAAAGGTACAAGCCGATAGGAGAGAGCCTATGGACGTCACTAGGACTACGCTACATACCCAAGCTAAGCGCCTCATGAGCTCACCTCAAGTTGCTGTAAATTATTTTTTTCAATTCGCAATAAGAAATCGCGTAATTGATCAAATTCTTTTTGCGTAAAGCCATTTAATGACTGATTTAATAGATCGCACCACAGTGGTGGAATCGATATTGCCGCCTTCTTTCCGTCAGCAGTGAGCGATAGGCCAATTACACGTCCGTCCTTTTTGGAGGGCTCTTTTTGTATGAGTTTCATCTTTTCCAGTTTTTGAACCACGCGCACTGTTGCTGCGGCATTAACTCCTAACGCTTGCGATAAGGAAGAAATCGTAGCCGCTTCAGAATGTGAAACGAGGAGCAACACGCTCATCTGCGCTGCAGTAATACCAAGATCTGCCAGCCTCAAATCACCTAGGCGTTGATAGCTTGATTTGTTACGCAACATCAAATAAGCCACACTCCCCTGGGGGCGGTAATTATCTGGGGTGTAGAAAGAGGATGGTGAAGGGCTGGTATTTTTCATAAAACTAATTGACTAGTCAATGAATTTTATAACACAAGAACTTATTTTGCCGGTGCGACTCAGCAGAAATCACCACAAGCCTGATGAGGGTAAAAAACCTTACTTAGGTGCTTTTAGGGTGATTTTGGGCTCAAATTAAGGAATAAGGTAACTAGGAATCGTTAGCAAGAGCCTGACTTAAAGCCGCCAAAAAGAGTTCTTGGCCGAGATGAACTTTCGCATGCCAGTCTTCCCCAGAGTCTTCATTAGCTTCATCGGTGATGTATTTAAATGATTGCCAAGGTATGTGATGATCATGTGCAATCGCAGCAATTGCAAATAGCTCCATATCAACAACATCAACACCTTGGCTATGCAACCAAGGATCGGATGCCGTCACAAAGCTATCACCAGAGCCACAGATAAATCTTCCGGTAGATACATACTCTTGTGGTCTAGCGCAAAAAGGAGTGCTGCCGCGGGGTGCTAGTGGCTCAGCATCCATATCGCGCTGAATGACCTTACCGATTTCTAGTAGCCCCTGTAATTCTGTTTTGATTTTCCCTGCGGTACCGAAATTCAATATTCTCTTTGGTGAGTATTGGTGAATGGCTTTGATGCTGGTTATGGCAGCATTAATTTTGCCAACGCCTGAATACACAATTTCCACCCCACTTGGCAGAGCTTCACGCTTGAGCTCGGACTCTAATGCGGTAATAATAAGAAGTTCTGTTTTCATATTGGCTGTTGATGAATTTATTAGATTATCTACCCGGAGTTCCTGATTTTCCAAAACCCGGCATTCTCTTTAGGGATATATCCCCTTTATTAGCCAATCCAGCCGCCTTTAAAGAAGCTATTCGTCAGTTAGATGAGGTGTCCCAGCAATTTGATTACACCCACATTCTAGGCATTGAGTCTCGCGGCTTTATCTTTGGCTCTGCCCTAGCCCATCACGCACACAGGGGCTTAGTACTGGCTAGAAAACCTAACAAACTCCCTTTAGCTAGTCATCGTGAAGCTTATGGTCTTGAGTATGGCAATGATGCTCTAGAGATTCAGCAATCTACCCTCCCTAAAGATGCCAGAGTATTGCTGCTTGACGATGTTCTTGCTACCGGTGGAACCTTAGTGGCTGCTGATAAGTTAATACGCAGTGCTGGCTTTGAAGTCAGTGGTGCAATTACCTTGCTGGAAATTACTTTCCTAAATGGCCGTGATCTTTTAAATCAATCGGGCATTCGCCATCAGTCAGTATTAAAAAGCTAGAAGCTAGAGCAGTTTTTTAACGCTCTTGATAACCTTCACGGCACCCCAACCCACTGCAAGAGCCTTACTTGCCAGCTTAGGCCTGTAATGTGCCAAGGCTGCAAATGCACTAGTCCATAGGATCGGATTACTCCTCAGGAAGTTGACAGCATCAACCCCTTTATCAGCCCATGAGAGAGGCTTTTCCCAAGCCTCAAAATGTTCAGCAAACTCAGTGCGCTCACGGTGCGCCTGAAGCTTCAATTGGTGTTGGCGCAGCTCCAAAGCTTTTAAATACTCACTCATTTTGAAAGCGCTTCGCGATCTTTTGCTAATTCAGCAATTGAGGCCTCAAATAGTCTAGGCATCGTATGTAGTGATTGAGTAATCAGCGCCACTAAAACCAGACCAACCAATAAAAAGGCTGCGGTCAATAAGCCTAAGGCCAGTATTCGGTCAGTCTCCCAGCTGTAAATAACAATTAGCAACGCGAGCATCACTAAACCAAAGAATAAAAAAAATAAGGCGCCGATAATCATCACTAGCAAGCCAATGAATTTACTTCTGGCGATTTGCACATCCAGAGATAAGAGCTCTAAGCGCGTTTGCGCTATCGATGCACCAGTTGATGCAAGGCCTTTGATAGAGGAAAGTAAATTTTCTTGAGACATAAGGGTCTAACGGCGTCCAATAAATAAGCCAATCAGCAAACCTAAACCAGCTGCAACACCGACAGCCTCCCAAGGATTGCGATGCACGAAATCATCCGCACCTTCAGCGGCTACCTTCGCTTTCTCAATCATCTTGCCCTCGACACCTGAAAGGCTTTCTTTGGCACCTGCGAGAGTTTCAAGGGCTTTATTACGAATGGAGCTAATGGCCGCACCTGGATGATCTTCGGTTGCCTTGATTAAAGCTTCAGCATCAGCCATCAGGGATTTGAATTCACTAATAAGGCTTTCTGCGCCAACTTGCTTTTCATCATGTAAATCTGAATGTTCGAGTTTCTTAGTAGTCATGGAAATGGATCCCTAATAGATGAGGCATAAATACCAATAACCCTATTCTAAGCACTTCTAACCTGAGATCCCAGCAATAAAACTGTCATACCAGCGTTACCTTCTTTAAAGCGCTTGAGATATCGCTTTAGGCCAGGACGGCGTTTCAGCAAGGCATAATAGGACTCACTACCAAAGGCTACATCTTCGCCAAAATGGTATTCAGCAACTCGGTCAGAGTAACGGTTATTTTCAAGCGCTTCATGGATAGCCCACTTAATTCGACCACCTTCACCGCTTGATCCATATCCATGAATCAATATGATGGCCTTGATTCCGATCTCTAATGATTTTCGTAGGATGTCCGTTAGGCGATCTAGGGCCTCTTCAACATATGGGCCGTCTTGCTTGATATTGAACTCAATCGTATCCGAACCCAATATGGGCAAATTGACAGAACCGCAATGCGGACACTGAGTAAACAATGCCCGCATATTTCCACAATCAGGGCATTCAGCGTTATGTGCCACCTTTAAGAATCAGACTGATCTCCTTAAGAGCAGTACTTACCCTCTAAACCCCTTGTATCGGTTGCCTTATCGTCAACCATGAGGTTCAGGGTCTTTTGCGCTAGCTCGCGATTCTCTGGAGTCTTAAGGCTGGCGTTAATTAATGTGGCTACATCCTTGCGAATTGAAGTGTTGCCGTAACGCAGACCCTTCAAGGTAGATACCGCTTCAGCAGATATCTTGCACTGCTGATTGACTAACTCAGAAGAATCTGACGGCGATGTATTTGCATAAGCGAATGCAGCAACAGTGATTGTTGCAGCTGCTAATAGAGTCTTTTTCATCTTAGTTCCTTATTTTGTGACCACATGTTGGACAACAGCCCACTTCTTTCGCCTTTGTCTTTCTAAGGGCGGCATACACACTGGATTCTGAAATTTGCATCTTTCTGGCTGCTTGAGCAGCAGTCATGCCCTTCCCTACCCACTCTAAGGCTTGATGTGTTTTCGGTATCTCTCTCTTCATTTCATCTCCCAGTCGTAGCACTATATCACAAGTTGTGAAGTTGTGAAGTTGTGAAGTTTAATAATATAGTAATGAGATACCCTAATAAAAGAGATTTGCGATCGTTGCTATAACTGCGGCTACATTAGGGCGTTTAAGCCACTTTGGTGTTATAAATACTGAATAAATAAGAAATTTGGGGCTTCTTAAGATCGTCTTAAAGCACCCTAATAATTGAAGGAGATATATGTCTTTACATTTCACGCCCAAAAAAGGCTTGCTGACTGTTTTTGCTGCGCTCATCACGGTTACTTCGATTCCGGCCCTAGCACAATCTACAGCTGCTTGGCCTACCAAACCCATCAAAATTATTGTTGGCTATTCGGCCGGTGGTGCAACTGATGTATTGACCCGCCTGGTATCAGTCGGCATGGGCAATACCTTAGGTCAATCCATCGTGGTAGAAAACCGTCCTGGTGCTAACAGCAACGTGGGCGCTGAAATTGTTGCTCGTTCACCTGCCGATGGCTACACGCTTTACGCCTTCTCGATTGCTAATACGATTAACGCTACGCTCTATCCGAATCTAAGCTACGACCCGATTAAAGATTTTGAGCCGATTGGGATGATCGCTAAGATTCCAAATATTTTGGTAGTGAACCCAAATCTTCCAGTAAAAACGCTTGCAGAATATGTGCGCTATGCTAAAGATGCTAAAGATGGCGTAACCTTTGCTTCCTCCGGTAGCGGCTCATCCATTCACCTATCCGGTGAAATGTTTAAGATGCAGGCGAAAATCCAAATGCTGCATATTCCCTACAAAGGCAGCGCTCCTGCAGTAACGGATTTGCTTGGTGGTCAAGTGGAATCCATGTTTGACAACGCCCCTTCTGCACTACCTCATATTAAGGCTGGAAAACTACGTCCGATTGCAGTTACCAGTGCGCAACGCTCACCATTTTTACCGGACGTCCCGACTATTGCTGAGTCAGGATATCCTGGCTTTGATGTGCAGTCTTGGTTTGCATTGGTTGCCCCTGCGGGAACGCCTAAGCCCATCATCATGCAATTAAATGCTGCTCTAAATAAAGCACTCAACTCCCCTGAAGTTAAACAGAGGCTTCAAGAATTGGCTGCAACACCAGAGCCTGGTTCACCAGAAAAAATGGCTGCATTTGAAGCAACCGAAGTTAAACGCTGGCGAGATGTTGTAAGGGCCTCTGGCGCTAAAGCCGAATAACTCATTATGTTTCCGATTGATTTTTTTTGGAGGGCCGCACAACGTTGGCCCGATCGCATTGCCATTGATACACCGAGTGGCCCAATTCATTACGCCACCTTAGCTAAGCGCGTTAAAGCCTTGTCTGCAGGACTTACTGCTTTAGACCCTAGCCTTCAGAGTCGAGTAGCTATTTGCGCAGGTAACAGCGATGATCACATTACTGCCCTGTTAGCCATTTTGGCTTGCGGCAAGGTATGGGTACCACTGAACCCTAAGAGCACCCACCCTGAGATTCAGCGTATTGTTAATATCACCGAGCCTTCTATTGTGATTTTAGATGCCGCCAATCAAGCATTACTTAAAGGCGCTGCGGGAGCATGGGTTTATACAGGCGCTGACTCTGATGCTTCTGCGCGCAGCATAAACGAATTAATTCAATTGCATGAGGATGCACCGAAGCCTTCTTTTGAATTACCACTAGATGCAATTCAGGCGATCAAATTTACTGGGGGGACAACTGGCGCTCCTAAAGGAGTTATGCAGCCCTATCGCGCTTGGTTGGCAAACATCACCAATCAGATTCAGGTATGGGGATTTGATGAGCACGAGCGCTATGTTGTTGCAGCACCAATTACCCATGGCACATCTACTTATATCGTTCCGATCTTGGCGCAAGGTGGCTGTCATGTGATTTTGGATGGTGCTGGCGCAGAGGTAGTCAGAACTGCTTTTCGTGAAAGACGCGGTACTGTTTGCTTCATGCCGCCAACCCTTGTTTATATGTTGATGGCATTACCTAATGCATCCAGAGATGATTATCCAAAGTTACGAAGACTGATTTATGGCGGTGCACCAATGCCTCCAGAACAGGTTCGTAAGGTACGTGATTTCTTTGGTCCGGTATTGGGCACGACCTATGGTCAAACCGAAGCACCGCAAATTTTGACGGTCATGCGACCTGAGGATTTTGAAGATCCCAACAACTGGGCAGCCGTTGGCAGACCTACTTGGTTTAGTGATGTGGCCATCATGTCTCCTGAAGGCGAACTATTGCCTACCGGTGAAATCGGCGAAGTCGTTGCCCGTGGTGATCTTCTCATGAACGGCTATTGGCGCATGCCTGAGAAAACCGCTGAAACCATTATCAATGGCTGGCTTCATACTGGTGACCGTGGCTTGATTGATGAACGTGGGTTTTTGTATCTCAAGGATCGCCTCAAGGACATCGTGATTACTGGCGGATTTAATGTCTACCCAGTGGATGTTGAGAATGCCTTAAGTCAGCACCCTGCTGTTCACGAATGCCTTGTCTTCGGTCTCCCTGATGAAAAATGGGGTGAAACTGTTCAAGCTGCAGTGCAATTGCATCCAGGACAAAAAACAGATGAAGCGGAGCTGATTGCTTTTGTTCGAAATTTATTGGGGCCAGTACAAACTCCAAAACACGTTCACTTCTACGAAAGCTTGCCTCGCTCCAATGTGGGTAAATTACTGAAAAGTGCAGTGATTCAGAAACTTCAAACGCCTGCTTAGGCAATAATTAATCCTTTTAGCTTATGACTACCAAAAAAACTCCTGTTACCAGTCTGTGTACTCACACTCTCACTAGCTTGCATTATCGCGATGCGGATTTAGTAGAGGATTTGATGGGTAAGAAAACATTCACCGAAGTCATGCTGATGCAGATTCTGGGTAGACAGCCTCGAGGTGTTGATATTCGCATTACTGATGTGGTGCTCATTGTGCTGATGGAGCATGGCCTAACGCCCAGTGCAATCGCCACACGCTTGATCTATATGAGCGCTCCAGAGAACCTTCAAGGGGCTGTATCTGCAGGCCTGTTGGCTGTTGGTAGTTCCTTTATTGGCACAATGGAAAACTGCTCCGCCTTGCTAGATCGGATTATTGCCTCTAAAGACCAACATGCTGAAGCCCTTTTGATTGCGCGACATTACAAGAGCATAAAAGGCGCAGTGCCTGGCTTTGGTCATCACCTGCATAAGCCGCTAGATCCACGTGCTTACAAGCTATTAGACATGGGCCGCGCTGAGAAAGAACTCAAAGGTGATCATATTCGTGCGCTAGAAACTTTATCTAAAGCAGTGGATGAAGTGGCTGGTCGCCCCATTACGATTAATGCCACTGGTGCGGTTGCCGCCCTATTAGGTGAGATTGGCATACCTACTGCTGTGATGCGTGGCTTTGCCGTTATCTCCCGTTCTGCTGGCTTAGTGGCCCATATTGTTGAGGAACAACAAAGCCCATCAGGTCGCTTCATTTGGGACGCCATTGAACATGCCATTCCGTTTGTGGATGGCGCCAACAAGATTGGCTAATGATGGGCTCTAGAGAATGCATACTAGTTACTGGTGCTAGCCGTGGTATCGGTCGCGCCATATTGGAGCGCCTAATTGCGGATGGCATGCATGTCATTAATTTTGATAAAGAGTCTCCTGTAAAAATTGCTGAGCATGAAACTTTTATCAAAGTAGACATGTCCGATGAGAAAGCTTTGCGCACTGCACTGGCTGATGCGACTTCTAATAACTCGATTACTCGCTTAGTGAATAACGCAGGCATTGTTCGCCCTGCTAGTATCGAGAAGACTACGATTGCAGATCTACAGGCCGTAATGAGCGTCAATGTTGCTGCTGCCATTATTTGCGTGCAAGCCGTACTCCCCGCCATGAAAGCAGCTCATTTTGGTCGTATTGTGAATATTGCCAGTCGTGCTGCTTTGGGTAAAGAAGAGCGAATTTCATATGCGACTTCTAAGGCGGGATTACTGGGATTGACTCGCACTTTGGCTTTAGAGCTCGCAAGTGATGACATCACAGTAAATGCTATTGGGCCCGGACCGATTGCAACCGAACTCTTTCAGAGTGCGAACCCTCCTGGTGCCCCTGCTACACAACGCATCTTAGATAGCGTGCCTCTGGGTCGAATTGGCAAACCAGAGGAAGTGGCCCATATCGTCGCCTCTCTACTTGATCAACGCGCGGGTTATACAACTGGTCAGGTTGTATATGTTTGTGGTGGCATGACTGTAGGTCTGAGTCAGTAAATGAATTCAAAACACCCTCCTGGTTTACCAACGGATCTCACTAATCGAGTAATCTTCGTTTCTGGCGGTGGATCTGCTGGGCCCGGCTGGAGTATTGGTAGAGCCTCATGTGTTACCTATGCTCGTTTAGGCGCAAAGGTCTGCGTAGTCGATCGAGATCAAGCGTCTGCAGAAGAAACTACCAAGATTATTCTGAATGAAGGCGGTATAGCGGAAACTTTTGTTGGGGATGTTTCTGAAGAACTTGATGTAACAAGACTCTTTGACGAAGCTCGTAAACAATTTGGTCCTATTGATGTGCTGCATCACAACGTGGGCATTGGCAAAGTTGGCGGACCAATGGAAACCAGCGCTGAAGATTTTGATCGCATTCACAAGGTAAATGTGCGCAGCCTCCTACTTGCAGCCCAAGAGGTCTTGCCTGAAATGGTGGCGCGCGGTACCGGCAATATTATTGCCATCTCTTCAGTGGCGGGCATGCGCTATTTGGGCTACCCACATTTAGCCTATAGCGTAACCAAGGCTGCTAATACCCAATTTATTCGGATGATTGCTCAGCAATACGCCGATAAAGGCATTCGAGCCAATACAGTAGTGCCTGGCCTTATAGATACTCCACGCATTGCCAATACTGTAGCGAGGATGTTTTCTGAAAATGGTCTAGATGAGGCTCGTGCCACACGTGATAAGCAGGTACCCATGGGACGCTCTGGAACAGCCTGGGATGTGGCACACGCTTGCGCCTTTCTGGTCTCAGATGCCGCAGCCTACATTACAGGCACTGAGCTGGTGGTTGATGGCGGCCTCACCGGGAAATACGTCTAAGTCCCAGAATTCCAGCCCCGAGCTTAAGGGATAGTATGATTTGATGATTCTTTAGGAGCTTTATATGCATCGAATCATCTACCGAGTTGTTTTATTGCTAGCAATTAGCGCTGTTCTGGTTGCTTGCAATATGAATGATAAAAAAATTAGTGGCTGGGAAGTGAATGATGTCTATCACTCGACCATCATCACGCCTAATTCAGCAACTGGTGGGAAAACCTATCAAGGCCCACCTATCAATACGATGGATGCAGCCAATACTTATGAGATGTTTAGCCTCAAAACTGAACAGCCTAAACAAGGGGCAAAGACTTATGAGCTCAATGCGCAACTAACGTATTTCTCACAATGGCGTTATTACGATTCCGCAATGCTAGAAAACACACCTGCTACGACATTTAAAGTGGTTGGTAGAGAAGCTGGCGCTTGTGGTGACAGAGGTTGCATCTTTAGAGAAGTCGTCTCTATCCAATTGCCCGAGGCATTCCTAAAGGATAAGATGAAGAAGGGTTTCATCATCACCCTATCCGCTAAGAATGGAATGAAGACTGAGCTTTTTGTGTCGCCACAATATATCCAAGGTTATATGCAGGCAGTGAATGGATTTAATTGATAGCTCGATCAGTGTGATTGAAATAAATAAAGGGGCATAGAGCCCCTTTATTTTTAAGTACTGGCGGAGAATCTGTCCGGTAAAGAGGTGTCCCTTTGACGGAATTACAAGCCTAAATTTTCTACTGTAAATCATTAAATGACTCATAAATGGGTCATTAAAACACTTAAAGACTCATTTATGAGTCATATTTATTGACCTATGGCGTATAAACAGGCATATTAACGCCTCATACTTAACAAAATGCATGAGGCAACTATGCGCGTAGATCAAGAACTGACCCTAGCATCAAAGCAACTTGGCCAATCCACTGAAATAGCGCAATGCCTTGTTTCTTTGCGTCTTGCGCGTCGTGTTCGCCAAGGTGAGGCAGCAGTCCGTGCCGGCCTATCTCGCGCTACTGCACAGCGCATTGAAAAGGGTGATCCTGGTGTAGCCATTGGCGCGCTCCTGCGTTACTTAGATGCAATCGCTCCAGGCATGAACTTATTGCAACTATTAAGCGGAGATGATCCTGCGATCATTGCTTTAGAGCGTCGCTCACGTCCACAACGCGTGCGTGATTTGAGTGCAGCGGAAATGAAAGCGCTTGATTTCTGATGGCCAATACCACTAAGGATCTTTTTGCCTTTGCCAATCTTGATGGTGAATTTGTACCAGCAGGTCAACTGCAAGTAGATGAGGAAGGCTCAAGACTTATTGCCTCTTCATTTGCTTATGGCTTGCGTTACTTAGATAGGAGCAACGCACAAGAAGTGGATCCAGTCGCTCTTAGCCTTAGAAGTAAAAGTGAGATCAAAGGTAAGCGCCTCATTCCACCTAACGGCTTAGAGACTTTTGGTGGAATTCGGGATGCTGCTCCTGATTCTTGGGGGAGAAGAGTCATTGAAGCTAGGCTTAAGGTTCCAGCCAATAGCCTGCCAGAATCAACCTATCTACTCGAAGCAGGCAGTGATCGTGTTGGGGCTTTAGACATTCGATCTTCTTTAGATCAAGAGGAGCGCCCTGCTCACGAAAGTATTCACAATCTGTCATACGTACTCGAGGGTGCACAGAAGATTGAGGCGGGCTTGCCAGTATCAGAAGCACTATCCAAAATTTTGATTGTGGGTAGCGGTCTTGGGGGCATGCGTCCTAAGGCAAGCGTGCGCGATGATGAAAACATTTTATGGATGGCTAAGTTCCCAGGTAATACAGATGGCGCTTTAGATGTACCAAGCATTGAATACGCCACACTCAAACTTGCGCAGTTAGCCGGTCTTAATGTAGCGCAAACGCAATTAGAACAAGTTGGCAAGAAAAAAGTGTTGATGGTCAAACGCTTTGATCGCTCTTGGACTGCTTTTGCTCGGCCAATAGAAATTCGTCATCATGTCGTTAGCGCCCTCACCTTAGTTGCCTGTCACGAATCAGAATCCAATACAAAAAGTTATATGGATATTGCGGATGCTATCCGCAGATATTGCGTGATTCAAACAGTCAAAGCTGATATTGAAGAACTATATGCACGCATGATCTTTAATATTTTTATTAGTAATGATGATGATCATCTACGCAATCATGCATTCTTATGGAGCCATGCACTTAAAGGCTGGAGCCTGAGTCCACTCTATGACGTGATGCCTCATGCAGTCATTGCAAGTGAGCGTTATCAACATCTAGGCGTTGGACCACAAGGTAAATTGGCCACACTCGATAATGCCTATGGTGCCAAAGAGCGCTTTGGCCTATCCGCACAGCAAGCAAGCGACATTATCGATCGTGTATGGCGAGTAACTAGGCAATGGAAAACTCACTTCGAGAGCCTTGGAATTGCTGCAGATCAAATCGAAGAAATCTCCCTAGCCTTTAGGCATATCGATGATATTTGCAGCGCTGAATTAATCAAGACTTTAGCCAAAGACTAAGATCTCATTATGAAGCGCATAGTGGGTAACTAGATTTCAATTATTAAAGATGGATTAAATGCTGGGTTCTCAGCATGATTAGATCGCACATAACCGCGAGGATTACAAACCACCCTAGTGCCATTCATTTGATAATCACAGGAGTCATGCGTATGCCCATGAATCCATAAAGACATCTTTCCAAAGAGATGGGCTAACTCGGATGAAAAACAGGCGGACAGTAGATCCGGTTTATATCGCTCTGCTACTGAGCTCATTGAGGGTAGATGATGAGTAACCACTACCGTCTTGCCATTAAAGGGACTCTCTAACTCTTTTTGCAGCCAAGCCAGTGACTTTCCATGTAGTTGGATAGACTTTTTTGGAGAAAAATTTCTACCTCCGTCACGGATTCTTCTGAAGTCATTTAAGTAAAGCTCACCATACGATAAGCATTTAGATTTAAGATCTTCACCAAATAATAAAAAGTCCGTCCACAACGTAGCTCCCAAAAAGCGGACGGGAGTATTTAATTGGAGATCACGTAGCACAATCGCATCGTCATCTAGGAAATGAATGTCGTTTTCTGCGCATGTATTTTGGATGTCCTCAATGAC
Organism: Polynucleobacter sp. MWH-S4W17; assembly: GCF_018687535.1. Taxonomy (NCBI): domain Bacteria; kingdom Pseudomonadati; phylum Pseudomonadota; class Betaproteobacteria; order Burkholderiales; family Burkholderiaceae; genus Polynucleobacter; species Polynucleobacter sp. MWH-S4W17. The sequence goes on along the minus strand of NZ_CP061295.1, from coordinate 885,115 downwards.
ATGAGAGTGCTGAGAACCATAGAACTCATGGTTGCCAGCCACATAAATAATTTCTTGATGAGGAAAAGATTTCCTAGCCCAAGTTACACCTTCCGCGCGAAGGCCGATATCACCCGCCAGAACAATAACATCTGCCGTATTTGATGCAGGGGTAAAGTCAGCAAACTCTAGATGCAAATCACTCAGTACATGAAGTTTCATAATTTTGATAAGACTCGATCGTGACCTTTAGATTGAAATCTAGTGTATTCAATAAATTAACCTTACCATCAGGATGTAATAAGCGATTGTTAGCTTAATTGGTATTAGCCACATATTTGCAATCACATATTGTTTAGGTGGTAAGCGTACCGGCAAGCGGGAGTGATAAAGAAAAAGCCCCGGTTAGGGGGCTAAGTCTTTGTTGCATATAGCAAAAAGAGAGAAAATGCCAAAAGTGATGGCGGAGACGAGAGGATTCGAACCTCCGATCAGAGTTTTAGCCCCGATGCTCCCTTAGCAGGGGAGTGCCTTCGACCAGCTCGGCCACGTCTCCGTACTTCTTACTATTACAACGCCCTACAGTTTAACGGATAACCGCTTCTGAGGGGTTTATTGTGCTTTTTACTTACTTCTGGTCCAGCTCAAATGCTTTGTGCAAGGCACGCACAGCCAACTCCATGTATTTCTCATCAATCACCACTGAGATCTTGATTTCGCTGGTGGAGATCATCAAGATGTTGATGCCCTCTTCCGACAAAGTGCGAAACATCTTGCTGGCGATACCAACGTGGGAACGCATACCAACACCAACAACTGAAACTTTAGAGACCTTTGGATCGCCAGAGATTTCTTTTGCTTCGATGTGAGCTTGCACGGTGTTCTTGAGCAAGTCCAATGCTTTTTGATAATCAGCACGCGGCACTGTGAAAGTAAAGTCTGTTTTACCTTCAACTGATTGATTCTGAATAATCATATCCACATCAATATTGGCATCCGCAATCGGACCAAGAATTTGATACGCAATGCCTGGACGATCAGGAACTCCAAGAACGGTAATCTTCGCTTCATCACGCGCAAAGGCGATGCCGGAAATAACTGCGGCTTCCATAGTGCTGTCCTCTTCAAATGTAATCAAGGTGCCCGACTTCATCTCGATGTCTAAAGGCATCAATGGGTCTGTCAGGGAAGACAGAACCCGGGTTTTAACTTTGTACTTACCCGCAAACTCAACTGAACGAATCTGCAATACCTTTGAACCTAAGCTCGCCATTTCTAGCATCTCTTCAAAGGTAATCTTATCTAAGCGACGTGCATCTTCGCAGACGCGTGGGTCGGTTGTGTAAACACCATCAACGTCTGTATAGATCAAACACTCATCCGCTTTTAAGGCTGCCGCCATCGCCACTGCTGATGTATCAGAACCGCCACGACCTAATGTGGTGATGTTGCCATTAGGATCAACGCCCTGGAAACCAGTAACAACAACCGCACGACCAGCATTAAGATCTTTGAGAATCTTGTCGCTTTCAATACTCTTAATGCGCGCCTTGGTAAATGCAGAATCGGTATGGACTGTTACTTGCCAACCAGCGTAGCTCACTGCATCAATACCTTCACGCATGAGAGCCAGCGCTAACAAGCCAGAACTAACTTGCTCACCTGTAGAAGCGATTTGATCTAACTCGCGTGGATTTGCATCAGGGTTGATTTCTTTTGCGAGACCTAACAAGCGATTGGTTTCGCCTGACATGGCTGAAGGCACAACCACCACTTGGTGGCCTGCACGCATCCATTTAGCAACGCGTTTGGCAACATTGGCAATGCGCTCTGTTGAGCCCATTGAGGTGCCACCATATTTATGAACGATAAGAGCCATAAAGCCGTCTATTTAACTATCAGTAACAAGGAAATGAATCCTTGAGGGTCTAAAAAGGGCTTATTTTACAGGGTTTTGCACCCATTCCGGGAGTACTCGCCTACCGGCGGATGTCAGGTGCGGGTAACTCAGCCCAATACCCGCCACAGCGATCAATTCATCATTGATGTAAAGCAAGGGTGCTTGACGCTCCCATGGAGGGATATCAGCCTCCTGATAGAGGTTTTTGAGGGTTTTACGGGGTGTCTTGGGCTTTATCTGAATCTTCTCGGAGCCTAGGCGCGCTCTCAGCGTGATTTGGTTATTCCCCTGGGCGGTTTTTACCCAATCCGCAGGAAGACCTAATTGCTTGGAATTGGCCGGCAGTGATTTAAGCACCCATTGACCTGCTTCTGCGCCCGCAACTTGAAGGGCTCCACGCCAGAGGCAGATCTTTCTTTCGTCATGTAGCCACTCAAGCTTGGCATCAGCTTTAACTTTCGTCAGATCGCGCCACCAAGACTGGAGGCGCTCTTGCGATGGCATTGCCAACTGCTGAGTTTGCAACCAGAAACGCAAGACATTGTTTGCTGCAGGCAAATCATCTTTAGCCAAAGATAGAAGTGGCGCTACTTGCAATTGATCTTGATTGAGAATATTTTTGCCGTCTTGCTGCGCTAAGCGATTCAGTAGGACTTGCGCTTCACCAAGTAACTCAGCACTGCGTGCCATATTCGTTAATGCTTCAGGCTGAATACCTTCAAGAGCAGGAATAATTTTCTTGCGAATAGCATTACGACGATATTTTGTATTTTGATTGCTTGGATCTTCAATCCATTTGAGCTTATGTTCTTTGGCATAAGCTTCAAGCTCTTGTCTGCTTTGATTTAAGAGTGGGCGCCAGAGGGTGAGGTGTTGATTGCTGGAAAGCCTCCTCCTTGTTGGCATACCGGATAAGCCAGCTACGCCCGAGCCCCGCAGGAGCTGCAGGAGAACGGTTTCTACTTGATCGTTTTGATGATGGGCCAAGAGTAAATCTTCGATGCCATATTCTTCGCAAAGATCGGCGAGCGCTTCGTAACGCCCTTCTCTTGCCCTGGCCTCGATATTACCTTGCTCGTTAGAACTACTTAGATGCAAGAGTCGAAAATCAAAATGGATCTTGTATTTTTTGGTCAGCTTCTCGCAAAAGATTAACCAGTCATCTGCCGGTTTTTGTAAGCCATGATGAATATGAAAGGCGTAGATTTGATTTTGGCTTTTAGCTTGCGCTTTGCAAACCGTGTCGAGCAATACAACCGAATCGAGGCCGCCACTTAAGGCAACCGCAATTCGTTTTCCCAGCTTAGGACTTTGCTGTGATTTCCTTGAACTTGCCATAGCTCATCAAACGCTCATGACGACGTTCAAGCAATGCATCCACTTTCATGCCGTCAAAAGTTTTTAAAGATTCAGCAAGTGCTTTGCGCATATTGCTCATCATATTGTCGTAATCACGATGTGCGCCACCAATAGGCTCAGCAACGATCTTATCGATTAGACCCAAAGCCTTTAAGCGCTGAGCCGTGAGGCCCAGCTGCTCAGCTGCCTCGGGAGCCTTATCAGCAGTCTTCCAGAGGATAGATGCACAGCCTTCAGGAGAGATTACTGAGTAAGTGGAGTTCTGCAACATTAAGACCACATCGCCCATAGCAATAGCTAACGCACCACCGGAACCACCTTCACCAATAATGGTGGCGATGATGGGAACTTCAAGCTCTGCTTGCACAAACAAATTGCGGCCAATCGCTTCAGACTGATTGCGCTCTTCCGCATCAATGCCAGGGAATGCGCCTGGGGTATCTACAAAAGTAAATACTGGAATGCCAAACTTTTCCGCAAGACGCATGAGGCGCATTGCTTTGCGGTAACCCTCTGGTCGGCTCATGCCGAAGTTTCTGAGGGCACGTTCTTTGGTGTCGCGGCCCTTCTGATGACCGATCACCATACAAGACTGATTTTCAAAACGGGCCAATCCAGCAATGATTGATTGATCATCTGCAAAAGTGCGATCACCATGCAGTTCATGAAAGTCGGTAAATAAAGCACCAACATAATCTAAGGTGTAAGGACGCTGTGGATGACGCGCTACTTGAGAGACCTGCCAAGGAGTCAAATTGGCATAAACATCTTTTGTTAACTGCTGACTCTTTTCGGCAAGCGTTTTGATCTCATCGGAGATATCTACCGATGACTCATCTTGCACAAAACGCAGCTCTTCAATCTTTGACTCTAATTCGGCGATTTGCTGCTCAAAATCCAGGAAAGTCGTTTTCATAGTCTGATTTTAATATTCAACTGGGGCGGGGTCGATACTTCTCCACATATACCAGGTAGCTACCGTACGCCACGGGGCCCAATTGGCAGCCACCTCCCTCGCCTCATGGCGGCTAACAGGCTCACCACTGAAGTAATTGAGGGAAATAGCCTTAATTAAACCAATATCGTCCAAAGGGAGGATATTAGGGCGAACCATATTAAAAATGAGGAACATTTCAGCAGTCCAGCGGCCAATTCCCCGAATAGAGCTTAATTCTTTGATCACGCTCTCATCATCCATATCTTTCCACTGATTGGCATGGAGGCGACCGGAATCGAAGTGATCTGCTAAATCGCGGATGTACTCCACCTTGCGCCCAGATAATCCGGCGGCGCGCAACTCTTCAACGGATAGCGCTAGGATATTTTTGGGTGTGACCTTTCTCTTGCTCGCAGCAAGCACCCTATTCCATACGGTTTGAGCTGCTGCAACTGAAATTTGCTGTCCAACAATCGATCTTGCCAAAGTATTAAAAGAATCGCCGCGTGTCACTAAAAATCCGGATCCAATTTTAGGAATCAATTTTTTCAGAATACGATCGTGCTTCATCAATTCTTTGCAAGCCTGCTCCCAATAGTCTGGAGCAATTTCCTCAAGAATTGATTCTGCTTTTTCCACTTTTATTTCTTTTGCTACAGTCATTAAGCCCTACGCCATTCTGTTAAGCCGCCGGGTTTATCTTCCAGAACAATTCCTTGCTCTAGTAATGTCTTACGAATTAAGTCTGCTTGGGCAAAATCTTTTGCTTGTTTAGCGGCCACACGTGCAGCGATATGTTCTTCAATTTGCGCAGGACTTAAGCCATCCTGATCTTTGGAACCCGCCTGCAAAAATGCAGTTGGATCGCGCTGCAAGAAATTTAGAGAGGCGCCAAGGGCCTTCATTGTATTGGCGAGTAATTGCTTTTCTTGGCCTTGCGCACGGTTAACTTCGCTGGCCAGATCAAACAAGACCGCAATCGCCTCTGGTGTATTGAAATCATCATTCATGGCATCCGCAAAGCGCTTGGCCCATGGATTGTGTGGATCTAGATTGATTGATTGTGCTTTTGGGGCTTGAGCCAAGGCAGTGTATAGACGACCAAGTCCTGAGCGTGCCTCTTCTAGTTGTGCATCGCTGTAATTAATCGGACTACGGTAATGCGCCTTCAGCATGAAGAAGCGCAATACTTCTGGATCAAAGCTTTTTAAGACATCTCGTATTAAAAAGAAGTTGCCCAATGACTTGGACATTTTCTCTTCGTTCACTCGAATGTGGCCGTTATGCATCCAGTAATTAACAAAGGGAGCATCATCTTCTTTACGATCTTTGCCATACAAAGCGCCTTCGCTTTGAGCAATTTCATTTTCGTGGTGCGGGAATTGCAAATCCGCACCTCCACCATGAATATCAAAGTGCTCACCCAGTAAGTCACAAGACATGGCTGAGCACTCAATATGCCAGCCTGGACGGCCTTCACCCCATGGTGACTTCCAGCGAGTATCAGCAGGCTCTTCAGCTTTAGCACTTTTCCATAAAACAAAATCTAACGGATCACGCTTGCCATCACCAACCGCTACCCTCTCACCAGCATTTAATTCATCAAGTGTCTTACCGGATAGCTGACCATAGCGTGGCAGCAAACGCACCGCAAAATTGACATCGCCATCATTGGCTTGATAGGCCAAGTCGTTTTCAATGAGTTTGCCAATCATGCCCTGCATTTGGGCAATGTAATCGGTAGCACGCGGCTCTTGATCGGGATGAATTAAACCCAACTCATTCGAGTCGGCATGCATCGCATCGATAAAACGATTGGTTAATGCAGAAATGGGTTCGCCATTCTCAATGGCACGGTTGATGATCTTGTCATCAATATCAGTGATATTGCGCACATAAAGCACTTCATAGCCGCTAGCCCTAAGCCAACGAACCACCATATCAAAGACGATCATGACCCTGGCATGGCCAATATGGCAAAAGTCATAAACCGTCATGCCGCAGACGTACATCTTGACCTTGCCCGGCACTATGGGCTTAAAGACCTGTTTAGAACGGCTAAGGGTGTTATAGATTTGCAGCATAGGGCTATAAAGGTGGGGCAAGTAGCGCCAATTTGTTAGACTGAGCGCTGAGTATATCGAATGAGCCCGTTTCACACCCCTTCCTCTATGCCCCACAACGCCCCAGCGCCACAAATTACCCCGAATAAGGTCTTAGCCCTAACTTTTGCCACTTTGGTGTCATTGGTGCTAATGACAGGGTGCAGCACGCCCGCTCAGCAACGTGCGGATGCTGAAATTCAGGCATTAAATACCCGGGAAATGAAGTCGGGACAATTGGCCCCACAACCCTATTTAGGTGGCTACAGCCCAACTGATCCTCCCAGGTTATCGGCGGATGTGGGCTATGACCCATTAAATCCAGAGCTATCAGAGACCGTTGGCGTCCCATTTATGTCCTTCTTGATTATTGAGCCGGACCCCATCACCAAAAATGCGGTGCCATCCGATGTAGAAAAGCTCATCAAGGCGCGCAAATATCAAGATGCGGTTACCCAAATCAATGTGGACCTTAAGAAGACGCCACGTAATGTGCAATTGCGTTTTGTAAAAGCGCGCTTACAAATTGAGATGCGCCAATTCGATCAAGCTAAAAAAACCTTGATTGAAATTACTCAGCAGTTCCCTGAATTGCCAGAACCCTACAATAATCTTGCAGCGATAGCTGCCAACCAAGGCCAATGGATTGAAGCGCGAGATTATTTAGAGCTTGCATTAAAGCTGCGCCCTAGCTATGCCATTGCCTCAGCCAATCTGGGTGAGATCTATATTCGCCTTGGTGCTCAAGCATATGAAGACGCTGCAAAAAATGCATTGCTGAATCAGCGTCAGTACTCCAACCGCGCTAAAGCGCTCTTGGACGTACTCAAGCCCCCCGCAAAGCGCCCTGTTAATCGCGCCCTCAATTCCGCAGATACTCTGCCAAGCAATGCTCCATCAACCAACCTTCCAGAAAGTAGAACTAATAATGGCGAAAGTACTCTTAAAAACCAATAAGGGTGATATCACCCTTACTCTTGATGCAGCTAAGGCACCCAAAAGTGTTGCTAACTTCTTGCAATACGTAAAAAGCGGTCATTACGATGGCACGATTTTTCATCGTGTGATTGATAACTTTATGGTTCAAGGCGGCGGCATGACTGCCGGCATGAAGCAAAAGTCAACAGGCGCAGAAATTGAAAACGAAGCCAATAATGGCCTCAAAAATGATCGCTACACTGTAGCTATGGCGCGAACCAGCGACCCTCATTCTGCAACTGCTCAATTCTTCATCAATGTGAATGACAATGATTTTCTAAATCACACCGCTCCGAATGCCCAAGGCTGGGGTTATGCAGTATTCGGCAAGGTTACTGGCGGCATGGATGTCGTTGACACCATTCGCAAAGTCAAGACTGGTAGCTCCGGCTTTCATCAAGACGTTCCAGCTGAAGATGTTGTGATTGAGAAGGCCACTGTTCTCGAGGAATGATCCCGCAATACGCGAGCGCACTGCTCATATCAGACCTACACCTGACGCCGTCAATGCCCTTGACGGCGCAACGCTTTTTCGACTTCTGTGAAAAAGAAGCTCCTAAAGTTGAGGCTGTATTTATTCTGGGTGACTTATTTGAGTATTGGGTAGGTGATGATGCATCCGCATCCTCACCTTTTCAACAAGAAGTTCAGCGTGCCATCGCCAACCTTTCTGCCAAAGTAAAAACATATTACATCCATGGCAATCGAGATTTTTTAATCGGCAAAAGTTTTATTAAAAAAACTGGCATGACGCTCTTGCCAGATCCTAGCTTAGTTGAATTAGCTTCACACAAATGGGTCTTAGCTCATGGTGATGCTTTATGTACTGCAGACTTTGGCTACCAGCTATTTCGTAGTTGGGTCAGAAAACCATGGGTGCAAAAACTCTTTTTAACTCTACCCCTCAATTGGCGCAGAGGTGTTGCCCAGCATCTACGCAGCAATAGTCATGGTCAATATCAAACGCAGCTACGCTCTGCCGCAAGTCAACTCAAAATGGATGTGACGCGAGAAGCTTGTGCAGATGTAATGAAAGATCAATCTGGAGACAGATTAATTCATGGGCATACTCACTTGCCGGCCCATCATGAAGAATCTTTAAACACCCAGACTTGGCAGCGTTGGGTTTTATCCGACTGGGATCTCGATCACCCTGAGAGTCTTCACCCTAGGGCAAGCGCCCTATTGATCGATAGTGCTGGAGCGCGCTATCTCGACCTTATTAAGCACTAAGCGCTACTGACTTCTCGGGTTGAGAGATTGAATTAAGACGCTGAGTATTTAGAGAGTGACTGCACCATTTGTGCAAAGATACGTGGATTGGCAGCCATCACTTCACCGCTTTTCAGAAAGCCTTCTTCACCACGATAGTTACCAATCAGCCCGCCCGCTTCAGTGATTAGCAAAGCACCGGCGGCCATGTCCCATGGTTTGAGATCGCTCTCAAAAAATCCATCGTAACGACCAGCTGCTACATAAGCCAAATCCAATGATGCAGCGCCTGGGCGACGTAAGCCCGCGCATTGACGTGACATTTCAGCAAAAATCTTTAAATACTTTTCTAAGTCCTGGTCTTCACGATACGGAAATCCGGTACCGAGCAAAGAATTTGCCAAGCGATCTTGCGTGGCTACACGCAAACGCCGACGATCCAAATACGCGCCCGCACCACGGGTAGCGGTAAATAACTCATCACGAGTTGGGTCGTAAACAACGGCTTGTTGAATCACGCCATTCACTGCCAGCGCAATCGAAACCGCATACTGCGGAAAGCCGTGAATGAAATTGGTTGTGCCATCTAGCGGATCGATGATCCAAACGTTTTCTGCATCCGCATTGTGTTCGCCTGTTTCTTCAGCCAAAAATCCATGGGTTGGATAGGCCTCGCTCAGCGTTTCAATGATGGCCGCTTCTGCGGCTTTGTCCACCTCGGTGACGAAATCGTTGTGTTGCTTACGGTCAACTTGCAAGCGCTCTAAATTCAAAGAAGCACGATTAATGACTGTTCCAGCGCGACGGGCGGCCTTGACGGCCACATTTAACATGGGATGCATAGTATTGATGGACAAATTAAATAAGAACAAGCTCCTTGTAATGCCTGCAAAAAGAAAATTGCATGACAATACGAAGCTAACAGTCTGATTCTAAACGATTAGCATCCATTACCCCCTATAAACACCCCCAATGGCATTGATGAATATCGACAAATCTGAACTACTACGCTGGGTTTTAGTCGAAACCAGTCACCCAGGAAACGTGGGTTCTGCTGCTCGCGCCCTTAAAACTATGGGCTTTAGCGACCTGCGCCTTATTAATCCCAAGATCAAAGACGTATCAGTCAATGCGGATGCCATTGCTTTAGCCAGCGGTGCGGTAGATATCCTTGAGCGCTCCTCAGAAAGCAGTTCATTAACCTCCGTCGTAGAGGGTTGCTCACTAGTTTTAGGCCTAACCAGCCGTGATCGAGAGTTTGGCCCGCCAGCCTTAGACTGGGAGGCCGCTCGGACCTTAATAGCCGATGCGACATCAGCAGAAGGAAAGGTTGCCCTGCTCTTTGGTCCCGAAAGAACTGGCTTGGATAACGATCATTTGGCCTTATGCACCCATAGAGTCTGGTTAGATGCCAATCCAGACTACCCGTCTCTTAACTTGGCCCAGGCAATCATGGTCTGCGCCTACACCCTCAGGGAAACACTCAGCCAGCATACAGGCGTGCGTAATGCCTTAGCGGGCCGGGAAGAAATGGCTGATTTTGCAGACCCTGCAGCTATTGCAGCCATGGTGGAACATTGGCGCCAAGGTCTGGAGGCCATTGGCTATTTAGACCCAACCAACCCCAAGAAACTGATGCCCCGTATTCAAGCGCTATTTGCCCGTAGCCGCCTTCATAAAGAAGAGATTGATCTGCTGCGCGGCATTGCAAAACAGATGCTCCTGAGAAAATAAGCGCATCCCGTTAAAATCAAGCTATGTCATATCCCCTATTCGACCAAGTCGACTCCATCATTGCCAGAGACCCAGCAGCCCGGAATCGTCTCGAGGTCATCACTTGCTATCAAGGCTTGCATGCAGTTTGGCTGCATCGCATCTCCCATTTTCTGTGGAATCTTGGTCTGAAATGGCTTGCCCGCGTGCTGTCCATGTTTGCGCGTTTTTTCACTGGGATAGAAATTCATCCTGGTGCAAAGATTGGTCGCCGAGTATTTTTGGATCATGGACTCGGTATTGTGATTGGTGAGACCACAGAAATTGGCGATGACTGCACAATTTATCAAGGCGTTACCTTGGGCGGCACTTCGCTTTATAAAGGCGTTAAGCGCCACCCCACCCTTGGTAAAGGTGTTGTGGTCAGTGCGGGCGCAAAAGTTCTCGGCGGATTTACTGTGGGTGATGGCGCACGCGTTGGATCCAATGCCGTGGTTCTAAAAGAAATTCCTGCAGGTGCGACTGCGGTTGGTATTCCTGCGCGCATCCTGCATCCAGATTTACCACAAAGTCCTGATAGCAAAACAAAGGAATATTTTTCTGCTTATGGAGTGACGCCGAATGTAGATGATCCTGTATCAATGGCGCTCAAAGGTTTGATCGATGCCACGATCGAACAGGAAGCCAAGATTGCAGCGCTAGAGCAGGCTTTAGCCAAGTTAAGTAACACGCCTACTGGCCCTGATGCTGAAGGCTCTAGCGATACCAAACGCGACCTTGATGCTATTAAACAGTGGCTAAGGGAGTAGTGATTTGCGGTTACCTATTGGGGGTCATGCAGAAGAAATGATGCAAAGAAAAAGGAATAGCATGCTATTCCTTTCTTTATTCAAACTTGGTTTTAATTAATGTAGCGTACGTGGGCCCGTGCTATCACCACCTAATGCGCCGCCTGGAAATTCTTCATCTTCATCATCGCCCTCATCATTAGGCATCCCAAATGAAAAACTTTCGCCGCCCTCTGGATGACGATTTTCAATTTCATCATCAGTAGCTGCGCGAACATCTTCCACTTGAACCCAAAAACGTAATGCCATGCCTGCTAACGGATGATTGCCATCTAATACCACTTGACTGTCTGCAACATCCGTAACGGTATAGATTAAAGGTTCACCATCTTCAGAATCATCTACAGTCGCGTCCTCATCTGCATCAGGAACGCCTTCAAACTGCATCCCCACTTCTAACGGCTCAGGGAAACGGGTACGTGGCTCGATTTTTAACAACTCAGGATCATATTCACCAAAAGCTTCATTAGGCTCAAGCTGAATCGTTGCCTCATAACCAATATCTTGGCCATCAAGCAGATTCTCAATTTTAGGAAAAGTACCTTCATAACCTCCGTGCAGGTATACCATCGGAGAATCGGGCTCCTCGATGACATTGTTTTGCGCATCGGTTAGCTTATAGCGAAGGGATACGATGGTATTTTTTTCAATCTTCATGCGGAATTTGTCGAACATTCGTTTTTAATCAGTTTCTAAACAGCTTTTTACTTTATGACCTCATTTTACTTGAGCAAACCCTATGAGCCGCCTCGGGCCCCCTCAAAGCTCCCTTTAGAGGAGCCCTGGGCCTTATTTGGGGGTATTAGCCCAGACCAGTTCATGGCGCGGTATTGGCATAAAAAGCCCCTTCTCATCCGCGGGGCGATTCCGGCATTTGCCCTTTCAGCTAGGAATGGTGAGCCCCTGGATAGCCCAATTCCCACCAAAGAGTTACTCAAATTTGCCCTGCAAGATGAGGTAGAGGCGCGCTTGGTTAAATCCAATCCATGGAGCTTTGATAGCGGACCGTTTTCTAAAAAGGCCATTCCATCGATCGACAAACCCGACTGGACTTTATTGCTTCAAGGAATGGAGGCACATCATCCAGCAGCTACAAAAATTCTGTCTTGGTTCCGCTTTATTCCTGATGCGCGCTTAGATGACTTAATGATTAGCATTGCTGGCATTGGAGGGGGCGTTGGGCCCCACTTTGATTCTTACGACGTCTTCCTAATTCAAATGTCTGGCAGAAGGCGGTGGAAAATTTCAGAACAAAAAGATCTGAGTCTCAACCCTAATCTACCGCTAAAAATTCTGCGCAACTTTAAGTCCGAACAAGAGTGGACTTTGGAGCCTGGCGATATGCTGTATTTACCACCGCATGTTGCTCATGATGGCATTGCACTAGATGCGGGTTGCCAAACATGGTCTGTTGGATTTCGCTCCCCCAGCTTTAAAGAATTACTGCAAGAAGGTTTGTGGCGCCTAGCAGAATCTTTGGAGGATATTCCCGCGCTAGAGAGCAAGTTTGCAGACCCTAAACAGGGCGCAACTCATAGTGCAGAGCAATTGCCGGAAGAGCTCATCAAACAACTAGGCTCAAAACTCAAAGAGCTGAAACTAGACCAAATTGATGGGTTTCTGCCCGGTATTACCGCCTACCTTTCGGAACCTAAACAACAGGCTCTGTTTGATGCCCCCGATAAGCCCCTGAAGCCCCAAGAATTTCTTAGAAAGCTTCGATCCAGCAAACTTCTACCTCACCCGCAAACCCGTATTCTGAGCCTTGGGGAACAGGTATATTGCAATGGAGAATCCATGACCCAGGGACAAGCTCCAGATATTCTTGCGGCCTGGCAAACCCTCTCTGCCCATAAAGAGCTGAGGGCAGGCAGGCTAAAACAGCTTGATCAATCTAGCCTTTATGAGGCTTATTTAGCCGGCTGGTTGGTTTTTGAGCACTGAAGGCGGAGATGGATATAATTGTTGCTGGAAACTACTTAGGGGCAATCCCTCGGTATATCCAGAGAACAATTACCGGTAATTGTTATTAATTTTTTTAAAGGAATTTACAAATGAAGAAGTCACTCGTTATCGCTGCAATGTTTGCAATCGCCTTGGCCGCTTGCGGTAAAAAAGAAGAAGCAAAACCTGCTGAAGCTCCTGCTGCTGCTCCAGCTGCTCCTGCTGCTGAAGCTCCTGCTGCTGCTCCAGCTGCTCCTGCTGCTGATGCTAAGAAGTAATCTTCTTCATGAAGAAAAAAAGCCGCTGAAAAGCGGCTTTTTTATTTCCTTTAAAAATCTACTACTTTGTTAGTTGCTCCGTTAATAAAGTCAGCAACTGATAACCAGCGGGCGTATTTTCTGGTTTGCCATCCGCGCCCTGTACATAGACATTCGCAGAATTCTCACCAGTACTCTTCACTAGCACCTGATATTTTTTGGCCTTCATACCAGACTCATCTTTACTGCTAAAGAGGTTGGAGAAGAAGCCCTTGGTATCGCCCAAGTCTTTAGGATTCACGTAACGAACATAGTAAACACCACTTGAGCGATTCCGATCCTCAACCGTGAAGTTAGAGCGATCCAGAGCCAATCCAACATCACGCCAAGAGCGATCAAAGCCAGCACTGAGCTCGATATAGGCTTGGTTAGTGCCCTCCTGAACAAACTTCGCTTTAGGCGTTTTAGGGCCAAGAGGCACTGCAACCATTGCTTTAGCCTGCTCTTGCGTCATGCCTAAGCGCTCCATCAAACGAGCCAGGAATGCGGCCTCTAACTCAGGATCATTTGGACGAGCGGTCCAAATGGTAGATAAACAAGCGCCTGTTGTGTCGGTTGTACATTTCTCAATCGCACCGCGTTGAGTAATGTAGATTTCTGTCTCGCCTGGCTTGGATACCTCAAGACGAGTTTTGTATTTATCGCGTTCACCAGTGTCATAAATAGAGTCGATTGCACCACCAATCGTTGAGCGAATCCAATCTTGCGCAATCTTCGCCCGATTTTCTGCCCAGTCGGTTTCCATAATGCCGGTTGATGGAGAATCTACCACTAACAAGAAACCATTTTCTTGCCAAAAATCTTTTACTTGTGGGTAGAGCTCAGGGGCTGGTTTTTCAACAACCAACCAACGACGCTCACCATCACGCGCAATTCGCATACCAGGAATACCTGTCATGACGTTGCTGCGCAACTGCGTTGATTTCTTCACTGCGGCATTGTATTCGGACATCGTCGCTGCGCCATCCTGAACGATGTAGCGTCGATCAGCCTGTGCCGTGATCAAGTCAGGAGGGTATGACAAATTAGGGCCGCGCACAGCCCCTGCACTCTTATAGTCAACGGTATCGTTACTAGTAACTGATTTACAGGCAGTCAACGCGGCAGAAGCGATAACGATTAAAGCCAGAATCGAAAAATATCGACGGTATAGTGAGAGCAAATTCATCATAATAGGTTGGCCTGTTTTAACGCTGCCTTCAAAGGCTCACGCAAAGAAATGCTTAAAGGTGTTAATGGCAAACGAATGCCAGCAGTAATCTTGCCCATTTCATGCAATGCCCACTTCACGGGGATTGGGTTGGCCTCTGTGAACATGGCCTTATGAACTGCAATCAATTGATATTGAATTTCACGGGTTCTTTTCACATCATCTGACATAGCGGCTACGCAGAGCTCATGCATCAAGCGTGGAGCAATATTAGCCGTGACAGAAATATTACCTTTACCGCCCATCAACATGAGCATGGCGGCCGTGAGATCATCGCCAGAAAATACGGAGAAGTCTTGATGGCCGGCACACTTGAGATCATTGATCAATAAGGTGCCACGCTCTAAGCTGCCTGTTGCCTCTTTAATACCGATGATGCCTGGCACACCCGCTAAACGAACCACAGTATCACCAGCCAAATCAGCAACCGTTCTACCGGGAACGTTATACAAAATCACTGGCAAATCCACCGACTCTGCAATCTTTTTAAAGTGCGCAAACATACCATCTTGGGTTGGCTTGTTGTAATACGGTACTACCTGCAAGCTGGCATCCGCGCCAACCTGCTTAGCAAATTTGGTTAACTCAATCGCTTCAATCGTAGAGTTACCGCCGGTACCGGCAATCACTGGAATACGTCCGGCAATTTGCTCGACTGTCACGCGAATGAGCTCGCAATGCTCTTCAACAGAAACTGTTGGAGACTCACCGCTAGTGCCAACAATCACAATGCCGTCAGTACCTTCAGACACATGCCAATCCAACAATGAACGCAAGCTAGCGTAATCCAAGCTGCCATCTTCGAACATGGGAGTCACGATAGCCGGCATGCTGCCAGCGATGGGCTTTTTGCTACCTTTGGAATGAGCTGTATTTGTCACCGAATATGCACCGATTTTTAGCTGTCTTAACCCTGAAATTGTAACGGAATGCGCTGTTTTAGCTCACCTTTTACCGCGCACAGGCGCTGAACCATAGCTGGTTTGGGTTGATCTACATAAATATCCTCATAAGCCACTACCTTAAGACCATGACAAGAGGCAAAAGCGAGTAATTCCCCTGGATTTAGCAGGAAATTAGGGTTGGATGGCTTACCAAATTCCCCATTTCCCAGGGCAAAGGTTTCGTAGATCAAAACACCACCCTTTTGCAGCATTTTGGGTAATTGGTCTAAGTGCGGTCGATAGAGGTAGTTTGTCACTACGATCGCAATGAACTCCGAACCAATCAGAGGCCAATCAGCCTGTTCAAGATTGAGATTCTTTGGAGTGATTAAAGGGTTCCCAACAGAACCTACCGCTGTGACATCTTGATCAACCGCTAGGACATCATGACCCATGTTGGCTAGGAATTCAGAATGCCGACCTGATCCGCAAGCTAAATCCAGCACCACCCCGCCTTTTGCTATGAGGGGCGCAAACCTCCTTACCCAAGGAGAGGCATTCAAAATGGCATCGTGCGGGCTAGGCAAGATCAAGGCTCAATCGTAAGCAAGGCCCATTGCTTCGCGAACCTCACGCATGGTTTCTTGAGCAACCTTGCGTGCTTTATCGCAACCATCGGCAATGATGGAACGCAGCAAACTAGGATCATCCAAATACTTCTGTGCACGTTCAAACATCGGTTGCTGCTCAGCCAAAATTGAATCAATTACCGGTTGCTTGCACTCGAGACATCCAATACCAGCGGATTTACAACCCTTATCAACCCATTGTTTTGTTTCCTCATTGGAGTAAACAGTATGCAGTTGCCATACAGGGCAACGTGCTGGATCTCCGGCGTCGGTTCTTCGGACACGCGCTGGATCCGTTGGCATCGTACGAATCTTTTTAGTCACATCTTCGGGATTTTCGCGAATGCTGATGGTATTGCCGTAAGACTTAGACATCTTCTGACCATCGATACCAGGCATACGTGATGCCGTTGTGAGAAGCGCTTGTGGCTCAGGCAGAATAATTTTGCGGGCACCTTCTAAAAAGCCAAAGAGTCTTTCGCGATCAGCCATCGATAAACTCTGCGCTTCTTGCAGCAATGCTTTAGCTTGTTCCAACGCCTCATCATCACCACGCTCTTGAAATGCCACTCGTAATTCCGCATACATCTTGGCGCGTTTGCTGCCTAATTTTTTAACTGCCTCTAAGGCTTTTTCTTCAAAGCCGGGCTCGCGTCCGTATAAGTAATTAAAGCGGCGCGCCACTTCACGAGTCATCTCTACGTGTGGCACCTGATCTTCACCTACCGGCACCAACTGGGCGCGATACATCAATATATCGGCCGCCTGTAGCAATGGATAACCTAAGAAACCATAAGTTTGGAGATCTTTTTCCTTGAGTTTCTCGATTTGATCTTTGTAGGTGGGCACCCGCTCAAGCCAGCCCAATGGGGTTCCCATAGAAAGCAATAGAAAAAGCTCGGCATGCTCAGGCACTTTGCTTTGAATAAACAAGGTCGCCTGATTTGGATCCACGCCTGTTGCCAACCAATCAATCACCATTTCCCATACAGACTGCTCAATCACGTCTGGAGTTTCGTAGTGAGTGGTTAACGCATGCCAATCTGCTACAAAGAAAAAGCATGGATACTCAGACTGCAAGCGCACCCAGTTCTTTAAAACACCATGGTAGTGACCCAAGTGCAGGCTACCGGTTGGTCGCATGCCAGAGAGAACGCGTTCAGCAAACATCTGTATTCTTTTTCTAAGTGGTTAAGTAATGATGGATTTAATGAATCTATCGTTTAATGAAAGGCAGACCATACTGGAGTCAGATGGTCTGGTAAGTGTGGCAAATTTCCTAAATCAATATGACTCTCGCTTGGATCATGAAAATCGGAGCCACGCGAGGCTAAAAAGCCATATTGCTGTGCAATTTTTGCAAAGGTTTTGTACTGGTCCGGACTATGGCTACCAGTAATTACCTCTATCGCTAGGCCACCAATATCCTTAAAGTGTTTATAGAGCTCGTCCATTTGCATGGCATTGAGTCTACTGTAGCGTCCAGGATGGGCAATCACCGCTACACCACCTGCTGATTTAATCCAGCTAACAGCGTGATCTAGAGTAGCCCACTGATGAGGTATATATCCCGGCTTACCTTCAATTAAATAATTTTTAAATACATGTTCGGTATTGCGGCATACACCCTGCTCTACTAAGAAACGCGCAAAGTGTGTTCTTGAAATCAAGTCATGATTACCTGCGAAATGCAGTGCGCCTTCATAAGCCCCAGGTATACCTGCTTTGAGTAATTGTTCGGCCATGAGTTTGGCGCGATTACCTCGGCCATCACGTGTGCGGCGAAGTCCTTCGATGATGCCAGCATGCTCAGCATCAATTCCAAGGCCAACAATATGAATCGTCTCACCCATCCAAGTGACGGAAATTTCTACGCCAGCAAGGTAGTCGATCTTTAGTGCACTAGCAGCCTCTCGCGCACGTTTCTGACCGCCCAATTCATCATGATCGGTTAGTGCCCACAAATGCACTCCATTGGCTTTTGCACGCTCTGCTAACTGTTCAGGCGTCAATGTGCCATCAGAAATCACTGAATGGCAATGCAAGTCGGCGTTTATTGGTGAAAAGCTGCTCATAAGCCTATTTTAGGTCAAGCTGGTATCAATTACCCGGCGCGGTGCATCTAGGTAGTCACGAGACTGCATCTCAATCAAACGGGACACGGTTCGAGAGAATTCAGCCGTAATTTGGCCCTCAGTGTATAAATCTGGGGCCGGGACCTCAGCAGACATGATTAACTTAATCTTGTGGTCATACAAGACGTCGATTAGCCAAATAAAGCGGCGGGCTTCATTTGTCATTCTTGGGGGCATATAGGGCACCCCAGACAAAATCACAGTATGAAACTGGTTAGCAATCTCTAGATAATCGTTTTGTGAGCGTGGGCCACAGCACAAAGTTTTAAAGTCGAACCAAACTACACCGTCCGCCATGTGAAGCGGTCGTAACTCACGGGACTCAATATTGAGGACTGGATTACGCGCCTCTTTTTGATTGCCAATTAAGGTTTGAAACATTTGACCGAGCGTTGCTTGTGTTTCTGCATTGACCGGAGTGAGATAAGCCTCGACCTGCGCCATTTGAACCCGACGGTAATCATTACCTGCATCTACATTCAAGACATCTAGCTTTTCTTCCAACAGCTTAATAGCAGGAATCAATCGATCTCGATGTAAACCATTCGGATAAAGCTGATCTGGACGATAGTTTGATGTCATCACAAACTGCACGCGATCGACAAAGAGTGCGCTTAGTAAGCGATAGAGAATCATCGCATCAGCGATGTCGTTGATGTGAAACTCATCAAAGCAAATAAGACGATAGCGATTTGAAATACGCTTAGCCAGCTCGTCCAGCGGATCTGATAAACCCGATAACTCATGGAGTTCGCGATGGACTTCACGCATGAACTCATGGAAATGAATGCGGATTTTCTTTTCTAATGGTGAGGCTGCATAAAAGCAATCCATTAAGAAAGATTTGCCACGACCTACCCCGCCCCATAAGTAAATGCCACGAGGGAGCGTTGGTTTAAATATCTTTTTCTTTAAGGTATTGCTACGGATTTCTTTATAAGCAATCCATTGATCTTCACATTCCTGAAGACGCTCTACAGCGCGAAGCTGCGCGGGATCACTCTGATACCCGCGCGTCTTTAACTCTTGTTGGTAAAACTCAATGGTTTTCAATTACATATTTAATGCACGTGAATCTGTCGCCAACGCTGCTTCGCGCATCACTTCAGACAAACTTGGATGTGCATGACAGATACGAGCAATATCTTCTGCTGCTGCTTTGAATTCCATTGCAACCGCTGCTTCAGCAATCAAGTCTGAAGCATTGGCGCCAATAATATGTATGCCAAGAATTTCATCAGTCTTGGCATCAGCTAAGACCTTAATGAAACCATCAGCGCGACCCATGCCTAATGCACGGCCATTAGCAGCAAAAGGGAACTGACCTACTTTATAAGCAATGCCTGCCTCTTTGAGTGCTTGTTCAGTTTTACCAACCCAAGCAATTTCAGGATCGGTATAGATCACCCAAGGAATGCAGTTGTAATCGATATGGGGTTTTTGGCCAGCAATCACTTCAGCAACCAAGACACCTTCATCTTCTGCTTTGTGTGCCAACATAGGGCCGCGTACTACATCACCAACCGCGTAAACGCCAGGCGCTGCAGTAGCACAAGTGTGATCATCAATTGGAATGAAGCCACGCTCATCCACTTTAAGGCCAATCTTATCTAAACCCAATTTGTCCGTGTTAGGTACACGACCAACTGAAACAATTAAGCGCTCACATTCCAACTTAGCAGCCTTACCAGCGCTATCGGTGTAATTAACCACTACACCTTTCTTGTCAGCCTTAACATCGCCAATCTTCACGCCAGTATGAATATCTAAGCCTTGCTTAGCAAAGAGCTTCTGAGCTTCTTTAGCAATACCGATATCACAAGCACCCAAGAATGAAGGCATCGCTTCAAGCACGGTCACTTCAGCACCAAGACGGCGCCATACAGAGCCCAACTCCAGGCCGATTACACCAGCACCAATTACACCTAATTTCTTAGGGGCGGAGTCAAACTTGAGTGCACCTTCGTTATCGCAGATCAAGACGTTATCTACAGCGACACCAGGGAGGTGACGTGCTTTAGAGCCGGTAGCAATAATGACATTCTTTGCGGTAACCGTTTCTTTATCTTTGCCGTCAATCTTCACTTGATATCCATCGGCGCCCTTACCTTCGAACGAAGCATGGCCTTTTAACAATGTGATTTTGTTTTTACGGAACAGGTACTGAATACCACCCGTCATTTTGGTAACGATATCGTCTTTACGGGCGATCATCTTTTTAGAGTCGATACTTACTGCACCCACTTTAATGCCATGATCTGCAGCATGATGGCTGATCTTTTCAAACTCTTCCGAAGACGCCAACAGCGCCTTAGAGGGAATACAACCAACATTTAAGCAGGTACCACCCAAACGTGTTTCACCTTTAGGATCATCGTAGGAACTAGATTCAGCACAGGCAACCTTAAACCCGAGTTGTGCTGCACGAATTGCGGCGATGTAGCCACCAGGGCCACCACCAATAACCACTACGTCAAATACTTGGCTCATGATCTTCCCCTTTTACAAATCAAGGAGAAGACGTGAAGGATCTTCCAACGCATCCTTCATAGCAACCAAACCAAGCACAGCCTCACGGCCGTCAATGATGCGGTGATCATATGACAAAGCAAGATAGTTGATTGGACGAACAACTACTTGACCGTTTTCAACAACAGCACGATCTTTAGTTGCATGAATACCCAAAATAGCAGATTGTGGCGGGTTGATGATCGGAGTAGACAACATTGATCCGAATACGCCGCCGTTAGAGATGGAGAATGTGCCGCCAGTCAACTCTTCAATCGACAATTTTCCATCGCGAGCCTTGGCACCGAACTCGGCAATTTTCTTCTCAATGTCAGCCAAATTCATTTGGTCAACGTCACGCAAAATCGGAACTACTAAGCCACGTGGTGAGCTTACTGCGATACCAATATCAAAGTAACCGTGGTAAACGATGTCATTGCCATCAACAGATGCATTCAAGAGTGGGAATTTCTTCAAAGCATGTGTAGCTGCTTTAACGAAGAAAGACATGAAGCCCAACTTCACACCATGAACTTTTTCAAACTGATCTTTGTACTTATTGCGCATAGCAATTACTGGAGCCATGTTGACTTCATTGAATGTAGTCAAGATGGCGTTGTTAGCTTGGGACTCAAGCAAACGCTCAGCAATACGAGCACGCAAACGGCTCATTGGTACACGCTCTTCTGGGCGATCGCCCATTGGAACCGGTGCGCTTGGTAATGCAGCAGATTTAGCGCCGCCTGCAGAAGCATTCAATGCATCACCTTTGGTGATACGACCATCACGACCAGAACCGGCAACTTGACCAGCATCAATATTTTTCTCAGCAAGAATTTTTGCAGCTGAAGGAGCGGCAGCTGCGCCAGCTTTAGCAGCGGGAGCGGCTGCTTTTGCTGGTGCTGCTGCAGGAGCAGCAGCTGGAGCAGGTGCGGCGGCTGCAGGAGCAGCAGCGGCAACTGCAGTGCTGTCGATCTTTGCAATCAATTGCTCGGCAACAACGGTACCACCGTCAGCAACAACGATTTCTGTCAAAACACCAGCGGAAGGCGCTGGAACTTCGAGAACAACTTTGTCTGTTTCGATTTCGATCAAGATCTCGTCTTGACCAACAGCGTCACCAACCTTCTTTTTCCATTGCAACAAAGTTGCTTCAGCAACTGACTCGGAGAGTTGTGGAACTTTAACTTCGAAAATAGCCATGATTAATCCTGTTTGTATGTATGTGTGTATGTTGAGTTATGAAGACGATTATTTCGTGATCACGTAACCTTTGAGTTTGGCAAATGCCGCATTCAGTAAAGACTTCTGCTGTTCTTGGTGGAGATGGGCATAACCACAAGCTGGTGATGCTGATGCAGGACGGCCCGCATAGCCCAACTTCATACCATCAGACATGTTTTCCAAGATGTTGTGCTGGACAAAGAACCAAGCACCTTGGTTTTGCGGCTCGTCTTGACACCACACCACGTCTTCCAATTTCGGATATTTCTTCATCTCAGCAGTCAAGGCTTTGTGCGGGAATGGATACAACTGCTCTAAGCGAATGATCGCTACATCAGCAATCTTCTTCTCAGCGCGCTGCTTAACCAAGTCGTAATAGACCTTGCCAGAACACATGACTAAGCGGGTAACTTGCTTTGCATCGATAGAGTCATCACGCTCACCAATGATGGTTTGGAAACCGCCTTTAGTAAATTCAGATAAAGGTGATGCCGCCTCTTTGTTACGCAACAATGATTTAGGAGTCATCAAGATCAGGGGCTTGCGGAACTGACGAATCATTTGACGACGCAACACGTGGAAGATCTGCGCCGCAGTAGTCGGCTGAATCACCTGCATATTAGTGTCGGCACATAACTGCATAAAGCGCTCAAGACGTGCAGAGGAATGCTCTGGGCCTTGACCTTCGTAACCATGCGGCAACATCATGACCAAACCATTCGCACGACCCCACTTCACTTCACCTGAGGCGATGAACTGGTCAATCACTACTTGAGCGCCGTTAGCGAAGTCACCGAATTGCGCTTCCCAAATTGTTAAGGTGTTTGGTTCTGCAGCGGCATAGCCGTATTCAAAACCCAAAACAGCCTCTTCAGAAAGAATTGAGTCAATCACTACAAATGGCGCTTGATCTTTGGTGACGTGCTGAAGAGCGACATAAGTACCGGTATCCCACTTCTCACGGTTTTGCTCATGCAATACAGCATGACGGTGGGTAAAGGTGCCGCGTCCACTATCTTCACCAGATAAACGCACTGGGTAACCACTAGCAACCAGGGATGCGAAAGCCATATGCTCACCCATACCCCAATCCACGTTCACCTCACCACGACCCATGGCAGCGCGGTCGTTATATACCTTAGCAACCAATGGATGGGCCTTAAAACCTTCAGGAATAGTAGAAATCTTCTCAGCCAAACGCTTCCACTCTGTTAATGGAATCGCTGTATCAGCTTCATCGGTCCACTTCTTATTCAAGAACGGAGACCAATCCACTGCAAACTTGCCTTTGAAGTTGCTCAACACTGGATCGGAGGTTTGCTTACCTTCGTCCATTGCAGCACGGTACTCTTTGACCATGAGGTCACCAGTACCAGGAGGCAATACGCCTTGTGTTTCTAATTTATCGGCATATAGCTTGCGTGTGCCAGGATGTGCGGCAATGATTTTGTACATCAAAGGCTGAGTCATTGCTGGGGTATCTTGCTCGTTATGGCCCAATTTACGGAAGCAAATGATGTCAACTGCTACGTCCTTATGAAACTTCATACGGAACTCAACAGCCAACTTGGTCGCCAAGACTACCGCTTCAGGGTCGTCGCCGTTCACATGCAATACCGGGGCATCCACAATCTTCATGATGTCCGTGCAATACAGGCTTGAACGCAAGTCACGCGGATCTGAGGTTGTGAAACCAATTTGGTTATTAATCACAATGTGCATTGTGCCGCCCGTGGAATAACCACGAACTTCTGACATTGCCAATGTTTCTTGCATCACACCCTGACCTGCAATCGCAGCATCACCGTGAACTAACACCGGCATGACTTGCTCGCCCAACATATCACCACGACGCTCCATGCGAGCACGTGCAGAACCTTCAACCACTGGGTTAACAATCTCTAAATGGGATGGGTTAAATGCCAATGACAAGTGAACCGGACCGCCAGGAGTAGAAATATCGCTTGAGAAACCTTGGTGGTATTTAACGTCACCCGCAGGCAATGTTTCTGGTCCCTTGTGCTCAAACTCAGCAAACAAGTCTTTAGGCATTTTGCCCAAGGTGTTGACTAACACGTTGAGACGACCACGGTGAGCCATACCAATGACGATCTCTTGAATACCTTTGTTGCCAGAGTCACGAATCAACTCATCCATACAGGCGATGAAGCTCTCACCACCTTCAAGGGAGAAGCGCTTTTGACCAACATACTTAGCTTGAAGGTAACGCTCTAAGCCTTCAGAAGCAGTAATACGATCCAAGATATGACGCTTCTCATCCACATTAAATTGTGGGGTTGAGCGAATAGACTCTAATTTTTCTTGCCACCACTTCTTAATTTTCTGATCGGCAATAAACATAAACTCGACACCAATCGTGCCGCAGTATGTCTCGCGCAATGCTTGGAGCAAATCGCGCAGGGACATTTCGTTTCTACCGAAGAATGTATTACTTGTATTGAAGACGATGTCCATATCGCCATCAGTAAAGCCATAGAAAGCGGGGTCTAACTCAGGAATATCCTGGCGCTCAGTCCGCTTTAATGGATCTAAGTTTGCCCAGCGATTGCCGACGTTACGGTACGCGGCAATTAACTGCTGAACAGCAACGCGTTTGCGGCCCATCTCTGAGTCGGCCGAATCAGAAATCGTTCTGATGGGGCCTTGCTTAGCGCGCTCAGCAAATGAAGCAACAATAGGTGCGTGGGCAATGTCCGTTCGAGATGAACCGTCAACCGCAGGCACCTGTTTCACGTTATCGAAATAGTCTCGCCAATGATCAGCTACCGAAGCTGGATCGTGCAAGTAGGATTCGTAGAGTTCCTCTACGTAGGGTGCGTTTCCGCCGAAGAGATAGGAATTATCTCTTTGATCCTGCATCATGATGCTCACCTTTCATCGGGTTTCCCGAATAAAAACTGTGGTTAAAACCATTCGTTACACGGCTCTACCGTTTAGCGAATTGATCTGTGCGAATACTGGTACTACAGGTGTAATTTAACACGAATGACCATTGATACATAAAGGGCTTTCCCTGATTTCAAGGAATTTTGGGGTATCTCCCTATAAAAGAGAATTAATAAGAACTTTCCTACCCCGCTTTAAAGGTCTACCGACAGATTCAAATGAATTTGATTTTTATTCTCTAAATCTTCAAACAATTAAATGAAATTAAGGGAAATATGAAATCAATTACCCCAGAAACGGAATATCTCAGCACTCGGCAAAGCGCCAAGGTTTTACAGGTTTCCCTGGGCACCGTTCAGAAAATGGTGGAATTAGGTGAACTCATTGCCTGGAAAACCCGTGGGGGTCACAGACGTATATTAGCAAGCTCTTTAGAACAGCAATTACAGCGCAGAAAAAGGGCTATGCGTCAAAAGACCACTCAAAACTGCGTTGCCATGGGGATATTTAGAAGATCCGAGAATGGCCAAGAATTATTAGAGTCCATTGCCGATTGGCAGCTCAAGGTAGACATGGAAATGGCGGTAGATAGCCTGGAGGGTCTAATGAAGGCTGTTTCCATAGCCCCTGACCTCATCTTTCTAGACGCACTCATACCGCCGGTTGAGCAAGTCCATTTAATTCATTATCTGAGTAAAAACAGGGATACACAGCGCATACCTATTCTAGTAGATGAAGGTTTTATCAAGCTGCACCCTGGTGTGGTTGCGCTGGCAGATGAGAACTCTGGCGGCAAGCACCCCCTGAGCGAAAGCATCAAACAGGAGCTTGAAAACGGCTTAATTGACCTCAATCCACTCATTATTGGTTACCCCGCAACTAATCCAGAGGCTGGGGGAAACTGGCCTCATGGCAGTCGGCATGAGTTACTAGAACCCCTATTTGTAGAGGCTTTGGCTAGGAAGTGCACTTAGACGACAATTAAGCTCAAGAAAGGAGCAAATCAAAAGGCCGCTTATAGCGGCCTTTAGTACTAAAGCCAAAAAACAAGGACTTAGATCAAATAGCTACTACGATCTCTGCCTTCAATCCACTTTGGCGCCTTACCTCTACCAGTCCAGGTTTCGCCTGTAGATGGATTGCGGTATTTAGGAGCCACTTTACCGCCAGCACTCTTTGCGCCGGCTTTACGGCTAAATAGATCGGATGCAGTTAAGCCATATTGCTCAATAATGACTTTGGCCTTGGCAATGCCATCAGCTTTTTCATGGGCAATTGCTTCTTTAATCTGTTTATCCAACTGCTCGCGTTGGGCTAAAAGCTCTTTATAAGAAGACATATTCTTTTTACTCTCCGAATAATAGGTTATTTTATAGGGCTTATCTAAGCCATATCAGATGATTATATATAAATTAATTAATCAGGCAATATATATTATTCAGAATAATGAACTATATTCATTAGGGCTATATCAGTTCAGATTAATAAAAGACATAATCTTTATAAATATTATATTTAATTAAACTGTTTTTGATTTTCTGAGCATAAATGTACCGCTGGATTTAGCAGTTATCTCCCCCGCTTCATTCAAAACAATGGCTTCGCAGTAGTTAATCGTCTTTCCGGGCTTGAGGATAGTGCCCTCCACCACTATTTTGCCGGTACTGGGACGCAAGAAGCTGACCGACATATCAATCGTCATGGCCCCCAAGGGAATGTCGGAAATACTCCTAGCAGCTGCCCCCATTGCAAAATCCAGGAGCGTCATGATGACACCGCCATGGGCAATACCAAAGCTGTTCTCATACTCAGGCTTAAGATCAAGACTGATACGGGACTTACCCTCTTTTGCATACTCAGGAACTACGCCCAAATGCGCCAAAAAAGGAATTTTGAGACCAAAGTATTCAACGGGTTTTGTATCGCTTGTCATGGAGATGGTGCTTTGAGATGGTGGGATTAGTTTGAATGGTCGGGGCGAGAGGATTTGAACCTCCGACCACATGCACCCCATGCATGTACGCTACCAGGCTGCGCTACGCCCCGACGAAAGCAAAATTGTAGCAGTAACTATTTAGAGAGAATCTGCAGAACCATTTGCAATTCTTCACGCAGACGCAGATCGCCACGGGCTTCTTCAAGACGATTGCGAGCACCGCTAATCGTAAAGCCCTCTTCATAGAGGAGAGAGCGAATCTTTCTGATCAAGACCACTTCATGGTGCTGGTAGTAACGACGGTTACCACGGCGCTTCTGTGGGCTGAGTTGAGTAAACTCCTGCTCCCAATAACGCAGCACGTGAGAGCGGACACCACAAAGATCAGCTACTTCACCAATTGTGAAATAGCGCTTTGCTGGTATCGGGGGAAGTTGAGAGCTCAGCAGCGCTGAGCTAGCATCAAACTCGGTTTTCTCGAGCATGTGACTCCACTACATCTTTAAGCTTTTGACTTGCGTGAAATGTAACTACGCGTCTAGCTGCAATCGGAATCATTTGACCTGTCTTTGGATTTCGGCCAGGACGAGCCGATTTATTGCGCAACTGAAAATTACCAAAACCAGAAATCTTAACTTCTACGCCCGCTTCAAGAGATTGACCAACACGATCAAAAAAGGCATCGATCATATCTTTTGCTTCGCGCTTATTTAGTCCAACTTGATCAAAAAGGGCTTCGGATAGCTCATTCTTGGTAACAGTGTCATTAGAAATCAATTCAGTCATTGCTTGTCTCTTTGGTAACTAATTAATTATTTGATTTATACCTAATACTAAACCTAGCGCAAACGGGCTGCGCACTTTTTCTCAACTGCACTTAATAAAGCTGCCATTACTGCATCAATTTGGGGATCCTGCAATGTCTCATTAGGGTTTAAGAGGGTTACTCGGAAAGCCAAGCTCTTCTCATCATCCGCCATACTGCTTGATCCAGCCTTAGGCTTAAACTCATCAAAGAGTTCAATATTACGCACAAAATTTTGCTTGCTAGCAGCCATTGCATCCAAGAGGGACTGCGCAGAAACGCTTTGCTTCACAACCAAGGCTAAATCACGTTGCACTGCAGGGAATTTACTCAACTCTTCAGGCGCCGGCAAGCCAAGCTCACGAATAGGGTTTAAGTCTAACTCAAATAGAACGGGGGCCTGCGGCAATTCGTAAGCTTGTTGTAAGCCCGGGTGAAGCTCACCAATGAACCCCACTTCGATACGATTCTTGGCTACAGTCAAGAATATCTTCGCACTGCGACCCGGATGCAATGCTGGGTGCTGTGCAGCTTCAGTGACAAAATGCAGAGGGTCTAAAACACGCTCCAAATCACCCTTCACATCAAAGAAATCAACCGCACGGGTTACATTAGCCCATTGCTCTGGAACAAAAGATCCATAAGCAAGGCCACCAATTTTTTGGGGTTGATGAAAACCGGCTACTTTGCCAGCTTCTTCTTGAACATTGGTGTCACGTTTAAATACACGGCCAGTCTCAAACAGACGGACACGACCTGCTCCACGGTTCAAATTAGCCTTGAGGTTATTTAACAAGCCACCCCATAGCGTGCTGCGCATCACACCGTATTGACTAGCAATAGGATTTAGCACTGCAATGATGTCCTTTTCAGTGACGCCAGTTAAACGCTTTTCACTTTCGAGATCTGTAAAACCAAAATTTACCGCCTCTTGATAACCTTGGAGAGCCAAACGCTGGCGCAATAAATGCACACCGCGTTTTGCTTCTGCTTTAGCACTCATCTTCAATGAGGCTACTGGCGGTTGATCCGGAATATTTTCAAAGCCGTACATACGTGCGACTTCTTCAATCAAATCTTCTTCGATCTCAATATCGAAACGATAGCTTGGAGGCGTTACAACAAAGGCATCGCCCTCTTGCTTAAACTCAAAACCAAGACGCTGAAATACATCAGCAACCACTTCATTTGTCAGTGGAATACCAATGACTTTTTCTGCTCTAGCCAAACGCATTTTGACTGGCTTACGTTCTGGCACATTCAATACTTGATCATCTACTGGGCCAGCTTGACCACCGCAGACCTCAATAATTAAGGCACTGAGATACTCCAGACATTTAACCGTATTTTGTGGATCTACACCACGCTCAAAGCGATGAGCTGCATCAGTGCTGAAGTTAAAACGACGGGCACGTCCCTGAATGGCTGATGGCAACCAATAAGCAGCCTCAACATAAATATTCTTGGTTTCATCGGATACGGCGCAATGATTGCCGCCCATGATGCCAGCCAACGCTACTGGACCGGATTGATCAGCAACTACACCAGCATCTTGTAATTTGCCTGCTGAGTCAGGACCCTGCAAAGTCACATTCTGACCATTTAGTAATTCGAGAGTTTCACCTGCTTTAGCCCAACGAACAGTAATATCGCCATTCAATTTATCAATGTCAAATACGTGGGTAGGTTGACCCATCTCTAGCATGACGTAGTTAGAGAGATCCACTAATGCGGAAATACTTCTTTGACCTGCGCGAGATAAACGCTGCACAATCCACTCGGGCGTTTTAGCCTGCGGATTAACACCACGAATCACGCGACCAGCAAAACGTCCGCAGAGTTCTCCATCTTCCACAGTAACTTTGCGCTTGTCGTCAATCGATACTACTGGTGGCGTCCACTTCGGCGCGCAGAGCGCAGCGCCAGTAATCGCGGAAACTTCTCTTGCCATACCCATCAAAGAGAGGCAATCGGCTTTATTTGGAGTTAATTTAATAACAAAGATTTGATCATCAAGATCCAGATATTCACGAATATCTTTGCCAACTGGCGCATCCGCAGGTAACTCTAAGATGCCTTCGTGATCATCCCCCAAACCGAGCTCACGACCAGAGCACAACATACCTTGGCTTTCAACACCGCGTAGCTTACCTACTTTGATCATGAATGGCTTAGCACCGACTTCAGCAGGAGGCAATTCAGCACCAACCATAGCGCAAGGAATCTTGATCCCGGCACGCGCATTAGGCGCACCACAAACAATTTGTAACTCTTGACCAGTCCCAGCGTCTACTTTACAAACACGTAAACGGTCTGCATCAGGGTGTTGCTCCGCAGACAATATCTGCGCAATCACGATCTTAGTAAATGCTGGCGCTACTGAATGTTGCTCTTCAACTTCTAAACCGGCCATTGTCATTGCATGACCAAGCGCATCACTATCGAGTGCTGGATTTACATACTGACGAAGCCAAGATTCAGAAAATTGCATAGCGCGATCTAAGGTTAAGTAGTAATGATGATGTTATGCAGGGAACTGCGCTAAGAAACGCAGATCGTTTTCAAAGAAGAGGCGCAAGTCATCTACACCGTAACGAAGCATCGTTAAGCGCTCTAGACCAGATCCAAATGCAAAGCCGGTATAGCGCTCTGGGTCAATACCCATATTACGTAAGACGTTTGGATGAACCTGCCCTGCTCCGGAGATTTCTAACCAACGGCCGGCAAGCTTGCCGCTACCGAAGGCCATATCAATCTCAGCCGATGGCTCGGTGAATGGGAAATAGGATGGGCGGAAACGAACTTTAAGCTCATTTGTTTCAAAAAAGGTTCTTAAGAAATCTGTATAGACACCTTTGAGATCGGCAAAGGAAACACTCTCAGCAATCCACAATCCCTCAACTTGATGGAACATTGGTGAATGGGTTGCGTCGCTATCTACACGATATGTTCTGCCTGGCGCAATCACTTTGATTGGCGGCATCACATCTGCATTAGCATATTTCTTAACATGCTCACTTGCATAACGAACCTGAATTGGGCTGGTATGCGTACGCAATAACAAAGGCTTCTCGTTAGAATCTTTGCCATCAATATAGAAGGTGTCCTGCATTGAACGAGCAGGATGATTCTCGGGACTATTTAAGGCCGTGAAATTAAACCAATCGGTTTCAATCTCAGGGCCATCTGCTACATCAAAACCAATGGAGCGGAAGATCTCTTCAACACGCTCCCAGGTGCGCATCACAGGATGTAAGCTACCTACTGCTTGGCCACGGCCAGGCAAGGAAACATCGATAGACTCCGCTGCAAGACGTTGCAACAAGACGGCATCAGCCAAAGCTTGGCGACGCTCTTGTAATGCAGCTTCTACTTGGGTTTTGATTTGATTAATTTGGGCGCCAGCACTCTTGCGTTCATCAGGCGACATTCCACCAAGCGCTTTTAAACGCTCAGTGAGAACACCTGACTTACCGAGATACTTGGCTTTCGCGTCCTCTAGAGCTGCCGCATCGGCAGCTCCGAGGAAATCACGTTTAGCATCCTCGACAATGTGGTCGAGAGAAACCATTGCAGCTTAGTTTAGAAAACTAAGATTAAGCTGCAGCGTTTACTACGGATTTAATCCGAGTAACCAAAGCAGCAAAAGCCGCTTTGTCAGCAATGGCCATATCAGAAAGCACTTTGCGGTCGAGTTCGATCGCAGCTTTCTTCATGCCATTCATGAATACGCTATAGGTCATGTCATGCTGACGAACTGCCGCGTTGATACGAGCAATCCACAATGCGCGGAATACACGTTTCTTATTGCGACGGTCACGATATGCATATTGACCAGCACGCATAACCGCTTGCTTAGCAATACGGAATACGTTCTTGCGACGGCCACGGTAACCCGTAGCGGCATCGGTGATTTTCTTATGACGGGCTCTTGCTGTAACCCCACGTTTGACTCTTGGCATTTATTTCTCCTAATCTAGTCTGAGGTTAAGCGTATGGAAGCATGGAGCGAATTGACTTAACGTCAGCTTTCGCAACTTCGGTGGTACCACGCAAGTGACGCTTATTCTTTGTGGTCTTCTTGGTGAGAATGTGGCGTTTGAAAGCCTGTCCTCGTTTAATCGTTCCGCCTGCGCGAACCGTGAAGCGCTTTTTAGCGCTACTTTTGCTCTTCATCTTGGGCATAAAGCACCCCTTCAATTACTTGTGCAACATAGGTGGTAACCGACGGTTACTCTTCCTGTACCCAGAAGCACTTCAAACTACCAGCACCTTTCAGCGCCTCACTTCATAAGAACTAGGTAGAACCTAGTTACTTAGCCTTACGGATAGGGGCCAATACCATCACCATCTGGCGGCCTTCCATCTTTGGAAACTGTTCGACTTGGCCGTATTCCACGAGATCCAACTTCAAACGTTCCAACACCCTAACTCCGATTTCTTGATGGGCCATTTCACGACCCCGAAACCGCAGCGTAATCTTTGTCTTATCGCCATCTTCCAAAAAGCGGATTAGATTGCGTAGCTTCACACCGTAGTCACCATCATCAGTACCAGGGCGAAACTTCACTTCCTTTACCTGAATTACTTTTTGTTTCAGCTTAGCTTCATGCATCCGCTTGGCTTCTTGGTATTTGAATTTGCCGAAGTCCATGATGCGGACTACAGGTGGCACAGCCGTCGGAGCAATTTCAACCAAATCGGTCTCTTTCTCTTCCGCCAAAGCCAGGGCTTCACTCAACTTAACTACACCGATGGGCTCTCCATCAATTCCAATCAAACGCACTTCAGGGGCAGTAATTTCCCGGTTAATGCGCTGCAATTTTTCAGTAGCGATCTTCTTAATTCCTTTAAAAAAACAATAAAAACCGTTCTAACCCTAGCTAGGCTCGGGTCCGACCTTCTGGGATATATCCTGCTGGAGTCGGGCAACGAAGGCATCAAGAGGCATTACACCTAAATCTACTCCGCCACGGGCACGAACGGCCACCGTATTACTTTCAGATTCTTTATCCCCTACAACTAGCAAAAACGGGATCTTCTGTAATGCGTGCTCGCGTATTTTATACGTAATTTTCTCGTTCCGCAAATCTGATTCCACTCTAAACCCTTGTTTTTTCAGCAATTGCTGAACTTGTTGTGCATATGCAGCAGAATTTCCGGAGATATTGAGGACTACAGCCTGGGTTGGAGCTAGCCAAACAGGCATGTTTCCAGCGTGGTTTTCGATCAAAATGCCAATAAAACGCTCTAAAGAGCCCACAATTGCCCTATGTAACATGACTGGGGTCTTGCGACTATTGTCTTCAGCCACATATTCAGCACCCAAACGGGCTGGCATCGAGAAATCAACCTGAATCGTGCCGCACTGCCAAGTCCGGCCAATCGAGTCCTTAAGGTGATATTCAATCTTAGGACCATAAAAAGCACCCTCGCCTGGCAATTCTTCCCATTCCTGGCCTGAGGCCTTGAGGGCACCACGGAGAGCCTCTTCTGCCTTATCCCAAATAGCATCATCGCCTACACGCTTAGCAGGACGTAAGGCTAGCTTTACAGCCACCTCGGTAAAACCAAAATCTTGATACACAGCGCGCACTGCTTTATCAAAAGCAGCTACCTCTGATTGAATTTGATCTTCAGTACAGAAAATATGACCGTCGTCTTGAGTAAAGCCGCGCACACGCATCAAACCATGCAATGCACCTGATGGTTCGTTACGATGACATTGACCAAACTCACCAAAACGTAATGGCAACTCACGATAGCTATGCAAGCCAGAGTTATAAATTTGTACGTGACCAGGACAGTTCATCGGCTTTAATGCATAAGCACGATTCTCCGACTCCGTCGTGAACATATTTTCTTTATAGTTTTCCCAGTGGCCTGATTTTTCCCAAAGACCACGATCCAAAATCTGTGGAGCTTTTACCTCTTGATAGCCTTCTTGCTGATACACGCGACGCATGTATTGCTCAACTTCTTGCCAGATGGACCAACCTTTTGGATGCCAGAAAATTAACCCTGGCGCCTCAGATTGAAAGTGAAAGAGATCAAGTAATTTACCGAGACGTCTGTGATCACGCTTTTCAGACTCTTCAAGCATGAGCAAGTAAGCATCTTGGTCTTCTTTGCGTAACCATGCGGTGCCGTAAATACGCTGCAGCATCTCATTCTTGCTATCGCCACGCCAGTAAGCGCCCGCAACGCTTTGGAGCTTAAAGACCTTCAACTTTCCAGTGGATGGGACATGAGGCCCGCGGCATAAGTCTGTGAACTTACCTTCGGCATACAAAGAAACATCTTCGCCCTGCGGAATACTGGCAATCAATTCTGCTTTGTAGTTTTCGCCTTGCTTCTTAAAAAAATCGACAGCGTCATCGCGCGGCATTACGGTACGAACAACTGGCTCATCTTTTTTAGCGAGCTCAGTCATTTTCTTTTCGAGAGCAACTAAGTCATCCGGAGTAAATGGGCGGTGATAAGAGAAGTCATAGTAAAAACCATTCTCGATTACCGGACCAATTGTGACTTGTGCTTCTGGAAATAATTCTTTTACAGCGTAAGCTAATAAGTGTGCTGTGGAGTGGCGCACAATCTCAAGCGCCTCAGGACTTTTGTCTGTGATGATGGCTAATTGACTATCTTTATCAATCACAAAACTGGTATCAACCATCTTGCCATCTACGATGCCACCTAAAGCAGCTTTTGCAAGACCACTACCGATGCTTTGAGCAACATCCGCTACGCGAACTGGTGCCTCAAACTCACGTTTTGATCCATCGGGTAGAGTAACTACAAGCATGATGACCCCATCTTATTTACTGAACTTCATTACTGACATCTTTCCCAAAAAGAAAGCGCGGTAGCTTTGGGGCATCCGCGCCTCTTTGAAGCCATGATTAGCACTTCTTTTGGGTCTTATTCGTTGGTAGGCTCGATTGGACTCGAACCAACGACCCCCACCATGTCAAGGTGGTGCTCTAACCAGCTGAGCTACGAGCCTATACAGCCATAGAGTTTATCACCGGCGGCGCACTTGGGTGACCCCTTTGACCTCTTCTAGGCAGTTTTGCACGACTCGCAACACTTCAGAATCCCTCACCTCAAGCGTTAAAAGGATCCGGGCAAGACCTTTTTTGGCTGATTTACGCAAATCGATCACATGCACGCCCTGTCTAGTCAGAATTTCAAAGAGCTCCCGCATTAACTCCGGGCGATCTAAGCCAGTCACCACCAAATCAGCTGGAAAGACGCGTTTTTGCTCTTGATTGACCACAGGATCTGCAGCAGAAGCAGTCCAAGCTGTTTGAATGACGCGCTCAGGCGCCCTCTCCAGCAAGCCTCTAAAGGTTTTGCATGAGCGACGGTGAATCGAAACACCTCTACCTTGGGTCACAAATCCCGCAATAGCGTCCGGTGGAACGGGTCGGCAGCAGCGCGCCAACTGTGTGAGCAATGAATCCACGCCAACGACCAAAACATCGCCACCTTGCCCTGCTTTATGAGTGCTGTTGCGCAAAACGATTTCAGGTGTTGTGGATGAGGTCTTTAATTCAGAGATAACCTCAGCTTTACCCTCTACAGCTTTTCCAGATTGCCCAGCCTCTTCATTATCAAGTGCATTAAACCAAGCGCGAACTCGTTGACGTGCTCTTTGTGATCGCACATAGTGCTTATCAGGGCTAATCCAATCGCGTGATGGGCCACCGTGTTTGACGGCAATGATTTCAATGGTTTGTCCATTCTTCAATGCCATCTCGAGCGGCACCATTGCGCCATCTACTCGTGCACCCCGGCAACGATGACCAAGATTAGTGTGAACCGCATAAGCAAAATCAATTGGTGTTGAGCCCTTCTCCAAAGAAATCACTTTCCCTAAAGGCGTAAGAACATAAATATGGTCGTCAATCTCATGGTGCTTAAGCTGCTCCCAAGCGTCCTCTTTCCAAGAGATAAGCTGGCGAGCCCAAGCGATTTGCCTTTCATAAGCAACCTCTGCGCTATGTGTTCCTTGCTGGTGAGTAACGCTTGGCTTATTTGTTTTGGCAGAATTTGGGGGCGTAGCCATACCCGCATAAGCACCCTCCTTGTAGCGCCAATGCGCAGCTAAACCATATTCAGCCTGCTGATGCATTTCTTGTGTGCGCACCTGAATCTCAAATGCGGTGCCATCATCATTCATGACTACCGTATGCAGGGATTGATACCCGTTAGGCTTAGGTCGCGCAATGTAATCATCAAATTCTCTAGGCACCGGCTGCCAGACGTTATGTACGATGCCTAATACAGCGTAACAAGATTTGACATCAGCGACCAATACCCGAAATGCTCTGACGTCATAAAGATTGGCGAAGTCTAATGATTTGCCTTCCATCTTTTTCCAGATGCTGTAAATATGTTTTGGTCTTCCAAGTACTTCGCCCTCAATCTGCGCAGACTTTAATTCTTGCTGTAGTTGCAAGACGATTTGGTCGATGAATGATTGGCGCTCAATGCGTTTAGCATCCAGCATCTTGGCAATATCTCGATAAGTCTGCGGGGAGAGCGCTCTAAATGCTAAGTCCTCCATCTCCCACTTCATTTGCCAAATACCCAATCGATTAGCTAATGAGGCATCGATACTCAGAATCTCTTGAGCCCAGGCTGCAGGCATCTCAATCTTCTCTTGCGTAATCCAGCGTAAAGTCTGCAGGCGGGAGGCGAGATAAATCAGAACTACCCGCAAATCATCGCCAAATGCCAAAAGCATTTTGCGCAACATTTCTTCTTGGCCAGTAACACTTAAGTCACCATCATCACGGACTAACTTTGCTTGGGCTTGTCGTAAGCCGCGATATCCAATGAGTAGTTTTGCAGGCTCTTCGCCAATAAGTTTTATGAGTGCTTCTTTGCCATGGGTGCGAGCAATATTGCTGGCAGCAGTTAATGTCGCCTCATCCAGATTAAGAGACTGCAATACTTGCAATACGCCGGCCGCATGCAATTGGGCTGGCTCACCATACCAGGCATCTACGAATATTGACTCTTTTGTCGAATTGCTGGAGACATTTGCCATTGGCAATAAGGGGTAATTAAGAACGAATTAACTGAAGAATTCTTTTGCCAAAGCAATCTGCTCAGGTTTCACGAACGCGGGTGCATGTCCCACATTGGGAATTTCAATACTGCGCGCACAAGGATTGACTTTACACATCTGGGCAACAGTAGCAGCGGAAAGCAAGTCAGAGTTACCGCCTCGCACGATCAACATCGGAATATGAATTTGCTTAAAGGCATGCCACATCGCCATCTCACCTGCTTTAGCCATGATGGGGTTTACTGATGCAAACGGCACTGAGATATCTGGGTCGTAGTGCATGATCCACTTACCATTCTTCTGAACTAACATGGGGCCGTTATAAATTTCCCACTCTTCTGAAGTATGCTCGCCAAAAGTGGCGCAAATTTCATTTAAGCGTTGAAGCGCTTCAGAACGATCTGAAAAAGTAAATGGCTGACCAACGTATGAGCCTAGGCGTTTAATTGCCTCTGGCTCAATCTTGGGACCCACATCATTGATGATCATTCTCCGTATGGGTGAGTTTGGCATTGCGGCATACACCATGCCAATCAAGCCACCCATGGAAGTTCCCAGCCAATCTACTTGTGTAACACCTAACTTCTTTACCAGCGTAGCAATATCAGCAACGTACTGTGGCACGGCATATGACATTGGATTAATTAAGCGATCAGACTCACCCCTACCAACTACATCCGGACAAACTACGTAATGGTCTTTGCACATTGCCTGTGCAAGAGTCTTAAAGTCGCTGCCCCTTCTTGTTAGGCCGTGAACACAAAGCAATACTTTATTTCCAGGATTCCCCCAAGCGTGATAAGCCATGCGGTGTTTTTCATCACCGCTTGAGCATTCCACAAAGAAAGTATCTCCATCATGAAATACATTTGCTGCTTGAGCTTCATTATGAATTTCATGGTCTGCATGATCATGCTGATGATCGTGGTCATCACCAACCTCTTCGGGCTGCAAGGTCACATGATCAATGCCGTGCTTATTCAAGAGCATCGTATTGATTCTGGTCATAATTTCTGGCCACTTCTGTATCTCAGCGATTTCAATATGGCCAATCAAAGCTGGGAAGCTAGGGGTCATCTCCCACACATGCAGATCATGCACCGCGAGTACCCCTGGAATATTTTTTAAATCAGCACCAACTTGTAAGTAGTCAATATGAAGAGGTACACCCTCCATCAGGAAGTGATAAGACTCATGCAGAATCGAGCTAGTGGACTTCAGAATGAGCAGCGATACTAGAATGGAGAGAATGGCATCGATCGGCATCCAGCCGGTAAGCTGAATCACGACGCCGGCAATCAATGCTGCAACTGAACCTAACAGATCACCCATGACATGGACCAGTGCCGCACGGGTATTCACGCTTTGCTTATCGCGGGACAAAACCCATGCCACGACGATGTTCATGAGAAGGCCGATTGCGGCCACAACCGTGACAGTCAAGCCATCTACTTTATGGGGATTTGCAAAACGACTGACCGCCTCGATGACGATCCATAAAACCAATGCTAGCATCGCAATACTATTAACAAACGCCGCTAGAGCTTCAGCACGCCCAAAACCAAATGAATGCTTCGGAGATGGTGGGCGACGAGAAATAATCTGCGCAAGTAGCGCCAAACCCAAAGCGGCAGCATCGGTCACCATGTGACCCGCATCAGAAATCAACGCCAATGAATTAGCGAAATAAGCAGCGGCGCCCTCAACCCCTGAAAAGCCTAAAGTCAGCACTAAGGCAATTAACAATAGGTTTTGATTGGAGGCTTGCTTACTATGGGTATGCCGTGCATCTCCCTTCTTATGGGCATGCAGGGAAGGATCTGCCCCAGATTGATTCTGGGGTTTAGCTGGCTTCGAATGGAAATGATGGGAACCCGACATGGTGAACCCATTATTCCATTAATTGATGTCGCTGATTAGAAACCTGTTGTATCAACAGGGGCTCCTGTTTTAGCAATAACCTCTTCTTTGGTCACGCCTGGAGCTAATTCAGTTAACTTCAAACCCTTGGGAGTGATGTCCAGCACACAAAGATCAGTAATGATCTGGCTAATAACGCCCACACCTGTCAAGGGCAATGTGCACTTCGGCAAAATTTTGAGCTCTTCTGTGCCATCTTTTTTCTTGGCAACGTGCTCCATCAATACCACCACATGCTTTACGCCGGCAACCAAATCCATTGCACCGCCCATGCCCTTGACCATTTTTCCTGGAATCATCCAGTTAGCCAAGTCACCATGTTCGCTCACCTGCATTGCACCTAAGATCGCGATATTAATTTTTCCACCACGAATCATTCCGAATGAATCAGCGGAAGAAAAGATCGATGAGCCAGGCAAAGTCGTAATGGTTTGCTTACCAGCATTGATTAGGTCGGCGTCAATGGTTTCTTCTGTTGGAAACGGTCCGATACCCAACAAACCATTTTCAGACTGAAGCCATACTTCCATATCTTTAGGTACATGGTTTGCCACCAAAGTAGGCATACCAATGCCCAAGTTCACGTAGTAACCGTCTTTTAATTCTTTAGCAGCGCGTGCTGCCATTTCATCTCTAGTCCAAGGCATTTCGATCTTCCTAAGTATTTTGTTCTATTGCTTTACTGTGCTGGGAATTAAGCTTTTGCAGTCATGGTGCGCTGCTCAATGCGCTTTTCTGGTGTTTTATGTAGCACCAAACGGTGAACATAGATACCAGGCGTATGAATCTCATCGGGATGGAGTTTGCCGTTCTCAACAATCTCCTCAACTTCCGCAACGGTAATCTTGCCAGCCATAGCAACGACTGGATTGAAGTTACGCGCAGTGTAGCGATAGACTAAGTTGCCGGACTTATCTGCCTTCCATGCTTTTACTAAAGAGATATCTGAAACGATTGAACGCTCCATGATGTACTTCTCGCCATCGAATTCTTTTTCTTCTTTACCTTCGGCAACCAAAGTACCAACGCCAGTTTTAGTATAAAAAGCCGGAATACCACAACCACCAGCACGCAATTTTTCAGCCAAAGTTCCTTGAGGTGTAAATTCCAACTCCAATTCACCAGCTAAATATTGACGTTCAAATTCTTTGTTCTCACCCACATATGAGGCAACCATTTTTTTCACTTGGCGTGAATTGAGCAATAAACCTAAGCCAAAACCATCTACACCAGCATTGTTAGCAATTGCAGTGAGGTTCTGAGCGCCCAGATCCTTAACCGCTTGGATCAAAGCTTCAGGAATGCCACAAAGACCAAAGCCGCCAACAGCCAATTTTTGTCCGTCTTTTAAGATATCCCGCAAGGCATCTACTGCCGATGGGTAAGTTTTATTCATTACTTTTGTCCTAATATTGCCAAAATGGGTAAAAAAGCAATCATAACGCTTCAGACCCAGTGATTGAGGCCGTCTTGGCACCAAGGTGGTTTTTGACAGTTAGAACTAAACTATTAGGGCTTAAATTCCCTATTTTGAGAAATTTCGGAGAAATTGTATGAATGCTGCAGAGCTAGTTGAGCAATTTGGACCCAGAGATTCCATGGACTATGACTTAGTCATTGTTGGGGGTGGTCCTGCAGGTTTGTCGGCCGCTATTAAAGCCAAGCAATTGGCCGGCGCCTCCGGAAAAGAAATTAGCGTTTGCGTCCTAGAGAAGGGTTCTGAAATTGGAGCTCACATTCTTTCTGGCGCCGTCATGGACCCCAGGGCACTGACTGAATTATTCCCCGACTGGAAAGAGCTCGGAGCACCGCTCGATACACCCGTCACGCAAGATCAATTTCTATTCTTAACCAGCGATAACTCATACCAAGTTCCAAACTGGATGTTGCCGCACTGCTTTAAGAATGAAGGCAACTATATTGTCAGCCTTGCAAACGTCACTCGTTGGCTAGGGCAACAAGCCGAGAATCTTGGTGTTGAAATTTTCCCCGGCTTTCCAGCAGCAGAAATTCTCTACAACAAGCAAGGCTCAGTCCATGGCGTCATCACCGGATCAATGGGTTTAGACAAAGAAGGCAATCCAACGGATCAATTCCAACTTGGTATGGAATTACGTGGCAAGTACACTCTCTTTGCTGAAGGCGCGCGCGGTCATCTTGGTAAGCAACTGATTGCTAAGTTTGCGCTAGATAAAGATGCTGATCCACAAAGCTATGGCATCGGCATTAAAGAGCTATGGGAGGTTGAGTCTTCTAAGAGCAAGCCTGGACTAGTAGTGCACACCGCAGGCTGGCCTTTAGAGAGCGATACCTATGGTGGCTCATTTCTCTATCACTTAGCCGATAACAAGGTTGCTGTTGGCCTGGTAGTTGGCCTGTCTTATAAGAACCCCTACCTCTCGCCATTTGAAGAATTCCAACGCTATAAATTACATCCAAAGATTCGTGAAACTTTTGAAGGCGGTAAACGCATTTCTTATGGCGCACGCGCACTGACTGCTGGTGGTTTAAATAGCCTTCCTAAGACTGTATTTCCTGGTGGTGCTCTCATTGGTTGTGATGCTGGCTTCCTCAATGCATCTCGCATCAAGGGAAGTCATGCAGCAATTAAGACTGGCATGCTTGCTGCTGAAGCAGCAGTTGCTGCTATCAATGAGAACCGCTCTGAGGATGTTTTGTCTGCGTACCCAACTGCATTCCAAAATAGTTGGCTGCATACCGAACTCAATCAAGCGCGCAACTTCAAGCCATGGATGTCAAAAGGACTTTATGTTGGCACGCTGATGGTGGGATTAGAGCAAAAGCTTTTGGGTGGCAACATGCCATGGACCGTGCATTTAAAACATGCAGACCATGAATGTTTGGAGCCTGCAGCGCAACACAAGCCGATTGACTACCCTAAGCCAGATGGCAAGATTACTTTTGATCGCCTATCTTCTGTGTTTATCTCTAATACCAATCACGCTGAGAATCAACCGATTCACTTAACCCTAAAAAATGATTCTGTACCAGTAGATATCAATCTCAAAACCTATGCGGGCCCTGAGCAACGCTACTGCCCTGCTGGCGTATATGAGTTTGTAGAAACCGATGGTAAGACGCGCTTGCAAATAAATTCGCAAAACTGCGTGCATTGCAAAACTTGCGACATTAAAGATCCCACTCAAAATATCGTCTGGGTTACGCCTGAAGGTGGCGGCGGACCGAACTACGCATCCATGTAAAGCAATGTAGTACAAGAAACCCCGGCTCCATACCGGGGTTTTTCACCTCAACACGAATAAATAAATAGCGTTATATTTACCCCATGATGATCCTACACACCATGCTTCGCGTCGGCGACTTGAATCGCTCTATTGATTTCTACACCAAAGTTTTGGGTATGAATTTACTGCGCACAACTGAGCGTCCTGAGCAAAAGTACTCGCTTGCCTTTGTTGGTTATGGCAAGGGGAATGGCGATGGTCAATCGGAGATTGAGCTTACCTACAACCATGGTGTTCAATCCTATGACCTAGGCACAGCCTATGGACACATTGCAATTGAGGTTCAGGATGCCTATGCTGCTTGTACCGCTATCAAGGCGGCCGGGGGTAATGTCACTCGTGAGGCTGGTCCAGTAGCTGGAGGTGAGACCATCATTGCATTTGTTACCGATCCCGATGGTTACAAAATAGAGCTCATTCAGCGTTAATCGTGGCAGAGCCCGATTCATTTCGATTAGAAATAGTAGATAGCCTCAGTGATATCCCTCCTGGGGAGTGGAATGCTCTACTTCCTGCTGATGCAGGGCCCTTTCTTTGCCATGAGTTTCTCAGCGCGCTAGAGGAAACTGGCTGTGTTGGAGGCAATACTGGGTGGCAAGTGGCTCACCTCGTTTTAAGGGATGATCAAAAACTGATTGGTGCAATGCCCCTATATTTGAAGCAACACTCCTACGGAGAATTTGTTTTTGACTGGTCTTGGGCGCAGGCCTATGAGCAACAAGGTATGCAGTATTTTCCGAAAGCGCTTTGCGCCATTCCGTTTACACCAGTTCAAGGCTCAAGGATTTTGAGCGCCAGCAATGTAGATGCTGATTTAGTACGGCGACAATTAATTGCAGGATTGAAGACTTTAGTTCTACAAAATAATCTATCTTCAGCACATGTTTTATTTCCCGATGCAATAGAAGCAAAGGGTCTAAAAGACCACGGCTTCATGTTGCGAGACTCGGTGCAATTTCATTGGCATAACCAAGGCTTTGAGAATTTCGAACAATTTTTAGCGGTCCTCACCATGAAGCGCCGCAAGAATATTCGACGCGAACGAGAACAGATAGCACGAGAGCAGATTACTTTTAGACATGTTCCAGGAATATCTTCAACCGATGCTGATTGGGAATTCTTTTATCGCTGTTACGCAAACACTTACTTGGAGCATGGATCTAGCCCCTATCTTAATGAGGCATTCTTGAAGTTATGTGCGCAGCGCATGCCTGAAAACTTACACCTTATCATTGCAGAAAGTAACGGCTATCCAATCGCTGCGTCCTTACTGATTGTTGACCCCATAAGCTCTAAGGCTTATGGTAGGTATTGGGGTGCTATTGAGCATGTGCCCTGCTTGCACTTTGAAACTGCTTACTACCAGGCGATTGAATATTGCATCTCCAATGAGATTCATACCTTTGAAGGTGGCGCACAAGGCGAACACAAGATGGCGCGCGGCTTCTTGCCAACTACCATTCAATCCGCCCATTTCATTGCGGATCCTCAGTTTGCCAAAGCTGTGCAACACTTCCTAGATCGTGAACACCAAGGGATCGGAGCTTATGTGGATGAGCTGGCCGAGCACAGTCCTTTGAAATCGTCTAAAGTACAGCCATGAATCCTGAAGACACCAAATCTATTGTGCAAGATGGCTCCCATTCCCTATCCACTGGGGATGCAGACTCTGACTCGCCTTGCATTGGTGTTTGCACGACACTGTACGATGAAATCTGCCAAGGTTGTGGTCGCACCTTAGGTGAAGTAAGTAATTGGGTATTCTTTTCTCAAGCAGAAAAAGAATCAGTGTGGAAACGTATTCGAGCAGAAGGTACCGCGACGCGCTTTCAACGACAAGCCAAAGAAAATAAGCCCAGTTAACGGGCTTATTTTTTATAAATAACTTATTGTTTTAGCTTTATCAGCCGGCTAATTCCTGGCTACGCAAATATTCCTCATAAGTTCCAGAGTAATCCACCACCGTACCATCCATCTTTACTTCTAAGATGCGATTAGCCAATGCGGAAACAAACTCGCGGTCATGGGATACGAAAATTAAAGTGCCATCGTATTTCTCAAGAGCAATTTGTAAACTCTCAATGGATTCCATATCCATGTGGTTGGTTGGTTCATCCATTGCCAGGACGTTATATTTTTGGAGCATGAGCTTGCCCCAAATCATACGACCCTTTTCACCACCAGATAGAACTTTGACAGACTTGCCAATATCATCACCAGAGAACAATAAACGACCTAATGTGCCACGAATCACTTGGTCATCGTCACCAGTATTACGCCACCAATTCATCCAGTCCATGAGCAATTCGTCTTTAGCGAACATCTCGGTATTGTCTTGAGGCATCACACCAACGTTAGCGTTCTCAGCCCACTTCACATCACCGCTATCAGCGGCAATACCTTCAAAGCGCTTACTCAAGATCGTTTTGAGAAGTGTTGTCTTACCGGCGCCGTTTTGACCGATGATTGCAATCTTTTCACCGGCACGAACACCTAATTTGAAATTTTTGAAGATAACGCGGTCATAAGC
Source organism: Polynucleobacter sp. MWH-S4W17 (assembly GCF_018687535.1). Taxonomy (NCBI): domain Bacteria; kingdom Pseudomonadati; phylum Pseudomonadota; class Betaproteobacteria; order Burkholderiales; family Burkholderiaceae; genus Polynucleobacter; species Polynucleobacter sp. MWH-S4W17. The sequence goes on along the minus strand of NZ_CP061295.1, from coordinate 840,796 downwards.
TTTAGTAAGTGCGTTGCACTCAACCGCCATATTGTGTAATTTTTTCTCAGTATCAAAACGAATAAATGGGTTCTGACGTGATGAAGGTTTTACTTCAACAATTTCAATCTTCTCCAGCTGCCTCTGACGTGACGTCGCTTGACGAGCTTTAGATGCGTTTGCAGAAAAGCGAGCCACGAAAGCTGCTAATTCAGCAATTTTCTCTTTAGCTTTTACGTTATTACTGAGCTGCTGTGTTCTTGCCTGTACAGAAGCCAGCATGTAAGAGTCGTAATTACCTGGGTAGACTTTTAAAGTGCCATAGTCCATATCGGCCATATGCGTACAGACTTCATTGAGGAAGTGACGGTCATGGGAGATGATGACGATGGTGCTCTTAATTTGATTGAGGATGTCTTCAAGCCAATGAATGGAGTGAATATCCAAGTTATTCGTTGGCTCATCGAGCAGCAATACATCTGGATCGGAGAACAATGCTTGCGCTAGCAATACACGCAGCTTCCAACCTGGAGCAACGCTGCTCATCGGACCATTGTGTTGGTCAATAGGAATGCCAATACCTAGCAACAACTCACCGGCTTTTGCTTCCGCGGTATAGCCACCGTATTCAGCATACTTACCCTCAAGCTCAGCAGCCTTCATGTAATCTTCATCAGTCGCATCTGGGTTAGCGTAGATCGCATCACGTTCAGCAGCGGCCTTCCACATCTCTTCGTGACCCATCATCACAACATCGAGTACGCGCACATCTTCATAGGCAAATTGATCTTGACGCAACTTACCTAAACGAATGCCAGGATCCAAGCTCACATTGCCGCTAGTTGGCTCAAGCTCGCCACCTAAAATTTTCATGAAGGTGGATTTACCGCAACCGTTTGCGCCAATCAGACCATAACGATTGCCGCCGCCAAACTTCACGGAAATGTTTTCAAATAGAGGCTTTGCCCCAAACTGCATAGTGATATTAGATGCTGACAGCACGGATGTTTTCTAGCTTTCTGAAATTCAATTGGATAGTTACCCCCGAATTTGGGGGCAAAGACCGTTATTTTAACGGCTTAGAGGTCTTTGTAGGCGGGAAGCCTGTGGTCTTGCTTAGACTTTGACCCTAAATGGGGTGAAATTCGTATGAATATCGTAAAAATCCTCATTTTCCTTACGCTTGAGGAAGTTCACAACCCAATAGGTCATAGGAGTTGCTAGAACCTCCCAGGCAGTCTTTAGCACGTACTGGGCCAACGCTACCTGAATGACTTCATGGGCAGGCCAGATGCCATAGAACGCCAACATATAGAAGAGAGAAGAGTCAACCAACTCCCCTACAGCTGTCGAGCCAATAGTACGCATCCAGAGAAAACGCCCTTGGGTCATGATTTTCATCTTCGCCAGAACATAGCTATTTGTTAGACTGCCGCACCAAAACGAGAACATGGAAGCTAAGGCGATACGCCAAGAGTTTCCAAAGACGGCCTCTAATCCCTGTTGGTAATTGCTCATATAGGCTCCAGGCGCCGCTGGAAGGGCAATCACTATCTGAGCCATGATTGCCGCAAATGCAAGCGCTGCAAATCCAGTCCAAACCGCTCTACGATCGTAGGCGTAGCCATAGACCTCCGTCAAAATATCGCCGAAGAAATAGGAAATGGGGAAGAACAAAATGCCAGCACCAAAAGGCACCGCCCCAAAGTAAGGCAAATCAACCACGGCTGCTTTACCGGCACCAATAAAGTTTGAGCACAGCAAGACCACCACAAAGGCAGCCAAAATCAGGTCGTAATAGCGATGGCGAGGTTTTGGAGAGTCCATAAGCCCAGAAAAATGGATAATAGAAACAAGAATATCTGTATTCCTGAAAATTCGCAGGAAGCAGCTAGAAATCAAGACAAAATGAAATATAGGATGGCAAAGCAATGAGTAAAAGTAAGGCTAGCTTTAACTGGGCGGACCCCCTTCTTCTCGATACCCAGCTAACGGAAGAAGAGCGCATGATTCGTGATGCAGCTGCTGAATACGCTCAAGGGCGCCTAATGCCGCGCATTCACGATGCTTACCGTAACGAAACAACTGACCCAGTCATCTTCCGCGAAATGGGCGAGCTTGGCCTCTTAGGCATCACGATTCCTGAGCAGTACGGTGGAGCCAACTTGAACTATGTCTCTTACGGATTAATTGCGCGCGAAATTGAACGCGTGGATTCTGGCTATCGCTCCATGATGAGCGTTCAGTCCTCTTTAGTCATGGTTCCTATTAATGAATTTGGTAGCGAAGCGCAAAAACAAAAGTACCTCCCTAAATTAGCGAGCGGCGAATGGATTGGTTGCTTTGGTTTAACAGAGCCTAACTATGGCTCTGATGCAGGCGGAATGATTACTCGTGCTAAGAAAGTGCCTGGCGGATTTTCATTAACGGGTTCGAAGATGTGGATCTCCAACTCTCCAATTGCTGATGTGTTTGTAGTGTGGGCGAAAAATGATGAAGGTATCATTCGCGGTTACATCCTAGAAAAAGGCATGAAGGGCTTAAGCGCTCCAAAAATCAGTGGCAAAATGGGTTTGCGCGCCTCCATCACTGGTGAAATCGTAATGGATGAAGTATTCGTACCAGCAGAAAATGAATTCCCTGAAGTTGAAGGCCTGAAGGGTCCCTTCACTTGCTTAAACTCAGCTCGTTACGGCATTGCTTGGGGTGCACTAGGCGCCGCTGAATGGTGCTGGTACGCTGCTCGCCAGTACACCATGGACCGCAAACAGTTTGGCAAGCCACTAGCCGCCAATCAATTGATTCAGAAAAAATTGGCGGATATGCAAACCGAAATTACTTTGGGCCTCCAAGGTTGCTTACGCTTAGGTCGCATGAAAGACGAGGGTATTGCAGCCCCAGAAATCACCTCCATCATGAAACGCAACTCTTGCGGAAAATCTTTAGATATCGCGCGGATGGCACGCGATATGCATGGTGGTAACGGTATCTCTGATGAGTACGGCGTTGTACGTCATATGCTGAACCTTGAGGTAGTTAATACCTATGAAGGCACTCACGATATTCACGCCTTGATTCTAGGTCGTGCACAAACCGGTATTCAAGCTTTTAGCTAAGAGCCCGACTTACTGATGATGGCCTTTGCTGCTTTGGCAAAGGCCTCGTCACTATCATTTTCCAGTTGCACAAAATTTTCAATCTTGTATTGAGGAAAATTGCGTACGATCGAAGATTGATACGATGGGTCGTAATGCTTTACCAATAGCTCTTCCACTAACTCCGGAAAATTACCCGCATCAATGGCTTGGTTCCATTTGGTAATTTGTACTTTCCCATAATGCGCAGTAAGCAAAGCCAGCTTCTGTTTGAAATTATCGGTATCGGTTAAAAAGTGATGGTATTCACGAATCAACCAAGAGACGCGCGTCTGCGCACTAGATCGAAGCTCAATACAGCTGCCATTACGAATTTTTTCCATCAAAGCATCAGGTACATGCAAGCCGCCAACCTTCTTGCTTTCAGATTCCACAAATACAGGCTTAGCTGGATCGAGCGAACGTAACGCGTTCCAGAGCGCAGTCTCAAACCCTTTTTGGGATGGCTGCTCGATATTAGGCTCATTACCCAATACGGATCCACGGTGCATGGCTAAGCCTTCTAGATCCAGAATCTGAGCACCTAGAGCACCGATCTCTTGCAACACTTTTGTTTTGCCGCTACCCGTCATTCCACAGATCACCTGGAATGTAAATTGTGTTGCGGCGTGGGCAAGACCATCAATCACGGTTCTTCTGAAGCCCTGATACCCGCCCTCGAGCTGCTTGGCTTTCCAACCAATGCGGTTGAGAATATGGGTAAACGCCCCACTACGTTCGCCACCGCGCCAGCAATAAATTAATGGGCGCCACTCACGTGGGAGCTCCAGAAAATGATTTTCTAAGTGTGCAGCAATATTCTTAGAGACTAAAGCTGCACCCAATTTTTTAGCTGCAAAAGGAGACTCCTGTTTATATAGCGTACCAATGGTAGCGCGCTCCTCATTATTCAGAACGGGGTAATTTACCGCACCCGGAATATGATCAAGGGCAAATTCAGCTGGCGACCTGACATCAATCACAAGATCAAACTGATCTAGCTCAGATAAAAATTGATCAGACCTTAAGATATGAGGATTAATCGGTTGCACAATTAACTAGCGCAACTGTTGTAAAACATGCTCAGGCCAAGGCGCTGACTTATTCGTGGTGAGATCTACCCAAACCATGGTTGCACCACCAATAGCAGCCTCTACTTCGGGATCGGTAGTTAAAGCCATACTGGTGTAAAGATCCAGGCTTGTTCTACCAATAGCGCCAATGGAAGTCTTTAGAATTAATTCGCCTGGGTAAGTGAGTTGTTGAAAGAAATTACAAAAGCCATTAATCATCAACATAGACTCACGACCAGGAGCTACGTCATAGCCCAAAGATGTAATCCATTCGCAGCGAGCCTGCTCCATATACCGAAAGTACACGGTATTGTTGACATGTCCATACGCATCCATATCACCCCAACGAATGGGCATGATCATTTCATGAACCAGTTTTCTTTCTTCGGGGATGGCGATACGCATGACGGCCAGTAACTTCCTATTTCACTTGCAATGCAAGTTGATACAGATTCGTAGAGCGCGCACCAGAGCGACAAAATGCCAATACCGGTCCGGGCATGGTCCTCAATAAACGGGCCATCTCTCTTACTTGATCAACATTGATTGCACTAGGTACAACTGGTAGGTAGGCGTAATTTAAACCTAACTTTTCTGCTTCAGCTTGAATGCTGGCATTGGTTGGCTGATCTGGGCCGCCCTCACCGTCAGGACGGTTATTAATCACGCTCTTGTAACCTTGTGCTGCAATTTCAGCTAAATGACTGGCGTCGATCTGACCGATGGTACCGAACTGATCGCTATGGCAAGAAATAGGAAGACTCATGAAACCCTCTACATTGAATAATGACGTAATAGGGTTGATTTTAAATCAGGCTTATCGAACTTAGCTGGAAGCCTTTTTATGAGCCGAGAAGAAACGCTCGCTTATTTCCATACCCACAAGCATGGCAACAACAAATACCAGGGCCTTCAGGTGCCCAGCACCCAAGGCAACCAAGGCTGGGCCAGGGCAAAATCCAGCAATTCCCCAGCCCGCACCAAAAATGAGGCTGCCAATAACGAGGGGCTTCGTGATATCTCTACGGGTTGGGATATGCAAGGCGCCACCAAAAAACGCTTCAGTCCTCTTGCTGACCACATAAAACCCGCCAAGCCCGACCATTACTGCACCCAACATTACAAACATTAAGGATGGATCCCAAAGACCCGTTAGATCCAAAAAGCCCAATACCTTCTGGGGATTACTCATGCCTGAGATGATTAAACCCCAACCAAAAAGTACACCAATTGCATACTGACTGAAAAGGCCAAAATGTTTTTTCATCTTAGACTCCGATCAAATGACGAAGAATAAAAACGGTCACGAAGCCGGCAAACATAAAGGCGCAAGTGGCAACGAGGGAGCGCGGAGATAAACGCGAGAGTCCGCATATCCCATGGCCGCTGGTGCAGCCTGAACCGTAGTGGGCCCCAAAGCCAACCAAAATACCTGCAATCACAATCGCAATCCAATCAGACTCAATCTCTACAACGGGGAATATTCCAAAAAAAAGTGCCGCCATAAATGGAGCTGATACCAAGCCCAAAACCAAACTCAGACGCCATGCGGTGTCAGTTAATTTGGGATGCAATAAGCCAGAAACAATGCCACTGATTCCTAGAATACGCCCATGAAGCAATACGTAAAGAGCTGCAGCAACCCCAAGAATCATTCCCCCCAATAAAGAAGGAATGGGTGTAAAGGAGAACCAGTCAATTTGCATTATTTAATCTATCAATTTATAAACTTAGCTGCAAGGGTTTGGGGCAAGACGTACCTGCAAGTAACGTAGGCCTAAATAAGCCCCAAAAATAAATCCTGGTAAAGCCAGTATTGAACCAAGGGCAAGCGTAGAAATGCCACTCAAACCCTGCCCTACAGTGCAACCCAAAGCAGTTACGCCACCAAAGCCCATTAATGCAGCGCCAACTAAATGATTTGCTGTGTCCTCAGAATTGCGAAAAGATTCCCAACGGAATGATTTCGTTGCAATAGAGACTGCCGCAGAACCCAGAATCATTCCTAAAACAGCCATGATGCCAACGGTTAAAACTTTAGACGTATCGCTATACATCATGAGCCAGTCAAGTGAATATGCATATGGGGCTACAAAAGATAAGCTCTCCATACGGCCAGAGTTCGTTACTAAAAACACTTCTTCCAAAGTATTTGGGTCTTCAGCAACAAAACCAAGATTGCCAGATACAAACCATACTGCACAGATCGCCAATCCGACAGCTATAGCCGCAAAGATATTTTCAGCAGTCCAAAATGCCTTTCTTGCCAAAGCATATGCAATAAACGCAGAACCAATGATTAAGCCCAAGACCAAATGAAGAGTTGGGCGCGCAATACCGAGAGGCCCACTTAACAAACTGGGTAAGTCTTGCGGGGTATTAAAGGCTATGAAAAAAGTATCTAGGGTATTAATGCGAATTACACCCAAGAACCCACGCAATGTCATATAGGCGGTTAAACCCAGCACCATAAAGACAATCATCGACTTTAAATTACCACCACCAATACGAATTAATGTTTTGCTGCCACAGCCTGAGGCCAACACCATCCCGAAGCCAAACATAACGCTGCCCACAATAGTGGAGAGCCATAAGAATTTATTACCGGTATACATACTCTTCAGGGGGTCAATCAACCCGAAATAAGACATCAGGGTAAAACCAATGATGGCAACACCAATAGCCAAGAACCACTGCTTTAAACGATCCCAACTGGACATGATGAAAACATCAGACACTGCGCCCATGCTACAAAATCCAGTCTTTTGCATGACCGCACCTAAGAAAAAGGTAATGGCAAAAGTTGCCCAAAGGACTAACTTACTTAAAGAATTAATATCTACAACATCCATGGTGACCGTGTCTTGAAAAATTAAGGTTTAAATTTATAAAATTGTTGATTAAGAAAAGTAGCAACGTCAGCTTCATCTTCGGGAAATAAGTCAAGGCGAAGCTCTGCGTTGCAGAGTGAAACCATCTTCTTTAAATCGGCCAGAGATTTCACCTTGCCATCCGAGCGGGTGTAAATCATGTCGCCATTTCCAAAGCCCGTTTTCTTGGCGTGGCAGGCGTAGCACTTTTGCTGATCAATAGTTTTGCCATTTACTAAATCCGGAGTAGCCAGCACAGGCGCACTCATGAGCGCACTGGATGCGGCTAGCACAAAGGATCGAAGGAAAATCATTTTCATTACAAATCAAGGATTTAGCATTAATCCTTTATTTTAAGGCCCAATGGCTGAATTTGCCCTACTCCGCCTGGATAGACAGGTAGACGTTGTAGGCATTCATGCGGTTTGCAGCTCTAAAGAGCGGCATCCCTTCGTATTCCGACCAATCAGCTTGCTTATAGGCGTCCTCAAAAGGATCCAGGTTTATTGCTGCTTTAGACATCGACTCACGCAAATACTTCAAATAGCCCCTAGTAAAGGCAATATCTTCGGCCGGATGAACTGAATAACCCCCATGACCAGGTATGACGATATTGGGATTTAATTTTTCGATCTCATCCAAGGCCGCCAGCCACCCCTTGCTATCTGCATTTCCGACAAATGGAATGCGGCCCCTAAACACCAGATCACCCGCAAAAAGCACTTTTTCGGATGGAACGTACACCATCAAATCTTCAGGAGCATGAGCAGGCCCCACTCTGCTGATAAAGAAATCAATGCCGCCAATCGTCAATTTCAATTTTTGATCGATCCATACATCAGCAGAAATGAGTTTGGTATTTGCATTTACCCAGGGCGCAAAATCAGTTCTTGAAGCAATTAAGCGTTGCTTCGCTGTTTCTGAAGAAAGATAATTTCGCCCCTCACCTTGGGCATAAATCTTCGCACCGATTTTTTTAAATTCTTGCAAACCGTAGACATGATCTGCGTGATAGTGGCTCACAATAATGGCGACAACTTTCTGCGGAGTAATCTTTTTAATTTCCGCAATTAATTTTTGCGCAAGAATAGGTGATCCCAAAGCATCTACCACCACCACACCATCTGGAGTTATAACAAACCCAGTATTGGAGATGAAGTTTTGGTTAGCACTACTCCCCATCTCTGGAAAACCTTGTACAAAGTAAGTATGAGGTGCGACTTGGGTAGGTTTGAGCTGAATATGATCAGCAGGATTACTTTGGCCAAAAGCAAAACTCAAAAAGATAAGGAACCCCAAAAGGATCCCCGCAAGACTCTTAATGCAATTCATACTAAATTACTTAAGGCTTGATGTAGGCAAAACCATCTTTGTATTGCAAGTCGGCAACTCGCACCACGCCTGATGGTGTGAAATCTGCATCCAGCGTGAATTGATCTTTTTTCAAATTCCGATTCTTTAAAGTGATCTCACACACTTCAAACTTCACACCACGAGATTTAAGGGCTCCAACTAATGGCGCATACTCCACATTATTTTTCTTATCCTTGGCGCCTTCCATCAACATATCCACTCCATTGGCATGAGTCACTACGATGATGATGGTATTTGGGGCTGTATCCAAATGATTACGAATATTGCGCAGGCCTTTTAGACCTTGAGTTTCTGCATCATCAATGTGATAAACCACTTTGGTAGGGCCAGATGATTGAGCTGAAACGACAGAGCAAAATCCCAATGTCAGGGCTAAAGCAGTAATAATAGAAAGTAGTTTTTTCATGCTTAGATCTCGTGTAGTTATATGGCTAATTAAATTGGGGCCATGCCAGGATTATTTGACACACCTTTAATGATTGGCTCATTGAGCTTAACCGCTTTAACAACTTTGACATCGCGCAAGTGGCGCTCCATGACATCCCAAATTGCTTCGCCTCCTGCATTTTTCGCCTCCTCACTGACTGGCGCCCAACCAGCTACTTTGTAGGTTTTGTTTGCATCAATAGCCTTACCATTTAAGCGCATATCAGAAATACGTTTACCAGCGGTTTGTGCTGGATCAATGGTGTATTGCATTCCACCGACGCGGACCATGTCACCACCTTGCTGATAATACGGATCAGGATTAAACAAGTTATCAGCGACGTCCTCAAGAATAGTTTTAATTGTTTCACCACTCATATTGGTAACAGTAGTGTATGGGTAGGTGATCGCGGTTTGATCTAAAAGATTCTCACGCGTGATCGCTTGACCTGGCAATAGACTGGTACCCCAACGGAAGCCTGGAGAGAAGGCAATCTCTGCATTCTTCTGTGCCATCAATCCATCCAAGATGAGTTGATCAAAGCTACCGTTAAAGTTACCCCGGCGATACAAGAGGCCCTCTGTAGTTGCTAACTTCTCGTTGAGCTTAGCTTCATACGGAGCCCTGACTTTAGCGATCAACTTATTCATCGCTGGATCCGCTGGAATCATATTAGAGAAAATTGGGAATAGCTTATAGCGGAAATCTACTGGCTTACCACCTTTCACATCAAAATCCAGCACTCCTAAGAACTTACTATTAGACCCAGCATTGGTAACTAGAGTTACTCCACCAGCATTCTTTACCTTCACCGGAATAGGCACACCATCATGGGTGTGCCCACCCAAAATAGCATCTAGTCCGCGTACGCGGGAGGCCATTTTCAAATCTACATCCATGCCATTGTGAGATAGAAGCACCACTACCTTTGCGCCTTTTGATCTAACCTCATCAATAGTCTTTTGCATATTCTCTTCCTGAATACCAAAGGTCCAATCAGGAGTGAAGTAGCGGGGATTTGCAATGGGCGTATACGGGAATGCTTGTCCAATAATGGCAACCTGAATACCGTTCTGCACTTTCATGACATAGGGATTAAATACTGAGTCGCCGAAATCCGCTGTTTTAATGTTTTGCGCTACAAATGAAACTTTGCCCTTAAAGTCGCCATTCACGATTTCCATGACGCGCTTTTCGCCAAGAGTCATTTCCCAATGCGGAGTCATCACATCAACACCTAAAGCAAGAGCGGCATCAACCATATCCTGACCATTAGTCCAAAGTGCAGTACCTGAGCCCTGCCAAGTATCCCCACCATCTAGCAATAAAGCACCAGGACGATTGGCTTTCATTTGCTTAATTAAAGTGGCCATATGAGCAAATCCACCCATCTTGCCGTAGTTTTGAGCAGCAGCCACATAGTCTAAATAGGTAAAGGCATGAGCATCACGAGTGCCTGGTGCAATGCCATTTGCCTTCAAGAAATATTCGCCAACCAAGTGCGGGGTCTTACCTTCCTGCGCACCGATACCAAGGTTTACATTAGGCTCACGGAAATAAATTGGCAATAGTTGAGCATGGCAATCTGTAAAGTGCAAAAAGTGAACATTACCAAATTTAGGTAAGTCATAAAATTTTTGCGCAGTGCTTTGTGCGTTAACAAAGTTTGATTGCAAACTCATTCCACCTGCAGATGCAATAGCTAAGGCCTGCAGAAAATCGCGACGACTTAAAGACATAACATTCCCTTTGTGAAAACAGGCCTGTCGGCCTGTTTTTATACTTTATTGATTAACTGGTGAGGCCGGATCAAGCAGCAAGGCCATGACATCCTGAATCTGCTGCTCATTTAAAAGTTTGGCATGAGCGAAACGCGGCATATTACTGCATACGTTATAGGCCTTGGAGTTATTAATACGATTCCATGTATAGACCACAACCTCTTTAGAGTAGCCGCGCATTTTTCCATAACCCGTTAAAGAGGGCCCAATATTTCCATAGGAGATTTCCTTGGGATCAATTTGATGGCAGTTATAGCAGCCGCCACCAATTTCTGAACCTGCTTTATCTGACCAAGTAGCTCCCCGACCACTTTGAGCAATCTTTTCCCCATTCTTCCAGTTACCAATGTACTTGCCATCAGATGGCTGCTTAATGGAAGCCATATTTTCGCTCTGAATCTTCTCCCTCACCTTTAGATCGCCACCGCCATCCAAGTTGGCTGGGTTAGAACAAAACTTCTGCGCAGGATCCTGCACCAAACGATCAAGACCGGCCTGACCTTTTGCCTCAAAACTAGAGGACATCATATTTTCAAAAGGCGTTGCAGCATGAGCAACACCGGCGGATATAAATAGCGCTAACGCCAATAAGGATAATTTATTTTTCATATTATTTATCTCCAGCGATTAACGCTTCAGTCCTGGTGCAGTCATAGTGCCACCTTTGGCTGTCACAGCCATATACATTGAAACCGCAATGGTATCTTCAGAGGTATATATTGGCTCAGGGAAACGCTGCTGACGATAGCAGTCATTTAAACGCTGCTGCATCGTCCAAAAAGTTCCGCTTGAAACCCTGTAAGCCGGCCATGAACCCCAACCTGCTGCTGCACCTTTTTGTGTCGTGATGTTAGGCAGATCCTGCAAGCGAATACGCTTACCGTCAGAGCCATGACATGAGGCGCATGAGAAATCCATTGGGCCGCCTTGATAGAAGAAGGATTGTTTACCCATCTCAAAGGCTTGCTTTTCTTTAGGGTGCTTAACAACAACATTAATTGGCATACCTTTTGATTCAGCAACAACGTAAGCAACTACAGCCTCAATATCTTTACGCTTACCTTTGCCAAAACCAGCCTTAATGATTTCGTTAGCGTCATAACCTTGCATTTTGCTCATACAAGTAATTAAGCGTGACTCAAGGTCTTGAACTTTGTTTGTGTCTTTAAAGTATTTTGGTAATTGAGTATAGGCACCCTTAACAACACCAGGCCCCATACCCAAATCACACTTTTCAAGTGAGACATTTTTGGGGCCCATCGGCTTTTTCCAAATATCCTCACCAGCTGCCTCATATAAATCAGAAGGGTTACCATCAGCAAGCATCGCACGATATTTTTCAATCTCTTGAGTTGCTGCGCTACCGCCAACGACAGGTTTATCTTCATTTTTTCCAGGACTGGTACAGCCCTGTAGGAGGACAAAAAAACCCGCCGCCAAGAGTCCGCAATAGATGCGTGTCTTCATAGGTAACCTTTTTAGTTATATTTTCGTATTGATATTAAGAAGCAGTGGCTTCATCAGTACGTTTGTCGCCTTTATTATCGATCCAGCTCACAACAATCTTGTCGCCTTTGGCGCCCTTGTATTTGAAGTTCAAGAATGGGTCCTTAGAGACCGCAGGGCCAAACTGACCATTCAAAACATCTTTACCATTTGCTTTGACATTGATAGTGGTGATGTGCCATGCAGGAATCACTTTGCCAGCAGCATCTTTTCGCTGACCAGATTCCATATCGTGCTTCATCAAAATTTTTACATCCACAATTCCGCCGTTTTCGGCTGCTCTTACGCGCATTGGATCAGACATATGTTCCTCTTTTAATCTAGTAATTTATTAATGGTATTTAATTGGATTGAGAGTGCTTAACCGCCGCAACCACCCAAAGTTACTTTCACTTCTTTAACAGCCATACTCCATTTGCCATCAGCCTTTACCAAGGCATACACATTAGAGGTTTGACCCATCTTGATACGAGTAGTAACAAAAGGCTCAGTGCCTGTAGGAATATAGAACTGCGCAGCCAAGGCGCTTGGGTTTTTCTCAACCAAGATTGCCATTTGCTCTGCTTTAAGGGTAGTGACAATTCCAACCGGAACTACCGCACCATTTTCTGCAATATCTGGGGCGTTCAAAGTAACAGCGCTAGACTTATCTGGACTGCCTGCACCTAGAATCTTAAATACATCATCAAGACTCTTGCCTTCAAATGCGGCTTTATTCCATTCTTGAGCTTGGACCACACTAATGAGACCCGCAGAAGCCATTAAACCGAAAACCGCTGAATATTTCAATAAACTGCGTCGCTGCTGATTCATAAAAACTCCTTTAATAATCATTTACCGTGAATATATTACCTGCTAACCAATAAAGCATGCTGGTTAGTACTGATACATCTTATTTATTTACCACCAGAAAGCACCCAGGTAACCAAAGCCTTGCGATCCTCATCCGATAACTGCGACTGTGGCGGCATTGGAATTGAACCCCATACGCCTGAGCCACCATTTTTAACTTTAGCCATCAATTTATCCAAAGCACCGCTCTGCCCCTGGTATTTGACTGCAATATCAGCAATGGATGGGCCAACCAATTTGGCGTTCGGTGCGTGACATGCTGAACAGTTCTCATTCTTAAATAGCGCAGCTGGACCCTTGTTGGAGGAAGCATGAGTATCGGACGCATGGGCCAATCCCTCACCCGTCGTTCCAGGCAACTTAGCAAGAGGCGGTTTGGTGGAGTCTGAACCACGATATGGGCCATACAAGCGATTTTGCTCAGCAATATTGCCATGAGCATTTCTGGCGAAGTCTGGAAGAGTGGATCCAATTTGCACAAACTTCACGCAATTGTTCATGCAAGAAGAGCCATTAACATCCGGCTTGCCGTTAACACTCCAAAAACCATGATTACGAGTCATGCCGTTACGATTAGGCATTTTTTTCTGGACTTCGGCAATGTTGGCATCACTCAATACAAAATCATCCGGGACTATTTCACCCAAGCTGAGAATATATGCCACCAGCGCATAAGTATTGTCCGGGGTAAGTGATCTCGGCGCATTCCAAGGCATGGCACGATAAATATAGTCCCACAATGTTGATACAGTTGGCACCTTCATCAAAGTAGTTCGCTGAGGCTGCTTACGATCTAACAAAGAGGCGACCCTGCCAGTCTTCACGTCATCAGCAGTTGTTCCACCAGCAATCGGAGTAAAGATCTCATTTGACTCACCAAAAACACCGTGACAACTAGCGCACTTAGATTCCCAAATTACTTGACCTTGCTCAACAGAGCCAGATCCCTTTGGTAAGCCTTTAAAGTCTGGGCGCACATCAATATCCCAAGCCATGACTTCTGCAGGAGTTGCATTTCTTCCAATACCCGGAAACTTAGCGGAGCCCTGTGTACTTTGTGCAAACGAAATCTGGGCAGCTAATACTGCAATACTTAGCAGACTCAAACGAGCAATAAAATTAACCGACTTGTACATTGCTTACCTCACCGTTTGAATCTAACTTCCATGACTGAATAGCATTATTGTGATAAATAGATCGATTACCTCGTGCATCACGCAAGACCTTTATCGATGGCTGGATGTAACCAGTGTCATCCACTGCTCTAGATTGCAATATTGCCGGTGATCCATCCCATACCCAATCAATATTGAAGCGAGTTATAGACTTGGTTTGAATTGGCGTCTCTAAACGAGCAGTACGCCAGTTATTACCGCCATCGAAAGAAACATCAACACGCTTAATCTTGCCGCGACCAGACCAAGCCATACCGCTCACGTTATAAAAACCTTTATCCAGCAATTGCTGGCCACCAGAAGGTGTAGTAATTACCGATTTGCATTCTTGAATGGATGCGTATTGACGATGCATGCCATCTGGCATGAGCTCAATATAGTGAACGGCTTCATCTTTCGCATTCCAAGGCATATCGCCAACCTCTAGGCGACGCAACCACTTCACCCAGCTGACACCCTGCACGCCAGGAACTACTAGGCGCAATGGGAAGCCGTTTTCTGGGCGTAACATTTCGCCATTCATACTCCAGGCAACGATTGCGTCTTCTAAGCAGCTTTCAAGATTGATCGTACGCGTCATGCCTGAACCATCACCACCTTCGGCAAGCATGAACTTGCCTTTTTTCAAATCTGCGCCGCATTCTTCAAGCAATACCTTAAGAGGTACACCTGTGAATTCGCAGCAAGATAGCATGCCGTGGGTATATTGCACGGTTGGCACCGCAACGTTACCCCACTCCAATCCAGTATTAGCACCGCACTCAATGAAGTGGGTACGAGAAACTGAAGGCAATCTCATTAAATCATTCATCGTAAAGACGCGAGCGTTCTTCACCAAACCGTTCACCATGAGGCGATGGGTTTCAGGGTTGATGTTGTACCAACCTTGGTGATGACGCTCAAAGTGCAAACCATTCGGGGTAATAGTGCCGAATAATCCTTGCAGCGGAGTAAATGCAACAGATGCTGCAGATACACGCGTTAATCCAGGTGATTCACGACGAATGAGGTTAGATTCGTAAATTGATGGCACGCCATATGGCATGGTGGCAACGTTTTTACCTAAAGTGGTTTGCCACTCTTGCTTTTCAAGAATTGCGGGATCGCCTTCTCCAGCAGCAAAAGCCATTGGGGCAGCCAGGCCAGCAGCTGCACCACCAATGGCTGATAAAAAGCCCTTACGTAAGAAGCCGCGACGGGTCTCATCTAGTCCATTTGAATTGATATCGGCAATTAACTTCTGAGAGATAAAGTGCTCGGGCGCTTTCACCAAGCGAGCTCTATTAGCCGGCTTCTCAACCGCCGAGATATCCTCGGCACTTAATTCAATCTGCTTCTTAGTCATTTGACCTCTACTTGAAAAGTGATTTACTGCAAAACTTAATGAATGCTTTCAGCAATCTTTGCGCAGACTGTCTGACACATCTCTACGGTTGCGTTATCCGCAATCGAGTAATAAACCGTTACACCCTCTTTGCGGCGCATTAGAATTCCAGCTTTATGAAGCGCCAATAAATGTCTCGAAACATTGGCCTGGCTTGTGCCACACATCTTTACAACCTCAGAGACGGATTTTTCACCGCTACAGACTGCATACATGATGCGTAAACGTGCGGGCTCAGATAGAACATTGAAATAAGCAGCCACATGCGCAAATACCTTCTCCATCTGTTTTGGAGATAAGTTTTTTGTCGCCTTTTGAACCTTTACCCTCAATTTCACTAGCCTTTTAATATATGCATGTATACGCATATATTTGACCCTTTAAGCAGGTAAATCGGTATAGTGAGATACCCTACATTGCTTAGCAATACAATCAAGCCATGGATACGGATGCAATCCTTCTCTCGCTTAAGCTGGCGCTTTGGACCCTGGTCCTCATCCTTCCATTTGGAGTTTGGGTTGCCCATAGCCTCTTAGGCCTTAATAGAAGCAAACCCTGGGTGGAAGCTGCCCTAGCCCTGCCACTCGTTTTACCTCCCACTGTTTTGGGCTATTACCTTTTGGTTGGCTTGGGCGGAAAGACTTTTTTAGGTATTCCACTGGTGTTTTCCTTTGCCGGAATCCTCATTGCCTCCCTCATAGTCAACCTGCCTTTTGCAATACAGCCGATTCAGCGCGCATTTGAAGCTATCAACCCGGAAATTATTGAGGCCGCCCAAGTCAGCGGCCTATCCAATTGGCAAATTTTTCGCTTGATTGAGCTTCCACTGGCATGGAGAGGCATTACCAGTGCCGCAGTGCTGACCTTTGCTCATACCCTAGGTGAATTTGGGGTCATCCTCATGGTTGGGGGCGCAATCCCCGGAGAAACCAAAACAGTATCGATTGCGATCTACGACAAAGTGCAAAGTTTTGATACCTCAGGCGCCGGCGCACTGGCCTTATTGCTGCTAGGTATATCTCTGATTGCAATTGCCCTTTCATATGGTGTTTTTGGCAAAAGCGTCTCCCAACAGCGCCAACGGAGGGGCTGATGCTTAAACTCAAAATAAGCCAAGCACTCCCTAACCCTCTGCAAATTACGCTGGAATGTGCAGCTGGTCAATTGCATGCTCTTGTGGGGCCATCTGGTAGCGGCAAAACCAGCACTCTGAGAACGATTGCCGGCCTCAGCCAAGCTAAGATTGGAAAAATTGAATGTGATGGTGAGACCTGGTTTGAGGCCAATGAACTTGCAGGAGTAATACAGAACCTGTCTCCCGCGCAACGTTCTTGTGGATTTTTATTTCAGCAATACGCTCTCTTCCCGCATCTATCCGCGCTTGAGAATGTTCTCATCCCTTTACAGAATTCTGCACATAAGGTGGCTGAACGTAAAGCCCTTGCTCAGGACTGGCTAGGTCGCATGGGCATTGCTGAACTTGCCCATCGTTTTCCACACCAACTCTCGGGCGGACAACAGCAACGCGTAGCACTTGCTCGCGCATTGGCACGACAGCCAAAGATCTTATTGTTAGACGAACCATTTTCCGCTGTTGATGCGCCAACGCGACAAGGTCTATATAAAACTCTTGCTGATTTACGCAAGGATTTAAACATTCCGATTGTGTTGGTTACACATGATTTGCGTGAGGCCGATCTGCTTGCCGACCGTATTACCGTGATTGATAACGGCATCAGCTTACAAACGGCAGCGCCCCAAGTGCTATTTCAAAGACCTAGAAACTCGCGTGTAGCCGAGTTGGTTGGCATTAGCAATTTATTTCATGGGATATTTAATGCGGGCAATCTCACTTGGGATGGCTGCGATAAAACCTTTTCCGTGGCCGATAAAGGCAAAATCCCCGCCAATGCCCAAGTAGCATGGGTGATTCCGCAAGATGGTTTGAGTATCCATAACGCACCAACCTTGACCAGCACTCCAGCGATTGCTGCAGAGATTAGTGTCTTAGGCCAAATTGCGGTGATCCAACTACAAATTCAAAATAGCATACATAAAATTGAATGGGTTGCATCAGCAGCTGAAGTGAAAAGATTGAATATGGAAGTTGGCAGCCAAATGTATATTGAATTAAATGGCAATCAAATTCACATCATGCCATTGCGGCCAATCAATGATCCTAGGCGATTTGTTGATAGCAACTAGAGATTTTCAGAAAGAGTGATGCAAAATCTGCAAACTCTTTCTGATTTCAGCGATATAGCTTCACTTTTATTTACAGCAACCGCTGCCGCCACATGAAGAATCAGTAGAGCAAGTATTGACCCCTAGGAGTCGGTACGCCGGGCAAAATCTAAATAGCCCCGTTGCGAGAGGCACAACACCAATCCAACCCCATATACCTACAGTTCCGGTTACGGCTAGACCTATTAATACCAAGCCAACTACCATACGTAACATACGATCAACACCACCGACATTGCATTTCATATTAAGGCCCCTTTTGGTTATTTACTGCAGTAATTTTGATAAAGCACATTCATCACTTTCAAAGCAATCTGATTGGAAAGTGAATAATGGATTTGCTTACCATCTCTTCTGGTTTGGACCAGCTCTTCATTTCTAAGAACCGTGAGTTGCTGAGATAATGTAGACTGATGAATATCAAGACATTCCTCGAGCTCACCAACACACATCTCCCCCTGACTTATCTGGCATAGCAACAGCATGCGATCTCTATTTGAGAGCACTTTCATCAAGCGACAAGCCTCGTCTGCTGATGACTGCATCTTCTCTATATTAATACCGTCCTTAAGTACTGGCATGATGGGTACTCTTAGTTCAGCGGAACACCGACCAATGGGCGGCCTTCAAGAGTCCAAAGATATAAAGAGCCATCGTACAACTTAGTAGATTTATTGCCCACTAGCTCTGACATAACAAACCAACCACCAGCTGCTAAGTGGCCAGTATTGCAATAGGCAATTGTTGGGCCTTTAACACTTAAACCATTGGCTGACATCAACGCATCGTAAGTATTCTTTTGCCAGAAATACAATGCACCATTGCTTGGCTTTGCCAACAATTCAGGCGCCAACTCTTTTGAGCCCGCAATATGGCCAAAGGTCAGCACATCTGGACGTTTTGCAAGGCCTAAGTATTGGGCAGGCTGACGCGCATCCAATAATTGTGGCTTACCTGCTTTGGACGCAGCAGCTACATCATCTGAACTAGCGATTAATTCTTTGCGATATGCTTTTGCAGACCAATTGCCAGTCACTTTTTGAGCATTGTTAGTTACATATTCACGCCCCTCACCGAGCCACCCAGCAATACCGCCATCCAAGACAGCCACTTGATCTTCGCCATACACCTTGAATGACCAATAGGTTCTCAATGCCTCGTCGATATCGGACATATCCTGCCCTATAGGCACGAGCACAATCGGCTTATCAGAGTTGATACCTAAAGATTGAACCAATTTCTCAAAATCTGCTTTTTCAGGAATTAGAAACTTAATCTTTTTTCCATCGACTAGACGCTCTACACGTACCTTCTTAAAATCCAAGAGAGTGGAATTAGTAATATGGCCACCAACTTCTACCAGGAATTTCTTACCAGTCTTTTTGTCAGTATCAAACTCAGGGTTTCTAAGGTAGCTGGCTAAATCTGTTCTAACTTCAATTATCTGTACATCAGATTGATTATTGGATAACCAATCTGCGCTGACTACAGGACCAGGCAATGTAATTGCCTGAACTAGGCTCACCAAGCCGGTTAGGGCAGCTGCTAAAAGCAATTGAATTTTTTTCATCTCTACTCCCTTATGAATTTACAGCTAACAAATTATCTGAAAGACGGCCCATCAAATCAATCTTGCATTCCGTTAATACATGATGCTTTTTTGAGTTCAATACCAGCTCACGATTGCCCCACTCTGCCACTAGCTGAGCAATCTTTTGATCTCGCTCCAAAATTAGAGCCTCAATCTCTACGGCAAATAATTGAATCAAAGCACTGATCCAATTGCTTACTGGAGCCATGCGACCTTTTACGGTCATTTGAAATTCTTTAGCGAATTTGATGACAACGTCCGAATTCGCCATCTCTTCACCGGTGACCCACTGGTTGGTAGTAAATAAGCGAACTGGCAAACCTTTCTGGTCTAAAGAAATGCCAACAAGGTGATGAAAGCTCCGTACATCACGCTTAATCACATGAAAATGGCCATGCTCACCATTGGGCATCTCATCTGCAGAATGCGCATGGTAGTAGAACTCATAACCACTATGCTCATCCACAAGATCATTACTTGGATAGTGCTGCCACTCAATAAAATCCTTGGCACCACATAAAGCAGATTCATTCACGGTGCGCCCGGTTTCGGCATATCGCATCTGAATATTTGCTAGCGATTGTGCGGCCAACCAGAAATTAGATTGAGTAAGCATATATTTAATTACTCTGCAGCTTTACGCTTTTTAGGACCGCAAGGATTTGCAGGGCCACAGGGGTTAGCTGCTTTTTTCTTTGCAGGGCCACATGGATTTGCTGACTCTTTTTTAGGACCGCAGGGATTCTTCTGCTCTGCGCCTGATGGATTAGCAGGGGCATCTGCTGAATGTGCTAAAGGCGCAGCCGCCAAACCAGCTAAAGCCATTGCCAACGCAGCTACTGTTGATTTCTTAGACATAACTTTCCTTTTAAATAATTAAACCTAGGAACTAACGGGACCCTTGGACTTCTTCTCCATCCAAGAACCCAAGATAAATACTCCGACGGCCGCAACAACCATACCAACATCGATTGATAAACCTGAAAGATTGAAGGCATCGGGCAATGAATCAGCCTTAGCGTATTCACCCAAGGTTGTTAAGAACTCAATACTTGGATAGATGCCAGCAAACAATACGGTCCCTAACAATAAGCCAAGCAAAAATATGGCCGCATCAATGCGTCCAGACATCAAACCGACGACTGAGGTTCCAGGGCAATATCCACCAATTGCAAAGCCTGCACCAACAAATGCTCCACCAAGAGCGGCAGCACCTAAAAATGCAGGTGGTACAAATAAATTACCAGCATCTACAAAGCCCACCTGCTCCAAAATTAGGAGGCCAACGGCAGCAAACACAATAGCAGTGAACATCACCTTAAACACAGACCAATCTGTTAAGCGAAATTGGCCAGTTAATTTATTTGGATTACCAAAACCGGCACGCTCCAATACAAAACCAAATCCAGCACCTAATAGGAGCCCCGAAAGAATTTCACTCATCTTATTTCTCCTCTTTCAAGAAGCGACTTGTCAATAAACCTACGGCAAAGAATGCTCCCAGGAAAGTAAAGCCAGCCAGACTTAGTACTGCTGCACCCGACAAACCAAGGCCGCTAGTGCAACCTGCTGCGACTCGTGCACCAAAACCAGCCAATATGCCACCAAATAAAGCCGTAATGGATCGCTTAGAACCGCCTAAAAACTTTTTGCCGTCCAGTTGAATATGAATTCTTTTTGCCAGGAATGCGGATAGCAATGCGCCTATAGCCACACCAGTCACTTGCCATGTAATCCATGCATTTAATGGCTTACCCTCTTCAACCATCCCGCCGAGGTAGTCGTTTGCATTAGTTGCAACTGGAGCAATATGCATCCCAACCCAGGTTGTTAAGCGCGTCGTAAAGCCAGTAGCTCCCAGCCCATGACCTGTAATTACAAAAGTGGCCAACAAAACCATTCCGAGAAGTATTCCCGCTAACAGTGGATTCATATATTGAGCCGACTTGGTCTGCTCTACTTCATTATGCATATTTACTCATTTCATTTAACCAATTAACAATATATATATTTATATAGTATACAACTGACATACAAAGTCAATGAATTGAAATGAAATAGCAACATTTATTTGATCTACATCATGCAATTCAGTTTGGGAGCAATAAAACGGGGGCTTAGCTTAAATCTCACCGTTAATTTTGGTTAGATCCAATGCATCTCAGTAAAGGATGCCGCAACAATAGTAATAAATTAGTGACAGGAAAGTCATCACGCGTCATAGCAGAGATGGCCATTAGACTTTGTGGACAAACTGGTCCGTTTCAGGATGCGTAAACTTTCTTAGCCTTGGAACAACCCCACTTAGATGATCCTGCAGCAGGGTTTCTACATCCCAGCTCATCAATGCGCATCGCAACCTCTGTGTAAGGAATGGTAATTGAGCCCGATAAATTACCAAACTCAATCCCTCATGCTAAATTAACTTAACCGTCCAACTTTATGGGGTCAGCTCAAAGGCAGTCTTTATATTTTTAAACACCGGCTTGAGAAAAGCCTTCAAGATTTTTTATACTCGGAATTTGAATACTTAACTTTCCGATATTAGAAATTAAGCCCTGTTCCGCCATAGAAGCAAGGGCTCTACTAATAGTTTCAAACTTCACGTCCATCATTAGGCCCATATCCTCTCTTTTAAAGAGTGGCGCAACTGCCATATCACCTGAGCTCTTGGCAATTCGTAAGAAAAATCGGGCCAGACGCACTTCAATTCTTCCGGTATTGATTTCAGAAAACCATGACTCCGACTGAGTCAGAGCTTCACCCCATTTTTTTACAATTTGGCGATGTAAGCGTGGAGACTCTTCACCCAAGCTGGAAATAATAGCTTTTGGTATGCGGCATAAATGGATATTTGATAAGGCAGTGGCTGAATGAGCATAACTCTTACCCAACAAAGCCTCCATACCAAACAAATCACCCGGCATTACTAATCGGACTATTCTAGTTGAGCCATCGGAATTGATATGCAATAGCTTTATATAACCCTCACGCAAGGTAAATAAATGCTCAGCAGAATCTCCCTGCGTGTAAATCCCTGCATTTGCTTCGAAACGTAAATCATCAATTGGTGAATGAATTTTAGAAAAGTCTTCCTCATTCAATTCGGCAAACAATGCAGAGCTGCGAATAGAGCATGCATTGCAATCACTATTACCCTGCCATGCACTTTTAATTTCAATAGTTTTCATAGGAAAGCAATCACTTCTTAGCAACCAATCCTAATATTGCAGACATGCCAGTGTGCCTTGGACCTTCAGAAAGTTCTTTCTCGTAACTTACAAGCTCGAGTATTTCAAAGTCTTTAGCGAGACCTCGAATCATTTCTTCTGTATAGAGATGCTCTATTAATGATGGGCCGCCGGTTTTGTAATCCAGTTGTTTAGGGGTATAGCCCTGAAGGATGAAGAGGCCACCGGGCTTTGTCGCCTTATAGGCTTGCTCAAAAATTCTAGCGCGCATTACTGGATCAGCAAACTGAATGAAGATACCAATCACTGCGTCATAAGTATTTTCTTGCCACGCATAGCTATCGGTATCGGAGAAGGAATACTCAACTTGCACTTGATTATCTTTAGCAAACTGCTTTGCTTTAGCAAGCGCGACATCAGACGCATCAAAGCCAAAAACTTGCATGCCTTGCTTGGCAAGCCAGACGCCGTTGCGACCTTCGCCGTCAGCAATACATAAAACCTTATCTTTGGGCTTTAGGTATTGCTTTGTTTTCTCAACGAGATACTCATTAGGCTCTTTACCAAAAATAAACTCTTCCTTGTCGAAGCGTTCGTTCCAGAACTGGGTGGCATCCGCGAAACTCATAGACCTATCCTGATGTACTTGATTATTTTTTGAGTCCGCCAACGAGGTCGCTCTTTAAGTCGTTGATGTTTTCAAGGCCAACAGCAATACGCACCAAGCCATCAGAAATACCGGCGGCTTTACGAGCCTCAGGCGTGACACGGCAATGTGTTGTTGTAGCAGGATGTGTAATAGTTGTGCGAGTGTCGCCTAAGTTTGCAGTAATCGAGCAAAGCTTTGTTTGATTGATGAGCTTGAACGCAGCCTTCTTGCCACCCTTCAAGGTGAAAGACACAATCGCCCCACCCTCTTTTTGCTGGCGCATTGCCAACGCATGTTGAGGATGCGATTTCAGGCCAGGATGGTAAACACGCTCCACTCCAGATTGCTTCTCAAGCCATTGAGCCAAGGCGAGTGCATTCTGACTCTGTTGCCTCATGCGAAGTTCTAAAGTCTCCAAGCCCTTGAGGAATACCCAAGCATTGAATGCAGATAGCGTTGGGCCTGCGGTACGCACATAGGGGAATACTTTACCCATGATGAAATCTTTGCTACCCACAATTGCTCCGCCGACCACTCGACCCTGTCCATCCAAGTACTTTGTTGCCGAATGAATCACGACATCAGCACCAAGTGCTAATGGTTTTTGCAAAGCAGGTGTACAGAAGCAGTTATCCACCGCAAATAAGGCGCCTGCTTTTTTAGCAATCTTTGAAATCGCTCTGATATCAGCAATCTCAGTCAACGGATTGGAAGGTGTCTCAAGGTAGAACAGCTTAGTATTTGGCTGAACGGCGGCCTGCCATGACTTGGTATCAGCCAAATCAGCATAAGTGGTTGTAATGCCAAAGCGGCCCAAGATATTAGTGAACAACTGAATCGTTGCACCAAATACCGAGCGCGAGCAAACCACGTGATCACCTGCTTGTAAATGCGCCATTGCCATTGTAAGAATGGCAGACATTCCGGAAGCGGTAGCAATACAAGCCTCACCACCCTCTAAAGCAGCCAAGCGATCTTGAAACATGCTCACGGTTGGATTGGTAAAGCGAGAATAGATAAAGCCTTGGTCAGCATGCGCAAAACCATCGGCTGCTAACTCTGCACTATCAAAACAAAAGCTTGATGTTAGAAACATCGCCTCTGAATGCTCTTGGTATTCAGCGGTGCGACGAGTACCAGCGCGAACCGCTAAGGTCTCGAGCGCAAGCTTAGAAAAATCGGGTTTTTTACGTATAGTTTTGCTCTTCATGCTGCTATTTTGACACCAAATCATGATTTTGCCTCGAGCGAGGCAAAATCCTGTCGCTTTTTAGTCTTCGGTGGCCAAATGCAGGTGGAGTTGTGAACGGGCGAAATCGCTCGAATCCTTTTGGCGGTCTGCCTTCGCGTCAGAGGTATTTCTAGCGGCCTCCAAAGCATCTAGATAGGACTCGGTGATATCGCCAGTTACGTAGAAGCCATCGAAGCAAGAGGCCTCAAAGTTCTTAATATCCGGATTAACATCTCTTACCGCCTGCTTCATATCTTCAATACTTTGATAGATCAACTGATCGGCACCAATCATCTTATTAATCTCTTCATCGGTACGACCATAGGCAACCAATTCGCTACGGGTTGGCATATCAATACCGTAGACGTTGGGGAAGCGCACTGGCGGCGCAGCAGATGCAAAGATCACTTTCTTGGCACCGGATTCACGAGCCATCTGCACAATCTCAAATGAGGTAGTGCCACGAACGATAGAGTCATCCACAATCAAGACCGTCTTATCTTTGAACTCAATGCGCATAGCATTGAGTTTTTGACGAACAGATTTCTTACGAACGGCTTGGCCTGGCATGATAAATGTACGACCGATATAACGGTTCTTAAAGAAGCCTTCACGGTAATCCACGCCCAATTTCTTTGCTACTTGCATAGCTGCTGGACGACTGGAATCCGGAATCGGCATCACTACATCAATTTCATCGACATTAGTCTCTTTGCGGATCTTCTCAGCCAAGTAATCGCCCATACGCATACGCACGTTGTAGACGGTCACACCGTCAATCGTTGAGTCTGGACGGGCCATATAGACATACTCAAAAATGCAAGGCGTTAACACTGCATTCGGCACACATTGACGTGAATAGAAATTGCCGTCCAAGTCAATATAAATTGCTTCACCTGGATGAACGTCGCGCACAAACGTAAAGCCTAGACCTTCAAGCGCTACAGACTCAGATGCAATCATCCACTCAGGGCCCTGAGGAGTATCGATACGGCCAATACACAGCGGACGAATGCCATACTGATCACGGAAGGCTAATAAGCCATAACCCGCTATTAAAGAAACTACTGCATAAGACCCTTTAACGCGATTGGTTACACCAGTCACAGCGTTAAACATCGCGCCCTCATCCAGGGCTGCACTATTGGTTTCTTTTTGAAGTTCGTCAGCCAATACGTTAAGCAATACTTCAGTATCAGAACTGGTGTTGATGTGACGACGATCGCGATAAGCCATCTCAACACGTAAGCTTGGAGCATTTGTTAGATTACCGTTATGCGCCAAGATAATGCCGTAAGGTGCACTCACATAGAAAGGTTGCGCCTCTTCTTCACTACTTGCAGAGCCTGCAGTTGGGTAGCGCACTTGGCCAATACCAGCGTTCCCAACCAAGCTACGCATATTGCGAGTTCTAAACACATCTCGTACCAAGCCATTGGCTTTATGCATCGTGAATGAATTACCGTTCATCGTTGCAATACCTGCCGCATCCTGTCCGCGATGCTGCAAAAGCAGCAGCGCATCATAGAGAAGTTGATTTACTGGTGAGTGGGAAACAGTTCCGACGACGCCGCACATATCTCTAGATTCCTATTGTTAATTTAGGAGTAATGGTAGGGCTAACTTTAGGCATTGCATCACCTAATTGCTTAGCCCAGTCGGCAGGTAGCCAACCTTTAATTAAACCGGTTGCCATATCAATTGCTGGTCTGGTAATGGCGTTCTTCCAAGCCATACTTTGCGGGATGGGTGTGAGTGCCGCTAGAGTAGCCAACACTACTATGACCAAGCCACCACGGATCACGCCAAATATTAAACCCAAGAAGCGGTCTGTGAGACTAAGACCCACTGACAAAATAATCTTCTGCACTACCCCACCAAACAAACCACAGATGATGAGGGTTAATACAAACAATATGATGAAACTCAAGCCAAGACTCAGTAATTCATCCAGATGAAATGTCGAGAGCCACTCGGTTGAGAGGTAGTTACTGTAGTGATAAGCAACCCAAGCTGCGGCGAACCAAGAGGCTAAAGCAAGGACCTCTTTAAATAAACCGCGAGAGATGCCAACTAAGGCAGAAACCAAGAGCACAACTAGGGTGAAGTAATCCACCGATGTTAGCTTGAGGGTGGACAAGTATTCCATTACTGTTTACCAGACTCGACGAGTCTTGGTGTAAGACCCATCGCCTTAATTTTCTTTTCCGCTGCTTCTGCGACGTCTTTATCAGCAAAGGGTCCTGCTCGTACAAGGAAAATCTTGCCACCATCGACACCCGCCTTACTCAAGGTATAACTCGGAATGTTTTGATTTTTGAGTCTTGCGGACAAGGCCTTTACATTAGCCTCGGATGCAAAAGCACCAATCTGAATAATGTACTTACCTGAACCTGAAGTGCTTGACTTAGGTACGTCAGCTGTTTTAGGTTTTGTGTCGGCCTTAGGACTTGCCGCAGCAACAACCTCTTCACCCGCAGCCAAGCCTAATGTGCCCGATTTATTTACTGCAGGCACTGCTGGTTTAGTTTCCACCTTGGCTTCGGGCTTAGCTTCTACTTTTGCTTCTGGCGTAGGTGCGGCGGCGACCTTGGGAGCTTCTTTAGCAGGCTCAACAGGAGCTTCGGCCTTAGGTTTTTCTTCGGCCTTAGGCTCTGTACCGGGAATAGGTAAGCTGGTAACAATATTTACTGCGATATCGTTAGATGATGCTTTTGGTTTGCTATCCAAAATACGAGGCAAGCCAATAACAGCAATTAATACGAGGACGGCAGCACCAATCAGACGATGACGCGCTCTTTGCTGCTCTGGATCTTCTGTGAGGGCAAGTTCTTCAGCTTCTGCTGCGCGCTGAAAACTACGTGGGGCTACTCGTTTGGCGGTGCGACTACCCCTTGAACCTATTTCAAGGTCATCGGACTGGGTTTTTCGCTTAAAAAAGCTTGGTAAACGAATCATGGATCAGTGGGCCTGGTTGTTTCGGTAAGTCATTACGCCTGCAACGGTATAGAAGGATCCGAAGGTCACAATTCTATCACCCTCACCCGCCAAAGATAGCGCTTTTTGATACGCTAAAGCGGGTTCTGAGAAGCATTCAATACCCCCATCTGACCCATTTTTTTGCTTTACTCCCATAGATTCAAGCTTCTCGGCCAGAAGCTTAGCGCTCGCAGCTCTGGGGGTCGGTAAATCAGTGCAAAACCAGAAATCCACGATATTTAGGAGGGGTTTAATCACCCCCTCAATATCCTTGTCAGCCATAGCTCCAAAAATGGCATAGGTGTAGGGGTGGTAACCCATCTTATCGAGCCCCTGAGCCAAGGTGGCAGCAGCATGGGGATTATGAGCAACATCCAATACCACGGTAGGCTGACCCGGAAGAACCTGGAATCGGCCTGGTAGCTCAACCAAAGCAAAACCATTGCGAATATCCTGGGCGCTCACTGGTAGGCGTTGGTGCAATGCCATTAAGGCGGCAATAACAGCAGAGGCATTCAGAATCTGATTAGCACCCCGCAGCGCTGGGTAGCCAAGGCCACTAAAGCGCTTTTTACGCCCTGCCCAACCCCATTGCTGCTTATCACCCTGGAAGTTGTAATCACGTCCCTGCAACCAAAGATCACAACCCAGTTTTTCAGCATATTCAATGAGTGATTGTGGTGGCACAGGATCACCACACACTGCGATCTGTCCTGGACGGAAAATGCCAGCCTTTTCTAAGCCAATGGCTTCGCGTGTGCCACCCAAAAAATCCGCATGATCGATATCGATACTAGTCACGATTGCACAATCAGCATCAACGATATTGACGGCGTCTAAGCGACCGCCCATTCCCACCTCCAAGACAACCGCATCTAAATTGGACTTAGCAAACAGATGCATGATAGCTAAAGTAGTGAACTCAAAATACGTTAAGGTCGGTGCATCGACTAGACTCACCCGAGCTTCTTCGACAGCAGCAAAATGTTCAAGCAAGAGATTGTCTTTGACATCTTCACCATTGATGCGCGCACGCTCATTGAATTTGAGTAAATGTGGGGAGGTATGGCAACCGACTCTATAACCAGAAGCCAACAGAATGCTCTCCAGAAATGCACAGGTCGAGCCTTTGCCATTTGTACCGGCAACCGTAATTACTGGGCAATCAAAATGGAGATCTAATGCAGCCTTCACGCGATTGATGCGCTCAAGCCCCATGTCTATGCCAACGGGGTGAGCAGTTTCGAGGTGACTAAGCCAAGCCTCTAGGCTAGGAAATAATATGGGGGCTTGGTGTGCTGAGCTCAAGCGCTTAAACGACTGCGCTACCCGCGATAGCAGGCTCAGGAAGCTTTTGTAACAAAGCAAGTAAAAGCGCGATTTCACCGCGCATCTGACGACGATCAACAATCATGTCAATGCCGCCCTTTTGCATTAGGAACTCAGATCTCTGAAATCCTTCTGGTAATTTTTCGCGAACAGTTTGTTCAATCACGCGTGGGCCAGCAAAACCAATTAACGCTTTTGGCTCAGCCATCACTACATCACCCATGAAGGCAAAGCTGGCAGAAATACCACCCATCGTTGGGTCAGTGAGCACGCTAATATAAGGCAAGCCTTTTTTAGCCAACAAGGTCAACATCGAATTAGTTTTCGCCATTTGGAAAAGCGATAACAAGCTTTCTTGCATTCGCGCACCGCCAGTAGCAGTGACACAAATGAAAGCGCACTTCTTATTAATTGCCTCTTGCACTCCGCGGGCAAAACGCTCGCCTACTACAGAGCCCATTGAGCCACCCATATATTGGAATTCGAAACAAGCAGCTACTACAGGAATAGTTTCAATCTTGCCACCCATCACAATGAGGGCCTCAGATTCACCAGAAGCATCATTCGCTTCTTTAATGCGATCTGGATATTTTTTAGAGTCTTTAAATTTCAGCGGGTCAGTTGGATAGATATCAGCGCCGATTTCGTAGCGGCCTTTTTCATCTAGCAAGCTGTCTAAGCGCAGACGTGCTCCGATACGCATGTGATGACTACATTTTGGGCATACCGATAAATTGGCTTCAATGTCAGTGCTATACAGAACAGTTTCACAACTGGGGCACTTGACCCACAATCCCTCAGGTACTGACTTGCGATTTGCGGGATCAGTATGTTGAATTTGGGGTGGGAGTAATTTATCTATCCAGCTCATTAGTTTTTAGCTATCCAATGCGTCGCGTATCTCACGAATGAAGGTTTCCAGTGATTGTACCGCCTGCCCAGGGGGCGCATCCTCTAAAAGACGAATAATTCGGCTGCCAATCACAACCGCATCCGCACTTACCGATACCGCCTTGGCACTAGCTGCATCACTAATACCAAACCCTACAGCAATCGGAATATCTGTCTCTTCACGAATTTTCGGGATGATACTGGCCACATCCTGCGTATTGAGGTTAGCTGCACCAGTAACCCCTCTCATAGAAACGTAATAGATATAACCAGAGGCTATTTTGGCCGCCTCTTTTATGCGCTCATGTGAT
Organism: Polynucleobacter sp. MWH-S4W17; assembly: GCF_018687535.1. Classification (NCBI taxonomy): domain Bacteria; kingdom Pseudomonadati; phylum Pseudomonadota; class Betaproteobacteria; order Burkholderiales; family Burkholderiaceae; genus Polynucleobacter; species Polynucleobacter sp. MWH-S4W17. The sequence continues at coordinate 810,825 of NZ_CP061295.1, read as the reverse complement.
GATGTAGGCGCCAATAAGAAAATCGGGTCAATGCCGGCAACACGCATACGAGCGGCAAAGTCCACACACTCTTCTGGTGGGTAATCCACTACGAGAACACCGTCGACACCAGCAGCCTTCGCTTCGGTTGCAAAACGCTCTGCTCCCATTTGCTCAACTGGGTTTGCATAACCCATCAAAACAACTGGTGTATTAGCATCCTGTTTGCGGAATTCTTTTACCATCTCTAAGCAGCTATGCAAAGTGACACCTTGAGTCAGTGCGCGTTCCGATGATCTCTGAATGACAGGACCATCAGCCATTGGATCTGAAAATGGCACACCTAATTCAATCACACTTGAACCGCCACGAACTAATGCATGCATGAGTTCAACGGTTTGCTTCGGATCTGGATCACCAGCAGTAATAAAAGGAATCAATCCTTTCTTACCTGTTGCTTTTAGCTCCTTGAAGAGCGCAGTAATTTTTGACATAACTCTTTCTTAACCTTCTGAACCTGTTGCTTGCGCAACGGTATGCATATCCTTGTCACCGCGGCCAGAAAGGTTGACCAAGATAGTCTTGTCTTTTGACAAGGTCTTAGCAAGCTTGCAGGCATAAGCAATGGCGTGTGAAGACTCAAGCGCAGGAATGATGCCTTCAATCTGGCAGCAATCATGGAATGCTTGGAGCGCCTCTTCATCTGTAATGGCCACATAATCTGCGCGACCAGAATCTTTTAACCATGCATGCTCAGGACCAACGCCTGGGTAATCCATTCCAGCAGAAACAGAATGTGTTTCAGAGATCTGACCATTTTTGTCTTGCAATAAATAAGTACGGTTGCCGTGTAACACGCCAGGCGTACCAACGCACAAGGCTGCTGAATGCAAACCACTTCCCAGACCATGTCCTGCTGCCTCAACACCAACGAGTTTCACTTCCGGGAAATCAATGTAAGGATAAAAAATGCCCATCGCATTAGAGCCGCCACCAACACAAGCTAAAATATAGTCAGGTTGACGACCAGTCATCTCTGGCATCTGTACTTTGCACTCTTCACCAATCACACTCTGAAAATCTCTCACCATCATTGGATAAGGATGTGGTCCTGCGACAGTGCCGATGATGTAGAAAGTATTATCTACGTTGGTAACCCAATCCCGCATCGCTTCATTGAGCGCATCCTTCAAAGTCTTGGTACCAGATTCCACCGGAACTACCTTAGCACCAAGGAGTTTCATGCGAAATACGTTTTGCGCCTGACGGGCTACGTCCACAGAGCCTTGATAGACCGTGCAGTCTAAACCAAAGCGAGCGCAGATCGTTGCTGTAGCAACACCGTGCTGCCCTGCTCCTGTCTCAGCAATAATGCGAGGCTTACCCATGCGCTTGGCCAACATCGCTTGACCAATCACGTTATTAATCTTGTGTGCGCCAGTGTGATTTAAATCTTCACGTTTCAGATAGATTTGTGCGCCACCCAGCATTTCGCTCCAACGCTTAGCGTGATACACAGGTGAAGGTCTACCAACAAAGTGCTTTAACTCGTAATGAAACTCTTCAATGAATTCTGGATCGTACTGATACTTTGCATAAGCTTCTTTAAGCTCATCTAAGGCAAACATCAATGTCTCAGAAACAAACACGCCGCCGTAAGGACCGAAGTGTCCTCGTGCATCTGGCTTGTCGTACATAGCTACCTCTTTTGATTTATCTACAGCAAATTATTGGGATGATGCTTTGGCATCCGCTGCGCGCACTGCTTGAACAAATTGGGCCATGAGCGCAGGATCTTTAACACCCCTGCTGCTTTCTACGCCACTACTGACGTCAACCGCGCAAGGATGCAGGCGTGCAATGGCCTCGCCCACGTTGTGCGTGTTCAATCCACCACTCAAAACGACCCGAGGCGCGTTTTCGCTTACCCATGTTTGTGGAATCCCTTGCCAATCAAAAGGAACGCCCCCGCCACCGTATCCCTCAACCAAGGCATCCAGCAGAAAAGCGTTTGCATCCCCATATTGTAGGGAAAAATCGTCAAAAGCGAAGCCAGTTCCTACACGAGCAGCCTTCATCCAAGGCTCACCTGCAGCAAGCTGGGCACAGCGCTCTGGGGTCTCATCCCCATGAAACTGCCATAAGGTGATCGAGGCGGCAGCCCGAATTGCGGCAAATTGCTCATCTGTAGCATTTACAACCAATCCAACGGCATCCACCCCTGCTGGGAGCCTGGAAATGAGTTGGGCCGCAATATTGGGGCTCACAGCGCGTACGCTGGGTGGATAAAAGACGAAGCCAACGGCATCCACCCCTGCAGAAACAGCGGAATCGATGTCAGCAGCCGTTTTTAAGCCACAGATTTTGACCCTAGTTCGGTCCGGAGAATATGTCAGCAAGCTCATAAATGAATGATAAGGCCAAGGGCCTTTATTTCCCTTGCGCTCTCTTTTGTTTCCCAATGACCTGATCTGGCAGCCAAGAGTTTTCCAACCAAGGCTGGGGGATGGCATATTCGTCCGGATAAGTGATTTTGGCCAAATACAGGCCATCGGCCATAAAAGTAGGAGCGGCGATTTGCCTATTCTTAGCAGCCAAGACTTCGGCCATCCACTCCGGCTTTTGTCTACCCTGACCAATTTGCAAAAAACAGCCGACTACATTGCGGATCATGTGATGCAAAAAAGCATTTCCCTGAATTCGAAAATATAGCCATGGTTGCTCAGAAATAATCTCAATGGAGTAAATCTTTTTTACCGGTGTTTTGCTCTGGCACTCGGATGAACGAAAAGAACTAAAGTCGTGTTCGCCAATCAAGCACTCAGCTGATTTTTTCATAGCCTCTACATCAAGCCATTGATTTGGTGGCACCAGTAAGTAACCTGCGCGTGAGTGCGACATCGGCGAACGACAAGGTCCCGCTTGCAAGGCATAAATATATTCACGCTCATACGCAGAGAAGCGCGCACTGAACTCATCAGAAACTGGTTTTGCCCAGTTGACCACAATCGATGACGGTAAGAATGAGTTCACTCCCCTTACCCATGAAAAGTCTTCACGATCAACATTGGTATCGAAGTGAACAACCTGCCCCAAGGCGTGAACACCGGTGTCGGTTCTTCCTGCGGTAATGGTATGAATGGGATGTTCTGCACAAGCCTGCTCACCAACAAAGGCCGTAATGGCCTTTTCTAATTCATCTTGTACTGTGTTGTGATTAACTTGGGTTTGCCAGCCTGAGTAGGGGCTGCCGTCATACTGAAGGCCAAGGGCTATGCGCATAGTCTAGGTATTGCGATGCGAGATTTCTGCCAACAAGCCCTGCGCTTCAATGGTGATGGCTGGATCGACAGAATTACTGATACGAAGCACTTCATCCAAAGACTTTTTAGCTGCAGAGAAATCTTCAATCGTGATGTAAGCACGCGCTAGATTTAATTTGACGCGCAAAGTATCTGCAAGTGGATTTGACGCTGGGGCAGCAGTTGTTACGGGAACCTCTTTTGCAGGCTTTGAAAGATCAAGATCTATGCCATCAAACAATGCCTTTGCACGAGCCGGCATTTCAAAATGAGAGCTGGCTGCAGGTTTATCATTTTTAGCAACATGATGTGTATCAGCATGAAAGCTTGGCGCCTCTGAGCGACGCGCATTGCGGGCTAATCCCCAGAGCAATAAACCTGTCAAGCCAATCAAACCAATAGCCAGGATAGCCGGGCCAAATCCACCTAAGCCAAAATTGCTGTCGACTGCTTTCTTCTCCTTAGATTTATCTAGAAGTCTATGTAAGTCAGCGATATTCTTTTCTAACTCTGCAACCCGAGCTTTAGTCTGCTCCAACATCTTCTCTTGAGCGACCAACTCTTCAGTGTAGCGACGCTCTTGATCGTTGCCATCAGCGCTTGAACCAATCTTCAGTCGATCCTTAGGAACAACTTCCCCTGTTTTAGCATTACCTGATTTTCCATTAGCAGCGCCCACGTCTTTTTCGTCATGTTCAGTGCGCCACTGTTCGTTAGCATCTGCTACAAACTGATTGGCCTCTGCCGGACTAATGGAGCGCAGCAGCGCCTGACTGGGTTTGGACAACTCAGCTCCGGCGGCCAAGCGATTGATACTACCGCTAGCAAACGCATCAGGGTTGGCCTTATACAAGGCCATCATGGTTTGATCTAAGTTAGCACCATCCAATTGAGGCGCCATGATGGCAGCTATTTCAGATAAGGACTGACCAGGCTTTACGGTGATCTTCTGAACATCACCGAGTAACAATGTGAACGTCTTAGTAAGGCTGCCGCTAGACCAATTGAGATTAACCAATACATCTAAGAATGGATCATCAGTCATCGGCACAGAATTGACCGTCTCTACCAAAACCATCAGTTGCTCTTGACGATTGCGATACACCATTGCCTGCGGATTGAGGTCAAGAATCTTTTGTGAAATGCCTAAGCGCTCATAAGATGCCTTATTAGGCATTGTCACGTTCAGGGTAGATAAAGCAGCTTGCTCATCTGCACCAACTCGAACTGGGATCTCAACACGCAGTGGCTCACCGGGACGGGACTGAAGTTGAGGAGCGCCCAAGCTAATCGCACCAGCAATAGATGACCAACTAAGCAGAACAACACAAAGTAGCTTTAAGCCTAGTTGACCAATACGAAACATAAAGGCTTAATTACTTCTCAAGCAAGATGCGCAACATGCGGCGCAATGGCTCAGCAGCACCCCACAAGAGTTGGTCACCAACAGTAAAGGCGCCCAAATAATCTGGGCCCATTGCCATCTTATGCAAACGGCCAATAGGTACAGTCAATGTACCGCTTACTGCTGCAGGTGATAAATCACGCTCAGTAGTTTCGCGATCATTCGGCACTACTTTGACCCACTGATTATCTGCAGCCAAAATCGCTTCGATTTCTTTGAGTGGAATATCTTTTTTCAGCTTAACGGTCAAACCTTGTGAATGGCAACGCATTGCGCCAACACGCACACACAAACCATCAATTGGAATGCTGCCAGGTGTACGGAATGCAGGACGACCTAAGATCTTGTTGAACTCAGCGCCACCCTTCCACTCTTCTTTAGTTTGTCCATTCTCAACAGGTACGTCGATCCATGGAATCAGGCTACCCGCTAAAGCAGTATTGCGGAAATTCTTATTCGGGAAATCAGCGGAACGTAATGTCTCAGTAACCTTGCGGTCAATATCGAGAATCCAAGAAGATGGATCAGCCAACTCAGTAGCTACACTGTCACGCAAAGCACCCATTTGCAGCAATAGCTCACGCATGTTTTGAGCACCAGCACCAGAAGCTGCTTGATAAGTCATCGCGCTGATCCACTCAACCATGTCAGCCTTAACCAAACCACCCATAGCCATCATCATCAAACTCACAGTGCAATTAGCACCGATCCAATTCTTCCCCCCAGCGGCTAAAGCCTTATCAATCACCGGGCGATTAACGGGATCCAAAACCAATACTGCGTCATCCTTCATGCGTAACGCACTAGCTGCATCAATCCAGTGACCATTCCACCCTGCTGCACGAAGCTTGGGGAAGATGTCATTGGTGTAGTCACCACCCTGGCAAGTCAAGATGATGTCGCAACGTGACAATGTTTTGATGTCATTCGCATCTTGCAAGGCGCTTTCGCTCTTAGTCACTTTTTGACCATTGAGCAAAGGTACCTCACCACCCGCTTGGCTGGTACTAAAAAATACAGGCTCGATTAGGTCGAAATCTTTTTCAGCCAACATCCTCTCCATGAGAACGCTGCCGACCATGCCGCGCCAGCCAACTAAACCAACTAAAGGTGTTTTTGAATTTGCCATGATGAACTATCTAGTGAATGTGTTTGTTTTGCTTCTTGTTTTGCTTCTTGTTTTGCTTCTGTTTAATATCTTACGCAAGCGCTGCAACTACAGCATCGCCCATTTCAACCGTTGATACTTTTTTCGTGCCCTCGGTGTAAATATCGGCAGTACGCAATCCTTGTGCCAATACTTTCTGTACCGCACTTTCAATACGATCCGCTTCTGCAGGCATGCTTAATGAATAACGCAACATCATTGCAGCCGACAAAATAGTTGCCAATGGATTGGCGATGCCCTTACCAGCAATATCGGGTGCAGAACCATGACTTGGCTCGTATAAGCCCTTGTTGTTCTTATCCAGGGATGCAGATGGCAGCATACCAATGGAGCCAGTCAACATAGCAGCCTCATCAGACAAGATGTCACCAAACAGATTGCCGGTTACCACCACATCGAATGCTTTAGGTGCTTTAACCAACTGCATTGCAGCGTTATCCACATACATATGGGATAACTCAACATCCGGATAGTCTTTAGAAACCCGAATCATGACTTCACGCCAAAGCTGTGAAGTCTCCAAGACGTTTGCCTTGTCTACGCTGCACACTTTTTTACCGCGCTTGCGTGCTGCCTCAAAAGCAACATGTCCAATGCGCTCCACTTCAGGCTCGCTGTAATGCATAGTGTCAAAACCTTCACGAGCGCCCTTGAACAAAGGCAACTCTGAAGTGCGAATACCGCGTGGCTGACCAAAATAAATATCTCCATTAAGCTCACGCACAATCAAGATATCCAAGCCGCCAATGATTTCTGGCTTAAGGCTGGATGCAGCAGTGAGCTCTGGGTAACAAATGGCTGGTCTGAAATTAGCAAACAACTCGAGGTGTTTACGTAAACCCAAGATGGCTTGCTCCGGACGCAGTTCACGTGCAAGTGTGTCGTATTTCCAATCACCTACCGCACCAAACAAAATAGCATCCGCTTTTTTAGCGAGCTCTAGGGTGGCTGGTGGCAAAGGATGTCCAGCGATGTCATAAGCTGCTCCGCCTACGGGAGCTTCTTCTAAATCAAACTTTGGGCCAAGCGCTTGGAGCACTCGAACAGCTTGAGCAACGATTTCCGGGCCGATACCATCGCCCGGTAGAACTGCAATTTTCATGAAAGGCCTTTAAATCAACGAAATTACGGCAATTGTGTCGCAAGCCAAGGCATTTTTAGAATGCGCTCGGCTTCATAAGCCTTAATTTTATCTGCATGTTGCAGGGTTAGGCCAATATCGTCTAAGCCGTTAAGAAGGCAATACTTTCTAAATGGGGCCACTTCAAAGCTATAAGCAGTGCCATCAGGGGCAATAACCTGCTGTGCTGCTAGATCGACTGTTAATTGATAACCGTTAAACGCTTGTGTTTCGTTAAAAAGATGGTCAACCTGCATTTCAGTCAAAACAATTGGCAAAACACCGTTTTTGAAGCAGTTGTTGTAGAAAATATCTGCAAAACTAGGCGCAATCACCACTCTAAAACCAAATTGATCCAAGGCCCAGGGAGCATGCTCACGGGAACTGCCGCAGCCAAAGTTCTTACGAGCCAACAGAATGCCAGCGCCTTTGTAGCGTGGTTGATTGAGAACAAAATCAGGGTTGATGGGACGTGTGCTGCAATCTTGACCAGGCTCACCATGATCGAGATAGCGCCATTCATCAAACAGATTTTGACCGAACCCAGTCTTCTTGATTGATTTAAGAAACTGCTTCGGAATAATGGCATCGGTATCCACGTTCTCGCGATTAAGCGGAGCAACTAAACCTTTGTATACCGTAAATTTTTCCATGATTCGACTTTTACTCTAAATGTTTACTTCACAGGGGTAACAACAACATCCTTACCCTTGGTTTGAGATTGATTATTTTGCGCATTGCCAGATCCGCCCATGGAAGTTCCCATGTTCTGCAAGTCTTTACCAACACCTTCCATGGTGCTGCTACAGGCAGAAATAATAATTCCAGCGACGCCAATAATTGCTAGTCTAGAAATTAAAGAGGGTGAAGAAAATTTCATTGATCAGTTTCCTTATGAAATCTTACGTACGTCAACAAAGTGACCTTCGATCGCCGCAGCAGCAGCCATCGCAGGGCTAACCAAATGCGTGCGACCACCATTACCTTGACGACCCTCGAAGTTACGATTCGATGTTGAGGCGCAACGCTCTCCAGGCTCCAAGCGATCAGCATTCATGGCTAAGCACATAGAACAACCTGGCTCACGCCATTCAAAGCCAGCAGCCTTGAATATACGATCCAAACCCTCACGCTCTGCTTGTGCTTTTACCAAACCAGAACCAGGTACAACTAGTGCCAACTTCACATTAGCAGCTACTTTCTTACCTAGACGATCGACCACCTTAGCAGCAGCACGCATATCTTCAATGCGGCTATTAGTGCATGAGCCGATAAATACTTTATCTATAGAGATGCTGCTCAATGGTGTATTTGGTACAAGGTTCATATACTCCAAAGCACGCTCCATTGCTGAACGCTTATTTGGATCACGCTCTTTTTCTGGGTCAGGAACACGTTCACTAATCGCCAGCACCATTTCTGGTGAAGTTCCCCAGGTAACCTGTGGAGCGATTTCTTCTGCACGCAATTCAACTACGGCATCAAACTTTGCATCAGGATCTGAATGCAAGGTTCTCCAATATTGCAATGCCTGCAACATCGCTGGGCCCTTAGGCGCATATGGACGACCCTGAATATATTCAATGGTAGTTTCATCTACAGCAACTAAACCAGCGCGAGCGCCAGCTTCAATCGCCATATTGCAGATAGTCATACGACCTTCCATAGAAAGGTTGCGAATGGCTTCGCCAGCAAACTCTATGGTGTAACCTGTACCACCTGCAGTCCCAATCTTGCCAATCACCGCAAGAACGATGTCCTTAGCAGTGGAGCCTGGCTGTAGACGACCATCAACACGCACCAGCATGTTCTTGCTCTTCTTCATGAGCAAAGTTTGGGTTGCCAATACGTGCTCAACTTCGGAAGTGCCAATACCAAATGCCAAAGCACCAAAGGCGCCATGCGTACTGGTATGAGAGTCGCCGCAAACTACCGTCATGCCAGGCAAAGTTGCACCCTGCTCTGGTCCAATGACATGAACAATCCCCTGGCGGGTGTCGTTCATCTTGTATTGGGTAATCCCAAAGGCATCGCAGTTTTGATCCAAAGTATCTACTTGCAACTTGGAGATCGGATCAGCAATTCCTTCGGTGCGATCAGTCGTTGGTACGTTGTGATCAGAAACTGCCAAGTTGGCGGAGATACGCCAAACTGGACGGCCAGCCAGATTCAAGCCTTCAAATGCCTGAGGACTGGTTACCTCATGCAGCAATTGACGATCAATATAAATCGTGGCTGTGCCATCTTCTTCAGAGTAAACAACGTGGTCATCCCACAATTTGTCATAAAGCGTACGAGACATGAGAGACCTTAAATACCTTATTTACGAACTGAGATGTTCGGAACCTTACGCGTTGTTTCGCCAACGTATAACTGACGTGGACGACCAATTTTGTATTCAGGATCAGTAATCATTTCTTCCCACTGAGCAATCCAACCTACTGTTCTTGCCAAGGCAAAAATGCAGGTGAACATTTCTGTTGGGATACCTAAAGCACGTTGCACGATGCCTGAGTAGAAGTCTACGTTTGGATAGAGCTTACGGCTCACAAAATAGTCATCCTCCAAAGCAATCTTCTCAAGAGTCATTGCCAGCTTAAACAATGGATCATCTTGGAGACCAAGTTCATTCAATACTTCGTAGCAAGTTTCACGCATCAACTTTGCACGTGGGTCAAAGTTTTTATAAACGCGGTGTCCAAAGCCCATCAGACGAACGCTTGAGTTCTTATCTTTTACTTGAGCGATAAATTCATGAATCTTATCTACGCCACCATTCGCTTGAATCTCGTTCAACATCTGCAAGCAAGCTTCGTTTGCACCACCGTGAGCCGGGCCCCAGAGGCAAGCAATACCAGCAGAGATCGCTGCAAAAGGATTGGTACCTGATGAACCACACAGACGCACAGTTGAAGTGGAGGCATTTTGCTCATGGTCAGCATGCAATGTGAAGATGCGATCCAAAGCGCGAACCAATACCGGGTTTACTTTGTACTCTTCACATGGCGTTGCAAACATCATGCGCATAAAATTAGCGGTGTATGACAAAGAGTTATCTGGATAGATAAATGGTTGACCTACAGAATATTTATAAGCCATCGCAACCAAAGTTGGCATCTTCGCAATCAAACGAATTTGCGCCACTTCGCGGGCTTTAGGCTGGCTATAGTCAATCGCATCATGGTAGAAGGCAGCCATTGCGCCAACCAAGCCAGTCAACACCGACATTGGATGCGCATCGCGACGGAAACCGCGCAAGAAGAATTGCATTTGCTCATGAACCATCGTGTGGTGCATGACCATTTCTTCAAAGTCTTTTTTCTCAGCGGCATTTGGTAAGTCGCCATTTATCAAAAGGTAGCAAACTTCCAAGAAGTCGCAGTTATTAGCTAAATCTTCAATTGGGTAGCCGCGATAGAGCAACTCACCCTTATCGCCATCGATGTAGGTAATTTTGCTATTACATGACGCAGTAGATAAGAAACCTGAGTCGTAAGTGAACTTACCAGTCTGACCATAGAGCTTACGAATGTCGATTACATCAGGACCCACTGTCCCCTTATAAATTGGCAGATCAATATCTGGTGTTCCATCCGAAAACGAGAGTTTTGCTTTGATGTCCGATTCAATCATTTCTAATCCTTAGTCATTCAAAAATATGATTAATACACTATTCGCTCATGCGCCTATACAACTACTGCACCAAAATACTGAATTACTTCTCTCTCAGCCTTTGTAAAACCATCCTAAAAGAGTCTGTTTGCATCTCTTTCTCCAGGCTGGCTACAGAATCTTTGCGACCTATCAATAAATCCATTAAGTCGTTGTCATCTAAAGCTAATAACTGGCTTAATACCTTTCCATCTTCTACGCTTAATTGAGTACCGTAACGCTCAAAGAAACGCTGCAGAATTAAATCGTTCTCTAGCAAGCCCCTACGAGCATCACTCTTTAAACGATATAACTCTGCATTGCCGAGGGTCATACTGCCCTACGAACCATCAACTCCTTGATCTTGCCAATTGCCTTCGTTGGGTTCAAGTGCTTAGGACATACGTCTACGCAATTCATGATGGTGTGGCAACGGAACAGGCGGTATGGGTCTTCCAAATTATCCAAACGCTGATTGGTATCTTCATCACGGCTATCAGCTATAAAGCGATAAGCCTGCAGTAAACCAGCTGGGCCAACGAACTTGTCTGGATTCCACCAGAAAGATGGGCATGAAGTTGAGCATGACGCACACAAGATGCACTCATATAAACCGTTCAACTCTTCACGCTCTTCTGGGCTCTGGAGACGCTCTTTTTCAGGAGGTGGATTGTCATTTACCAAGTAAGGCTTGATTGACAAATACTGTTTGAAGAACAAAGTCATGTCGACGATCAAGTCGCGCACTACTGGCAAGCCAGGCAATGGGCGCAACGTGATGACCTTAGGTAAAGTCAACATATTGGTCAAACAAGCCAAACCATTTTTACCGTTAATGTTCATAGCATCTGAACCGCACACCCCTTCACGGCATGAGCGACGATAAGAAATAGACTCATCTTGCTTCTTCAAAGAAATCAAGGCATCTAACAACATACGCTCACCAGTGAGTTCCAACTCATAACGTTGCATGCGTGGAGCAGCATCAACATCTGGATCGTAGCGGTAAATTTCGAATATACGGATATCACTCATCTTCTATCTCTTTTGCTTAGAAAGTACGTTCTTTAGGAGGGAAGGACTCAACAGTGAGAGGCTTCAAGACAACTGGCTTGTAAGAAAGTTTATTTGCCTCGCTGTACCAAAGGGTGTGCTTCATCCAATTCTCATCATCGCGCTCTTGATGGTCATCATGCGAATGCGCACCACGACTCTCTTTACGAGCTGCAGCAGAAATCATAGTTGCATTTGCAGTCTCAACTAAGTTGGCCACTTCCAAAGCCTCAATACGTGCTGTATTGAAAATCTCGGATTTGTCTTTAACCCATAAGTGCTTAGCGCGCTCTGTCAATTTAGCCATTTGACGAACACCTTCATCCATCAACTCTTGATTACGGAACACGCCAGCATATTTCTGCATGCACTTACGAATATCGTTTGCAACGTCTTGCGCGTACTCGCCTGAAGTGGAGTTATCCAACTTCGCAATACGCTCCAATGTTTGCTCACCAGCATTCGCAGGCAACGGCTTGAACTCGCGATTTTTCAGATCTAGGCCAACAATGTGGTTGCCGGCTGCACGACCGAATACCAAGAGGTCAAGCAATGAGTTAGTGCCTAAGCGGTTCGCACCGTGAACGGATACACATGAACACTCACCAATTGCATACAAACCATTGACGATTTCATTGTGAATGCCGTTAGCCGGCACAACCACTTGACCATTGATGTTAGTAGGAATGCCGCCCATCTGATAATGAATCGTAGGTACTACTGGAATTGGTTCTTTAGTGACATCCACGTTCGCAAAGTTAATACCAATCTCATATACAGAAGGCAAACGCTTCATGATGGTCTCAGCACCAATGTGCGTCAGATCGAGCACAACATAGTCACCGTTAGGACCGCAACCGCGCCCTTCTTTGATTTCTTGGTCCATACAGCGGGATACGAAATCGCGTGGAGCTAAATCTTTATAGGTTGGCGCATAACGTTCCATGAAACGCTCGCCATCTTTATTACGCAAAATACCGCCTTCACCGCGGCAACCTTCTGTCAACAACACACCTGCACCAGCTACGCCAGTTGGGTGGAATTGCCAGAATTCCATATCTTCCAATGGAATACCTGCGCGAGCGGCAAGGCCCATACCGTCGCCGGTATTAATAAACGCGTTTGTCGATGCATCCCAAATACGTCCTGCACCACCGGTTGCCAACATCACAATCTTGGCTTCCAAAATATAGACCTGGCCCGTTTCCATTTCGAGTGCAGTAACGCCAACAACATCACCTGCATCATCACGAATTAAATCGAGCGCCAACCACTCTACAAAGAAGTTTGTTTTAGCGCGCACGTTACGTTGATACAAGGTATGCAGCATGGCATGCCCAGTGCGGTCAGCAGCAGCACAAGCACGTTGCACAGGCTTCTCGCCATAGTTTGCTGTGTGGCCACCGAATGGACGCTGATAAATCGTGCCATCTGGATTACGGTCAAACGGCATACCAAAGTGCTCTAACTCGTAAACCACTTTAGGAGCTTCGCGACACATGAACTCGATCACGTCTTGGTCACCTAACCAGTCAGATCCTTTGATGGTGTCGTAGAAGTGATAGTGCCAATTATCTTCACTCATATTGCCTAATGAAGCACCGATACCACCTTGTGCAGCAACAGTATGTGAACGTGTTGGGAATACCTTAGTAAGTACTGCAACATTCAAGCCGGCTTCAGCCAACTGCAATGATGCGCGCATTCCAGAACCACCTGCCCCAATAATCACCGCATCAAAACGGCGGCGTGGCAATGATTTTTTAATTGCAGTCATCGAATTACACTTTCCACAAAATTTGCACGGCATAGGCCGCACAGGCTACGAGATACAGAACAGTTAACACTTGAAGTGTTAAACGAATGCTGACGGGCTTGATGTAATCCATCCAGATATCGCGGATACCAATCCAAGCGTGGTAGAACAAGCTGATAAATGCTAAGAGCGTCAATAACTTCATGAATTGGTTGCTAAATAAAGCAGACCAACCTTCATAAGTAGCGCTGCCAGTGATGCAATAGTCCACTAACAAAACAATCGTAAATACCACCATCACTATCGCAGTAACGCGCTGGATGATCCATTCTTTAAGGCCGTAGTGCGCACCTACAACTAAGCGCTTTGGTCCAATTTGATAAATAGGCATGAAATTTCCTTAAATGATGTGCGCTTAGTACACGCCGAATAATTTGAGACCCACTACAGCAGTCAAAGCCAAGCCGAGGAACAAAACAAAAATGGCCGAACGATTTGCTTCAGACTTCTCAACGCCGATTTCTAAGTCAAGTAAGAGATAGCGAATACCAGCACAGAAGTGGTGCAAGAAAGACCAAATCAAGCCAAGGCAAATAATCTTGACCAAAATGTTGCCGGTGAAAGCTTGGAATTTTTGATAACTCAACTCAGAAGCGAGGCTCTGGTCGAAGAGATACAAAATAAATGGCAACAAGAGGAACATCGCTGCCCCGCTAATGCGATGAAGAATTGACACTTTACCGGCCCAAGGAAGGCGGTATTTAATCAACTGGGCAAGACCAATATTTCGGTAAACCGGTCTATCTTTTTTTACATTTTGCTGTGAATCAACCATGGGTAATCTCTATCTTTAGGTGGAGGTTCATTGTGGTTTTGTTGTATCGCAACATATTCTATTGGAAACCTTAGGGCTGGTGGGGATTTTTACGGGTTTATAGGGGTTTAATAGGGGTTTTAACGGATATGTTCATCAACGCGCTTAGTTCAATTTGTTTTCGTAATGCTGCTTTGAAGTGTCGTATCTAGCGTGACGAATTTCTACTGGTTTATTCCCGTAGGTGAAAGCCACCCGTTCTACAGAAAGGAGTGGCGCACCCTCTTCCAGATGCAGATGTTTTGCCAGCATTTCATCAGCAGCTACAGCCTTAATTTTTTCTTCTGCACGCACCATATGGGTGGCGTAATGCCCCTCATAAAATGCGTAGACGGGACCATGCCAAGCATTAAGCACTTCAAGGTCCAGACCCTTAAAACGGGCTCCAGGCAGAAAAATCTCTTCAAAAACAATAGGTTTGCCTGCAAAGCTCTGAACCCGATCAATATGAATAATGGGGTCCCCTGCCTTTAATTTGAGCAAATTAGCCACATAAGTCGTAGCCTCGACCTTTTCACAGGTCAAAAACTGGTTGGTCAGGTGAAATTTCTCACCAGAATCCGGGGCTAAACGTAAAAAACGGTACTGCCAATCATCCTCTTGATGGGTCGCGACAAAGGTGCCCTTACCCTGCCGTCGAACTAATAGATTTTGGGCCGCAAGCTCGTCAATAGCCTTGCGAACGGTACCCTGACTGACGGCATAACGGGCTGCAAGCTCCATCTCACTGGGAATGGCCATTCCTGGCAGCCATTCCGAGGCTTGCAAACTAGCCAAAATCATCGCCTTGATCTGTTCGTACAGAGGGCTAAATGAGGCAACAGGCAAATTTACATCAGACAAATTAACTCCAGGCCGTGTCAATTGGATAAAATTCAAAGTAATTCTAGTCTTATATAAGACATCATTGACAGTGTAAAGCTAAAGTCCCTACACTTGAATGGATAATAGAAAAGTTTTCATTAATTAACCCTCTTAACCAACTTCTGGAGTTCTCAGTAATGGCAAAAGCCCCAATGCGTGTCGCTGTAACCGGTGCAGCCGGTCAAATCGGATATTCCCTTCTATTCCGCATCGCCAATGGCGACCTGCTGGGCAAAGATCAGCCCGTCATCCTGCAATTGCTTGAGATTCCTGATGAAAAAGCTCAAAAAGCCTTAACTGGCGTGATGATGGAGTTAGAAGACTGTGCATTCCCGCTATTGGCAGGCATGACAGCCCACTCTGACCCAATGACTGCCTTTAAAGATATCGACGTTGCTCTTTTGGTTGGCGCACGCCCACGTGGCCCTGGCATGGAGCGTAAAGACTTGCTCTCCGCTAATGCACAAATTTTCACAGCTCAAGGCAAAGCATTAAATGCAGTTGCTAAGAAGACTGTAAAAGT
This sequence comes from Polynucleobacter sp. MWH-S4W17, assembly GCF_018687535.1. Taxonomy (NCBI): domain Bacteria; kingdom Pseudomonadati; phylum Pseudomonadota; class Betaproteobacteria; order Burkholderiales; family Burkholderiaceae; genus Polynucleobacter; species Polynucleobacter sp. MWH-S4W17. The sequence goes on along the minus strand of NZ_CP061295.1, from coordinate 795,130 downwards.
GTTGGTTGTTGGTAACCCAGCAAATACCAATGCGTACATCGCCATGAAATCTGCTCCAGATATTCCTGCCAAGAATTTCACAGCCATGTTGCGCTTGGATCACAACCGTGCCCTCTCACAATTGGCTAGCAAGTTGAACAAGCCAGTAGCTGATATTGAGAAATTAGTTGTATGGGGCAACCACAGCCCAACAATGTATCCAGACTATCGCTTTGCAACGATCGATGGCAAGTCAGTCAAAGACTCTATCAACGATGCAGCTTGGAACAAAGATGTATTTATTCCTACGGTTGGTAAGCGTGGCGCAGCCATCATTGAAGCGCGTGGCCTGTCTTCTGCAGCTTCTGCAGCCAATGCGGCGATTGATCACATTCATGATTGGGTTCTCGGTACTAACGGTAAGTGGGTAACGATGGGTATTCCTTCTAAAGGCGAATACGACATTCCTGCTGAAGTGATTTATGGCTTCCCAGTGGTTTGCGAAAACGGCGAATACAAAATGATCGAAGGTTTAGAGATCGATGCATTCTCCCGTGAGCGCATGACCCACACCTTGAATGAGTTACTCGAAGAGCAGGCTGGCGTTAAGCACTTGCTCTCATAAGGAAAACTAGATGAAGAAAAACCTTCTCGCAATTAGCCTTGTGCTTGCTAGCGCTTTAGGCGCTGCAAATGCATTTGCTGATGAAGAAGTATTTACTTGGACCTGTCAAGAAAGCAAGCAATTCAAAACTACTGGCTCAACTGAAAAGATCCGCTTAACTTGGGAATCCAAAACGTATGATTTGGATCGCCAAACTTCATTGCCGGGCAGCCTGCGTTACAAAAATACCAATTCAGGTTACGACCTAGTGGTATTGGGGAACAAAGCAATGCTATTTAACATTAAAGCGGGTGTACGTCTTGCCGATTTCTGCCAAACAGCAGATATGAGATCTGGTAAGTTGCCACACTTGTTTGCTGGCGCAGAACCTTTTGTGCAGAATTAATTTCTCGCACTGCATCAAATAAAAAAGCCGAGATTTCTCGGCTTTTTTATTGCTTAGTGTTTCTATTATTTCATTGATATATTTTTCTTTTGCTTCTTTGTTTTGCCTCTTTGTTTAATCTAGTGAAACAAAGGTTGCTGTGATGGTGCATCGTCTGGCATTTCAGCATGTACTGCTTCGCCTGAGCGATCTGGGAATAAAGGTGCTCCACAGTCATCACAGAGTTCTGGATCGAATAGCATTGCATGTCGGAATACATCCTCCACTCCTGCATCATGCAAGGCATCACAAATCTTTTTAATGGGACTCTCATCATCTGACAGGTCGTTTAAGGCGTCGCTTGCCACGCTTTCTCTGTCATACAGAGGCCAGATCACTCCATACATTACTTCGGATGAACCTTTTACACTGAACGATATTCGATACTCATCCGCCTGCTCTTCTCCAAAGGCGCCGACCACACACGATAAGCCAGTAGGCAATATCCCGAGAGTGCTCTCTAAGAAATTGACTGCTGCACGAATACTCAAAGGTCGCACGTGCTTATCAGCCAAACGGCAGTTTGTGAAATAAGCCTCCGGTAAGAGCAGCTCAAATTCACAACCAGGGAGTAGAGATGCTATCGGCTCCTGCATAGCAGTTTGCCAACCAATCAAACTCACGCCACGCTCTTGGCGAGCCGGTGGTTCTGCCTGCCAGCGGAAAATGGGAGAGCCGCTCGGCGCACTTAAGGCGGCAATAATAAAGCGTGGATCCGCTAATACGGCAATCGTTTCCGACATGTTACGCAACTCAAGCTTGACATCTTTTCCGGAGATTGCCGCGGTTGCCAATGCTTCTGTCAGCACGCGCGTTTGACAATGGGAATGCGGCATTTGATCAATGCTGTAAAGCCAAGGAACAATAGCAATGCGCGTGTCAGTTGAGGCAATAGCGCTATGTAGGGCCTGAGCAGTTGACTCAATAATATTGACAGGTAATGGCCCGGATGGAATCTGATAACGAGTATGCGCAACGATAGGCATTGCTAGTAACAATACATCCCACTCCTGCCCTTCATGCTCAACCCTCAATGACTCAGCCAAGGTTTCTGCAATGTCGGCAAGTACTTCAAAGGCTACTGTATTGATACGGAAGGTTTGATCTAGGGCGGCATCAATCACGTTTTGATTTTGACTTTTGAGCAAGCGCATTAAGCGTACGTTCAGGCGCTCTTCCCAGAAGCGATCCTCGATTTGACTGCCAGATGCGGCCAAAGAAATAGCGTCAGCCACCATCTTCTCCACTTCTGGAGAATTCCGTTGCGATGCTTTAGTGCGATGCACGGCCATTATTTTCTTTCTGCCCTTCTAAATACAGGCTTATCTACTTTTGATTCAGCGGCATAGTACTTGTAGCCATCCAAATTAAAGCCCTTTAAATCAGCGGGATCAGTAATGCGATTCTCAACCACATAGCGAGCCATCAAGCCTCGAGCTCGCTTGGCATAAAAAGAAATGATCTTGTACTTACCATCCTTGGCGTCCTGAAATACCGGGGAAATGACCTGGCAATCCAATTCTTTAGGTTGGAGTACCTTGAAATACTCCTCTGAAGCCAGGTTCAGTAGTACTGGCTTCTTTTGCTTTTCTAAAACCTTTTTGATGGAATCGGTTACGCGACTCCCCCAGAATGCATAAAGATCCTTACCTCTGGCGTTTTTGAATGAGGTGCCCATTTCTAAGCGATAAGGCTGCATCAAATCCAGAGGCTTCAGCGCGCCATAAAGGCCGGACAAAATTCGGATGTGATCTTGGGCAAACTCTACCGCTTTGGCATTCAGCGTTTTAACGTCAAAACCATCATAGACATCCCCAGCAAAGGCATAAATCGCCGGCTTACTATTTTCTTCTGTGAATTTTTTAGACCAATCCCGGTAGCGACCAACGTTCAAAATAGCCAACTGATCGGATAAACCCATCAATTTGGCAATGTCTTGCGGTGCTAGTTTCTTGAGATCAGCAATAAGCTTGGCTGATTCCGAGACAAACTCGGGCAAAGTGGGTGACTTGACCTTGGCGGGGGTCTTGTAATCCAAGGATTTAGCAGGTGAAAGAACGATCAGCATGGCACAATTTGTTTATGTATTTTTACCATTCTAGCGACTACCGAATATATCCGCTGTAAAAGGCCGATCATTACCCCTGCCCTCATGAACTCGCTAGAGACACCCTCTTTTCTAAGTCGCCTACCAAAAGTTGGAACCACCATCTTTACGGTGATGTCCTCCCTGGCCGCAGAGCATCAGGCGATTAATCTTGGGCAAGGCTTTCCGGACTTTCCATGCGACAGAAAACTGATTGCTGATGTGAATGCCGCCATGTTGGCAGATCACAATCAATACCCCCCTATGGCTGGAGTTGCAGAACTTCGTCATGGCATTAGCCATAAGATCAGCCGTTTATATAGTCACCACTACGACGCTGATACTGAAATCACAATTACCGCAGGTGGCACACAGGCCATATTTACAGCCGTACTCTCTTGCGTTGGTCCTGGCGATGAAGTCATCATCATTGAACCCGCCTTTGACTGCTACCGACCTGCAATAGATTTAGCTGGGGGCAAAACGATTGCCATTTCATTGCAGGTCGTACGTGATGAATCAGGACAAGTGGCTTCGTATCAAATTCCGTGGGATGTATTGGCAAATGCTATTAATCCTAAAACGCGACTCATTCTGATTAACACTCCACATAATCCAACTGGCATGGTGTGGGATAAATCAGATCTTGATCACCTAGCAGCCTTAGTTCGCGATACTTCCGCCTTGATTCTGAGTGACGAAGTCTATGAGCATATGGTCTATGACGGCGCCAAGCACCACAGCATCTCCTCTCATCCAGAGTTAGCAGCTAGGAGCTTTCTAGTTTCTAGCTTTGGCAAGACCTATCACGTCACTGGTTGGAAAGTGGGTTATGTAGCTGCGCCATCTGCGCTGACAAAAGAATTTCGCAAGGTACATCAGTTCAATGTATTTGCCGTCAATACCCCCATGCAATATGGCTTAGCTACTTATCTTACAGATGAAAACCATTATTTAAATCTTCCGGCCTTTTATCAAGCTAAGCGAGATTTTTTTAGGACTGGCTTAAGTAAAACCAAATTTACATTGCTTCCTAGCCCCGGTAGTTATTTTCAATGCGCTGATTACTCGGCACTAGGAATCCCCCAGGCCAAATTGAATGAGGCTGATTTTTGCAAATGGCTTACTAGTAAAGTTGGGGTAGCTGCTATTCCAGTTTCTGCTTTTTATGATCAACCGACCGAGTCTGGCGTCATTCGTTTTTGTTTTGCAAAGCAAGAGCAAACTCTCGCCAATGCGTTACAACGCTTACAAAATTTATAGAGGAAAAAATGGCAACCCCAAAATCAAATAACGTAATTGACGTTTATAGCTGGCCAACCCCAAATGGCCATAAGGTGCACATCATGCTCGAAGAATGCGGCTACCGCCTAGGTCGCGACTGGATTGCCCATCCGATTGATATTGGTGCCGGCGATCAATTTGCGCCTGAGTTCCTCAAGATCAGCCCTAACAACAAGATTCCAGCAATCGTTGACCCTAATGGTCCAGACGGCAAACCCATCAACGTATTTGAGTCTGGCGCCATTCTTCTCTATTTAGCCGGTAAGACTGGCAAGTACTTACCCCAAAGCACCCGCGGTAAGTACAAGGTGCTGCAATGGCTGATGTTCCAAATGGGTGGTCTTGGCCCCATGCTTGGGCAAAACCACCACTTCAGGCTCTACGCACCTGAGAAAATTGAATATGCCATTAATCGTTACACCAATGAAGCCAAGCGCATCTATGGAGTATTGGATGGTCAACTGAAAGATAATCCCTATATTGCAGGCAAAACTTATTCCATTGCTGATATTGCGATTTATCCATGGACTCGTAATTGGAAAAATCAAGGCATTGAAATCAATGATTACCCGCATTTTAAAAAATGGTTTGAAAAGATTGGGGCACGACCAGCAGTGATGCGTGGCTGCCAAGTATTAACTGCATTGCGGAAACCCTTGCATGACGACAAGGCTAGAGAGACGTTATTTGGTTCTACCCAATATCAAAAGAGGAAATAAGATGAGCATTCAATCAGTAGGCGTCATTGGTGCGGGCACTATGGGCAATGGGATTGCACAAGTGTGTGCGGTTGCGGGCCTTGATGTCGTGATGGTTGATATTAATGAGGCAGCAGTGCAACGTGGACTTGAGCAAATTAGCAAGAGCTTGGATCGACTCGTTAAAAAAGAAACGCTTACCGTTGACGCAAAAGCAGCTGCACTCAAGCGCATCAAAGGCAGTACTTCGTATACTGACCTCAAAGGTTTGGGTTTAGTTATTGAAGCTGCAACCGAAAACCAAGCAATTAAAGAAAAGATTCTTAAGCAGGTAGATGAGATTGTGAGCAAAGACACCATCATTGCCACTAATACCTCCTCGCTATCTATTACTAAACTTGCAGCCCTTGACTCCAACCCTGCGCGCTTTATTGGCATGCACTTCTTCAACCCCCCGCCCCTGATGGCCCTGGTGGAAGTGATTCGCGGCTTGCAAACTAGTGATGCTACTCATGCCGCCATTATTGACATGGCTCAGCGCGTTGGCAAAGAGCCTATTACTGTTAAAAACTCCCCTGGCTTTGTAGTGAATCGCATTTTGCTACCAATGATCAATGAAGCCTTCTTTGTTTTATCGGAAGGTCTTGCTAGCCCAGAAGATATTGATGCAGGAATGAAGTTGGGTTGCAATCAACCGATTGGACCGCTAGCCTTAGCAGACCTCATTGGTCTTGATACTTGCTTGGCAGTGATGGAAGTCTATTTTGAAAACTTCAGCGACTCTAAATACCGCCCTTGCCCACTGCTTCGTGAAATGGTTGCTGCTGGATACCTCGGTCGCAAAACAGGTCGCGGTGTATACACCTACGATAAATAATTTCACTTACAACTCCTTAACCTAGATACCTCCATCGTGAACCCCATCCCACCCTTAGTTCGAAAACTTGGCTATGCCGGTCTTATTCCATTTATTGGGCTAGCTCTCATGGTGCAATTAGCGCCAACACCCGTGAATTATTTAAGCGCCGAGTCTTTAGCGGGTTATGGGGCTGTGATTACTTCGTTTATGGGAGCTTTGCATTGGGGTGCCAATTTACATCTTCTGGGAAAAGCACCTGCCGGTGACCGCTGGGAAGACCGAAATGCATGGATCTGGGGCGTTATCCCCGCTTTGGTTGCTTGGTTAGCGCTTCATATTTATATTCCAGTAGGCCTACTTATTTTGGCTTCTACTCTGATCATTCAGCGCAATATTGATCAAAATACCTATCAATATTATTTTGCCGATGAAGCTACCCGCTCTGCATTTATAACAATGCGCAATCGCTTGACCTATGTTGCAGCAGCCTGTCTAACCTGGGCATCCTTAGTTATTCTCTTTATTCAAGCATGATCAATGAGCAGTCTTTTTGATAGCGCACCGCCTCCACCTCTAGCAGAAGCACTGCGTCCAAAAACGATTGAAGAAGTCATTGGACAAGGCCATTTATTAGCAAGTGGTAAACCACTCAATCTAGCATTTGCCTCCGGCAAACCTCACTCGATGATTTTGTGGGGACCTCCAGGCGTTGGTAAGACTACGCTGGCACGTCTCTCCGCTAAGGCATTTGATCGCGAATTCATTGCAATCTCAGCAGTCTTAGCTGGCGTTAAAGAAATCCGTGAAGCCATTGAGCAAGCCCAACAAAATATGGCTCAGTACGGCAAGCAAACCATTTTATTTGTTGACGAGATTCATCGCTTTAACAAAAGCCAGCAAGATGCCCTGCTACCCCATGTGGAGTCAGGTTTGTTCACCTTTATTGGCGCCACTACCGAGAACCCATCCTTTGAGGTGAACTCCGCACTCCTGTCGCGTGCTCAGGTCTATGTCTTGAAATCACTCACTCCCGAGGAGTTGAAATTACTCTTTGATCGAGCTCATCAGCACGCGATGCCCGATGTGCAATTTGAATCAACAGCAATCGATACCCTCATCTCCAATGCTGATGGTGATGCGCGACGCCTTCTCAATTTAGCTGAACAAGTACGCAATGCGGTCCTCACACCAAATGCGGAAGTAAAAATCGTTGATCAGAAATTTATAGAGAACGCACTGAGTGCTCAAGCGCGGCGTTTTGATAAAGGTGGTGATCACTTTTACGACCAAATCTCTGCTCTACACAAATCCGTTCGCGGATCCAACCCTGATGCGGCCTTATATTGGTTTTGCCGCATGCTAGATGGCGGCGCCGATCCCCGTTACTTAGCCAGACGTATTATTAGGATGGCTTGGGAAGATATTGGTCTGGCAGATCCAAGAGCAATGCAATTAGCTAACGATGCGGCCCAGACCTATGAAAGACTAGGATCCCCTGAGGGTGAGTTGGCTCTTGGGCAAGCCGTGGTTTATCTGGCTGTAGCCTCAAAGAGCAATGCAAGCTACAACGCTTTTAATGCTGCTCGCGCTTATGTAGCAAACGATCAATCCAAACCCGTTCCGAATCATCTGCGCAATGCACCTACCAAATTGATGAAAGAGCTTGGGCATGGAAAAGAATATCGCTATGCCCATGATGAGCCGCATGGCTATGCCGCTGGTGAAACTTATCTACCGGAAGGCATGAAGGAGCCGCATTGGTACGAACCAGTGGAGCGTGGCCTAGAGTCCCAGATCAAAGATAAGCTAGCGTTCTTAAATAAGCTTGATGAAGAGCACAAGAAGAAATAGGGTGATATGAGTACAAAGATTGTGGCTACTTTTTATTACGATATTGTTTCGCCGTTTGCTTATCTTTACGTTAAACAAAGGCAACGCCTTGAAGCCAAACTGGCTATCAAACCTGTTCCAATTTTGCTCGGCGGCCTCCTGCGGGCAGCTGAGAACAAAGGTCCAGGAGAGGTTGCTGCTAAACGCCCGCACACCTATCAATTTTGCGTGTGGCAGGCGGAGAAGTTAGGCATTCCGTTTCGCTTTCCAGAGCATCACCCCTTTATGACAGTTGCCGCCCAACGTCTTTTGGTGGAAAAAAATGCCGATTGGGTGATGGTTGAGCGTGCTTTTGATTATGTTTGGGTGGAAGGTAAAGATCCCAACCTATCTTGGCCAGAATTTTGTAGCTACTTAGGACTTCCCGCTGACACACTTAAACCTGAAAACCCAGAAGTGAAGGCGAGACTGATTGCCAATACCAATCAAGCAAAAGTCGATGGCGCCTTTGGAGTCCCCGCCCTGATAGTGAATCAACATTGCTTTTGGGGTGTTGACACTATTGACTGGACACTGGATTACCTTGCAAGACCTGGCATGTTTGATGAGGCTTCCTATGCTTATGCCGGAAATGTTCCTAACGGTCTAGGCTAGGAGATCATTTAACCATCCAGCGGTCTTGGGCAATACAATCAAATACAAGCTATTTTTATCTTATTTAAGGAGTTCTTATGCGTAAGCTATTTGCCGCCCTTGTTGTTGCTATTTCTTGTTTTACCAGTCAAGCAGCATTTGCGGGTCCTAAGGTTGAATTCAAAACTACGATGGGTAACTTCGTCGTTGAATTAGATGATGTGAAAGCACCCAAGAGCACTGCTAACTTTTTGAATTACGTCAAGAGCGGTTTCTATAACGGCACCATCTTTCATCGTGTGATTGATGGCTTCATGATTCAAGGTGGCGGCTTTACGCCGGACTTGGCTCAAAAGCCAACTGATTCCCCAGTAGTTTCTGAAGCGCAAAATGGCTTGAAGAATAATGTTTACACGATTGCGATGGCTCGCACTTCAGACCCTGATTCTGCAACTTCGCAGTTCTTTATTAATGTGAAAGACAATGCGGCGCTCGACTACCCTAATGCGATGGGCAATGGCTATACCGTGTTTGGCAAAGTAATCTCTGGCACTCAAACCATAGATGCGATTCGCAAAGTGCCAACCATGGTTGCTCCAGCCCCACGTATGGGCAGAATGTCTGACGTTCCTACTAAGACTGTCATCATCGAATCTGCCACGATTCTGAAGTAAGTAGAAATTGCTAGGTAAGCCGCGATGATTTTGCTCGATGATGCGCAAAGCACCGTGACCTTACCCACAAGTCGCCAATATGAAAATGCATTGCACTACTGGCGTGCTCTTCCAAGCGGAGATCATGCGGTAGATTTAGCCACTACACAGCAGTGTTTTACTGAAATATCTGCCGCGCTTTCTAAGGGCGAATTTATTGTTGCTGCCTTTGCTTACGAGTTAGGTAGGCAAATTCATCATCTACCTGAGCGAATCAATCACTCAGATCATCACCACCCCCTCATTGAAGCCTGGTCTTTCGGAGAATTCAAAAAACTGTCTAAGCAGGATGTCGATAGCTTCATTGCTGAGCGGATGGCTTCGCTAGATCTAACTCAAGCAAGCGCTGGAGTAATGGATGTTCAGCAATCCTTGAGCGAGGAGAAATTTACTGCCGATATTGCAGCAATACAGGAATATATTCGTAGTGGTGATAGCTACCAGATTAACCACACCTATCGAATCACAGGCAAGACTTATGGCGCTCCACTCGCCTTATATAACCGCTTAAGGGATCGCCAGCCCGGGCGCTTTGGTGCTTTTATTGAACATGATGGCAACTTTTTACTGTCGCAATCGCCTGAACTATTTATTGCGCGAGATGGCGACACGATAAAAGCTATGCCAATGAAAGGTACTGCAAGCGCCCTATCTGCTGTTGCGAGCGCCTTATCGGATGACCCAAAGAATCAAGCTGAGAATGTCATGATTGTTGACTTGCTTCGCAATGATCTCAGTCGCATCTCTCTTCCAGGCACTGTAATTGTCCCCAATCTATTCGAAGTGGCACGACATGGTGACGTGTTACAAATGACTTCCACAGTGCAGGGTCAGATCAAACCTGATATTGCTCTATTCGATATTTTTAAAGCAGTATTTCCATGTGGCTCCGTTACAGGGGCCCCAAAAAAACGCAGTATGGAAATTATTCAAGAATTAGAACCCGAAGATCGCGGCTATTATTGTGGTGCTTTAGGCTGGCTTGACCCCAATGGTAATTTTGCCTTTAGTGTTCCAATCCGTACTGTAGAAATCAGTCAAGATCCCGACTCTCATGCATCAACCTTCACCCTGGGCGTTGGCGCTGGAATTACCAATGACTCAGATGCAGGCCAAGAATGGCAAGAGTGCCGCATTAAATCTGCCTTTCTGATGGGTCTTCCAAGCGCTACAGACTTATTTGAAACCATTGCGGTTCGGAATGGCGAGCCCCAGAGATTGCATGCCCATTTAAATCGCCTAACTCTATCCGCAATAGCCTTAAGAATGCCTTTTCAACTTGAGACTGCCAGGAATTTGATTTCGGGCGCTTGTGCATCGCTTGATAAAAAATTGCTATACCGATTAAGGCTTGATCTCTCAACTACTGGTGAGTTATTGGTTGCAACTGATGCGATGGATTTAATCAATGACCCAGTCAAAATATTTTGGGCTAAAGATATTCTTCAAGGTGATGTGACGATGTTCTCTGAGGATCCCTTACTGCGTCACAAAGTTACCAATCGATCCCTTTATGACCAAGCTTGGCAAGAAGCCGTGAAGTTAGGTGGATTTGATGCCTTATTTATCAATGAACAAGGCTTTATCACTGAGGGCGGGAGAACTAGCATTTTTGTTAAACCTCAAGGTAGCTCTGAATGGCTTACACCGCCAGTGTCCGCTGGCCTTTTACCCGGGGTAATGCGCGCCGCCCTGCTTGCCGATCCATCCATGAATGCCCGCGAAGCCAACCTGACTATTAATGATGTTTCAATGGCAGATGAGATTATGCTTAGCAATGCATTACGCGGCGCCATCAAAGCCCATTTTTAGAAAGTCAGTATGAAGTATTGCTCTAACTGCGCATCTGTATTAACCATTAAGATTCCAGCGGATGACTCTCGAGAGCGTCATGTCTGTGAAGCGTGTGGCAGCATTCATTATCAAAATCCTCGCAACGTAGTTGGAAGTATTCCGGTATACGGCAAGCAAGTTCTCTTATGTCGTCGTGCTATTGAACCTCGTCATGGCTTTTGGACATTACCTGCGGGCTTTATGGAGTTAGGTGAAAGCACAAGCCACGGAGCTACGCGCGAGACTCTTGAAGAAGCTGGCGCTGCAGTAGAAATTGGGCCACTCTATTCTTTACTGAATGTGCCCCACGCAGAACAGGTACACCTGTTCTATTTGGCCACGATGACTAATTCAGAATTTTCTGCCGGCGAAGAAAGTCTTGAAGTAGCCCTTTTTCATGAGCATGAGATTCCATGGGAAGAATTGGCCTTTCCGACTGTCAAGCAAACCCTTGAATGGTTTTTTGCAGACCGCGCTGCTGGCAACTTAGAGGCTGGTAAGGAATTTCATGTGCGCAGTCGTGACGTCTTACCTTCTGAGAGGATCTAAAGAGTTAATATGGGTCAGATTGCCTGGCTAGGGCCCAACGACCCTTTTCCAAGTCCGTTGCTTGAGGCGGATCCTGATCCCAGTGTTCCTGGGCTTATTGCGGTCAGTGAGCACATATATCCCGGTCAACTAGCTCGCGCCTACCAACAAGGTATTTTTCCCTGGTACTCGGATAACCAACCTATTCTCTGGTGGTCGCCTGATCCTAGGATGGTGTTAAAGCCCAGCGCCTTTAAATGCAGTGAATCTTTGCAAAAGAATATTCGACTCTTTTGTCAAAGCGCACAATCACAGATATTGGTAGATGCCGATTTTGGCGCAGTCATACGCTCCTGTGCCACGAGCACTCGCAAAGATCAGGATGGTACTTGGATTACCCATGAAATCATTGATGCCTACACCGCGCTTCATGAAGCAGGCAACGCCCACAGTATTGCCGTAATCGAAGATGGCCAGCTTACTGGCGGACTCTATTGCGTTGCATTTGGAGGAATGGTATTTGGTGAATCCATGTTTAGCCGTAAGACCAATGCATCAAAAATCGCCTTAGCAGCCCTGAGTGGATGGTGTCTGATGAATGAAGTCCAGATGATCGATTGCCAGCAAGAAACAGCTCACCTTTTGTCCTTAGGTGCTACCCCAATACCCAGGCAGGTCTTTTTAGAGCAACTGCAAATATCCTTAAATCAAACTAAGATTGAGAAATCCTGGACTTTTGACAAAGCAATTTTGCATCACTGGTTATGACTCGGCTTAAAGAACTTCCCCTAACCACCCTGCAGTTCTATGCAACTGCTCCCTATGCTTGTAGCTACCTTCCCAATAAAACAGCTCGTTCACAAGTGGCTACGCCATCTCATCTGATTCATGCGGATGTGTATAACGATTTACTCAACGCAGGCTTTCGACGTAGTGGTTTGTATACCTATCGACCCTATTGCGACGAATGCAAAGCCTGTATTTCTACGCGTATTTTGGTAAAACAATTTACACCTTCTCGCAGCCAGCGCCGCGCCCAGAAAAAACACTCCAATCTTCAGGCCTCCGTCCTCAATCTAGGTTACCAAGAGGAACATTACCAACTCTATCAACGTTATCAAACTGAGCGGCACGCGGGTGGTGATATGGATAGCGATGATCAAGATCAATACATGCAGTTTTTATTACAAAGCCGAGTGAACTCACGCATTGTGGAGTTTCGGGATGGTCCGCATGACCCGCACCCCGGTCGATTACGCATGGTGAGCATGATCGATATTCTGGAAAAGGGAATCTCCTCTGTTTATACCTTTTACGACACCACAAGCTCTGCGGCTAGTTATGGTAGCTACAGCATTCTGTGGCAAATTGAACAAGCTCGCATATTGGGTTTGCCTTACCTTTACCTTGGTTACTACATCAAGGAAAGCGACAAGATGTCGTATAAGGTGAAATATCAACCCATGGAAGGCTTGATTGACGAGCATTGGCAAGAGCTCCCTGAGTCATAATATCTACCCATGATCGATCGTTACTCCCTCCTCCGCCCTTGGCTGTTTTGCATAGACCCAGAAAAGGCGCACAACCTCACCTTAAGTAATATGGACCGTGCGCAGCGCTGGGGTTTATTGGAGCTTTTGGTTAGCAAGCCCATTAATGATCCACAAACACTCTGTGGCATTGATTTTCCCAATCCAGTTGGATTAGCTGCAGGCTTAGATAAAGATGGCAAACATATCGATACACTTGCTGCATTAGGATTTGGATTTTTAGAAATCGGCACAGTCACGCCACGGCCACAGCCGGGCAATCCTAAGCCACGCATGTTTCGTTTGCCCGAAGCTCAGGGCATTATTAATCGCATGGGCTTTAATAATGATGGTGTTGATGCCTGTGTAGCGCGAGTACGTCGCTCTCAGTTTTGGCAAAGTGGTGGTGTACTTGGTTTAAATATTGGCAAGAATGCCAGCACTCTGATTGAAGAGGCTTCTCGAGATTACATCCTGGCAATGGAGGCCGTTTATGAAATCTCTACCTATATCACCGTCAACATTTCTTCACCGAACACCAAAAATCTGCGCGCCTTACAAGGCGAAGAAATGCTCCGCGAATTATTGGGAAGCCTTGATGAAGCCAGAAAGCGCTTAAGCGATCGTTATGGCGTACGCAAACCACTCTTCTTGAAAATTGCACCCGATCTAGATCATGGTGACATTAATCTCATCGCTGATCTCCTGCTTGAGTTTGGTATTGATGCTGTCATTGCTACCAATACAACCATCTCTCGCGATACGGTCAAGGGAATGGAGTTTGGTGAAGAGGCTGGCGGCTTATCTGGTGCGCCCGTGCGTAATGCTTCTAATATTGTCATCAAAGCTTTAAAGGCGAGATTGGGCAATCAACTACCTATCATCGGCGTAGGCGGCATCATGAGTGGCGCAGATGCCCGTGAAAAGATCATGGCAGGCGCCAGCTTAGTGCAACTCTATAGCGGCTTGATTTATCGGGGCCCAGACTTAGTAAAAGAGTGTGCTACCGCCTTAAGATAACCTTAAAGCCTCTTTTTCGTGCTTTAAAGGGGTATTTTTCAGGGCTGGCTTTATAAAATAGCATTTCATAATATGCAATTTTGTCTGAAATCGCTACAATGAAGTCATGAACACCAGCAAGACCATCAAAACTCCTAAATCTGCCGGCGAGGTTGGCAAGACAGCCATCCAAGTAGTGGAGCGCATGATGAATTTGCTAGACGCCCTTGCTGAGCAAGAAGAATCCAGCAGCCTGAAGAATCTCGCAGAGACAACTGGTCTGCACCCTTCTACTGCCCACCGAATTTTGAATGACCTCGTTGCTTGCCGATTGGTTGAGCGTGGCGATGGTGGCACCTATCGCCTTGGCTTAAAACTTTTAGAGCTGGGTAATTTAGTGAAAGCACGCTTATCTGTGCGTGAAGCTGCGCAACTACCAATGCGTACTCTCCACAAGCTCACTGGTGAAACCGTTAACTTATCCGTGCGTCAAGGCGATGAAATCGTCTATGTTGATCGCGCATATAGCGAACGCTCAGGCATGCAGGTAGTACGCGCCATTGGTGGTCGCGCACCTTTACATCTCACCTCGGTTGGCAAACTCTTCCTCGCGAGCGACGACCCTGGACAAGTACGTGCCTATGTCACTCGCACAGGTTTGTCTGGACACACTCGTAACAGCATTACCGAATTAGGCAAACTCGAAACCGAACTTAATCACGTTCGTAAAGTCGGTAGCGCTCGCGATGACGAAGAGCTTGAGTTGGGCGTGAGCTGTTTAGCTGCAGCCATTCTGGATGACACTGGGAAATTGGTTGCTGGTCTCTCTTTGAGCGCTCCAACGGATCGCATTCAGGCCGATTGGCTCCGCGCCCTTCAAGAAACAGCCTTGCAGATATCCAAAGGCATGGGTTTTAAACCCAAGTCTGCCGAGCCAGGCTCAGCAGCTTAATTAAGCAGTTACATCAAGCGACGAATGGGTTGCGCGCCAGATGGCATGCGCTCATACCAATCGCGTACACGTACTGCATCGGCAAAGCGCGATTGCGTTCCCACTGAATCCAAAAAGACCAATAGCAGTGGCGTGTTGTTTACTCTTGCCTGCATGACTAAACATCGACCTGCAGCATTAATGAAGCCCGTCTTCTGTAATCCGATATCCATATCCCCGGAGCGCACCAAACGATTTGTGTTCAAAAACTTTTGCGGGCGATTGGCGATGACCATAGTTAAATCTGGCCAGGTTGAGAACTCACGAATGGTTTTGTACTGATAGGCAGCATTTAGCATGCGTGTGAGATCTTCTGCTGAAGCAACATTCTCACTAGTCAGTCCAGTAGGATCCTCAAAGTGAGAGTGCTCCATGCCGAGTTCTTTTGCCTTATGGTTCATAGCAGACACAAATGCTGGTAGGCCACCAGGATAATTTCTGGCCAAGGTATATGCAGCGCGATTCTCAGAGGACATCAAAGCCAAATGCAACGCATCTTCTCGAGTCAGTGCAGTGCCTTCAGCCAAACGAGAGTGTCTATAGATATGAGCGTCTTCAGCATTAATCACGACGACCTCATCCATCGGCAATTTTGCATCGAGTGTCACCATGGCTGTCATAAGCTTGGTGATGGAGGCAATGGGCAAACTGACGGATGGATTCTTCTCGTAATAAACTTCCTTCGTGTCTTGATTGACCACCATCACTACAGTGGATTTAAGATTGAGCTCATCGCGCTGACCACGTAAACCTAATGCAGTAGCCAATGATGGAGGTCCTGCAACTACGGGTGCAGATGATCTAGTAACAGTGACACGGACGGTTTTGGCGCTTTTGGGTGACTTGGCCACTACTTTTGTTGACTTTGCTTGCTTCTGCTTGTCTTTTGTTGAAGCCTGTACAGGGGCGTTACCCAGCACTCCCAGCGAAAAGAGCAATGCAATGACTAGGGGCCAAAATCGATTCAAACGCATCCCAAAATACCTTCCAAAACTTTCAACATACGGAATGATAATTAATTTCCGAAGACAAAGCGGTTTTATTCGCCCCAATCCAGGTAATTTATCCCACCAAATGACTGCCCTACTCGGCAATCGTCGCTACTGTATTGGTCTGACGGGCATTCACCAGCACAACCCCAGTCATCGTCAAACACAAACCTACTGCCATCAGCAATGTAAACGGCTCATCAAATAAGAGCCAAGCCATTGCAGCGGTTGTCGGAGGTGTTAAATAGAGCAAGCTAGTCACCTTAGTGGCTGCCCCCTTGCGAATCATCATAAATAGCAAACTAATCGATCCAATTGACAGGGGGAAGATGGCCCATAGCAAGGCGCCAATAACAGATGGGTTCCAAACCATCACGCCAGACTCAAAGAAATACATACAAAAGAAACACAGAACTGCCGATACCCCAAACTGAATAGAGGATCCAGCACGTAGATCAAATACGGGGCAGAATTTCTTTTGATACAAAGTACCAAACGTAATTGAGAGCAGTGCAATAAACGCCAAAACGTAACTAACAAATGGAATGTGGTTAAAGCCAATCTTCTCAGCAACCACCAACGCAACACCCGCAAATCCGAATCCTAGGCCTATCCATTGACGCGAGCTCACCTTCTCAGAAATCCAAGCAGCAAACCAGGCCGTAATGATAGGTTGCAGGCCAACAATAATGGCCACCAACCCTGCCGTCATCCCTAGACGTACGGCAAACCATACGCCCAGCAAATAACCAAACTGCAGCAAGATCCCAGCAATGGCGATGTGCTTGATTTGCGACCAACTGGGCCAGGTGATTCTCCATACGAGGCTGAGCGCTGCCATGGCTGCCAGAACCCCTGCAAAACGCCAAAATAGAAAGGTGGCTGGCTCTACGTATGGCATTGCTAATCGCGCAATTACAAAGCCAGTACTCCAAATGAGGACGAATATCGGTGCAATGGCGTTATCAAGCGAAAGCTTCATGGGTAACTTACTGAAAATATTGAGATTTCTTACTGAGCTCTTAATTTTAGGCTCTTTTCTCATTTGAACTCTTGATCTACATGGCAAGCCATTTATGCTGCAACGCAACATCTATGCCATACAATGGTGCAAAGAGAGTACATTAGGTAAAAGCCGAAGATCAAAATATTCAAAACAGTTAAACGGAAAGAGATGCAGATGAACTTAACTCCAGAACAAATTGCAGCCGCACAAAAAGCAAACTTAGAGACTTTGAGTGGCTTAACCAATCAAGCATTGCAAAGCATTGAAAAGTTGGTTGAGCTCAATATGCATATTGCCAAACAAAGCTTGAGCGATAGCATGAATAGCGCCAAGAAAGCACTGGAAGTAAAAGACATTCAACAGTTGCTAGCCCATCAAGCTGAAACAGTGCAACCAATGGCAGAAAAAATTATGGCCTACAGCCGTCATTTATACGAGTTGGCTCATGAGACACAAAACAGCTTTACACAATCCGCTGAAAAAGAATTCCAAGCTGGCCAAATGAAAATTAACTCTTTGGTAGAAGAGTGGACAAAAAATGCACCGGCCGGATCAGATGGAGCTATGCAAGCAATGAAGCAAGCAATTGCTTCTGCAAACAATGTATTTGAAACTAGTCAAAAAGCAGTTAAGCATGCAGTTGAAGTCGCGCAAACTAACCTTAGTAGCGCAACTGAAACAGCATTGAAGACTGCAGAGAAAGCTAGCAAGGCGACGAAGAAGAAATAATTCTTAGCAAGCACCTTGAATACAAAAGCCCCGATTGCTCGGGGCTTTTTCTTATAGCTTAGACAGCTTGATTTATTCTTTATCCAAAACGCACCTTACTCAGCGCACTTTTATACTAATTTCTTTAAATGACTAAAAGCCTCAATAGAAACGAGTTGCTGTCCCTCGCCAAGTCTTTTGACCCCAAAGATAAATGCCCTGACTGTCTGTCGCTGAGCTGCGAAGGCTGGGAAAGCGTCCCTGGCGGTTTCCTGACAAATTCCCTGGAGTGCGTTGGAACTCTGAGAGTCGAAGATGCTCCGGAATGCTGGGAGGAAGGTCTCCCTAAGGGAGTGACCATCTGGTCTAAGGATGCCCCTATTTCTCCCACCCTCCATCCATACAATAAATCTGATGTATTTGAATGCAAGCATTGTGGAGCTAAATACCTCCGATATACCGAATGCGGGGGCTACTATGTGGATGAACGTATTCGTGAGCTCAATGCCAAACTGATTTCATAGATGCTGAAGTGCAAAAGCCCCGATCGCTCAGGGCTTTTCCTTTTGCACCTTAAGCGCTACTTAAGATTTCTTTTTCACTGGCGGCAAATCAGTGCAATGGCCGTGGGCTGCTTCAGCCGCAAGACCGACTGACTCACCTAAGGTTGGGTGTGGATGAATCGTTTTACCGATATCCACCGCATCAGCACCCATCTCAATAGCCAAACACACTTCACCGATTAAATCACCAGCGTGCGTGCCAACAATACCGCCACCAATAATCCGATGGGTAGTAGCATCAAAAATGAGTTTTGTGAAACCTTCATCACGTCCATTAGCAATCGCGCGTCCACTAGCTGCCCATGGAAATAAACCCTTCTCATAAGCAATACCTTGGGCCTTGCACTGCTCTTCTGTCAAACCAGCCCAAGCCACTTCAGGATCGGTGTAGGCAACCGATGGAATTTGCTTCGCATCAAAGTAAGATTTTTCGCCAGCAGCAGCTTCCGCAGCAACGTGACCTTCATGCACCGCCTTATGTGCCAACATCGGTTGACCAACTAAGTCACCAATTGCAAAAATATGAGAGACATTAGTCCGCATCTGTTTGTCAACTGGAATAAAGCCGCGCTCATCCACTTGCACACCCGCTTTGCCAGCATCAATCTTTTTGCCATTCGGAGTACGGCCTACTGCGACTAATACCAAGTCATACGTTTGCGGTTCAGCCGGCGCATTCTCGCCCTCGAAAGAAACTTGAATTCCATCAGGCTTAACTTCTGCTTTAGCAGCACGAGTCTTAAGCATGATTTTTTCAAAACGTCCGGCATTGAACTTCTCCCAGACCTTTTCTAAATCACGATCGGCGCCCGCCATCAAGCCATCCATCATCTCGGCAATATCAATGCGTGAGCCTAGCGTGCTGTAAACCGTAGCCATCTCTAGACCAATAATGCCGCCGCCAATGACGAGCATGCGCTTGGGAATATTCTTCAGTAACAATGCGCCAGTACTATCCACAATGCGTGGATCTTCTGGTAAGAATGGTAGTTTCACTGGCTGACTGCCCGCAGCGATGATGGCCTTCTGAAAGCGCACCACTTCTTTTTGACCAGTGAGATCCTGACCAGTACCATCCGTTAACTCAACTTCAACATGGTTTGCATCCAAGAACTTGCCTAGACCACGCACCACCTTTACCTTACGAGCCTTTGCCATACCAGCAAGACCGCCAGTCAATTTAGCAATGACGGACTCTTTGTAACCACGGAGTTGATCGATCTCAATCTTCGGCGCGCCAAAAGTAATGCCGTGCTTAGCCATCGTTTTGACTTCATCCATGACTGAGGTGGTGTGCAGCAATGCTTTGGATGGAATACATCCAACGTTCAAGCAAACCCCACCCAAAGTGGGATAGCGCTCTACTAAAACAGTATTCATGCCCAAGTCAGCGCTACGAAACGCCGCGCTGTAACCACCAGGGCCAGCACCAAGTACCAACACTTCACACTCATGATCAACCTTACCGCTGTACTGCCCTGCTACTGGAGCAGGGGCAGCTGTCATTGTTGGTGTAGCTGGCGCCGCTGGCGCAGTTGATGTAGTAGATATTGCTGCTGGAGCCGGTTGAGGCGCAGGCGCTGCACCGCTAGCCCCAATCTCCGCAATCACAGAACCTTTACTCACTTTATCTCCAAGCTTGACTGCAATACTAGTAACAGTACCTGCAGCATCGGCTGGAACTTCCATGGTTGCTTTATCGGATTCGAGAACTAGTAGCGCCTGCTCTTTTTCGATAACATCACCAACTTTAATTAGCACTTCAATGACGGGTACATCTGAGTAATCGCCAATATCCGGCACAAGGATCATTTGCTTAGCCATAAATTCCCCTTACAGACTGGCGCGACGGAAGTCGGCCAAGAGCTGAGCAATGTACACATTGAAGCGGGTAGCTAAAGCACCATCAATCACGCGGTGATCTGCAGAGAGAGACAGTGGGCAAATGAGGCGTGGCACAAACTGCTTACCATCCCACACTGGCTTCATAGCCGCTTTGCTCACGCCCATAATGGCTACTTCAGGAGCATTCACGATGGGAGAGAAATACGTACCACCGATACCACCCAATGATGAGATCGTGAAGCTAGCGCCCTGCATTTGGTCTGGCTTTAATTTGCCATCACGAGCAAGAGCCGCCAAGTCAGAAGTTTCTTTCGCCAACTCAAAGATTCCTTTCTTATCGGCATCTTTAATGACCGGTACAACCAGTCCAGTTGGAGTATCTGCGGCAAATCCAATATTGAAGTATTTCTTCAAAATCAGATCATCACCATCCAAGGAGCTATTGAACTCTGGATATTTTTTCAATGCAGCGACTGCAGCTTTCATTAAGAAAGCCAGCATCGTAATCTTGACACCCTTCTTCTCATTCTCTTTATTAGTAAGAACGCGGAATGCCTCTAAATCAGTAATGTCAGCATCTTCGTGATAAGTCACGGCTGGGATCATCACCCAGTTGCGGCCTAAATTGGCTGCAGTGAGTTTCTTAATGCGATTGAGTGGTTGACGCTCGATCTCACCAAACTTGGTGAAATCAACCTTCGGCCAAGGAATCAGATTCAAGCCGCCTAAGCTACCGCCACTTGAAGCGGCTACAGCACTACCTGCACCGCCACTCATAGCCGCCTTCACAAATGCTTGGACGTCTTCTTGAGTAATACGGCCTTTGGGCCCAGATCCCTTAACTTGAGTAATAGTGACGCCAAGCTCACGCGCAAACTTACGTACGGATGGACTTGCATGACTTACTGCGGCGTCGACTGGCGGAGGAGTATTACTGATAGGTGGAGGCGCTGGTGCACGTGCAATCGGAGGCTCTACAGCTTTAATTGCTGGCGCGGCAGGTGCAGCTGCAGGAGTAGACACTGGAGTCGATACGCCAGATGCTCCACCTTCCAAGATGACAACTACCGATCCTTCCGATAAGTTATCGCCTA
Organism: Polynucleobacter sp. MWH-S4W17; assembly: GCF_018687535.1. Classification (NCBI taxonomy): domain Bacteria; kingdom Pseudomonadati; phylum Pseudomonadota; class Betaproteobacteria; order Burkholderiales; family Burkholderiaceae; genus Polynucleobacter; species Polynucleobacter sp. MWH-S4W17. Next base: position 773,914 of record NZ_CP061295.1, on the reverse strand, counting down.
CCTTTACCTTAACTTCTTTGACGATGCCTGAGTGTGAAGAAGGAACATCCATTGTCGCTTTATCAGACTCGAGTACAACGATCGATTGTTCTTTCTCGATCTTATCGCCAGCTTTCACCAAGACCTCGATCACTGGTACATCTTTATAGTCACCGATATCCGGGACTTTGATTTCGATGGGTGCACCGCTGTTACTGGCTGCTACAGGTGCTGCTGCAGATGCGCTGGATACAGAGGCCGCTGCTGGAGACGGGGCTGATGCCGTGCCCTCTTCCAGGGTAATGACAAGAGATCCCTCGGATAGGTTGTCGCCCACCTTGACTTTGACTTCTTTGACAATGCCAGCATGTGATGAAGGAACATCCATCGTCGCCTTATCAGACTCCAGTACAACGATCGATTGTTCTTTTTCGATCTTGTCACCGGCTTTAACCAATACTTCGATCACTGGTACATCTTTATAGTCGCCGATATCCGGGACTTTGATTTCAATTATTTGACTCATAGTATTTATCTCTTATCAAACCGTCATTGGGTTTGGTTTAGTAGTATCGATGTTGTACTTCTTAATCGCCTCAGCTAACTTAGAGCGATCAAGCTGACCAGAGTCAACCAAAGATCTCAAGGCAGTGAGGATGACCCAGCGACGATCCACTTCAAAGAAGTCACGGAGTTTTTCACGAGTATCAGAACGTCCAAAGCCATCAGTACCCAATACTTCATAACGGCGACCCATGTGCTGAATTGCTGGACGAATCTGCTCAGCAAATAGACGAACATAGTCGGTTGCTGCAACGATTGGGCCTGCAGTATCTTTCAGGCACTTCTCTACATGAGATAAGGCTGGCGCAGCACTTGGGTTCAATAAATTGCTACGGTGAACCGCAGTCCAATCACGGCCTAGCTCAGTAAAGCTTGGGCAACCCCACAAGTCTGAAGCAATACCCCAGTCTTTATGCAAAATCTCTGCAGCTTCAATCACTTCACGGAAGATCGTTCCTGAACCTAAGAGCTGTACACGTAGCTTTGCTTTGTCGTCACCAACGGACTTGAGCTTATACATGCCCTTGATGATGTCTTTCTCCGCACCCTTAGGCATTGCTGGGTGTGAATAGTTTTCATTCATCAAAGTAACGTAGTAGTAAACATCTTCCTGAACTTCCAACATGCGACGCATACCATCCTGAATCACTACAGCCAATTCAAATGAGAAGGTTGGGTCATAGCTGATGCAGTTCGGAACCGCACCACTCCACAGATGACTATGACCATCTTCGTGCTGTAAGCCTTCGCCGTTCAAGGTAGTTCTACCAGCTGTGCCACCTAGCAAGAAACCACGGCTACGCATATCCCCTGCGGCCCAAGCTAAGTCACCGATACGCTGGAAACCAAACATGGAGTAGAAAATATAGAAAGGCAACATGGGTACGCCATGGGTAGAGTAAGAAGTTGCGGCGGCGATCCAGTCGCACATACCACCAGCCTCGTTAATACCTTCTTGCAGAATTTGACCTGTCTTGTCCTCTTTGTAGAACATCAATTGATCATGATCTTCTGGCGTGTATAGCTGACCCAATTGATTCCAGATTCCCAATTGACGGAACATACCTTCCATACCAAAGGTACGGGACTCGTCTGGAACAATCGGTACTACCCGCTTACCCAACACCTTATCGCGCACTACTGTATTGAGTATGCGTACAAATGCCATGGTAGTAGAAATCTCACGGCCTTCAGTAGTGGCCTCAAGCAATGGAGCAAATACTTCTAAAGCAGGGACTGGCAAGCTCTCCGCTTTAGTACGACGTTGCGGCAAGTAACCACCCAACTCTTGACGACGCGCCTTCATATATTCCAATTCAGGGCTACCTTCGGCAAACTTGACCAAAGGCATTTCGTCCAACTCTTCATCTTTAACGGGAATCTCAAAGCGATCACGGAAGCGACGCACGTCGTCATCGTTCATCTTCTTCGCTTGGTGAGCAATATTCATCGCCTCACCTGAGCCACCCATGCCGTAACCTTTAATAGTGTGCGCTAGGATCACTGTTGGTTGATTCTTGTGATTAACTGCCGCATGAAATGCTGCATAAACTTTATGTGGATCATGACCACCACGATTCAGTTGCCAAATTTCATCATCACTCCAGTCACTTACTAAAGCCTTTAATTCTGGGGTATTGAAAACGATCTCGCGAACGTAGCTACCGTTCTTAGACTTCATAGTCTGATACTGGCCGTCAACAATCTCGCCTAAGCGCTGCATTAGGATGCCTTTTTTATCGCGCGCAAAGAGAGCATCCCACTGACCGCCCCACACTACTTTGATCACATTCCAGCCGGCACCGCGGAACTCGCTCTCAAGCTCTTGAATAATGCTACCGTTGCCACGCACTGGCCCGTCTAGACGCTGCAAGTTACAGTTAATGACGAAAATCAGGTTATCGAGTTTTTCACGACCGGCCATACCAATCGCACCTAAGGATTCTGGTTCGTCGGTTTCGCCATCGCCCAAGAATGCCCAAACTTTACGGCCTTGCTCTTGAATGAAGCCGCGGTCTGTTAGGTACTTCATAAAACGCGCTTGATAAATAGCCATGATGGGGCCTAAGCCCATCGATACAGTTGGGAACTGCCAGAAGTCTGGCATCAACCAAGGGTGTGGGTAGCTAGAGATGCCTTTGCCACCAACTTCTTGACGGAAGTTATTGAGCTGACCCTCTTCAAGGCGCCCCAACATATAAGCACGCGCGTAGACACCCGGAGCAGAGTGGCCTTGCACAAATATTAAGTCGCCACCATTCTCGGGGGACGGTGCGTGCCAGAAATGATTGAAGCCAACGTCATACAAAGTAGCCGCTGACTGAAATGATGAAATGTGTCCACCAACGTTCGTGTCTTTGTTCGCACGCAGCACCATCGCCATGGCATTCCAGCGAGTGTATGAACGAATGCGATGTTCCACATTTTGATCGCCAGGTAAACGTGCTTGGTTTTCAACAGGAATAGTATTGATGTAAGGAGTCTCAGCATGGAATGGCTGTACCACTCCGTTTACACGAGCATGAGAAATTTGTTGATCGATGAGATAGGCAGCTCTTTCAGGACCCTCGTTACGAATCACGCCATCGAGCGCTTGTAACCACTCCTGAGTCTCGCCAGGATCTGCATCCTGAGTATTCTGTTTACCTAATACTTGATCTGGAACTGCTGCCATTTTTGTCTCCATTAAATAGTGCTTAATTTGTCATCAACTCTATAGCCAACATTCTAGGAAGGTATATGGGTGTAAACAAGCAATTTTCCACATAATGATAGTATTTCTCATAATGTGGTATTATATTGCGGTGCAAATAAGAAGCTATAAAAAGATCTAAATTGACTTTTTGCACAGTCAAATAGGGCAAAATGCTCTGTATTCATGAGAAAAACAGCATTTTCCAGCCTAGTCCTTAGCCCCATTAGGTGGCTCCGCAAAATACGTGGATTTAGGATTGTTTACACCCCACTTTTAGCCATTGTTCTGTTTACAGCAGTCATGGGCATTATTTTGGGAACGCTGCATTTACAAGAAAAGAATCAGCAAGAGGCTGCCCTATTTAGAGAGCTGTCATTTGCCAAACAGCGTATTCAATCTCGTTTCGCTAGCAACCTTGATGCATTAACAACGATTAATCGAGAAATGGCTGCAAGCGAGGATCAATTCAAACTCAGACAAATTGCGCGCGAGCAAGCAGAAGATCTCGTTTTAAATAACCATGAGATCGTCAAAATCATCTGGTTGAACAATCAAAATCAGCGACTATGGGCAGCCCCCGCTGAAAGTAACAAATCGGATTGGATTAGCAAAACTCAAAATGATCAGCCCATTAATTCTAGTCTTGCCTCAACTATTGAGCTTAGCCGAGTAACTAGTCGAGCAGCTTTCAGTCAGTTTGTTTCCTTAAATCTACCGGGTGATGCACCGATCGCCACAGATAGAAAAATTGTTCTATGGCAAGTGGTACCCAATATTGTTGGTGGAGAAGTGGTTGGTTTCTTGGCGGCACTCTATACGACTCAAGGAATACTGGATGCCCTGCCAAGTGACCTCAAATCCCATTACCGCTTTACCTTGCTCACTGACAATGAAAGAGTTTTAGGCATCTCTTCCGATAGAGATACCCCAAAAAGAGCATTTAGCAATCAGACAAGTTTAGACATTGGGGTCTTAAGCCCCAACATTAATTTACGCATCGATACCTATCCTCCGCCAACCAACCTCACCTTCAGGATGTTAATTGGTGTCGTGATTGGATTAAGCGCATTCGTGGTTTGGAGTTTGTGGTCCGTACTAAAGCAAATGCAAGTCCGCCAAGAGGCCGAAGCCAGTCTGCGCAAAGAAACTAGTTTTCGTAATGCAATGGAAGACTCCACTCCCGTGGGTATCCGTGCCCATGATATGCAAAAGCGCATTACTTATGTGAATCGAGCATTTTGCGAAATGACAGGCTGGACATCGGAAGAGTTAATAGGTCTCACTCCGCCCTTTCCGTTCTGGCCAGATAGTAGAAGAGATGAGCTTGTTGAGAAAATGAATCGGGCGATGAAGTCCGACATCAGCGTTGTAATGAGGGTCGGCATCGAAGGGGTGATTTTAAAGAAAGATGGCTCCTTGATACAGACCCGTACCTTTATTGCCCCACTGATTAATGAAAAAGGGAAACAGACTGGTTGGGTGACCTCATTAATTGATATTTCTGAGCCTAAAAAGATTCGTGAAGAATTAGCCGCATCTCAAGAACGTTTCACCACCGTTCTAGAAAGTCTAGACGCTGCCGTGTCAGTAGTATCCCTAGAAACCAACGCCCTGCTATTTGCTAATCGCTTTTATCAAGAGCGCTTTGGTGATGATTCTCAAGGTCACTTCCAATTGGCAGTTAGCGATACTAATAACACGACGCTGCGAGATATTGCAGAGGATCTTGAAGATTCTCCGCCCGGCATTCCAACATCATTCTTGTACCAAGAATCCGAGTCTGAAGAAGTTCAGCTAGGCGATGACAATAATCAATGGTTTGAAGTTAGACGTCGTTACATCCCTTGGGTAGATGGACATCTTGCACAGTTATTGATTGCCACGGATATTACCGCTCGTAAAGAAGCAGATGATTTGGCACTCCAACAACAAGAGCGAATGCAGTTCACCAGTCGTCTCACCACAATGGGTGAAATGGCATCTTCTTTGGCCCATGAACTAAACCAACCTCTTTCAGCCATATCAAACTACTGCATGGGCGTTGCTAAGCGCCTGGATGGGCATCTTGACCCTGCTCTAACTAAAGAGATTTTGCCGGCATTAGAAAAGGCTTCTGAACAAGCCCATCGTGCTGGCACCATCATTCAGCGCATTCGAGGCTTTGTAAAGCGCAGCGAGCCTCAACGTAAAGCAGCGAACATTACTGAAATTATTAATGATGCGGTTGGCTTGGTTGAAATTGAAGCCCACCGCCATCGCTTAGTCATTAGCTCGGAAATTGCTGAAAATCTGCCCGTAGTTAATCTGGATCCAGTCCTAATCTTGCAGGTAGTGGTCAATCTTCTGAAAAACGCCTTGGATAGCGTCCGTGAGGCTTACCCCCTTTCCTCCCGTTGGTCAGCGCCACCAGTTCGGATTAGTGCAGATTTAGACACCAGCATCTTCCCGGCCATGCTCAGAATCCAGGTTACCGATGCTGGGGGCGGAATCTCGGAAAACGTCCTGGAGCGCATATTTGAGCCGTTTTTCAGCACGAAGTCCGACGGAATGGGTATGGGGCTCAATATTTGTCGCTCCATTATTGAATCTCACCATGGCAGACTTTGGGCTACCAATGTTCAAGACTCAGAACAAACCAAGCTGGCTGGCTGCACCTTTACAATACTTCTACCGTTGGAATCCCCTGGAACCAAGGGTGCTGTTTAACTTCGAATTTAAAGATTTACCTCGCGAGAACTGATATGAACTTAAGCGCTACTGCAAAACCAAACCAAGCTGAAGTTGTCTATGTAGTTGATGATGACGAAGCAGTAAGAGATTCGCTTACCTGGCTCTTAGAAAGCAATGGTTATGTTGTGCGATGCCATGCCAGCGCCGAACGTTTCTTACAGTCCTTGCAAAGTACCGATAAGTCCACTATCTCTTGCGCCATTTTGGATGTGCGCATGCCCGGTATGTCAGGCCTTGAATTGCAAGAACGCTTAACAAGCGAAAACCTACCAATGCCAGTTGCTTTCATTACTGGTCATGGCGATGTATCGATGGCTGTCTCCACGATGAAACGTGGCGCAGTAGACTTTATTGAAAAGCCTTTTAAAGAAAATGATCTTTGTGGTTTAGTGGATCGTATGCTTGCTAAAGCGCGCATCGATTATTCACAAGCCAGCCAACGCAAGATTACCCAGAGCTTACTCAGCAAATTAACTGGTCGTGAGCGCCAAGTGCTAGAGCGCATCGTTGCAGGCCGTTTGAATAAACAAATTGCTGATGACCTCGGCATTTCTATTAAGACTGTTGAGGCGCACCGTGCCAACATCATGGAAAAGCTCAACGTCAATACGGTAGCAGACCTGCTCCGCTTGGCTTTATCCGACCCTCAGCCTAACTGATGCCAGGGTTTTGTATGCCAGCCCAATTATTAGACGGAAACGCCCTTTCTAAAAAACTACGTACGGAAATTGCTGCACGTGGTGCAATCGTCACCGCCAAAGGTACCAGACCCGGTTTAGCAGTCATCGTAGTTGGTGACAACCCTGCCAGCGCGGTATATGTTCGCAATAAGGTAAAGGCCTGTGAAGATGTTGGCTTTCATTCTGTTTTAGAGCGCTATTCTGTAGGGCTTGGCGAAGAAGAATTACTCGCTCGTATTGCCACACTGAATTCAGATCCGGCGATTCATGGCATCTTGGTGCAATTACCATTACCAGAACATATCGCCTCTGAGAGAGTTTTAGAAGCGATTGCTCCAGAAAAAGATGTGGATGGCTTTCACGTAGCAAATGCTGGCGCCTTGATGGTTGGTCAACCAGAATTCAAACCTTGCACACCTTATGGTTGCATGAAGATTCTCGAAAGCATTGATTACCCTATTCGCGGTGCTCGGGCCGTGATTGTTGGTGCCTCCAATATTGTGGGTAAGCCAATGGCGATGCTGCTATTGCAAGCCGGTGCAACGGTCACTATTTGCAATAGCAAGACTCGTGACTTGGCACACCACACCAAGGATGCTGACATTCTGGTGGTTGCTACCGGTAAACCCAGAATGGTTACTGGCGATATGGTAAAGAACGGCGCCGTTGTCATTGACGTGGGCATTAATCGCCTGCCTGACGGCAAGCTCTGTGGAGACGTGGATTTTGATACAGCTAAATACATCGCCGGCTGGATTACCCCGGTTCCAGGTGGTGTTGGCCCGATGACCATCACTATGCTTCTCATGAATACCTTGGAAGCCGCTGAAAAAGCCACTAAGCACTAAGGAATTACTGGGACTTTTGGCAAACTTGCTCCCAGTCCATTAAGCTAGAGGGATGACTACATCCACATCCAACTCCCTGAGCAGCACCCTCCCCGCAGAATTGCAAAACAATCCACTGACTACTTTTGGGCGCGGCATTGCTGCCTACTCAGAAGTCAAGCCTGAGCATATTGCGCCAGCAATTGAATATTTACTCAAGCAAGCGCAAGACGCTGTGGATGCGGCAGTCAATCAAAGCACTCCATCTACTTGGGATTCCCTCGCCGAACCTTTAGAAGATGCTACTGAATTTTTTGGTAGGTCTTGGGGCGTGATATCTCATCTCAATAGCGTTGCCGATACCCCAGAATTGCGCGCTGCCTATGGCGAGATGCTACCTAAGGTTACTGCTTTCTTCTCAAGCCTTGGTCAAAATTTAGAGCTCTACAAAAAGTTTAAAGAGCTCAGCAAAGCGCCTGACTTTTCAAAATTAAGTGCAGCTCAAAAGAAAGTCATTGAAAACTCCTTACGAGATTTTCGTCTGGGTGGAGCAGAACTTAATGATGCAGATAAGCCCCGCTTTTCACAAATTCAGGATGAGCAGGCAACCTTAGGTAAAGCATTTTCAGACCATGTTTTAGATGCTACTGATGGTTTTGTTCATCTAATCACTGATAAAGCTGATTTGGTAGGTTTGCCTGAGGACGCTATTATAGCTGCTGCAGATACTGCCCAGCAGAAGAGTCTCCAGGGCTGGGCCTTTACTCTGCACTTCCCCTCTTACTACCCAGTCATGCAGTACTCAGAGAATCGTGCGCTGCGTCGCTTGATGTATGAAGCTTATGTCACCCGCGCTTCTGAACTGGCACCCCAATATGCCAAAGGTAAATTGGATTGGGACAATACTCAGAACATGCTCGATCAGTTAAGACTGCGCGATGAGGAAGCTCATATGCTCGGCTTCAAAAACTATGCCGCACTAAGTTTGGCTCCAAAGATGGCAAGCAGTGTTGATGAAGTCGACTCCTTCCTGACTAACTTCGCTCTGAAAGCAAAACCATTTGCATTAAAAGATTGGCAAGAGCTATCTGAGTTTGCCAAGACCGAGCTATCCATTGCTGATGGCTTAGAGCCATGGGATGTTGCTTTTGCATCCGAAAGATTGAAGCAAGAACGCTATTCCTTTTCGGAGAATGAGCTCAAGCAATACTTTCCCCTGCCTAAAGTGTTGGATGGCCTCTTCCAAGTCATTCAGACTCTGTTTGGCGTCAAGATTGAAGCGGCAGATCTGCCAACTTGGCATGCCGATGTGCAATCCTTTTCCGTGAAAAATGCCAAGGGTACTATCGTGGCCTACTTCTACCTAGATCCCTATGCTCGTCCTGGTAAGCGTGGTGGGGCCTGGATGGATGATGCCCGTGGCCGTAGAGTTCTACCTAATGGGGAAATTCAAGTACCCGTTGCTTATTTAGTTTGCAACTTTGCGCCGCCAGTCAAGGTCGATGGTGTGTTGCGTCAACCTACCATTACTCATGATGATGTCATCACCCTCTTCCATGAGAGTGGCCATGGTTTGCACCACCTTCTAACTCAAGTTAGCGCTTTAGGGGTTTCAGGAATCAATGGTGTTGAATGGGATGCGGTAGAGTTACCAAGTCAGTTCATGGAAAACTTCTGCTGGGAGTGGGAAGTGCTAGAAAAGATGACTGCGCACGCTGAAACTGGTAAGCCTCTTCCACGTGAATTATTTAACAAGATCCTCGCTGCCAAGAATTTTCAGAACGGTTATATGACGCTGCGTCAGATCGTCATGTCTCTCACCGACTGGCGCTTACATGCGAGCTTTGATGCGAAGAATGCTCAAGGTCACGCAGTATTAGACCTTTCCAGAGCGATTGCTGATCAATTCAACGTTATTCCACAACCAGCCATCTCTCGTTGGATCAATACCTTTAGTCACATCTTTGCTGGTGGTTATGCAGCCGGCTATTACAGCTATAAGTGGGCGGAAGTATTATCTGCTGATGTCTACTCAGCTTTTGAGGAAGCAGCAAAACTCACAGGTAGTGTCCTGGACGAGAAAACAGGTGCTCGTTATCGTGAAGAGATTTTAGAGGTTGGTGGCAGTCGCCCTGCGGCTGAATCTTTTAAAGCCTTTAGAGGGAGAGAGCCAAGTATCGATGCCCTGCTAAGACATGGTGGACTCGCTTAACAATGAGATTTGCGATTTCAATTCTAAATAACTAATTTATACGCATTCAATGAGCCTCTTCACTACTGAATTACTAATTTTAATTGTTGCAACAACGCTCATAACAGCTGGCGTAGCTTATGCAATTTACTGGGCATTGAATGATTCGCCCATATCGCAATGGCTCCATGATTCAGATGCAGTAGTGCCCTCTTTTCTTTCCATTACCTCCTTTATTTTCGGTCTGGCGATCTCCACTCTAGCCGGCTACTCATTTGAGCATCATCAATCAGCCATCTCAAATGTCATCACCGAATCCAATGCAGTTGAGACCATAGTAAGTACGGCGACAGTCCTTCCTGCGAAGGATCAGGTAAAAATAATTTCAGGAATGAAAAACTATCTGACCGCAGTCATCGAAAAAGAATGGCCCGCCATGGAAAACAGAGATGCCAGTAAACGTGGAATTTCAACGCCAGAATTTTTAGCTTTAAATAAAATTATCAGCGACATTGCCTATCAGCCCAATCAACGTAGCGGCATCGAAAGCCAGCTCCTGATGGCCATTGGTACTATTCGCCATGACCGGGAAGTTAGACAGTCACTGGCATACGATAATGATAGCCTTAAAAAATGGCCATCGATTCCAGTCTTCTCATTCTTGCTGCTGTTATCAGTGGGCATAGTCCATCTGGGAAGCATTAAAGCAATGAAAGTATCTTTATCCATAGCCTCATTATGTATTGTGACGGCAGTAATATTTTTATTTATCGCCGTATCGCCATATCGCGGCTGGAATCCAGTGGAACCCATTAAACTCCAAGAATCGTTGCAGATGCTAGGCAACCTGAAGACGAATTAAGCAATCCACCTCTAGGCCCTACTTTTATAGCGGCAACATCAAATAGATTTGAAGGGCAAATAAAAAGCCACTCAATAAGTGGCTTTTAACTTCAGCAATGCAGACCTAACTAGTCTTTTTGGAGAAATACATTCACAGTTTCAGAAAGCTTCTTATAGCTTTGAAATAAGAATGCATGGCCACCCTCATAAAAAGCCAACCAGGCAAAAGGAATTTGATTGGCAATCACAACTGAGTTTTTTGGATTGTCGATGATGTCCTCACGACCGTCAGCCACTAGAACGGGAACTTTAATCTTCTTTAAATCCTGGTAATTCTGATTATCAGCATTCCAGAGAGTGGTACGAGCACGAACCTGGCGTTCCTTAGCTTCTTTAGAAATTACGAAATCATCAGGGATGGTTCCCGCAGCTTTTGCCGCCATAAATCTCCCGTATACAACCTTAGCGGCCGCTTTACCTTCAGGCGTAATTGGGAACAACAACTCGAAATTCTCCATAGGAGAAAGACTCGGATTATTCAACTCCTCCCCAACCTTCTTATCAATAGCAATCTGATATTTTCCGCCGGGATTTGGGGCGCACAGAATGACTTTATTGACTAGCTCTGGGTGTTTGATAACAAGCTGCTGACCAATTCGTGCACCCATTGACCACGAGAATACGTTTACCTTTTTAAAACCCAGGGCCTTCACCAAGCCTGCGGCATCATCTGCCATTTGCGGAATGGTTGTGTAGTTTTCTTTAGTGTCGGTAGAAAGTCCAGCGCCGCGGTTATCAAAAATGATCAGCTGGTTATTCTTTGACAACTCACCGAGCAGGGCTGGATCCCAAGCGCTCATGGTGGCGGCATAGCCCATGATGAGGATCATGGGATCACCCTTGCCTTTTAGGTAGTAGGCTAACTTCACATCTCCTACTTGGGCATACTTAACTTCAGGTTTTTCTTGGGCTTGCACTGGATTGCTTGGGCTTAGAAAAATGAAAAGTGCAGTAATCGTTAAATAAATGCATCGCATTAAAGTATTTATTAATAGGGTTGGAGTGTTATTAAGAGGCGTCATAAGGCTCTAGTTTGGATTAGTTTTAAAAGGATCATGCTAGCAGCTCAATACTGCTCAAGGATTGCTTTGGGTTCTAAGCTGACATCCAAAAACGCTTCATTTCAGGGAGATCTTGCATTCCTCGATCATATCCATACTGAATGGCTGGCTCCATGATTGCCGGATCTACAACGCTCATTGTTCTTCTGCCAGGGAGCATCCCAACCACAACCAACTTGGTCTTTGTGCCGGCAGCTTCCAAGTCTTTTACTTCTTGCAAAATGGTATTAGGCAGATGATTCAAACGCAGCCCTTCTTTTTCTTGCTCAATAGTATCTGCCAGCGCAATTACTAGAGCTCGCTTAGATCCCGCAACAATGTCGCAATGTGTTTCGGTAGAGCCAATACTGCCATCCATACAAACACGATCCTTAACCCAGGTTGGGCCGGTGACACCTGGCGCAGAAGCACTAGCCGCACAAGCATCGATGACCGATACACCCGAATCTGGAGCAATCACTAAACGTTCAGCCGTATAGCAATCAATCGTAGTGATGTACATCTTCTGGGGAATGGCTTTAATACCCCCCAAGAAAACTTTAATGTTATTTTGAAACTTTTCAGATGGAATGGATTTTGCAGCCATTGCAGCATGGCCAATCGCCTGAATAGTATCGGGATTACCATCCTTGGCATTAAGCCCCATCCTCATTACACGCTCTTGGCTAGGCAAGAACTTTTTTGTTGGAACTAGCTTAGCCATGACCTTTGGATAGTCGGCCAATAAATTAAATTCTGCTGAAAATAGGTCTAGGCGGCTACCTAATAAAGCGCTTCCCAAAACTGCACCAGCAGATGTGCCAACCACAATGTCTGCTAAACGAAGATCAATACCATTGGTGAGCATTGCATGAAAGTAGCCAACTAAAAATGAGCTCATATATTCAGAGCCTCCTCCCAATACGATCGCCCTATCTTTGCCCTTACCCGGAGGATTTTTATATGGAATAGGATGCGCTAGACCATCATCCCAGCTTGAGGTTGTTTTTTGAATTTCTTTAGCATCCAAAGCTCTTACTTCTGCAATAGTCTTTTTAGATAGACCTGGCGATTGAGCAAAAGCCTGAGTGCTAGCAGCGACTACCGCACCAATTGCAGATGATTTAAGGAAATTACGGCGAGTGGGTTGGGTCATACATATCCTCCTAAACAATAACCACCCGAAGGTGGTTATTAATGTCTTGGCTTTTTGAAATTGAGATCACTGCTTCTGACTTGGTTGCGGGCAACCATTTGCCAGCGGCTTACCTGCAATGCGATCCTTTACCCAAGCTAGATACATAGGAGCTGATACGCCAGGAGTTGTAAAGTGCGTTTGCTCACCTGGCAGCTGATTTCTTCCCACATTCGCTCCCATAGCGCACATCTGCTTCTGATAAAGCTCGTGCATGACTGGTGGAACTGCAGTATCTTTGGTGCCCCAATAAATAACTACTGGCGCTACTGGTTTCACAGGTTTTACGCTGCCATTAATAAATGCATTGATCCAAGCTAAGGAGTTGCTAGGCTGGGGCTTAATCAATGATTTGTATTGATCGCCGTAAGCATAGGTAAATGAATCGGCCATCACGTGAACACATTTATTGCCGGCTAACTGGTTAAGGACCTTTACACCTTCATCAGTCAACACATCGGTTAGCTTTAGATTCGGATTAGCTGCTTGAGCTCCCCAAAGGCCCATGACGTAATGAGCAAATAGAAATACATTTGGGACATTTGCCTGGGTAAATTCATTCATGAGTTTATTAGCGCCTGCCTCATCCGCTGGTAACTTTGGTAATACCGCCGCTACGTCGTCTGGTGCCAATGCTACAAATCCAAGATATTGGAGATTATCTGCCGCAGTGCCCTGTTGAGCTTGGTACTCTGGCAGACTTGCAGCTGCAATCGTCGCCCCGCCACCTTGAGACCAGCCATAAATAATGGTCCTCTTACCGGCGCCGACCTCTTTCATGGAGCTAGCTGCTCTTGCAGAATTAATAGCATCTCTACCATTAGTTTGAGCTACTGCGTATTGATGCTTACCGCCACCGCCTTGACCTTGATAGTCGGTAGCAACGATGACATAGCCTTCTTTAATAAACTCTTCCACATTCGGAATGCCGTAATCAGTCCAAGAATTGCCATCCATTAAGAAGTATTCATTTAAAGGAGTGGCTGGGTTAGTAATTTGAGAAGGGCCACAGTTTTGGGCTGAACCTGTTGTGCCATGAACCCAGGCCATGATCGGCCTACCCTCTTTAGGCGCCTGTCCAATAGGCGCTACGATTAAACCAGTTGAAATGGTCTTACGCTCAGCAACATCTGAAGAAATGTAAGCAATCTTCCATGCTTGCGCACCTTTAACGGATGTTTTTATCTTTTCTTTTTTGATAATCTGCCCCAACTTACCCTCTGGAGCCATTTTCATGACAGCAGCATAAAAAGGTGGCATTGGAGGATCAGCAAAGGTAACTGAAGACATCACACCAAGAGAGGCGCCAATGATCAGAATAGGTAGTAATTTTTTCATCGGGGTTCGCAAGTAATCAAGGCGTAAGCCCTGTCGGTTAAAAATAGAACAATTCCAGTAAATATACCAAACTACATTTAATTACATCCCATGGAATTGCTGGGGAAATCTCGAACTGACAAGCGAGATATCCCCACTAATGCTTACTTTGGCGCAGCCTTTTCAGCCTTCTTATTTTTACGACTCTCAAAGAAGGTTTCGATTTCAACGTAGAAGACTGGCACTAATGCCACTGCAAGGCAGGTAGAGGCAATCATGCCGCTAAATACGGTAATGCCTAAGGAGATACGTGCTGCTGCACCCGCACCGGTAGATAGAAGCAAGGGCATGACACCCAAAATAAAGGCAATCGATGTCATCACAATTGGCCTAAAACGTTCTCTTGAAGCCTCTAAAGCAGCATCAACAAAACTCATGCCCTTATGTCTGCACTCAATAGCCACCTCAACAATCAAAATAGAGTTTTTACATGAGAGCGCAATCATTAACACCAGGCCAATCTGCACATAAATGTTATTTGATAGGCCCGTAAGCAATAAGGCTAATACCGTACCCGATAAAGAAAGTGGCACTGCAGTCAAAACAGCTAGCGGCGCTATCCAAGTTTCATATTGAGCAGCGAGTACTAAGTACACCAACAAGATGGATAGCGCAAAAATCAAGATCACGGTATTTCCAACTAGATCCTCTTGATAAGACATACCCGCCCACTGGTACGCGACACCGTCTGGCAAGGTCTTGGCGGCTACCTGCGCCAGTACCTTCATCGCCTGTCCAGAGCTATAGCCATCATTGGCAGCACCCAGAACAGCAGCAGAAGGATAAAGCTGGAACTGTGAAGCAAACGCAGGTCCAGTAGTGTCTTTGACATCAATGAAGGATCCGAGCGGGACCATATTGCCGCTCTTATTCTTGACATAGAGTCTATTCACTTGCTCTATAGCGTTGCGGTACTTACCATCAGCCTGAACATACACTTGGTAGGTTTGGCCGTATTTGAAGAATTGATTGACGTAAGAGGATCCAAGATAGGATTGCAATACATCATAAGCATCCCCAATATCGACACCAAAAGTTTCAGCCCTACCTACATTGAAGGTGAGTTGGAGTTGCGGAACATTATTCTGGAATGGCGTAAAGATCATCATGATCTCTGGATGCTTTTGCGCCTCAGCAATAAAGGTCTTAGCGGCAGCATCTAACTTAGCAAAATTATTACTGCCATCTGTCAGCATCAGTCTCATCTCAAAACCACCCGATAGACCCAAACCCGGGATGGCTGGCGGCAAGAGCACGAAAGACTTAAGCTCTTGAACTTGCTTCAGGCCTTGATTCATATTGTTATAGATATCACGCAGGCCCTCACCTTTGCCCCGCTCTTCCCATTTCTTCATGATGACGTATAAGCCGCCCGCATTGGATTGGGAGCTACTGTTGTTCAGTAAGTTAATGCCGCCGATCACCACAACCGTGTCAACACCAGGAACCTTCTTGATGACATCAACTGCTTTTTTCATGCCACTCTCGGTACGCTGCAAAGAGGCCGCATCAGGCAAGGTAGTTGAAACCACCAAATAGCCTTGGTCTTCGTTTGGAATAAAGCCAGATGGCACAAACATCAAGCCAATGAGAGAGGCGGCAATAATCGCAATCCCCACCATCGATGCTTTAGCTCGATTCCTCATCAAGCCTTCAATCTTGTGTCCATACCAAGTGGCCAAGCGATTGAAATACAAATCAAATTTTTGATAGAGCTTATTTTTAACCTTATTAGGGTCAATCGGCTTGAGATACTGAGCTGACTGGGTTGGCTTCAGAGTAATCGCATTAATACCGCTAATCAAAGCAGTTGCTGCAATCACCAAAGCAAACTGTCGATACATTTGCCCGGTAATACCAGCAATAAACGAAGCCGGAATAAACACGGCCATCAAGACTAAGGTAATACCAATAATCGGACCCATCAAAGCAGTCATGGCATCAATTGCACCCTGCTTAGGATCCTCGCCCTCTTCTACCTTCTTAGAAACTGCTTCAACCACCACAATCGCATCATCTACAACAATACCGATACATAAAACGATCGCGAACAAGGTCAGCAAGTTGATAGAGAAACCAAGTGCGGCCATACAAGCAAACGCACCAATAATTGTCACGGGCACTGTTGTTGCAGGTACCAGTGTGGCACGCCAGTTCTGCAAGAAAATCATGATCACGAGAAGAACTAAGATGCCCGCCTCGTAAAGCGTTTTATAAACCTCATGAATAGAGGCCTTAACAAACATGGTGGTATCAAAAGGAATGGCCCAATTAACTTCTTTTGGAAGTGTCTTGGCAATACTCTTCATCTCATCCTGAACTGCTTGTGCAGTAGCAATCGCATTGGCACCCGGCATTTGGTAAATGGCTATGCCACCTGCAGGCTTGTCATCAATCTTGAAGAATTGACTGTAGTTCTGACTACCCATTTCTATTCTAGCGATATCACGCAAGTACGTGATTTCAGCCTTGTTACCAGCCTTGACAACAATTCTGCCGAACTGCTCAGGGGTTGTCATGGCGCTGGTAACATTAAGCGTTAACTGAAAATCTTGACCCATCGGTGTGGGCGGGGCGCCAATTTGACCTGCTGTCAGCAAGACGTTTTGCTTATTAATAACGGCAATGACATCGTTTGGCGTCAGATTGCGCATCTTGAGTTGGGCAGGATCAAGCCAAACTCGCATACTGTAATTACCCACACCAAATACATTGGCAGCCGCTACTCCTGGTAATCGCGCTAAACGTTGCTGCAACTTGAGGTTTGCCAAGTTACTTAAAAATAAGCCGTCATGGTCAGGATTGGATGAAGTCAGGGTTACGAACTGCAGAATGGCAGTCGATTGTGTTTTGGTTGTGACGCCCTGCTTTTGAACTGCCTGCGGCAAGGAAGGAAGCGCAATAGCCACTCGGTTTTGCACATTGACCTGAGCTAAATCAGGGTTCGTGCCCACCTTAAAAGTTACGGTGAGGGTATAGTTTCCGTCATTGGTGGATGCAGACTCCATGTAGAGCATGCCATCAACACCATTCACCTGAGTTTCAATATTGCTCGCTACTAATTGCTGTACAAGTGTGGCGCTTGCACCTGGATATCGTGCTGTCACCTGAATCGTGGGTGGAACAATATTAGGGTACTGAGCAATCGGCAAGCTATTAATGGACACTGCTCCAATCAATAGCATGACTAAAGCAATTACATTGGCCAGTACCGGCCGTTCGATAAAAAATTTAGAGAGCATGATTATCGAGCTGGCATTGCATCAAGCGTGACCTGTGTTGGGTTAGCAATTTGATTAATACTCAGATTAATAAAACCATTAATGACCACTTTACTATCTGGGGTCAAGCCTTTGCTGATCTCGACATACTTTTCAAAGCGCTGACCCAGGCTAATATCTTGACGTTGTGCTCGCATAGCATTATCCAAAATAAAAACATAATCACCCACTTGATCCGTCATTACAGCAGTCTTAGGCAACAGCAAAGCCTGCCTTGGTGAGCCATACTGAGCCATAACTCGTGCATATAAACCAGGGATTAACTCGTAACTCTCATTTTTGAAGATTGCCCGCAATTGCAAGGACCCAGTCTCTGTAGAAATCAAATTAGCGGCGTAATCCAAAACACCTTCAAAAGGATATCCAACCTCCCCTTGAAGACCGGCATAAATGGGCAGAGTATTTACTTCAGACTTACGCTCTGCGTTTGTATCTTGACCCTTTTGAAACTTTAAGTAATCCCTCTCATTAATAGAGAAGTACACATAAATGGGTGAGATCTGCTGAATAGTAGAGAGTTGCACACCCTTTGTAGTGGAATCTAAATAGGTACCGACATCCAATAAGTGTCTTCCCATGAGTCCATCAAAAGGTGCCCTGATTTCGGTATACCCCAAATTAATCTTTGCGAGGGTTAAATTAGCCTCCGATTGCTGGTATTGCGATAAGGCCTTATCAACGGCTGCCTGAGAGGTTGCACTCTCTTTGAGCAAAGATTTCTGACGGCCATACTCAAGCTTCGCTTCGGTATAAATTGCCTGTTTTAATTTCACCTCTTGTATATATTGGTCTTGCTCAATGACAAACAGAAGATCACCCTTCTTCACCATCGCTCCGTCAGCAAAACCAATCTTAGTAAGGTAGCCCTTAACACGTGCATCCAAGTTCACTGTGAGGTATGGGTCCACTAGGCCATCAAAGGTCGCAAAACTGTGGATCTCTTGAGACAGTGGTTGAGCGGTTGTCACTGGAATTGGGGTCTGTTTAATTTCTTTGCCACAAGATTTCAAACAAATCAACGCAATCAAAGCAACAAGAACTAATAAAGAAACCCCAATTGTGCGTGGTGAAAGTTTCTTCCTGAGAATAGGAATCTCAACCGCGCTTAGCTTTACTAGGAATGCATTCCATTTTCCTAAGAGCGATCCCCAAAGAGTCACAAGCATCCCCCACAAGGGCAGCAGAAAAAGTTTGGCTTTTATTAATAGTTCTTTCATGGCGCAGCACTTCCCTGAGTCGGCGGAGTTGTTATATTTGATGGTGTATTTAATTTATCCGGCACTGTAGTTTGTGTGGGCTTTAATGGATCAGGAGCATCTACCAAAAACTTGCCAGCCTTCACCGTCAATGGATCACCTGTCCTGGTGAGAACAGAACCCCAATCTGTTCGGTCGGTCATGTCAGCAACCATCTGGTCTGGCAACTTAGGGGGATTCATGTCCGCAGTCCAACCGCCACCAAGCGCTTTAAATGCACCCACATATCCAATGAGCTCGTTTGATGAGGTTTGGACTAGGGAGTTTTGGATATTTAATAGATTCTGCTGTGCAGTGATCACCGTGGTGTAATCATTCTGCCCCGCCTTATAACGCTCAAGGGCTAAATCTGCAGCACTTTGCGCTGCTACCACACCGCGAGTTAAATCCTCTTTTGAACTTTTGGTAGTCGAGATAGTAATGAGTGAATCTTCAACTTCTTTCTGAGCATTCAGGACTTGATTTTGGTAGGCCAAGAGGCTCTGCTGGAAAATAGCATCCTGCACGCGGACTTGATCCACAATTGCGCCTCTATAAAACAGTGGCAAGTAAAGTCCGGCATTTACTCCAGAAGAGTTGTTGCCCCAACTAAATAAATTGGCAGAAGATAAAGTTCCGTAATTTGATGTGGCATAACCAAAGATGCCGCCCAAGGTAAATGTTGGAAACAGTTGCGCCTTGCTTACACCAATCAAGGCAGACTTAGAAGCAGCGTCAAATTCGGCCTGCAGAACATCTGGGCGGCGACGCAATAAATCCCTTGGCATACCAACGCCAAGCTCAGATGGAGGCGTCAGACTTCCCTTAGTGTTTCCGTAAGTCTTTTCATAGTACTCAGGAGGCTCACCCAGCAAAATACTCATGGCATGCTGGTTTTTCTTTAAATTCGCAATCAAAGCAGGAATCTGCGCCTTAGTTTGCTCATACTGGGCTTGCGCTTGACTAAGGTCCAACATCGAGGTGGCACCGTATTTAAAGCGCGCACCTGCAATACGCAAACTTTCTTTTTGCAAGGCGAGATTGGTTTTAGCAACCATGATCAGCTCTTCATAGTTGCGAATATTGATGTAAGTATTAGCAACATCCGCAGTTAAAGACACATCTGCCGAGTAAAAGGCTGCAACCCCAGATAAATAAGACGTCAATGAACTTTGAATTCCGCGACGACTCTTGCCCCAAAAATCAATCTCCCAACTCATTTGAACTAAAGCATTTTTAGAGACTAGATTATTGGAATCATTAATTGCCTCTTGTATTGCGCTGTTTCGATTATTGGAATAGGAGGCACTTAGATTTAGGGTTGGTAACAATGCGGCATCACTTACACCCAGTTGTGCCTGCAGTTGGTATATCCGTAGAGCGGTTTGTTGCAAAGTGAGGTTTTGCGCAGTAGCTTGCTTCAGCAAGACATTGAGCGTTGGATCATTAAAGCTTTTCCACCACTCTACTGGGTCCAGAATCTTGTTTGAGTTTTCGCCCAAAGATTCGGTAAATTCAGTTTGAGCTGTTGATTTATATTGATCTACCGCCTTAACAGGGGGTCTTGCAAAATCTGGACCAACCATCATGCAACCAGCAAGCATCAAAGTGCCGGAAATAATAAGCGCATGGGTAATCGTGTTTCTAGTTAATGGCATTCAAGAGCTTAATCTTTAAACTGATGGCTTCGTCTAAGGGCGGAAATTATCGATATTAATCATAAGGATAAAGCAAGATTCAGAATGCTGGGCTAGTGTAAGCCCTAGGCTTACGGTTTAAGACTTTTGGATCTGCGCAATCACCGGAGCGTGATCTGAAGGCTGCTCCCAGGCTCTAGGTACTTTATCTACCGTGCTAGCACTGCATCTTCCCTTGAGCGCCTCACTCAGCAAGATGTGATCAATACGCATGCCGGCGTTTCTTCTGAAACCCATCATGCGGTAATCCCACCAACTAAAAGTTTTCGGAGCCTGCTCAAACATTCTGAATGAATCATGGAGGCCAAGCTTAATCAGGTCTTGAAACGCTTCTCGTTCTGGTGGTGAAACAAGGTTTTGCCCTTCCCATGCTTTAGGGTCATGAACATCTTCATCTGCCGGAGCAATATTGAAGTCGCCCAAGAGTGCTAAGCGTTCGTTCTGTTGGAGCTCTTCTGTTAACCAAGTTTGTAATGCCTTCAACCAACCTAGTTTGTATTGAAACTTATCGCTATCGGGCGATTGCCCATTAGGAAAATAGGCCGATACCAGTCTCATAGGTTTCGTACCAGCAAAGCAGACTGTCGCCGCGAGGATGCGCTGCTGCTCATCTTCGTAGTTGGGTATGTTTCTAGTGGGCTTCAGAAAGGCTGTTTCTATGTCTGAAGCGATAGGTGCGAGTGCCGCTTTACGCAAAATGATCGCAACGCCGTTATAAGTCTTTTGACCAGCAGCTAAGCTTAAGTAACCCGCAGCTTCCAACTCTTGATGGGGGTACTTATCATCCATAAGCTTAAGCTCTTGCAAGCAAAGCGCATCAATCGGTTGTTTCTTGCTTTCTTGGTCTTGTAGCCAACGAAGCACTTGTGGAAGGCGAACTTTTAGGGAGTTCACATTCCACGCGGCTATTCGAACCGAATCAGTCATCAATACCGAGCTCTTGCAACTTACGGGTAATCGTATTACGCCCAATACCTAAACGCTGAGCGGCCTCTACTCTTCTGCCGCGAGTAACCTCTAATGCCGCCTGCAATACCGCCTTTTCAAAACGTGCGGTCAAGGCATCAAAAACTTCTTTATCACCATCTTGCAACATCTTGACAGCCAGACGCCCTAAACCATTCTCCCAGTCACCTACAGCAACCTTGGCAGCAACGGGATTACTTGGCGAAGACTCGCCGTGAATAACGATGGGTTGTTCACTCGCTTCCGAAACAATATCAGCCGGGAGATCGCTTACGCCGATTACGTTTGCAGAGGTCATTACCGTTAACCAGTGACATAAGTTCTCTAATTGACGTACATTTCCCGGAAATGGCATTACGCTCATTTCTTTTAAGACTTCATCGGATAATTTTTTAGGTTCAACGCCCAAAGACTTCGCACAACTCAACATGAAATGTCTAGCTAACATTGGAATGTCTTCACTACGCTCACGCAATGAAGGCATACGCAAACGAATCACATTCAAACTATGCAACAAGTCTTCACGGAAGAAACCGGCAGCTACTCTCGCATCCAAATTTTGATGAGTTGAAGCAATGATCCGAACATTCGCTTTAATCGGGTCTTGTCCACCGATGCGATAAAAATGTCCGTCAGTCAGAACGCGGAGTAAACGGGTTTGAAGATCAAAAGGTAAATCACCAACCTCACCCAAGAATAGAGTACCGCCGTCAGCCTGCTCAAAACGGCCTCGACGCAAGGTCTGCGCGCCCGGGAAAGCACCGCGCTCGTGACCAAATAACTCAGACTCCAATAAATCCTTTGGCACAGCCGAAGTACTTAAGGAGATAAATGGACCTTTGGCGCAAGGACTGTGCTTATGCAAGGCATGAGCAACGAGCTCTTTACCAGTACCGGACTCACCAGTAATGAGTACTGTGGCATTAGATTGCGCTAAACGTCCAATGGCGCGGAAAATTTCCTGCATTGCTGGTGCTTGTCCAATAATCTCAGTAGCGTCTTGCCTCCACGCGGTTAACTCTTTCGCACCAGAGTCATTACGGATGCCCTGCTCTACCGCACGATGAATTAATTCAATCGCCTTTTCGACATCAAAAGGTTTGGTGAGATATTCAAAGGCGCCACCTTGAAATGAGGAAACAGCAGAGTCTAAATCAGAATACGCCGTCATGATAATGACCGGTAAATTCGGATGACTTGCTTTCACGTGCTGCAATAAATCCAAGCCGTTACCACGTGGCATACGGATATCAGAAATCAGCACCTGAGGAGATTCTTTTTCGAGGGCATTGAGCACATCATTTGGATTAGAAAAGCTCTTATGCGGAATATTCTCACGCGCTAGAGCTTTTTCTAAGACCCAACGAATAGATTGATCATCGTCAACGATCCAAATTGGTTTCATGATGCTTTCTCCTGCCTACGGTATGGAATTTGAATATGAAAATCGGTGCGCCCTGGACGGCTATTGCAAGCGATAGACCCCTGGTGCTGCTGTACAAAGGTTTGCGCCAGGGTAAGACCAAGTCCACTACCACCCTCTCTCCCTGAAACTAGTGGGAAGAAGATGCGCTCAATAATTTCTTCAGGAATACCTGGGCCGTTGTCAATCACATGCAGATCCATGGCTAATTTGTAGCGATGCTTTGCAATCGTGACTGAACGTGCCACACGGGTCTTCAGCTCAATTTGTGCAACACCACTGCTAATCTCTTCAGAAAGAGCTTGTGCAGCGTTATGCACAATATTTAAGGTTGCCTGAATCAATTGCTCCCGGTCGCCCAAGACATCGGGCAGACTTGTATCGTAGTTACGAATAATTCGTAAACCTTTTGGAAACTCTGCCAAGACTAGACTACGCACGCGCTCTAATGCTTCGTGCACATTGAAGGATTCCATCACATGCGCCTTGCGATGCGGCGCTAAGAGACGATCAACCAAGGTCTGTAGACGATCTGACTCTTTAATAATGACTTGCGTGTACTCGCGTAAGTCTTTGTCTGGTAACTCAAACTCTAATAGTTGCGCTGCCCCACGAATACCGCCCAATGGGTTTTTAATCTCGTGAGCCAAATTACGCATTAATTGTTTATTTGCCTCTACCTGCTGCGTCACGCGTTCGTCGCGCTCACTACGCAACTGTTGATCAATCGGAAACCACTCCATCATGATCAGGGCGGGATCCTCCAAAGCCGCAACAACTACATGCGCCGGAATAGAATCCTGATGAATGCTACCCGGCAATGAATGCAAAACCATTTCTTGACGTTGGGCCAATACATGACCCTGTTTCACCTCAGAAATCATGTCTCTTAATGCTATGTTGTCACCAAATAAGTTGTGCACAGATTGACCCTCAAGTGATTTACGCGAGAGGTCCAAGGCTGATTCGGCAGCCGGATTCACGTACACCAATTGTTGGTTCTCTGCCTCAAATACCACGATGGCATTGGGCATCTGATCAAGCAATGTCGGAAAAAAAGGAGCAGCCGTAGCTGCTCCCTTGAACGAATTGCGCAACAGACCTGCGCTCAAGTTCTCTCCTTCGCTTACAGGGAGTAGTACATATCAAATTCGATTGGATGAGTAGTCATACGGAAACGTGTGACATCTTCCATTTTCAAATTGATATATGCATCAATCATAGATTCAGTAAATACTCCACCGCGAGTCAAGAACTCGTGATCTTTCTTCAATGCGTCCAATGCCTCTTCCAAGCTTGCGCAAACGGTTGGAATCTTTGCATCTTCTTCTGGTGGCAAGTCATACAAGTTCTTGTCAGCAGCTTCGCCTGGATGAATTTTATTCTGCACGCCATCCAAACCAGCCATCAGCAATGCTGAGAAACAGAGGTATGGGTTGGCCAATGGATCTGGGAAACGTGTCTCAATGCGACGACCCTTAGGATTTGGAACGTGTGGAATACGGATTGAAGCAGAACGGTTACGTGCTGAGTAAGCCAGTTTCACTGGAGCCTCAAAGCCTGGAACCAAACGCTTGTATGAGTTTGTACCTGGATTGGTAATTGCATTCAATGCTTTAGCGTGCTTGATGATGCCGCCAATGTAGAACAATGCAAACTCTGACAAACCTGCATAACCGTTACCAGCAAACAAGTTCTCACCGTTTTTCCAAACGGATTGGTGAACGTGCATACCAGAACCGTTGTCGCCAACTACTGGCTTAGGCATGAAAGTTGCTGTCTTGCCATAAGCATGAGCAACGTTATGAATGACATACTTCTGCCAGATAGTCCAGTCAGCGCGTTGAGTCAATGTGCTGAACTTAGTACCCAATTCGTTTTGGCCTTGGCCAGCAACTTCATGGTGATGAACTTCAACTGGAATGCCCAATGATTCAAGAATCAAGCACATTTCAGAACGCATATCTTGGAATGTATCTACAGGAGCAACTGGGAAGTAACCGCCTTTTTTACCTGGACGGTGACCAGTGTTTCCACCTTCGATTTCTGCACCAGATGACCAAGGAGCCTCTTCGGAATCAATCTTCACGAAGCAACCCTGCATATCGGCACCCCAACGAACGCCGTCAAAAATAAAGAACTCAGGCTCTGGACCAAAGTAAGCAGCGTCACCTAAGCCGGTGCTCTTCAAATACGCTTCAGCGCGCTTAGCGATAGAACGTGGATCGCGATCGTAACCTTTGCCATCAGCTGGCTCGATAACGTCACATGTTAGAACCAAAGTTGGCTCTTCATAGAATGGATCGATGTAAGCAGCTGTTGGATCTGGTTTGAGCAACATATCTGAAGCTTCAATACCTTTCCAACCAGCGATAGAGGAGCCGTCAAATGCATGACCGCTCTCAAATTTATCTTCGTCAAAAGCAGAGATAGGCACTGTCGTGTGTTGTTCTTTACCCTTTGTATCCACAAAGCGGAAATCAACGAAAGTACATTCCTTCTCTTTAACCAACTTCATCACATCAGCGACGGTCTTCGTCATGCAAATCTCCTCTATTAACTAAATTCGGAATCGAAACTTAAGGCATACACCCTTGTTTATTCCAGGCACCAAACATGCCTACTGGACGTATGTAATTTACTGAAGCAAACAAACGGGAACACTCATTATTGCACTGTTTAAGTGCTGAAATACCCCTCATGCAAGCTTAAATACCCCTATTTGCACCTTTTTAGTGCAATTAAGCTTAGCTGATGTCGTGGATTTCATAACCCAGCTCTTGGGTACCCGTTCTCAAAGCAATCCAGGCACTTTCTAGAAGGTTGGCATTGCCCTTAATCCCCAGCTCAATATGACGCTGAGCATAAACACCACCCTTAGAGGCATCACCGACAGAAGGGAGGCTAAAGACCTTCACTCCCGGGAAGTTAGCCTCTATGCGCTCCATTAAGGGGGTCAAGGTAGACTCTACCCCTTTGGGAACAATGAAGCTCTGCTCTGCCCAATTTTCTTGATGGAATAGATCCTTGTAATAAGTATCTAAACACCAAGCCATCATGGGTGCGGCCATCACCGGAAAGCCCGGAACAAAGTGATGCTCCTGAATCCTAAATCCTGGAATTTGGTTGTATGGGTTTGGAATAATTTCACTACCAATGGGGAACTCCCCCATCTTGAAGCGATGCTGATTTTCTGGAGTGCTTAAGTCCGACTTGATTGGATCGCCTTCTGCCATCGACTGAATGCGACCGGCAATTAATTCATGCGCTGTTGGATGCAATTGCGTTTTTGTACCGAGAGCAAGAGCCGCGCATTGACGGGTGTGATCATCCGGTGTCGCCCCAATGCCACCAGTACTAAACACGACATCACCACTCGCAAAACTATCTTTGAATGTTGCAGTGATTTGCTCAGGATCATCAGCAACGTATTTAGCCCATGCAAGACTGAGGCCGCGCTCATTAAGCAACTCGATAAGCTTACTCATGTGCTTATCTTGACGACGACCAGACAAGATTTCATCGCCAATCACGATCAAACCAAAGCGACGTTGGGCTTTGTTAGGCACTTCTATTTCAACTTTTTTAATTGCATCAACCATGGTAAGGCAGTTCCATATCAACAACACGCGATTGCACTGTGAGCGCTTGATCTAACTCCTCTTCCCTCAATTGCTTGAGCGCATCTAATAAGAAGTAGCTAAACCATAAAGCAGCAAACACAAAAATCAGAGAATAAATCCAAAGGGCTATAAAGCTCACTATTGGAAATAAGACCAAAGCTAATGCAGAGGTAGCCCAGAAGAAAGTTGGTACTGCGGCCAACATGCCTGATGCGATACCCATACAGAGCAATGGCCAGCGATACTTTTGAAGCAGAAGATCGCGCTCTTCTATGCTAGCATGCTTTGCCAGAACGTCATACGACATCAGGCGCATCGTTAACCATCCCCATAGCAATGGAGGCAAGACGGCCACCAATGGAGGAACCCACCACACGGGCAAGGTGAGTATCACCAACGCAAGACAAATGAGGGCTGACCATAGGCTGTAGATCAAACTACCAAAGAAGCCGCCACCCTTCTTACACTCAAGATCTTGAAATTGTGATTGCCTCGAGGCAATCTTCACAATCGAGGGTACGGTTGAAAACGCAATAAAGACTAACAAGCTAATCGTAATCAAGGGAATAATTAGCATGACAAAAAATAATGGCGCAATCCACACCCTAGCATTTTCAAAACCCGCCCAAACTAAACCCTCTTGTATCCAACTAGTAAAAACGGAAGTTGTTAGAAAGATACTTAACGTCTCTAGAGCTGGAGTCCATGTGAGCCAAATGAGACAACCCCACAAAACTGAGACGATCAAAAATGGCCTGAAGCTCAGCCATAACATGCGCGGATGCATGGTTCCAACTAAAGCCATGCCAAATGATTTAAATACTTGTGGTAATCCGACCATACAACTCCTATTGCCTGCAGACTTGCAGTCTACTTAGGCTTAAATTCTTTAATAGCTCGCACCAAGCTTTGCCATTGTTGAGTGATGATATTTTCTGAAACAGTTAAATTTCTGACTCCCGTAGGATAGACCTCTTTAGTGAAGACAGCCGTTCCAAATAGCATATCCCACCACGGAAACAAAATACCAAAATTACAACCGCCCAAGACGCCAGGTTTACCGATAGCCTCATGCCCATAGCCCACGGCGTGATGCATACGGTGAAAGATTGGTGATACCAATAAGTATTTAGCAGGCCCTAAGTGAACCTTAATATTGGCGTGCTGCCAACTTTGAATAAATTGGCTCAGCGCAATCAACATAATGAATTGCCCTGGGGAGACACCAAACAATAGCGCAAAGAAAGCCATGAAGGTTGCACGCATGATGTCGTCGAGAATGTTATTGCGATTATCGGACCAGGCAGTCATCACTGTTTGACTATGGTGCAAGGCATGTAATTGCCACCACCAATTAAACGCATGTGATGCGCGATGGTATAGGTAATCTACGAAGTCCAGAAGGATGAGGTAGATCAAGAAGCTAACCACGGGAATGGATGTCACGCCAGGCCACCAGGACTCTACATTCAAGCGATCAAAACGGAAATCATGCAGGATGGAATCCATCTCAAAAAAGAATCCAGACAGGCATATAAAAATCAAGCCATGAAATATTCCCAGGCGATGAAACAGGGTGTATAGGACATCTGCCCTACTCGACTTTGAAAAACGCTCTTGCTTTTCTGCTGGGGCTAGGCGCTCCCATGTTCTTAATAAAATAATGATTAAGAAGAGCTGAACACAGCCAAATAAGAACCAATCGATTCCATCAAATACATCCTCAGCCCAAGACATTAAATCAAATTGGTACAGAGTCGGACCCACTACATTAGCAAACAGAAACTCCTGAACGCTGGCATAAGCATTCGCAATCATGGAGGTTACGATAGTGAGGTCCATGCTTTATTTTGACTGATTTGTAGAATCTTTGGGTAGCAGCCCAAAACAGAAGCCACGACCCTTTAGGTTAATAATTAACTGCTCCAATACTGCAGGTGCCCATGGATCTTTTCTAGACCAAATGCCCAAGTGAGCCATGGTGATATCGCCATCCTTTAGATCTCTACTCGCTTTATCCAACAGAAGGTGATTGGGATGCTTCTCGGAATTTAACTCATCCCCCAAGAAACCAGCAGGAGCCCAGCCAATGTGTTGATACCCACACATATCCCCTATTCGTATTAATGTTGGGGAAGTTTTACCGCCTGGAGCACGCCAGATTTTCTGTAATGGCTGGTTTATCATTTCTTGAAAGCGCTGATCAACCCGGCGAATCTGTTTACACATTGCCGCCTCGTTATATAGAATAATTTCTCCTGCCTTTGGACCAAATTGCGGCTTCTCAAAAACCTGCCCTTTAGGGCCATCCTTCACAAAGTAATCATGGTCGTATGTATGACTGCCAAAATGATTGCCTTCCTTTGCCAATTGCTGCCAAAAGGGTTTCCAAGAATCATCTAAAGCAAAGTCGCCGCGGTAAGTTTTTTCATTGGCCAAGAAAAAAGTAGCCTTTACGTTTTGCCGCTTAAGAATCTCAGCTACTTTTTCAGCTACAGACATGTTGCCAGTATCGAAGGTGAGGTAGACCTTCTTGCTACATTCTGCGACTTGAGCATTGGCGACCAATGAAAAACAGCCGAGCATAAGCACGGCTGCGATACGGATGAATGCGTTAGGACTTAGGCACTTCATGATATTAATTATTCCCATCCAGCCCTTGGAGTGAAAAATACACCATGTGGTGACTTACCAACCGGAATCACTGTTACCAACTTCATTGTTGGGATATCTATTACCCCAACTTTTTTGGAAAAGCGGAAAGTGACCCACATTGTTTTACCATCTGGGGTAATTTCCATATCGTCTGGACCAGCCGGCAGCCCAGTGATATCGCCCACCTTCTCCAAGGTTTGCATATTGATCAAGCTGATCGTAGAAGCAATCCGGTTGCTTACAAATACATGTTTTTTATCCCCTAAAGGACGGAAGTTATGGGCGCCCTTCCCTGTAGGGATACGCTTTACTTCTTTGCGATTTTTCCAATCAATTACTTGAACATAATCCTCACCTGTAATACCCACTAAGAGATATTGATCGCCAGGCGTCATCCACAAACCAGCAGGCACTTTACCCGTGGGCATTACCCACAATACATTTTGTGTTTCAAGATCAATTGCGGCAAGCTCACTGGAGTCTTGCAATGTAATAAATGCAATTTTACTATCCGATGTAAAAGCAATGTGACTGGGTGTCTTACCTAACTTTACGGTCTTGGCTAATTTAAGATTCGCACTGTCGGCAGCATAAATATCCACTCGATCTAAGCGATTGCCATTGGCTATAAACCATTTGTGATTTGGGGAGTAACCAATTTGGTATGGATCAATAATGTTCGGAATCTTGCCAGTCAACTCACCCGTGGTTGGATTCATCAATACAACATCATTACCTGCAGCATTGGCAATCAATAATGATTTTTGATCAGGGGTCATCATGAGGTGATGAGGCTCTTTACCAACCGGGATTGTTTTAACAACCTCATGCGTGTTCATATCGATCAAACTGACAGATGCAGAACCAGAATTCAGAATCACTGCCAACTTGGGTTGACTTGCAGGAGTTGCTGAGGCTACGGGGCTAGTGGTTTGCCCAAAGGCAGTTTGATTAGCAACCAGAAGTGCCAATAATGCAGAGGCTGCGATTGTGCGAAAACCTCTAATCTTGTTAAATTTGTACATCCCTCCATTGTAAGCAATTGGGGGGACTAAATAGACCTCAAAATCCAGTGGATATGCTTCGGATTTGACCTAGCGCAAGCTTACTAAAACCTTTTCGAGACGCTTTAAGGACATCGGGGTTGGGGTTTTAAGCTCTTGAGCATATAAAGCCACCCTCAACTCTTCCAACTGCCAACGAAAATCCGCTAAAGCCTGATCCTCAGCCATCGCATAAGAGGCAGACCCCTTGTTACCCTGCATCAGTTTTTGCCAAGGCCTTGCAACCGATTCCCAATCTTTTTGGCATTGGGCATCACGACTAGGGTTGGATCGTAATTTATCAATCCGCATCGCAATTGCTTTTAAATAGCGTGGCACATGGACTAATTGGGAATACGGTATCTCAGCCACGAACTTCGGAAATATCAGCCCCTGTATCTGCGTCTGAATATCGGTATAGGCACTTAGTGATGCTGCTTTTGCACTAGTCACCTTTTTTTGCAAATCAGCATGAGCTTGCAATGCATTCAATGCGTGACGAGAAATCTCTTGGGCAATGAGCGCCAATCTTGGCTTTCCTGCTTGTAATCGCTCTGCAAATTGTTCTGCATTCACCGGAAGTTGTTCGGTCATAAAAGCACGCTCAAGGGCAATGTTCAGAATCTGATCAATCAAACCCTCTACCGATCCCACATTGATAAATAGCAAACCCAATTCACGAATACCGGGCAATTGTTTTTGCAGAGCTTTGAGCGTGTCTTTATTGCTCAGCGCAAATAGGCGACGTAGTCCTAAAGCATGCTGTTTGCGAGCCTCTTCCAAATCATCAAATACTTCGAGATCACAAAAGTCAACGCGATCTACTAAGGCTGGGTAGCCAAACAGAGTTTTATTCCCCTTTTGGATCTCTAAAGTTTCTGGCAACTCACCAAACTCCCAAGCGCGGTAGCCACCCTGCTCTACCTTACGAGTGGTATCGGCGGTATTTGCACCTCCGTTTGCATTGGATTTAGATTTTTCACCGCGGGGTGGCTCCATCCCCAACTCGACCTGAGCAGTCTCTTGTGCAATCGCTTGAAAGGCATTGCGGGCGGTCTGCCCATAATCTGAGCGCAAGCGAGCCAAGTTGCGCTCTACCTCGAGCTGGCGTCCATGTTCGTCAATCAGACGGAAATTCATCGAGGAATGCAGTGGCAATGACTCTGGTCTAAAGTCTGTGCGCTTAATTTCTAAGCCGCGCTCTTTGCGAATATCGCCAATCAGACTATCTAAAAAATCTCCGACGCCAAATTGCTTTTCTTCTAACTTACGCTCAAGAAAAGACTTTGCATAATCTGGCAATGGCACGCAATGGCGCCTGAGTTTTTGTGGCAATGATTTAAGAAGCAGCAATACCTTCTCCTCACACATGCCAGGCACTAGCCATTCACAACGACGGCCATCCACTTGATTAAGCTGGGTCAAAGGAACAATAAGGGTTACACCGTCCTTTGGGCTGCCAGGCTCGAAATGATAGGTAAGACTCAGCTGTGCACCACCGACTAACATCGTCTTTGGATAGCGATCTACGGTAATACCAGCCGCCTCATGGCGCATTAAGTCCGCTTTCTCTAGGCGAAGTTGAGCATCAAGACCTTTTTCGGTATTCCTATCTTTCGTTAGCCATGCTTTAAGACTTTCACGACTACGCACTTCTTTAGGTATTCGAGATTCATAAAAAGCAAATAGCAAATCATCATCTACCAATACATCGGGTCGACGAGAGCGATGTTCTAAGGCTTCGATTTCTTTAATCAAGCGACGGTTATGCCAAAAGAATCCAAATATATTAGGATATTTTTTCTTGGCATCGGTTTCTGTTTCCCGTTGAAGCGCAGGTGTATCCATGCGCCCAAACATTTCTTCCTGCACCAGGGCTTGGCCAATAAATAACTCCCTGGTTTCCTCGGGGTTGTGCGGCTCATACCGAACCCTACGACCATGATAAATAGGCAATCCATACAAAGTGCCCCGCTCAAACGCCATCACCTCGCCCTGACGGTTATCCCAGAAAGGATCGCTAAGGGATTTGATTAGACGATGTGCCGCAACACGCTCCACCCATTGGGGCTCGATCTTTGCGATCGTCCTGGCATACATGCGATTGGTCTCTTGCAGCTCTCCAGCCAGAATCCAGGCGCCTGCCTTTTTGCCAATAGTAGAACCAGGCCATATAAATGGACGAATACCCCGCGCACCTACATAACCACCTGTTTTGCTATTGCGATCTTGAGATTTCTCATCTTCTTCTTTTTTGGCTACATATCCGAGCAGGCCTGTTAATAAAGAAAGGTGTACCTGCTCATACGTTGCAGCCAAAGCATTTTCTTTCCAGCCCTTCTCGCCTAGCATGGCGTGCAGTTGACCATGAACATCGCGCCATTCACGTAAGCGACGTGGTGACAGAAATTTGCTTTTACACAGACTCTCTAGCTGTCGGTTGCTATGCTTGTGTTGTAAAGCATCTTGATACCAGTTCCAGAGTTTGACGAAACTCAGAAACTCAGAGCGTTCATCAGCAAACTGTAGGTGGGCTTGATCTGCTGCTGCGGCCTGATCCATGGGGCGATCACGCGGGTCTTGTGTTGCCAAAGCAGATGCAATAATGGTGACTTCTTTTAAGGCATTCTGCTCTTTAGCAGCTAAGAGCATTCTGCCAATGCGCGGATCAAGGGGTAAGTCTGCTAATTGTTTGCCAATAGCCGTGAGCTTGAAACTGTTATTAATATCCTTGCCATCTGCTGGCTCTGATTCATCGAATTCAATTGCGCCTAATTCATCCAAAAGTTGCACGCCATCAGCAATGGCTCTACCCAAGGGTTTATCAATAAAGGGGAAATGCTGGATCTTGGGTAAGCGTAAGGAGCTCATGCGCAACAGCACTGCAGCTAACGAGCTACGCAATATCTCTGGATCAGTAAATTTAGGCCGACCTAGATAATCTTGCTCGCTGTATAAGCGTACACAGATGCCATCCGATACACGACCGCAACGCCCAGCCCTTTGATTGGCAGCAGCTTGCGAGATGGGTTCAATTTGTAATTGCTCTACCTTATTGCGATAGGAATAGCGCTTGACTCTCGCCAATCCACTATCGATCACATACCGAATGTTCGGCACTGTCAACGAGGTCTCTGCAACGTTGGTTGCCAGAATAATCCGTCGCCCATTGCCTGGGCTAAAGACCCTCTCTTGCTCAGCGACTGACTGACGAGCAAATAAACTGAGAATCTCGGGATGAAAGCGTTGCTGTAAGACATGATCTTTACGTAAGGATTCTGCGCAATCGCGTATCTCACGCTCGCCTGGTAAGAAGACCAATACGTCCCCTGCGCCCGCTGCTCCTTCTCGCCATAAACTGGCGATCTCTTCTGTCACCGCATCCGGAATTTCCTTGGCAGTTTTGGATTCTTTTTTGCCATCTGGCTTAGCATCCGGCTCCAGCGGTGCGTAACGTTGCTCTACCGGAAACAATCTACCGCTAACTTCGATAACGGGCGCTACCTTGCCATTAATAGCAAAGTGTTCGGCAAAACGCTGCGCATCGATGGTTGCCGATGTGATGATGAGTTTGAGGTCCGGCCGTTTAGGAAGTAACTGCCTCAGATAACCCAATAAGAAATCAATGTTCAGACTACGTTCATGCGCTTCGTCAATGATGAGCGTGTCATAAGCACGCAACTGAGGGTCGCGCTGAGTCTCTGCCAGCAAGATACCGTCGGTCATCAACTTGATAGAAGCAGTATGACTAGTCTTATCAGCAAAGCGAACTTGGTAGCCTACATCTTGACCAATGGGCGAACCTAGCTCTTGGGCGATGCGCTTGGCCGTAGCGGTGGCTGCAATCCGGCGAGGTTGCGTGTGGCCAATGAGCTTGCCGCCATTAATCGTGCCTCGCCCCAGATCCAAACAGATCTTCGGAAGCTGGGTAGTCTTGCCCGAACCAGTCTCACCGCACACAATCACCACCTGGTGGCTCTGCAGGGCATCCTTGATCAGCTGACGCTGACCAGAGACCGGCAATTCCTCAGGAAACCGAATTTCTAGCTTACGTGAGGTGTTGGAAGCAGGCACAGGCTGTGGCATTGCTTTGGGTTTTTGTTGGTTTATAGGCTCTTGCACCCTATAATTTTCTCACTATGCCAACAAATGCACCGAACCAGGCCTTAATGGCCGAAGAAACGACCTCCAACTTCCCTTTCGTGGGGTGGTTGCGCGATGTTGCGCCCTACATTCATAGCTTCCGTGAGAAGACCTTTGTTATCGCCTTTGCAGGTGAACTTGTCCAAGAAATCGGCCTTGAGAATCTGATTGAAGATATCGCCATGCTTCATGCCATGGGTATGCGAATTGTTCTGGTTCACGGTATCCGCCCACAGATTGAAGAGCAGCTCATGCTCCGGAATATTAAAAGCAAGTTTGGCAAGAGCGCCCTGAACAGCTATCGGATTACTGATGCAGCCGCACTAGAGTGTGTTAAAGAAGCTGCCGGTGAATTGCGTCTTGATATTGAGGCAGCATTTAGCCGTGGCTTGCCAAACACTCCAATGGCTGGCTCACGTATTTCTGTGATCTCTGGCAACTTCATTACCGCAATGCCTGTGGGTGTTGTTGAAGGCACTGATTACATCCATACCGGTTTGGTGCGCAAAGTTGACTCTAGCTCGATTAGACAGTCCTTGGACAGCAACAAAATTGTTTTGCTTTCACCTTTAGGTTTTTCACCAACGGGCCAAGCATTTAATCTGGCATACGAAGATGTCGCAGCATCCACTGCCGCAGCTCTTAAAGCGGATAAGTTAATCTTCTTGAGTCCCTATGCTGGCTTAAAAGATACAGAGGGAGACTTCATCACTGAGCTGTCCATGCCGCAATTGCAAGAATATATCGCGCAGAACAAAGATATGGATCTGGGCATGAAGAGTTTGCTCAATATCTCTGGCAGAGCAATACGGGCAGGCGTTAGCCGGGTGCACTTTTTGCCCTGCAATCAAGATGGCGCACTCCTCGAAGAGCTCTTTACCCATGATGGAATTGGTATGATGCTAGCCTCATCTGATATCGAGAACTTACGTGAAGCCAATCAAGATGATGTTGGCGGTATTTTGCAGTTGACGATGCCTTTGGAAGATGAAGGCATCTTGGCGGCTCGTGGACAAGACGTGATTGAACGTGATATTCAGCGCTTCTCAGTGATAGAGCATGACCGCGTTCTCTTTGGTTGTGCCGCCCTCTTCCCATTTCCAAATGGCGTTGGTGAATTAGCCTGTCTTGCTGTTGATCCAGATGTTCAAGGGTCGGGTGATGGCGAGCGTCTACTCAAGCGTGTTGAAATGCGCGCTAAGCAAGAAGGTATAAAAAAATTATTTGTTCTCACCACCAGAACTGAGCACTGGTTCTTAAAGCGTGGCTTTAAACGGGCAACGGTCGATGATCTGCCAGAAGAAAGAAAACAGATTTATAACTGGGACCGTAAGTCCATGGTTTTAACTAAAGATCTATAAGAAAACTAAGCAACTTCAGAGTTACTAGAAAGGTATTACAGATGGCACGCATGGTTCAATGTATCAAACTCAATAAAGAAGCTGAGGGAATGGATTTTGCCCCGCTTCCAGGCGAGCTAGGTAAGAAGGTTTGGAATCAAGTATCCAAAGAGGCTTGGGCTGCTTGGTTAAAGCACCAAACAATGCTGATTAATGAAAACCGCCTCAATATGGCTGACCCACGTGCACGTCAGTACCTCTTAAAGCAGGTAGAAAAGTACTTCTTTGAGGGTGGTGCTGATATGGCTCAAGGTTACGTACCCCCTGCAGAGTAATTAAAAATTGATTGCCGTATTGCAGCAAATACTTTATTGAAAAATATATTTTGGATTGCTGTTGACACTGCCAGAGATAGGCGTAGGATGAAACTGTGGTGAGGCAGTTTTGGTGCCCCGCTACATTGGCGAAAGCCACTCTAAATAAGTACATCTATGTACTTATAGGCCAAGGAACTAAATACCTTCCGAGAGCCTACGCCATGCATACCATGGCAAATAAACCCGATGGGCATACCCCGTCGGGTTTTTTAATTTCTACAGTGCAATTCTTTTAACGCCAGCAGCGTTGCTGACCAATAGAATATTGGCTTTTTCTTTAGCAAATAAGCCAACAGTGATCACGCCAGCAATTTGATTGATCTGCGCTTCCATCTGAATAGGGTTGGCAATCTTGAGACCCGCTACATCCAAGATCCAGCCACCGTTGTCCGTTACAAATGGCTCGCTTAGCGTTTGGTTCAGATCGGCACGGGTATTCTTGGTCAAGCGCAAAGACACTTTGCCGCCAAACTTCTCTAGCTCTCTGCTAACCACGCCTTTAGCAAGCGGAATGATTTCAACTGGCAATGCAAAATTACCCAGAACCGGCACCTGCTTAGATGAGTCGCAAATGCAGATGAATTGCTTTGTCATGGAGGCAATAATTTTTTCTCTGGTGAGCGCTCCGCCGCCACCCTTAATCATATGACCCAAGGGATCGATTTCATCTGCGCCATCAACATAGGCTGGCAGACCTTGCACATCATTTGGGTCTAGCACCTTAAAACCATGTTTGAGCAAGCGCTCAGTGGTCGCGTTAGAGCTCGATACCGTGCCCGCAAAATGATCCCTATGTGGAGCAAGTGCATCAATAAAGCAATTGGCAGTCGAGCCTGTACCAACACCCAAAACCTGCCCAGCGGGTAATTTGAGAACTTCGTCTCTAGCTGCCTCGCCCACCATTTGCTTTAGTTGATCTTGGTTCATATAGCTATCAAATGCCTTTACTGGAACTGAGTAATTAATCCATCTATCATATGATATCTATCAGAAAACCACCCTAGAGCCGCGAGCAAGCCCATGAATAGCACCCCTTCGTCACTAAGCCAACTAGAGCAACTCAAGAAACTCACCACGGTTGTGGCTGATACAGGCGATTTTGAGCGCATGCAGGCCTTTCAGCCGCAAGATGCGACTACCAACCCCTCCCTGATTCTGAAAGCTGCTCAACAAAGTAATTACCAAGATTTGGTCCGGTCGGTCAAAGCAACGCATCCAGGCATGAGCCCGACCGATTTGGTGGATTACATCTTGGTTGCGTTTGGTTTAGAGATTCTGAAGATTGTTCCAGGACGCGTTTCTACAGAAGTAGATGCCAGACTCTCATTCGACACCAAGAGCACTGTAGCTAAGGCCAAGCATTTAATTACCCTTTACGAATCTCATGGAATTGATCGTAAACGCATTCTGATTAAATTAGCGGGCACATGGGAAGGCATTGCCGCCGCCAAAGAATTAGAGACGCAAGGCATCCATTGCAATATGACTCTGCTCTTCTCACTCGTGCAAGCGGCTGCATGTGGTGCCGCCAATGCAAAACTCATTTCTCCATTTGTGGGTCGTATCACTGATTGGAATAAAGCGAAGTTAGGCAGCAACTGGAGTGATAGTGCCAATGGCGGTGCAAATGATCCAGGCGTCACTTCCGTTAAGAGGATCTTTCACTATTACAAACACTTTGGCATCCCTACTGAAATCATGGGGGCCAGCTTTCGTAATACTAGCCAGATCCTAGAGCTAGCGGGTTGTGACCTCTTGACTATTAGCCCAGAGCTGTTAGCTGAGCTCCAGAGCAGCCATACCTCAGTCGAGGTAAAACTCGATGCTGCTAATGCCAAAGCAGCGTTAGAGGCGGAAGGCATTGCACCGCTAAAACTAGATGAATCCAGTTTCCGCCTGCAGCTCAACAATGATGCAATGGCTACCGAGAAATTGGCTGAAGGGATTCGGAACTTCTGCGTGGATACCGAGAAGTTGGAATCACTACTAGCCAAGTAATTACTTCTTGGCGGTATTGATGCCTAGTATTGAGTAAGCTGGGCAGTTACCGAATATTCCGGTTAATAAAGGAATAATGCCAATCCAAGCCCATGGGCCAGTAATACCAAAACCAGCTAAGCCCATTAGCGTGACGCCAACAGTCATTCTTAGAACGCGATCAGTATGTCCGATATTGCATTTCATATGAAGCTCCTTGTTTTACTTGGCAGCTTTGTCAGATACTTTAGCTAGGCGCTGTCTTAATGCCTCATATAAGCATACGCCACTTGCAACAGATACATTCAAACTAGACACAACACCCTGCATAGGGATACGCACTAGCTCATCACAGGTTTCTTTTGTAAGGCGACGCATACCCTCGCCCTCAGCCCCCATCACGATGGCAATAGGCCCTGTGAGCTCGATGTCATAAATCGATTTTGTAGCCTCATCATCTGTTCCAATCAGCCAAACACCCGCTTCTTGCATTTCTTTCATGCTGCGAACGAGGTTGGTCACCGTAATGACTGGCATCACTTCTGATGCACCACTAGATACCTTGCTAACGGTAGCATTAACCGATGCGGAGCGATCCTTGGGAACCACTACAGCATCTACGCCAGAGCCATCTGCTACACGCAAGCAAGCACCAAAGTTATGGGGATCAGTAATGCCATCTAAAACCAAAAACAATGGTTTTTTCTGAGCACTCTCAGCATCCTCAACCACTTCAGTGACAGTGCGTGCCACAGTCATTTTTTCAGCCAAAGCAACAACACCTTGGTGACGATCATGCCCTGTCAACTTATGGAGGCGCTCTGCATCTGCTGCATGCAAACGCTCACCCAAAATCTCTTCGGCTTGCTTTAAAAAATCCCCCATGCGTCTATCACGTCGACCCGAGTCAAAGTACACAGACTTCAAGCTATCTGGGTCCACCCTTAAGCGCGCTTGTACCGCATGAAATCCTACTAGTATTTGCTTCATCTTATTTTTCTATTCAATCTTTATTTACGGCGTGCTTTAGTGCTGCGAACTGGAGGCTTACTGCCTGCAGGCTTGCCGACGGTTCTACCAGGCTTTGCCTTGCCATTTTTGCGAGTGGCTTTACTCTTTGACTGGTTAGCACCCAGAGTTCCAGCAGATTTAGCTGCATTAACATTGATGCCACTTGGCTTTTGTGGAACCTTGTTGTCAGAACGACCTCTTTGAGGGGCTGCTTTTTTATTGGGTCTACCGGTATCCGTTGCCAACAACAACTGGCGACGGTTAGAAGAGCCGCCTGGCTCTGCGCCAACGGATTTGACGAGACTAAATTCAATCTTGCGCGCATCTAAGTCAACTCGACTGACCAATACATGCAAACGATCGCCTAAGCGATAACGAATACCAGTACGCTCTCCACGCAATTCTTGGCGCGCTTCGTCATATTGGAAGTAATCTCCGCCAAGCTCAGTGACATGCACCATGCCTTCAACAAAGAGATTCTCTAGTTGAATAAATAATCCAAAGTTCGCAACACCGGTGACAGTACCAGCATATTCTTGACCTAAATGGTCACGCATGTAGTAACACTTGAGCCAAGCTTCTACGTCACGTGAAGCTTCATCAGCACGACGCTCATTGGATGAGCAGTGAACACCTAGTTGACCCCAAATTGGTAATGCGGCATTAGCCCCTTTAGGTGGCTTAGTGCCTTTGGCTGCCCCGGCTTTTGCATCGCTTTGGGATTTCTTGGCATTGACTGCATTCTCACGACCCTTACCTTTACGTGGCAAAGTGAGATTGAGTGGAACCTTCGGCGGCAATACCGGCACGTATGGTTTTTTCTGAAGAATCGACTTGATCACGCGATGCGTTAGCAAATCGGGATAACGGCGGATCGGGCTTGTGAAATGAGAGTAAGCTGGGTAAGCCAAGCCAAAGTGGCCTTCATTATCGGGCTGGTACATCGCCTGCTGCATGGAGCGCAATACCACTGACTGCAACATATTGGCATCGGGGCGCTCTTTAATTTCACGCATTAATTTAGCGTAGTCACGTGGCTTAGGTTTATCGCCACCGCCTAATGACAGACCTGAAGTTCTCAAAACTTGGCGCAAAGTAACCAACTTCTCTTCTGATGGCTCACCATGTACACGATAGAGACTAAGGTGCTTATTTTTTTCAATAAAGTCGGCTGCACATACGTTAGCAGTCAACATGCACTCTTCAATTAAGCGGTGGGCATCATTGCGAAGGCGCGGCTCAATGCGAAGTATCTTGCCAAGCTCATTACTAATGATTTGTGTTTCAGTTGTCTCAAACTCAATAGCGCCCCGCTTCTCACGAGCAGCCAATAGAATCTTGTAAAGAGAGTAAAGGTTGCCGAGTAATGGGCGGAACTGAGCAAAGCGTGTTGCCTCAGGGCCTTTGCTATTGGAGAGAATCTCCCAAACAGTATCGTAAGTAAAGCGCTGTGCTGAATGCATGACTGCTGGATAAAACTGATAAGCCAAAACAATACCGTTGTTATCCACAACGGAGTCGCACACCATGCACAAACGGTCTACGCCCGGATTCAGCGAGCAAAGACCATTCGAGATCTTCTCTGGAAGCATAGGGATTACACGTCTTGGGAAGTAGACTGAAGTAGCACGCAATAAGCCCTCGTCATCTAATGGCTGACCCGGTTTGACGTAATGGGATACGTCAGCAATCGCCACGATCAAACGCCAAGCCTTAGTCTGGCCGTACATGACGGGTTCGCAATAGACAGCGTCATCAAAGTCTCGCGCATCAGCACCGTCAATAGTGACTAAAGGCACGTCACGTAAATCAACACGACCTTCTAGATCGGATTGCTGGACTGTATCTGGCAATGCCGCAGCCTCTTTCATAGCGGCGGCAGAAAATTCATGGGGGACGCCATACTTACGTACAGCGATTTCGATTTCCATACCGGGGTCGTCAATCTCACCCAATACTTCAACTACACGCCCAACTGCCTGACGATAGCTATCTGGGTAATCAATAATCTCTACGCTGACAACCTGGCCTAGCTTCGCTTGTCCTTGACCCTTAGGCGGAATCAAAATGTCATGACCAATGCGCTTATCTTCTGGCGCAACAATCAGAACACCGTTTTCATTTAAGAGACGACCAATCACTACTTTATTAGCGTGCAGAACTACTTCAACAATCTGCCCTTCTGGGCGACCACGTCGATCCGTTCCTAGCACCCTGACATTGACTCTGTCGCCGTGCATGACTCGTGACATTTCTCTTTCTGACAGAAAGATATCCTCACCACCATCATCGGGAATAACAAATCCAAATCCATCTCGATGCCCTTGAACTGTTCCTAAGCGGTCAGCCTCACGTGGCATCAAGTCTTTTGCTTTACGCATTTAATTCCTTCGGCAATACATGCCCTGTATATATCTACTGATATCTATTTTTGTTATGAATAAGGCTACTGTATCAAACCACCAAGTCTGAGGGGAAAAAGCCAAATGGGGGTAGAAATGACCTCAAAACGCCCATCCCTCTATAATAAGGGCATGCCCAGGTGGCGAAATTGGTAGACGCACCAGCTTCAGGTGCTGGCGATCGTAAGGTTGTGGGGGTTCGAGTCCCTTCCTGGGCACCAAATACACCTACAAAGTCCTATATGGGGCCTAAAGCCCCCTTTTTCAATAGACTCAGATTCCAAGCGATCAAAGAAAAACCGCCCGAAGGCGGCTTCAAATCTAGGGCTCACTATCTTTAGTTTTTCTTAAATACCTGCTGACCATTTACCCAGGTTTCATTGACTTCAATATCTCTAATCTTATAGGCATCAGTTTTCATTGGATTTTTATCAACAATGGCAAAGTCAGCGTACTTGCCTGCCTCTAACGAACCAATCTTGTCTTCCATCTTTAACTGATAAGCAGCGTCAATAGTGATCGCTTTTAAAGCATCGTTAATGGACACTTTTTCATTTGCATTTAATACTTTTTGCGGGGCAACCTGCCAAAGTCGTGAAGCACCTTCCGAGGCATACTTCAAGGGATGAATAGGGGAAACTGGAGAGTCGCTATGGTAAGCAAAATGCATACCGTTCTTAATCAAACTTGCGCTCGCATCAATACGATTAGCCCTCTCCGGTCCAAGCAGATGGTCATGAAATGCTTCACCCCAATAATCTGTATGGCCAATAGTGAAGCCAGGTACAACGCCTAGCTTTGCTGCTTTTGCAATTTGTGCCTGAGTAGGGACAGTAAAATGCTCAATTCTTAATCTAGTCTTAGCATCACTTGGCTTGGTAACCAACTTCTGAAAAACATTAAGAGTCTGCTCAATCGATTTATCGCCGTTGGAGTGCACAGAGATTTGCCAGCCCTGATCAAATCTTGGCTTGGCAAGATCATAGAGCTCTTGCTCAGTAAAGTTGAGAGTGCCGGTATTTGTGGTTTCTGCAGGATACGCATATGGCTTAGTCATAGCACCAGTAAGACCTTGATCGGAGCCATCCGCCACAATCTTTACGCCAATAACCTTAAAGACGTCATCACCCTGACCTGGCTTATAGCTATTGTTAGTCAGTGGGTATGCGCCTGCATACATATAACCCCGCACGCGAACAGGTAGCTTGCCGCTGTGGGTCATTGAGTCTAGTAAGGCATATTCTTTATCAACCCCAAGGTATCCGCCAACAGTAATTTCCGCTGAAGTAGTGACGCCCTTGCTCACCATTTTCCGGCCAACCTTTTGAACGGCTTGCTCAATCATTTCTTGATTTGGAACAGGCATCTTGCTTAAAAACAAGTAAAAGGCTGGCACCTCATAAATCACTCCTGTTAAATGCCCCTTACTATCTTTTAACAACTGGCCACCCTTTGGATTTGGACTAGAGTCAGTTAGACCCGCAAGCTCCAAAGCCTTGTGATTAACATAAGCAATATGCATACTTTGGTTCATGACAAAGATTGGCTTTGTAGTGGATACCATATCCAAGATATCGGCCGTCAATTCAGACATGAATGGCTCTGTTCTGGACGGATCTACTCCGAATGCAGTAATCCACACACCATCCTTAACATTCTTGCTATACGTTTTCAGCTTTGCAACCAAACTATCCAAGGTGTCATGCGGCATCTCAAAATTGGACATGTTCTGCCACAGCTCTTCTGAAAATGCTGTACCAAAAATATGCACATGAGGCTCAACCAAACCAGGCATTAATGTTTGACCATTTAAGTTAATGAGCTTGGTATCTTTTCCTTGAAGGGTCTTCACTTTGGATAAAGAGCCAACCTTAACGATTTTTCCAGCCTGAATTGCTACAGCCTCAGCTGTAGGTTGGGCTTTATTCATTGTGACAATATCGCCACCATAGAAAATAGCATCTGCATTTCCACTTGCGATGGCTGATTGTGCAATCAAGCACATGGCTGTAAAGGTAATTTGATTTAAATGGCGCATTGTTTAACCTTAGGATTTAGAGAGTGTTTCTTGTAAATTCTAACAGCGCAAAGACTGGAAATTGGCTATGCAGACTATCTCAATGCCAGTGCTTTATTAGAAAGCCAAATAGCCTTTATTTGCCACAACCTTTAATATAGGGCACTTGTCCCAGCTTTACGCACTCAGAAAACACAAATTGACTAGCCAGCCAAATCCGACTTTACTTAAAAACTCGAGCAAGAAAACCCAAGGCATTAGCCTTTTTTCAGCCACTGCTCTAGGTATCGGCGGCATGATGGGGGCTGGGCTATTTTCTCTTTTGGGTACTGCTAGCGCTCATGCGGGGTCGCATATTCCCCTGGCCTTTTTACTAGGGGCTATAGCTGCCTCATTCTCGGTCTACTCCTATGCCAAATTAGGTGCTACCTTTCCTAGTAGTGGAGGTGCTGCCACATTCACAGTGATGAGCTACGGTCCTGGGGTCATTTCTGGTGGCCTGAATATATTTCAATACATTGCCTATCTGATTGCAGCCGCTCTTTACGCTGCCGGCTTCTCGGAATATGCCAACACCCTGCTTGGCGGAAACTTAGACCCCTTTGAAGTAAAGATCGTTGGCGCCGTTATCGTCATTCTGTGTACCGGCATTAATTTGTTGGGCACCAATATCGTTGGCAAAGCAGAAAT
This sequence comes from Polynucleobacter sp. MWH-S4W17, assembly GCF_018687535.1. Lineage (NCBI taxonomy): Bacteria > Pseudomonadati > Pseudomonadota > Betaproteobacteria > Burkholderiales > Burkholderiaceae > Polynucleobacter > Polynucleobacter sp. MWH-S4W17. Next base: position 729,853 of record NZ_CP061295.1, on the reverse strand, counting down.
GTTAGCGATTGGCTTTGTCACATTTGCTCTACTACTATTTTCTGTTGAGGGCATTCATGCAGCCAATATTGGCGCATATCAGTTTACTGGCTGGTCTCTCAATGGCATTGCGATTGCTACCGGTATCTTGTATATCAACTACCAGGGTTTCGGCGTAGTTACCAACTCCTCCAATGCCATGCGTGAACCCCAAAAAGAGCTTCCTCTTGCTATGTTCTCGGCCCTGATTTTAGTAACGATTGCTTATGTACTAGTTAGTACCGCAGTGATACTGCTACTTTCACCCACTCAAATGGCAACCTACAACGGCCACGTATTGGCCGATGCAGCTCAAATCGTATCTGGGAAAACAGGTTTTGTTGTGATTGGTGCCTCTGCCCTCCTAGCCTGTGCCGCTGCGCTCAACGCCACTATTTTTGCCGCATCTAATATTGCAGCCGATATGGTACACAAGAATTCTGTCTCAAAAGCCTTAGGTGACTCGATCTTAACAACAGAGTTTCGCGCCTTAACTGTGTCTGCATTTTTAGTGATTGCTTTAGTAATGGCATTTCCATTAGAGGTTGTTGGCAAAATGGCCAGCCTTGCCTTTTTATTGGTCTATGCCGCCATTACTTACGGACACATTCGCGTACGAAATCAAACAGGTGCAAAGCTTTGGCCACTTTGGGCGGCAATCGTCATTAACTTGAGTCTATTTGCTACTTTATTCGTGAATGTGATCGAGACAGCTCCGAATAGCGCAATCGCTTTAGTAATTGCCTTATTAGGATCTTTTGTGGTTGAAGCAACTTCTCGTAAATTTCTCAGAAAGAAATTAAAGTCCCATTGAGCGGTGCAATATTTTAGACCTCATCTCCGCCCACAGACTTTCAAAATCTTCAGTCTTGTCTTCTGATAGTCGTATGGACTCAAAGAGGCCGCCAAAAATAATGGAGCCCTTCTTTACCAAAGTCTTATCAAACTCACCCAAGGATATCGGCTTATCATCCATATCTCTAGTGAGCTCAGCTGAGCAGACAATCGCATCCGCATCATCTCGATCAATGACTGCAAATTCAATGAACTGTTGATTTTTTTCAACGATTACCAAAGTGCCACGCGCATAGCAAACCGCCTCATGTGCCTGTACGATATAAGCAAGAAATTGATTCTGCTCATCGTCACTCTTCATGGGGAGATCATCAATAAAGAATAGATATTGATCTCCCTCGCCGTTTACCAAAGTAAATACCTTTGGAACAACTCCATGACCTAATGCCAAATTACAGTAATAGGAGGAAATTTCTACTGCAAGATTTTCAGAAAATAAGTGCATATTGATTCAGGAAGATATTACTCTTTACGAGTTTTAATGGATTCAATAATTTTATAGAATGCAGCTGGCTTAACGGAATTCTGACCCTTAAACGGCTGATCAGTTATCACCAACAAAGAAATCAAAGCGCCCATGGTGATGGGCAAGATCTTCAATCCCAAAAAAAATGAATCTGAGGGCAAGAATAGAGTATTGATACCAATCAAGGCGAACATACAGATCAAAATGACTATCCAAAATAAACCAGGCAAGCGGATATTCGAACGCTCAATGCGAGCCTCCCTACTCTCAGCAACCTCTTCAGACTTCTTAATGATGTCTGTATACATTGCTGTTTGACGATTGGTTTGGGGTTCGATTGACATGAGTTGCCTAGAAATTCCACGCCACAGCATATGCGTTTTAGTACTGCCTTGCCCCTTTTGCAATAGAGCCCACTCATCATTAACAATGGAGTTCATATATTCAAATAGTTCAACACGAATAGGTGCAATGGATGGATCACCAAATCGCGTGAGTAGACGATCCAAGTTATTAATACGTCCAGCCTCTTGAGAAACCAAGGTTTGGACTTCACGAAAATTGCTTTGTGCTTGATTAAGCAAAAAACCAATCAACAGACCGCTTAGAGTGATGATGGATCCAAAAAGACCCAAACCTAATCGAGTGCTATCTTGTGTAGGTGCAAGGATCGGGATAGTTTGCAGTACACGTGGCATCAGATCCAACAAGGCAACAAAGAAGAGGATTAATATCAAAAGAATCTGGACATTACTTTTCTTGTATATCCAATTGAAGAACGCATCTTCACGAGTACTTTTATTCATAAGACCTAGCTATTAATAGTTTTTTGTAGGAAATTGAGCGTACGCTCCCAGGCCAGCCGCGCTGCTTCAGCGCTGTACTTTAGCGGAGCCAATCCGCGCACATCCGATTTAGGGTTAGCAAAGGCATGCTTTGTATCGTAGCGATGAAATTCATAATTCACGCCCGCTTGCTTTAGCTTTTGCTCTAGATGATCGACTCCAGCTATTGGAAAGAACTCATCATGCATAGCCCAGTGGCCTAACATCGGCTTGCTAATGGCCTCTGCATTGACATACTCCAAAGGAGGATTGCCGTACCAAACGATGGAAGCGTCGAGTTCAGGCACATTACATGCGGCCAAAATGGTCAGCGCACCGCCCATACAAAATCCTGTCACCGCAACCTTTGTGCTGCCAGTAGCTTTCAAATACTGAACAGCACCTCGAATATCTTGACCAGCCGCATCACCAAAGTTCAGGTCGCCCATTAAATGCTCAGCTTCATTAGCTTCAATCGCTAACTTACCGCGATATAAATCTGGGACTAGTGCGCGATAGCCCTCTTTAGCAAGGCGATCAGCCACCGCCTTCACCTCATCATCCAAACCCCACCACTCCTGAATGACAACTACTCCAGGGGCATCCGCTTTATCGACTGGCTCGGCCAGGTAACCCTTTACTGCCTGTCCATCGGGTCTTTTAAATTCAATCATGGGGTCTCCTTATGCTCTTTAGTTCTTACGCTTTTTTCGTATCAGAATGAATATATCCCACAACCCAAAAAGTGAGCAAGCCGCAAATGGCAGCCCCATAACCAACTAGGTTGTAATGCTCCATCCTTCCATTGGTTGTAATTGTGACCACTAGGCCTGCTACTACTGATGCTATGCCGGAAGCCAACATCTGCACTGAGCCAATTAAGCTCATAAAGGTTCCCCGAATTTTGGGCTCTACCATTTGGCTCACAATAGCCATGGCCGGAATCATTCGGCCAGAAATCAAGACAAAGAAGGCGGTCTGATTAACAAGCACCACCCATAAAGGGACCGGCATTAAATTGGTTGTCACTAAGATCGGTATCAAACTAATAATGGCTAGCATGCGAAATACTTTGACCTTGCCATATTTATCCGCCATGTGTCCAATAAATCTTGAGCTCATCAAAGTCGCCAAACCACCACAAAGATAGATCAGGGAAATGTAGGAATTTTCGATCCCAACGTTAGCGGTGAGATAGAGGGCAATATAAGGAATGACAGTAAAGCCAGTCAACATAATTAGTCCCACAAACAGAAAGGCGCGTAGATGACGATGAGCAACAAAGACTTCGTAGATTTGCTGGAAGCGATTACCTTCATGAACGTGATGCAAGTGGCCAGATATTTTAGGGATATAGCGATATCCAATAAATAGAATCAATATAGAGATGAGTCCAATAAACATAAACGGGGCACGCCAGCCTAAAAAGCTAATGTGATTAGCTAAGAACAAACTCAAAGGCACGCCTGCAACGGTTGAAACTGAGAAAGCAGCCATGACCGTACCCAGCGCCTTACCTCTGCGCTCAAAAGGAATGCTATCAGCCACAATCGTCTGCACCAAAGATCCTAGAATGCCTCCAAAGGCACCTGCGCATGCACGGGCGATAAATAGCATGTGATAGTTTGAAGCAAGCCCACAAGCTATCGTTGCAATAATGAAGCAAACATACAAACGCAGGAGCAATTGCCTTCGCTCAAAACGGTCGATGTAATAGGTGGCGAATACCCCAGCGATTGCAGCAGCAAAAGTATAAGAAGACAGCAGCAGACCAAATTGATGCGTATTAATGGAAAGCGCTGTAATGAACTGAGGCCCCAAAGGCATCATAATCATGAAATCCAGGATGTGGGTGAACTGAATGCCAGCCAATGAAAACAAAAAGAAGCGCTCTCGCTTCATGGCTTCAGTAGTATGAGAAACGGTATTCAAGGGATGCTTTACTTGAGGTAATCAATATGACATTATCAACCCTGATCCAGATGTTTGCTTATCCCATACCTTTCAAGAACTATCTAAATTTATGCCAATTACCCCAGACGTTGTAGCTCAAACATCCTTAGCTGGCATCCCACTTCTGCCCCTAGTGAGAGATGCACTTTATGGGTTACTGGGCCTGATCATGGTAGTTGCTTTCCATGGCGGCCTGATTAATTACGTCATGATTCGCTTTGAGAGGTTAACCGATCAAAATCTCAAGAAGAAGCAGTATGACCGCGTTTTTTATCACTTCTACGCCTCTTTTTTAATCATCGCCCTTATTCACCTCACAGAAATTATCATTTGGACCATCTATATCACCAACCTCAGATTAATCGACGACGGTTTACAGACGCTACTCTTCGTGGGTAGCTGCTACACCACAGTAGGCTTCGTCTCAGACATCCTACCCAATGGCTGGAAAAGTCTTGCCTTCTTTATTTCTTTTTCAGGATTATTCTCAATCGCATGGACCACCTCAACCATGATTGGAATGACCAACACCTTTAAGGCAGCGTGGAATATAAAACATCGCCAGAAAGATCCTACCGCCTCTTAACGTAGTACCCATAGACACAACGATTTCCGCCTCTTGAGGGATCGTGTGTATCGTGAATCACGCCATCAATGATCGCGGTGAGATGCTTCGAAACCCTAGCAATCAGCATTTCTTTGGGTAGCTCGTCGGGGCGTAGGTGAACCTGACAGCCCGCCCCTACTTTCATGGTGGGCACCCACTCAAAACCTTGGGCTAGGATATAGCCATGAAAGACATTCCGGTGATTACCGTTTCTGGGTGACGAACCTTTGACGTTGAGCCTTTTAGCAAGGCGGTCATTTTTCAGTTGGGCGTAACTCTCATTTGCCAGTCTTAAATCCTCATAGACCTGCATATAAGGCAGGCTTGCGGCAATGGCAATAGATCTGACAACACAATCTCCTGCGCCACCTTTAAAGCCAGCCGCCCCCCTTCCGCCATCATCAAACTGAAATGGAAACCTGGGATATGACTTGGCGAATGGGTTTAAAAATGCAAACATTTGACGGTGTGTAATAAAAAATGGATTTGCTTTTTGGGCAAATCCATTTTTACTTAAAGCGTCGGCTAGATTACTTAGCGTGCGCCTTCTTTACCTCTAAACGCCATGCATGCAGCAAAGGCTCTGTGTAGCCGTTAGGCTGCTCAAGACCTTTGAAAATCAGATCGCTCGCTGCTTTATAGGCATATGAATCTTGGTAGTTAGGCATCATTGGCTGATACAAAGAATCGCCAGCATTTTGACTATCAACTACTTTAGCCATACGTTGCAAGGTCTCGTTGACTTGATCAGCAGTCACAATGCCATTGAGCAACCAGTTAGCGATATGCTGACTGGAGATACGCAAAGTCGCACGGTCTTCCATCAAGCCTACGTTATGAATATCAGGCACCTTGGAGCAACCAACGCCTTGATCAATCCAACGCACCACATAACCCAAGATACCTTGGCAATTGTTATCCAACTCTTGCTGAATTTCTTCCTTAGACCAGTTGGCCTTTTCAACCACTGGAATAGTCAACAAATCATCGATTAGCGCTTCTGCTTCAGCGGCTGTATCGAGCTTTTCCATTTCTTTTTGGAGTTCAGCCACGTTTACTTGATGATAATGCAGCGCATGCAAGGTTGCTGCTGTTGGTGATGGCACCCAAGCAGTGTTTGCGCCTGCTTTAGGATGAACAATCTTCTGCTCAACCATGGCCTTCATCATGTCTGGCATTGCCCACATACCCTTACCGATTTGAGCGCGGCCACGCAAGCCACAATCCAATCCTGCAAATACGTTACGACGCTCGTAAGCGGATAACCACTTGCTGGTTTTCATATCACCTTTGCGCATCATTGGACCTGCATACATCGCTGTGTGCATTTCATCACCAGTACGATCTAGGAAGCCAGTATTAATAAAGGCTACGCGCGCACCGGCAGCAGCAATAGCCGCCTTGATATTTGCACTCATGCGACGCTCTTCGTCCATGATGCCCAGTTTCACAGTGTCTGCTGGTAAGCCAAGTAATTTCTCAACACGCCCAAAGAGCTCGCCTGCGAAAGCGACTTCTTCTGGGCTGTGCATTTTTGGCTTCACGATATAAACAGAACCCTTGCGAGTATTACCAATGGTTTGGCTTGCTGGACGATTGATGTCGTATAAAGCAATCAATACAGTCACTACCGCATCCAATATACCTTCATAGATTTCTTTACCTTCGCCAGTAATGATGGCTGGGTTCGTCATTAAATGCCCAACGTTACGAAGGAACAAGAGTGAACGGCCATGCAAAGTTACCACACCATCTTTTTCATCAACAGCGCCGATACCGGCTTTGTACTTGCGATCTGGGTTTAGTGAGCGAGTAATTGTCTTATCGCCCTTCTTCACCTCCTCAACTAAAGTACCTTTTAAAATGCCTAACCAGTTTTCATAAGCAAGCATCTTATCGTCACCGTCAACGGCAGCAATCGAGTCTTCCAAATCCAAAATAGTGGAGAGTGCAGCCTCGAGGACAACATCATTGATGCCTGCAGGATCGCTAGCACCAATCGTTTTAGTCTTATTGATTTCAATATCAATATGAACACCGTTATTGCGCAACAAGATAGAGCTTGGCGCTGCTGCCTCACCTTGGTAGCCAACAAATTGCTTCTCATCCGCTAAACCTGTTGTAGTGCCGTCTTTTAATTTAACGGACAGCTTATTGCCATCAACAGAGTACGCAACTGAATCACGGTGCGAACCTTTAGCCAATGGTGCAGCTTGATCCAAGAAATTGCGAGCGTATGCAACTACTTTTGCACCACGAATTGGGTTGTAAGCGCCAGTCTTGGTTGCGCCATCTTCTTCTGAGAGAACATCAGTACCATAGAGGGCATCATATAAAGAGCCCCAACGTGCATTAGCAGCATTTAAGGCATAGCGTGCATTAAGCACTGGAACCACTAATTGAGGGCCAGCTTGCAGAGCCAACTCATCATCTACATTCTTGGTGGTTGCAGTAATTTTTCCCGGCACATCAACTAAGTAGTCGATCTCTTTCAAAAACTTGCGGTACGCAGGCATATCCTTGATTGGGCCTGGATTGGCTTGGTGCCATTTGTCCAAATCCAACTGAATGCGATCGCGCTTTGCGAGCAAGGCATCATTTTTTGGCGTGAGATCTTTAACGATCTCATCAAAACCTTTCCAAAAATCGGCACTCTTAATACCAGTACCCGGAAGTACTTTGTCTTCGATGAATCTATATAAGGGAGTTGCCACCTGGAGGCTATTGCAAGTAGTGCGCGCAGTCATGTTGTGAACCTTTGTCTCTAAAGCGAAAGTTAATAAATATGGTTGATTAAATATTTTCCATCAATCCTGGAAAGGATGTTGGAGAAGAATGGTTTCATCACGCTCTGGGCCTGTAGATACCATTGCAATCGGCTTACCAGCTACTTCCTCGATACGACGAAGGAACTTTTGGGCTTCGGCGGGCAACTTATCCCACTCGCGAATGCCGAAAGTTGTACCCTTCCAACCCGGGAAATCCTCATAAATTGGCTTGCAACGGGCAACTGATTCCGCCCCACGCGGCAATACATCTAACTTCTTGCCATCAAGGTGATAACCAACGCATAAGCGAATAGTTTCAAAGCCATCAAGGACATCTAGCTTAGTAATGCAAAGACCAGATAGGCCATTGATCTGAATCGAGCGCTTCAAAGCAGCAGCATCTAGCCAGCCAGTACGACGTGGGCGTCCAGTGACAGAACCAAATTCTTTACCTACTTCAGCCAAACGCACGCCAATCGGATCTTGTCTTGCAGGATTGTCATGGTCATATAGCTCACTTGGGAATGGGCCGGCACCAACGCGTGTGCAGTAAGCCTTCGTAATACCTAAAATGTATTGCAAAGAGTCTGGCCCAACTCCTGAACCTGCAGCAGCATTACCTGCTACACAGTTACTGGAGGTTACATAGGGATAGGTGCCGTGATCGATATCGAGCAATGTGCCCTGCGCACCTTCAAATAACAAGTTTTGACCAGATTGCTCGGCAGCATACAAGGCACTGGATACATCCACCACCATTGGCTTAAGACGCTCTGCATAAGACATTGCTTCAGCTAAAGTCTTCTCATAGCTTACTGGCTCAGCACCGTAGTAATTTGTGAGCATGAAATTATGGTATTCCAAATTCTCTCGCAATTGCTCAGCAAATTTCTCTGGGTAGAACAAATCTTGCACACGCAAAGCACGACGAGCTACTTTATCTTCATACGCAGGTCCGATGCCGCGACCAGTTGTGCCAATCTTGGCCTCACCGCGCTTTTTCTCGCGAGCATGATCAATAGCTACGTGATAAGGCAGAATTAGAGTGGTTGCTTCAGAAATTTTGAGACGGGACTGAACATCTAAACCAGCAGCCTCGAGCTCGCCGATCTCTTTAAAGAGCGCCTCTGGTGAAAGCACCACGCCGTTACCGATATAGCAAATCACGTTTTTATGCATGATTCCAGAAGGAATCAAACGAAGAATGGTCTTCTTGTCGCCTATGATTAATGTATGGCCGGCGTTGTGTCCACCTTGAAAGCGAACTACTGCTTGTGCATGGTCAGTCAACCAATCCACTACCTTACCCTTGCCTTCATCACCCCACTGGGTGCCAATGACAACTACGTTACGACCTTTTGCTTGCTGCGTTGAAGACATAATGAAATCCAAAAAGATAATTACAAAATAAGTTAACTGCTTAATGCCAAATTGATTGCTTTACTTCTTTTTTACTTCCCAAGAGCTGCCCTGCTTTACCAGTTCTCGATCACATTCATACTCGGCAGCTTCTGCTGCTGTTCCTACTGGAATCTGTATCACCACCTCGCCCTGACTTCTCAAAGCGGTGATTGCCTTGCTTAATGCAGCATCCTCAACCCAAGGAGCCAAGATAGCCAACTTGCGCACCTTCATGGGTGATAAGCCTGCAAGAGTCAAAAGATCTAACGAAAATCCGGTTGCTGGACGAGGGCGACCAAAGGCCTGACCCACATGATCGTATCGACCACCTCTGGCAATAGGCTGAGGCAACTGATCTATATAAGCCGCGAACATCACACCACTGTGATATTGATAGCCACGAAGATCGGCCAAATCAATACTGAGCTCTAAGTTGACAGATAACTTCGCTGCAGCTGAAACTAAACGCTCCAGATCTGCCAAAGCCTGATCAATTGCTACGTGCTTAGGCAAGTCTTTCTTAGCCTTTGCCAACACTTCAGCACAAGGGCCATTTAACTCAGTCAAGGCCATCAGCGCTTTAGCAACATTCGCAGGCAAACACGCCGCCCACTGACTTAAGCGAGGACGATCCTTGCTTTGCAAAAGGCTATACAAAGCTTCAACCGTTGCTTTATCTAAATTCTGGCCATCTAAGATACCCGCCAAAATGCCCGCATGAGATAAATCGAGGTAAACCTTTTCTAGGCCTGCAAGAGACAGCGTTTTGAGAAGCAAGGTGATAGCCTCTAGATCAGCTTCCCAAGTGGCACATCCATAGATCTCTGCGCCCAACTGCAACTCTTCACGCGCTGAGCTACCAACTGGTGTGCGAGCGTGCGCAACGGATCCGGCATAGCAAAGACGAGTGACGCCAGCACGATTCAAGAGATGTGCATCAATACGAGCAACTTGCGGAGTCATGTCTGCACGCAAACCTAAGGTGCGCCCAGATAACTGGTCTACCAATTTAAAAGTTTGCAGATTAAGATCGGAGCCAGTGCCGGTTAATAGGGAATCTAAAAACTCCAAAATAGGAGGGGCAACCAACTCATAACCATAGGATTGATACAAATCCAAAATAGCACGACGCAATGACTCAACTTTGCGAGCCTCAGCGGGCAAAACGTCTGCAATATCTTCAGGAAGTAACCAGCGATTCATGATGTGGACTATTCGCTTTCTTATTTTTTGTGCAGGAACTTAAAGAACTCACCATTCGGCTCAACCACCATAATGTCCTTCTTGTCCTTAAAAGAACTTCTATAGGCTTCTAGGCTTTGATAGAACTGAGCAAACTGGGGGTCGCGCCCAAACGCCTCTGCATAGAGTGCAGTCGCTTTAGCGTCCCCTGCCCCTTTAATCTTTTGGGCATCGCGATAAGCTTCCGCCAGGATAGTGTCACGTTGACGCTCTGCATTCGCACGAATCTTGTCGGATTCTGCAGCACCCGTGGAGCGGAGCTCATTAGCCACACGCTTACGCTCTGCTTCCATACGGCGATATACAGAATCACTGATTTCTGCCAAGAGGTCAACACGCTTTAAGCGCACATCAACAATCTCTACGCCGATATCAGAGGCATCATCAGCAACCTTCTTGCGAATACCCTGCATCACCTCTTCACGCTGATCAGAAATTAACTCACGCACAGTGCGTTTAGTGAATTCTTCATTCAGGGCGGAACGAACCAATTGGGTTAAGCGATCCTGAGCTAAGCGCTCATCGCCTTTGAAGCTGATAAAGAATTTTCGTGGATCAACAATGCGCCACTTCACATAAGAATCTACCAATAAGTTTTTCTTCTCAGCAGTAATAAAACGCTCTGCTTCTGGATTATCGATTGTCAAGATGCGACGATCGAAGAAGCGCACGTTTTCAAATGGCGCTGGGAACTTTATTTGTATGCCCGGCTTCTCAATCACACGAACAATCTGTCCAAATGAGAACACCACAGCGAACTGACGTTGATCAACGACAAAAATACTAGAGGACAGAACATAAATCAGCGCAATAAAGCCAATACCTGCAGCGATTAAACGATTGGCATTCATTATCTGGACTCCCGATCACGACTACGGAGACCATCACGTTTATCGGTAGAGTTATTCACAGCTGACACTGGAGCTGCAGGAGCAGCACTGGAAGTTGGGGCTGGAGTATTTACTCCAGTGGCACCACCAACTGTCACGCTACCAGTTGGAGTGTTGGTACCAGACTGATTTGCCTGTGTATTTGCCGCTTGAGCACTTTCAGCACTCACCTGTGCAACGATCTTATCGAGTGGGAGATATAAGAGACTATTGCTCTTGGTGGTATCAACCAAGATTTTGGTCACGTTGTTATACATCTCGCGCATGCTATCGATATACATGCGATCACGAGTAACTTGAGGCGCCTTAGAGTATTCAACCAATATTTGTTTAAAACGTGTGGCATCGCCCTCTGCAGTAGCAACTACACGAGCCTTGTATCCCTCAGCCTCCTGAATCAGGCGGGCTGCAGTACCTTTGGCGCGCGGAATAATGTCATTGGCATAAGCCTGGCCTTCGCTCTTCAAGCGCTCCTGGTCTTGACCCGCTTTTACTGCATCATCAAACGCTGCTTGAACTTGTTCTGGTGGCTGAACGTTTTGGACGGTTACGCTAGTCACGTAAATGCCCGTTTTGTAACTGTCCAAAATCTTCTGAATTGAGTTGGCTAAATCGATACCAATCTTTTCACGACCCTCGTACAGTACGGTATCCATCTTGCTGCGAGCGACGATTTCACGCACAGCCGTTTCAGCAGCTTGCACTACCGCCGCATCAGGATCACGGTTATTAAATAAGTAATCCGTAGGATCCTTGAGGCGGTATTGCACAGCAAAGCGCACATCGATGATGTTTTCATCTTCGGTGAGCATTGAAGAATCTTTTTGATTGGTAGCCTTGATTAATACGGGGCGCCCTACTTCTACAGAGCGAACTCCTGATAAATTCACAGTCTCTTCAGACTGAATTGGCCAAGGCATATGCCAGTTAATACCCGGCTTAGCGGTGTAATCGTACTTACCAAAAGTTAAGATAACGCCAGCCTGCCCTTCTTGAATAATGAAGAAGCCACTGCAGATCCACACAAAGAAGACCAGCGCTCCAGCAACAAGAATGCTTGCTTTAGATCCAAATGGATTATTGAAATTAAAGTTAGGCGCATTGATGCCGCCATTACCACCACCGTTACCGCCATTTCCGCGTTGTGAAGGTGGGGGAATATCGGTGCTGTTTGGTTTATTCGTTGGCCTACCAGTAGGACTGCCTGTTGCGCCTGGTGTTTTCTTGCCACCAAAGATACCGGCAATTCTGTCATTGAAATCGCGCCAAAGCTCGTCCAAGTCTGGTGGGCCGTCTGGCTTAGTTGGCTGATTCGTTGGTTGAGTCTCTACCGGCTTATTAGTTTCTGGATCTGCTTTGGGGGCTCGTTCATTTCCCTGCCCATCTTTGGCATCTTTGGATCCACCGGCATTGTGGCTATTGCCCCAACCTGGATCATTGACCGAAAACAGGTCGAGAAATTTACGCATCATTTGAAAAATAGCTTCGCTTGGCAATCGGATTAAATTCAGAAGTTTCTGGTCGTTCGGGTAAAGGCTCTAAAAACTCATCCGGGGCCAATTGCTTCTTGGCACGGTTGTGCTCGACCCTTATTCTATCAGTCATTTGGGAGCATTCGGCCAAGGCTGAACGGAGTAAATCAAGGCCCAAGCCCGTCTTGGCCGACAGGAAAACCTGGCTCGGAATACCCTCCCCATCCCGCTCTAAAACAGCCCCACGGGTGAAGGTTAGAGGCATCTGGTCGATCTTATTCATGACCTCGATACGGGGGATGTCATCTGCCCCGATTTCCTCCAAAACCGCTTCAACTTCCGCTTTTTGCTCTCTAGCTACAGGGCTACAGGCATCAATGACATGCAAAATCAGGTCGGCATGGATGGTTTCATCCAAGGTGGCTCTAAAAGCCTCTACTAACTGGTGAGGCAAATCCCGGATAAATCCAACCGTGTCAGAGACCACAATGGAACCAACCCCCTCTAGATGGACCCTTCTAGAAGTGGTATCCAGAGTGGCAAATAACTGGTCAGCAGCATAAGTCCCGGCTTTGGTTAGGGCATTAAATAAGGTGGATTTACCAGCATTGGTATATCCAACCAAGGAGACCGAAAACACATCTCTACGATTTCGGGAACGTCTTTGGGTTCTTTGCTGACGCTGCAGCTTTTCAAGCTCATTTTCCAAGCGCTTTGCTTTAGTGGCTAGCATCCGGCGATCTAACTCCATCTGCGTTTCACCAGGGCCGCCACGCACACCAATACCGCCGCGTTGACGCTCCAAATGACTCCAGGCTCTCACTAAGCGTGACATGCGATAGCGGACCTGTGCAAGCTCAACTTGCGTCTTACCAATATGACTTTGCGCTCTTTGGCTAAAGATATCCAAAATCAAGCCTGTGCGATCCATTACATGAAAGCCAATGTGACGTTCTAAATTGCGTTGCTGGGTTGGGGATAGCGGGTGATTAAAGATGGCAAGTTCTGCCCCCTGCTCCTCCATCACCCTCTTGAGTTCGTTAGCCTTGCCCGAACCAATAAATAAGGCGGGGTCAGTTTTGCCCTTGCGTGCGATAACACTGGCTGCAGGTATAGAGCCGGCGCTGTCAGCTAAAAGACTGAGCTCAGCCATGCTATCTGCAAAATCCTCGCGTCCTGTATCTACACCAACCAGAACGGCGCGTGCCGCATCTACTCCAGTTTTATACAGGGCTAGCTTCTTCCAAACGGAAATCAATCGCACGAGCGGGAACGATCGTGGAGATTGCATGTTTGTAAACCATCTGTGTCACGGTATTACGCAAGAGGACAACATATTGATCAAAAGATTCAATATTGCCCTGTAACTTAATGCCGTTTACAAGATAGATCGAAACAGGAACATGCTCTTTGCGCAAAGCATTGAGAAAAGGGTCCTGAAGTAATTGAATTTTGTTGGGGTTGCTATTACTCATACTGCTCCTTAATTATTTTTTGCTTTATTACTTTTTTGGGAGTCTTGCTTTTTTATTAAATACCAATTCACTACAAACCTTCACTACAAATCATTTATTACAAACTACTCAATCAGCCCTCTATATTGGGCTGATTTTGGAAAAAATCAAGCCCATTTCGAATGAAAGATAAAACTCAGCTTAAATTAACGCTTTTTGCCTTTTTTACCCTTATCCGCTTCTACGTAGGGGTTTTTAGCGGTATTCATCTGAATACGCAGAGGCGTACCGCGTAATTTAAAGACATCCCTAAAGCGACCTTCTAAGTATCGCTTGTAGCTATCCGTCACCCCACTCAAGGATGTACCATGAATGACCACAATTGGAGGGTTCATGCCCCCTTGATGGGCATAACGCAATTTAGGACGACCCATACCAACGCGTTTAGGCTGTTGATGCTCAATCGCCTCTTGCAAAATACGGGTTAAGCGTGGGGTTGGTAGTTTTGCCATTGCGGCTGCATATGCAGAATCCACATCCTTAAAGAGCTCCTTAAGGCCTGTACCCTTTTTAGCGGAGATTGGGTGGACGTTTGCAAAATCGAGGAAGCGTAGCTTTTGCGCAATCTCTAATCGAGCGCGCTCTTTTACATAAGCATCCAAACCATCCCACTTGTTCACTGCAACCACTAAAGCGCGGCCAGCTTCCACAATAAATCCAGCGATGTGTGCATCTTGCTCCGAAATATCTTGCTGAGCATCTAACATCAAGATCACCACATTACAGTCAGCAATCGCTTGCAATGTTTTAACAACAGAAAACTTTTCAATCGCTTCAAAAACTTTTCCACGGCGACGCAAGCCTGCAGTGTCAACCAAGATGTAAGGCTTGCCATTGCGCTCAAAGGGAACTTCGATCGCATCACGGGTGGTACCTGGCATATCAAATGCAATGACGCGCTCTTCACCGATTAATTTGTTAATCAGTGTTGACTTGCCAACGTTAGGTCGCCCTACTACGGCGATCTTCATTGGACGATTTGGATCGTTAGCCAATTCATCCTCATCTGGCTCTGCAATGCCAAGGGAATCTAATGCGTCATCGATCAAGCCACGCACGCCATCGCCATGTGCTGAAGAAATTGGGAACGGCTCACCTAAACCAAGCTCATGGAAGTCGGCTGTGACAACGCCAGCCTGCATGCCTTCTGTTTTATTAACTGCGAGGATAACGGGTCGACCAGTCTTACGTAAGAAATCAGCGATGACACGATCTTGTGGAGCCATACCAAGACGACCGTCAACCAAGAAAATCACAATGTCAGATTCAGCAACGGCTTGCTTGGTCTGCTTTGCCATCTCAGCCACAATGCCGGTCTTGGCTACTGGCTCAAAACCACCGGTGTCTACGCAAATAAAAGCGCGCTCACCAATACGACCTTTGCCGTAGTGTCGATCTCTGGTTAGGCCAGAAAAGTCAGCCACCAATGCATCACGTGAACGCGTTAAGCGATTAAAGAGAGTCGACTTTCCCACATTAGGACGGCCGACGATAGTGATGACTGGATTCATTTTGGACTGTACGCCGCTATTTTTCCACCTTGAGATTGAACCAAGATGAGGCCACCTACCGCAATGGGGGCAGCCGAGATTGGACTACTGTCGTGACGAATACGCGCAACCATCTCGCCATTCGCCTGTGAAAATGCATGGATATAACCTTGAGCATCACCCATGAGTAGCACCCTGCCTACCGCAAGCGACTCACCAACATCACGGAATGTCAGCTGCGTGTTTTCCCAAACTTGAGTGCCGTCTTTTGTTGCAAAGGCGGTGACATAAGACTTATCGTTTGCCGAGAAAACCATGTCGGTGCTTTGTGAGGTACCGGTATAACTTGAATAGTCTTTGAACCATAAAAGGTTGCCTGTACGAGCCTGCCCGCAACCAATACGTCCTTGATAAGAGACTGCGCAGAGGATATCGCCTTCCATACTTGGTTTAGCGGTGACATCATTCAAGCGCTCAATCTCCGAGAAGCCCTTAGGAAAAGAAACGGGTGTCTCCCAAACTAAGCCGCCATTAGCAATAGCAATCATCCCAAAGCGCCCACCAGTGAAACCAGTAACGATGACTTCATTGCCAATAGCCAGCATGCCGTAGCCAACACGCAATGACAATGCAGCCTGTTGACGCTGATAAGTCCATTTTTTAGCGCCCGTTAGCGCATCCAGTCCAATGAAGCGATTGTCTAGCGCGCGCACTACGACAACGCCACCGGCTACCACTGGCTCACTCAATACTTCACTACCAACGCTGACATTCCACATCGGCTTACCAGTATCGTCATAGGCGTAGACCACCCCCTTGGTGGTAACGGCAACAGTAGTACGGCCATCAGAGCCAGGGCCAACCGACAAATTCTCAGGAACGGATACTGACCAGACCTTATTGCCGGTTGCTAAATCAATCTTTGCCAAGTTACCACCATGAGAGGCTGCATACACCGCATCGCCAGCAACAATAGGATGAAAGTTAAAGGATTCAGATGAACCAATGCTAGTTGACCATACAGGCTGCAAATCAAATTGATTGGTAACGGTCACTAAATCAGCGGGCTTCCTTACTCTGGAGCTACCAGAGCATGCGGCTAAAGCAATTACCACGGCACCCAATACCAAGGCGGCGCCTAAGCACATCGGTAAACGCTTGATTTCTTTAGTCATCACTGAGCAACTCCTCCAACAGCATCTAATTTAACCTTGAGAAGGCGACGCGCCTCTTCAGGAAATTCTTTTGCTTGGTCTAATTTTTTCCAGGCATCTTGATAGCTTACTTTAGCTTGCTCATTTTTCTTTTGCGCCAAATACCAATCGCCACGACGCTCAAGCCATAAAGATTCAAAACCAGCAATCGGTTTCTCATTCAATATTTGATCAGCCTCTGCAAAATCTTTTTCACTGCCCTGCTCAATCAATAGAGTTACTAGGCGTAATTTCGCCAATCCAAGATAACCATCATTAGATGCATTCTTTGCCGCCCAACGCAAATAATCCAAAGCCTTCGCGGTATCACCTGCGTCTGATGCGATCCGTGCGGCGATCAAACTAGACATTGCTGCGTAAGGTGTGCGGCCATAATCTTTTTGTAAATCATCTGTTGCGCGCAGAGTCTGATCTTTATCACCTTTAGCAATAGCGCCCACCATCGTTTCATAAAGCTTCGAGGCTTCGAGCGCCTGACTATTGCGCCACCATTGATATCCACTGTATGCGGCGTAAGCAAACAACGCAACCGTAACCACACCGGTAATGAGGTTGCGGTACTTTTGCCAAAACGCTTTGAATTGGTCTAATTGTTCTTGTTCTTCTAGATCTAAAGGCATGTCAATCCAAACTTATTTAATAGGTAATTAGTATGTATTAGCTTAATTCTATTCGGAGGCGCCTACCAAGGCATCAATTGCAGCACCTAAGACATCATCCAGGGGTACAGACTTCTGCTCGCCCGTACCGCGCAAGTCCTTGAGTTGCGCCTCATTCTTGGCTAATTCATCAGGTCCAATAATGACCGCAAAGGCAGCCCCACTACTATCAGCCTTCTTCATTTGGGACTTAAAGCTGGCTGATTGACCATCAGGAGGACAGAACAGGATGGTATCGATTCCAGCGCTCCGCAAGCGTTCAGCGATGATCATGGAGGCAGTCAACGTCTCGCCACCTTGATGCAATACAAAAATATCGCATTGAGCCTGAGCTTCTGGCAATGATCCAGAAACCTTCATTAATTCTAGAACCCGTTCCATACCCATCGCCCAACCACAAGCCGGCGCGGCTTTGCCTCCCATACGCTCAATTAATGGGTCATAGCGTCCACCGCCAGCAATAGTGCCTTGAGCACCTAATTCATCAGTCACCCACTCAAATACAGTGAGGTTGTAGTAATCAAGGCCACGAACTAAACGAGGATTAATTTTGCAAGGGATGTTATTTGCTTTAATTAATGCCTGTACCGCATTGAAATGCTTCAGCGACTCTTCGCCCAAGAAATCCAATAATTTTGGTGCGCCCTCAATCAATGCCTGCATCTCTGGATTTTTAGAATCCAAGATACGCAAGGGATTGGTAATGAGACGACGCTGTGAATCTTCGTCTAGCTGCGATTGATTTTTCTCAAAGTAAGTAACCAATGCGGCGCGGTGTTCAGCACGCTCAGGGGCCTGACCTAGGGAGTTCATTTCTAAACGAACGCCCTTCAATCCCAACTCGTCCCATAAACGCTGACCCATGAGAATGATTTCAGCATCAATATCAGGTCCGGCAAAGCCTAAGGCCTCAACACCAAACTGGTGGAACTGGCGATAGCGACCACGCTGTGGGCGCTCATGACGGAACATCGGTCCGGTGTACCAAAGACGCTTAGGCCCTTCGTATAACAAATTATTTTCAATTACAGAGCGCACTAATGCGGCAGTACCCTCAGGGCGTAAGGTGAGTTGCTCGCCATTCAAGCGATCCTCGAACGAATACATTTCTTTTTCAACAATATCGGTAACCTCACCGATGCCACGCTGGAATACGGCAGTTGCCTCAACAATAGGTGTTCGCAAAAACTCATAGCCGTAAGCATGAGTTAAATCACGCAATACATGCTCAAGATGAGCCCACTGCGCCGCATCCGCCGGCAGTAAATCATTCATACCGCGCACGCCATTTATCTTTTGAGTTTTCTGGACTTTAGTTTGCTTGTTCTCGTCAGTCATTTTTATTATTCTTCTTGTTAAAGCTTGGCAGCGTAGTTTTGTTTAACATAGTCATCTACGATCACCTGAAACTCTTCGGCAATTTTCTCACCACGTAGCGTTTTGACTTTAACTCCATCGACAAACACTGGCGCCGCAGGGCTTTCACCAGTTCCTGGTAAAGAAATACCAATATTGGCATGTTTGCTTTCGCCTGGGCCATTGACGATGCACCCCATTACAGCAACATTCATATTTTCTACGCCAGGATGGGTTTTCTTCCAAAGAGGCATTTGTTGGCGCAAATAAGACTGGATATTCGCCGCTAACTCTTGAAAGGTAGTGCTAGTAGTTCTGCCGCAACCTGGACATGCAATCACCATTGGCGTGAAATTACGCAAGCCCATGGTTTGTAATATTTCTTGGGCAACGATGACTTCATTTTCACGAGGAGCACCTGGATCAGGCGTTAATGAAACGCGAATCGTATCGCCAATACCTTCTTGCAACAAAATACTCATTGCTGCAGTAGAGGAAACAATGCCTTTGCTACCCATGCCTGCTTCAGTTAAACCCAAATGCAGCGGATAGTCAGAGCGTCGAGATAGATCACGATACACAGCAACTAAATCTTGAACATTGCTAACTTTGCAAGAAAGCAAAATCTGATCAGGATTCATACCAAACTCAACTGCTTTTTCTGCTGACTGCAAAGCCGACTGAATCAAAGCCTCAATCATCACTTCTTGAGCAGTTTTTGGATTTGCCAGAGCTGCATTGCCATCCATGATCGAAGCCAGAAGCTCTTGATCCAAGCTGCCCCAGTTCACACCAATTCGAATAGGCTTGTCGTATTTGCAAGCGGCTTCAATCATTTGCGCGAATTGTGGATCGCGCTTGGCGCCCTTACCCACATTGCCTGGATTGATGCGGTACTTCGAGAGGGCTTTAGCGCACTCCGGAAAATCATTTAATAAAGTATGCCCGTTGTAATGGAAGTCGCCAATCAATGGCACCAAGACATCCATCTTGTCCAACTGCTCACGAATATAGGGAACTGCAGCAGCAGCCTCTGGAGTATTGACAGTGATACGCACCATCTCCGAACCAGCGCGGGCTAATTCCTTTACCTGAATTGCAGTACCCACCGCATCCGCAGTATCGGTATTAGTCATTGACTGCACACGTACTGGTGCATCCCCACCAACGGTAATGATGTTGGTTTTCCAGGCAACGGTTGCTTGACGCGTTGCACGCTTAAGGGATGGGCCCAGCGGCAGTGGTGACAATGATTGATTAGAGCTCATTAGGATCTATGGGTTGGGTTCTCATTTTTTACTTAAGCTTTT
The DNA here is from genome assembly GCF_018687535.1 of Polynucleobacter sp. MWH-S4W17. Taxonomy (NCBI): domain Bacteria; kingdom Pseudomonadati; phylum Pseudomonadota; class Betaproteobacteria; order Burkholderiales; family Burkholderiaceae; genus Polynucleobacter; species Polynucleobacter sp. MWH-S4W17. The sequence continues at coordinate 709,814 of NZ_CP061295.1, read as the reverse complement.
TGAGCCACTCGATGGGATGCTCGTTTGGCCCCAGATTGGTATCCTCATCAAACTCTTCATCCGACCCAACCTCTGTGAGCTCGATCTCAGTATTGTGAACAGCACGTTCACGCACACGGGTGCGGTCGACTACATCCCCTGCCAGCTGACCACAGGCGGCAGCAATGTCATCACCGCGCGTCTTACGCACAGTAGCCACCATGCCCGCATCTAAAAGGATACCGGCAAAAGCATTGACGCGTTGGGCTGATGAGCGCTTGAGGCCAGACTCCGGGAAAGGATTAAATGGGATGAGATTAATTTTGCACTTAATGTTTCTAAGTAAGCGCACTAATTCTTTTGCTTGGATGTCAGAGTCATTCACGCCATCGAGCATGCAATACTCAAAGGTCAAGAAATCTCTTGGCGCAAATGGTAAGTAACGTTCACACGCATCAAGCAGTTCACGCAGGGGATATTTTTGATTGAGTGGCACTAATTGATCACGTAATGCGTCATTGGGTGCATGCAATGAAACCGCCAACGCTACTGGACAATCTTGTGCGAGACGATCAATCATCGGCACTACACCTGATGTAGAAACTGTCACACGACGGCGTGATAAACCGTACGCCCTATCATCCAGCATCAAGCGCAATGCAGATACAACGTTGTCATAGTTGAGCAAGGGTTCACCCATGCCCATCATCACCACATTTGAAATCACACGCCCTGTGTGTTCCCAACCTGGCGTTGGAAACTTCTCAATTCTACGAATAGCCTCAGGGTCGTTCCGCAAAAGATGCTCAGCAAACCAGAGTTGACCAATGATTTCGCCAGAAGTCAGATTACGTGAGAAGCCTTGATGGCCAGTTGAGCAAAAACGGCAATTAACTGCACAGCCTGCCTGAGAAGAGATACACAAGGTACCTCGATCATCCTCAGGAATAAACACAGACTCAACCGCATTGCCAGCACCCACATCCAATAGCCACTTGCGTGTGCCGTCATTGGCGTGTTCATCTTTAATAACGGGAAGTGAAAGTACTTCTGCTTTATCTAGCAAAGTTGCTCTAAAGCTTTTTGCTAAATCACTCATATCATTAATGTCAGCTACACCGCGTTGGTGTATCCACTGCATGAGTTGCTTTGCCCTAAAGGGCTTTTCATTCAACCCCGCGACATACGCTGCCATTTGGTCAGCGTCAAAATCTAAGAGATTTACGCGCGGGGAGGTCACTGCGCCTACTTATAAATTAAATAGGTTGTTCGTTAGCAATCGTTGATTAACGATTGAAAACATTCATGCCAGGGAAGAAGAATGCAACTTCCACAGCAGCTGTTTCAGGAGCATCAGAACCGTGAACCGCATTTGCATCAATGCTGTCAGCAAAGTCAGCACGGATTGTGCCTTTTTCTGCCTTCTTCGGATCAGTAGCACCCATCAAGTCACGATTCTTAGCAATAGCGCCTTCGCCTTGCAACACTTGAATCATTACAGGACCAGAAATCATGAAGCTCACTAAATCTTTGAAGAAAGGACGGTCTTTATGAACGCCATAAAACTGCTCAGCTTCATTTTGTGACAAATGCGCCATTCTGGAAGCAATGATCTTCAAACCAGCGGATTCAAAACGGTCATAGATTTTGCCGATGACGTTTTTAGCGACAGCATCAGGTTTGATAATAGAAAGGGTGCGTTCAATTGCCATGCAAGACTCCAATAGTGATTTCAAAGGTATTTGCTAGGTGAGGTCAATAAGCCACCCCACTCCAGCGACCCCCGAATTATACATTGCCTGACCGTATTTACCCCTATGTCTGTAGGGCTAAGCCCTTGAATTTACAGGGCATAAGCCTTTAATTTGTAGGTCTTTTCTGTGGGGGCTTGAAATTAGGGTGTTTTGTCTATACTTAACCTCAACAGCCCTTCATGGGCTCTTGTATTCACTATGAAAAAGAAGGAGTCAATATGAGTGATCTGAACTCTTACGGCTTTGGCCAAACCGGCTCAATTAGTAATGTCCAGGTGCGCAACCGCGTTCTCCGTAATACTTATGCCCTCTTGGCGCTCTCCATGATTCCAACCGTGATTGGCGCCTGGCTTGGAGTGGCCATGGGTCTAAGCCTTTTCTCTGGTAGTCCATTTATTGGCTTTATCGTCTTCATGGCCGTAGCCTTTGGCTTCTTCTGGGCAATTGAAAAGAATAAAGATACAGGCGTGGGCGTTCTCCTGCTCCTGGGCTTTACCTTCTTTATGGGCATCATGATGTCCCGCTTGATTGGCTTCACCCTCAATAGCTATAGCAATGGTGCGACATTGATCATGTTGTCATTTGGCGGTACGGCTGCAATCTTCGCCACAATGGCAACCATTGCAACAGTGAGCAAGAGTGATTTCTCTGGCCTAGGCAAATTCTTGATGGTAGGCGTACTTCTCTTGATCATTGCCTCATTGGCAAATATCTGGCTGCAATTACCAGCGTTGATGTTGACAGTGATGGTGTTAGCCATTGCCATCTTCTCAGCCTTCATCCTGGTTGATGTTCAACGCGTCATCAATGGTGGCGAGACAAATTACATCATGGCTACTCTGGCTATTTATTTAGATGTCTATAACGTCTTCACCAACTTACTTGCCCTCTTGGGTATTGTTGGTGGTAATCGAGATTAAGGGAGATTAAGACACGCTAAAACTTTAGTGTGTTGTTCTCATTAGGCGCCTGCGGGCGCCTTTTTTACTACTGCTATTTAGTCTGTTTGTTTAGCTAAATAATTAAGTTGCTACAAACATACTCACAGCATAGGATAGTGCAAGCAAGATCAATAAGATTGCAAAACTATCTGAGGCTTTCATGACGCTCTCCCGAAGGTAAAAAAGTTGGGCAGAAATACATCACTGCACAAACTCAATCTACTCTTCTATAAGACATGATTTTGAGGGCGCCGCACCAGCATCAGGCTAAATGCACTAAATATGGGCAATACTTACGGAAAATAGAACTAAATCTGGGGTTTGAGGGGCTATAGACGATCAAATACGGCCATAGACTCCACGTGGGAGGTGTGGGGGAACATATTAATAATGCCCGCACTACTTAATGTGTAGCCTGCCTGATGGCACAAGATCTCCACATCCCTCGCCAAAGTTTTGGGATTGCAGGACACGTACACGATGCGTTGTGGCAACAATTCACTTTGTGCAATATGCAATTCTGCAAGCGCCTTGCAAATCTCCATTGCGCCCTCGCGCGGCGGATCCATTAACCAGCGCTCTGCTTTACCCCATGATGCAATCGTTTCTGTTGTGACTTGAAATAAGTCGCTTTGCATAAAGCTGGCTTTATCAACGAGCCCGTTATGCTCTGCATTGGCTTTAGCTCGAGTCGTCAAACTCTCCAAACCCTCGATCCCTAAAACCTGTTTTGCTTTTCTGGCAAGGGGTAATGTGAAGTTTCCAATACCGCAAAAGAGATCCAATACTCGATCTGTTTCTTTCACTTCCAATAAGCGAATCGCCCTACTAACTAAGGCACGATTCATCATATGGTTGACCTGTGTGAAATCTGCAGGCTTAAAGGGCATCTCAATTTCAAACTCAGGCAGCCGATAACAAAGCTTGCCGGTCTCAGGGTAAAACGGTGCAACAGTCTCAATACCCTTGGGCTGGAGCCATATCCAAACCTGATGCTGATCCGCAAAAGCTCGCAGAAGTTGCTCGTCATCTGCAGTTAAAGGCTTGAGATTCCGAAACACTAAAGCAGTGACTGGTTTTGATTTCTTAGGATCATCCGATAAGGCATCTTCCGGCTCGCCAACCGCAATCTCAATCTGCGGCATGCGGTCAACGATTGATAAACCCATCACTAGCTTACGCATTTCTGGCAATAAATCCGATACATGCTTGGGCAAAATTTCACAAGCCAGCATGTCAGCTACATAGCCGCTCTTACCCTCATGAAAACCAATCAGTACGGTACCTTTTTTAATGGAGCGATTGACAGCACTTAAACGTGCGCGGTGACGATATTCCCAAGTAGGGCCACCCATCGGGCGCAGAATTTCTTCAGGCCTTACCTTGGCAATATGTTGCAAGTCATCCTCAAGTACACGCTGCTTGATAGCCACTTGCGCTCGTATATCTAGATGCTGCATGGTGCAGCCACCACACACACCAAAGGCTTTGCACTTAGGTTCCACCCTAAATACGGCGGGTTTCAGAATGTCGCGTACTTTAGCCTTACTAAAGCGCGCTTTATCACTGGTGATAGTGTAAGTGACTAACTCGGTTGGCAGCGCACCCTTAATAAAGATCACCTTACCGCTTTGACCTTGGGCGACCTCCTCCTCATTGGGGGCTAGGCGTGCAATCCCCTGGGCATCCAAATCCAGTGCTTCGACTTTAATTGGCTCAGTCACCTCAATATTGACCGGCTTATCCCCTCTACGCATTCGCAGAAAAACCTTGCAGATATTCTTGCCATTGACTGCCATTAGGCTCTTTAGATTCTCCCTCTAAATAAGCCTTAACAAACTCAATTTCTTCTTGATATTCAGCGTGAGAAAAGCCGCCACGCAGCAATTGAAAGCGGCAGTACATGAGATAGGTATTGACCACGTCGGTCTCGCAGTAACGGCGGATGTCATTAATCTTGCCATCTTGATACGCGGGCCATACTTGGCTGCCGTCCATACCCATCTTGCCCGGGAAACCACATAGCTTTGCCAACCCATCTAAAGGGGCATTCGCACGACCATTGAATTTAGCCAACAGATCCATCATGTCAAGATGACGCATGTGATAACGACTGATGTAGTTATTCCACTTAAATTCTCGGCTATCAGAATCCTGGCTCTCACCCATCTCCCAGTAGCGGGGAGCTTGCACATGATTCGCTAATGCGCGATAGTGCAACACGGGTAAATCAAAGCCGCTGCCATTCCAAGAAACGAGTTGAGGGGTGTATTTTTCGATGAGATCAAAGAAGGCTTGTATTAGGACCTTCTCATCATCCTGCGGAGTGCCTAGAGTGCCCACTTTAATTTGTGGCAAGCCCTCTTTAGTAGTTCTGCGAATCACACAAGAGATGGCAACAATCTTTTGCAGAAACAAGGGTAGAAATTCACTACCGGTCTTTTCTGCGCGCTCAGCCATCACTTTGCTAGCAACCTCGGCATCACTCATGGAGTCTGGAAAATTCTCCAGACGACGTAATCCAGAGACATCTGGAATGGTTTCAATATCAAAGACAAGAACGGTCGCCATGACGCCTACCTTAGACGAACAACATTACTGCAAGTACGGCGTTGGATTAACAGGTTTGCCGTTAACGCGTAACTCGAAATGCAGCTTTGCTGCAGTAGTGTCTGTATCGCCCATCTCAGCAATCTTCTGACCCTTACGAACAGCATCACCCTCTTTTACCAAGAGCTTACTGTTGTGGGCATAAGCAGTGAGATAGGTATTATCGTGCTTAACAATCACAAGGTTGCCATAGCCACGCAAACTATTACCTGCGTAGACTACTTTGCCATCAGAGGCGGCAAGAACTGGCTCGCCGACCTTGCCGGCAATATCAATCCCTTTATTGGTCTCACTGAACTCACCAGTAACCTTACCTTTTGCAGGCCAAGATAAACGAATACCTGGCTCAGCAACTACCTCGTTTTTCGCTGACTCAGGAGTGGAGGCTACTGAATCTGCTTTATCCGCTGCAGGTTTTTTCTCAGCCACTTTTGCGGGCTTAGTTCCTGCTGGTGCTTTAACCATGATCAAGTCACCGACCTCAATCACGTTGGGATTAAAGCTAGGATTGGCTGTCTTGTTCCACTGCACCACATCACGCGGTGCCTGACCATGGTCCAAAGCAATGCGCGCCAAGGTGTCACCTTTTTTAACGCGATAGTAACCAGGGGGCGCAGGCTCAGTTGAGCCACCGCTACGATCAGTCACGCTAGCAGGCTTAGTGCGAGGTGTAGAACATCCAACCATCAACATCAAAGATGAGGACATGAGCGCGGCGAGGAAAAGCTTCAATAAAGTGGATGACATTAAATTGGGTTCTGAATTGGTGAATTCATCATAAATCTCATACTACCCCTGATTGTAAGGGTACAAAAAAGACCCCGTCCAGTACAGTTCTTTGATAGCGCTGGGAACTCATTCTTTCAACCATTACCAGCTGCTGCTCTTTGTCATTCTTGACGACTGGGGCTACCAAGCGTCCACCTATCGATAACTGATCTAGCAAGGCATCCGGAATACCCAAGCCAGCTGCAGCCAAAATAATCCCATCAAATGGAGCAGCCTGAGGCAAACCTAAAATACCGTCGCCATATATTAAACGAAGGTTGTTAATGCGAAATGGGCGCAACTTAGCTCTTGCCATGTCATGTAGCGGACGAATACGCTCTATGGAATAAACCTCGTCTGCCAATAAACTCAGTACCGCCGCTTGGTAACCGCAACCGGTACCAATCTCCAATACTTTGCCAAGTTTATGTTTAGGCTTGTGAAGTAACTCAATCATGCGTGCAACTACTGATGGTTTAGAGATGGTCTGCTCATGCCCAATTGGTAGCGCAGTATCTTCGTAGGCTTGCGCATGTAATCCAGCATCCATAAAAGCATGACGTGGGACAGTGGCAATTGCCTCTAATGTTTTGCCGTGCTTTACTCCCCCAGCATGTACTTTCGCTGCTAGAGCCTGCCGATAAGCAGCAAAGCGTTCGGTCGGAGCCTTCAACCGCGGTCCCAGCCATTTGCGCGCATTGCCGCTAAACGAGCATGGTGCGTTAAATCAAGTTGCATTGGCGTAATCGAGATACATCCTTCAGCAATTGCATGAAAGTCAGTACCTTCAGAGCCCTCTTTGACATCGCCTGCGGCGCCAATCCAGTAGATCTTCTCGCCACGTGGACTGTCTTGCACGACTACTGGTTGTGAGTGATGACGATTACCGAGACGGGTTACACGCCAGCGATATAAATCAGCATAAGGACGATTAGGGATGTTGACGTTCAGTAGTGTTGCCGCACCCTCAGTACGAGCCAAGGCAGAAACCAGCATTTGGGCTACTACATCATGCGCTGCTTTAGCGGCATCTTCAATACGATTCCACCCACGATCAATTTGTGAGAAAGCGATGCCTGGTACACCAAACATCACGCCCTCAACTGCAGCAGCAACTGTGCCAGAGTAAAGCGTATCTTCACCCATGTTCTCGCCTTGATTGATGCCAGAGATCACTAGGTCAGGTTTCTCATCCAAAAATCCAGTCATGGCAACGTGCACACAATCGGTTGGCGTACCGTTGATAAAGAAAAAACCGTCACGCTCACCGCCAGCTACTCGATGAATCGAGAGTGGTCTAGAGAGCGTCAAGGAGTTTGAAGCCCCGCTGTGATTTTGTTCTGGAGCAATCACAGTAATTCGCCCTAATGGACGTACCGCATTGACTAAGGCTAATAAGCCAGGAGCCAAATAGCCATCATCATTTGAAACCAAGATATGCGGTTGTTTTGACATGATTAAACAAGCCCCTGTTTACGTGTGCCACGCGCTCTCATTGCTGCGTAGATCACTGGCAAAACTAGTAAAGTTAAAATCGTAGTGGTTACCATGCCGCCCACAATCACAAGAGCCAACGGACGTTGCGCCTCGGAACCGATCGAATGGGACAAAGCTGCAGGTAGAAGACCTAAGCCAGCCAACATTGCTGTCATTAGCACAGGGCGAACACGCAATGCAGCACCATCTACCATCGCATCTTTCATGGCGCCATGCTCTTCAGCTACGGTCTTATTAATATAAGAGATCAAAATCACACCATCTTGGATTGCAATACCAAAGAGCGATAAGAATCCAAACAAAGCAGAAATACTCAAGGTCTCGCCACCAAGATGCAAAGCAATGATGCCACCAATAGCAGCGAATGGAACGTTGATCAAAACAATCACTGCATCGCGGAAATTACCCAAGGCAGTTACAAGCAATAAGAAAATGGCAACGAGCGTCAATGGAATGATGACCATGAGCTTTTGTTGTGCAGCCTTCATTTGGTTAAATTGACCGTCCCAAGCAATAGTGTAATTCGTTGGTAAAGCTACGTTCTTTTCAACTAAATACTTGGCATCCTCTACAGCACTACCCAAGTCTCGACCACGTACACTAAAGATCACAGCGATGTAGCGCTTACCTGCTTCACGATAGATAAAGAATGGGCCATCGGTTAATCGAACATTAGCCACCATACCCAAGGGAACCTTTTGCCCATTGGGTGTATCAATCAATAAGTTCGTGACATCGGGAATGTCATTGCGGCTTGCTTCATTTAAACGAACGGCAATTCCAAAGGTTTTTTCATCCTCTAGGAAGTTTGAAACTGGCGCACCGCCAATCGAATTTGCAACCACTGTTTGAATATCACTGACATTCACGCCGTAACGCGCAGCCTTATCGCGATCGATCTGAATATTCAAAGTAGGTTGACCCAATTCTTTGAGGGTATTTTCATCCTCAATACCGCGTACTTTTTTGAGTTGCGTCACTACTTCATGCGCTTTTTGTGCAAGCACCTCTAGATCGGAGCCAAAAATTTTGACTGAGTTTTCTCCCTTAACTCCAGATAAGGCCTCATTCACGTTATCTTGGATGTACTGAGAGAAGCTGTAATTAATACCCGGGATCTTATCGAGCTCAGCCTGCAGATGTTGTAATAGAACATGCTTGCTTGTGCCTTTTGGCATCGACTCAGGAGACTTTAAATACAAGCCGTACTCTTGGTTAAATACCCCAGTAGAATCCGTACCATCATCAGGGCGACCAATTTGAACGGCAACTTTTTCTAATTCTGGCTGCTTTAAGAAAGTCTCACGCAGTTGATTGGCAACCTTAATAGAGTAATCAAGATCAACCGTATTAGGTAAGGTCACGCGCAACCAAATATTGTTTTCTTCGAGCGTTGGTAAGAACGCCGTTCCCAATCGAGTCGCGCTTAATAAAGTTACGCCTAAGATAAAAATAGATACAGCAATCACATGACGAGGATGATCCATCCACTTTCGGAGCAAAGGGCGATAACGCTCGAGCATCCAAGTAATGAATTTAGGCGGCGCATGATGGAAATTTTCACCAAAAACATAAGACATCGATGCCGGCAAGAAGGTCAAACTCAGAATAATCGAGGCCACCAAAGCAAAGCCCATAGTGAAGGCCATTGGCTTAAAGATAATACCTTCAACACCGCCCATTAAAAACAACGGTGAATAAGCCACAATGATGATGCTGGTGGAATAAATCATGGCACGCTGGACTTCGCTAGTGGCCAAAATAATGCTTTGATTGACCCGCTTACCACCCTCTTCCATATGGCGCATCACGTTTTCCGTAATGATCACAGCCGCATCCACAATCACACCGAAGTCAATTGCTCCTAGCGAGATCAAATTCGCTGGCACATTGAATATATACATCATGATGAAAGAGAAACATAGCGCTAACGGAATCACAGCGGCTACGACTGCCGCAGCGCGGAAATTACCTAAAAATACATAGAGCAATACCAGAACCATGGTGATGCCAAAGAACATGGTGTGCTTCACAGTGCCTACAGTGATGTCCAGCAACACCTGTCGGTCATAAAAAGGTCTCACCTGAATACCGGGTGGCAAGATGTGATTATTGACGTTATCAATTTTTTCACGCACGCGAGCCAAGACTTCTGAGGCATTTTCACCGCGACGTAGATAGACGATCCCTTCAACAGAGTCTGGATTGCTATCGAACTGAAACAGGCCCAAGCGGGGTGCATTACCAATAAGAACAGTTGCAATATCGCCAATTCGAACTGGTACTCCCTTATTGACTGCAACAACTACTTGTTTAATATCAGCAATATTCTTCAGTAGGCCCACACCGCGCACGACAAACTGTTGCTCGCCACTTGGCAATATGCCACCACCAGTGTTGTCATTCGCTTTCGTTAGTGCATCGATCACCTGAGGCACAGTCACGCCCTTGGACTGAAGACTTTCTGGGCTAACAATGACTTGATATTGGCGAACTTTGCCACCAAAGGAAGAAACGTCAGCTACCCCTGGAGTTTGCTTGAGCTCTTTATAGATCTCGTAATTTTGTAAGGTCTTAAGACGTGTAGGTGACGCGTAATCAGAAGTCACCTGGTAACGCAAGATTTCACCGGTCGCATCTGAATCTGGACTAACACTGGAATTTACCCCTGGCGGAAACGCCACATTGCCTAAATTGGTGATGAAGATTTGGCGAACTTTAAAGGGGTCGGCATTGTCATTGAACTTCAACGTAACAACGGACAAACCAAACAGAGATACTGAGCGAAACGCTTTTACCCCCGGAATACCAGCTAAGGCATTCTCAACTGGAATAGTGACTTGCTGTTCAACCTCAGTTGTACTTCTCCCTGGCCATTGGGAAATCGCCTGAATCGTCAGCGGCGCAACTCCTGGGTATGGCTGAATCGGTAATTGTTTTAAGCTAAATGTGCCAAGCACCAACAGCACAGCAGCGGCAAATAAAATAATGACGCGCTTATCTAAAACTCCCCGAATGAAGGAGGTTACAAAACTCAATTATTCCTCCTGCTTGGCAAAACGGTCGTTCAATAGAACCGCGCCATCAGTTAAGACCAACATTCCAGGCTCCAGCCCCTCGGTTACCGCGAAACGCTTGCCATCAAGGTCGTAGCCTTTAACTGAGAAACGGCGGAAGGTGTCTTTAGATGTTTTGATGATGACATAACGCATCTCACGTACCCGCACAATGGCTGACTGAGGGACGACAACAGCCTCTGCCTCGCCCGTCTTAAGCTTTGCGCTGACATACATATCGGGGCGCAATAAACCATCGGTATTTTCAACATCACAACGGATGAGCAAAGCATGTGTCTCTGGATCAATCGCTGGCGCAATGTAATTGGCCGTTGCAATAAATTCCTTATCAGGATAGGACTCGGAACGCAGCACCATGGCCTGCCCTTTTTGAATCTTCCGAATATCCTGCTCGTACACATTACCTAAGAACCACAACTCTTTAGGATTTGCCAAGGTCACCAAAACATCGCCAGCATTTACGATCGATCCTGGCTCTATTGAGCGCTTTACCACCACGCCCTGCAAAGGAGAGCGCATCACTAAGTTATATTGGGTTTTTCCACTTTTATCTAAAGTCTTAATATCTCCATCACTCGCCCCTAGATTACGCATCCGGTTTGCAGCAGCCTGTTGCGTAATTTGAGCATCGCCCAACAGATCACTCATTGTCTTGTTCGCCTCAAGCACTTTAGCGGTCTTAGAGGACAATAAATACTCTTGTTGCGCAGAGAGAAACTCAGGACTATAGAGCTCAACCACTGGAGAGCCGACTTCAACTGGCGCGCCATCAAAAGCATAGATACGCTCTACCCTTCCAGGGGCTCTAGCAGAGAGTACCTTAGATTTTTCAGCATTAAATGCTAGGCGGCCCGGAACATTTAACTCAACAGGCACTTGAGTTTTTACGGCATCTTGGAAAATATAAATATTTGGATTGAGATCTACGCCTGGGAGCTTTAACTCCATTGCACCACTGTTTTCAATCGATAAAGTCTTGGCTGTTTTCTCAAGTTTGACTGGACGGTTCACGTTAACAAACAAACCAATCACAATACCCAGCATCAAAATAGAAACACAAATAATGACTAAGCGGAGACGGGCACGCGTCTCTGGGGGTAACGCCCAATATGAGCGATGAATCTGATTCGTATTAGCGGCAATACGAGCAGTAAATTTATCCCTTAGCTTCTGAATCTCTTCAGAAGCTCGATTGAGGATATGGGTTAACTTGTCCTTCAAAACAACTCCTTAAAAAGGTTCTTTGCCAGCAGAAACCAGCAAGACTGCCTGGGATTGCATCAAATTTGCTTCCGCCAAAGCCAGTTGCACCTCTAAATTACGCAACTGCGTCTGTGCCGTCAATAAATCATTAAAGCCTTGACCGTTATTGGAATACTGAATTAATCCCACCTTGTAAGCAGCATCTGCTTGTGGTACTTGGCGATCTTTTAAAAACTGGGTTTGATTCTTGGCCTGCTCATAAGCAGCATAAGCAGTGTTCACAGCAAGCACGATTTGCTGACGATTAGAGATATTGCCCGCCTCAGCAGCCGCTTGATTGCGCTGCGCCTGCTCTACCCCGTACTTTTCCTTGGTAAAGAAATACAAAGGAATGATGAGATCCAACTCTAACTGGTAGAACAGTGCGCCATTGTTTGCGGAAAATGGACCACGCGGTGTGTAAGATGAACCAATCACTTGGAAGTCTGGCAAATAAGCTTTCTTAGCAAGATCCACACCCTTACGTGCAGCATCCAATTGCAGCGCGGAACTCTTTAAAGCAGGATGACTGCTTTCAGCATAGTCTTCAAGCTCAATTAATGTAGGTACACCATTCATAGCACGACGCACATCACCGCGGAGTACAAGCTTCTCACGGGAGTGGCGACCCACTAAGGTATTAATACTATTAATAGCAACTTGAAGTTGACGGTCAACATTAAATTGATCGGCTTCAGCAGCGCTTTGTGCCACTTGCGCATTCAGATACTCAACATAAGCTGCAGCATTATTCGCATAACGGGCCTTAGCTACATTCTTAATCATCTCCAGTCGGATGACGGACTCTTTAAGAACCTGTAGTTGCTTTTGTGAGGCGAGTGCGCCGTAGTAAAGACTGGAAAGCTGCGCACCTAACTGCAAATAGGTCGCTTCTGACTGAGCCAATAAAGCCTCTGCATTTGTATCGGCAATATTCGCTGCTAAGCTTTTTTTGCCTGGAAACTGAAAAGGTTGCGCAATCGAAATAGCATTGTTACTACTGATACCGCCGCCGCCAGGGTTGTTGGGAGAAGGTGCATTTGCCCCACCTAAAGCAAGCGGAGAATTCACCGGCATACCTGACCACACCAATCCTACTTGCGGATTGGCTGGAGCATTAATTTGTGGAACAGTCGCCTTAGCAGATAAGTAAGACTCACGCAATGAAGATAATTGCGGATTATTCGCCTTGAGCTCATTCCAAAGCTGGCGCAAATCCATCTCCGTTGGTCCAGATGCAATAGGCTTGGTATAAATTTTTGGAGTATTTGCTTTTGTGACTGGAGCAAACATTTCGGCCGCCTTAGAGCTAGCGCCAAGTTGCGCACCAATGGATGGTGGCGCTGCTAATGAAGTATCGTTAGACTGAATGGTCACGCTTGCTGGAGCGCTATCTGCAGATGACTGAGAAAACGCTGAAATAGAAAAAGTAGAGGCGCAAAGAACAAAGGCTGCCATTGCAAATGGAGTCACTCTTTTGAGCGGTGTAGCTACGCTAGTTTTGTGTTTGCCGAGAATCAACAAAAGCGGCTGCCTCTAAATCAATAAAAATGCTGTTTTTATAGCCCCAGATGCGGATTTAGAACTAGTCCAACACCGTTTCCGAGGGTTTTAAGGATTATAGGGGACAAAAGCCAAAAGTCGAATTATTGACAATTGCTATCTTATTGATTCTAAACATAATAATTATGGCTAAAGTCATTAAAACTCCTAAAACTCGGCGTGGATCCTAAAAGAGAGGATATTTACAGGTCCACGGGCCGCGTTATAGGCCGGATTATTGATGTGCTGGAAGTTCAAACCTGCCAGAACATTTTTAATCACAGTCGCGTTGTAATACACCTCACCAATACGCTCTGGACGATAAGAAATTGTCTGTCCTGGACCGGCATAGTCACCAATAAAGTAGGACACTCCGCCAGACTGTAAGTAATTCTTCCGATAGCTTGATAAGCCGTTTTGCATCATTGAAATACCGACGGTATCTTTTGGACGACTCCAACTTTCGCCATTCAGTCCCATACCTACCGACAAAGAATTATCCGCTTCGGTGAAGGACATGGTTTCGGTATGCCCATCCGATGTAAATGCGCGGCCATAGATCCCGAGATCTTTGGTTAATGCTTGCTCACCATTAATGCCAATACCCGTTTTGTATTGATAGTTGGTGCGCACATTATTAATGGCTTGTGTACCTTGCGCATTGTTGGCAATTACGTAATTAGTCGCATCAGAAAAACGCGCCAAGATCATTTTATTGCGATAAGCAAGCACACTCACCTTACCAGGCAAGTCGGCAATTTGATGTTGGCGCTCAACCTCAACTTGATCGCCGTAAGTATTAAAGATTTGCCAATTGAGATCTCTACCATTCGGAGTCTTTGGAGCAAGCATACGTCCAGCACGCATCACCCAATTACCCAGGTACCACTCGCCCGCCAAGCCAGTACTGTAGCCACGCGCATCGGCTGCATAGTCATAGGCTAGATAGGTCATATTGCCCCAGTTCATAAACTGCACGCGAGGATCCTTAGCGTAACGACTGTCGTCAAAAATATCTAATGTAGAAAACTGACCGGCGGTGACTACAACGCGATTACTGCTTACTGTTTGGGTAATTTGATTGGCTTCGTTTTCCAGAACAATCTTATCGCCCTCCTGATTAAAAGTCTGACGCAAAAAAGCACGGGCAGAATAAAACTTTGCTTGAGCCCCAGTCGCTTTGGTTGCTTCACCGTTGGTAAAACCGGCGAGACCTACCAAGCCTGAAAACGGTACGCCAGAAACAACTTCGGGGTTGAAGTAGATGTCGGTATTAGGAGCTAAGCGTGCACCAAAAAATAAAGTGCCAGACCAGGTATAACTCATCGACTTTAAGTCAGATAAACTATTTTGTCCTGAATAAGAGGATGTGAAGTTGTTATAACGCTGGTTGATATAGGTTGTTTGACCATGCACGTTTACCGGCAAACCAAGGACCTCGCCCTCGGTTGGCAAGCCCTCAATAGCTTCTGCAAAACTCGCAACTTGGTCGGCACCTGACCCTGCCCGCTGTGCATACACAGAAGCAGTGACAAAACTTAACAAGAGAATGAGCAAAAGCTTGCGGGTCATTCACGATTTCTGATGAGGTTGCTAAACCTAGTGGTTATGGCAACAGATTGAAGGAAAAATCTGTGCTCTCACGGCCTGGGATTGAAGCCCAAGGGTGGTGCAGCCCAAATTATCCCCAAAAAGAGGCAATTTACCTAGTCTTTATGTCCTAGAGATGACAGATCGAGGATCAATCACTGATGGATTGGGCTCGAATTAGTCTTTGGGTGTGCCCCGAAAACAACTCACCACCCGGAACGAAGAAGAATTAGCGGCGATCCATTAAGGCGCGAGCCAAGGTGCCAGCATCCACATACTCTAGCTCACCACCCACTGGGATACCTCGCGCGATGCGAGTGACCTTGATACCTTTCGACTTGAGTACTTCACCAATGTAATGCGCAGTGGCCTCACCTTCACTCGTGAAATTCGTAGCCAAGACCACTTCACGAATCGGTACACCGGTATCGGGAATCTCAATGCGATTGAGCAATCGATCAAAGCCAATTTCGTTTGGACCCATGCCATCGAGTGGTGAGAGACGACCCATCAATACAAAGTAATTACCTTTGAAACTGAGTGTCTGCTCCACCATCACCTGGTCTGCAGGCGTTTCCACAATGCACAGCAATGAAGGATCACGGCGACCATCGGAACAAGTACTACAAACCTGGGTCTCTGAAAACGTATTGCAACGCGCGCAGTGTCCAACAGTTTCTACTGCTTCACCCAATGACTGAGCAAGGACTGCTGCACCATTACGGTCATGTTGTAACAAATAGAACGCCATGCGCTGCGCTGACTTGGGGCCTACCCCAGGCAGAACGCGTAATGCCTCGATCAATCGACCGAGTGCATCTTGAGGAGCCTCTATGCGTGCCATTAAATATTCAGGTTCTTATTTAGAATGGCAACTTAAAGCCAGGAGGCATAGGCATACCAGCAGTGGCGCCAGACATCATCTGGGCACTTGCCGCTTCCACCTGTTTGAATGCTTCTGTGTAGGCAGTCACGATGAGGTCTTCCAACATCTCACGATCGTCCATTGCACCCGGATCAATCTGCACGCGTTTGAGTTCGTATTTGCCAGAAATGCTTACTTTAACCAGACCACCAGCCGCTTGGCCAGTCACTTCCAACGCAGCCAATTCGGCTTGCGCAGTTTTCATCTTCTCCTGCATCTGCTGAGCCTGTTTCATGAGGCCAGCAAGTCCACCTTTCATCATCGCTTTATTTCCTTAGTGGTATTACTTATGATTTATGAAAATTGATATTGAATTAAAGAGGTTTCACAGAACCGCCAACTACCTTGGCACCAAACTCTTTTTCTAATTGTTGAATAAATGGATCGGCCGCAATCATTTGCTCCGCATTCATTCTCTTCTCTTGATGAATCTGGGCATCAACTTTAGCAACAGTCTTGCCTTCTACTTCACCCTTCTCAATCACGATCTTGACGGGCTTGCCAAAGTGAGCGGTAAGCGCATCAGCCAAACGGCCAACAGAAGCGTCAGAAGCTAACTGCGGCATTGGCGTAACGATGGTTGCACGTACTCCAGCAGGTGAATCGCTCCAATCTTGCAACTCTGTCTGGAATGCTAACTGCTGCACCATCCCTTTAACGGGTAACTGACGCATTAAGGCATGCCAATCAGGACGCTCGGTAGAACTGGCTGCGGCAGGTGGTGCTGACGGTGTCGACATCGGAGCGGCAGGTGCGGCCACTCTAGCAGCAGGTGCTGGTGCAGACGCCTTAGGAGCGGGCGCTGCTGGCCGGGCAGTATTTACTGGTGGAGCCGAGGGTGATGATGGCGCTGAAGAAGAATTGCTTCCTCCACCGCCATTGCTTCCGGGACGAAACGCCAACATACGCAATAGCGTCATGGCAAAGCCCGTTTGCTCATCCGGTGCCAGCGATAAATCTGGGCGGCTAGTAATCGTAATTTGATAGAAGAGTTGCGCTTCTTCTTTTGTGAGCAGGCCTGCCAAGCGACGAATCTCGCCTGCTTCTGGCCAATCTTCTAAAACGGACTCTGGAACAACTTGCGCTGCTGCAATTTTTTGCAACAGACTTGAAAGATCTTGCAACGCCAATGAGAAAGACATACTGCGCTCACCCATTTCATTTGCGACTGCGAGCAGGCTTGCACCATCTTTAGCAATCAAGCAATCCAAAATACGGATGAGGTAAGCGTCATCTAAGGTGCCGAGCATGCCACGTACGGATTCTTCGCTAACCTTGCCAGCCGCATAGGCAATAGCCTGATCAGTTAACGATAAGGCATCACGCATTGAACCTTGAGCTGCCTTGGCGAGAACACGTAAGGCATTGACTTCACATTCTACTTTTTCTGCAGCAAGCACTTTTTCTAAATGCTCAACGATGAGCGGTACTGGCATTTGCTTGAGGTTGAACTGTAAGCAACGAGACAAGATAGTTACAGGAATCTTTTGTGGATCAGTTGTCGCCAGAATAAATTTAACGTGCTCTGGAGGTTCTTCCAAAGTTTTAAGCATGGCATTGAAGGCATGATTGGTGAGCATGTGCACCTCGTCAATCATGTAGACCTTATAACGCGCATTGCTGGGTGCGTAAGCTGCCTTCTCTAGGAGAGCGGCAATATCGTCAACACCACGATTACTTGCCGCATCCATCTCAATATAGTCAACAAAGCGACCTGCATCAATTTCCATACAGGCCGGGCATTTACCGCAAGGCTCTGAAGTCATCTTGCCTGAACCATCGGATCCAGTGCAGTTGAGGGCTTTGGCCATAATCCGGGCAATTGTGGTCTTACCTACTCCACGGGTACCCGTGAAGAGCCATGCGTGGTGCAGGCGACCCTGATCCAAAGCATGGGTTAAGGCCTTAACCACGTGGTCTTGGCCAACTAATTCAGAGAAGGTTTTGGGGCGCCACGAACGGGCTAATGCCAATGCTGTCATGTCTTACATTCTAACAAGCTAAAATGGAATTGGATGGGCCTCCCCGCATGGTGGGTTGGATAACCTGGTCAGGTCGGGAACGAAGCAGCCAAACCCAATTTCTGCCAGTGCCGGGGGTTTGGCTCATCCACCCTCCCCCAGGAATTCAGAAGATCTTCAGAACCCTGAAAATTCCCCAAATCATCCAAATAATGAACAAAACCAGGACCGTTCGTGCGTCTAACGAGATCCTAAATAACTGCAATTGTTTATGGGAACACTCAATAGACACGCGCAAAGTATGCCCTCCTCAATGTGGAATATTTGATCGTAGAACTATGCGATCTCGCCGAATAGGGCGTGCGGATGATTTAGGTGTAAACGAATTGATACTCAAGGCACAATAGATCTGTACAAACCCAATAAAAAGCACTTATGCCCCAAGCCATTATTTTTGATGTAGAAGCGACCGATAAAAATGATGCCGTCATTATTGAAGCTGCCTCACTCGATGTCACCTCACTTAATCCATTCGAAGTAGGCAATCCTTGGGTGCAACGTTACAACCCGGGAAAACCCATTAGCTTAGGTGCACTTGCCACTCATCACATCATGGATGAGGAATTGATCAACTGTCCCGCAAGCAGCTCTTTTAGATTGCCGGCTGGAACTAAATATCTTATTGGCCACAATATTGATTTTGATTGGGTTGCGATTGGCAGCCCTGAGGTCAAGCGCATTTGCACTTTGGCACTTGCGCGTAGTCTATGGCCTGATTTAGATAGTCACACGCAAAGCGCACTACTCTATTACTTTGAGCGCGAGACGGCACGAGAGCAATTACGCAATGCGCATAGCGCCTTAGTCGATGTATGGATCTGCTCAAAAATTGTTGCTCAGATTATCGATAAGTTACACCCCGTTTCTTTGGATGCTTTATGGGAGATGTCCGAGAAAGCCAGAATTCCAAAGACCATGCCTTATGGCAAACATAAGGGTGAGCTCATTAGTCAAGTACCCAGTGATTACAAGCAATGGCTACTACGCCAAGACAATGTCTCTGCTTATTTGCGCAAAGCTTTAGAAGCCAAGTAACAGCCTTTACTAGGGAATAAGGAATCCGTGATTTCCTTATTCCCCTTCCAGGCCTACTGCTTGTTCTTTACTGATATTTACGATTAAAGACTTGTTTTGTTGCGCCTTCATGGCGCTTAGTATTTTTCAATACTGCGCAGTAAGACAAAACCATGATGGCTACGAGAGAAATTCCGTTGAAGTTGTTTAATAAGTCCATTTGCTTCTCCTCTTTATGCGTTGTTACGTGCTATTGATTAATTGTTTTTTGTTGCTGAATTCTTTATCTAACTACCGGTAACTCATCCCACTTAGTCGTATAGTTCGGCGACCGATTGTTTGATCTCATCTGCCACTCTTCTTTAGTGCCGTTGGTTCCTGCGGCTGCAGATCTGATGAATGCATTGCCAAAGCGCGTGTTGATCTCATCCACCGCTTTCATCAAGTGAGCAGACTTACCTTTAGTCTCGATATCCTCAAACAGGGATTGCTGAGCGGTTGGCTTATCGCTAATGAGATTCAGAATGACGCCCGCCTTCTTGTAGCGGAAGTTCGTTTGGTAGATTTTCTTGAGGCCAGCCAGCGCTGCATTGGTTAAGGTCAACGTGTTATCCGTTGGATTCGCTAATGGAATCGTGACGCTTTGGTGATGCTGTGGCTCGTTTTGCTTAAACGGATTGGTTTGAATAAATACGGTGAGCGCGCCCGTAGTGCTATTTTGCGTTCTGAGCTTTTCAGCGGCGCGCGCTACATGGGTAGCAACTGATTCTGCAAGTTCTACCTGGCTAGTCACTAACTTACCAAAACTGCGTGAGGCAATAATTTGTTGTTTGGCTGGCGCTACTTCTTCTAGTTGCAAGCAAGATGTGCCACGGAGTTCATAACAGAGGCGC
The DNA here is from genome assembly GCF_018687535.1 of Polynucleobacter sp. MWH-S4W17. Lineage (NCBI taxonomy): Bacteria > Pseudomonadati > Pseudomonadota > Betaproteobacteria > Burkholderiales > Burkholderiaceae > Polynucleobacter > Polynucleobacter sp. MWH-S4W17. The sequence goes on along the minus strand of NZ_CP061295.1, from coordinate 689,961 downwards.
TCCATCACTACGCCAAACTGTTGACGCATAGCTTGTGGTGAGACTTGCAAAAGGTCAAATACGCTCTGAATGTTTTGGGTCTTGAGTTTCTTGGCGATTTGTTTACCTACACCCCAGACCTCGCCCACCCCAGTCTCGCTCATCCACTGATAGAGCTCTTCTTTGGCCATGGCATTGACATCACATACCCCAACGAACTGCTTGTGTTTCTTAGCCAAGTGATTGGCTAACTTAGCTAAGGTCTTGCTAGCACCAATGCCCACACAGACTGGCAAGCCAGTAGTGTCTTTCACTTCCCGCTTGATTTTTTGACCTAATTCAATCGTGTCTTGATACTGCTTTAAGACGGTCTCGATTTGCAAGAAGCTCTCGTCGATGCTGTAAACCTCTAGGTTGGGCGTGAATGCTCTCAGCACCTGAACTACGCGACTACTCATGTCACCATACAAGGTGTAATTAGACGAGTAAGCCTGAATGCCATGCTGCTTGGCCAAGTCCTTCATTTGAAACCAGGGTGTTCCCATCTTGACGCCAAGCGCTTTGACTTCAGCACTGCGCGCTACGGCGCAGCCATCGTTATTGGATAGCACCACCATCGGCACCTCTTCTAACTTAGGCTGGAATACGCGCTCACAAGAAACATAGAAATTATTTACATCTACGAGTGCGAAGAGTGGATTTGAAATGTTTTGTGCATTCATCTCACTTGCCCTCTTTGTTGTATCTGGTGCTGGCATTGCTGTACTTTCGTACTACCCCAACCACTACACCCCAGATTTGTAGCTCACTGCCTTCATTAAAGGTGATGGCTTGATAGTTTGGGTTTTCTGGTTGGAGCTCAATACGGCCGCGTAACTGATAAAGGCGCTTGATGGTGTACTCACTATCAACCACCGCGACTACGATATCTTTATGTTTTGGCTTAAGGGCCTTATCAACGACGACCTTGTCGCCATCACAAATCCCCGCACCCAGCATGGAGTCCCCCTTCACAGTGAACATGAAGGTGGCTGGCTTGTTTTGGACGAGGTAATGGTTCAGATCGAGGCCGTCTTCAGCGTAATCTGCCGCTGGACTAGGGAATCCAGCTGACATCCGGTGGCTTAGGAGCTTGAGCTCATAGGCGGCAAAATGGCCTGTCAAGGCTTGTGGTGCCTGGCTCAGGGTTACTTTTGCGGGGTTTATTACTTGCGTCATAGTCATTAATATACTGTATGTTTATACAGTATATGTAAAAACCGCAAAAATGGCCTTATTTTTGTTGTTTTGGGGCTATAGACTCACTCCCACCCCCTCTTTTTTCTCGGCCTCCCTAGTCATAAACCCCGAGTTGACCCTACTCATATTGCCCCCTAAGGAATTGCATAATGATTCCAGAAGTTACTGCGGAAGTAATCCAGTGGCTCATATAAAAAGAACAGTAGGAGACATATGAAGACGTATCAGATTGCGTCCGTCCCAGGCGACGGCATTGGCAAAGAAGTAATCCCGGAGTGCGAGAAGGTATTAAATGCCTTAAGCAAAAAACATCCTGAAGTCGCTTTTGCATTCGAGCAATTTGATTGGGGTGGTGATTATTACCGTAAGCACGGCATCATGATGCCCGAGGATGGTCTTGAGCCCTTGCGTTCTAAAGACGCCATCTTGTTCGGCTCTGCTGGCGACCCCAAGATTCCGGATCACATTACTTTATGGGGCTTGCGTCTCAAAATCTGCCAAGGCTTTGATCAATACGCAAACGTGCGTCCTACGCGCATTCTTCCTGGCATCGAAACACCACTACGTAATTGCAAACCAGGTCAACTCGACTGGGTCATCGTGCGCGAGAACTCTGAAGGCGAATACTCTGGTGTAGGCGGTAGAGCCCATCAAGGCCATCCCATTGAGGTTGCCTCTGATATGAGCATCATGACTCGCGTTGGCGTTGAGCGCGTACAGCGCTTCGCCTTTAAGCTCGCGCAGTCACGCCCTCGCAAGCACCTCACAGTCATCACTAAATCTAATGCTCAGCGCCATGGCATGGTGATGTGGGACGAGATCGCCAATATCGTTGCCAAAGACTTTCCGGATGTCACCTGGGATAAAGAATTGGTTGATGCCGCTACTGCGCGCATGGTCAATCGCCCAGAATCTTTAGACACCATTGTTGCAACCAACTTACATGCCGATGTCCTCAGTGATTTAGCGGCTGCCCTAGCCGGCAGCTTGGGTATCGCACCAACTGCCAACTTGGATCCAGAACGTCGTTACCCATCCATGTTTGAACCGATTCATGGTTCTGCTTTTGACATTATGGGCAAAGGTCTTGCCAATCCAATTGGCACCTTCTGGTCAGCAGTAATGATGCTCGACTTCCTGGGTGAAAAAGCGCTCGGCGCAAAGTTAATGGCAGCCATTGAAAAAGTGACAGCCAATCCTAAGTTGCACACTCGTGATTTAGGCGGCACAGCCATGATGAGTGACGTTACTAATGCAGTCATTGAGGAGATCTCCAAATGAAGCTATTTCAATTTCTAAGTAGATTGCTGAGTATTGGCTTGGTTTTACTTGGCTTGTTGTCCGGCGCGCATGCTCAACCCTTCCCCGATAGGACTATTCAGTACATCATTCCCTTCCCACCTGCTGGCGAGTCTGACCTGGTGGCGCGCTACCAAGCCGACATCTCCGCTAAGAAATTCAAGCAGCCGATGGTAGTGATGAACCGTGCTGGCGCAGGCGGCGCATTGGCTTGGAGTAGCCTTAATACCTATCCAGCCGATGGCGCAACAGTAGTGGGCGTCAATATTCCCCACACCATCTTGCAGCCGCTACAAGAAGGCATTCAGTACAAGACTGAAGACATTAATGCGATCTACTACTATCACTTCACACCAGATGCTTTGATGGTGTCTGCAGATAGTCCTTACAAGACCTATCAAGAATTTATTACGGCTGCCAAAAAAGATCCCGGCAAGATGACGCTTGCTGGATCCGCGCAGTTCTCAGCTAACCACATGGCAGTCGAGCGCCTCAATAAACTGGCTGGCGTCAAAATTACTTACGTTCCCTTTAAAGGCACGGGTGATTTAATTACCGCCCTGATTGGAATGCACGTTGATGGTGCTATGGGTTATTTGCCTTTGGCTATTCAGCAAAAAGGGAAAGTGCGTACGCTAGCAATTGCTACTGAGAAACGTAATCCCGCTCTACCGGACGTACCAACCTTTAAAGAGCTGGGATTGAACTGGGTGGATGGTGCGTATCGTGGCGTTGCCGTGCCCAAAGCAACCCCGCTGATATTGCAACAAAAGATGTCTGACTACTTCGCACAGCTCAATGCCGATCCCGAGACTAAAAAGAAATTGGAAGATGCTGGCTTTGTGATTGTGGATGTTCCTCTGGCAAAGATGCCGGCATTTATGAAAGAGAAAACAGCTCAAGCCATGGATGATGCCAAGAATGCAGGGATGATTAAGTAAGGCTTTAACTTCCTTAAATAAAAAACCACCGCATGTTCGGTGGTTTTTTATTGGATGCTTGCTTTCCGCTCTAGCAAAAAGCAAAAGCGAGAATTGCCGGATCATCCAGAAAAGCGTTGGATAGGTAAACACTGGCTCGGAAGAGCCAAGGGTTTACAGTCTCAACGATTTGTGAAAAATATTCCATGACTATATTGTAAGGGCTACTTAGCCGCCCAAGTAATCGGTCTTCCCGATCTCCACCCCGTTATGACGCAAAATGTCATAAGCCGTGGTTACATGGAAATAAAAGTTTGGGATGATCCAGGTCAGCAGATATTGCTCGCCGACAAACTCAAAGCTCCATTCTTTAATAGAGAACTTAATTTCTTTTGCTTCAGTGCCATTAATTTGCTCTGGCTTGAGGCTATTGGCAAAAGCAATAGTTTTAGCAATACGGTCTTGTAGCTGGGTAAAAGTAGTTTCGTTATCTTCAAATTTGAGTGGCTCAACACCGGCTAGGCGCGCCATGCCATTTTTCACTTGATCACAAGCAATTTGAACTTGCTTGGATAGCGGAAACATATCTGGGGCAAGACGACCCTCCACCAATGCTTTGCTATCAAGACTCTTGGCACTTGCAAACTCCTCACCCTTTTTGAGGATATTGGAAAGATTGGTGAGCATCTTTGTCAATTGCGGTATTGACGCTTGGTACATTGAAATTGCCATAGTGCTCTCTCCACCCTCTTAGTTATTCTTACACGTCGCTCATAAAATCACCACCGCCATCATCCCAAGAGCTCGAACCACCATCATCCCAAGAGCTTGCATCATTGACGCCAAGGTTGGCAGCATCTGGTGCCTGACCGCCTACTTGGTTAAAGTCGTTATTGAGGTTTGGATTTGGGCGTTGATTACCGCCCATTAAATGACTTGCCAAAGCTTCACCAGCAACCATACCAGCACCGAGCGCTGCACCAGTCGCTAAGCTGCCCATTAAACCACCGCCCATGCCAGATGCTGGTGCGCCTGGGTAACCAGGCGGATAGGTGCCAGGCGCTCCTGGTGCCCCTGGATATGGTCCATTTGCAGTCGGCGCGTTATAAACCTCCACTGGCTGCTGGCGCTTCCTCATAAAGAAGATTACGCCCGCAACCAAGATAGCAATCAAGATCCAAAAAACTGGGCTAGTAAAGATGGAATTTGCACCCGCATTAGTATTAACGTTGCCTGGTGCTGTACCTGCACGTAATTGCGCTTGGAGCCTTTGTACAGAATCAGGTTGAGCAAATGGTAAACCTGGCGCCAGATTTTCTGCTTGTACAAAAGCGCTTCTTGCAGCATCTAACTTACCTTCTTTGAGGTAAAGCTCAGAAGCCATGTAATGTGCCTTGCCGCTATTAGGATGATTTTTCAAGACCTCTTGCATCATGGCATCCGCTTTTGCCAATTGCCCAGATTCAATTGCTTGATAGACCTCGGGCAAAGTAGCTTCTGCAAAAGCAAGATGACTCGTTAGTAATAGCGCGCTTGCGAATACACCAACAAACAACTTGAGTAAATTACCCATTTTCATCATGACTCCTCGTGAAATGTTTTGCTGCGAATTTTATTATCGCCAGTTTAGGCATTTCTGCTATTCATCATCCATATGAGGGCTTTTACGGGAAATTCAAGGGCATGAGCACCCCCTTCACACTCCTTGCTACCCTCTTCTTTAGATTGAAATTCCCATAATTTTTGTAGTTATATTAATTCATTGATGTTATGATTTAACGTAACTACAATATTTCCGATGAAATTCACTTATGATTCGGCAAAAAATGATTCAACCTCGCAAAACATGGCCTTCCGCTCTCAAATGCAAAGATACTTGATTGGGATACAGCCTTTAGCTGGATCGATGAAAGAAAGAATTACGGTGAAGAAAGACGGATTGCTTTGGTGTTAATGAATGAACGCCTGTATTGCGTGATTTATGTAGAGTCAAAAATAGCGATGAGAATTATTAGTTTAAGAAAAGCAAATAACCGTGAGATGAAAATCTATGAAGAAGAAGCTAATTAGACTGAGTGCCGAAGAGGATGCCGCAATTACTAAGGCCGCCTTATCTGACCCCGATAACCCGCCTATCACGGAAGAAGAGTGGAATGCGATTAAACACAGAGTCGTTCGCGGCAGGGGAAGACCTGTGGGTAGCGGAATTAAAGAACAAGTTACTCTAAGGATTGATAAGGATGTTTTAGATTTTTATAAATCTAAAGGTGAAGGTTGGCAAACATTTATCAACCAAGTGCTTGGCGAAGTAAAAAGAGAATCTAAATCCATTTTGATGGTTGAAAAGAAGTTAAACAAGGGAACCTTGATCGCCAATAAATTCAAGGTAGCTGCTTAACACCCTACTTCACTTCTACCATCTCACCTTTTGATGAAATCAAATAAGCCTTGTTTGGCTTATCTTTTCTGATGCGTGCGAGTTCAGCTTGGTAGCCCTGCAATTGCTTGCGGTACTTTTCATATTTCTCGCTACCCACCTCTGGGATAGTGAGTTTGTAATCGATGATGGCCAAATGATCATCAAGCTCTACCAAACGATCCATGCGATAGCTCTTACCCTCTTCACTAGCGATATCGAGCTCATTCCAAGCTTGCAGCCATTCGCCTGAGGCAAAATAGCGCTTAAGTTCGGGAGCCTCTAGTACTGTTTTTGTCCGAGCGATCAGCGTTTTTGCATGCTCCTCATCTACCCCCAGCCAATTCATCAGCTCTTGCTCGCTTGGCATGGGTGGCCTTGTTTCATTGCTGGAATCTGGGGTGAGGAACTCGAGCAATTTATGGAAGTTCGTACCTTCTTCCAAAATTTCTGGGTCGGGATCTTCTACCCGTTCGCCCTCGCCTGCAAATACTTCAACTGTGACGCCGCTTTCAATATCAGACAGCATTTGTATATGACTTTCTTGCGCGGGATTCCAGTCCAAGACAAAATCCTCGACCGCGTTTTCTTTACTAGATTTTATAGCCTCAGTCTCTTCTGTGACTGCAGCCTGATGATTGACCTGATATACAGTCAACCCTGCATTGCTCGCCTTCCCATACCAAGAGGCTTTATCTAAGCCACTAGGATTGTTGGCAGTTGGTTTTTGAGCATCACCACTAATCCATAAACCTTGTCGCGCACGGGTCATTGCAACATAGAGCAAGTTCCAGTTTTCTTTTTCACCAATTTGCTTCTCTGCTTCATTGATTTCGCTACGTGGGCTTGTCAATGTTTTGGATGTAAACAGCGATAGATGCGATGGCCCCTCTTCTTGCGGAGACCAGTCTATCAATACTCCACTGTAATCCACATTGGTATCGGTATTATTTGCATCGAGAATAATGACAAAGGGTGATTCCAAGCCCTTGGCACCATGAATAGTCATCAAGCGCACACGCTTATGGCGATCCTCTTCTGACATCTCACTCTCTTCATCTACATCAGCCAAGTTCTCATCACTTGCCGCATCTACATCACCTTCATCGGGAGTTTCATCGTCATCCCCGCGGCGCTTAATGTTAATTTCCTGAATAAAGCGACTCAAGCTTGGATACTGACCTCCGTCTTGATTGAGCGCCACCTCTAAGAATGCATCTAAATTTGCCAAGACCTGGGGTCGATCCAGGTCCTGACATACTGCAGCGTATTTCAGGCGCACATCACCCTCTTGGTAAATACGATCAAGCAGGTCATGAACCGGCAAGCGCTCACCTAAAAGATGCCAATGCTTTAAATAACGCGCAGCTACTTGTAGCTTGGCATCCCTACTGTCTTGTAATGCATCCCACCAGGAGCGGTAATGGCCAGACGTCATCGCCACCGCCAATTGCTGCATTTGTTTTTCTGTAAAACCAAAAATTGGGGTTCTGAGAACCTGCGCCAATGGTAGGTCGTGACGAGGAGTCACCAGTACAGTAAGCAAGGCAATCAGGTCATCTACCTCAAGAGTATTGAGCAAGCCACCTAGACGAGGACTCTCATAAGCAAGCTTCAAATCACGCAAAGCCCTTTCGTATTGAGGCAGGTATTTACGCCGCTTGACGAGTAACAAAAAATCGCTTGCTCTGGCGTCTCGCCAAATTTCCTTGCCGCCCTCTTTGTCAGCAACTTTTCGGGTTGCAACTACTTCTTGAATGAGGCGCGCCACTAACTCACCCTCATGCTGGCGCTGAATCACTCCAATAGTTTCACTTGAATCCGCAATGGCACGATCAAAAGCGCTGCCTTCTCGTAACTCTTGAGTCTGCTCCACATAAGGAATCAGCGGTAGTAAATAAATCTCGCCTTGTTGGGCATAAACGTCGGTGGGTTTGCCCTCATCAGGAGCAGCCCAAAGCGTTTGCTGTTCTGAGTATGGGTAATCAGGGGGAACTTGCTCACCCCGAAAGATTGCATTTACCGCTTTATTGATTTCACCTGCATTACGGCGCGTTTTGTCCTGCTCAATATAAGCGGCAGCATGGTATTGATGCAAAAACTGGGCTGCACTTACAAATAATCTTGGATCAGCGCGACGGAAGCGATAAATCGACTGTTTGGGATCCCCCACAATAAAGACTTTTGGCCTCTCATCACCCTCGCTATAGCCCGCTAACCAGGCTCGCAGAATTTGCCATTGCAACGGATTAGTATCTTGGAACTCATCAACCAAGATTTGCTTGTATCTAGCATCTAAGCGTGACTGGAGGTAGGCGGCATTAGCGGCATCGCCCATGAGCAAACTGACGCCAAGCTCTAGGTCATCGAAATCACGCACACGCATATTTTCTTTTTGAGCGCTGGCATGCGCCATCATGGATTGATTGAGAGCAAACCAGGCTTCATTGATTACAAAGATATCCTGCTCTGCTTGCCATAGCAGATATTCCTCAAAAGCATGACCCCAATTCTGCTTAATGGCAATGTGATCATCAATACGATGAGCCTCACCTATCCTCTCAAGATATTTTTTCGCCTCACCTAAAGCCTTGTCGTTATTGCTACGATATTTTGGTTCTTTGGTTAAGAAGGTGGTTTGAAAATTAACCGCAACCTCCATTACATCGCCAGCATTCTCTTTGCAGGCGATTGCAGGAAGCAAGTATTTCAGAAGATCACCATCTTTTACGCTGCTATTTTCAAAACAGCGCGCTAAAAAATGTAAGTCTGCTAGCGCATTAGGTGCATTCCACTGAGCTAGTAAGGGATTGGTTAGATTCAGTTTATTTAGGGATTGCTTTAGGCGATCTATTGGAGTGATGTCCGTTTGAGTGCATTGCTTTGCAAAAAAAGTCCATGCACCTCTTTGTTTAAAGAGACTACTTTTACCCATTAAGAGTTTTTGGGCCTCATGTGAGCCCAAATACTTCAGTAAAACATCGTAATGCGCTTTCAATTCTGGAGTGAGATCACCCCACCAATCATCAAGACACTCCTCTTGCAACCGCTTAGCATCTTCACGCAGCTTAAACCCAGGCTGAATGCCCATAGATACTGGAGCCGCGCCCAGCAGCCTGCCAAACCAACCATGAAAGGTATCAATCACAATCGGTTGTGGGTTTGCCAGTACCTGCTCATAAAGTGCTTTAGCCTTGGGCAGGCATTTTTCAGCCCGCTCTTTTTCCATGCCCCGAGCGGTTAGCTCTTTCATCAAAGAGACGTCATCACTTTTGGAAAATTGTTCAAGCAATCCATATAGCCGGTCACGCATTTCTTGCGCTGCTTTGCGTGTAAACGTTAATGCGAGGATCTCTTGTGGCTTCACATCATCAAGCAATAGTCGCACCATCCGCGCCACCAATAACCAGGTCTTGCCGCTTCCTGCGCAAGCCGACACAATGACCGAGCGCTGTGGATCACAAGCAAGCCTCTCTGAATAGGGCTGCTTCTTTGGCAACACATTCATCTGATCACTCACCAAATCCCCTTCCTGCAAATGCCTCTTGCTTCGCAGTATTGGCAAACTCCCTCTGGAGCAAATGCTTGCATGGGCTTTTTAGCCCAAAGCTGCTCTATATCTTCTGTAATTTGCTCAGAAAACTGTTGCATCATTTCTGGCATATCAACTACCTCTTGGCTACGCAGTGCTTTTTGCTCGCCCTTAGAGATATCCGCCTTCAAGGCTACCCACTCCGCTTGCTGCACCCGATGTCCAGTTAGCTTATGGCTCTCTTGCCCCTCATTGGCGGCACGTGCATAGATCAATAGCTGTGGGTCATCCAGAATATGCTCAGCCCTTACTTTAACTCTCTCAAAACGTTGATTTTTGTAGTCAATCACTGAGGCAAGCTTGTTGTTATCTACATTGACGTCATAACGATCGGCATAACCCTCAATACGAATGATCTTGGGATTGCCATCTACATCCTTAAATGGCAAATCAAAGCCAACTTTGACTTCGCCATCGAAATATTGCCAACCCGCTAACTCACGTTGCAACTGCCAATCTACAAAACTAGGGATTTGTTTTTGCCAATCCCTCAACGCGCCCATCACTCTTGCGTCACCCTCAATCAAAGAGGCAAACTCTTGCTCCGAATACACGCTTAAGACTTGTTCCATCCAAGCACGTCTTTGATCTGAATTGGTTTTCAGCGCAGAATTAGTATGTTCTTGGGTTTTGAGTGCTTGGTAGAAACGCTTGAGCAGTTTATGCAATGTCTGTCCTGCTAACGAAGCGTCAAAGCCCTCATCAAACTCTTTATTCTTGCGTAAACCTAGCAGGCTGCGGACGTAATAGCGATATGGGCAATCCCGCAGAGCCTTATAGGCGCTGGGGCTCATCGATAGCGGCATAGGTAGATCTTCTTCAAAATGTGCAACCGCCATCTTCATTGGTGCAGCTTCAAAAGCGCGCCTGCTCAATTGAGTTGTTTTCGCCTCCCACTCAATTTGATTTTGCAAACGCTGTATCCAAGCGGAAGGTCTCAGCGGCTCCCCATTATTGCTTTTACTTTGCCAAAGTAAATCGACATTGGTGCACGACACCAGTAGCTGCGAGAGATCCCTAGCCTGCTGTACAAACTGCATTGCAATCGTCGAGGTCTTCAATAGCTGATTTAGTGCATCTGAAAAAAATAATGGTGGCTCGGAATACGCTGGTAACTGTTGTTCGTCGCAACCCACTACCACTACCGCCTCGAAGTCACGCATCCGCGTAGAACTCAGCGGCAAAATACTCAGCGTCGCTTTAGCCTCTTTGCCGGCCTCTTGATAACTAGCGCCCTCAATGACGGTTTTAAGCAAACTGAGCCATTCACTCAGGCGAATAGGCGCCTCCTGATACTGCGTCTTACTTAAATCAAATGTCTTGAGGACATCTAGCAATTGCTTACCGGCTGAATCTTTCTCAAGGCTGTGAACCATGCCAGTCGCCTGGAGATTCGCCTGCAGGTGAGCATACGCTTTGCTGCAATCCACCTTGAGTGTTAACCACTCATGATGGCGCTCTCTGACAAACTGTAGTAACTCAAATAATGCAGCGCTGGGTAATGCGCTAGATGTTTTTGCAGCATTTTCTTGTGCACCCTCGATGGCTAGATAAAAAGTTTTCCAACCAGACTCTGCCCTGCTACCAACCAGGATGTCTTCAAGCTCTGCAATCAGTCCAATACAAGCTTCTGCATCTCGATTCAAAAGCTTTCCAAGATCTAAAAAAGGATTCTGCAAAAACTCAAGCAAGTTTTTTGCGCTAGGCCCATCTTTTGGCGCCTTAATAATTTCTAGCCAACTATTGAGTGCAGCTGCGGCGCGCGTTGTAGATAACTTCCAACCAGTTTCATCTCGAATGTTGAGTGCTGGACCTAATCGCGAAAGCAGTGCACGCACCCTTCTGGCCACCAAGCGATCTTGCGCAACAAGCGCCAACTGAGTTTTGCCATCAATCAGATGCTGCTCTATTGTTTTGGCAGCAGCCCACGCAAGCTCTTCAAAGCGTTTAGCTGCAACCAGGCGCCAACCCCTGCTATGGGCTTGTTTGACATTTCTGAGCACCCCTGCCTGCGCATCACTAGTACCAATAGCCTCTGCCCATAAGCCCACATCACCCCAACTCATCCTTGCCTCTACCGCAGGTGCATGTTGGGCATACTCGGCCAGCAGAGTTCCGATGATCTCTTGATCGATGGGGGTTGGATCAGCAGTCTCCACCCAAATCAGAGGTCTTGCGGGATTTGCATTCTTAGCAGCTTCAAGATAAGCCGCCATTGCAAACTGATTACGAAATGCTGGATCACTCACGCTCGCGGTGTAACGCCAAAATGTGAGCAAGACCTTGGTCTCTTGATCAACCACCTTACGCGCCATTCCCGCATAGACTTTAGCAACGGTACTATCGAGCAAACCTTGTGCTTGACTCAGATATATCTCTCCGAGATTGCTTTGTAGACTCCGATTATCTTGAATGAATTCATGAATCTGTTTTTGTAGTTGTGGACTCACTGCATTTGATAAGGTGTCACATGCTTTAACGATTGCTTGTGCTAGACCCCACGCACCAGATTCCGTTTCAGCTTTAAACCATGACTGCAAATCTTTGTGTTTGCGCAAAGTGGCATAGACCCCCAACCACCTCTCTAAATCACTTTGCTTCTTTGGAAATTTCCATGCCCCTGGCGCAGCTTCCAGCCAATCTGTAAAGCTGATGACTTGAGGCAAGAATGCGATGTTGCTAGGAAGATCTTTAGGTCGGTTTAATTCAAGGGCTGCTCTAACCCCGATTAATGGTCCCGCAGTACTCAGAACCACTAGCGGACGCTGATTGGTTTGCACTGCACAATCCCAAATCCCTTTTGCCAATTGAGCAAGCGCTTGGCTATTGGGCGTAATCGCCCACCGTTGTACTTGCTTTTGGTCAGAAAGAACTGGGAAAGGCTGGGACATGAATGGAGTAATTTATCTATTTTGAGCAGAACGTTCCGCTTATTGCTAATATAAGCGTTGTAACGACATAATTAAATAACTCGCTAAATAAGTCTAAATAAGGAATTTTCATGAGTGCCGGCATTAAATATGTAACTGACGCCTCCTTCGAACAAGACGTCCTCAAGTCCGATAAACCTGTCCTGCTCGACTTCTGGGCTGAATGGTGCGGTCCTTGCAAAATGATTGGTCCGATCCTGGAAGAGCTCGCTGGCGAGTACGGCGACAAGATACAGATCGCAAAAATGAACGTGGATGAGAACCAAGGCGTTCCTGCCCAGTTCAATATTCGCGGCATTCCTACTTTGATTCTCTTCAAAAATGGCACCGTGGCTGCCCAAAAAGTAGGCGCTTTGGCCAAATCCCAGTTGACTGCATTTATTGATAGTCATCTGTAAATAGTCTCAGACCACAGGTTCACCAGCTGAGCCTGTGGCTTTTACCGCTTTAAACGCTTGTCACACCCATTTTTTGGTGTAGTATTACTCAAACGCACTTATCAGTGCTCCGATTTTCAGCAATTTACCTCCCCCTTCTTTTAGCAAATTCCAAAATTCTGTTTTTCCACATCTGCGTGATCTAAATCAGCGCAGCGATACCCCAAAAAAATTCCCAAATTCAAATTCATCAACACCCGAGAACCACATGCAACTAACTGAACTCAAAGTCCTCCACGTATCCGCTCTGCTTGAAATGGCAGCTAGCTTGGAGATTGAAAATACACAACGCATGCGCAAACAAGAATTAATGTTTGCCATTCTAAAAAAGCGTGCGAAGGCTGGTGAAACCGTTTTCGGTGACGGCACTTTGGAAGTGCTGCCTGATGGCTTTGGCTTCTTGCGCTCCCCTGAAGCCTCTTATATGGCTTCTCCTGACGATATCTATATCTCTCCTGCGCAGATTCGTCGTTTTAACTTGCACACTGGTGATAGCGTTGAAGGTGAAGTACGCACACCTAAAGATGGTGAGCGTTACTTTGCTTTGGTAAAAGTAGACAAGATCAATGGTTTGGCTCCAGAAGCCCTCAAGAACCGCATCATGTTCGAGAACTTAACCCCATTGCACCCAAATCGCGTGATCAGCTTAGAGCGTGACATCAAGGCCGAAGAGAACCTCACTGGCCGCATCATCGATATGATCTCCCCGATTGGTTACGGCCAACGTGGCTTGATTGTGGCCTCACCAAAATCCGGTAAGACCGTGATGATGCAGCACATTGCTCACGCGATTGCAGCCAATAATCCTGAAGCAATTTTGATCGTATTACTCGTTGACGAGCGTCCTGAAGAGGTAACTGAGATGCAACGCTCCGTTCGCGGTGAAGTTGTTGCCTCTACCTTTGATGAGCCAGCAGTGCGTCACGTTCAAGTTGCCGAGATGGTGATTGAAAAAGCCAAGCGCTTGGTTGAGATGGGCAAAGATGTGATCATCTTGTTAGATTCCATTACTCGTCTTGCACGCGCATACAACACTGTTGTTCCTTCGTCAGGCAAAGTACTCTCTGGTGGTGTGGATGCCAATGCATTGCAACGTCCAAAACGTTTCTTTGGTGCCGCCCGTAATATTGAAGAAGGCGGCTCATTGACGATCATCGCAACTGCCCTGATTGAAACCGGCAGCCGTATGGATGACCTCATTTACGAAGAGTTCAAAGGAACTGGCAATATGGAAGTTCACCTTGAGCGTCGTTTGGCTGAGAGACGTGTTTACCCATCGATTAACCTCAACAAGTCTGGAACCCGCCGTGAGGAGCTCCTGGTAAAAGCTGAGAACCTCCAGAAGATTTGGGTATTGCGTAAATTGCTGGCCGACATGGACGATATCGAGGCGATGAACTTCATCGTAGATAAGCTCAAATCGACCAAAAATAATGGTGAATTCTTCGACTTAATGCGTCGCGGAGGCTAACTTAGATGCCCTCAGGGGCTATTTAAAGGTAAAAAGGGGCTGTTTTAGCCCCTTTTGCACACCCAAACAGCGCTTTGTTGTTGATTTCATGGCATAATTTCGCCTTTACCGCTTTTAAAACCTGGGAAAGTATTTCAGCCAATTTGGCTCAAACGGCTCCCCGCTCATAGGACTCAACATGAAACCTGGCATTCACCCCGAATATCGCGAAATCGTCTTTGTAGACGTTTCCAATAACTTCAGCTTCAAGACTCGCTCCACTATGTCTACTAGAGAGACAATCAAGTGGGAAGATGGCAATGAATATCCATTGGCCAAGATCGAGACTTCATCTGAATCACACCCTTTCTACACTGGTACCCAGAAAATTATGGATACCGCTGGTCGTGTTGAGAAATTCCGTCAGAAATTCGGCACCAAAGCTGTTGCTAAAGCTACCGGTGATGGCGCTGCTAAAACAGCTGAGAAAAAAGCTGCTGCTGCAGAGGCTAAAGCTGCTGAAAAGCCATCTAAGAAGAAGGCTTAAACCACTTCTATTCGCGGGGTATGTTAAATACCTGCTCTGCGAGATAATTAAGGCAGCGTTTGCTGCCTTTTTTATTTTGAACTTCACACATGGTCAAACTTACTGCCGCCGCCACTAAATCTATTCCGCGCATTATTATTTTTGCGCTGACCTTAGTTTATGGTTTCGCTGGCCTCTTCTTTCGGGACCCCTGGAAGAATGAAGATGCCATAGGTTTTGGTGGCATGTGGACACTCTTTCGCGGTAACTCCTTAGACTGGATGGTTCCCCACTTAGCTGGACGCGATATTTCTCTTGGCGCGCCGTTGCCTTATTGGATGGGCGCCACACTTATTGAGTGGTTCGGTCCATTCATTGGCGCCGCTAATGCTGCACGCCTATACGCAGCCATCTGCTTTTTCTCTGCTGCATTAGCAATTTGGTATGCCACCTATTTATTAGGTCGTCGTCGTGAAGTGCAGCCGATGGCATTAGCTGTTGGTGGTCAGCCTGATTTAAAGAGCTACGGCATGACCCTAGCTGATGGTGCACTGCTCATTTTCTTGGCGTGCGTAGGTCTAGCGCAACACGCTCATGAAACAACGCCAATGATTTCGCAGCTCATGGGTATCAGCATCGTGCTTTACGGTACAGTGCGCGGCTTAGATAAACCTTGGCAAGGTGGTTTATGGACTGGTCTTGGCATTGCCATCGTCGCCCTATCAAGCAATCTCACGCTGAGCTTAATCATTGTCTCCTCCACCATCATTGCGGTCATTGCTAGCAATGCAAAGTTGCGTTTTCGTTGGACGCTGACTAGTACTGTTTTAGGTTTAATCGGTTTTGCAATTTGGCCTCTGATTTGGTATCTAGCTGATCTGCCAGTGCAATGGCGTCACATCGCTGAAGAAGGCTGGCGCAATGTACCGGAAATGCGCGCTACTCCATCAATTGAATCACTGGGTTTCTTGAGTGTGAACTTCTGGGCTTACGCGTGGCCTGTCTGGCCGCTCGCAATCGTCTCCCTTGCGCACTGGGGTCGCATTAAAGAATCAGGCGCATGGCGTGCGCCCCATCTTTGCATTCCTTTGAGTTTATTTATCGGCAGCTTCATGTATGTTTTGTTCCGCCTAGAAGCAAATGAACATGACTTGATGATTTTGATTCCAAGCCTTTCCATCATTGCCGCATTTAGTTTGCCCGTTCTCAAGCGTAGCGTCATTAGTTTTATTGACTGGTTTGCAATGTTTAGCTTTACGCTAATCGCTCTGGCTATTTGGATTATTTGGCTCGCAAAAGTGACTGGCTATCCAGAATCTACGGCCGCCAATATTGCACGCCTACTACCTGGATTTACTGGTCAATTTAATGTCTTAGCCTTTATCGTGGCTCTTACTACTACGGGTGTATGGCTTGCAGTAGTTCGCTGGAGAACTTCTCGGGCTCCGAAAGAAATTTGGCGCTGCCTCATCATCTCCGCATCGGGAACCACTTTGATGTGGGTACTACTGATGTCTTTATGGCTGCCAACGATTAACTACGCCAAAACCTATCGTCAGGTTTCTGCACGATTGGCACAAGTGATCCCCACTGGTGGCGGCTGCATTGACACTAGTAACTTAGGCTCTGCACAGCTCGCCTCTTTTGAATATTTCTCCAAGCTCAATTTGCGAGATGACCCCAATTGCCCATGGATGCTGACCCACAGCCAATCCGAAGCAAAGGCATATGCAGAGCTAAATAACAAAAAGCTCACACTGCTCTGGGAAGATCGTCGCGCTGCTGACCGCGATGAACGCCTACGTCTCTACGAAGTTATCCCGGAATAATTCGTGCTGCACTTTAAACTATCGCGCCTTCGCGAGGACATCCCCTCTTTACTAAAACTAGCTGGACCTCTATTAGTGGGGCAGCTTGCTGTGATTGCATTTGGCGTACTCGATACTGCGATGACGGCGCGTTATTCAGCCGATGATTTAGCGGCGCTGGCAATGGCTTCAGCCATCTTTATCAGCATTTACGTAGGTCTCACCGGAGTGATCTCTGCGCTAGCACCAATTGCAGGACAACTCTTTGGCGCTAAACGTTTTGGAGAAATCGGTGAAGAAGTGCGGCAAGCAGCTTGGCTTGCTTTAGGTCTCACGATTTTGGGCTGTTTCATTTTGCTCAATGCAGATCACTTGTTAGCTATTTCCCGAGTCAATGATGCTATTGAAGGTAAAGCGAAGTTATATCTGAGTATTCTGGCAATTGGCTTACCAGCCAGCATGGCTATGCGCGTATTGATGGCCCTCCACAATGCAGTCTCACGCCCCACCGTCATCACCGTTGTACAAATTATTGGCTTAGGACTCAAGCTACCCTTAAACCTACTCTTTATTTATGGAGGCTTAGGCATAGAGGGCATGGGTGGGCCAGGCTGCGCTGTAGCTACTGTCATCATTAACTGGTCTTGGCTACTTATGACTCTAGGCTTTGTGTTACTTGATCGCTTTTATAAACCATTTAAGATCTTTGCTCGCTTTAGCATGCCCGATTGGCATCGTATCTGGACATTATTAAAACTTGGCGCACCCATTGGCTTTAGCTACTTAATTGAAGTAACTTCTTTCACGTTTATGTCGCTATTTATTGCCCGCCTTGGAACTACGGCATTAGCAGGCCATCAAATCGTAGCCAATATGGGAACTGTCATCTACATGGTGCCACTATCCCTCTCCATTGCGACCATGACCTTAGTTTCACAATCTATTGGTGCCAACAAGCCCGAGCGTGCCGAAGAGATAGGTTGGTCATCCGTCTTTTTTACCACCACGCTGTGCATCACTATTGGTATCGCAGTTTGGATTTTCAGAATACAGCTATTGGATTTATACGATCCACCGGCAGAGGTGAAGGTATTCTCTATTCCGCTCTTCTTATTTATTGCCTTCTATCAAGTATTTGATGCGCTACAAGTGACTGCTGCGTTTATTCTGCGAGCCTATCGCATTGCTTTTTTACCGATGGTTATTTATGCAGGCTCGCTCTGGGGCGTAGGCCTTGGTGGTGGCTATCTCATGGGCTTTAACGTATTTGGTAATACGCCAGAATTTCTACAAGGCGCTAATGGCTTTTGGGCTGGTAACAGCTTAAGTCTAGGCTTAGCTGCGTGCTTTTTACTCTATCTATTTAGAAGAACGGCGGAGCGCTATGAGAAGACGCATCCGCCGGTAGAGACCTAAAAAGTAGCATCTCTAGAGCTTAGCGATAGCCTGGACCTGGAGCAGGTGTTGCGTAACTAGGAACTTGATTACCCTTGGAGTACATGCACTGTTGATACGCAATATTGTATTGAGTTTGCGCTTGATTTTGTTTTCCAGATGCATTCATAGCACCAATTGCAGACCCGCCTAACAACCCTACGCCCGCACCAGTTCCAACGCCTGTATGACTGCCCCCACCAATGACAGCACCAGCAGCAGCACCAAGAGCTGCTGCTAAAGCTGCGCTAGTAACACCTTCCTTGAGAGCGGCATCGCTTGTATCTTTAACCGCATTTGCAGCAAATTGTCGGCATACTTGATCTTCTTGCTGAAACACCTCAAAAGGCTTTCCTTCACGCGGCATTACAGCAATGGTTGGACCAGTTGGCGCGGATACGCATGCAGTTAATGAAGCAAGAACGGATATAGTTGTTACTACAACGCGAGTAAATCTATTCATATTAAAACCTTTAACTATTCTGAAATTCTAAAAATATTTAGCGCTGTGGCTGCCTAGGCTGAGTGCTACTCGTTGGCGGAGTTGCAGGTTGAGTTTGCCAGCCAGTTGGGCAATCTTGTACGTATGGATAATACTTTCCACTAGCTTGGCAGTAATACCAAACTGAAGGTTGAGGTTGCGCCGCCAAGACCATTGGTTGTGGTGGAGACATATAAACAACTGGAGGTGCATATACTACCGGCGGTGCATAGTACCCGGCATAGGGGCCGTAATAACCGCCGCCATATGCCCAGTTACCACGCCATCCTGGACCCCAGCCACCGCCATAAGGTCCGTAGGCCGCTGGACGCCAACCACCGCCATAGCCACCACCCACAGAAACATTCCAACCCACATTGCCTGCTTGAGCAATCACTGGCGTGGTAGCCAATAAAGTGACTAAAACAACTGAGGCAACACCTAAGATGCTGAATTTATTGATTTGTTTCATGATCGACCCCCATATATTTGGTCTTTTACTGCTTTCTATTTCTATTTTAGTTTTTTCTAGTATTACTATCAATAACGCCTCAAATACGGCCAGGCTGACAAGAAAATAACTTATTTATTCAGATCGATTAGGGCCATCTATTGCTCCAATTTTGCACCTGACTGCAATACCACCTTACTCCACTTTGCAGACTCTTGCGTAATCAGTCTAGAGAGTTCTTTGGGGCTTCCGGGTGCAGGCTCTAAGCCTCCCGCCAAGAGTCGAGCTTTAACTTCAGGACTATTTAGGGTGCGGTGCGTCAACTGATTTAAGCGCTTTTGAATTGGGAGTGGCAAGTTTGCGGGTGCCATTAAAGAGAACCAAGAAACCGCCTCAAATCCTGGAAGCCCCTGCTCTGCAAATGTCGGAATCTCAGGGGCAGCATGCGAGCGCTTTAAAGTGGTTACGCCTAGGGCTTGAACTTCCCCTGCCTTAATCAAAGCCAAGGAGGAAGAAAGATTATCAAAGAGCATAGAAATGCGACCACTGAGTAAGTCAGGCAAAGATTGTGCCCGCCCCTTATAAGGAATATGACGGATTTGAACACCGGCCATTTGTTTAAATAATTCACCTGACATGTGCAAAGAAGTGCCAACACCTGATGAACCAAAAGTAAGTTGATCTGGTTTTGCTTTAGCTAATTCAATTAACTCATGAAGATTTTTAACGCCTAATTTCTTATTTACTATCAATACATTTGGTGTGCTTGCTAAAAAACTAATAGGTGTGAAATCTTTCACAGGATCAAATGAGATCTTTTCATACAGTGCGCCATTAATCGCATGAATACCCACCGTACCAATTAATAAGGTATAGCCATCTGGAGCACTCTTAGCAACGAGATCAGCGCCAATATTGCCGCCATAGCCTGGGCGATTCTCAACTAGCACTGGTACGCCTAAAGTTTGCTGCCAACTTTCTGCTAAAACGCGCGCTAATATATCTGGAGCACCGCCTGGCGTAAAGGTTACGATGATGCGAATGGGTTGTTTTGGCCAGGTAGCATTTTTCTGGGAAGTACTTTGCGCAAGAACAGTAAAGCCCATGGTCAACAACACAGAAGCAAGGAGAAAGCTCTTCAGAACTTTAGAAAATTGCATGCTCAAAAATGCAAAACTAGATCAGGCGGTCTATATTAGAAACCAAAGCGAGAGCGTAGCCACAACCAGCCCTCATACTTCACTGGGTCATCAGCGCAGGGGCCGATACCGCACTCCAAGAGTGTAGATACGAGATTGCCCAAAACCAAGAGAATGAAAGAAATCACAAGTGCATTAGCAAACCATGAGCGTGAGCGGACCTCACGATTAGGTAGCATTAAGAGAATTGCTAAGCCCATTAACAAACCGGTATACCCAACATAAGCCCAAGTATAAAAATGCAACTCTAAAAATGTTTTTCCAAATCCTTTATCACCCGGCAGAATATGCAAAAAGACCTGACGAAGAGAAACCATCATTCCAACCAAGCCACCAATGATGCCCCATCCGTAGTGGGATGAATGAGCGCCAGAACGAATATTCAGCACCAAAGCAAAACCAATAATCACAAATCCAACGCGCTGCATCAAACACAAAGGGCAAGGTAGCTCACCAAAGTAGAGTTGATCTACAAAAGCATAAGAGAGCATGCTAACTACAGCCAGCAATGCAAGCTGATTACCAAGTGCAGCTAGGGAAGGTAGAGAATGTTTACTCACAATCAATTACAGACTGATATTGAGATGGTCAGTTGCATGAAAACGGAACCAAACCAGAAGAATGGCAACGGTAATTGCCAAAACTGTCAAACCTGCAAGACGCTTCTCAAACCAGACTAAGACAAGTCCGATAAAAGCTGTCAGGAAAGGTAGAAACATATACATAAATGAATTCTAGCGCAGGACACTTTGCTTGTGGTCAATTCTGCATATTCAGGGCTTGGGGAAAGGTCTTTTGTTTAAAATGGGCTCATGACTACTAGCTCCACCCCGCCCTGCTTAGATCTACAGATTGATGGGAATGTGGAATGGGTTACCTTTAATAACCCCGCTGCGCGTAATGCGCTGACTTGGCCAATGTATGAAGAACTCAAAAGGATTTGCGACTCCCTGGCTAACAATCCTGAAATTCGAGTCGTCATTTTTCGAGGGGCAGGAGATAAAGCATTTGTCTCTGGAAGTGACATTCAGCAGTTTATCGACCTCAAAGAGGATGAGGCATATGAAGTTGCAGTTGATTATATTTTCTCCTCGCTGCAACAACTACCCATGCCGACTATTGCCATGATCGAAGGTTTGGCTGTAGGTAGCGGTTTATTGATGGCAACTTTCTGCGACTTTCGGATCTCGACGCCGGATGCGCGTTTCGGTATACCAGTAGCCAAGACCTTAGGAAATTGTTTATCGCCAAGCAATTTGTCTTGGCTTGCAGCTCACCTAGGAGCTCCAACAGTGAAGAAGATGCTTCTGACTGCGGAACTCATTAAGGCGCCGGAATTATTAGCCTCAGGCTACCTCTATCAAACGGCAGAATCTGCAGAAATCGAATCCGTTACCAATTTGCTCGCTCAAAAATTAGCAACCCTTGCTCCTATTACGCAAAAAGCCAGCAAGCTGACATTGGCACACTTACTTCAAAACAATCTTCCAGACTGCACAGATCTGATGCGAGAAACCTATAACAGCAAGGACTTTAGAGAGGGTGTGAACGCCTTCTTGGAAGGTCGTCCACCTCAGTGGATTGGGAAATAAGTAAGACTGTTGGACTAGCCTTTAGAGTTTAAAAACTCCACCACGATTTTCAGGAACTGATCGGGCGCCTCAACGTGAGGTACGTGCCCCACATTTTCAACTGGCACTAGCTTTGCATTCGGAATAGCTGCTTGCGCTTTCTTACCTAACTCCGGAAAGTTACCTAATGACTTTACAGCCTCTGGTGGCGCAAAGCGTCGACCAAATACCGTACGGTCATTTTGGCCAATCACCAATAACACTGGCATCTTTAATTGAGGCAAATCATTGACTACTGGTTTTTCAGCAATCATTTGGTATGTCAGCACTGAAGTCTTTGCATAGGCCGGATAGTCTGGACCTTTTTGTACGCGCACATAGACCTCTACAAACTTTTCATAAGCAGGTTGCCAATTTGGGAAATAACTTTGCAGAAAGCGGCGATAGCTCACTTCCGTTTGAGCCATCTCTAGCTTGAGCAAATCATCATTCCTCTGCGGAGGGATGTCTTTGCTGTAGTCCTCAAGTCCTAAAGGGTTCTCCAGCACAAGCTTTTGGACAGTCTGCGGATAGAGTCGGGAAAAACGAATGCCCACCATACCGCCCATTGAGTTGGCTATGACTGAAACCTGCTTGATATTGAGGGACTTCAGTAAGTCTTGTGTATTAGCAGCTAAATCATCAAAGTGGTATGCCACATCTGGCTTAGAAGACTTACCAAAGCCAATCTGATCAGGAGCAATCACACGATAGCCGGCCTTTGAAAGGCCCGCAATAGTGAAGGACCAATAATCACTGGAGAAATTCTTGCCATGAAATAACACCACTACACCCTTTTGCTTACCTAAGGCAGCAACATCCATATACATCATGCTTGCTGCCTGCCCTTGTAAAGAAGTTTTAAATTCTTTGAGTGGGTACGGGTAAGGCCATTTGCTGATCCGTAAATCTAAAGGAGCCGCATCGGCATAAAGACTGGCAGGCGGAGTTGACGAGGTCTTCTCAGTACTGGCGCATGAAACCAAAAAAATAGGTGCAGCTAACATTGCACCAATCAGCAAAACTTTCTTGAGAAAACTTGTCATCAATCAGATCTTCTTTTTGATTTAGAGAATTTTTGTTTTTAAGTTTGGTAAACCGGCAACGCTACCCTCGAGCACATCCCCTTTTTTCACTGGGCCAACACCTGCTGGCGTACCGGAGAAAATTAAGTCGCCTGGCTCTAAAGTAAATAGAGTGGATAAATAAGCAATCGTGTCAGGAACATTCCAAATCAACTGATTGAGATCGCCCTCTTGACGAACTTCACCATTCACCAAGAGCTTAACGGCGCCTTTAGCAGGATGACCACACTGACTAGCTGGCGTGATCTCACCGCAAGGGGCGGATTGATCAAATGCTTTGCCGGTATCCCAAGGGCGCCCCATCTTCTTAGCATCACCTTGAAGATCGCGCCGAGTCATATCCAGACCAACTCCGTAACCATAGACATGCTCTAAAGCTTTTTCTGCGAGAATATTTGCGCCGCCTTTACCAATAGCGACCACCATTTCAATTTCATGATGAACATCGTTTGACAAATTTGGATACGCCATATCTTTACCATCAGTCACGATCGAATTGGCGGGCTTCATAAAAAAGAATGGTGGCTCACGATCGGGATCATGACCCATCTCACGCGCATGATCTGCATAGTTTCTACCAACGCAATAAATGCGATTCACGGCAAAGCGACGAGTATCGCCAGTCACAGGCAATGAAATCACTGATGGTGGATCAATCACAAATGCTGAAGACATAAAAACCTTTCTGGGAATTTTGATGAATGGGTGCTTTATTTCTGATGTTTAGAAGTATGACGCAATTTCAATAATAGGATGCTGAGCGCCAAGGCAAAAGTGAGTGCATTGGCTAAGATGAGGGGCCACTTTTCAATAATGAGGCCGTAAACCAGCCACAAACCCACTCCCACCGTAAATAAGGAATACATCCCCAAGGAGATGCCTGATAGGTCTCTGGTGCGCCAAGACTGTATCGCCTGGGGCAAAAAGGCTACGGTAGTCAAGAATGCAGCGCAATATCCAATAATCTCTATTTGGTGAGGCTCTAGGTTCATTTCTTCATTGTAATAAGAGAAATTTACAGTTCATTGACGCAGCGCATGAATTTTTAATCTGTAGATAATAGAAAATCGTAACTCAACCCACCATTAAAAATACAAAATGAGACAACATCTAATTCGAGGCTTTGGCCTACTACTTTGCAGTAGTCTGATCACCGCTCCACTGCTAGCGCAAACTAATAGCTCTGCCATTAAAAATTATCCTGACAAGCCTATTAAGTTGGTCATTCCATATCCACCAGGTGGTGCAACTGATGTGATTGGACGCATCATGGCGCAAGAACTCTCCAAGTCACTCAACCAGCAGGTAGTTCCTGATAATCGCGCAGGCGATAGCGGCAATATTGGTGCGGATATGGTTGCAAAATCTCCTGCTGATGGCTATACGCTCTTAATGGGTGCCCTTACTTCACACTCTATCAACGCGA
Source organism: Polynucleobacter sp. MWH-S4W17 (assembly GCF_018687535.1). Lineage (NCBI taxonomy): Bacteria > Pseudomonadati > Pseudomonadota > Betaproteobacteria > Burkholderiales > Burkholderiaceae > Polynucleobacter > Polynucleobacter sp. MWH-S4W17. The sequence goes on along the minus strand of NZ_CP061295.1, from coordinate 665,679 downwards.
ATCTTGATAAAGATAAGATTCGATACAACCTTGAAAAAGATTTCACACCAGTGGACGTGGTAGGAGTAGTGCCTCTGGTTTTTGTAGTGAACCCTTCAGTCCCCGTCAAGAATATGAAAGAGTTCATTGCCTACGCAAAAGCGAACCCAGGCAAACTCACGTTCGCATCATCTGGAGCTGGTGCACCACAACGTCTTGCGATGGAAATGTTTCGCTATCAACTGGGTTTAGATTTATTACACGTACCCTATAAAGGTAGCGGCCCCGCTATGACTGATCTAGTAGGCGGTCAAGTGCTTACGATGTCTGAAACCGTACCAGCAGCTCTGCAATTTATTCAAGCCGGTCAGTTAAGGCCTTTAGCCGTGACAACCGCTAAACGCATTAGTCAATTGCCGGATGTACCAACCGTCACTGAAGCCACGGGCTTGCCTAACTTTGATGTAGTAAGTATGTTTGGTATTTTGGCTCCAGCAGGAACTCCTAAGCCCATCATCGATAAACTCAGCGCAGACATCAAGGTTATTTTGCAGCGCCCTGAAGTGCAAGATCGTATGTTGGCAGCAGGCGTATACGTGAACTATCTCTCGCCCGCAGATTCCAGCAAGCGCATTACACGGGAAATGACCATGTGGAGCAAGGTTATTAAAGACGCCAATATCAAGCCTGATTAAGGCTAATTTAATGGAATGGAAAAAATCGCTTTCAGCGTTAACGAATCCGTACTGTTAGAGAAGCCCTTACCTACCCCAGCCTGAAAAGAAAGTGGTTTGCCTTCGTAGTACATCATCAAGAAACCCAATTGCTGGGTATTTTGGTAATTGATGGGCTGACCAAGTTGATTCAGGTTGGAGTAATACTCTACCCCAAGCGCTAACTCAGGTGTTACCTCTCTAGATAAGCGAGTTGCCGTGGAAAAATAAGGTGACTGATGTACGTAGGGCTGTGAAAGCGGCATATCCACAATCGGATTAAATGAGAAAAGCCACTCATCAAAATGCTTACCGACAATGAAACGCATTTCACTGTTGTATCTAGATTCATCAAACTGCGGTTGCACGTTAGCTAACTCTAGATTGGCACCTGCGAAAAAAGAGTCGCCCTTATCTTCGCGTATTGGCAACCATTTCATACGCAATTTCGTTGCTGCATATTGAAATTTGTTGTCGTAGTTCACATAAGAGATATATAAGCCTGCCTCTAAATCATGACCTAAGCCATAAGCAAACTCTGGGGTCACCCGCACACCGTTGTTGTTCATTACCTCTCCTGGATAGGAAGGGGTTTGAATACCTCGGGGAGTACTGTTTAAATGCACCTCTAGGCTAGCTTCACCCTTGGCATTAATTTCGTCATCGTAGACCTGAATTTCATCCTGCAGAACCGCCATGCTGATTGATGGCGAGAGGATTAATGCGGTTAATAGCAACCCCTGAATGAGTGCTTTCTTGAGGGGGTAAGCTTGCATCTGCATGATGCGTGAGTTTAACAAGGATTAGGGTTTTTTGACGCGCTCACTCCAAAGCTGCCATGGGCGTCCAATGGTTTTCTCAATTGTTTCCTGCGAAGCGATAGCCTCACCAGGACTCAGGTACTGCACCTGCCCCATCTTCATTGCTTCAGACTGAATACTCGCATTCTGAATTGCATACACTGTTCTAAAGACCGCTTTCTTAATGGAGTCTGCTCCTGCAGCATATCCGTGGCCACGCATCAAAACAAAATATTGCAAACCCATAGTTTTAGATAAAGCATCACCCAAATCTCCATTGCTAACAAACATATCCGTATCGGGATTGGGCTTAGCAAAATTTCGGATTTCGAAAACCGGTGCACCCTCACCCAAAAAGGCACTCATGTGATAGACGGGCTTGAGTGTTGTGCCTGTTAAGCCGTAAGGTAGGATAGGTGCAGCATGGCCATGAATAACTGAATTAATATCGGGACGATTTTTCAGAATGCCACTATGAATAAAGCGTTCGCCATAAGCTACTCGCGTATCACCATTTAAGGCCTTGCCATTCATATCAAATTCCATGATGTCTTCAGCTTTGACAACAGATGGCGCAACACTTCTTGCCAAAAAGAAGGTGTTGGGATTGATTGGGCTACGAACACTAATATGCCCATAACCATCTACTGCATTTTGGTCATACAAAATATGATTGGCAAGAACAAGCTCTTCAATCGCCGTTTTCACAGCTGGATTTTGATCCATCTGTTCCTGAACAGTTGCAGCATGTGCTTGGGAAAAAAGCAGAATCAGAAAAGAGGCAAGGAATTGTTTTTTCATTATTCAACTTTGCCAATTTTTCTCACAACCTCGCCCATCTGAGTGGATTCCTTGTCCCAGTAGGCCTTAAATTCAGGCGCATCCATATACTGAATTGGACTTCCCGCTCCATTGATCACAGTGCGTACCCGCTCATCATTCGCAGCTTGTTTAGCGGCCTCACGGAGCTTATTGGTGATGTAGTCAGGGGTTGCGCTGGGCACAAATAAACCGGCCCATTGCGAGAACTCCACTTTCACTCCCATCTCTTTAAAGCTAGGCACCTCAGGCATGCTAGCTAATCTGCCATCACCCCAATGGGCCAATGCACGTACTTTGCCCGCCTTAATTTGCTGAACGATTGAAGAAGGTCCAGTAGCAATCGCATCCACTTGGCCGCCCAATAAACCCACAATCGCTGGCCCTGCACCTGTATACGGAATATGCACCATGTAGAACTTCTCTGAAGACTTGAGCATCTCCATTGGTACATGCATCGTGCCGTAATTACCCGACGATCCAAAATTGTATTTACCGGGATTGGCTCGCATTGCTGCCACAAAAGATTTGTAATCTTTCCATGGGCTATCCGCCCTCACTACTAACACTGTTGGGTCCGCTGTAAAGCGAGCGATCGGCTTGAGTTGGTTAAGCTGAAAAGATTGCTCTCTTCCCACTACTTTATCTGCCTCTGGAATAATTGAAATAGACGATAGGGCCATCAAAATCGTGTAGCCGTCAGGCTTTGCTCTGGCTACTGCTGCCATGCCAATGCCACCGCCAGCCCCAGCTTTATTTTCCACAATCACTGGCTGACCCAAGCTACGAGAAAGTGCCTCTGCCACCGGCCTACCAACAGTATCAGCAACGCCACCCGGCGGAAATGGCACAACCATAGTGATGGGCTTTGTAGGCCAGGCTTCTGGTGCTTGAGCAATAGCCCCCTGAGAGGCCAAGCAAGCACATAAAAAGACTAAGGTAGTAGCAAATGAATATTTTTGCCTCATTTTTTGTCTCATTTTTTGTCTCAAATACGTAAATTAGTTATTATTTATACTCTTTATCCTACTACAAGATTCATCACAATAAACAGGGGTTAACGTAGACAAAACCCCAGCCGGAGACAGTAAACATGAGATATGCCGCATTTGTTTTAGCCAAAGAACCTACCAAAACTCGCGTTGGAATTGTGTCTGCTGATGGCACGACAGTTCAAGAGATCGATTTGGGCGTTGACGTTAGTGAAGATGGCATTGTTGCCATTCTCAAATCTGACCTCGCAGGCAAGCTCCCAAAACCTATTTCCACGCATGCGTTTAGCGACATCCGTCTACTCGCTCCTGTACCTAGACCGCGTCGCAATATTTTCTGCGTCGGTAAAAATTATCATGAGCACGCTAAAGAATTTTCCAACAGCGGATTTGATGGCAGCGCTAAACCTGGAGAAGATATTCCAAGCCATGCAATCTTCTTCACGAAGCCACCTGAGTCTGTAACCGGACCCAATACTAACGTCATTATCCCCACTGCTGTATCCACCTGCATCGATTACGAAGCGGAACTCACGATTGTGATTGGCAAAGGCGGCAAAGGCATTAGCGAAGCAGATGCTATGAAACACGTCTGGGGTTATACCGCCATCAATGATGTGACGGCGCGCGATTGGCAGCAAAGACATAAGCAATGGTTTTTAGGAAAAAGCTTTGATACCTTCTGCCCTATGGGTCCTTGGGTCGTTACAGCAGATGAAGTCGATGCTGAAAATATCCCAGTCAAGTGCTGGGTCAATGGTGAATTACGCCAAAACTCCAATACTAAAGATCTGATTTTTGACATCCCCAATATGATCGCTACGGTCTCTGCAGGCATCACCCTCTACCCAGGAGACTTGATCGCCACCGGAACTCCAGTCGGCGTTGGCATTGGCTTTAAACCTCCCAAGTACTTAGTAAACGGAGATGTTGTCGTTGTTGAGATGGGTGGTATTGGAAAGCTTGAGAACACTTTTATTGCTGAATAAAAAAGCATTTAGTAGCCCTCTAAACAAGCTACTTGAGCAGAAGAAAAGCCACCCTCGGGTGGCTTTCTTTTAGATAAACAAACTTTGTAGTGATCAAGCCAAAGTGAACTTTAAATCTCCGAGTTTTTCTACTGAACTTACGATCTTATCGCCCTTCTTCAGCCATACCTGCTTGTCTTTTGGCATACCAGCAATAACGCCTTGCGGTGTACCAGTGAAAACAATATCTCCCGGCTCTAATGTCCAGTAGGTACTGATGTAAGACAACATTTTTTGAGTGTTATGAATGAAGTCGGAAGTATTTGAGTTCTGACGTAACTCGCCATTAACCCAAGTCTTTACCTGAAGCTTATTAGGATCACCCACTAAGTCAGAAGTAACAAAATAAGGTCCAATTGGTGCATATTGGTCTAAGGTCTTGCCAATCATCCATTGCCCACTCGGCAATTCCAGCTGCAAATCACGTGATGAGAAATCATTTGAGGTGCAATAACCTGCCACATAATCCAAAGCAGCCGATTCGGGAACATTGCGCATCTGCTTGCCGACAACAATCAACAGCTCAGTTTCATAATCTAGCTTATAAGAAACTGATGGCGGTGGAATTTGCAATAAACAGTTGTGAGCCGTAAGACTATTGTTGTACTTATTGAATAGCGGCGGTACTCGTGGATGAGCCATACCAACTTCATCCGCATGCGCACGGTAATTTAAGCCAACGCAAACAATCTTTCCAGGGTTTTTAAATAGGCGCCCGAAAGTGATGTCGGATTCCTTTAAGTAAGGCACGCCAGATTTATCGGCGCTTGCTACTACCTTATTGAATCCAGCAGCATTACCCTCTTGCAATAATTGATCCAAGGTAGTCGGTGCTGCAATCTTCATTTTCTTAGCTACAGCACGAATATCGATAACACCTTTTGGGTTAACCACACCCAAGGTTTCTGTTCCATCCGCATTTTGGATCGAGAGAATTTTGCTGTTTTTCACCATCTCACGTGGACCGGTGTAAACCTCCCCTCCCCATACTGAGGTGGGATGAGCTGAAGCCTCCTTCATTACACCCATAGTAGAAGCAGCTACTAAACCGGCTCCAGCAGCTGAAGCAGTCTTCATAAATTGGCGACGTGAACTCATCTATATCTCCTTGTGTTGTTATCTATTTTTTAACTACAAAAGGAATACTACCGCACCCTTTTATGCGGTGCCGCAGCAAATATAAATGTCAGTAGGCTTAACCCAGACCCAGATAAATAGCTAAGTGATAGGTAATAAAGGAGGCGATATAGGCCAAGCCAAATAAGTAGCTCAGCATGATGATCGGAATCTTCCAGCCGCCCGTCTCGCGCTTTACCGCAGCAATGGTAGATAGGCACTGAGGGGCAAATACAAACCAGGCTAGTAGAGATAAAGCTGTGGCTAAGGACCAGCCGCTAGAGATCAAAGGAATCAGCGCATCTGCCGCGTCGACACTCGAGCTGGATAGCGCATAAACCGTTGCCAATGAGCTCACCACAACTTCACGAGCTGCCATACCTGGCACTAGAGCAATGCTGATTTGCCAGTTAAATCCAATTGGTGAAAACACATGCGCTAAGGCCTGCCCCATCATTCCAGCAAAGCTATATTGAATCGGCGATCCTGTTGCACCCTCAGGCGGGAACGGAAAGCTAGATAACACCCATAAACCAATAGTCATCAGCAAAATAATTCCGCCAACACGGCGCAAAAAGATTTCTGCTCTTTGCCACAAGCTAATAGCTAAATTTCCTAAGCGAGGCAAGTGATAGCTAGGCAACTCCATCATGAGCGCGTTCATCCTAAATTGCTCACTCGTAAAGCGCTTCAGAATCCAGGCAACCGCCATCGCACCCAAAATTCCAGCGAGATAAAGTAAGAATAAAACCAAGCCTTGCAAATCAATACCCGCCCATAGCTTTTGCTCTGGAATGAATGCTGAGATCAATAAGGCATATACCGGCAGACGTGCAGAACAAGTCATCATGGGTGCAATCAGAATCGTCACCATGCGATCGCGCGCATTAGAGATGCTTCGGGTGGCCATAATTCCGGGGATGGCACAAGCAAAGCTGGAAAGGAGTGGAATGAAGGATCTACCTGATAAGCCAACAGAGCCCATTACCCTATCTAGTAGATAGGCAGCCCTTGGAAGATAACCCGACTCTTCTAGCAAAAGAATAAAGAAGAACAAAATTAGAATTTGCGGCAAGAAAATCACCACACCACCTAAACCTGCCAAAATTCCATTGATTAACAAACTACGCAGCCATCCATTGGGCAATACTTCAATGATCTGAGCACCCAGAAAGTCTACTGCGGATTTAATCAGGTCCATGGGTACCGTAGCCCAACTAAATACGGCCTGAAAAATACAAAAGAGTAAGGCCACCAAAATGATGGGGCCAAAAACTGGATGAAGTAATACGGCATCTAAGCGATCGCTCAATTGATCGGGAATGATTTGATCCAGCTTGAGATTTTGCAAAATTCTTTGGACTTGAATATTGTCAGATTCAGTATGGGCAATATGAGAAGCGACATTCTCCAGGGTCGCATCACTAGTGCCCGTGCGTAATCCATTGAGATTACGCCAGTCCAGATTCGATAAGAAATGCTTGATTTCATCAGCGCCATCAGACTGAATACCAATGCTAGTGAGCACCGGCAAACCCAATTCACTTGAAAGTGCAGCAGTATCTATATGCAAGCCTTGACGCTTAGCAATATCAAGCATATTGAGCACCACGATACAAGGCAGCCCCAAGCGCTTTGCAGCAAGTACCAAGCGCAAGTTGCGACGCAGGTTCATGGCGCTCAATACGCAAATCACTAGGTCGGGACGCTTTTCACCTTCGGCTCGACCAAGCAGCACATTGCAGGTCACACGCTCATCTAAGGATCTTGGATACAAGCTATAGGCGCCAGGTAAATCCAGTATGCGAATATTTTTGCCAGACTCGAGCGATAGACGCCCCTCTTTACGCTCTACAGTAACGCCTGAATAGTTGGCTACTTTTTGACGGCTGCCAGTCAACAAATTGAATAATGCAGTTTTGCCACAATTGGGATTACCCAATAAAGCTACGAGTGGCTCATTCGAGAAAAAGTGAACTTTAGATTCAGACATGCGGAATAGCGTCGACCGTAATCATGCGTGCTTCTGCTTGACGCAATGCGAATGTTGAGGCTCCTACGCGAACCATATATGGCCCTTTACCAAGCAAACCTTTGCGCAAAACAGCTACTTGTTCACCGGGTAAAAACCCAATATCTTCCAGCTGCCCCTTAATTTGAGGGGCACCCTTAGGCGCGTTAACCGCGCTCACTCTGTAAAGAACTTCCAAATCAACCTGGTCCAAATGCATGGAGGATTGTCACTTTTATCAATAAATAGGAACGATTCTCATTATATACCTTATACTTGAGAATGGTTCTCATTAATATATACCTGAACTTATGAAAAATAACTATTTAAAACATACACTTATCAGTATTTTCTTGTTGTTAAATTTGACAAATATCTCCATTGCAGCAAGCAACGATATCCAGATTTCAATTAAAAATGGGCGCTTTTCTCCATCAGAAATTGATATCCCCGCCGATACCAAAGTAAAGCTTACTATTGAAAATCTAGATGACACTCCAGAGGAATTTGAAAGTTACGACCTCAACAGAGAGGTGTTAATCAAGGCCAAAAGCAAGGCCTCTTTCTACATCGGACCTTTAAGTCGTGGCATCTATAAATTTGAAGGTGAATTTAGCCCTGAAACCGCTCAAGGCGTAGTAAGGGTTAAATGATAATGAGAAATAATTTAATGCAAGGCTTGTGTTGCCTTGCCCTTCTCTCAGCCAGTGCATTGGTTCATGCTGGAGAGTACTTAAGTGGGCCAGCAGATTACATCTACACCCCAAGAGTGGAAGAAGGCGAAAGAGAGATCGATACCAAGTTTGGAACCCAGACTCCCAGAAGCGGTGAAGACAATAGGCAATCAGGCGCTTCTATTGGTTTCGGTTATGGCGTGAACTCCTGGTGGTTCACTGAGATTTATGGAAAAGTCACTTGGGATGGTACTAACTCTCAATTTGATGCGGTGGAATGGGAGAATAAATTTCAACTAACGGAAACTGGAAAATACCCAGTAGACATCGGCTTCTTGCTTGAGTTAGAACGTCCTCAAAATCGCAATGAAGGGTATGAGGCCAAATACGGCTTCTTATTTCAAAGTGAATGGAAAAAGTGGGTCGCCAATCTCAACGTCTTGATGCAAGGACACTACACGGGCACTGAAAATCAGGGTACTTATTTCGGCTACCAGGGCCAGGTGAAGTATCGCCTTCAGCCAGAGCTGGAGCTTGGAGCTCAGATCTACTCATGGCTAGGACAGGTTAATAACTGGAACACCAATGAACAGCAACAATCTAGTGCGGGGCCAGCCATTTTTGGGAAAACCAAACTGGGCCGCAAGGAAGCTTTGAAATACAACGTAGCCTACCTCTGGGGAACCACCACCGCATCACCAAAAAACACCATCAGAATGCAGGTGGAGTACGAATTTTAAGAACAAGAGCTCAATCTCTGCTATGTTCTTATTAAATACAACCTTTTACCCATTCTGCCTAGCCTCTTATGTACATACCAAAACATTTTTTAGTTGAAGATCAAGCGGTATTAGCCCAGCTGATTTCTGAATATCCATTGGCGACTATTGTTGCGAATCTGGATAGCCATTTTGAAATCAATCACCTACCCCTCATGTTGAGCCCAGATAAAACCAAGCTTTATGGACATGTCGCCAAAATGAATCCGCTTGTTAGGGTGGCGAGCAGCAGCAACACATCAGTTACAGCAATCTTTAATGGACCGAATGCGTATGTAACCCCATCTTGGTATCCATCAAAACAAGAGAGTGGGAAAGTAGTTCCAACCTGGAACTATGCTGTGGTTCACGCGGCAGGCAGCATCAAGTTGATTGAGGATGCGCAGTGGTTGAGGAGTCATGTATCACAAATGACCAATCTTCATGAGCCTACCTATCAATCCACCTGGAAGTTAGATGATGCTCCGGAAGAATACGTGCAGATGATGCTCAAGGCCATCATTGGCATCGAGATTGAGGTCGGTAGTTTGGTGGGTAAATTTAAGCTAAGCCAGAACCGGCCGGCCGAAGACTATGACGCAGTAGTAGGGCAGCTAGAGAAGTCACCGCAAGAGGCTTTACAAGAGATGCTGAAGTACATGAGAGCGCCCAAGTAATTAGCAACTAAGGTGTGATGTATCCATACCTTTGCAAAATGGATTTGGCTTGGGGTCCCTGCATAAAGCGATACATATCCACTGATTCTTGGGGCGCACCTTTTATTAGCACCATGCGCTGCTTAATGGGCTCGTATAACTTAGCGTCGACCAAAAGGAGGCTAGTTTCTTTTGCGACCTCTGGAGATTTGGCCAAAGATAAGGCAGTAAAACCAATATCTGCCGCACCGCTCACCACATATGTTGTAGCTACGCCAATGTTGTCTCCATAGACAAGCTTGTCTTTAGCCAGATCCCATAGGCCTTCTGCCTTGAGATAATCAACCGCAGCTTTACCATAAGGAGCGAGCTCTGGCTTAGCAATTGCCACTTTGTTTGTTTGTGCAATTGCCCGAGCAATTTCTGTCTTGCTGTCAGCCAAACGAATCCCAGATGAGGTTTTGGCAATTAAGGCAAGCTTACCAATCGCATATGTAGCGCCCTCATCTACCGTCTTACCATTCTTAAATAGCTCCAACGGAAAATGCTCATCTGCCGCAATAAAAAGATTGAATGGAGCGCCGTTCATGATTTGCGCCGCGAAGTTACCGGATGAGCCATAGACCACTCTCATCTCTGCTTTACCGCTAGCCTTAAAGGCAACCATAATCTCGTTAAAAGCATCTTTCATATTGGCAGCAACGGCAACAGTTGAGGTCTGCGCAAAGGCAAGATTGGTAAATAAAAGCAGCGATGCGAATAGGGAAATCGGGCGAATAAACATGATTGAGTTAATTCTAGCGGATAGAAATAAAAAACCACCCCGAAGGGTGGTTATCGATGCTTAGAAACCTGATCAACCAAGCAACTTTAAAGCGCTTAAGAAGGTTTTATAGACACCCCAAGCAAGTGGTATGCCTACAAATGCCCACGCCAAAATGACTGTCAAAGTAGAGGTATGCTCATGGCCAGCTTCCCCTTTAACAATCGATCCCATTGCCTTTTCATGGGCAAGACGCTTTTCTTCTGCTAATTCAGCATCAGTCATAAACCACTTATCTGCAACTGGGCGAATCATCAAATTAGCAATCAAGCCGATAACTAACATACCTACAAGGATGTACATCGTCTGGTTGTACACCTGACTCTTCGCAATTCCAAGACTTAGTTGATAGTCACGCATGTAGTTCACAATCACTGGACCCAGGATACCTGCTGTAGACCAAGCAGTTAACAATCGACCATGAATTGCGCCTACGTTTTGAGTACCAAACAAGTCAGCAAGATAAGCAGGGACAGTAGCAAAGGCTCCACCATACATACTTAAGATAATGCAGAAGGCACCAACGAAGAGAACCAAACTACCTGCAGCAGCACTAGAGGGAATGCTGAAATACAACACCCCACCTAATATGAAAAATATGCTGTAAGTTAATTTACGACCCAACTTATCTGACAAGCTGGCCCAGAAGAAACGGCCGACAATATTAAACAAGCTCAGCAGCGCAGTAAAGCCAGCGGCAATACCAGCAATCGCTACTAACTGACCCTTATCGAGCTCGCCAAATTTCAATGCATTACCAATTAAGCTACCAGCAAAAATTTCTTGGAGCATTGGAGATGCCATGCCAATCACACCAATGCCAGCAGAAACGTTCATAGTTAGCACAATCCAAACCAACCAAAATTGAGGAATACCCCAGATTTTCTTAACACTAACGCTGCGTGTAGTGATCATCGCCTTAGATGTATCAGCAACAGGAGGTGTCCAACCAGCAGGCTTCCAATCGCTCGCCGGCACGCGATAGCTCATTGCGCCAATCATCATGTAGATGAAATAGATCACACCCATCACCACGAATGTTTGTGCCACACCGACACTGGTAGGCGTTGCAAAGTTCTTCATGAGCATTGCGGCCAATGGTGAGCCAATCATTGCGCCACCGCCAAAGCCCATAATGGCCATGCCAGTTGCCATTCCGCGACGGTCTGGGAACCACTTAATCAAGGTTGAAACTGGTGAGATGTAGCCCAGCCCCAAGCCGATACCTCCAATCACACCTGAGCCGAGAATCATCATCCAGAATTGATGGAGATAAATACCCCAGGCAGAAAAGAGCATGCCACCAGCCCAACAACAAGCCGCTACAACACCCGCTTTGCGTGGACCCGCGCGCTCTAACCAGCCACCCCAAATAGCAGCAGAGATACCAAGGAACACGAAAAATAATGTATACATCCAACCTAAGGTCGAAATTTGCCAGTCACAAGTAGTTGTGAAAAGTTGCGCAAAGAAGCCAACATCGGCAGCACATTTAATTGCCTCAGTACCGCCTAGTGAAACACCCAATGCCTTAGATAGCGGTAACCAGAACACTGAGAAGCCATACGCCATACCAATACACAAGTGAATAGCTAACGCCGCCGGTGGCACAAGCCAGCGATTAAAGCCTGGCCCTGCAATCGTTCTTTCTTTATCTAATAGATGAAACATGTTGCCTCCTATTTATAGTTATATTTACTACACAGTAGCTACTTCTTTACATTACAACCAACCTTCAATTTGTCGATTAAGGCCTACAGCCTTATATCCAGGCGTATCTCCCGAATAGCTTCTTATCTTCCTGATTAATTTGGAGGCCTCTGCTTGAGCAACCATCTCCCTATGCATGGCGATGAAAAATAACTCATCTTTAAGCGGTATAAACCCCAAACCATTTTCAATAGCAATATTTTTCACGCCCAAACCTACATCAGCCTTGTCGGCCAAAATAGCATTCGCAACCGCTGAATGAGTGAACTCTTCATGCAGATAGCCATTCACTTCAGAAGGATCAATACCCTCCTCTATCAGCAGACCATCAAGTAGCAGTCTTGTGCCAGAGCCGATCTGACGATTAATAAAGCGAATTTTTGGATTCACCAAATCATAGAGAGCAGAGATGCGGAGGGGGTTTCCTTTTTTCACCAGTAAGCCTTGTGTGCGCTTCATGACAGGATATATTTGAATATCATTTTTTGACAAGCGATGATGAATAGCCTTTGAGCTTCGCTCATCTGATACATGGTATCCGGCAATATGAGCTTCGTTACTCAGAAGCTTTTCAAGGGACTCTCCCGAACCAGCAATCTTCAAATCGAAGCCTTTAATCTCTGCGGCGGCCCTTTGAATGATGGAATCACTGCTAGAGAGAAACTTCCATTTTCTACTATCAGTCTTTTGAATCTTTTTAATTTCTTTAAGTAAGGTATCTTGATATGCGCTTCCATGCTCAACATACCCCGCTTGCATCTCATCAATAAACTCAATTAAAAACTCGCCGAGTTTTGTTAACTTTGAGCCATGTCCTTTAGTCCTCGTAATGAGTGGCATGCCAAGCGCAGCTTCCACATCATTCATCTTGCCCCAGGCGCTTCGATAAGAGGTGCTGGATTTTTTACTTGCTGAAATTAACGAGTTACCGCGACCGATATCCCTTAACAGCTGAGACAGCCAAACCAAATCAATAGGGACCCCGCCTTTGGCTTGATTATTTAATACTAAGGTTGGTCTAACTTCAATTTGCATATGTAATTGATTGCATATTCAAGTGGTAATAATTATGCGATGATATTACCTTAATAAATTACTCAGTGCACGCCTATGAAAAAATCAATCCGCAACCTACTTCTAGCGACCCTAACGGCCATTGCCCTCAACGGCTCACAGGCTTTCGCCCAAGAAAAAAGTATTGTGGTCTCATCCACTACCTCCACAGAGCAATCTGGCCTCTTCAATTACATGCTCCCCATCTTTAAGATGAAGACTGGTATTGAAGTTAAGGTTGTAGCTGTTGGAACTGGGCAGGCACTAGATATTGGCCACCGTGGTGATGCAGACGTGGTGTTTGTTCATGACAAACCTGCTGAAGAGAAGTTTGTTGAAGAAGGCTTTTCAACTAAACGCTACGAAGTGATGTACAACGATTTCGTACTCATTGGACCTAAATCAGATCCAGCAAAAATTGCTGGTGGTAAGGATATTCAAGTTGCACTCCAAAAAATTGCTACTGCACAAGCTCCTTTTGTATCACGTGCAGATAAAAGCGGTACACATGCTGCAGAGCTTCGCTACTGGAAAGGTGCAGGCATCACCCCCTCTTCCAATCAGTCTTGGTACAAAGAAACAGGCTCTGGTATGGGGCCTGCTCTGAATACTGCTTCTGCAATGAATGGCTATATTTTGGCCGATCGCGCTACTTGGCTCAGCTTTAAGAATCGTGGTGACCTCGTGATCCTTGTGCAAGGCGATCCAAAGCTTTTCAATCAATATGGTGTGATGTTGGTTAATCCAGCTAAGTTCCCTCATGTGAAAAAAGCACAGGGTCAAGAATTTATTGATTGGCTCATTTCGAAAAATGGTCAAGATGTTATTGCTAGCTACAAGATTGATGGCGAGCAGCTTTTCTTTCCGAACGCTAAAAAATAATCTAGCCGAATCAAACAAAAAGCCCGCATTTGCGGGCTTTTTTACAACCGTCCTACTGACCAGTTATAGGCTACTTAGTATTGATTATTTCTTTGGTGTTACGAAGCCAATTGCTGTGTCGTCAACAAACTCAACCATGACGTCATCACCAGCTTTGAATTTCTCAAGGCCCAAAACAGCTGGATCTACTTTAACTTTTTGCTTCTCGCCACTTGGTAATGTGAAGCTTACGATACGCGTCTTTTGATCAATGGTTGAGATCTTTACAGTTGCATAAACAGTTTCTGTTGTCTCCTCAAAAGGCTTAGTAGCGCCTTTGCCGGCGATCACTACAGAACGCACACCTGAAACGCCTGGTTTTTGACCTTTACCAACAGCAGTCAAGCCAACCGCAACCGCTTGAGCATGCTCAACCAAGAATACGTCGCCCTTTTTAACTTTATCTAAATCATTTACTGACTTAGCGACGTTCATCTGCGCCAAATTACCGTTAGCATCTTTCAATACAACAATGCGCTTCTTTGCATCTACTGAGTCAACAGTTGCGCTCAAAACGACAACGTCAGCAGCTAAAGGCAACATCTTTGCAGGAAGCTGTGCAAAAACAGAGCTTGCAAAGGTAATGCCAACTGCAGCAAATAAACCAGCTAATAAAGATTTCTTCAAGATAACTCCTAATTGAGTAAAAGGTTACGAATGGGCTCAATCCAGAGCCACAATTCATTGTAACCATGGAATGAGGCGCTTTTTGTACAGCTTCGAACTGTGCTCATATTTACCTTTATTTGGTAAATTGGATGGAAACAGCACTTGGAGGCACTGGGCATCTTGGAAATACTAATAAAACCTTGGAAAGAGGCTGAAGTAGACGCCTTTTGGGTGCGCCAAGAGGTCTTTATCCTAGAGCAAAGAGTCCCAGCCGAGCTTGAATTGGATGAATTCGACCCTTCTGCCGCTCATGCCCTAGCCTATCTGGAGTCACATTGTATTGGCACTGGAAGACTGGTGGATCTGGGTGGCGGGCGATCCCAAATTGGACGTATGGCTGTCTTGACGCAATTTAGAAATCAGGGAATTGGAAGGAAGATCCTGGAAAAGCTGATTGACCTCGCTAAATCTCAAAGGGCAGAGTCTATCGTTTTGCACTCCCAAGTAGCCGCCATCCCTTTCTATCAAAAACTAGGCTTTCAGGTACAGGGGCCCACCTATGATGAGGCTGGTATTGCTCATCGTAATATGATTCTCGTATTGTCAAAATAAATTTAATAACCGATGACCTCTAACACCAATCTAAATACCAGCGCCTTTATCTATACCCATCGAGTCTGTTACTCAGATACAGATGCAGCAGGTTTTGTCTATCACGGACGTTATCTAGAGATTTTTGAACGCAGCCGTGCAGAGTGGCTTGCTCAAAAAGGCTTAAGCCCTACCAAACTCGAGAATGAATTTAATATGGTGATGCCGTTGCGCGAACTCACAATGAACTTCTATAAACCAGGGCGTCTAGATGACTTGCTTTACATAGACCAAGTGATTGAACATCGCGGCCGCACCCAGGTGAGCGTTAAACAGACTGCGCAAAGAAAGCTTCATGACAGCGAAGAATTCCAAATTATTGCGAGCGCCTTGCTGCATATCGTTTGCGTTGATACCAACACACTCAAACCTAAGGCATGGCCTGATTGTGTATTCCAAGATGAGTGATGTATGTAATGGAGCAAAAAATGTCTGACGGAAAATTACTGACCTTTATTCAAGAACTCAGTTTGCTACTCGAGAAAAAGCCAAGTGAAGAGATCGTTTTTACTGAAGGCAAGAAAATATTAGAGAAGCTGATTGCAGTGGATGATTGGTTGCCAGAAGAGTTCACTAAACCGCACCCGCAGTACTACCAGCAATATCTTCTCTATGCAGACCCATTGGATCGATTCTCTGTAGTGAGTTTTGTGTGGGGCCCCGGACAAAAAACGCCTTTGCATAATCACACCGTTTGGGGAATGATTGGTCAGTTGCGCGGTCAAGAAACCGGCACACCCTACTATCGCCAAGCAGATTCCAGCTTCAAAGCAGGCAATGCATGTGTCAGCCTGCCCGGGCACGTTGATACCGTATCACCAGATACTCACGATATTCATGTGGTCGAGAATAGTTTGCACGACAAAACTTCAATCAGCATTCACGTGTATGGTGGCAATATCGGCCGCATTCATCGCTCGGTATTTAACCCTGAAACCGGTGCAGAAAAGTCATTCGTCTCCGGTTATGCCAATACTGTCGTGCCAAATCTCTGGAATCCAGCGTAATTCTCTAATTACCGAGCTTTTGAGGTTGATGACTTAAAATAGAGATTCTTACTGCAAACGCTCCAGCGTGGCAGCTCACCCCATTGACCGGGATAGTCGTTTAATTGAATACGGGTCAATACTTTATTGGCCCCTATGTTATTTACAGATCTTGGTTTATCAGAACCCATTCTTCGCGCTATTGCTGAAGAAGGCTACACCAGCCCTACCCCAATTCAAGCAAAATCGATTCCTGCCGTCCTAAAAGGTGGCGATCTTTTGGCTGCCGCTCAAACCGGCACAGGAAAAACAGCTGGCTTTACGCTTCCAATTCTGCAACGTTTAAGCAGCACCCCTAAATCTAGCGGCAAAAGATTATTACGAGTTCTCATTTTGACTCCCACTCGCGAGTTAGCCGCCCAAGTCCAAGAGTCTGTTGTGACTTATGGAAAATATACCGGCTTGAAATCCACTGTGATTTTTGGCGGAGTTGGCGCTAATCCGCAAATCAAAGCCATTGCTGGCGGTCTCGATATATTGGTAGCTACGCCAGGTCGACTGCTTGATCTCATGTCACAAAATTGCGTATCACTCAACGATATTGAGATTCTCGTATTAGATGAAGCCGATCGTATGTTAGACATGGGCTTCTTACGAGACATTAAAAAGATCTTGGCTGCCTTACCTAAAAAGCGCCAGAATCTTTTGTTCTCAGCAACATTCTCTACCGAAATTAAGCAATTAGCAGATGGCTTACTCAATTCGCCTGAGTTAATTGAGGTGGCTCGAAGCAATAGCACCAATGAAGCAATTGCCCAATTGATTCATCCAGTCGATAGAACCAAGAAACACCCTCTGCTAGCCCATCTCATTAAGACTAACGACTGGAAGCAAGTGCTGGTTTTTACCCGTACTAAGCATGGCGCGAATAAACTGGTTACTCAGCTGGAAAAGGATGGCATCACCAGCATGGCTATTCATGGCAATAAAAGCCAAAGCGCTCGCACTAAAGCATTGGCTGATTTCAAGGCAGGTAAGTTAACCGCATTGGTTGCCACCGATATTGCTGCACGCGGTATTGATATTGACCAACTCCCTCACGTAGTGAACTATGACCTTCCAAACGTTTCTGAAGATTATGTCCATCGAATTGGACGTACTGGTCGCGCAGGCTCAAATGGCGTAGCAGTTTCTTTGGTGTGCGTTGATGAGCATCAAATGCTCAGAGATATTGAAAAACTGATTAAGCAAAAGTTGCCTCAAGAAGTGATTGCTGGATTTGAACCAGATCCAAATGCCGTGGCGCAACCGATTCAGTTACGAAGTCAGCAACACCAGCAATCTCGCAAGCCAAGACCCGCCGGAACAGTTGGAGCTCCAGCGAAGAAGACTCCTGCCAAGCGTAGTAGCCCAGCTAAAAGAAGCTTTAACCGCTAAACCAAGCTGCAATTAGGATTTTGAGACCCTCCAGAGTTGATCTGTCTGGGCTACGGAGCGTCTTTAATTTATTTTTTTAAATTAAAGACGCTTGAGAAATCCAGTTGGCCATTACCGGCTTTGCTGTGAATCTCATAGAGCTGTTGCGCTAATTTCCCAAGGGGAACACTAGCATCCAGATCTTCTGCATTCTCAACTGCCAGCCCCATGTCTTTGAGCATGAGATCTACACCAAAACCACCAGCATAACCTTTTGAGGATGGGACATTTTCCATGACGCCTGGACATGGGTTATAAAGCTCCAAAGCCCAGTTTCGCCCTGAACTCTTAGACATGATGTCAGATAGAACTTTGGGGTCTAGGCCATTTGCGATGCCTAATCGCAGCGCCTCACTTGTTCCCAGCATCTGAATGCCCAACATCATGTTGTTACAAACTTTAACGGTCTGCCCCGCCCCATTGCCGCCAGCATGAAAGATATTCTTGCCCATCTTTTCTAATATAGGACGTGCGCACTCCACTGCACTCGTTTCGCCACCGACCATAAACGTTAAAGTACCCGCTTGCGCACCTGCAGTTCCGCCCGAGACTGGCGCATCAATCATGGCAAAGCCTTTTGCTTTGGCGGCAGCGGCAGCTATTTGAGCTACCTTTGGCGAAATCGTTGAGCAATCAATGAGCAATGTTTTAGGATTCGCGCTTGCCAACAAACCGGCATCACCAAGATATAAGCCCTCCACATGACGAGAGGCGGGCAGCATGCTGATCAAAACATCGACATCTTTTGCAGTGTCGTTTGCATTTGCTGCAACGCTACCTCCTGCAGCTGCAAAAACATCAAGCTGATTCTTTACCAAATCGAAACCTGTAACTTGGTGTCCTGCTTTTAATAAGTTCAGGGCCATTGGTAAGCCCATATTGCCAAGTCCAATAAATCCGATTTTCATATCACTCTCAATTTCTTAATATTGTTTATTGTTTTCTAGAGGCTAGGTATTTCACCCCCTCAGGCCCATATGACTCGGAATGCACCTCTTTAAATCCCAACTCAAACACATCACCAGCCTGGTAGGTCCTACTCTTTCCATGAATAGTGATATCGATACTGCCTTGAATCACTAGCGCCCTTACTTCAAATAGATGCTCGTGATTACTAAGCTGACTATTGGGGGCTTGCTCAACCTCTACCGGCTCAGGAAATCCTTCCTGCTCAAGTAACCGTTGAAATTGCTCTGTATTCATGACCTAACTATAGCGTGGATATACTCTCTTAGCATTAGGTAATCTATATGAGGAGTCATGATGGTGAAGGTCATTGGGCTGATGGAGTTAATGGATCAAAGCGCTTTTGAGCAATACCGTTCTCAAGTTGGGCAAACGGTTGAGCTCTACAAGGGCTCTATCAAGAACCGTGGCTCAGTTGTAGAATTATTCTGGAATGAATTAGGAATTGCGTCCTTCAGATCTTTTGTGGAGCTCGAGTTTCCCAACGCGCAAGACGTTCATGCTTGGGCCAATAGCCCCGAATATCAAATGCTCGTTCCTATTCGTAGCAAAGCAATGAAACTAACTTTGTTTAGCATTGCTATTTAAGCAAAGTACTGTAAGTGCAAGTCACTAATAAAAAAGCCTAGCTCGCAAAAGCTAGGCTTATCAATCAGTCCGGAGTGAGAATTACTTCTTAGCTTCCATTGCCTCTTTAGCGGCAGTGATTTCTTTGCGGCGCTCTTTGCAGGCACCGGCGATTTCTTGCAAGGCCTTGCGTGCGCGAGCAGCAGATGCCTTAATACCTTTTTCAATGAATTTTTCGTTTTCAGCTTTGTATGTTTCAAAAGCAGCCAACAATGTATCGTGTTGTGACATCTCGTCTCCTATTAACAAATGAATATTTATACCGACAGCCGGATCAGTATATCCCTATAAAAACCATAGAAAATCGCCCCCTAAATCAGGGATAACTCTTATATTGGCGGCTTCAGCCAAAATTGACCTTCAAATACTATAAATAAACTAGAGGCAAAAAATGATTAGAAATTTCCTTCTATTGCTTATTGGCAGCCTAATTGGACTCTCAGCAAATGCCCAAACCAGCTCTTGGCCAAGCCCCAACAAGCCAATTACTTTTATTAACCCCTTCCCACCAGGTGGGGCTGTGGACGCTTTTGGGCGCCCCTTAGCAAAGCAGCTTTCAACCCAACTGAATGACGCCATCGTGGTTGATAACCGAGGTGGTGCAGGTGGAACCCTGGGTGCTGCAGTTGCAGCAAAAATGGCGCCGGACGGCTATACCTGGCTTCTTGGTGCAGTGCATCACTCTATTGCCCCAAGCATGTATACCAACCTCTCATATGACATCACCAAAGATTTTGAGCCAGTCGCGATCATTGGTAGCGTTCCTCATGTCATTGTTGTAAACCCAAACAAGTTTCCAAAAAATGATTTGAAATCTATCATGGAAGAGATTCGTAAGCATCCAGGAAAATATAACTACGCCTCTACAGGCAATGGGACTTCGCAGCATTTAACAGGTGAGCTATTTAAGTTACAGAACAAATTATTTATCACCCACATTCCTTATCGTGGAACTGGGCCAGCCCTTCAAGACCTTGTCGCCGGTCAAGTGGACATGATGTTTGATACCTTGGCAGGTGCAGCACCATTCATTAAGAATGGGCAGCTTATTGCGGTTGCGGTTGCAACCTCCAAAAGAGTGGATGCGTTTCCAAATGTGCCAACCGCTCAAGAACTAGGGATCTCTAATTTCATTGTATCAAGTTGGTATGCTCTGTGGGCAATCAAGGGAACACCCAAAGACATCGTTGACAAGATGAGCGCAGAAACACAAATAGCACTTGCCTCTCCTGATATTAAGGAACGCTGGGCATCTATGGGCGCAAGCGTACCAAAAATGACGCGTCCTGAACTGGCTGCCTATATCAATCAAGAAGTTGTGCGCTGGGGTGAGGTAGTCAAAAAATCTGGCGCCAAGTTAGACTAAAAGATAATCATTCAATTAAAAATACAAAAGACAGTATGGCAATTCAAACTAAAAATCACTCATTCGTTCGCAATAAACTTCTCAACAAAGAAGAAATTGCATTCTTAGATGTGCGCGAAGAAGATCCTCATGCGCAAGAGCATCCCCTCTTTGCCGCAAACCTGCCTCTTTCCAGAGTAGAGATTGATGCTTACGCAAAGCTACCAAAGAAAAATGTACCTATCGTCACCCTTGATGATGGCGAAGGTTTTTCTCAATTAGCTGCGCAACGCTTAATCAATCTTGGGTACACCGATGTATCGGTTTTTGAGGGAGGTGTTCAAGGCTGGAAAGCAGCTGGCGGTGAAGTATTTAAAGATGTGAATGTTCCCAGTAAATCATTTGGTGAGTTTGTAGAATCCAAGGTCCATACCCCCTCTTTATCAGCGCAAGAAGTAAAACAATTAATCGATGACAAAGAAGATGTCGTTGTTGTTGATGTACGCCGCTTTGATGAATACAACACGATGAGCATTCCCACCGGTATTAGCGTTCCAGGTGCAGAGCTGGTTCTGCGCCTTCCAGAGTTAGCACCCAACCCAAAGACGAAGGTCATTGTGAACTGCGCCGGCAGAACTCGCAGCATTATTGGCACTCAGTCGCTGATTAATGCCGGCATTCCAAACAAAGTTAATGCGCTACGTAATGGCACGATTGGCTGGACGCTTGCCGGCCAAGAATTGGATAAGGGACAAAGCAGAAAGTTTCAGGAAGTGAGTGACGACACAAGAAATGAAGCAGCAGTACGCGCTCGCAGTGTTGCTGATCGAGCCGGCGTTAAGCGCGCTAGCCTTGGCGATATACAGACATGGAAAGCACAAGCCGATCGAACGACTTATTTCTTTGATACGCGCACTCCGGAAGAGTATGAAGCAGGTCATCTTCCTGGCTTTAGATCGGTACCAGGCGGACAGCTTGTACAAGAAACGGAGATGGTTGCTCCAGTTCGTGGCGCACGTGTAGTGTTGGTAGACCCAAGTGGTGGTGGCGTGCGCGCTAATATGCCCGCATCTTGGTTGGCGCAAATGGCTTGGGATGTTTATGTTCTTGATGGAGTCAATACCTCCGATCTCAAGGAAAAAGGAATCTGGAAAGCGCCCCTACCCGACCTTCCAAAAATAGAGAGTGTTGATGCTGCTACTGTCTCCAATTGGCTTAAGAGCGATAGCAATACCATTGCAATCGATTTCAGCACACATGCCAACTACGTGAAAGGACACATCCCTGGAAGTTGGTATGCACTCCGTTCTCAACTTACTGAAGCAATGAAAAAAATTCCTCAGGTAGATCGCTATGTTATTACCAGCGCACCAGCTGAATTAAGTCTTTTTGCTGCCCAGGAAGTGCAAGTCTTGACTAAAGCTGAGGTACTCGTTTTGGCAGGCGGTAATGCCGCCTGGGTAAGGGCAGGATTAGATCTAGAAAAAGGTCCGAGTCATTTAGCCTCACCTCCCCTGGATCGCTATAAGCGCCCTTATGAAGGCACTAGTGTAGATCCTGCAGCAATGCAGGCCTATCTTGATTGGGAGTTTGGTTTAGTGGAACAACTGGGCAAGGACGGAACTCATCACTTCTGGGTTCTCTAGGTCCTTGCTGTTGTTCTGAAAGCTTACTGAGTTAATCAGTTAAGCAATCTTGTTGCGGATGATGCCAATGCCAGTGATGTTTGTTTCCATAACATCACCTGGCTTCATAAACTCCTGAGGAGTTCTGCCTGCGCCTACCCCAGAAGGAGTGCCAGTTGCAATAATGTCGCCTGGCAATAATGTTAAGCCACGCGATAGCTCAGCAATAATTGCCGGGATCTTGAAATACATTTGCTTGTAACTAGCGTTTTGCTTTTCAACGCCATTCACATGGCAAATAATGCGAGTGTCATCTAAATTGACACCACCTGCAGTAACAACCCATGGACCCATTGGACCATGACCATCCAAGCTCTTGCCTTTAAACCATTGGCCGGACTGACGCTTTTGCTGAATATCACGCGCCGTAGTATCGTTGAAGGCAGAATAGCCAAAGACATAGTCCATTGCATTCTCTTCAGAAATATTCTTGCCTTTTTTACCAATCACCACTGCTAGCTCAGCCTCCCAATCAATCATGGTGGAGATGCCGGCATCATAAGGAATGTTATCGAATGGGCCATTCATAGTTTGCGTGCCTTTAGTAAAGAGCACAGGAACCTTTGGGTACTCCTTCACAGCAGTATCGGCGCGATGCTTGAGGCCTTCTTCAAAATGGTCTAGATAATTCCAGCCCACGCAATAAATATTGCTTTGTGGCTTAGGAATAGGTGATAGCAAAACCACATTATTCACATTGGCTAAATTACTTCCACGACCTTTAAATAATGTTGCCAACTCACTCAAGCCTTTGTTGCCAGAGGCAGCCAATGAAATCATTGAGGTAGGATCGAATGAGAGCTGTACTTTTTGACGAGCCGCTTCCGCAGGGATATCAACCACCATACCGTCATTAGTAACCAATCCCAATCTTGAGGTGGCACCCATTTTTGGCAAATAGTTAGCAATTCTAAGACCCGCTTTACCAGTCAATGGCTCCACCACAATCGGCGGCTGACCATCAGTCGCAGCAATTGCATTAGAAATAAACATACTGCTAATAGCAGCAGATGCACCCAATTTAAGCGCATCTCTCCGATTTGTATCCACAGCGTCTCCTTCAATATTTTTGTTTTTAAATGTCTTATTAAGACTAAGCGTTGTTTATTAAACAATCTGCAGTAAATATTAATACCAAACCTGATTCTTGGGCGAAATATTGGAAATATCGCTATCCTCTAGGGGTGCAATCCTTGAGAATCCCTCCCCAAATTCGTCTAGCCTTCTACCTTGCGATCCTTCTCGGGCTTAGTGCCTGTGGTCGAGAGACATACACTACTTGGAGTTGTAGCGCCCCTTCCGAGTCTAAAGTTTCCATGGTGCTCCGAAAGGCCCAAATGGAATTTAAGGGGGTGGCACTTGATTATTGCGGAAGTTTGGGCGCCCAAAGCTACTTTGATGAAAAATGCTCAGGTCAAACCGATCAATCGAAGACCGTATTCTCACCCTCCTCAGGTGCGCTCTTGATCAATGGTCAAGAATTCCAGTGCACTGCCTTATAAAAAAGAATGGGAATGTATTACCGATGAATCGACTCAGCCCTAAGAAATTACTCCTCACCAAATGGACCGCAGTTCAACCGATTGCTAAACAAAAGCATTTCTTGGTGAGTAAAGTAATTCTGCCAGAACCACCAAACGAAAAAATTGAGTTTGTGGAAATTGAAGCAGTCTATTCCAAGAAAACCACACAAATCGCATGGCGCGATCTCACTAATAGCGAATTATGGCTACAAGGTTGGAAATAAAAAACCGCCCCAGTTGTGAGGCGGCTTTGTTTTTCCCTGGCTTAATCAGGCCTATTCATCAGCCTTCTTCTTGCCCCCGGATTTTTTAACTAGTTCATCGATATTCTTTTCCGCAGTCTCGGCAACTTGGTTCACAATGCGGCGCCCTTCTTTAAACATATTCTGACCAGTCGTTGACATTTCATGAACTACCTTGGATAGCTTGTCAGCATGTGCTGGCATTTTATTTTCAGCATCCTCAAGCCATGTTACCAAAGAGCTACGAACCTTTTCTAAATGCTTTTCCGTTTCATCAGCGGCACCTTCGCCGAGTTCTTTTAAAACTGCTTTCACCTTCTTTTGGTATGCGGCTGCACGTTTCGCAGTTTCTTTTGTAGCTTCTTCCTGTAAGTCTTTTAATTTAGCTAAATCGTTCTTAGCAGCTGACTTGGCGCTATCGAGGGCATTTTTCATGCCCCACTCAATCTCCGCCATATGATGCTCGCTTAATTTTTTTGCCGCCTCAAGCAAAGTATGTGAGTAATCGAATAATTCTTTTGCTTTTTCACGCTGCCATTTTTGAAGTTCTTTTGCATCCATTTGTACACTCCTATAAACAAGGGTTAATAAAGCTTTGGCATTTAACTCTATACCGAAATAGAAGAACTGCCAATTCCCCGAATTTACCGCATTAAAATGACAAAATGAGTGAAAAAATATCCATTTATGAGTCCATTGGCGGCATAGACCAAATTGACGCGTTAGTAGATCGTTTTTACGATTTAATGGCCCTAGAACCCCATTTTGAGGATCTACGGTCCATGCACCCGCAAGATCTTTCCGGCTCTAGGGAAAAACTCAAGTTCTTCCTCACCGGCTGGATGGGCGGTCCTGATATCTACTCACCCAAATATGGCCACCCCATGCTAAGGGCTCGGCATCTGCCATTCAAGATTGGCTTAAAAGAACGAGATCAATGGCTTGCTTGCATGTATAAGGCCATGGAAGATTGCGGGATTGATGGCAACGTTGCCAAGCAATTAGAAGAATCCTTTTTCAATACTGCCGACTGGATGAGAAATCAACCCAACTAATGATGTGGTCATTAAATTGAAATAGGGGGTTGGTGTTATTCGCTAAACTCTCATCAATAGTTACATTAGTAAAGTAGAAAATGATCGAAAGCACGATGCAGCTCCTGAGTGATCCCAATACTTGGATTGCCTTTCTGACACTCTCTGCCCTTGAAATTATTCTCGGCATTGATAACATCATTTTTATTAGCGTTATCGCCAACAGACTCCCTTCTGAAATTCGGGAGAGGGTTCGCCGCTTCGGTCTTTTGTTTGCGCTTGTCACTCGCATTCTTTTATTGCTAAGTCTATCGTGGGTAATGGGTCTCACAACACCCCTCTTCAGCATCTCCGACCACCTGATTAGTGGCAGAGATTCAATCTTATTGCTTGGCGGCTTCTTCCTAATCTGGAAGGCCTCCAAAGAAATTTATATTGAAGTAGAGGTGGGTGAGCATGGCGATGAACAAATTGACTCTCAGGGGAAAGACCGCGCCAAGTCAATGCTCTCTTTATTTATTGGCTCTGTTTTACAAATTGGCTTGCTAGATATTATTTTTTCCCTAGATAGCGTGATAACAGCAGTAGGTATGGTGGATCAAATTAGCGTCATGATCGCAGCAGTCCTTGCTTCGGTGCTCATCATGCTGATTGCCGCTAAACCCATCGGGGATTTTGTTCAGCGCCACCCCTCTATTAAAGTGCTGGCCCTGTCATTTTTGACTGTTGTTGGTGTGGTATTGATCGCAGAAGGAATGGGCGTTCACATTCCTAAAGGCTATGTCTACGTTGCTATGGCATTTTCTTTATCTGTTGAGCTTTTAAATATCCGCTCGCGTGAAAAGAAGAAAAAACTGAAGTAAGCCCTGGTGCGATGAGAAATTTATAGGGATTGCGCACAAGCATAGCCGCTGGCCCATGCCCATTGGAAATTGTGCCCACCCAAATGACCAGTGACATCAACGCACTCACCTATAAAGAATAGCCCTTGGTGTTTGCGCGACATCATCGTTTGACCGTCCAACTCTTTTGTATCCACCCCACCCAACATGACCTCAGCTTTTTTCCAACCCAAGGTACCCGCTGGCTTTACAGACCAGTTCGTGAGCAGCTCCTTGAGAGCTTGACGATCCTTTTTAGAGACTTCGGCCCATTTTCGACCCATTAGATTGCGCTGCTCTGCAAATACTTTAGCTAAGCGCTGAGGAAGCACAGAAGCCAAAATCGTTTCGGTAAGCTTTAAGCGATTCTCTTCATTATTAAAAAGCTCATCGCAGTTAAATCCTCCAGGACGCTCAATTGCGCCAAGCCAATCGATGTGAATCGGTTCGCCCTCTTCCCAATAACTGCTAGCCTGAAGAACTGCGGGACCAGATAAGCCCTTATGGGTCAGAAGTAAGTCCTCATTGAATCTACAGGCGCCATATCGATATCCCTTAGAGCCGGAGGCGATTCTGACTGGGACAGCTAGACCAGCTAATTCACTGAGATCGCCGAAGTTATCTGCAGTAAATGAGAGCGGTACTAAAGCGGGCCTAGGATCAATCACATTCAAGCCAAACTGCTTGGCAATATCCAATGAATAGGCCGTAGCTCCGATGGCGGGAACCGGCAACCCTCCAGTTGCCATAACGACTGACTTAGATTTTTCAGTGCCAGCATTCGTTTGAATGGACCATCGATCACCTTCTTGCTCAATCGCTTGCACTGAGACTGGATGACGAACAGTCACATTCCCCTTGGCGCACTCTGCAAACAATAGATCAATGATTTGTTTGGCAGACTCATCGCAAAATAATTGACCCTGATGTTTCTCATGGTAATTAATACCATAGGATGTCACCAGCTTGATAAATTCTGTTGAGGGGTATCTAGCGAGTGCACTTTTAACAAAATGCTGATTGAGAGATAAAAAGTTAGCTGGGCTAAAATGAAGATTGGTGAAATTACAACGGCCGCCACCGCTAATACGAATCTTCTCACCCAATACCTCAGCATGATCCAGTACAAGTACTTTTTTTCCTAACTGGCCAGCAACTCCTGCGCAAAATAAGCCAGCTGCTCCACCACCGATAATGATGGCATCCCAAGTTTTACTCATGCATTACTCAAAACGATCAATGATGTCAGATGAGATATTGAGCTTTCTCATATGAAGCTTGGTATAGGCTTGGCGGAAGTTCTTAGTCATGGAGATCATGACTGATGCAGTCCATGCGAAGGAAAACATTCCAGAAAAAGCGATGATCACTGCCAGCATCTTCCAGCCATCAGGAAGGATATCTTCCATAAATCCCATTGCAGTATAGGTGCTACCACTAAATAGAATACTTTGCCCCAGAGCAGGCAACAACTTGAATACATACAAAGCAACACCCCAAATCAGTATTTCAGCGATATGGGTTAAGAATAAGCAGAAGATGCTTGCGTAAAAACAGAGAGCTACGGCAGAGTATTTCTTTTCGGCCAAATATAGAAAAGTTTTGACTTCATAGCGCTTCGAAATCTGCAGCAGCACCACTCCATGAAAAATCATAACCAATAAAAGCATGGTACCACCCAAGAGATAGCCCGGAAGATCTAGAGATGTGGCGATGCTAGTTTGCGCTGGATTCATAGTGGGATTTTACAGGCGAGTACTTGTTAACCCAATTGATACCAATCCTGAATCACCTGCCAAGCCTCCTGGGCAGTCTCTGAGAAGTGAATGGTTTGCATATCCTCTTGATCAATCACACCAAATTCCACCATGTGATCAAAGTTAATCATCTCATTCCAATATTCTTTGCCCACCAGAATCACGGGGATGGGGACGACTTTTTTGGTCTGAATCAGTGTCAACACCTCAAATAACTCGTCACAGGACCCAAATCCGCCAGGAAAGGCAACAATCGCTCTAGCACGCAACATGAAGTGCATCTTGCGCAACGCGAAGTAATGAAAGCGAAAACTTAAGCCGGGGCTGACATAAGGATTGGGGTGCTGCTCCCTAGGTAGACTGATATTAAAACCAATGGTTTTATCGCCCGCTTCAAATGCACCTCGATTAGCAGCCTCCATAATTCCGGGGCCGCCGCCTGTGCAAATATGAAGTTTATTAAAGTTATTCTCTTGAGTAGCGTTGTAATGAGCAACCAATGAGCCGAACTCTCGGGCTGACTCGTAATACTTGCTATGCAGAAGCGCTCTGTTGGCATCTGCAATCTTCTCTGGTGTATTTGCATTTTCCTTCAGAGTTAATGCTTCAGCATGACTGATAAATCGAGTCGACCCAAATACGGTAATCGTATGTTCGATACCATGCTCCTTGAGTAGGATCTCTGGCTTTAATAACTCCAATTCAAAACGAATGCCAATCGTTTCCCTGCGCGACAAAAAAGCCTCGTCACCAAAAGCAAACTTATAAGAATCCTCGGAATCTTCTTCCGATATTTGATTCTTGTGTAGATTTAAAAACTCAGTAATCGTCTGTGAGTTATTAATGGGGAGTTTTGGACTCATATTGCAACCTTTTGACATCTATTTAGGGTCATCTTACTCTGTGAACTAAATCAGTATTAACACCTAGATTAACCAAGGATATGAGGGCTTAGGGCTTATCAGGATTTACCTAGCACTTAAGCAGAGTTAAGATTGGCTGAATCTCAACTAAATCGAAGGAAAAGCAATGAGCAACCGTTCAATTATCATCATGGTGCTAGTCTTAATTGGTGCCACCGCCTACTTACTCCTCAAAGGCGACGGCAACGTGGATATGGGCGGCGAGAAGCATGGTGCAGAAGCTGCTCATATGGAAGAAGCTAAGAAAGATGCTCCCGCCGCTGCTCCAACAGCACCTGCTGCTGCTCCAGCGGCTGACGCTAAGAAGTAATTCCTTCTTTTGCACAAAAAGCCGCGGTCCGCCGCGGTTTTTTTATCTCCATCTTTTAATGAAGCTGATATTTTCCTCACTCCTATCTCTGACGCTTTTGTGCTTATCACAACTCGCTATAAGTCAATCACCTAAGACTATGAAAACTATTGACCAATCCACCTTAACTTCTTTTGCGCCAAATGGCGTTCTGCGCGTCGGCATTAATTTAGGCAATCCGATTCTGGCCAATCAGGATTCAAACTCCAAAAGCTTATACGGAGTAACCATTGATATTGCCAATGAGATTGGGAAACATATTTCATTACCCGTCCAACTGATCCCATTCAAAACGGCGGGGGCAACAGTCGATGCAGTGAAGACCGGAGAAATTGATTTGGTATTTGTGGCGATCGACCCAGTTCGTGGCGCTGATATTAGCTATACCCCAGCCTATATACAAATTGAAGGCGCCTATATGGTGAAGGCCTCCTCTGCTTTAAAGACGAATGATGAAGTAGATGCTGCCGGCAATGAAATTGTCGTAGGCAAAGGGAGCGCTTATGATCTTTACCTTACGCGTGAGATTAAAAATGCCGCCCTATTAAGAGCCGCTAGCTCACAAGCCGTAGTGGATGACTTTATGTCTGGAACAGGCAATGTTGCAGCAGGTGTCAAACAGCAGCTAGAGAGTGATGCCAAGCGCTATGGGGGCTTACGGATGCTGCCCGGTCGTTTCATGGTGATCAATCAAGCGATTGGCATTCCGAAGGCTAGAGCCAATTATGAAAGTACAAACGCCTATTTAAGCAATGTCATCGCGGAACTCAAGCAGTCTGGGTTTGTGGCGGACGCTATGAAACGTCACAATATCCAAGGCGCAAAAGTGGCCGACTAAATAAGATTATTGAGTTAGCACCGATAAGAATGCAAGCGTTCAGGAATAATGACCTTAGTCCAATGCAATTCGTCCCTGATGCATTGAGCTAAAACTGATGATGATTCTGGTTCACCATGCACAACAAAGACAGCACTTGGTTCCCGCTTGAATCCTCTAAGCCAGTCTAGTAAACCCGCCTGATCAGCGTGAGCAGATAAACCACCAATTGTGTGAATCGAGGCCTTAACCGGAATCTCTTCACCAAATAGTCGAACCTTCTCCACCTTATCCACCAATCGTCTACCCAGACTTCCATAAGCCTGAAATCCAGTTATGACAATGGCATTTTGAGCACGTGGCAAATTACTGGCTAAGTGATGAACAATACGACCAGCATCACACATGCCGCTCGCCGAAATAATGATTGCTCCACCTTTAATTTTATTTAAGGCTTTTGACTCTTCCACATCCGCAATAAAGCGAAGATCCACAGCCTCTGGGTTATTTTTGTACCATTCAAAAGTAGCTTGAGACTGGCCATCTAATTGAGAGAAAAAATGCTGTGTGAGATGTGTTGCTGCAGTGGCCATAGGCGAATCAACCCAAATACTTAAATGGGGTAGATGTCCTCTTCTCACTAAGTCGATTAAGAGAAATAAAATCTCTTGAGTGCGCCCTACTGCAAAAGCTGGCATTACTACATTGCCATGGGCGGTCATGGTTGAGGTGATAATCTCAACTAACTCATCCTCAGTGTCTTGCAAACTACGGTGTAAGCGATCTCCGTATGTGGATTCAACCACAACAACATCAGCCTCTTGAATTAAATCAGGGTCAGGCATTAAGACTTTACCCTTCATGCCGATGTCACCTGAAAATACACAACGCTTTTTCTGAAGCTCATCTTCTACAACATCGATAACAGCGATAGCAGAACCCAAAATGTGTCCGGCATTATGAAATTCCAACTGAATTCCAGGCATCAACTCTAATGACTGCCCATATGCCAAAGGCTCAAACTGAGCCAGAGTCATTTCAACTTCCTCCCTGGAATACAGGGCAACAGGGACCTCTCCACGCCACTTTCCAACCTTGATTTTTCTCTCGGCTCTTTCTACGTCTGCGCGCTGCAAATGGGCGCTATCGAGCAATAGAATTTTTATTAATTCAAAGGTGGCATTTGTACAGTAAATGGGCCCAGCAAAACCTTGTGCACATAGACGAGGCAATAAACCACTGTGGTCAATATGCGCGTGCGTTAGCACTACAAAATCGAGATCTTTTGGTGGAAATGGTAAAGGCTCGAGATTCTTATTTGTTGCCTCGCGGCCACCCTGAAACATGCCATAGTCAACCAGGAAACGCCTTGGCATGCCAGATAACATGACCTCAACCGAATGGCGAGAGCCTGTTACCTCACCTGCCGCACCAAGAAATTGGATCTTCATATGTTCAGCATACTCTTTCCTGTAATTTGCTCAAGACCTCTTAAATCAGAGCGATACTATTAATATGACCATCAAACCAGACACCCTTGACGCTCTTAAATTGGTTAAATTTCTTGAGCGCGAGGCTTCAGAACATAAAGGCAATGCAGGCAAAGTTGTTTTAATAGGTGGCGCACCAGGAATGGCGGGCGCTCTGATTTTGGCGGGTAATGCTTGCTTACATCTAGGCGCAGGCTGGACTATCTTAGAAATCTTAGATCCTGCTTCAGCACACGCAGATTTCGATCACCCCGAGCTCATGATTCGTCTTGCGACAGACGATATTCGTCAAACACTGAATACCGCTCAGCCCGATGTTATTGCTGTTGGCCCAGGCCTTGGCAAATCTCCTTTAGCAATTCAATGCCTAGGTGCAACACTTTCATACTCCAACATTCCACTAGTAATTGATGCTGATGCTCTCAACTTAATCAGTGAATCTACTGAGCTACTCGAGAAGCTACAAGTTCGTAATCAAGCACTTCCAGGGTTGACTGTTCTCACCCCTCACCCCGGCGAAGCGGCAAAGCTTTTAATGACCACCACAGAAAAAGTGCAATCAGATCGTGTGGACGCCATTCAAAAGTTAGTTGAATTAACCCAATCGATCGTGGTTCTTAAAGGGCAGCACACTCTGATTGCCTCATCTCAACATTCTCCAGTTCAATGCCTTGCCGGTAATGCCGGTATGGGCACTGGAGGCATGGGAGATATTCTAACGGGAAGCATTGCCGCTATCGCCGCTCAAGGTATACGCCATCAACTGGATCTATGGCAAGCCATTGGGATTGCAGTTGAGTTGCACGCCAGCGCGGCAGATAGTCTAGTGAGTAAAGGGATTGGTCCTATAGGTCTAACGCCCTCTGAGACTATTTTAGAAATGCGAGCGCTACTCAATAAGCTGTTATAAATCGTTATGCATTCAGTAAGCGCAGCACATCACCACCGACGCTACCTCTATGGCATTTTGATAGCCGGAGTAGGCTCTATGCTATTTTCCGGCAAAGCTATTTTGGTTAAGCTCGCCTTTGGTTATGGTGCAAATGCGGAGACCCTCCTAGCCTTACGCATGCTCATGGCGCTCCCCTTGTTCTGGGGGATCTTTTGGTGGGAGTCGCGCCGCAAGGCGATGAGCCCCATCACCTGGCTTGATCGCTCCAAATTATTTTTCCTCGGATTTTTAGGTTACTTTTTATCTAGCTACATTGATTTCTTAGGACTTCAATACATCTCGGTTGGCCTGGAGAGAATTGTTCTCTACCTCACGCCAACCATTGTTTTATTAATCTCTTATTTTGTTTTAAAGAAACCGGTCTCTAAACTACAGTGGCTCTCTCTCATCGTTGGCTACATTGGCGTTTTCATTGTCTTTATTCAAGATACTAGCTCCACTGGCATTGGCGCTTGGTTAGGCATGGCTCTCGTATTCGGTAGTGCCTGCTCCTATGCAGCCTACATGATTGGCGCCGGAGAAATGGTGAAGCGTATTGGTAGCGTGCGCTTGGTTGTCTATGCCAGTTCAGCCTCGGCATTTTTGAGCATAGTGCAATCAACCATCCATAACCCAATGGCAATATTTGAACAGCTTCTACCTATTTATTGGTTTAGTCTACTGAATGCCAGCTTATGCACCGT
The DNA here is from genome assembly GCF_018687535.1 of Polynucleobacter sp. MWH-S4W17. Classification (NCBI taxonomy): domain Bacteria; kingdom Pseudomonadati; phylum Pseudomonadota; class Betaproteobacteria; order Burkholderiales; family Burkholderiaceae; genus Polynucleobacter; species Polynucleobacter sp. MWH-S4W17. Next base: position 632,630 of record NZ_CP061295.1, on the reverse strand, counting down.
TATTCCAATGTTGCTAATTATGATCGCCATAAACCGCATCGGATCTCCACTCGTAGCTCAAGCTGGAATACTTGGCCCAGTCTCCACTATCTTTATGGGATACCTCATTCTGGCGGAGCCAATCACTTGGACACAAATTGGTGGCATGACTTTGGTGATGGCTGCAATGTGGTTGTTAGTGCGCAATGATGCGCCAACAAAAAAGTCACCAAATCCCAAAGGATCTGATGACTTCGATAGTGCGGAGCCCCTCAACTAAGGGGGACTCATTTATGTGTATTACTGAGCTGCGGCGTCAGCTGCTGCTTTAGCCTTCTTTTTGGACTTCTTTTTCGCTTTTTTCTCAGCTTTCTTTTCTTTCTTTGCTTTTTTCTTTGCTTTTTTCTCAGCAGACTTCTCAGCCGGAGTAGTAGCAGGTGCAACCACTGGAGCGGCAGCAGGCGCAGCGACCGGTGCAGGTGCAGGAGCTGGATCAGCAGCCATCACAGAGATGGGGGCAATACCAATAGCAGCGGAAATCAGGGATGCTAGGCTCAAGCGCGCGATACGAGAAATCATGTAATTCTCCAAGATAGTTTGTGGATAATTTAATAATACTCAAAAATTTGAGAGAAATGCTTCATTTTTAAAAGGTTGCTGATGAGTAATTTTCCAAACGACATTTTTACCGAACCCCAAGGCTACCCCGTCAATACCCTAGAACAGCTTGGGCCCTTGACTGGCATGGCTGGCATCTGGGAAGGAGTTCGTGGCTTAGACGTAAAGCCCAAAGCAGAAGGACCTAAGAAGCAAGCTTATGTTGAGAGAATTGAGCTTCAGCCTATTGACCCCCAAACCAATGGCCCCCAGCTTTTTTATGGCTTGAGGTACCACACCCACATCACCAAGCCCGACCAAGTAAAGACCTATCATGATCAAGTGGGGTATTGGTTATGGGAGCCTGCAACTGGCAACATCATTCACACACTGAGCATTCCTCGAGGCATGATTACGATGGCCTCTGGTAATGCCGCTGAAAATGCAAAGCAATTTGAATTGCATGCAAAAGAAGATGATCGCTGCGCAGGCATCTCCTCTAATCCATTTTTAGATTACGCCTTCAGAACGGTTGAATTTCATATTCAGGTTTCGGTTCACGATGATGGAACTTGGTCTTACGAGCAAGACACGGTGATGCAGATTAAAGATCAAGTAACGTTATTTCATCACGTTGATAACAATATACTTCATAAGATTGGCGATGCCACTCCTAATCCATTAGCTAGATAAGCTACTGATCAATTTAATTTGTCCGATGTAATAAAGGCCATCATCTGATGGCCTTTATTAATTAATGCTGAACTACTTGAGTTGATTACGCAGGCTGCGCTTCAGTCTCGGTAATTTTTTCTAATGCGGTAGCGAGATGTCCAACTGTACGATCAACATTCGCCAACTTCTCTAAACCAAACAATCCAAGGCGGAAGGTGCGGAAATCTGCACGCTCGTCACACTGCAAGGGAACGCCTGCAGCAGTTTGCATACCCAGAGCAATAAACTTCTTACCAGATTGAATATCAGGGTCCTTGGTGTAGCTAACAACTACCCCAGGAGCTTGAAAGCCCTTGGCGGCAACAGAACTATAGCCTTGAGAAACTAATAGGTTGCGCACTTTTGTGCCCAACTCTACTTGCTTATCCTTCAATGCTGCGAAGCCAAGTGACTGAGTCTCTTTCATCACATTACGCAGAATCTTTAAGGCATCAGTCGGCATGGTGGTGTGATACACATGACCACCCTTTTCATATGCTTCCATGATCTGCAGCCACTTTTTGAGATCCATAGAAAAACTGCTGCTTTGGGTTGCATCAATGCGCTCACGTGCACGATCACCTAGAGCGATCAATGCGCAGCATGGGGAACTACTCCAACCTTTTTGAGGTGCAGTAATTAATACATCGACATTACAAGCTTTCATATCAACCCACATTGCACCAGAAGCAATGCAATCCAATACAAACAAACCATTTACAGAACGCACTGCTTCACCGACTGCTTTGAGGTAATCATCCGGAAGAATAATGCCAGCAGAAGTTTCTACGTGCGGCGCAAATACTACCGCTGGTTTTTCTTTCTTGATGAAGGCAACTACTTCTTCTATTGGAGCTGGTGCAAATACACCCTGCGTTGAATCTTCTAATTGATGCCCTTTGATAACCGTCACGTCTTTAGTAATGTTGGCCAAATCAAAGATTTGCGTCCAGCGATAGCTAAACCAGCCATTACGTAAGACTAAGCATTTTTCATTGTTAGCGAATTGGCGAGCTACCGCCTCCATACCAAAAGTTCCGCTACCAGGCACGATGACTGCAGAGCTAGCGTTATAAGCATCCTTAAGGACACTCGAAATGTCGACCATCACGCGCTTGAACTCTTCAGACATGTGATTTAAGGAGCGGTCGGTGTAAACAACCGAGAACTCTAATAAACCATCTGGATCAACATTGGGGAGTAAGCCTGGCATAGTAATTTCCTAGGGATTTCTGTGATTAGCCCTAAATGATACTGATTTAAGGCTTTCTTGGGGACTGTGGTCCAAAACCCTGCTTAAAAGGGCGTTTTTGCCAGTTTTGGCAGTTTTACTTTTCCTTTTTCGAGGAAATAACAATACCCGCCACAATCAGACCAAAGGCGAGCCCATGAAATAGTTGGGGGGGTTCACCCAGAATGGCGGCCGATAACAGCGCAGTAAATAAGGGTATGAAATTAGCAAAAAAGGCGGCAACCGTAGGCCCCGCCCCATTCACACCTAGGCCCCAGCAACGATAAGCAATTAAGGACGGGCCAATTGCCACGAAGACAATTAAAGAGGCGGTCCACCAATTGAGATCCAGAAAAGCATGCCCAGCTGCAATTTCAAAACCATCAAAAAATCCCGTCCACAACAGACCCACAGTTACTTGCGCCATTAAAAATTCAGCCCATGGCCATTGACGCTCTGAACTAGAACCCGGACGACTCAACATCCAGCTATAAAAAGCCCACAAGATTGTGGCCAACATAATTAAAAGATCGCCCACTACTAATTGCATAGACAGTAAGGCCGCTAGATCTCCACGGGTAAGCACAATACCCACACCTAATAAGCTCACCACTGCGCCAATCATCTGCAAGATGCTAGGCTTTACTTGATAAAACACTGCACCAATGAATAGCATCCAGATTGGCATGCTAGCGCCGATCAAGGTGACGTTAATAGCGGTAGATGTTTGAAGAGCGAGATATAACAGTACGTTGTAACTACCTACCCCGAATAAACCCAAGAGAAGGAAACGTTTCTTGTTTTGCCATAAGGCACTTCCCGGCATCAGCACACGCCAACCCAAAGGAAGCAAAAGTAAGGCGGCTAATCCCCAGCGGACCGCACTTAAGGTAATAGGGGAGATACTTCCAACCAATACTCGCCCGGCGATTGCATTACCCGCCCATAAAGCGGTGGCTATGAGCAAGTAGGCAATTGTGGCGAAATTCAGTTGGTACATACAGAGGGGCTTAATGGGGAAGTAGTTATTTGAGGTCCCCAAGCAAGGGATAACCTAGCATTGTAGAAACAAATCCCCGGTATTGCTAAGATAGAGCTTAAATTAAGCTTTTGCTTCTACAAAATAGCATCAAAAAGAAGGATACATTGTGGCAATCATTACCAATATAGAAGACTTGCGGGTCCTCCATCAAAAGCGCACCCCCAAGATGTTCTACGATTATGCAGACTCAGGATCGTGGACTGAGTCAACATACCGCGCCAATGAATCCGATTTTCAAAAGATTAAATTGCGTCAGCGTGTAGCGGTCAATATGACTAACCGCACTACTAAGACAACCATGGTTGGTCAAGAAGTTGCCATGCCGGTGGCACTGGCACCTACAGGCCTTACTGGCATGCAACATGCCGATGGTGAAATTTTGGCAGCCAAGGCTGCTGAAAAGTTTGGTGTGCCATTTTGCTTATCTACTATGAGTATTTGCTCAATTGAAGATGTAGCGGAGCACACTACAAAACCCTTTTGGTTCCAACTTTATGTCATGAAAGATCGCGGCTTTATTGAGCGTTTGATTGAGCGCGCTAAAGCAGCCAAATGTTCAGCACTGGTTTTAACTTTGGATTTGCAAATCTTAGGTCAACGTCATAAGGACCTAAAGAATGGTCTGTCCGCACCTCCTAAGCTGACAATTGCCAATATGATCAATATGGCGACTAAGCCCCGCTGGTGCTTGGGTATGGCTATGACACCACGTAGAACCTTCCGCAATATTGTTGGTCACGCTACTGGTGTCGGTAATATGTCTTCACTGTCCTCTTGGACTGCAGAACAATTTGACCCGGGCCTCAATTGGGGTGATGTGGAATGGATTAAAAAACTCTGGGGCGGAAAATTAATTATCAAAGGCATCCTAGATGAAGGTGATGCGCGCTTAGCGGCAAACTCTGGCGCCGATGCTTTAATTGTTTCTAACCATGGTGGCCGTCAATTAGATGGTGCGATTTCTAGTATTCAGGCTTTACCTGGAATTGTGAATGCCGTTGGCAAAGATATTGAAGTGTGGATGGACGGCGGCATTCGCTCGGGTCAAGATGTTTTAAAAGCATGGGCCTTGGGTGCGCGCGGCACGATGATTGGCCGCCCATTCCTATATGGCTTAGGCGCCATGGGTGAAGCTGGTGTCACTAAGTGTTTAGAGTTAATTCACAATGAGTTGGATATCACCATGGCATTCACAGGCCATCGCGATATTCAGAATGTGACTAAAGATATTTTGTATCCAGGAACCTTTTAAATTTTCCCCATCCTCAACCACCCTCTTGCTGTCTTTGGCATCTCACTTATAGTGTTTGCCTTTTCTGTTTGGTTTGGATATGCCGCACTGAGTCGCTATCGCACAAAAGATACTGAGACATCCGCAGATCTTGGCATTATTCAGACGGCTACCTTAACCTTGCTAGCCTTAATTATTGGCTTTACCTTCTCAATGGCTATCAATCGCCATGATCAGCGAGAGATCTTTGAGGAAGGCGAGGCAAATGCCATTGGCACCGAATTCTTAAGGGCTGATCTACTGCCACCAAAGGCGGCTGACGCAACAAAGGGTCTCTTGCTTCAATATGTAGATCAACGTATTTTGTTTTACTCCAAGCAGACCCCAGAAAAGATTGAAGAGATTCGCAGTAAAACAGATCAATTGCAAACTGCCCTCTGGAATGAGATTCTTCCAACTGTTCGCACGCAACACACTGCCTCTATTGCACTAGTTGCCGCGGGTATGAATGATGTTTTGAATTCTCAAGGCTATGTACAAGCAGCTTGGTGGAATCGTATCCCCCTTACGGCCTGGGCATTGATGGCAGCAATCGCTATTTGCGCCAATCTCTTAGTCGGATTTGGCGCTCGGAATTTTGAGAAGAACATCGCTCTATTTATGATCTTTCCTTTTGTTATCTCAGTATCTTTCTTTTTGATTGCTGATATTGATAGCCCACGAGGCGGCGTCATTCGCATTGAAGCGAGGAACTTAGTGGCACTAAAAATTAACTTAAGCCAGCAGATGAAGATTACCAGTCCATCTATCGGCAATCAATAAGCTTCAGCGCAAAGGCGGTCTAAATGAAACGAGTAGTCGATGTTTTTAAAAACCGGGGGCGTGAACTGGTGTGGACTTATGTCATCCACCTTCAGAATGACGAGGAATTCCATCCCGGGCAATTAGATTTCGAAGTTGAAGCTCTTAGACTCTCACAAATAGATAAACGCGGCTTAGTAAATGAGCTTAGCGCTAAAGTCAGACTTAATAACTGAGCTTGAATTGCCTTTTTAAGGGGTAAAGCCCCTGGCATTAATGCTGTTAATGAGATTCATTATCATTTGTGATGAGTCCACTTAACATTCTCATGTAATGCCTAAAACCAAATACCACCCAGCCTCCATATTCTTCCATTGGCTTGTCTTCTTCCTAGTTGTCGCTGCTTTTGCAGTGATTGAGCTCAAAGGACAATTTCCCAAAGGCAGCGAGCCTCGTGAGCTGTGCAAATCAATTCATGGCGTTATTGGACAGCTCATTTTTATAGCTATGGCTCTTCGCCTCATCATCCGTTTGACTTATGGTGTTCCCGAGCCCACAAACCCAAAGACTTTGTTCATCTCATTAGCCAAGGTCATGCATTGGCTGCTGTATGCCCTGCTCTTGATATCGCCTATTTTTGGCATCCTGTATTTTCAGTATGGCGGCAAAGAAATCTACTTTTTTGGCCTGGTGTGGCCTCAACTAGTCACCCCTAATCCAGAGATGAAAAAAGTAGTTGAAGGCATCCATGAATTCCTAGGAAACTCGCTCTACTTTTTGATTGGCATTCATGCTTTAGCAGGCTTGTGGCAACATTACGTCGTAAAGGACGATACACTTCGTCGTATGTTGAATAAAGTTGATGCTTAAAATGAAACCTCTCTCTAAAAAAGCCAAGATGGCAATAGGCTGGACAGTCCTAATGACGGTGGTGGGCACCGCAATGCTGCATCAATGGCAATTTTTTGCTATGGGTTGCGCATCTATTGCCTTTTTACTCGCAGCAAACCAATACGGTCTTCTTAAAGACCCTGAAGACAAAAAATAATCCCGCTTTATTAAGAGCGGGATTTATTAGCAACCATCCCAGAATCTGGGACTTCTATTACAGAGTTGGGTAATCTGTGTAGCCCACTTTCTCGCCACCATAAAAAGTAGCGCGGTTATATGGATTTAGTGCGGCACCCTGCTGAAATCTCTCTGCTAGATCTGGATTAGAAATATAGAGACGGCCATAAGCTACCGCATCAGCCAAGCTATCTTCTAGCACCTTTTCACCCATTGCCTGGTCATAGCCACCAGCAGTAATAAATTGTCCTTGATAAGCGGCACGGAACATCTCTGAAGTAATCGGGGCATCTTCCAAGACCTGATCGCCACCACCAGCGCTAGTTGAACGTGGCTCAATCATGTGCACGTAAGCTAAGTTATAGCCATTGAGCTTCTTAATTGCAGCAGTGAATAACGCTACTGGATCGCTATCACCCATATCGTTAAAAGTGCCGTATGGTGAAAGGCGAACTCCTACCTTATCGCTCGGGAATACTTTACTTACAACTTCAATGACTTGACCCAATAGGCGCAGACGATTGTCGATCGAACCGCCATATTCATCCGTACGTTGATTGGTTTTGTCTTGCAAGTACTGATCTAACAAGTAGCCATTAGCCGAGTGAATTTCAATACCATCAAAGCCTGCAGATTTTGCATTTTGTGCCGCTAACTCAAACTCTTTGAGCAAGCGAGCGATATCTTCCAAACTCATCGCGGTTGGCATCTCATAATCATGCAACTTCCAGTCTGCGCCATAGGTTTGACCAGCCGCAGCAATTGCGGAAGGCGCCTCAGGTGCACCCTGCTCTGGATGCAAGGAAGAATGGGAGATGCGGCCTACGTGCCATAGCTGCGCAACAATCGCACCACCCTTGGCGTGAACTGCCTCAACAATCTCTTTCCATGCAGCGGTTTGCTCGGGCGAATAAATTCCAGGCGTCGCTGGGTAACCTTTACCCAATGGAGAAATCTGTGTTGCCTCAGTAATAATGAGTCCGGCACTCGCACGTTGTGCGTAATAGGTTTTCGCTAACGGGTTAGGAACATCACCACCAACAGCACGCATCCGCGTGAGCGGTGCCATCACTAAACGATTTTTTAAATGAAGTGCTCCCAGATTTACCGGGGTGAACATAATTTCTTTGCCTGACATTTGCTGCCTTTTAAATGAGTAAAAAGAGGATTGACTGTAACAAGGATTAACAAATTTTGCTGAGCATGTGATTATGCGGTTCCAAATTGTTCGCGTATGCAATCTGCCAGCGCATTAAATTCTTGAGTGTGCGCGGTAGAAGGTCTTGCAACTAAGGCAATCACTCTCTTGGGCGCTGGTGAGGCCAACTCTTTTGCCACTAACTCAGAGTTATTTAATAGACTACTTTTAACCGCCATTCCGGGAAGTAAAGCAATGCCAAGTCCAGACTCCACCATTTGCAACAAGGTCAACAAGCTAGTGGCTTCCATCCCCTCAGCCTTACGAATGTCAGTGCGCTTGCACGCTTGCAAACTATGCTCTCGTAGACAATGCCCTTCTTCAAGTAGCAAGAGGCGTTCGGCCATCTTGGCAGGTAAGGTCACTTCTTTTCCCTTCAAGGCGGGATCACCTTCTTTCGCAACCAACCAAAAATGGTCGTCAAATAATTCCTGAACGAGAAGACCCTCAACATCATATGGAAGTGCTATCAGAGCAAAATCCAATTTATGCTCAGCTAATCTGGAAAGGAGATTGGCAGTGAGATCTTCTCTGAGTGTGATTTTAAGTTCTGGAAAACGGCTACGAATTTCCGGAAGCACTGTTGGCAATAGAAATGGTGCAATAGTGGGTATGACGCCCAAACGAATTGTGGCAGTCATGGGCTTGCCGGTTGCGCCTGCATACTCCACCAAATCCTCAGATGCCGCCAAGATGAGCTTGGCACGCTCAAGAACCTCCAAACCTATTGGAGTGATGGATACATTCTGTCGATCACGCTCCACCAAATGGATTCCCAGCGCATCCTCCAACTCCTTCAGGCCGGCACTTAAAGTGGACTGGCCAACAAAACAAGCCTGTGCTGCGCGCGTGAAATTGAGTTCTTTTGCCAATGCAACGAAATACCCCAGCTGCCTTAAAGACGGTAAATAGGCCATTTTCCCTCCTTTATCGAATAATTAGATAAATACTATCATAATGATTCATTAGACTGATCAATAAATAAGGTGCACACTGCATCCATAGTTGAGAAAGCAGCAAGGAATACTCAACAAACCGTATGTCTTAATAAAGGAATCAAAATGACACGTCCAGAAATCAAAACTATCCAAAACTTAGAGTCCGCCTTCGCCGGCGAATCTATGGCTCATATCAAGTATCGTTATTTTGCAAAATTAGCTCGCGCTGCTGGTGACGAAGAAACCGCAAAGATCTTTGAAGCTACCGCTGACCAAGAAGTGATGCATGCCTTTGGCCACTTAGATTTACTCTACCCCGCTGGCACCATTACTCCTGCACGTGCCTTGGAGATTGCTATTGAAGGCGAAACCTATGAATACACCGAAATGTATCCATCCTTTCGGGAAACAGCAGTTCAAGAAGGCAATGCTGCAGCCATACAAGAAATCGATGAGCAAATTGCGGAATCTAAAGAGCATGCTGAGCAATTTCAGGCGTTATTGGCAAAAGCAGCAAAACGCTTCGCTGCGTTGGCAAACGTTGAAGAGCGTCATGCAAACCATTACAAGCAGGCTTTGGAAAAAGCAAAGGGTTTTGCGGCCCAATAAGACGGGCCCAGAAATAATTAGAAATTAAATTTAAAATCAACAGACTATTTAAGGAATCAAAATGAAAACTTACCAATGTATCGTGTGCGGCTATATTTATGACGAAGCAAAAGGAATTCCAGAAGATGGCATTCCAGCTGGCACACTCTGGGCTGATGTACCAGAAGACTGGGAATGCCCTGATTGCGGTGTAGCAAAAGCAGATTTTGAAATGGTTCAGGTAAGCTAAGGCCACTTCAGCACCCCTTCACCCTGTTTACCTATTCGTTATTTGGAGAGCCCAGCTTTGGATCAAACCACCCCTCAATTCCAATCCACAATTGTCATTATTGGCAGTGGATTGGCTGGCTACACCGTCATTCGTGAAATCCGAAAATTGGATAAAGCAGTTCCAATTACGCTGGTAACGCGTGAGCCTGGATATTTTTATTCCAAACCTATGCTTTCTACCGCTCTGGCAAGCAAGAAAGAAGCGGCGCAATTAATCTCTACGCCAGCTGATGGCATGGCAACGCAACTAGAAATGACTGTCTTGGGTGAGTGTGATGTCATCTCAATTAATCCTAGTGCGCAAACCATTCAAACTAGTAAAGGTGAAGTACCTTATGGAAAACTGGTAATGGCTTTGGGTGCCGATCAAATTCGTCTCCCACTTCAAGGGAGCGCTGCGAACGAAGTCATCACAGTAAATGATTTGGAAGACTACGCACGCTTTCGTAATGCAATCACCGGAAAAAAGAAGATTGCCATTCTGGGTGCGGGCCTGATTGGCTGTGAATTCGCCAATGATCTTGTGCTGGGAGGTTATGAGGTAGATGTGATTGACTTATCTCCACAAGCTCTGGGTCGCCTTTTGCCTGAAGCTGCAGCCCTAGAGCTGCAGGAGAAACTCAGTGCGGCTGGCGTGCATTGGCACCTATCTACAACCGTGCAAGCAATTGATCGTCATGGGGACGCTTTGCAGGTCACACTAGCCAATGGCAACACAATCTCTTGCGACGTATTTTTATCGGCCGTTGGTCTAAAGCCCAGAATTGAATTAGCTAAAGAAAGTGGCATGAATACAGGAGCTGGCATTCAGGTAAACCGCGAACTCGAAACCAACATTAAAAACATATTCGCAATTGGAGATTGCGCAGAGGTGGACGGCTTAGTCCTGCCTTACGTGATGCCCATCATGCAAGCAGCGAGAGCATTGGCGCCCACCTTAATTGGACAAACCACTGCTTTGACCTATCCTGCAATGCCTGTGATGGTTAAAACACCCGCATTGGCCACGATTGTTTCGCCCCCTGCTAAGGGTGCGCAAGGCAAATGGACTACAACACCAGTTGAAGGCGGTCTAGAAGCACGCTTTGAGTCTAACGATGGAAAGTTATTGGGCTTTGCACTCATGGGTGCAGCCACGGCACAACGTGGCTCCTTGACTAAAGAGCTGCCGTCGATATTAGGATAAATTCATTTAGTTAAGAAAAAGAAAACCCGCTACTTTTATAGAGTAGCGGGTTTTTTTGCAAACTGTCACAGCAAAAATAAACTAGTTGCTTGGTTGCGGGATCGCTCCTGAAACGGGGTACATGGAACAAGCACTTGAGGGATCAGAAAAATATCCACCTGCAGCAGTGAAATAAATTTCATTGCCACCAGCCTTATGACCCAAAACACCTTCATTAATTGGACAACGACAAGTCGCTAATTTGACACCATTCGCAGCAGGCTTTGCGTCAATCGTGCATAAGTAATTCCAACAATTGACGGTTTGGCTACCGGCTGGGCATTGCAGGCCTTTCGGAGCTAAAGTTTGGTAATTAGCGCTTTGTTGTGGCCATTCGGGTAAATTCATCTCGGCATATGACCAAATCGTACCTTTTGAAGGCGGCTTACATGAGCCCTTCATATTGCCCTCATTGACGGCTGCTACACCATGCAAAGTAACGCCTTGTTGGGCAGCCATTTCTCTGGTGATGATTGGACATTTGCAAATTGCCTCGTCATACTCTTTAGTCGTTTTTCCGCCATCTTCATTCACTTTGATTTTCTTACCCGTAGGCTTACAGATAGAGGCCCCACAATAAGCAAAATCACCACTACACTCAGTTAATCCTGCTTTAGTAACACCTTTAGAGGTGCGGGAAGCGTAATATCCTGGGCTGGCATTAGCACGATTATCCCGAACGACGTCATTCGGCTTATTCTCAACCCTATCGACTGTATCTCGGACATCACGATCCCTCGTATCGACTTGAGCAAGCATTAAAGAATTAGCGCTAGGATCGATAGAGGCTGCATTGGCAGACCCCCAAAATGATGTGCAAGTAATGCTCAGCAGGATAGCTGCAGCAGATAAAACTTTTTTCATGGGATTCTCCAAACAATTCATTTCTTAAGAGTAATTTAAATTAATACATTCGTAAGGCAACGTGCAGCAAAAAATCTTTTTTATTTAACTAACAATGAGCTGTGCACTTATTGCAGGAGTTGATCCGGGAAGCCGACTGGCAGCATCTTACATGCTGCCTTGGGATCACTCCAGGTGCTACCAGCGTAAGTTATATAACCTCGATCACCCTTAGCCTTTTGGCCAAATAAGCCCTCGCCATAAGGGCAGCGGCAAGAAGCTGTTTTAATCCCATTTGTTTCTTTTGGGTCTACGGTGCAAATATAACTCCAGCAATTAGATCCTTGAGCCGAGCCTTTGGCAGAACAATTCTGTGATTGAGATGCGGTGGGCCCCATAAAATCACCATTAGGCTGCTCCTGAGGATAGGTAGTAATTGTTGTAGAGAAGTACGACCAAACCTTTCCAGTCCCAGGCGAGCGGCAAGAGCCCTCCATGTTTCCCTCATTTAGACCAGCAACTCCAACCAAGGGTGAGTTATTTTGTTGTGCAATTTGAGAGGTAATAACAGGACACTTGCAAATTGCTTCTGGATACTGTTTAGTAGTTTTTCCGCCATCTTCTTTAACGGTAATTGTTCTGCCGGTAGGCTTGCAAGTGGAAGAAGCGCATAGGGCAAATTCACCAGCGCAAACCGCCATTCCTCCTTTACCGACACCTCTTTTATCGCCACTAGCATTTCCATCATCACTGCTAATACTGCGGTTGCCATCAACCCTTTGCCGCATATCTCCATTAGAACGAATGTCCATGCGCTGGTCTACCCTATCCCTCAAATTAGGATCACTTTGCGCAACAGCGATCAAACTTAGACCAGCCAGAATGATAGAGAGTGTAATTTTTTTCAACATTTTTACTAACCTTTGTACATTAAGTGGCACGTCTAAAAATAAGGATTTAATAAGTCTAAATGGCAGCTTATTTACCTAGTGAAGTAGATCATATTTGCAGCATCATCAAAGAATTTATTGATTTTTGGCTCAGTCACCCAGCTATCTAGATTTTGATTTAAGGCCGAGCTTGCAAAAGTTCTAAAGTAACTACTGTCCCGATCCAGGGCGAGTAAAGTGCTGTCTAGATTCGTATCCGACTCAGAAGAAATTTGTTTATAAAGCTGCAACGCTCTATAAATGCTCTTTTCTTTGGGGGTTTGGGGTTGATCTTTGCCTGTGTTGGTAGCGGCTTTTGAAATCTCCTCTTCCGACTGTACTTTTCTTGGAGTGACCATGACCAAAACATTCTCCGAATAGAGTTGCTGACTTTTTTGACTAAACAAATATTGAATAATTGGAATGTCTTGAAGCACTGGCACCCCATCGGAATTATTGCCCACCTGACGAGAGGAAAGCCCATCTAAAATCAGTGTTTCCCCATATTTAATTTTTACATTAGCCGTAACTGCATGTTGCTCTTGAGATACGCTCGCATTAAATCCTCCGAGATTTGAGCTGGTACCGGTGACATAGGAGCGGGATACTTTAACAGCTAGCATCATGGATTCTTCGTCCACGAATGTAGGGGTTACTGATAAGCTAACGCCAGTTGGAATATTGGTAATTTGCGCCCCAGATACCCCACCACCATTTAAGCCGGCTGTAATTACCGCGCCCGAGTAGAAGGTAGAAGGTATACGGTCAAGAGCCGTCAAAGTAGGTCTCGCAATCACTTGAGAATTACTTGAGGTTGAATTGGCAATATTCAAGCTATAACTAACCAGACCACTCACGCTGTTAATAGTTGCGCTGGTTGCGTTACCAATACCAATGACACTATTTTGCACCACACCACTCACACTACTTCCGCCTGATGAACCAGTACTACGAAAGGATTGGCTTCCAGCAAACATAGTTAAGCCGGTAAGCAAATTAATCCCACTCTGACTGGATTGCGCATCAACCGTTCGAATTAGTACCGCATCAATTGACGCCATCTTTGGAGGCTTCTTAGCATTACAAGGGCTAGGTAATGGCTCTAAATAGAGCGTCTGGTCCCCAGAAGTCCCGCCTACTGGAACACCGTAACTTCCTCCAGGCGCTTTACCTAAACCAGGCTTTGTATCACAATCAAACCAACGCTGCTGCTGATTCGACATTGAAACCGCAGAATAGGTTCCACCGCCACCCCCACTACTAACCGGCGCAGCCGAAGCGTTAGGCTGAGAAGTTGGCATCCCTGGAGCGCTAGAAGAGCCCGATGAACCCGAAGAACCCGAAGACCCATCGTCACTCGAATCGTCGCTATTCTGATTGTTACTATAGGCGCCTGCTACTCCACTCCTAGAGTCGGAGCTTCTGCCCGCTGAACTAGAGCTATTGCCCTTAGCGCCCTTGGCCACGACAACTCCACCAGCGACCTTCATCATCTTGCCCTGTTGAGATGCGGGATCCTTAAGATTCGCGGGGTTTTGAGCAATATCTAAATCCATGGATTTGAGATTACTCAACTGAGTACCTATATAAGTAACTTGTTGCTTTAATTGGGCAATCTCCTTTGGGTTATCGGAATTTGCTTTTGCGTAGGCATCCAAATTGATGTTGGACTCCGTGGTTTTACCAACAGCTGCATACATTAAAGTCATCAATCGCAATTGATCAACATTCGTTGTGTTGAGCTTTTTCAAACTATCACCGGCCCAGAGCGCGGTCTTAAAGTCCTTTTGCCATAGAGATGATTGCAAGAGACCAAACAACGCATCCTGACTTGAAGGGCTTATGGCATAAGCGCTAATGAAATCCCTACTGGCTTTTGAGTATTCTCTGGAATCAATATGAAGCCGGCCTAATTGAATTAGTGGCAAAGTGTCTGTGCTGTCTAAGGAGGCGGCAAGACCATAGGCAGTTTCTGCTAGCTCTTTATTATCACCCGCATTATTCAAGTACTGTAAGTGGTAGCTAATGCCATTCAAAAGGTGGACTGTAGAATTGCTAGGACTCATCTTTACAGCCGCACTAAATACTTTTTGGGCGTTTTCATAATCGCCCTCGCGCAAATACACAAGGCCCTGCTTCACCAACTCATGAGTAATATTTTGTTTTGGGGGGGCAATTTTTTGACTCGTTCCATTGCTGCTCATCTGAGTCATCTGGGTACTTCTTCCGCCCGTGCCAGCACAACCCGAAAGTAGTGTCAGGCAAGCCAATATAGCAATGGAGTGGGACGGCTTTAAAAAAGGTATCAACTTACTCATTTATATAAATTCAGTGCAAATAAAAAAAGGGGGCTCTAACCCGCTCCATTCTAGCTTCTTAATACTAAAAACATAACAAAGTTAAATAGCCTGAATTACATTACCGCTTGATGCCGAGTAAAAGATACGAATGAATAGACGACTTCTAGTTAAAAACAGTGTAATTGGAAAATTGTGAATTTGATGAAGAACTTATGCTCAATTAGCAATATATACTCAATATATCTCAAATAAACCACATGATTATGCCCTCAATTACCCTGAAATCCACAATGCATTTGGCGTGCGCACTCGCGACAGGCCTATTTCTCAATGCTGCCCATTCCCAGCCATCCAACCCCACCCCCACTACCGAGCAAATAATTCAAAGCCTTGAAAAATCAGGTGCATTGGATCGCGCTATCGATAGAGGCATTGAACGCTACAGACAAAAACAAATTAATGCCGCCCAAGCCAAACAACAAAAAGAAGAGGCTCAAAAAGCAGCAATGGCAAAAAATGCGCGGCCAGTTGATGCAAATAAAGACTTTATATATGGAAAGCCAGATGCAGTTATCTCCATCATTGAATATTCAGACTTTGAGTGCCCATTTTGCAAACAGTTCGGAGAGATACCAAATAAGGTAGTCGATTCAATGCCTGATCAAGTTAATCTAGTGTGGCGAAATTTTCCACTCTCGTTTCATGACCCGATGGCTACAAAAGAAGCTGTAGCTACCGTTTGCGCTGCTCAGCAAAGTGGCAATGCAGCCTTCTGGAAATACGCTGACAGCATCTTTAAAACTACCCGCTCTAATGGACAAGGCATGCCAAGCGCTAACGGCGTAGATCCTTTGCTAGCATTAGCAAAAGAGCAAGGTTTGAATGTTGAAAAATTTGATATCTGCCTGCGGTCAGAGGCAGTGGCAAAGCAAGTCAGTGATGATTTAGAAGATGGCTTGAATGCGGGCATTAGCGGGACCCCAGGCGTCATCCTTGTTAACCACAAAACAGGCGCCTTTAATGTTTTGGCTGGCGCAGTACCTGAGGATGTTTTAAAGCAAGAAGTTAAAAATCTATTGAAGAATAAAAAATAAATTATTAAACCCGAATATAGGCGTCACCATCTGCCAGGGATGGTGAGGTAAATATTTTTTAAACGCAACTCCCCGCCCATATAGTTCATTGCAATTGGTCCTGCGTTGAATCGAGTGTCGCTCACTTGATGCGTTACCCCATTCAAAGTGATTGAAAGCTCTGTTCCAATGGCGCTAATCTGCATGTGATTCCATTGATTAGCCACCTTTGTTGGCTTCACTTTATTGAGCGACAAAATTGAGCCGGCACCAGAACCACCTGCCTGGTTAACTAAGGCTACCTCATAAGCTGTGTCCGTATTTATGTCACCTGGGTTGGCACAACGAAAAAATACTGTCGCTTGCGCTTTGTCGGAAACCCAATAATCAAATGCCATTTGAAAATCAGGAACGCTTAAACGTGATACCAAAAGGCCCTGACCTTGCGTTACTTGTATCTCTTTATTATCAACCTGCCAACTTGCATTTCCATTCCTACCTCCATTCATTTTCCATGCAGAAAGATCGGAGCCATTAGTCATAGAAAATGCTGACCCAAGAGTAGTAATGATGGCCTGCGAATATACGGGCATAGGCATCCAAACAAGTACGCCTAATAGACTGAGACATGCAAAATAGTTTTTAACGGGGAAAGTATTTTTGAGCATAGAAGACTGAGGTAATGTGAATAAGTGTATAGCATCTCCATGCCCATCAGCAGAGCTTAAAAAGGGAGCAAGAAAAAAGCCCGCATTGCGGGCCTTTTTCTTTACATATCAAGCGGTGATTAAGAAACGATCACGAACCATGTAGTGTTGTGTGATTGAGCAACCATCAAGAACAACATTGGTACGGATAGCAATGTATTCAAACGGGATGTCAACATCGCAACGCGAGCAGATTTTGCCTTAACGTCAGCTTCAACAGCAACGATACCAAGAGCGCGCTTTTGATTTGGCCAAATAATGAACCAAACGTTAATAGCCATTACCAAGGCAATCCACATACCTAAACCGATTGCGCGGAACGGGGCTTGCAATGTGAAGGCTTGATGAAGGTAACCATTTAAAGCGGCCACAATCAAACCCGTTAGCACAGTAAACAAAGCCGCGTAACGAAACCAGAACAATGCTGCTGGAGCAATGACTTTGCCAATCGCTGGCTTTTGCTCATCGGGAATCTTTGGCATTGATGGAATCTGCACAAAGTTAAAGTACCAGAGCAAACCAATCCACATCACACCGCACATCACGTGCAACCAGCGGAAGACAAACGGAAGTTCAGCAGAACTAAAGTTGCCGCCTAAAGCCAAAATAATAAGGGCGAGCAGGACAAAACCGGCAAAAATAGTGCGTCCCAAAGAGGTCAAGATTGATGTCATTAGATTTTCCTAAATGAGATAAATTAAATTAAGCAAAATTTTGGCTAGCAAAATCCCAATTCACTACATTCCAAAAATTTTCTACATATTTTGGACGTGCATTACGTGTATCAATATAGTAGGCATGCTCCCAAACATCACATGTCATTAATGGCTTAGCATCTGTGGTGAGAGGCGTTGCAGCATTACTAGTGGAAGCAAGATCAAGACTACCATCTGCTTTTTTAACCAGCCATGCCCAGCCTGAGCCAAAAGTTCCTACAGCACACTTTGTAAATTCTTCTTTGAATTTATCAAATGAGCCCCACTTGGCATTGATAGCATCAGCCAATGGGCCGCTAGGTGCTCCACCACCATTTGGCTTCATGCTTGACCAATAAAAGGTATGGTTCCAGACCTGTGCAGCGTTATTAAATACACCGGCTGTAGATTTCTTAATGATGTCTTCAAGAGATGAATTTTCAAACTCAGTCCCTTTAATCAAATTATTTAAATTAGTGACATAAGCCTGGTGATGTTTGCCATAGTGATACTCCAAAGTTTCCTTAGAGATATATGGGGCCAAAGCATCGAGTGCATATGGCAACTGAGGTAAGGTATGTTCCATTTGTATTCCTTTTAATTACATTACGCCAAATATAGACAAATTTTGGATAACTATAGACTATTCTGCGGTTTTTGTTTGATCCAAGAAAAAGGCCAGTAAAGCAGCTTACTGGCATTAATTTCAATAGTGTTTACTAAGGATTATTGAGCAGTCCAACCACCATCCATATTCCAAGCTACTCCACGCACTTCAGAGGCATCTGGCCCACATAGGAAAACCGCCAAGGCTGCCAATTGCTCTGGGCTCACAAACTCTCCAGATGGCTGCTTTTCGGATACCAAGGCAATCTTAGCGGCCTCATTGGAAATGCCTTCGCGTTCTGCACGAGCATCTACCTGTTTCTGAACCAATGGAGTAAGAACCCAGCCCGGACAAATTGCATTACAAGTAATACCAGTGCGAGCATTTTCCAAGGCCGTTACTTTGGTTAATCCAACAATGCCATGTTTTGCAGCAACATAGGCAGCCTTCTGAGTAGAAGCTACTAGGCCATGTACTGAGGCGATATTAATAATGCGGCCCCAGTTACGTTTTTTCATACCAGGCAAGGCATGGTGTGTTGTGTGAAATGCTGAACTTAAGTTAATGGCGATGATGGCATCCCACTTATCTGTTGGAAATTCTTCAATGTTTGCAGTGTATTGAATGCCAGCATTATTGATTAAGATATCCAGCGAACCAAAACGCTTCTCTGTTTGCCTAATTAGATCTTCGATCTCAGCGGGCTTGCTCATGTCTGCGCCATGGTAATCAACCCCTACTCCGCAAGCTTTAATTTGAGCAATGGCTTCATCTTTCTCGCCAAAACCATTGACCATGATGTTGACGCCTTGTTTAGCCAGTGCAATAGCCATTCCTAAGCCAATACCGCTAGTGGAACCAGTAACTAGTGCTGTTTTACCTTTTAATGTGGACATATCATTTACCGTATCAAGTTAATTAAAAGGGCTGCAGACTGCTTTATGGCCCCAAAACTTGATGTTACAGGATGTGCTGAACTACCCCTGGAGGCGATGCACCAGGGGTAGTCAGAACCTATAAATATTAGATTTTCTTGAGAGCCCGCAGGATCTTTTCGCAGGTGATGGGCTGATCAAAGACGGATGCATTTAATGGCGCCAAGGCATCATTAATAGCGTTTTGAACTGCACCTGGCGCTCCGGCCGTACCAGCCTCACCCGCCCCTTTAGCACCCAATTTGGAAGATTGGGTAGGCGTCTCAACGTGAGCAACCTCAATATCCGGCATCTCATTAGCCATCGGCACTAAGTAATCTGCCATGCTGCCATTGCGCAACAAACCACTTTCGTCATAGAGGCACTCTTCAAACAGAACGCCGCCAATACCTTGAACGATTGCACCGCGCACTTGTTCATTGACCAACATTGGATTGATAACGCGTCCACAATCCTCTACCGCCCAATGCTTCAATAACTTTACAAAGCCTGTGTCTGGGTCAACCTCAACATAAGATGCTTGGACCCCATTCGTAAAGATAAATGGGTATTCCTTTTGAGTGTAGTGACGTGTCACCATGAGATCTGCAGAAAATCCTGCCGGTAAAGTATCAGTGCGGAAATAACCTACTCTACCCACTTCACCAAACGGCAACAATTGCTCACCAGTCGCTTTATCTAAGATGTATCCACGACGCGCAGTGAGTTCTGCAACAGGCCGATTCAAAATGGCGCCCGCCAGTTTAATAATATTTTCTTGTAGGGCTTGAGAAGCCAAGAGAACCGCTTCACCGCCAACACCTGCTCCACGTGAAGCCCACGTGCCACCGCCGTAAGGAGTCACATCGGTATCACCAGTAATAACGCGCACTTGGTCGATTGAAACACCGACAGCATCAGCCGCAATCTGGGTATAGATACCTTCAGTACCTTGACCTTGTTCACCAACACCAATCAAGACTGAAACCACACCACTAGGATCCATGCGAACGGTAGCGCCATCCTGAGAGGCAATGCGAGCACCTCCTACGCCATAGAAAGCAGGGCTTGGATTGGTTAGCTCAATTAATGTTGCAAACCCAATGCCGCGATAGATCCCTTTTTTGCGCAACTCAGCCTGCTCTTTACGCAATGCAGAATAATCCATCATCTTTTCGATTGTTCGCAAACATTGCTCATGTGAGAGAACTTCCAACTTAATTCCAGAAATTCCAGAGCAAGGATAAGCATCATCCGGAATGACGTTACGTTTACGAAACTCGAGCGGATCCATTTGTAATTTTTGCGCAGCCAAATCCACTAAACCTTCGGTCACAGCACAAGCAATCGGATGACCTACCCCACGATACTGACAAGTGGGTGTTTTATTCTGAAAAACGACATTCAGCTTAGCGCGATAGTTTTGATGCTTGTAAGGACCACCGACCAAGTTCACGACTTGATTGCCTTCAATAGCGCTAGTTCTAGGGAACATGGAGTATGGGCCAATTGCAGTCAGATCATCGATCTCAAAAGCCAATATATCGCCTGCCTTATTGGCAGCTATACGTCCTTTAATACGATGCTCACGCGCATGAATATCACTGGTAAATGATTCAAGACGGTCTGCAACAAACTTCACCGGGCGCTCAAGCATCATGGCAAGCCCTACGGTAGCAAAGTCATCTGGATAGGCATGCACCTTAATACCAAATGATCCGCCCACATCCTTACAAATGACATGCACATCTGATTCCGAAAGCCCAAACTGACGACAATATAGATCTTGCATCATGTGTGGCGCTTGTTGCGAATGGTACACAGTGAGGCGACGATCGCCTGGGTTGTAATCTGCAATCTGACAGCGCGGCTCAAGTGTTACGCCGGTATGGCGCCCAAATCCAAAAGTAGCTTCTGCTACCACGTCAGCAGTTGCAAATACTTCTTCCACATTACCGACATCTAAAGTACGGGTGAAGCATAAATTGTCGCCAAGGTCGGGATGAATAACCGGAGTATCTGCATCAAGCGCGGTTTCCATGGAAACGACCGCCGGCAACTCTTCCCACTCAACATCGATATGCTGCAGAGCATCTTCCGCCTGCGCTCTAGTTTCTGCAACTACCGCCACCACCGGCTCACCCTGCCAACAAGCACGATCAATTGCTAAGGCGTGTTGAGGGGCAGACTTCATACCAGCTAGGTGGCCCAAAGTGGCTACCCAAGGCTTGCAAATTTTCGCCATTTGCACGCCATCTACAACTGCAAGAACACCAGGCATCTTACTGGCATGCTCTGTATGAATTTTGCCGATTTTCATGTGTGCTACCGGGGAACGCCAGAACACCACATGCGCCATACGAGGCAATTGAATATCGTCAATGTAAGTGCCCTGACCTTCAAGCAGACGACGAGCCCCATGTCTTGGTTCGCTATGGCCTATATATCGCTGATCATTTGTTACGGGATCGAGCACCATTCCTTTTAAATCACTTGGCTTATTCATAATGCGTTTTCCTTAAGCGTCAGCAAGGACAGGTTTAATTTTTTGACCCTTGGCACGAGCATCCAATACATCGACGATTGCATCGACGATAGAGTGGTAACCAGTGCAACGACAATAATTACCTGAGATCCATTCGCGCACTTGTTCGCGCGTTGCTTTTGGTTGTTTCTCAATCAACTCTGCTGCAGCTAACAACATGCCAGAGGAGCAGAAGCCACACTGCATAGCGTTGTGGCGCATGAAAGATTCTTGCAGATCAGTCAAAACACCGTTTTTAGTTAGACCTTCCACGGTCTCGACTACGCTGCCATCGGCCTGTACTGCCAGAAATAGGCATCCGCGAATGATTTGTCCATCTACCTTGACGGTACAAGCTCCGCACGCGCCCTGCTCGCAACCCAAGTGAGGGCCTTTTAAATGTAAATCTTCACGTAAGAAATCCACCAAATGTCTGCGTGGCTCAATCTCTGCATTGACGAGTCGACCATTCACGGTCATTGAAATTTTTTTCTTCAAACTCATTTTGATCTCCGAATTCTTGTGCCGATGCTTGCTGTTTGAGTATTAAGCAATCATGTGCTTGAGTCCACGCTCAAGCAATACACCAATTAAATGTTGTTTCGCTTCTGCGCTGTTGGTAATGTCTGCAATGGCTTCGATTTCATTACGCGCTTCGGCTACGGCCTTGGTAATTAACTCAACGTTGAGTTTTTGGCCATTGATTAAATCCTGCGCTTTAGTTGCCATTACTGGCGTAGCGCCAACAGAAAAGAATGTAAAGGCGCAATGAGTCAAAACATCACCCTGCTTCTCTGCAACTGCAGCTAAACCAGCAACCGCGTAGTCGCCATGACGCCTAGCCAGCTCATGAAAATAGAAAACTGCTTGCTTGCTTGCCATTGGAATCTCAGTCGCCACGAGAATTTCATCGGGCTCTAATGAGGTCGTATACAAGTCAATGAAAAAATCGTTTGCAGAAATTCGGCGCTCGCCCGCTGGACCATGAATCACCATAGTGGCACACAGAGTCAAGCTACAAGCGGGCCATTCGGCGGCTGGGTCACCGTATGCCAGTGAGCCTCCCCAAGTGCCAAGATTACGAATAGCGCGATGGGCAATATGTGGAGCGGCAGCTTTTAAAAGTGGCGCATGTTTTGCAACTAATTCTGAATCTTCAATTTCAGTATGGGTCACTAGAGCGCCAATACGCAAACTATCGCCAACAACCGAAATACCTTTGAGCTCAGCGATATCAGTAATATCGATTAACACTTTGGGCTCAGACAAACGCATATTCAACGTGGCCAATAAAGTTTGCCCACCCGCAATTAATTGCGCATCATCGCCGCCCTGCTCAAGCAAAGATAATGCCTCTTGTAGTCTTTTGGGCTTTACATAATCGAATGCTGCAGATTTCATTAAGTCTCCTCCACCACCAATGTATTAAGCTTTTCTAGCTTTTTATTTTTTGCGCTACTTTTTTATTACCGCTCTTTATTTACCGCCAGCGTCTGACTCCAATGCCACTGTCTCCCCGCCTAATTCTTTTGCAAATTTCTGAAAAAAATCATCTGCAATCTTTTTTGCCGATGCGCTAATTAAGCGACCGCCAATTTGACCTAACTTGCCGCCAATCGAGGCTTCCGTCGTATAAGAGACCAAAGTACCTCCTTCGGCTTGCTTTAGCTCCACTCGTGACTTACCTTTGGCAAACCCTGCCGCCCCACCAGACCCTTCAAAGGCCATAGAACAAGACTGGTCCGGGATAATGTCACTTAGGAGCAATTTCCCTGCAAAACGGGCTCTAACGGGTCCAATTTTGAACATCACCTTGGCATGAATCTCTTCTGGGGAGATGCGACTAATCTCCTCGCAGCCAGGAATGGACTTGGCTAACACGTCAATATCGTTCAAACCCTTCCATACTTCAGGGATTGGAGCGGATATGAGTTGCTCGCCATTTAATTCCATTTGATCTCCTTGGGGTTTGTACGAATAGAGTCTTATCTACCAATTGTTCAACAATGTACCATTATTTAACTTTTGGTCAATAAGTCCAAATTCGGATAAACCCTGAGAATCCATGCGTTTTACTGAAGATAGTGTTTCCAGCCCAAATACTGCTGAAAGTTCAGAGGGCTCTTTGGCGCCCATCCGAAAAAGAATGGGTACAGCCGAGCGGAAACGCCAAATATTGGATAGCGCTATTCAGTTCTTTGCCAGAAATGGTATCGATGGCCAATTAAGAAATTTATCCAAAGAGTTGGGTATCACTCACACCCTGCTCTATCACTACTTCCCCACCAAAGATGCGCTGATTCAAGAAGTCTATAAAGAGGTCTTTGAATCTCGCTGGAAGCCAGAGTGGGAAGAACTGCTGGATGATGATTCCCTTACTCCCGAAGAAAAATTCAATGCGTTCTATTTGGACTACTCCAACACAGTCTTAACTTATGACTTTGTGCGCATTTTGATTTTTTCTGGCTTAAGTGATCACTCTATTAGCGATCGCTTCTTCGAGCTCTTGCGCACGCGCTTATTACCAAGACTCATTCGCGAAACTCGCAAGTATTGCGGCAGGTCTGATGCATCAAAGCCCACCCAGCGTGAACTTGAATTTCTCATGGGATTGCATGGTGGCGTTTTCTATATCGGCATGAGACGTTGGATCTACGGGCAAGCCATCTATGCCGCCGAAAGCCCCAATACAGAACAAGAGATCATTCGCGACCGAGTGCAGTCTTACCTTCACTCTGCTAAATCACTGTTTGCTTAATTCAAAAGGTATCTATGTCTAATCTAAGCCTAAATCACTTCTCCATCCGCAGTCTAGAGATTGAAAAAACGACTGAATTTTTTAGCAAGCTCCTTGGCTTAACTGTTGGTCCAAGACCTGAGTTTCCTTTCCCAGGCGTCTGGCTATACAACGGTGATGAGAGTAGTTGGGCTAATGCAGTCTTGCACCTCATTGCTATCGACAAAAATGATCTGAACGGACTGAAAAAATATTTAGGTGAACGCGACCCCAGCACACTCCATGGATCTGGCGCAGTAGATCACATTGCTTTTTTTGCGACCGGCCTAGAAGAAAAAATTGCTCTCCTAAAGAAACTCAATGTTTCTTATCGCGAGCGCACTGTACCTGTCCTGAAGCTCCACCAAATCTTTTTGGATGATCCTAATGGTGTAGTTATTGAACTCAACTACCCAGCTGAAGAAAAAGCAGCCCTGGATGCAAAAGCGGCTTAGGAGTTATTGATGGCAAAAATTCTAGTTGTAGGCGGCTCTCTTGGTGGTTTATTCGTGGCAAATATTTTGCTGCGCCAAGGGCATGACGTTACTTTGCTAGAAAAGACTATTGGATCCTTGGACGGTCGTGGCGCCGGCATTGTCACCCATGATGCTTTGGCTGAAGCACTACGCGCTGCTGGAGTGACTGTTGATGAAACACTCGGCGTACCCGTGACTAAGCGTGTCACTTTGGGTGCTGACGGTCAAAGCCTTGGTGAAATGGAGTTACCTCAAGTATTAACCTCTTGGAGCCGCCTTTATCACATGCTCAAAGAAAGTTTTCCAAGCGAGCGCTACCTTCAAGGCAAGACAGTGAAGTCGGTTACGCAAGATGCGAACGCCGTAAAGGTACTTTGTGAAGATGGCAGTCAGCATGACGCAGAGCTACTCATTGCATCCGATGGCATACGCTCTGCAGTGCGAGCGCAAGTCGCACCAAAGATTCAACCTGAATATGCAGGCTATATAGCTTGGCGTGGCGTGTGTGACGAAGCCTGCCTATCAAGGAACACTCTAGAGACTCTATTCAATCGCTTTGGCTTTTGTTTGCCCAATGGCGAGCAAATGCTGGGTTATCCAGTTGCTGGTTCTGGCAATGACACGCGTCCAGGCAAGCGTCGCTATAACTTTGTTTGGTATCGCCCAGCCTCAGAGCATGAGGAGTTGGTAAGCCTTCTTACAGACGATGATGGTCATCACTACCCTACCGGCATCCCACCACTCAAAGTGTCTTGGAAGCATATCGCTCGCATGCGAAAAGTGGCGCAGGAGATCTTGGCACCCCAATATGCAGAAATATTAGAAAAAACAGCCGCACCATTTTTACAAGCCATTTATGACGTGCGCTCCGAACAAATTGTCTTTGGCAGAATCGCACTCATGGGCGATGCCGCTTTTGTTGGTAGGCCGCACGTAGGTATGGGTGTTACCAAGGCCGCTGATGAGGCAATAGTGATTGCAAAGCATATTGCCGCACATGGCGCTACCCCAGCAGCGCTCAACGCATACAGCGAAGAGCGCTTAGAGCTAGGCCAACAAGTAGTGGCTAGAGCCCAATATTTGGGTCGCTATATGCAAGCCCAAGGAAGTAAGGGCAATAGGGATAACGAGAAGTTAAAAAGAAATGCCGATACTGTGATGGCGGAAACCGCGATTGATATCAGCGATCTATTAGCTCAAGGGAAAGCAGTGCCTGAATCTGCGCATTAAAAGGTGCATTCAGTTAAGATTTAAAACAATAAAAAGTATTCTTATTTAACAAAGTTTTATATGGAGGAGACAACCATGAAACAAAAAGTAACGAATCAAACAAGACGCAAGATGTTAATTGGTGGAGCCGCAGCAGCAAGCACCCCACTTTGGTTAAACGTGGCAAATGCTCAGACTGACACTATTAAGATCGGCTTTCCAACGCCGTTGACAGGACCCTTCTCAGCAGAAGCTCAGGATCAGGTGAAGGCGGCTGAATTAGCCATCAAAGAATTTAACGATGCAGGCGGCCTTAACGGACGTAAGGCAGAGCTTCTAGTGAGAGACACCAAGCTCAACGCTGGAGAAGCCGCAACTCGTACTTTGGAGTTGATTGAAAAAGACAAAGTTAACTTTGTCGTTGGCTCACTTTCAGCGGCAACACAACTTTCTATCAACGCCGTTTGCAAAGAGCGTAAAGTTCTCTTTAACTCCATTAGTCAATCTGATGCAATTAACGAAGCGAAAGACTGGAGTGTTTATACATTCCACGAAGCACTAAACCCAACAATGACTGCTGGCGCTGTAGCACGTTACTCTATTCCACGTTTTGGAAAGAAGATTGTGTTCTTAACAGCTGACTATGCTTACGGCCATGAAATGGTGCGCGCGTTTGAGCGTGCTGGTAAAGAAATGGGTGCTACAACCCTGGCTGATATTCGCCATCCATTGGGCACATCAGATTATTCAGCATTCTTACCGCGTATCAAAGCCTTGAATCCAGATATTTTAGTTTTATGCAACTTTGGACGTGACCTGGTGAATTCAGCAAAGCAGTGTACTGATTTTGGTTTGAAATCCAGCATGAAAATTGTGGCGCCTGTTTTGCTCTACACCTCACGCATTGCCGGTGGAGCAGAAGCATTTGAAGGCATTGCTGGTGGAACCTCCTACTATTGGGGTCTGGAGGATCGTATCCCGCAAGCAAAAGCATTTAACGATGCCTACAGAAAAGCATACAACGGCTCCGTTCCTTCTGATTACGGTGCATTAGGTTATGCAGGCGTTAAAAGCGTACTTGCATCAGTCAAAATTGCAAAATCTAGCGACACTATGAAGGTGGTCGCTGCAATGGAAAATCTCAAGTATGACTGGTACAAGGGTCCCGAATACTATCGTAAATGCGATCATCAAGCAGTTCAATCTGTCATCATCATCGAGTCAAAATCAAAAGATATGAAAGATAAGTATGACGTCTTCAAGATTTTGACGATTGAACCTACTACAGAGAAAAACATGCGTTCTTGTGCAGAGCTAGGTCACAAGGCCTAATCCAAAACTTCAGGGTGAATTTCTAATTCACCCTGATTCACTCCTCAAAACCACTTGGTGGAGGGGAGTTTTTTCTGAGTACATTTATGACCGGTCTTACATTCGAACTTCTCTGCATGCAATTGCTTACAGGTATCGCCTTAGGCAGTATTTATGCACTTCTAGCCCTTGGCCTATGTCTCATTTTTGGCATGCTGAACGTGGTGAACTTTGCACATGGCGCCTTCTTTATGGTGGGCGCATTTTTAGGCGTCTACTTCCTGGGTATCACCGGAAGCTTTTGGTTCAGTCTGGCACTAACACCCCTAATAACAGGCTGTATTGGTCTTGTAACCGAGCGTTTCTTAGTTAGACCGCTCTATGGTCGCGGTCTCGATTACCCCCTTCTTCTTACCTTTGGTCTTTCTTATGTTTTGATCGAAGTTATACGTATAACCTTTGGCATCGAAGGCCTTCCGTCAGTTACCCCAGAGGGTCTTGGCGGAACAGTGAATGTAGGCATTGGTTATTTCCCTAAATATCGCCTCTTCCTCATTGCGGCTACTGCAGTCGTCATTTTGGGTGTTTGGTTCTTCATTCAAAAGACGCGTTATGGCCTCATCATTAAAGCCGGCGCTGCCGACCAAGAAATTGTGAAGGTCTTAGGCATCGATATTGCTAAGGTTTGGCTTTTGGTTTTTGGGTTGGGTTGCGCAATTGCCGGTCTTTCAGGAATTCTTGCCTCACCAACACGCTCAGTCAATCCAGAGATGGGTATTCCCATTCTGGCGGAATCTTTTGTGGTGACCGTTGTAGGCGGCATGGGCTCTCCAGTCGGCGCAGTGCTGGCTGGCTTGTTAGTGGGTGTGGTCTACAGCATGACCTCCCTCTTCTTCCCCGACTTAGCAGAACTTTCCATTTTTGTACTGATGGCTGTAGTGCTGTTAATTCGCCCACAAGGTTTATTTGGCAAAGCAGGAGCAATGGGCTAAGGCTCCGAATATTTATGAATTCATTTTTCCAACTCATTGCACGTCATCGCGTACTAGCTTGCATGCTGTTCTTAGCAATCTTTCCATTCATCATGCCGTATGAAGCCTTGGCAATCAATATTTTGATCTTTGGTTTATTCGCCATGGGCTTTAACTTGCTGTTTGGTTACATGGGCCTACTATCTTTTGGTCATGCAGCCTTCCTAGGCATTGGTAGCTATATCACCGGCATAGCCATTGTTCACTATGGTTTACCTTGGGGCGCCGCCATTCTGGTTGGCGTCATTGGCGCCGCTCTTGGCGGCCTCATCATGGGCTACCTGGCCATTCGCACTCGTGGCATCTACTTCTCCATGGTGACCTTAGCGCTTGGTCAAATTGTGTACTACATCTTCTATAAGGCAGAGAGCCTTACTGGTGGTGAGAATGGTTTACGAGGTGTCCGCGTAGATGAATTCAACATTTTAGGCATCCCAGTCGACTTCTTAAATCCATTGATCAAGTACTACATTATTCTTTTCTTTGTAGTGATTGCCATTTGGCTTATTTCCCGTATCCTAAGCTCACCTTTAGGTGCCGTAATGGAAGCGATTCGCGAGAATGAGAAGCGCGCAGCAGCTTGTGGATTTGATGTAGCCCGTACCAAACTATTGGTTTTCGTATTGTCAGCGGCGATTTGTGGCTTAGCAGGCTCATTGCGCGCCCTCCACCTCTCTATCGTGCCAATTGATTCTCTGCACTATCTGCAGTCTGGTCAGGCAGTCATGATGAGCATTCTCGGTGGAATGGGCACCTTCTTTGGTCCATTTATCGGCGCAGCAGTCATGCTCTACTTGGAAGACGTGGTCACCACCTTCACCAAGCATTGGATGGCTGTTGTTGGTTTAGTGTTCATGTTCTTTGTGCTGTTCTTCCCTAAAGGCATTTGGGGAACCATTCTGAGCAAGCTACAAATTAATCAGGATTCGAAATAATGAATAGAGCAACTACAACCCCTATTCTTGAAGCACGTCACGTTAGTAAGAGCTTTGGTAAGTTCAAAGCTTTGCAGGATGTGTCTACTTGCTTTATGCCTGGAACACTTACGGCCATTATTGGCCCTAATGGCGCAGGCAAAAGCACCTTCTTCAATGTCTTGAGTGGCGCATTCCCTCCAACAAGCGGTCAAATTCTATTTAATGGCAAAGATATCACTGGTATGCAGCAGCATGAATTTGCTCGAATTGGAATCTCTAAAAGCTTTCAAATTACCAATGTCTTTAAGCAGCTCAGCGTTCACGAGAATGTTCGCGTAGCAGCACAGATGGAAACGGCGCGCTACAACTTCCTCCGTAACGCCCAAAGCTATCCCAAGCCAATTGAGATCGCCGATGAATTACTGCATCGAGTTAATCTAGAGCACTTACGCAATAAGAAGACGGGTGACTTAGCGCATGGCCAACAGCGCGCCCTGGAAATTGCGATGGCATTGGCCTGCAACCCCAGCCTTCTATTGCTAGATGAACCCACTGCCGGCATGTCTCCAGAAGAAACTTTGGTCATGATGGAATTGATTCGCACACTTGCTAGTGAGCGCACGGTTATTTTGGTTGAACACAAGATGAAACTCATCATGGGCCTTTGTAAGCGCATCATCGTACTGCACCATGGCGAGTTCTTGGCAGAAGGCACTCCAGAAGAAATCCAAAATAATGCAGAGGTACGTCGTGTGTACCTAGGTCAAGGTTAATCAGAAAGCAAACTATGTTGCGTGTAGAAAACTTAAACGCTTGGTATGACCGTAGTCACGTATTGCAAGGCATCTCACTTGAGGTGAACAAAGGTGAGATCGTTACTTTGATGGGCCGCAATGGTGCCGGCAAAACCACTACCCTACGGTCTCTGATGGGCCTGTTATCTAAACGCCAAGGTAAAGCATCCATTGATGGCACTTCATTTTTAGATTTACCTGCTCACGAGCGCTTTCATTTAGGTCTGGCATATGTTCCAGAGGATCGCCGCATCGTTCCCGGGCTGACTGTTAAAGAAAATTTAGAGCTTGGGGTGATCGCCAAGAAGAACTCAGGTGACATGAGTGCATTAGTTGATGAGATTGCTGAAACCTTCCCCAGACTAAAAGAGCGCTTACATCAAGACGGCACATCAATGTCTGGTGGCGAGCAACAAATGTTGGCTATTGCCAGAGCCATGATTGGTAAGCCTAAAGTCATTCTGCTCGACGAACCCTCAGAAGGCATCATGCCGGTCTTGGTTGAAGAGATGTTTGAGCTCTTTGCAAAACTAAAGCAAGAAGGTCTAACCATTCTACTGGTGG
This sequence comes from Polynucleobacter sp. MWH-S4W17, assembly GCF_018687535.1. NCBI lineage: Bacteria > Pseudomonadati > Pseudomonadota > Betaproteobacteria > Burkholderiales > Burkholderiaceae > Polynucleobacter > Polynucleobacter sp. MWH-S4W17. The sequence goes on along the minus strand of NZ_CP061295.1, from coordinate 602,057 downwards.
AGCAAAACGTACAACAAGCTTTGAAAATTTCTGATCGCGCCTATATTCTTGATCAAGGCGAGATTGTTTTTCATGACACTGCTCAGAACCTCTTAAACAATGACGAGGTTCAGCAGAAGTATTGCGCCGTTTAGATGAGATGAAGCCAGTGACCTAGCTGGTGCCAAAAACTTTCAGGGACCAAAGTAAGTAACCAGGTAATCGTAATAAAGCGCAAGAGCTTACCGATAAACATGTAAATCAGACATGGCTGCCACGGGAGCTTTAACCATCCCGCCGCTAGACATAAGGGGTCACCCAATACAGGCAACCAAGACAGCAACAACAACTTAGGCCCCCACTCTTCAAGCCAACGCTTTAGGCGGGTATTGCGGGGCTCATCCATTACCTTAAAGCTATTGCGTGCTATCACCCCCAGCCACCAATCTAGCATCCCCCCTAATGTATTGCCAACCGTGGCAACTGCAATCGCCGCCCAAAATAAGTGGGGGTTAAGAGTGATATAGCCAAACAGAATAGGTTCGGAACCAGCCGGTATTAATGTTGCGGAAATAAACGCGCTGATAAATACTGCCGGCAAGCCAACAGAAGGCATTTCAAACCACCCAAAAAAATGCTCGAATACCGTGTCCATTAAGTCATGGCCTCTAGGGAGCTGCCATACGAGTGAATTTTTTTAGATCTCATGAAGTCTATTTTGCCTTGTTTTAAGCAATCTCCAAGATTTTCAAATCTTGCTTAAACTAGTACCCAAATCAGCAAATAAACCATAAAACCTATAAATTGAGACTTTTATGAATCACCCTATTCCTAAGCCAGACCAATACCAAGAAATGCGTGAAGCATTGCGAGATCTCTGTGGCTCTTTTGATTCTGCCTATTGGCAAAAGATTGATCACGAACGAGGTTATCCAGAGGCTTTTGTGGATGCGATGACTAAGGCTGGCTGGCTGGCTGCCTTAATTCCGGAAGAATATGGTGGCTCCGGCTTAGGCCTTGCTGAAGCCTCAGTAATTATGGAAGAGATTAATTTTTCTGGGGGTAACTCAGGCTCATGTCACGGGCAGATGTACAACATGGGTACCCTACTTCGCCATGGCTCAGACGCGCAGAAAAAAATGTATCTTCCCAAAATTGCTTCGGGAGAACTTCGCCTTCAAAGCATGGCCGTTACCGAACCAACCACTGGTACCGACACCACTAAACTGAAAACGACGGCAGTTAAAAAAGGTGATAAGTATGTAGTCAATGGTCAAAAGGTGTGGATCTCCAGAATTCAACACTCTGACTTAATGATTTTGCTGGCGCGCACTACTCCACTTAGTGAAGTACAACGCAAGTCAGAAGGCATGTCGATCTTTATCGTCAATCTCGCTGACGCCATTGGCAAAGGCATGGAAGTGCGACCCATTGCTAACATGGTGAACCACGAAACTAACGAAGTGTTCTTCGATAACCTAGAAATCCCCGCAGAGAATCTGATTGGTACCGAAGGCCAAGGATTTAAATACATTTTGGATGGCTTAAATGCCGAGCGAGTCTTGATCGCTGCTGAATGTATTGGTGATGCGTACTGGTTTATTGATCGCGCCCGTCGCTATGCCAATGACCGAGTCGTTTTTGATCGCCCAATAGGTAAAAACCAAGGGATTCAATTTCCGATTGCTGATAGCTATATTGAAACCGAAGCCGCAAATCTCATGCGCTTTAAAGCTTGTGAGTTATTTGACAATCACCAACCCTGTGGCCCAGAAGCTAATATGGCGAAATACCTAGCCGCAAAAGCCTCATGGGAAGCAGCAAATGTCTGCTTGCAAACTCATGGTGGCTTTGGCTTTGCCAATGAATACGATGTTGAACGTAAATTTAGAGAAACTCGCCTTTACCAAGTGGCGCCTATTTCAACGAATTTAATTTACTCCTATATTGCTGAACATGTTCTTGGTCTCCCAAGATCCTTCTAGGAAGACGTTGATATGAGCATTCGCCCACTGGATGGTATTACTGTTGTTTCTTTAGAGCATGCTATTGCCGCACCTTTCTGTACGCGCCAATTAGCGGACTTAGGCGCACGAGTCATTAAAGTTGAGAGGCCTGGCGGCGGTGACTTTGCGAGGGGTTATGACACCCAAGTAGATGGACTCTGCTCTCACTTTGTATGGGTCAATCGCTCTAAGGAAAGTTTGACCCTAGATCTTAAGCAGCCATCAGCAATTGCAGCACTCAAGACTTTGTTGAAGACCGCCGATGTCTTAGTGCAAAACCTGGCGCCAGGTGCTGCTGCACGTATGGGACTCACAGCTGAGATTTTGCAGAAAGATAATCCAAAACTGATTTTGTGCGATATCTCGGGCTATGGTAGTGACGGCCCTTATCGAGATAAGAAAGCCTACGACTTACTTATTCAGAGTGAAGCAGGATTCTTGTCGATTACCGGAACGCCTGAAAACCCTAGCAAGGCTGGAAATTCCATTGCTGACATTGCAGCCGGCATGTATGCCTATACCAATATCTTAGCCGCTCTCTTGCAAAGAGGAAAAACAGGTAAAGGCTCGGTCATCGATATCTCTATGCTCGAGTCTCTTACCGAATGGATGAGCTTTCCTCTGTATTACGCCTACAAAGGTGCAGAACCGCCACCGCGCAATGGCGCCTCTCACGCCACCATCTATCCATACGGCCCCTTTAAGGCAGGCGATGGTAAGACAGTCATGCTCGGCTTACAGAATGAACGTGAGTGGGTGCAGTTTTGCGAAACCGTTTTAGAAAACCCTGCACTTGCCCAAGATGAACGCTTTGATCGTAACTTCAAGCGCAATGAAAAGCGCGCAGAACTTTTAGATATTATTGACACTTGCTTTGGCGGCCTTACTTCCGAGCAATTAATTGCAAGACTAGAAAAAGCGCAGATTGCAAATGCCCACCTTAATGATATGGAGGGTCTTTGGAAGCATGAGCAGTTTAAAGCGCGCAATCGTTGGACCCAGGTGGATACCCCCAACGGTGCGATTGCTGCCTTGCTGCCCCCAGGATTAAATAGCAGCTATGACTATCGTATGGACCCCATCCCTGCGATTGGAGATCATACCGACTCCATTCTTAAAGAATTAGGGTTGGGAGAGTCTGACATTGCTAGCATGAAGGCAAGCGGCGCGATTTAAAGCAGTGGTGAAGTAAGATGCGCTGCGTTTTCGAGATAACGATGCCAGCGCGGGCGCTTTGCCCAGGTCTTAGGATCAACATAATCTGATTGCTCTAAGTAGGACGCAATCAGCTTCCCAAGATTGGCGCAGAAGTCATCGTTATACACAATTAAGCTAATTTCAAAGTTCAGACGCAAACTACGTTGATCAAAATTCACTGAACCAAAGATTGCAATCCGCCTATCAATCAACAAACTCTTGGTATGCAAGAGGCCTCCATGGAACTCTGCGATTTTGACGCCTGCATTCATTAAATCACCATAGAAACTTCTGCTACTCCAGGCGACCAATTTGGAATCATTTAACTTAGGGACGATCAGGGTAACCTTTACTCCACGGGCTGAAGCCGCCATCAATGCCTGAAGCAAGCCATCATCTGGGCCAAAGTATGGCGTAGTAATGGTTAACTCTTGTCTAGCATCCATAATGGCTGACAAGAGCACTTGATAAAGAATATCGTCTCGGTATACCGGGCCAGATGAAAACTCCTGAGCTAAAACGCCACCCTCATGTGGCGATACTGGTAGCTCGCGATCATTGAAGTGGGTAATTTTAGGGTTATCAACACTCCAGTCAAAAGAAAACGTGAGTTCAAACTGAGATGCAACTGGACCTTCAATGCGCACCATGGCATCAACCCACTCTCCCACTCCAGAGTCCTGCTTAAAAGTACGAGGGTCGACCATATTCATACTGCCAGTCCACACCACGGATCCGTCCACCACAAATATTTTTCGATGCAAGCGCAGATCTGCACGGCGGAACTGGAAGCGGCCAATCTGAATCGGCAATGCCTCAGTGACTTGAATGCCAGCCGCTTTAAAACGTTTGGGCCAAGCAGACTTAAACCAATCTTTACTTCCGAGTGAGTCCAACAAAACACGGCATGCAACACCACGCTTGGCTGCGGCTATCAAAGCCTCGCAAACCCGATCCGCATCACCGCCCAATGCCCAGATATAGAACTCTAAATGGAGGCTTTTCTTGGCTGAGTTAATTTCATCAATGAAATTTTGTAGAATTTTTAATGATTCTGTGTGCAATTTAATCTTATTGCCAGCAACCACGGGTGAGCCGTTCTTAGATTCTGCAAGCAGACTCAAGGCCCTACCTTCCATTGGCAATTTCTCTCTATCGCCAATAAATTGCTTCCTCATCAGCTCAGTAGTTTCCTGGTATTCGCGATTCATCCGAATAATTTTTCGAGTCAAGACTCTTCCAACTGGGCGCTCACCAATCAAAATATACAAACTTATTCCCAATAGAGGGAACGTCATCACAATAAATATCCACGCAAAAGCTACGCCAACAGGTCTTCTTACAGAAATAATAAGGAAAATAAAATACGTTACAAATGAGAAATGGATTAATAAAATCAATCTCAAATTAAATGTAGATTGTGTATTAATAAAAAATCCTAAGAAGTCATTCATTCAAGTTCCAATTCAGCAGTAATACCCAGGTGATCTGATAGTTTTAACCATTCATACAAAATTTCCGCTGAATGTACTTTTATTCCTCGAACATAAATCCTATCCATTGAAAGCAATGGCTTCACACTAGGAAACGTTTTTGCTGGAGAGCCAGTCAGCAATTCAAATACTTCATCAAAGCCGGCAGCCTTCATGGGAGCGCTCACACGATTGCGCCAATCATTGAAGTCTCCAGCCACGATCGTAGGTCCATTTTGAGTGAGTTCCTGGATATGCCCAATGATAGCCTCCAACTGTCGCTCTCTGCCCCGCTCGAAAAGCGCCAAATGCACACAGAAACAATGAATCGGTTGATCCTTGCCATCCAAAGTAGTAACGCTATGTAGCAGGCCACGACTCTCAAAACGATATGCTGAAATATCGTAGTTATTTCCTTTTTGTTGAGGGTGCTTAGAGAGGATGGCATTACCATGATGCCCATCGCGATACTCGACATTTTTCCCATAATGCCAATCGCGCCAAAAGTCTTCCGAAAGAAAGTGGGTCAACTCTGTTAACGGCCATTGGCTAAAGCGACGCACTCTACCCCGATGCTCCTGTTGCAGCTCCTGCAAGAAAAGTAGATCTGGGTGATGACTACGCATTTTTTCTCGCAGCTGGTAAATCGTGGAATGTCTATGTAAGGGAGATACCCCCTTATGGACATTCATACTCAGCACCGTGAAACGAGAAGTTTTATTAGGGCTCATTAAAACTGACCTGCGGCACGTTGACGTCGAACGCGCGCCAAGTAGATTTCGCTCTCGACTAAATCTTGACACTGCATGCATTTATTGCAAATGGATGCCCGCTCCCGCAACTCGTCAATCGAGTCTATCGGGTGAGTATCTAAATATTCGCGCAAATCCACGTCGAGGACCTCATTGCAGAGGCACACCACTTCAGCCATAGGTCAAAAATAGGGAAATCAATTTCATTACAGTCATTTTGCCATTGCCTTGATAGAATCAGGCGCATGTTAAAAGCTTTTCAAGATGCCCTTTCCTTGTTAGCCCACCTCGATGGCGGTGTAATGGGGATCGTCTGGGTTTCTCTACAGGTCAGCCTTACCGCCCTTCTGGTTGGAACGCTTTTGGGTCTACCGATTGGCGCCCTTCTGGCCACCGAACGTTTTGCGGGCAAAAGGACCATCATTGTGATCCTGAACACCCTCATGGGTGTGCCTACAGTCATAGTTGGCGTATTGGTATATCTCATGCTGTCACGTACAGGGCCCCTTGGCATGTGGGGCTGGCTATTTACAGTAAAGGGTATGACTGTGGCTCAAACATTGCTCACAACCCCTTTAATCGCAGCCCTTAGCCGCCAAATCCTGGAGGACTCCTGGAAAATACATCGCGATTCCTTTCTGAGCCTTAAATTGCCACCCCTTTCCCGCTTTAAATGGCTGATATGGGATTGCCGCTTCTCGCTGACCATTGCCGTGCTTGCCGGCCTAGCTAGAGCCATATCCGAGGTTGGAGCGGTCATGATTGTTGGTGGCAATATTGATCATTCCACCAGAACAATGACAACTGCGATTGCGCTGGAGACTAGCAAAGGCGACCTACCTTTAGCCCTTGCCCTTGGCATCGTCTTGCTCGCCATTGTTCTTCTGGCCAATTTATTTACCTTTGCAGTTCGCCAAATTGCGGAGCATCGCTATGGTTAATGCAATGGAAACTTTTGAAAAGTTCATTGAGCTCAAAGACATCATCGTCAAAAGCAATGGCAGAACCATTCTGAATATCCAGCACGCCCTCATTCCAGCAGACAGAATTACTGCTTGTATTGGCCCCAATGGCGCTGGCAAAACTACTCTTCTGAAACTTCTAGATGGGCTCGTTAAGCCAGATGGCGGAACAGTGAGTTACTCGTTTAAAACAAAAACGGCTTTGGTTTTACATCACACCCCGATGATCAAAGCCTCAGCAAAAACAAATATCGCAATGGTTTGTGATGCGGACGCGTCCATTACGAATGCTGATATAGACTCTGTGATTGAGCAAGTAGGTTTAAGCGAGTTAGCCAACAGCCCAGCACATAAATTATCCGCAGGCGAAAGACAAAAGGTTTGCCTTGGAAGAGCTATTCTGCAAAAACCCAATTTGGTTCTACTAGATGAGCCTACTGCCAATCTCGACCCCAAGACTACCGAACAGGTTGAAGAGCTGATTCGTCAATTTGACCGTCAGGGGGTAGATGTGATTTTTTCATCCCATCAACTTGCCCAAGTACAAAGACTAGCTGAGTACATTATCTTCATTGACCAAGGGGAAATAAAGGAAAAGGGACCCGTAGGCCCCTTCTTTAGCAATCCTCAAACTCCAGCAGCTAAACGCTACTTACGGCAAGAATTACTTTCCACCTAATTATTTGGCAACAGCTGCAACAGGCGGAGTAAATGGTGGTGGTGCAGTGCACGCTGCTGGCGCTGGAGTTCCAGAGACCTTAAATTGATCTGCCACCTTATTTTGGACTAAACACAATTTATATGCGCCAACCTTGTCCCCATAAGCGGCTTTAGCTTTAGCCAAATTAGCAGCCTCTTGTGCCTCTGGGCTCAATGGTGGCAAAGTCGCAAGTACCGAGGAGGCAGCAAATGCGCAAAACGTAAGAGCAATGATTCTTTTCATGGCCTTATCCTTATTTATTCAGTTTGTCATACCAGAGCTCATGGTGCTCTTTAGCCCAAGTAGCATCTACATAGCCGGTCTTCATGCCATCGATTGAACCTTGCATACCAATGGTGCCGATATAAATATGGCCCATCGCCATGGTAGTCATCAAGATTGCAGCGCTACTGTGAATGATGTTGGCGATTTGCATAGTGCCGCGCAGGTACTCAATCTGCATAAACGGCACAATCATATCGAGCACAAATCCTGAGGCAGAAATTACCAGGCCTAAGAAAGTCATACCGAACCAGAACCAAAACTTCTCACCCATATTGAAAAAGCCAGCAGGCACATGCTTGCCGCTAAACATTCCACCGAAAGTTAACAGCCAATTGAGATCGCCTTTTTCTGGAATATTTTTACCGACAAAGAGCAAGAAGAAAATCACAATGCTTAGGGTAAATAATGGGCCGGAAAAATTATGAATATTCTTGCAAACAAACAAGAAGGATCCATATGCGACACCGCCCATCAATGGCATTGCAAAATATTTGCCATACAAAATCATCAAACCAGTAAACGCTAAGGCCAGGAAGCTAAAGGCCATAACCCAGTGAGTGATGCGGTCCAATGCACTAAAGCGCTTTACTTTAATGCCTGACAATGGCTCGTGTAGTTTGATTGAGCCTTTGATGGTGAACATAGCAATAATGCCAAAGAAGGCAATCGCCAACAACCAGCCTCCGTATACAGTAATGATGCCGTTACGAATTACGCGCCATTCTTGACCAGCACGCTGGATCAAAACACCTGCTTGTTTATCCGGAATACTGACGTAGTTTTGTGGATCACTGTTTGGCGCCGTGAAAATGGATGGATTAGCTGGCTGAGCCTGCGCTTGAGTGCCATTGGCCAAAGCGTTTGGATTTGCCGGCACAGATGCAGGAGGCACGTCTACTCCACTAGGAGAAGGCAAAGGCGCCATCGGTGCACGTTCAGCAAAGCTCATACCACTCGCTAGAGTTAGTGACAAACCTACAGCCACCACCAAAGTGCGTAGAACTTTAGAAAATGATCGTTTCATACACATGTCCTTAAACGTTTTCGTTTTATTTATTGTTATTTAGTTGATCACTTAACGCGACTGTATTCGTTTTGACCTTGATTGCGCTTGTCAATTGACTCGGTCCAACTAGCCAGATTGCCTGGCGTCCAATTCTTAGTCATAAATCCATCATTAGCGCCCATATAAGGAGCTACATCTGGACGCTTAGCAGCTTTAGCAGCAATTTCTGGCGGCTCAGAGCAAGCCCCCAAGAAAGCAGCTACTGCAAAACACAAGCCGAGAGTTTTGAAATTGACTTTCATTATTGAGCTCCTGGAATCTTTGCAGCAGGCGTTGGTGTAGGCGCTGGGACATCTGGTCCACCGTAAGCAGTATTCCAACCAAAGGCTTTGGATCCTGGATACTTGCCATTCTTCTCACGGGTAGCAACGCGATTATTAAAGATGCCGCTAATGACATCACTATCGCCACCAATCAATGCCTTGGTAGAACACATTTCAGCGCAAAGCGGTAACTTGCCTTCTGCCAAACGATTACGGCCATATTTTTCAAACTCTGCAACGCTGCCGTTTTCTTCTGGGCCACCACTACAGAATGTGCACTTATCCATTTTGCTGCGGGAGCCGAAAGCACCCTTGCTGAGGAACTGAGGCGCGCCAAATGGGCAGGCAAAAGAGCAGTAACCGCAACCGATACAGATATCTTTATCGTGCAGAACAACACCCTCGTCCGTGCGGTAGAAACAATCTACTGGGCATACGGCCATACATGGGGCATCGCTACAGTGCATACAAGCAACTGAAACTGATTTTTCTTGACCAATGATGCCGTCATTCACCGTTACAACGCGACGACGGTTAACACCCCAAGGCACTTCGTTTTCATTCTTACAGGCTGTGACACAACCATTGCACTCAATGCATCGCTCCGTGTCACAAATAAATTTCATTCTTGCCATTGTGTTCTCCTGACCTTATTTTTTTGACTTAGGCAAATTTCTCGATTTGACACATTGTGGTTTTCGTTTCTTGCATCATCGTCACCATGTCATAACCATAAGTAGTTGCAGTATTAACCGCTTCACCCTGAACTACTGGGGCGGCGCCTTCTGGGTAATACTTCCGAATATTTTCGCCCTGCCACCAGCCAGCAAAGTGGAATGGTACAAACGCGGTTCCTTGATCAACACGCTCAGTCACTAATGCGCGCACCTTAATCTTGGCACCCGTTGGCGATTTCACCCAAACGTAATCCCAGTTCTTAATGCCACGATCTGCTGCAGCCTTAGGATTAATCTCCACAAAGTTTTCTTGCTGGAGCTCTGCCAACCATGGATTAGAACGAGTCTCATCACCACCGCCTTCATACTCAACCAAACGACCTGAAGTCAAAATGATTGGGAACTTCTCATATAACTTCTGATTCAAGTTTTGATCTTGAACAGTCTTATAGAGGGTTGGCAAGCGCCAGAAGTTTTTCTTATCAGCAGCTGTTGGGTACTTACGCATCATTGGAGCGTTTGTACTGTAGAGCGCTTCACGGTGAATTGGAACTGGGTCTGGGAAGTTCCAAACCACCGCACGCGCCTTGGCGTTACCAAACGGATGACAGCCATTCTTCATTACCACGCGCTGAATACCACCAGATAAGTCAGTCTTCCAGTTTTTACCTTCAGCGAGTTTTTTCTCGTCTTCAGTTAACTGATCCCACCAACCTAATTTCTTCATAAACACGTGATCAAACTCTGGGTAGCCGGTAGTAATTGCAGCCCCCTTAGAGTGGGATCCATCGGCAGCAAGCAAGCTGACGCCATCACGCTCAACACCGAAGTTAGCGCGGAAGTTACCACCGCCCTCCATCACGCTCTTACTTGTGTCATACAGATTTGGTGAGCCAGGATGCTTAATAGCTGCTGTACCGTAGCAAGGCCAAGGCAAGCCATAGTAGTCGCCAGTAGTGTCATAGCCAGTAACTGGATCAACAGCACCACGAGACTTCAAGGTCTTCGGATCAAAGGTTGCCGCCATTCTCATGTGAGCCTTGAGGCGCTCAGGAGTTTGACCTGTGTATCCAATGGTCCAGCAAGAGCGATTAATCTCGCGCAGGATGTCTTCAATTTGCGGCTCTTTCCATTGCTTACCGGCAAATTTGGAACTAAGCATTTTGTAATTCTTAGACAACTCTTCTCCGAAGCCTAAGCGATCAGCAAAAGCCTGCATGATCACGTGGTCAGGAACAGATTCAAACAATGGATCAATTACTTTCTCACGCCACTGTAATGAACGATTGGAAGCTGTCGCTGAACCGCAAGTTTCAAACTGCGTTGCTGCAGGCAATAAGTACACATTGCGATTCTTATTAACCGCTTGTCCTTCTGCAGCAGGCATTGCTGCCATTGCAGCAGTAGCACTTGGATATGGATCAACCACTACCAAGAGATCCAACTTATCCATCGCACGCTTCATGTCGAGGCCACGCGTTTGTGAGTTAGGTGCATGACCCCAGAAGAACAAGCCTTTTACGTTAGTCTGCTGGTCGATCATGTCATTCTTCTCGAGAACAGCATCAACCCAACGAGACACAGTAGTGCCGGATTTCTCCATCATGTCAGGCGCATAACGACCTTTAATCCACTCATAGTCAACACCCCAAACTGTTGAGAAGTGCTTCCATGAGCCAGCAGCCAAACCATAGTAACCAGGCAACGAATCTGGGTTAGGACCAACGTCAGTTGCACCCTGAACGTTATCGTGACCGCGGAAAATATTAGTACCACCACCAGACTTACCTACGTTACCTAAAGCTAATTGCAAAATACAAGAGGCGCGCACAATCGCATTACCGATCGTGTGCTGGGTTTGACCCATGCACCAAACAACGGTACTAGGACGATTCATCGCCATCGTTTTAGCGGCTTGGTAAACCTGAGCCTCAGGCACGCCACAAGCCTCTTCAACTGCGGCGGGAGTCCACTTCTCCATCACTTCTTTACGAATCTCTTCCATGCCATAAACACGGTCATTGATGTACTTCTTATCTTCCCAGCCGTTTTTGAAGATGTGATACAGCATGCCGAACAAGAAAGGAATATCAGTACCCGAGCGAATGCGGATGTACTGGTCTGACTTAGCAGCAGTACGCGTGTAGCGCGGATCTACTACAACGACCTTGCAACCATTTTCTTTTGCATGCAACAACATCAACATTGAAACTGGATGAGCTTCAGCTGCATTTGAACCAATGTACAAAGCGGCCTTGGAATTCATCATGTCGTTGTAGCTATTGGTCATCGCACCATAGCCCCAGGTGTTTGCAACACCCGCTACTGTTGTGGAGTGACAAATACGAGCTTGATGATCTGTATTGTTTGTGCCAAAGAAAGAGACCCACTTACGGAGTAAGTAGGACTGTTCATTATTGTGTTTGGAGGAGCCGATGAAGAACATTGCATCCGGAGAATATTTCTGGCGAATATCCTTCATCTGAGCGGTAATTTCAGTTAAGGCTTGATCCCAAGAAATGCGTTGGTACTTTCCATCAACCAACTTCATTGGGTAACGCAAACGGTAATCACCATGTCCGTGCTCACGCAAGGCGGCGCCTTTGGCGCAGTGAGCACCCATATTAATTGGGGAATCAAATACTGGGTTTTGACGGACCCATACACCATTCTCAACGGTGGCATCTACTGCACATCCCACTGAACAGTGAGTACAAATAGATCTTTTAACTTCAATCTTGCCCTTGCCGTCCAGCATTGCCTTGCTTTGCTCAGCAGATGCTTTTTGCACAAAGCTCAATTGACTAGCTGCGATACCAGCACCAACTCCCACACCTGAGCGCTTGAGGAAAGTGCGGCGGTCCATCGTTGGTACAGCAGCTTTTAAGCCGCGCGACAGACTACCGATCAGGCGCGATGTAGAACGACTGCTTTGTGGGGTATTGGATTTACGAGTCAGACTCATATGATGTCCCTGAGAAAGTTTTTTTATTTATTTAGAACAGTGAAACGATGATGGTTAAATCAGAGTGGATTCGTAGTACTTGCGCATGTGAGCAGTCATCGTTTGACCAACATCTTGCACTGCTTTAGCGCCAGTAATTTCTTGGATGACTGCTTTGCCAACTGGAGTTTGGCTCGCTACGGCAACGGCCCCAACTGCAGCGCCTGCACCAATAAAGAACTTACGGCGCGATGGCTTGTTTTCTTCGCTTAAAGCAACCTTGGATTTGGTGGTCATTGCATGCTCCTATGGGATTATTCTTGATTTGTATCAAGTGTAATAGGAAATCGCATTTTTGACATATTGGTGTAACTATTAGTTATTACGACAATATTTATATTGCGATGCAACATCAAATCATGTCGAAGCCCTGCCCTTCAATTGCTAGGAATTCTCTGGTTAGGGCTGCGATTGGATGATACAAGTGCATTTCTGGAATGCCTTCTATTGCGTCGCAAAATTCGTCATACCAGGGACGAATATGCTCATTGAAATAAACCCTTTGATTTGTAAGGTTTGAGATTTCCACGTCATCCCCCGCAATGAGATAACGCATGACCTCACTGAGTGCCGAGATATGGTCTTCAGTTTCAGTCACCTCTTCTGCGGCCTCAAGCCCAAAACCCTCTAAAGCCTTGCGAATATTCACCAAGGGCTTTTCATTTAGATGGCCTGCCATGTAAAAGGAGCCATTCAAAACGACATTCGGCTTGCCAACGCTGATGAAATTCAAATCAAACTCATCATGCCAAGCTTTGGCGGGATTATTTTTAGCGACCTCTACTACATCCATCCAAACCTTAGCTAAAGGCGCCTCATCAGCAACATCTTGTTGATCAGCGGTAGCGGCAATTTGATCCAAAAGCTCTTGATCGGGCGGCATCTGAAAAAAGCGGGCAATCAAGCCATATAAATCGGCCCTAGCCAAATCCTCAGGCAAGCCTACATCGCCTACTTCGGCGGATAGATTCGCTTTTGCTGCTTCTTTCGCAATTTCACTCATGTTTCTTTTTTCACCATATCCACCACTCGACAATCACTACACATCTTCAATCGATCCATTGCAGCCCCAGCAAAAGCACCATGCGCTCCAAGCTTGCTGAGCATCAAATCAACCATCTTAAGTGTTCCAAAAGGCTTGCCGCAGCTGATGCAATGGAATGCCTGGGTTTCATTGAGGGTGGTTCGTTGCTTGCGCTGCTCAACGGTTTGTAAACGAGGTGCAAGAGTTAAAGCCTTCTCGGGACAGGTTTGCACACAGATGCCACACTGAACACACTGCTTCTCAATAAAAGAAAGAATGGGTTCATCGGGATTGTCTAAAAGCGCGCCTTCAGGGCAACCGCTGACGCAAGACATACACAAGGTGCAAGCATCTTTGTTAATTGCTAGACCACCCAATAGGGAGGACTTTGGAAGTACAACACCCATCTCCGGCAACGGAGTCTTCGCTTGTTTTTGCAAATGCTCTAAAGCTGCCTCAAGCGTTTCGCGTTTCTGATTTGATAAACCAATACTTGCAGGAGTACAGATTGGACTGAGTGATCCACGCTGACGCAATATGCCCATTGCCTTAGAAACAGTCGCTATATCTTCAGCAGAACTAGCCAAGATCAAATGAACGCGATCGTCAAACCCATACGCATTGAGAATGCTGTTTGCTAAAACTACCTGCTCTTCAAGTACTGCACGATATGCGGGATCCTCGTCTCCACTTAACAACAAAGTCACTTCCGCAAAACCATACGTCAGCGCACCCAACCATAAGTCCAAGCCAGTGGAGGCGATATGCTCAATGCCATAAGGAATCACAAATGCTGGGAGACCTTCGAATTGCTTTGGCATGACATGCGCAGACCTACCCAAGCCATCAATCATTTGCGTACCCGCTTTTAGGGTATGCAAAAGTAAGCTGGGAGCCATCGCCTGATTGATCTTTTTAGCTTCGGCGGTAAAGGCGCTCGCTACCGTTTTGAGCTCTTTACCTTGATGAGCAACGCTTGGGTAGTTGTAACGCATTGCACCGGAAGGGCATGCAGTTGCACAAGCTCCGCAACCCATACAAAGATTTGGATTGACCTCTACAGAACCTTGGCCATTTTTAAAGATTGAACCAATAGCGCCTGTTGAACAAACATCAATACAAGCGCTGCAACCTACTTTGCCATTGCGGCCATGAGCACAAATTTTTTCGTTATAGGCAAAATATTTGGGCTTTTCAAACTCCCCCACCATCTCGGAGAGTTGATTAACTGCCAGCGCCTGCTCAAGGGGATCAACACCGGGAGCGAAGTACCCCTGCGGCGTTTGGCTCATGCGCATCTTGGGATCTACACGTAGGTCCAAAATTAAATCGAATTCTGAATTACGTTCACGCTCTTTGCGATCAAACGATATTGCACCAATGCCGGCACATGCAGTAACGCAATCGCGATGGGATTTGCATTTACCTAAATCAATCTGGAAGGAAAGATTAATGGCTCCCTCAGGACATACCTCAACACAGGCCCCACAGCGAGTACACATCTCTGGGTCAATCGGATTTTGCAACTGCCAATCTACTGAAAAGTTCCCTAAATAACCATCCAACTTGGTAACTGCTCCGGTAAAGATTGGGTAGCTTCGGGTCAGCGGTAAGTCACCGGGCTGTGTACATAAGACAGACACATCCAAAGATGGGCTTAATTTTTCAGCCCAAGGAATGGCTTGTGACCCAGCGCCGATAATTAACAACCTACCCTGGCTTTCGTAATTCACAACAGGAACAGGTTCAGCCTCTGGCATATCAGCCAAGGCCAACAGAGCCGCAATTTTAGGGCCGGATGTTTTAGCTTCTTGAGTCCAACCAGCTACTTCACGAATATTGACAAAACGCAGTGGCGCAACCAATGGCTTTTCAGCTTGGTCAGCTAGCTCACTAAAAAGTGCGCCCTCTTGCGTACACGCTATCACCAGAGAATCAGAGCCATCTAGGGCCTTTAAAAAAGAGCCGACCTCCTGCCTGCACAAGGATTGGTGAATCGGAACCCTGATAGCTTTTGCATCCAAAGGCATGGTGCCATTACAGTTGCAGACTAATTTTTGACTCATGCGCTATCTTCTTAGGTTTTTTTCTGTTCAGACTCTATTGATACCTTATTGGGCACCTCTTCCAACTGATCTGTAGGTTTTTGTTGTGTGGATGTTAAATCAGTTTGCTGTTCGGCTGCCAATGTGCGACCCTCAAGACGCGGGTCAGGTGCTAGGTTTACGCTTTGCTGGGATTCTGGACCAAGCTCTTCGCTCGATTTGCGGAAAAGGTTGAGCATATCGCTCTGCACCATTCTCTCCAGCATTCCAGGTGGCAGTGGATCCGGCTTACTGTAGTCATCAATATAAATATCTAATCCATCCATGATGTTGAAATGGGGATCGGTAAACATTTTCTTTAGAGCAGCCTGCTGAACAGCGGGATCTACATCCGGCTTCATAAAAGCAGAAAAGTCTGGATCGAAACGATCGATCTTGACTACATCCTCTAGGGTAGCTGGCGGAGGTGCAGCCTCTTGAGCGCCCTCAACGAGTTGAGCCTGATCAGCCTCTTTAGGAACCTCTACTTTTTTTTCTGGCGAGACATCTTCTTTACCCGCTTTACGCTTAGACCAACGTCCCAGAAATCCATCAGCCATTATTCCTCCATAGGGCGTTGCGCGCCCTTGAATGAAGCTGGCTTATGGCGTTTTTTGGGTTCCGGCCGATAGTTGTCATTGACATACTCTTGCAACCACGATGCATGCTGCTCACTCAGCGGTATCGTATCAACCGACTCACCACCATCGAGTAAGCGAGCGGCTTCGTTATAACTGACACAAATGCGATGGGGTACTGCAAAGGAATCTTCAGATTTTGCCAAGGAAAGCGATTGCTCGTCGATATAACGCTCAATATCTTCTTCCAAGCGCCACATGACAAACCATGCGGGCGTAGTAGCAGAAACATTGAGATAGTAGCCCTCAGCCTCATCCGGAAAGAGATCAAGTTCATAGCCTGTGAATAGCCAGGATTCACCATCAGCATCGCGCCCAAGAAACTGACCCACAATGGATTTACTTTGTTGACTATTAAATTGCCCAAAATCAGGCAATACTTCCTGAGGCACCCAGCGGAACGAGACCCATGGGTTATCAATATTCTGTTTACGCATTAGCACTGCAAAGCGCATAAATGTTCAGAGCCTCAGGTGTTTTGAACCACAATGTTCGGAAATTTACTGCTCATGTCTTTAGATAGAGTAGCAACACGAATGGCTACCTGTCTAGCAATACCTTTATAGATAGCACTAATAGCGCCATCTGGATCAGCCACTACTGTTGGGCGCCCAGCATCAGCCTGCTCACGAATCGAAAGATTCAAGGGCAAGGAGCCCAAGAAATCTACAGCGTACTCTTTACACATTTTTTCACCGCCGCCAGTACCGAATACGTGCTCTTCGTGTCCACATTGAGTGCAAACGTAAGTGCTCATATTTTCAATAATGCCAATGATGGGTACACCCACCTTCTCAAACATCTTGAGGCCTTTACGAGCATCTAGCAAAGCAATATCTTGAGGCGTGGTAACAATGACTGATCCTGTAACGGGAACCTTTTGCGCCAAAGTCAATTGAATATCTCCCGTACCAGGCGGCATATCTACGATCAGGTAGTCAAGATCACGCCAACGGGTTTGGCGAAGCAACTGCTCAAGGGCTGAAGTCACCATCGGTCCACGCCACACCATGGGTGCATCGTCATCAATCAAGAAACCGATCGAACTTGCCTGCAAACCATAGGCTTCCATTGGCTCAATCGTATTTTCTTCAATAGAGTCTGGCCTACCGGTAATACCCAACATCATTGGCTGACTTGGGCCATAAATATCCGCATCCAAAATACCGACCTGCGCACCCTCCGCAGCAAGAGCTAGGGCGAGATTCACGGCTGTTGTGGACTTCCCTACTCCACCCTTACCGCTAGCCACTGCAATAATATTTTTTACGCCGGGCAATAACTTCACTCCACGCTGCACTGCATGCGCAACGATTTGACTAGAGATATTGACGCTCACATTTTTGACGCCTGATAATTCACGCAAGGCATTGATTACCGATTTACGAATCGAGTCGAACTGGCTTTTAGCGGGATATCCCAGCACAATATCTAAAGAAATATCGCCGCCCTCTACGCGGAGATTTTTAATATTCCTTGCCGTAACAAAATCAATTTTCGTATTGGGATCAACTAAGTTTTTTAGCGCTGCTTGTATCAACTCTGGTGTAACCGACACTACATTCTCCTAATATGGATAAATCTAGAATGGACTTCTAGGTTTTTTAGTATTTTCTTAATTAGCGCTAGCTTACTCGTAGCCGCCAATATTTGCTGAAAGCGCCCTTGAGCACCTTCCGTCTATCGCATTAGAAAATCAGCAAACTCAGGTAATAGACTGCCATCGACATCAAAGCCGTGGCTGGGATGGTGAAGATCCAGGCCCAAACGATGTTTCCAGCGACACCCCAGCGGACCGCGCTGGCTCTCTGAGTTGAACCAACGCCGACAATAGCCCCAGTAATTGTGTGGGTAGTCGAAACAGGAACACCCAAGGCTGTTGCCGCAAACAAAGTAATGGCGCCACCAGTTTCAGCACAGAAGCCTCCTACTGGTTTGAGTTTTGTCAGCTTTTGACCCATGGTTTTAACAATCCGCCAACCACCAAACATTGTGCCCATCGCAATAGCGATATAGCAGCAAACAATTGTCCATATTGGCGGCATACTTGCGCTGGCATCTGTATAGCCAGTAATGATGAGTAACAGCCAAATAATGCCAATCGTTTTTTGTGAGTCATTACCGCCGTGTCCAAGGCTATATGCGCCAGCAGAAACCAATTGCAGACGGCGGAACCAGCGATCGGTTTTAGAGAGTGTGACATTTCGGCAAACCCATGACACCAGCAACATCATCAAGGAGCCTAAAAGAAATCCAACCAATGGGGAGATGAAGATAAAAGCAACGGTTTTGATAATACCTGCCCAAACTAAGCCGGCAAGTCCCGCCTTAGGCAGCGCCGCTCCTAGCAACCCACCAATCAAAGCATGAGAAGAGCTTGATGGAATGCCATAGAACCAAGTCACCAAGTTCCAGATGATGGCGCCAACCAATGCGCCAAAGATCACGTGGAGATCCACCGCGGCAGGAAGCACAATTCCCTTGCCCACAGTAGCAGCAACACTTAAATGGAAAATGAATATTGCAAGAAAGTTAAAGAAGGCAGCGAACACCACTGCCTGTTGCGGCTTTAAAACGCCAGTAGAAACCACCGTCGCAATAGAGTTAGCAGCATCATGAAAGCCGTTCATGAAATCAAATGCAAGAGCTAGCACTACTAATAGCGCTACAACCCAAAAGGCTACTTCTGTCGCTGGCAACTTAATTCGCCTTAAGAGTTTTCAAGAACGATGCCTTCAACCAAGTTGGCAACGTCTTCACATTTATCGGTAACTTCCTCGAGTAACTCATAAATACGCTGGCACTTAATTAGCTCACGCACTTCGATGTCTTCACGGAATAATCTAGTAATCGCGGTAGATAGCAGGCGATCAGCCCCAGACTCCAGGTGATCAATTTCATCACAAGTCTTTAACGCTGCTTTAGCTACTTCTGGATCAGAAATGTCTTTTAATGTAGCAACAGCATTCTTCATGCTGATGCAGCACTGATTGCAAAGCTCCGCCATTTGCAACATCTCTGGCGTCATTTGCTTCACGTCATACAAGTGCATTGCTTCAGTGCCGTTTTGCAATAAATCAGCTACGTCATCCATCGTATTGATGAGTGAAAAAATTTGGTCGCGGTCTATAGGTGTGATGAAGGTCTTATGCAAACGACGATGCACCTCTTTCACAACATCATCACAAGCATGCTCAGCTTTATCTACCTCTTGGGTGTACTTAGCGCGCAAGGTTTCATCACTGTAATACTCAACGAACTTCAAAAAAGATTCGGAGGCGGAAACGATATTGCTAGCGTGCTCATTAAATAGCTCGAAGAAATTACCATCGTGAGGCATTAACTTACTGAAGAACATAAATCACGATCCTTTAGGAACAAAAACTACGGGTTTTGTTATGTTTGCCGACATTCTAAACAATTACTATTGAATGACTGGAAAGCCGGCATCTGTGATGAGCTGACTCGCCTGCGCAGCAGATAGAGTAGTTTCAAGAGTGACGGTCTGACCTGCCAAATCCGCCTGAACTTTAGCCTGAGGGTCCTGAGCCTGCACTGCCCGAGTGACGGCATTAATGCAGCCCCCACAGGTCATTCCGGATACTTTTAAACTCAACATATAGGCCTTTTTGATTTGAATATGGCTTGTATGGAGTAGATTATCTTCTATATGGTTCCCCAAAAAGACACTCATTCAGAGCTATTTACTCTAGATATCGGCGGGATGACCTGTGCGTCCTGTGTTGGTAGGGTTGAAAAGGCCTTAGACAAGATTCCCGGCGTGGAAGCGGCCAGTGTGAATTTAGCAACCGAACAAGCCAAAATTCGCGTAAACGCCGATTCTGGAGTCAAAATCGATGAAGTCATCGCTCTGGTACAAAAAACAGGCTATGAAGCCAAAATCAGCGCCCCTCACGCAATTCCTGAGTTAGCCCCTTCTAAATTGTTCTGGGGGGCCGATGGTCTGGGTCGCGTCATTCTAGGTTTTTGTCTTTCAGCCCCACTCTTTTTACCAATGCTCCTCATGCCTTTTGGCATTCACTGGTCACTTTCATCGACATGGCAACTATTACTTGCAACTCCAGTGCAATTCTTTTTAGGTTGGCGTTTTTATAAAGCGGGCTTCAAATCTCTGATGTCGGGTGTTGGCAATATGGATTTATTAGTCGCACTCGGCACGAGTGCAGCCTATGGATTAAGCGTGTATCAAATGATTGCATCGCCCCATGCCAGTCACGAGCTCTATTTTGAAGGTTCAGCTGTCATTATCTGCATGGTCATGCTTGGTAAATGGTTGGAGGCCAGAGCCAAGCAGCAAACTAGTGAAGCAATACGCGCATTACAAAAGCTATGGCCGGAGCATGCCAAAGTCATCGATCGTAATATTGTTATCAACGAGAACTCTGCATTAGACCAATTTCGCGATCTTCCTTTAGATCAAGTCTTTCCAAAAGACCGAGTTTTAGTGTTGCCCGGTGAACGTATTCCGGTAGATGGAATCATCTTGCTTGGCAATAGCCATATTGATGAATCCCTCCTCACGGGAGAAAGCGACCCCGTCAAAAAGCATCTTGGTGAAAAAGTTATCGGCGGCTCTCTTAATGGGGAGGGCCTGTTGGTGATTGAGGCCCAGGCGGTAGGCGTTGAGAGCGTTCTCTCAAAAATTATTTCTTTGGTGGAAGATGCGCAAACCCAAAAAGCACCGATACAAAAATTAGTCGATAAAGTAAGTGCAATTTTTGTACCAAGCGTGATTGGGATTGCATTTATTACTGGATTAGCGAACTGGTTTTATTTAGACTCTGCATCTGTCGCCATACTGCGCGCAGTTTCAGTTCTCGTTATTGCATGTCCATGTGCATTGGGTCTTGCAACACCTGCAGCCATCATGGCAGGCACTGGCGTTGCAGCACGCTTTGGAATCCTCATTAAAGATCCGCAGGTATTAGAGTTGGCACATCGCTTAAATGTAGTGGCCTTCGATAAGACTGGCACCCTCACCATTGGCAAACCAAGACTACTAGAAATTATTCCTTTTGGTGATTCATATGCGGTTGATGACATTCTCGCGAGTGCAGCAGGTTTACAGCTTGGTAGTGAGCACCCCCTTGCAAAAGCACTGTTAGATGCTGCTAAACAAAGGGGCTTAAATCCCATCACGCCAACAGACAGCAAAGCCCTGCCCGGCATTGGTATTAGCGGTAGGCCAAGCACTGGCGTTTTTCTGGGCCTTAGTCTGAACCTACAAAGCATTGCATCGTTAGAAGACAATCCCCATTACTCCGCAATACTTGCAAAGGCGCAAGCCTGTTTTGATGCCGGTCAAACTGTTTCAGTATTAATGAGTCATGAAAATCTTTCATCACCCATTGCAATCATCGCATTTGGTGATGAGTTAAAAGATAACGCTGAACAAGCGGTTGCTTCACTACATCATCTACATATTCGAGCGGTAATGATCTCTGGTGACAATATTGCCGCTGCCAATCGTGTTGCCAACACGATTGGCATTCAAGAAGTGTTTGCACAAATTATGCCAAGTAATAAAGCGGAAATCATTCGCCAACTCCAATCAAAAGATGGTGAGCGTCAATTTGTTGCAATGGTAGGGGATGGTGTAAATGATGCCCCCGCTTTGGCAACTGCAGATGTGGGTATGGCAATGTCTACTGGCACTGATGTGGCCATGCAAGCTGCCGGCATAACCTTGATGCGAGGCGACCCCACTCTGGTAGCAAATGCTATTGATATCTCCAAGCGGACTTGGAAAAAGATTCAGCAAAATTTATTCTGGGCTTTTATCTTTAATGCTACCGGCATTCCCTTGGCCGCACTAGGATATCTTTCACCGATGTTAGCTGGTAGCGCCATGGCCTTATCGAGCTTTTGCGTTCTTAGCAACGCACTTCTACTCAAGCGTTGGCGCCCTACGCATTAACAAATAAGAAATATCGCTTACTTGCATGTTGTTGCCAACTTGAATGTTATTTATTTTTGAGTCTTGCGAATAAGTTCAATATCACCGTAATAAGCACGCGTTTCTGATTTGGTATTGTCTGTATCAGTCAATAAGGCGATACCGATGATTTGGCCGGGACTTTCACCGTAAGCACGCTTATAGTCAGCCGCTAAATCACGTTGATGCTTGTGCCACTGATCCAAATTATCCCAACCAGAATCCACCACAATCATTTTGATGCGAGAGGTATGCGCATTTGGAATGATGGTATCCACAGGGGATTTTCCAGACCAGATATACATCAATGTGGCATACGGCATTTCTTGGCCACTAATCAGATTGGCCATTTCAAAAGTCATTTTTTCTTTTAAAGGTAACTTTGACTTATTGCCATCAAATGCAACCAAGATACGCAGCGGAGCATCATCTGCGTAAGCATCAGTATTATCAGCATTGACGATTGAACTGATTGCCTTCCATTCCCACTGCAGCCACAAATTATTGACCTGACGAGGGCGTAACTTCACAGCCAATCCGGAGGCAGATGTTTTGGAATTTGCGCTCAAGACTGTTCTGCCTTGATAGTTTTCCAGGCGATATACCGTATTCTTTTTAAAGGGTGCTATGCGGTAAAAGTTCCAACCATTGGGCATGCCAGCACGCGCAGTTTCAGCAGAGAATTTGGGTAGCTCTTCTTGCGCCGGCAATTGATCCACATTAAATGCCTGTCCTGCCTCGTTTTGCACAGATTCTCCGCCCAGCCCAGCACAGCCAGTCAAAAATACGACTGCACCAAGGATTAAAAGTGAAAGGACTTGCTTGAGCATGTCTTAATTGTCCCAAAGAATGGTCTTTGTGAGACTAAAATTATCGAATGCGCCAACAATCACCTTCCAGCTGGGCTGCAATCTGCGTCCTTATTGCCGCGGTAGTGCACCTGGCTCTGGGCTTTTCAATAGAGTTTTCAGTTGATGAGGCCCACTATGCGCTATATGCCCAACATTTAGCCTGGAGTTATTTTGATCACCCACCGTTGGTGGGTTGGATTCAGTGGCCCTTAGTGACGCTCACCTCTTCAGAAGGCATTATTCGTCTCATTCCAGAGTTGTTGTGGATTCTCTCTTGTTACTTAGTTTATGAAGTTACGGTTGAGGTGCATCACTTTATTCGTGGGCGCAACGCTGGCTATCTCACCAGTGCACTGCCATCAACAAACTTATGTGGACTAATGGCAGTCTTGACAGTTATCGCTGCACCCATGTTGCACATTCTGGCGATCGGTTTACTACCGGATACTTTACTTGCGCCATTAAGTCTTGGTCTGATGTGGATGGCTTTACGGTGGTTAAGTAAAGACCAATTTAGCATTGGCGATTGGATTATTACTGGCGTTTTGTTAGGCCTAGCTGGCTTAAGTAAATACACGGCCGCTTTTACTGCGCTTGCGTTGCTGTTGGTATTTTTGAGTACGCCAAGAAAACCATGGATCACCAAAGTAGGTTTTTGGATTGCCACACTAAGCGCTCTACTCCTGATCACCCCCGTCGTGTATTGGAATTGGGCTAACGATTGGATTTCATTCAAATATCAACTTGCCCATGGTGGCGGTGGAGAATGGCTCTGGCGCAGGCTAGGCGCTTATATCGGCATTCAAATACTAGTCTTTGGTCCTCTTTTCATCTTGGGATCTGTTGTGTTTTTAAAAGACTGCATGCACGCTACAAAACTGTCATTGCTTGCGCTCTTCGGATTCTTTTTGATTCCATTTGCAATTTTTGTCAGCCTCTCTGGCGGAGGTGGACTTCCTCACTGGACTTCGCCTGCTTGGTTCTGTCTCGCACCATTTGCCGGAATTGGCTTAGCAAAAGCTTGGGCTACACAACATCGTTACTGGATTCGTATTTTATTTTTTGTTCAAATTGCTTTATGTTGCATCGGCTTTGGATACGTATTGTCAGGCGGTATTAGTTCGGCCTCAGTCAAGTCCAATCCAATTGCGGATTTGTATGGCTGGAAAGTGGCGGGTCAAAAGGCAGCAGGCCTTGCTAAGGCCACTAAAGCCGATGGCATTGCTGTTCAAAACTGGACCTTAGGAAGTCGAGCTGCTTGGTATGCTTCACCTATACCAGTTTATGTTTTAGACCAGAGACGGGATCAGTTTGATCTCTGGTTTGGGGATGTGCCAAAGGGGGCAAATGTACTCCTGATTAACTGGTCTGGAATGTCATACCCTCTGCCTATAGGCAATAAATCTGCATTTCAAACCTGCGAGCCCTTGGATAGCCTAGAAATCGTACGATTTGGCCGAGTTCTATCTAAATTTGACTTTAGCCTTTGCAGTCATTGGCAAGGCCCTGCCCAAGCGGAGTAATTCCCCCAAATTCAAGACCTTAGGCGCCCGAGGCATTATCCTTACGCTTATGAGTTCACAAGCCCAACCCGCCCCTAAATCCCAATCGGGGTGGAAATCCATTCTCAAGAAGGCTTGGCCTACTATTCGCGTGCTACTCTCCGTTGCTTTGCTTTGGAAAGCAACGAGTGGAATTGATTGGCGCTTACTATTTGATACCCATATTCAGATGCAGCCCCTATGGTTCTTGGCGGCTCTAGCAAGCATGATATTGGCATTTATTTGTGGCGGATATCGCTGGGGCTTGTTTATGCAAAGGGTGGGATTTCCCCGCCGTATTCGCTCTTACATTGGCCTCTACTTTGCAGGCGGTCTCATTAACCAAGGTCTGCCTAGTACCTTGGGTGGCGACAGTTATCGCGCCATTACTGCAACGCATTTGACTAGCACCGGCAATCTCTCCGAAACCAAAAAATTAGACGATGAACTTCATCACTCAGTAGACCTTGAGCACGCCACCCCTAAATTGCGTTTAAGTTTTTCGATGGTGCTTGTCGACCGTCTTCTTGGCTTGGCGGGCAATAATTTACTAGGCGGAATTGGTTTGATATTGGGCGGCGCTACACTCGCAGCCTGGGGTCAAGATTTGGGCTACGCAGTAATGGCAGTCATGCTGCTAGCTGGTGTAGCGATTGCCCTGATACTCGCCTGGGGGCCTAGCAAGGAACTCCTGCAAAAACTCTTAGAGCGTTTCAATATGAACAACGCCATGCCTGGCATCCAGTTAGCATTTGCATGGCCCAATAATATTGCACAAGCATGCCTGGCAATTGGCATTCATTTCCTCACTATTTTGACGCTACTCTTTTGTCTTAAGGCTTACGGTGTGGATGCACCTATCGAAGGTTTAATGATTGGCTTACCTGCGCTCAGCCTGTTGCTCATGTTGCCAATTAGCATTTCGGGATGGGGCTTGCGTGAAGCCACCCTTTCATCGGTTCTGGCCTTATGGGGTATGAATCCCTCATTAACAGTATTAGCCTCTATTAGCTACGGAGCAATTACTGTTTTATCGGTGCTACCAGGCGCCTATTTCTTATTAAAACGAAAATAATTTTTTAGAGCCAAAATATGACTATTAGTGTCAACACTATGCGCGCGATTGATCATTGGATCGGTGTACCTCTTTGTGCAATCGTTAGCCCATTTATCGCTTTGATCGATCGCATAAAGAATATATTCAATCACGGCCCAGAGACTCCAAAAAAATTACTCTTTATTGAACTCTCGGAAATGGGAAGCGCCATTCTGGTAGATCCCGCAATGCGTAATGCGAAAGCTCGTGGAGCGGAATTGTTTTTCTTGATCTTCAAAAGCAATCGCGCCAGCCTGACTTTGCTGAACACTGTTAAACCGGAAAACATCTTCACAATTGACTCATCTAGCTTAGGTGGCTTAATTAAAGATACGCTGCGCTTTCTGATACTTGCTCGCAAGCACCGCATTGATACCGTTATTGACCTAGAGTTGTTCTCTCGATTTACCGCCCTACTGACTGGCATGTGTGGCGCTCGTCGTCGCGTCGGTTATCACATTTTTCATGGTGAAGGATTGTGGCGCGGCTTCATGCTCACTCGCAAGGTGCATTACAACCCACATATTCACATTACCAAAAATTTCCTATCCTTAATTCATGCAGCATTTGCACAAAAAATAGAGGTTCCATTCAGCAAGATTGAGATTCTGGACTCTGAAGTACGCTTAGAGCAAGCCATCATCGACCCAAGCGCGCTCGAAAAGGTGCGCGAGCGTATTGAAAAAATGGCTAAAGAGGCCCGCATCAATTACACCCCGGGGAAGGATCGCCTTATCCTCATTAATCCGAATGCAAGTGATCTACTTCCACAACGTCGTTGGGCACAACAGCGTTTTTCTGATTTGATTCAAGCAATCCATCAGCAATATCCCAACGACCTCATCTTAATTACTGGCTCACCTGCTGAGTTTGTTTACGTAGAAAAAGTTCGCGCTATTGCCAATGTTAAAAATGCATTGAATTTTGCTGGACAGGTCGGCTTTGCTGAGCTGCCACCGTTGTACACGCTATCAGATGTTATGGTTACGAACGACTCTGGTCCCGGTCACTTTTCAGCCGTGACGCCATTGAGAACTGTTGTTCTCTTTGGGCCTGAGACTCCAGCCCTTTATGGATCAGTTGGTAACTCCATCTCGATCACCGCCAACCTAGCTTGCTCGCCCTGCGTAAGTGCTGCCAATCACCGCAAAACCCCCTGTCAGGACAACGTGTGCATGCAAGCCATAACCGTTCCACAAGTGCTGGATAAAGTGATTAAGCAATTGCAAGACGCTGATAAGGCAAAGGCTCGCTAAGCTAGATGAGCAAAAAAGCAATCCCCACGTTTGCGTGGTTCATTCCATTAGCCCCTCTTGCGCTTGCTTGCGCAATCTTCTTTGGCGAGTTTCAAAGCAGTACTTTTTTATTCATTAACCGCTTTACACAATTACTGCCAGACACCTTTTGGGCTTGGCTTACTTTTTTAGGTAATGGTTGGGGAGTGTTTGCGCTTACCTTTCCATTACTGTTGCTTGCGCCGAGGATGCTGACTGCTGGAATTTTTGCTGGCGGACTAGCTGCATTAGCAAGTACAGCCTTAAAGGGTTTGTTTAATTTACCCCGACCTGCAGGCGTCTTGACTGATGGCAGCTTTCATCGTATTGGTGAAGCGCTACTTTACAAAGCCTTTCCGTCTGGACATACTCTGACCGCATTTGCTATTGCAAGCGCCCTGTACTTTTCCGCAGCTAAAGAAAGGCGCACCCTATTATTGCCGCTATTTTTGCTTGCCACTTTAGTGGGTCTATCACGCAGCGCTGTAGGGGCTCATTGGCTTACTGACGTTTTAGGTGGCGCAGGTGTTGGTATTTGGTGTGGAATGCTCGGGGCCTTAGCGGCTAATCGATTTCCGGAAAATCAACTGGGACCAAGAAAAATCTGGTCGCATCTGATTGCTCTTGGAGGCGTAGTGGCAATTTATGCCCACCTCACCCAAATCATGGATCTAGAGTTAAATCTGCCATTGCAATATGTCTCAATCGTAATTCTAGCTTCTACACTTCTCTTTTATGTGAAGGCGCAATTTACTCAAGCGCCTCCCAAGGCAGAATAATTCAAGATGTTTAGCTATCGACATGCATTTCATGCGGGAAGTCACGCGGATATCCTAAAGCACCTGACCTTAATTCACTTGGTTCAATACCTTCAAGAGAAGCCTGTTGCCATTACCTTTGTTGATACCCATGCAGGTGCGGGCATCTACAGCTTGCAAGATGGCTTTTCTACAGTAAGCAAAGAGGCTGACGGCGGAATCTTTCGCCTCAAGCAATATGTGGAAGCTTGCCATCGCGCAAACACCCCAGTCCCTGAGAGTATTCATGAGTATCTGAAGTGTATTGATGCCGAAAATATTGAAGGGCAACTGAGTACCTATCCTGGCTCCCCCTTTATTCTGGCGCGCCTGCTACGTCCACAAGATCGACTCAAGCTCTTTGAGTTACACCCTAAAGAGATCGATATTTTGCGTCACAATATTGGCGAACTAAAGCAATCTAAACAGATTGATATTTATGCCGAGGATAGCTTTGCTAGACTCAAAGGACTACTGCCCCCTCCCAGTCGTCGCGGCCTCGTATTAATCGACCCTTCTTACGAAGACAAGCAAGACTATCGCTATCTTGAGCTTGCCATGGAAGAGGCGCTGCAACGCTTTGCCACGGGCTGCTATGCGATTTGGTATCCAGTACTCTCCAGAAGAGAATCGGCAGCCCTACCTGACCGTCTGAAAAAAATTGCTACCGCACATAAACGCTCATGGTTACATACAGAATTACGAATTGAAAATGCGCCTGGCGAACGCCGTTTGCAAGCCAGTGGGATGTTTATTCTCAATCCACCTTGGACTCTAGAAAAACATTTAGCGCAGGCACTACCTACGTTAACAAAGGCTTTAGGCGTCAATGGCGGTGGCCAATTTTTATTGAAGAGCTTCGAAGCTAAGAATTAGTCACGTAAAGTGATCATGACTTCATTGCGACGCATGAAGGGTAAGGTCCAAGGCGGGTTATAACGTGCGAAATTAGGAGTGCCGGTACTTTGCAAATTACGAGACTTCATCCACTGCTCTAGTTCTAGCGTTTTCTCAGCCACTTTCTGGCTATTATAAAAACCACTAAAACTAATGACTGCCTTTTTCAACGCGGGAATTTGACGTAATTGCACTTGCGGGTTTGTGGGCTTGGGTATCGATTCCATCGTATATTCAGCAGGCATCACGAACGACACTGTCCATTTTCCGGATTTAGACTCAATACCCACCGGTGCAGTCATTGCAATCTTTGCGCTCTTAACGGATTGATCTTCGACCGTCACTGGCGCAGTCATTGCAATTTTTTCGCTCACTTGGTTCTGACCAAAAATATAAGCGGCAATCAAGCGAAATCCTTGACTCGAGGCCTCATCCAAATCACCTTCAACCTGCACCTCAGCAACAATCATTGGTGCATAAGAGCGGATTTCAAAAGGTGATTCTTTTTCGAGAACAGCATATTTTGGCTCTTCGGTTGCCATGACTGCTCCTGTAAGGGTGAGCGCAATGAAAAATAAAAGACTTTTAAACAAAGAGTTTCCCGCATGGGCCTCGGTAAACATTACCACTGCGCTTTAAGTTCAAATCCATATAAATTGCAATTTAAATCAGCTTGGGCACCAATAGGCAAGGTTAATTTATTGGCCTGATGCCCGAATGGCAGCCCAGTCAAGATTGGAATTGCTTCAGGCAGACGTTTGCGAATCGCCTCAATAGCGCGCTCGAACGAATACCCCTTATCGTTGTCATAAAGACGATAGGCAGAAAATCCACCCAACAATATGGCTGCTTGATTTGAAAGAATGCCTGCATCTAAAAGTTGCATCAACATTCTTTCAATTCGATATGGATGCTCATTCACATCCTCCAAAAATAAAATCCCGCCTTGCGTTTGCTTAGTGCTTGGAAGGTATGGAGTGCCAACTAAACCCGCCAGAACCGTTAAATTACCGCCCCACAATAAACCCGCGATCGGGCGTGCATCTTTTTTACCTAAGAAAGACTGAGGGGTCGATACTTGGCAATCCAGCTTTCGGTCTAGCACTGCGGCCTGGAAATGCTTCCACATAAACTCATCCGGCACTACCGGTGAACCATCATCACCTAACCTTCCAAAGTCATAGTTCAGCATCGGACCAGCCAAAGAAATGGCGCCAGTTTTTGCCAGCAATCCCAACTGAAAGACAGTGAAATCACTATGACCACATACTTGCAAGCCGTTTTGAATAGCCTTTGCAATTGCTTGCCACTCAATACCGGGTAGCAAGCGATGGAGACCGTAGCCGCCGCGCATAGACATCACTACAGTCTGAGGTTCTAATTTGGATATGGCATTTAACTCAGTAAGACGCTCATCATCATTGCCAGCGAAGCGTTCATGGCCACGATGTACGCAATCTACGTTATAGATAGTAATACCTTGATGTCCAAACCAGTCAATACCAGCCAATGGGCTTTTACTATCTAAGCTTGCCCCAGAGGGAGCAATGAGGTGAATAGATTTCAACGTCGCCCCTTAAAAAAATCACGCAGCAATTGACCGCACTCTTCACTCATGATGCCACCTTCAACACTGGTCTGGTGATTAATCTGTTTTGAAGAAAATATATCTAGCACGCTACCAGCAGCGCCTGTTTTGGGATCTGGTGCCCCATAAACCACTCGATCAATCCTAGCATGGAGCATAGCACCGGAGCACATTGCACAAGGCTCAAGAGTGACATATATGGTGCTACCTGGGATACGGTAATTCTCTTCGGCTAGCGCTGCTTCTCGCAAGGCCAGCATTTCAGCATGAGCACTAGGATCATGGTTTGCAATCGGCTTGTTAAATGCCCTCGATATGACTTGGCCATCCCGAACTAGCACTGCGCCTACAGGAACCTCACCTGATTGCGCTGCCAACTGAGCTTGCTCAATTGCCATACGCATATATTGCTGGTCAAGCTCTGTTTGCGTCATTTACACAACATGCACGTCAGCCCAGCAATTGGGCGTCTCATAAAGACGAATAGAAGAGAGCTCTAAGCGGCCACTAAAAGCTTTACTGAAAACGGGTTTCAATATTACAAAGGCCGCGTTAGCTAAGTTCTCAACAGTTGGGACATGCTCCATGATGACCGTCTTGTGATCAGGTAAGGTTGACAAGAATGCAACCAGCCCTTCATCCTCTTTAGCCACCAAAAATGCATGATCCCAAAGATCTACTACGTATTGGTTTGTTAAGCGTTTGATATCGCCAAAGTCGAGCACCATGCCATCATCTGCTTTGCCAGGATGATCAGCCACTTCACCAGTCAGCGTGACTTCTATTGCATAGCGATGTCCATGCAGATGTCGACATTGACCATCATGATTGGGAATACGATGCCCGGAGTCAAACTCAAGGCGGCGCGTAATGGAGATGGCAGGTTGTTTATTTGTCATTCGGTGCTTAATTAATCCTATTTGAGCTTAGTCAACTATCGAATCCCAATCAGCTTATGAGACTGCAGACTCAACCTCCACAAGGGACGCCTTTGACATAAGCTTACTGCTAACTCAGTATTACTTTTGAGGTTATGCCCATCCATGGGCTGCAAGAAACGATTGCGATAATCCATACCCTCAAAGCGGGCCATGAGTTTTTCTAATGCCTTATGGTCATTTTGCGGGATCACTAGCTTTAACTCATCCGCTTGAAGAACAATCAGATCAGAACCAGCTTTAGGACTTACACAAACCCAATCAACTCCTTTAGGAACTTTAATGGTGCCGTTCGTTTCAATCGCCACTTCGAAACCTTTTTGATGAAGTGCTGCAATCAACTCCTCGTCTAATTGCAAGAGCGGCTCTCCACCTGTGAAAACCACATAACGCTGCTGCGGACCAGCCGAAGTGCTACGCCATGAAGCCTCGATTGCATCAGCAAGTGAGGCAGCAGTTTCAAACTTACCGCCGCCAGCACCATCGCTACCTACAAAATCGGTATCGCAAAATTGACAAATAGCAGTGGCGCGATCTTCTTCACGTCCACTCCAAAGATTGCATCCAGCAAAGCGACAAAATATGGCAGCTCTACCAGTGTGGGTGCCTTCGCCTTGAAGTGTGGGAAATAGTTCTTTAACGGTATACATAGCAGTGCACCTATTTTAAGCGCAATGCCTATTTCCAGGAAATTAACTCCCATTCCAGATAATCCTCCCATAGAGCGCCATTCCACCTCATGCCCCCAAGCAAATAGCGCCCAAATGATCTGCGTATGACCCAGCGCCCAATTTCTGGAGAAAACCAGAGGTCTTCTTCTCTGTAGTTAGATACCCTAAAAACATCCTGGCTTTGGAAATAAGGAATTTCATTGTGATATTTCAGAGTCAAAAATTGACCAGCCGTCACAGATAATCGCTCCCATTGCGAAGCATCCATACTCAGACCCCAGAAATAGTTGCCATCCGGATAACCCAGTACTTGATACCTTGATTGATAGTAACCACTCGACTTAGCATTTAACTGCACTGGCCACAATGGAACTGCTGGAGCAAACTTTTGGGGTGGAGACCAATGAGGGTCCTGAATGACATACCCCCAGGGTGATTGAATTTCATCTGGTAGGGGCCCAGCCTTTATGCCAGACCTAGAAATTCGAATTTGATCTCCTACTGAAACAACTTTTTCAGTAATAACATCGATCACCTCTTGATTAAATACATTACGGACTTGGTAGACCCACTCTTGACCAACTTTGGGAGGACGAACAGTTGGCGTAGGCTGAGGTTGAGCCTCAACAATTCCCTTGGGGTATGGTTGAGATGAAATACATGCTGCCAAAAAAAATTGCAGCGTAAAAAGGAATAGTTTTTGTAAATATCTTATTTGTAAGAAGCGAGTTGCCATTGATAGCCCCCCTCTAGAATTGCTACTCCAAGCTGCCCCTGAATCATGTACGAACCAGAGGACTCTCGTGCTACCCAGCGCCCAATACTCGGCGCAAACCAAATCGTTTCTTTGCGAATGCAATTGACCTTATTGTCATCATTGCTCTCATAGTTAATGAGGTTTTGATAACGCAAGGTTAAGAATGTTCCTGCAGGCACAGTAATCTGCTCCCAGCCATGCGCACCCATAAATTCCTGCCAGCCATAAGCCGTATCGGAATAGCCCGCAATTTTATATTTAGTGTTGAGTTGTTTATTCCAACTGGAAGTCAGCTCTGTTGGCCATAACGGGATAGCTGGATTAAAACTAATCGTTCGAGACCATTGTGGATCGGTCTGCACAACACCCCATGGGCCCTGCACTTCATTTGGCAGCTTGCCACCGGTTTCGTCCGTACGCTCAATCACAATGGCAGAGCCAACGCTAGCAACGCGCTCAGTAATAATTCCTAAGTTTTTTCCATCAAACACATTACGCTTGATATAAGACCACTCCTGACCTACTTGCGGAGCGCGAACTGTTGGCAGGGGGATTGGTTGAGTAACTGGCGTCCCGCGCTCATAGGAAAGAGGAAGGCCACAAGCTACTGGAGCTAATGCTGCTGACGCAATAAAAGTGCGACGCGATAAATTCATGGATTTCTCCTGCGTTAATTGAGAACTTGACAAAATAATTGTAAGTCTGATTTATAGAGGTGGGTTAGCGATATAAAGCCTTCTCAATAAAACTCTTAGAAACTGTTGTCTTAGGTACCGCAACGCCCAAACCATCAAACCAAGACTGAGTTTTTATCTCAAATCCTACGCCATGCATATAGTTATAAATGGCCTTTTTTAGCCCCTGACCAAGGATGTCATGATCAACTCCAGTAGGATCAATAAAGGCAACATCATTCTTGGCAAAGGTGATTTCTGGCAAAGGAATGAGTTCAATTCCGTACTCTTGCGGATTTTGACCTACAGGAGAATGTACGGTACAGATAAAACGATGAAAGAATCCGCTTTGTATGCAGCGATTCTCAAATAACTGTCTCACATATTCCAATGCATCCACCGTCTCTTGGGCGGTTTGTGTAGGAAAGCCATACATTAAGTAAGCATGGACCAAAATGCCGGCATCGGAGAAACCCTTGGTAACTTGAGCAACCTGCTCAACCGATACGCCCTTTTTCATGAGATTGAGTAGGCGATCAGAGGCCACTTCGAGACCTCCAGACATCGCAATGCATCCACTCTTGGCTAACAGCTCCGCCAATTCAGGTGTGAAGGTTTTCTCAAAGCGAATATTGCCCCACCAAGAAATTAGCACCTTGCGGCGAATAAGCTCCTCAGCCAGTGCTTTTAATATTTTAGGTGGCGCAGCTTCATCGACAAAATGAAATCCTGTCTGCCCAGTTTCCTCAACAATTTGCTCAATACGATCTACCAATAAACTGGCTGACGCAGTTTCATAACGAGAGATGTAATCAAGAGACACATCGCAGAAGCTACACTTTTTCCAATAACAGCCATGCGCAACAGTCAGCTTATTCCAGCGGCCGTCGCTCCATAGGCGATGCATCGGATTAAGCATATCCAAAAGAGATAAATAAGAATCTAGCGGCAACCCATCCCAAGTAGCAGTACCAACCTCCTCAAAAGGCACATCAAGTTCTTGCCAATTGAGGTATTGCACTTGATTGCTAGAATTGCGAATAAAGGTACGCACCAATCTTTCGGTGGAGCGTTTGCCGCTGATATGCTCAAGTAAAGCAAGCAATGGCCTCTCCCCAGAATCTAGCGTAATGAAATCCACATAATCAAAGATACGAGCGTCGGATAACGCTCGAAGCTCAGTATTGACATAACCACCACCCAAAGCAATCTTGATTTCTGGATGTGATTTTTTAATTACCTGAGCTATACGCAAGGCCGCATACATTGCCCCGGGGAAGGGTACGGATAGGAGCACTACATTCGGCTGGTGACGCTCAATCGCTTTACTGGCTAACTCTTGTAAATGCAGGTCCATGAGCGTTGGTTTAGCCTGGAGCGCACCAGCCAAAGGTGTAAAGGTAGGCTGACTACTTGCCAAGGATTCTGCATAACGCACGAATTCAAAGCGGTCATCAACAGCATCACGCAATACATCAGATAAATCATTGAGATAAAGGGTGGCTAAATGACGCGCCCTATCTTGAGACCCTAAAGCGCCAAAGGCCCAAGACAAAGGATCGCCCGCCTCTTCATCATCAAATGCATCAAGAGAAGCAAAGCGTGGGCCCTCCGGTAAAAAATCCCGGGTATTGATGCGATGACTTAAAGTGCTATCGCGCCCCTGTAAGAAGCTAATCGTTGGGGCAATAGTAGATTGATAGGAATCAAAGTAGTCTAGGAAAAAATTGACGCTGGCACTGCGACTCTCCTCAGAAACATTGAGGGCTTGAGCATGAATCTCAGACATGCCCTCTGGAGTAAAGAAACTGAGCACTAAAGCTAAGGCAAGATCCTCTTGAACGGCGTCAACACCATGAGACCTCAAGAATCCCGTGAGATACGCCGTAGAAGGATACGGCGTGTTCAGTTGGGTCATGGGTGGAATGAGGCTCAATACCTTCATGTTCATCTGCTATGCCTCGAGAAGGCTTAACTCTTCGGATGTGAAACCAGCTTGCTTGCGGGCCTCCATATTGAATGGGGGCTTTAAAACAGGCGCACGATATTTGGCAGCCAACTCTCGATAAGCAGTGATTGGAGAAATATTATCTTGAGTACATAAGAAATTAAACCAACGATTGCCAATCAATACATGGCCGATTTCATCATTGAGAATAATTTCCAATATCTCCACCGCACGAACTTCTTTAATTTGTTTGAAGCGATCCCGAATCGCTGGTACCGCATCTAAGCCTCTTGCTTCCATTGTTCTGGGTACCAAGGCCATTCTGGCAATTACAGAATCCGTTGTTCGTTCGACCATCTCCCACAAACTATTGTGGGCGGGGAAATCTCCATAAGAAAACCCCAGCGCATGCAAATACTCATTTACTAAACTGAAGTGATAGGCCTCTTCTTTGGCAACCTTTAACCAGTCCTCATAGTATTCCTTGGGCATATCTGGGAAACGCCAGATTGCATCTAGCGCAAGGTTCATCGCATTAAATTCAATATGGGCGAGTGAGTGCAATAAGCCCGCCCTTCCTTCAGGGGTATCCATTCTTCTTTTAGGAACAAGCTTAGGAAGCACTAATTCTGGCTTTAGCGGACGCCCAGGCAAAGAAAGGCCTTGAGCATCTATCTTATGGGCAACATCCAGAGTAATTTGTTGTTTGTGATAGCTACCAAACAAACTGAATAACTGACTTACTTTGTTTTGTGCATCAGTGCTTACTAGGATTGCGAGTGAAGCTTCGCGTAACTCAAGCATGAATATTGGCAGGCTTAAATCGCCTACCCCTTATTCCCACTCGATCGTTGCGGGTGGTTTTCCACTGATATCGTATACGACACGGTTAATGCCGCGCACTTCATTGATGATGCGATTGGAAACCTTACCCAACAACTCATGTGGCAAGTGCGCCCAATGCGCTGTCATAAAGTCTTGGGTTTGGACTGCTCTGAGAGCAACAACATATTCGTAAGTTCTACCATCACCCATCACACCAACTGACTTCACCGGCAAGAAAACAGCGAACGCTTGGCTAGTAAGGTCATACCAAGATTTTTGACTTGCTTCATCAATCGTATTGCGCAACTCTTCAATGAAAATGGCGTCAGCACGTTGCAGCAAGCTCGCAAACTCTGCTTTGACCTCACCCAAAATCCGCACGCCAAGACCTGGCCCTGGGAATGGATGGCGATACACCATCTCACGAGGAAGACCTAAGGCCACTCCAAGTTCACGGACCTCATCCTTGAAGAGCTCACGCAAGGGCTCAAGCAATTTGAGATGCATGTCTTCAGGTAAGCCACCAACGTTATGGTGACTCTTGATCGTGTGTGCACCCTTCTTGCCCTTACCTGCAGACTCGATGACGTCAGGGTAGATCGTTCCCTGGGCAAGCCACTTAGCATTCTCGATTTTTCCAGACTCAGTCTGGAAAATTTCTACGAATTCTTTACCGATGATCTTCCGCTTAGCTTCTGGATCGGCAACACCAGCCAACTCACCCATGAATTTTTCTTTGGCATCAACGCGGATAACCTTCACACCCAAATTGCGTGCAAACATTTCCATCACCATATCGCCTTCATTTAAACGAAGCAAGCCATGATCTACAAATACGCAAGTCAATTGATCGCCAATCGCACGATGAATTAAAGCTGCCGCAACACTGGAGTCGACACCGCCAGACAAGCCCAGAATGACTTCTTCATTTCCAACTTGCTTGCGAATATTCTCAACTGCTTCTGCAATGTAGTCACCCATTACCCAGTCAGGTTTGCATTGGCAAATCTCGTGTACAAAGCGCTCAATGATTGCAGTGCCTTGAATGGTATGAGTGACCTCTGGATGAAACTGAAATGCATAGAAGCGACGCTCTTCATCCGCCATGCCAGCAATTGGACAAGACTCAGTAGAGGCCATCAACTTAAACGCAGGCGGCATTGAGGTGACTGAGTCGCCATGACTCATCCACACCTTCAAAATCCCATGACCTTCGCTGGTGGAGAAGTCCTGAATGCCTTTAAGCAAATTTGTGTGCCCACGAGCGCGCACTTCGGAGTAACCAAACTCACGCGCTTTACCTAAGGACTCTGCAGAGGCAACTGCACCACCCAACTGAGTAGCCATGGTTTGCATACCGTAGCAAATTCCTAAAACAGGAACACCAAGCTCAAAAACGATTTGAGGCGCACGGGGGCTACCATCTTCGGTTACCGAACTTGGACCGCCAGAAAGAATGATGCCTTTGCCACCTTGCTCCTGAACAAACTTACGAATGAATTCAGGATCGCAATCGTAAGGATGGATCTCTGAATACACACGTCCATCGCGCACACGTCGAGCAATAAGTTGAGTTACTTGTGAACCAAAGTCGAGAATCAGTATTTTGTCGTGCACGAAAAGATCAGCCTTTATTTCAGCTTTTTTTAGTTGTTAATCAATATGGTAATTTGGCGCTTCTTTAGTGATTTTCACATCATGAACATGCGACTCGCGCACGCCAGCTGAAGTGATTTCTACGAAGTTAGCTTTTTCATGGAGCTCATCAATGGTCTTGCAACCGAGATAGCCCATAGAAGAACGAATGCCGCCAGTGAGCTGATGCAAGATTGCCAATACGCTACCTTTGTATGGCACCTGACCTTCAATACCTTCTGGCACTAGCTTCTCTGCATTCGCAACAATATCGCTTTGGAAGTAACGATCAGCAGAACCATCCGCCATCGCGCCCAAAGAACCCATACCGCGATAGCTCTTGTAAGAACGTCCTTGGTATAAGAATACTTCGCCTGGGGCTTCTTCGGTTCCAGCGAACATACCACCCATCATGACTGAACTGGCGCCAGCAGCTAATGCTTTTGCAACGTCACCTGAGTAACGTATGCCACCATCAGCAATCAATGGAATGCCAGTGCCCTTAAGGGCGGTTGCCACATTCACAATCGCAGTGATTTGTGGAACGCCTACGCCAGCAACAATACGTGTTGTACAAATTGAGCCAGGGCCAATACCAACCTTGACACCATCAGCGCCATGATCAGCTAATGCCTTAGCAGCATCACCAGTAGCAATATTGCCGCCAATCACTTGCACATGTGGATAGTTTTTCTTAACCCACTTCACGCGATCCAATACGCCTTGGCTATGGCCGTGAGCTGTATCAACTACGATCACATCAACACCAGCGCGCACCAATAACTCAATACGCTCATCATTATCAGGACCAACACCTACTGCTGCGCCAACGCGCAACTTACCTTCGCTATCTTTACAAGCATTCGGATGTTCGGTTGCCTTGAGGATGTCTTTAACAGTAATGAGGCCACGCAGTTCAAACTTGTCATTGACAACCAATACACGCTCTAAACGATGATGGCTCATTAAGCGTTTTGCTTCATCCAATGAACAGCCTTCTTTCACGGTAATCAAACGCTCACGTGGAGTCATCTTGGTTTTTACTGGAGCATCTAAGTCTTCTTCGAAACGCAAATCGCGATTCGTAACAATGCCAACAACCTCTTTACCAACGAGCACTGGGAATCCTGAGAAACCATGTTCACGAGAAAGTTGGATCACTTGACGCAAAGTGACATCTGGACTAATCGTGATTGGATCACGCAGAACACCAGATTCATATCGCTTCACTTTAGCCACCTCACGCGCTTGCTCAGCAGGCTTTAAGTTTTTATGAACAATACCAATGCCACCCTCACTAGCCATAGCAATTGCCAAACGACCTTCAGTGACGGTATCCATAGCTGCGGACACCAATGGTGTATTGAGTGAAATATCTCGAGTTAACTTACTTGCCAAGCTGGCATCTCGAGGGAGTACCGATGAATAAGCCGGTACGAGGAGCACATCGTCAAAAGTGAGTGCTTTTTGAATGAGTCGCATGCAAAACCCCTAGTCGCAAAAACAGATTATAGCCTCCTAGCCTTTCTTTTAGCTGCGGCAGCCTGGAATTTGGCATCCTGGTTCTGATTAGCCTTCTTACGCCGAACCGTCTTAGGGTCGATTAATAGCGGGGAATAGAGCTCTAGACGATCTCCAGGATAAATGGGACTATCCCAGTCCTTGCGCTTACCAAAGACCCCGAAGCAGCCTTTTCTGGCTAAAACAGGGTCGTCTGGACCAACTGCGATTCCAGCTCTAATGAGGGCTAGACCAATCGTAGGTGACTCTTTGGCTGATAGAAGGAGCTTGAACGCCTTAAGTTCTGGCTCACCCTGCCTGGCATCACAGAGAATGAGGTCAAGCGAGCGCTCAGCCATAGAGGTCTTCGGCACGCTTTACAAAGCAGTCAACAAAGGTGCCGGCTATATGTCGAAATACTGGGCCAATAATCTTGTCCAGAATGACGCTCTTGAACTCCCAGTGCAGCTTGAACTCCACCTTACAAGCATCTTCCCGCAAAGGGATAAAGTTCCACTGCCCAGAGAAGTGCTTAAACGGACCGTCTACAAAGACCATATCAATCGTTTCAGGGCGGTGATTCACATTTCGAGTATGAAAAAACTGGGTAATGCCCTTGAAATGAATATTAATTTTGGCGTCGAGCACGGTCTCAGTCTGCTCAAAAATTTCTACCCCACCACACCAAGGCAGGAACTCAGGATAGCGGGCGACATCGGTCACTAAGCCGTACATACGGTCGGCTGATTGGCCAATTAAAACGGTCTTGTAGACGTCTGCCATAATCGTTCTTGAGAGCTAAATAAATATGAGTATCGTCGATAACAAAAAAGCCTTCTTTGATTATTTTATCGAGGAGCGCTTTGAGGCAGGGCTTGTGTTGGAAGGCTGGGAAGTGAAAGCCATCCGAGCAGGGCGCGTGCACGTCAAAGAAGCGTATGTCGTCATTCGCAAGGCGGAGCTATTTTTGATCGGCTGCCATATCACCCCCCTACTCTCAGCCTCCACCCATATCGTTCCCGATAGCACCCGCACTAGAAAGCTCCTGCTCAATGCTATCGAAATTAAAAAACTCATCGGCAAAGTAGAGCAAAAGGGCTACACCCTGGTACCGCTCAACCTACATTTCTCCAAAGGAAATGTGAAGTGTGAGATTGGTCTAGCCAGAGGCAAAAAGCAACATGACAAACGCGCAGCCACTAAAGAACGTGAGTGGGAAGTCCAAAAAGGTCGCATTGCCAGAGGCGATTTAAACGCTTAATCCCAGAAAAACTGGGGTAGACTACCCTTAGGAGCGAATATTTGAGCATTTATGCACCTTTATGGTGCAATTCGGCACCAAGCCGCTTCAAATGAGTCATTCCAGCTTTTATAAAGGCATTAGTTTGGTAACTATGAAATTGCCTTTTGACGAAATGCTCGACGCCGCAGGCAAAGCGCGTCCCCACTACCAAATCTTTCACAACTGGCTGAAGCAGCAAAGTGACACCCTCATGGGTCTCAAACGCGCTGAAGCAGATCTGATCTTTAGAAGAGTGGGCATCACCTTCGCCGTCTATGGAGATGACCTAGGTTCAGAAAGAACCATTCCTTTCGATCAAGTACCGCGCATCTTTACTGCCAAAGAGTGGGAGCAATTAGAAGCTGGATTACGCCAACGAGTCAAAGCACTTAATCGCTTTATCTACGACGTGTATCACGATGAAGACATTATTAAGGCAGGCATTGTTCCAGCTGAACAGATTTATAACAATGCGCAATATCGCCCCGAAATGCGCAACGTCAGCATACCGCGCGACATCTACGCACAAATTGCTGGAATAGATATCGTTCGCGCCGGCGAAGGTGAGTTCTACGTTTTAGAAGATAACTTGCGAGTTCCGTCTGGCGTGTCTTATATGGTTGAAGACCGCAAGATGATGATGCGACTCTTCCCTGACCTCTTTCAAAAATATCGCATTGCTCCTGTAGAGCACTACCCCGATCTTTTATTGGAATGCCTCAAGTCAGTTAAACCGGATGACGTTAAAAAACCAAACGTTGTTGTGTTGACTCCAGGCATGTATAACTCCGCTTACTTTGAGCACAGCTACCTCGCGCAGCAGATGGGTGTTGAGTTAGTAGAGGGTAAAGACTTATTTGTGAAAAATGAACAAGTCTTTATGCGAACTACTCAAGGGCCTGAGCGCGTTGATGTAATCTATCGCCGCGTTGATGATGACTTCTTGGATCCGTTGGCATTTCGCTCTGACTCCACCCTGGGTGTTGCAGGACTCTTATCTGCACACCGCGCTGGTAACGTGACACTGGCAAATGCAATTGGCACTGGTATTGCTGATGACAAATCTATCTACCCATATGTACCCGAGATGATCGAGTTTTATCTTGGTGAGAAACCGATTCTTAATAACGTTCCCACTTTCCAGTGCCGTAAGGCAGATGACTTAGCTTATACATTAGCCAATCTGGATAAGTTGGTGGTGAAGCTGACCCATGGTGCCGGTGGATATGGCATGTTAGTTGGTCCGGCATCAACCAAAGCAGAGATTGAAGAATTTAGAACTCATCTCATCGCTAATCCAGATAAATATATTGCGCAACCTACATTGGCACTATCCACCTGCCCTACCTTTGTTGAATCAGGCGTTGCTCCAAGACATATCGACTTAAGACCCTTTGTTCTCTCAGGCAAAACTATCAAGATGGTTCCTGGTGGATTGACTAGGGTTGCACTCAAAGAAGGCTCTTTAGTAGTGAACTCCTCCCAAGGTGGCGGAACTAAAGATACCTGGGTATTAGAAGAGTGAATGAAGAGTATGGGGAATAAGAAAATATGTTGAGTCGTACCGCTGATTGTCTTTATTGGATGGCCCGTTACACCGAGCGCGCAGAGAATACTGCCCGCATGCTCGATGTAAACCATCAAACCTCACTACTTCCACAGCCTGCAGAGTTTTTAGAGCAGAGTTGGAAAAAATTACTCACTATTTCTAAGTTGGAAGAAGCCTTCCTCAGCAAATATGATGTCGTTAATCGTGAGAATGTTTTGGACTTCATGATTTATGAGACCAGTAATCCCTCTAGTATCGTTTCTTGCCTTTTTGCAGCGCGTGAGAACGCACGCGTTATCCGCGGCAAGATTACTTCCGAGGTTTGGGAAACCCAAAACACTACGTGGCTTGAGCTGCAGCGCATCCTAGAGGCAAGACATCAAGCTGATCCTAGTCGCCTTTTGGAGTGGGTCAAGCACCGCTGCCACCTCTTTAGGGGTGTTCTATACGGCACGATGCTGAAGAATGAGGCCTTTTACTTTATCAATGTGGGAACCCTGCTAGAACGCGCCGACAACACCGCACGTATTTTGGAAACTAAGTATGAGGACCCAGCAGCCCTGAGAGTTCTTGGCGCCAAGAAATCCTCGGAAGATGGTACAGACGGTGAATTCTTTGACTTCTATCACTGGGCGGCGTTACTGCGCTCCGTCTCAGCATTTGAGATCTATCGTCAAATTTATTCTGATCAAGTCACACCAAAACAAGTCGCACAACTACTCATCTTCAATAAACAGATGCCTCGCTCCTTGGTATCCTGCGTCAATGAATTAATCCCCCTCATTTCCGAAGTTAAGAATCAGCAATCCAAAGAAATTGAACGTTTGCTTGGAAAGCTCAAGGCAAGTTTGGATTACTCTGATATTGATGAGGTATTTGAGCAAGGCCTGGAAGAATTTATTGAGGCTTTCTTAGAGCGCATTAACTTCATAGCCGATGAGTTTAGCAATGCTTATCTCATTCCACTGGCTGTTGCCTAAGAAATCACAAAGACTATATGCATCTTAAAATTCGCCATCGCACGGAATATCGCTATGAAACACCGGTGCGTTATTCCATACAAGAGTTGCGCTTGACGCCTCCTACTCTCGCTGGCCAACAAGTCGACAAATGGAGAATTAGCACGCCAATTAAAGCATCTAGCTCTATAGATACTTTTGGCAATCTTTGCAGTGTATTCGTGCAGGAGAGCCCTTACACCTCAATGATGATTGAGGCTGAAGGTGAAGTGCATACACAAGATGCATATGAGTTTTTAGATGATGCTAAAGCAGTTTCGCCTTACTACTTACTGCAACAAACCAATCTGACTGAGCCTACAGACGAAATGTTGGAATATTTCTCTTATGGCATTCCAAAGAAAAATTCAGTTGATCAAATACTTAAACTTGCTGAGGCAGTTCAAGGCTTGATTGTGTATTCTCCTGGCCAAACGAACTTTGCCACTACTGCAGCTCAATCCTTCGCCATGAAATCTGGTGTTTGCCAAGATCATGCCCACATTATGTTAAGTCTCTGTCGCGCCTCTGGAATTCCCGCTCGATATGTCAGTGGTTATTTCTTTGCAGAAGAATCTCCAAATCTTGCTAGCCATGCTTGGATTGACTTTTGTAGCGATATCGATAAAGGCATCTGGACCGGCGTAGATATCACCCACGCCTGCTTAGTTGACTCACGTCATATTCGCCTTGCTATTGGTCGAGATTATTATTCCGCCGCGCCTGTTAAAGGGGTCCGCTCTGGCGGTGGTGGAGAAGAACTCAGCGCTAACATTTCGATTCAACAGCTGCTATAGCAACCCTCTGGGATATTTAAGAGATAATCCCAGGAAATAATGAAGAGGGTCTGTGTATGACGTATTGCGTTGGGCTTTGCCTAAAAGATGGTCTTGTTTTCTTATCCGATACCCGGACAAATGCTGGCGTCGACCAAATCGGCACCTTTAGAAAGATGACCTTGTTTCAAAACAAGGATCGCTTCTTTACCTTAATGAGTGCGGGCAATCTCGCCATTACCCAATCCGTTAAAGAAATCCTGCTGCAAGGACAGCTTTTTAAGGGCAAGAACCTCTGGACAGCCAAAAACTCCTATGAAGCTGCTGTTGTTGTGGGTGATGCTATTAAACAAGTGTATGAACGTGATCATGCCGCACTTGAAAAATCGGGCCTTGAATTTAACTGCAATATGATTTTTGGTGGTCAAGTAAAAGGTGAGAAACCGCGCCTATTTAATATTTATTCGGCTGGGAACTTTATTGAGGCTACACCCGAGACTTGCTATTTCCAGATTGGTGAATCTAAGTACGGCAAGCCCATCTTAGACCGAGTACTCAATTTCAATACACCGCTTAATCTGGCAACTAAGTGCGCCCTCATCTCCATGGACTCCACCTTGAAAAGTAATATTTCGGTTGGACTACCTCTGGATATGTTGGTTTACGAAATAAATTCTCTGAAAGCCACGAAGCTCGTGACTCTAGATGATGCAAACCCCTATTTCGCAAT
The DNA here is from genome assembly GCF_018687535.1 of Polynucleobacter sp. MWH-S4W17. Taxonomy (NCBI): domain Bacteria; kingdom Pseudomonadati; phylum Pseudomonadota; class Betaproteobacteria; order Burkholderiales; family Burkholderiaceae; genus Polynucleobacter; species Polynucleobacter sp. MWH-S4W17. The sequence goes on along the minus strand of NZ_CP061295.1, from coordinate 557,665 downwards.
GATCCATCAAGCCTGGGGCGAGAAACTACGCGAGGCTTTTAACTCCATAGCGGAACCCAGTTGGAGCGGCGCTCATAAATCGAGTGATATCTCCACTCCTGCTAAAAAAATGGGGATTGTTCCTATCAATCATCCACCATCTAAGGCGAGAGCTCAAAAGGCCACAAGAACAACTAAGGCTACCCCCGTAAAGAAGATGGCAAAGAAAGTGGCGCCGAAGAGGGTGGCTGCAAAGAGAAAATAATCCTCCATTAATGAAGTGTTGGATGCATTTACAAACAAAAAGGCCTAGAAAAAATCTAGGCCTTTTGCGTTAACGCTATCTGCTTTGGTTTAGGCTTTTAAATTCTTACCCAACATCTCCCAAGTAGCCACTACGCTATCTGGATTTAATGAGATTGAGGTAATTCCCTTTTCAACCAACCAACGGGCAAAGTCTGGGTGATCTGAAGGACCTTGACCGCAAATACCAACATATTTGTTTTGCTTACGGCAAGCATCAATTGAACGAGCAATCATGAACTCTACCGCTGGATCACGCTCATCAAAGTCGATAGCCAACAATTCCATACCGGAGTCACGATCTAGACCCAATGTTAATTGAGTCATATCGTTTGAGCCGATTGAGAAACCATCAAAGTACTCCAGGAACTGATCAGCCAAAATCGCATTAGATGGGATCTCACACATCATGATGAGACGCAAACCATTCACACCACGCTTCAGGCCAAACTTCTCCATCATGTCGATCACGCGCTTAGCCTGATTGATAGTACGTACAAACGGAACCATGATTTCTACGTTATCCAAGCCCATATCTTCACGAACACGCTTCATTGCTGCGCACTCGAGAGCAAAGGCTTCGCCAAAGTCTTCAGAAACGTAACGTGACGCACCACGGAATCCCAACATTGGATTCTCTTCATCAGGCTCGTAACGCGATCCGCCAATTAACTTCTTATATTCATTGGACTTGAAGTCTGACAAACGAACAATCACTGGCTTTGGATAGAAAGCAGCAGCAATAGTTGCTACACCCTCAACCAGCTTGTCTTCGTAAAACTGACGTGGGCTTGCATAGCCACGAGCAACACTCTCAACTGCACGCTTGAGGTCAGGGTCAATATTTGGATATTCCAATACAGCACGTGGATGCACACCAATGTAGTTGTTAATAATGAACTCAAGGCGAGCCAAGCCAACACCAGCATTCGGGATCTGGCAGAAATCAAATGCCAACTGAGGATTGCCGATATTCATGGTGATCTTCACTGGAATCTCTGGCAATACGCCACGAGATACTTCAGTCACTTCGGTTTCGATCAAGCCATCATAAATATGGCCTTCGTCACCTTCAGCACAAGAAACCGTCACCATCATGCCGTCTTGCAAGTGCTCAGTGGCATCACCGCAACCAACAACCGCAGGTACGCCTAATTCACGGGCAATGATCGCTGCGTGACATGTGCGTCCACCACGATTAGTCACAATCGCTGAAGCACGCTTCATGACTGGTTCCCAGTTCGGGTCAGTCATATCGGCAACCAAGACATCTCCTGGCTGAACACGATCCATCTCGCTTGGGTCACGAATAATGCGTACTGGACCTGCGCCAATCTTTTGACCAATCGCACGACCTTTTGCCAATACCTTTGAGCTACCTTTTAATTTGTAGCGCATCTCCACTTGACCAGCAGCTTGACTCTTTACAGTCTCAGGGCGCGCTTGCAAGATATAGATACGGCCATCTTGACCATCTTTACCCCACTCGATGTCCATTGGACGACCGTAGTGTTTCTCAATGATCACTGCGTACTTAGCCAACTCAGTGATATCCACATCCTCCAAAGAGAAGCGGTTACGCTTTTCTGGAGTGACATCAACAGTTTGTACTTTTTCTGCAGAGCCTTTAGGGGCAAATTGCATCTGAATCAACTTAGAGCCTAAGGAGCGGCGAATGATTGCCTTCTTATCTTGAGCCAAAGTGGTTTTAAAAACATAAAACTCGTCTGGATTTACTGCGCCCTGTACAACGGTCTCGCCCAAGCCATAGCTTGAGGTAATAAAAACTACATCCTCAAATCCTGACTCGGTGTCCAGAGTAAACATCACGCCAGCAGCGCCCAAGTCAGAACGAACCATGCGTTGAATACCAGCAGATAAGGCTACTTCAGCGTGGGCAAAGCCCTTATGAACACGGTAGGAGATCGCGCGATCGTTATACAAAGAAGCAAATACTTCACGAATCTTCTTTAGAACATCATCAATACCTTCGACGTTCAAAAAGGTTTCTTGCTGACCAGCAAAAGAAGCATCTGGCAAGTCTTCGGCAGTAGCTGATGAACGTACCGCAAATGAACCTTTACCAGAGTCATCCAATACAGAAAATGCTTTACGAATTTCTTCGTCCAACTTTGGTTGAAATGGCGCTGTCTCAATCCAGCTACGAATTTCTGCACCAGCTTGCGCCAATGCGCGCACATCATCAATATTCAAGCCTTCCAAGCGCTGTTGAATGCGCTCAGTCAAATTGTTGTGCTTTAGAAAGTCACGGAATGCTAACGAAGTCGTTGCAAAACCCGTAGGAACACGAACCCCAGTAGACGCCAACTGAGAAATCATCTCTCCTAATGACGCATTCTTACCACCAACCGATTCAACATCAGTCATGCGGAGTTGTTCAAAAGGCAAAACGTAGGCATCAGCCATACTGCTATTTTGTTGCTGTTGGTTGGACATAAAATACTCTCAAAAGATAAGGAAACTGGTGTAGCGGCCACCCTAAAGGGGGCGTGCTTTAATATGACTCTATTGTAGTGCTGACCCTGACTTTTAAGCCAAATCCATGTCCAACGAAACCCGCATTGTTTTTATTGTCTCTGACGGCACCGGCATTACTGCCGAGAACTTCAGCCAGTCGATTTTGGCCCAATTTGAGGCTACTTTTAAGCATATTCGAGTGCCTTTTGTGGATAGCGTCGATAAGGCCTACGATGCCGTTAGCAGCGTCAATCAAGCGGCTACTAAATATGGGGTGCAACCCATCGTTTTCACCACTTTGGTGAACTCCGAGCTCAATGCAATCGTGGCCAAGGCAAATGGCCTTATTTTGGACATGTTTCAGACCTTCGTAGCCCCTCTAGAGGAGGCTTTAGGCATGAAATCCACCCATGCCATGAACCGCCTTCACCATAATGCCGATACCGAGGCCTATAAGAACCGGATTGAGGCCATTAACTATTCCTTGGCCCATGATGATGGTCAATCCAATCAAAACCTGGCTGAAGCCGATGTCATTCTGATTGGCATCTCCCGGGTTGGCAAGACGCCAACCAGTCTTTACCTGGCTATGCAGTATGGGCTCAAAGCAGCTAACTACCCACTCATTCCAGAAGACTTTGAACGAGGACAGCTCCCAAAAGATCTGGTGCCTTACCGTCAAAAAATCTTTGGCTTAATGATTGATGCTGAACGACTCTCAGAGATTCGTAATGAGCGCAGACCTGGTAGTAACTACGCCAAGCTCGAAAACTGCCGTTATGAAATTAACGAAGCGACGGCGATGATGAAAAAACAATCTATTCCTTGGGTGCTCACTACAAGCAAATCCATTGAGGAAATTGCTACAACAGTATTACAAGCAATCAAATCGGATAAAACGATACTAGGGTGAAATAGTATTTTTCAATGTCTGCTTTCGACCCAAGGGAGACCTTGGAGGACAAGTCTAGTAACTCATCCCCCTAGTGTGTTACTACCTTGACCGATCCATCCACATATAGTTCTGCTGCATCATTTGGTTCATCATGTTCTGCTGCATACCCATGTATTGATCCATCATGTATTGGCGTTGCTTTAACTGCTCAGGTGTTAATTTAGAGTAATAGGGGCCCATACCATTCCAACCCATCATTGGACCCATCATGTGTCCACCCATCATGCCGCCGTTACCACCACAACAACCCATCATTCCCGAACCCCACATGCCTTGCATCATATTCATGTTGCCCTGCATTGTGCTCCAGTGAGCCTGCATCAGCTTTTGCCTTTCTTGCGGATCTTGAGTTGCACGGATCTGATCCATCTGCTGTTGCATCTTTTTAAAGTTCTCTTGAATTTGAGCGGCTTGCTTATCAAACTCCGCTACATCAACATTTTTTTGTTGTGTCTGTGAGGCCTTAGTGCCCGCCCCTGCTGTTTGCGCCAAAACGGGCGCACTTAGTAAAACACCTAAACTTAAAATCGCAACCCATCCTAGCTTTTTCATTTTAGTAATCCTTGAGTTAACTGCTTGATATGAACTAACACCTAGCTTCTTAATAACCGCAATCCATTTGCCACTACTAGCAAGCTCGCACCCATATCCGCAAATACCGCCATCCACATCGTGGCTTGCCCTGTAAAGGTAAGCACAAGGAAGATAGCCTTAATGCCTAGAGCAAGAACAATGTTTTGAGTCAGAATTAGAGCGGTTGATTTGGATAGCCGAATAAAGGTAGCAATCTTGCGTAAATCATCATCCATTAGCGCAACATCAGCAGTCTCTATCGCAGTATCGGTTCCAGCCGCCCCCATCGCAAATCCAATACTTGCTCTTGCTAAAGCAGGGGCATCATTAATGCCATCTCCAACCATGCCTACCTTTACATTGGGATCCTTTTTTAGGCGACTGTCAATTATTTTGAGCTTATCTTCAGGCAATAAATTACCCAAAATCTCATCGACACCCACCTGCTTACCTATTGCCTTGGCGGTATGCTCATTGTCACCAGTGAGCATGATGGTAGTCACACCTAATTGGTGAAGCTCATCAATAGCCTGCTTGCTTGTTTCTCTAACAGTATCGGCTACCGCAATAATGGCTAAAACCTCTGTTTGGTTGGTAAGCAATACGGCCGTTTTGCCTTGCTGCTCTAGTGGTAATAAACGATTCTCAATATCATCAGAGCACAAACTCAATTCTTCAATCAGTCGATGATTGCCAAGGTAATACAAATTACCCTCAATAACGCCTTTGACACCGCGACCCAGAATCGCCTCAAAGCTATCTACAGTCTTTAAATCATTCTTTTGCTCTTGATTAGCATGGGCAATTGCTAGAGATACGGGATGATCAGATCGTGCTGCAAGACTGATGGCAATTTCGTGAATATGCTTGTCATTGCCACTTAATGCAAAAAAGTCCGTTTGTGCAGGCTTCCCGTAGGTGAGGGTCCCTGTCTTATCTACTGCCAAGACCTTCATGCTCCGGCCTGCTTCTAAAAAAGCACCTCCTTTAATTAAGATGCCTTTTCTTGCAGCGGCTGCTAAGCCACTCACAATCGTTACAGGTGTTGAGATCACCAAAGCACAAGGGCAGGCAATCACTAACATGACTAATGCTTTATAGATCCATTCCTGCCATGACTGCGCCATTAACAATGGAGGCAAAACAGCGACTAACACCGCAAGCAAAAAAACAGCTGGCGTATAGATCTTGGCGAATTGATCAACAAAACGCTGGGTGGGCGCACGACTTCCTTGCGCTGCTTCTACTGCATGAATAATTCGAGCTAGCGTTGAATGAGTCGCTTCTGCAGTAACTTTGTATTCGAATGATCCCGTCTCATTGATCGTTCCTGCAAATACCTCATCGCCAACTATCTTATCGACGGGTAGGCTCTCACCCGTAATTGGCGCTTGATTTACTGCCGAGTTACCACTTATTAATATGCCGTCTAAAGCTATTCGCTCTCCAGGACGCACTCGAACTAAAGCACCTAAAGCGATAGCCTTTACATCCGTTAGCGCCCAAGAGCCATCGGCTTGCTGAACGGTTGCGGTTTCAGGGGTGAGGTCTAATAAGCCACGAATCGCATTACGAGCACGATCTAATGACTTGGCTTCAATTACTTCAGCTAGAGTAAATAAGAACATCACCATGGCGGCTTCTGGCCAACTTCCAATCGCCATCGCGCCTGTGACTGCAATTGACATTAAGGCATTGATGTTGAGATTGCTATTCTTTAATGCAATCCAGCCCTTTTTATAAGTGGTAAGGCCCCCTGAAGCAATTGAGGCGATTACTAGAGCAATGACAATCCACTGATTACCAAGTTGCAGCAATTCCATGATTTCAGCCAAGGTTGCAGTGATACCTGCAACAGCCAATGGCCACCAATTTGTTTTAGGTATAGGCTCAATCGAGCTGTCCTTTGTAGAAGTCTCACCACTTTGTAGCACCGCCTGCATTCCAATTGAACCCAAAGCGGACTCGATAGCGTCAAGTGAGTTGAGATTGTGACCAACCGTGAGCATCCTTTGCATTAAGTTAAAGTCCAGCAACTCAATGCCGCTTACACTCGCTAGCTTTTTGCGAATAAGCGCCTCTTCAGTTGGACAGTCCATATTTTCAATGCGATAGATGGCCTTATTCTTGCTCGGCATCTCAGAAGCCTTTGTCACAGGAGTTGATGCAGAACAACTACAGGAGGTATTGCATTCGCTCATAGCGGAAACCTAAATGATGAAGACATAGAACATTTAACAACCTATAGTAACTATAGAGTCAAGGGATTAGAATAAAAATGTAAAAACTTGGAGGTCAAATGAGAATTGGTGAACTAGCAACAGCCACAGGCACTCAAGTGGAAACTATTCGGTTTTATGAGCAAGAGGGTTTGTTAGCAAAACCGGCTCGATCTGAGGGTAACTTCCGAATCTACCGGGATCAGCACCTGCAACGCCTTACATTTATTCGCCACTGCCGCTCGCTGGACATGACCTTAAGTGAAATTCGTCAATTACTTCGCTTAAAAGATTTGCCCGATGAAAACTGTGATGCAGTAAATGAATTGCTTGATGCCCATATTGAAGGTGTAAGCAATCGAATTAATGAGCTACGCCAACTTGAACGACAATTAAAGCTGCTCAGAAAACAATGTCATGCGAATCAGGACTCAGCACACTGCGGGATCTTAAATAAATTATCGCTACCCGTGAAGTAAAAAAGAGGTGGCACTACCGCCTCTTATTGGCCGATAACGGTCATTCGGCACTCCAGAGCAGCGGACCAACGATCCGTTGGTCTTTGAATGACTCCTATCGACCCATTTGAGACAGTCACAGATAACAAAAAACCTGCTTAATCCATCAAGCAGGTTCTTGTTTAAAGCCAATGTATTACCTATAAACCAATCATATAAGTCGCCATCACTGAAGTGGTTGATACGCCTTGATAGGGCTCTTGACGATAGATTCCCGTAACGCCTACGCGTTGATTCTTCTCAACATCATAGTAAGCACCTAAGGTTGCTGTTGGACGAGTCTTGACTGGATTGGCGTTGAAGTTAATCGGAGTTAGGCCGGTAACACCAGTAGCAGAGTAAGTTCCGTTAGCGGTATTGGTGTCAGTTTCTACACCAGCACTAGCAAATACCATGGCTTTTGGAATGAAGTGATACGACGCCCCTAGCCCAGCTAAAGCAGTTGTCGCATTGGTGTTAAGTGCACTGTAGGTTAATGGAGCTGTAACGGTGCTTGAGGTGCCTTCGGTATAGCCACCCATATTATTCTGGCTGTAACGGATACCAGTATAGGGAGACAGAATCACTTCAGGCAGAACAGCAAAGCCATACTTTGCTGTTACTTGTGCGCCTTGGCTATTCAACTTAGATGAGCCAGAACCTGCTTCAGAAGCGGTATCACCTGTACCGACAACAGAGCGATTAATCGTAGTGTTTTTTTGACCATAAGCAGCAACGACTTTAACTTCTGTGCCGGTGCCATCTAAGTTTTGATTCCAAGCACCAAACACACCAATGACTGGGGTGTTGTTGCCAAGATTAACGGTACTTCCTGCATTATTCACTGAGAGATTCTGGTCAACATAAGCGCCAACACGATAGTTTTGGTGTGGGCGATAGGCGGCGATGAGTAAACCGCTGGTGTTGTTTAATCCATTAGCGGCGGACACAGCAGTATTGCGACCGCCAGCACTAATACAAATACCGTTAGCCCCAAACTCAGTGCAGTCATAGGAGAAGCTATTAACTAAGACTGAGTTCTGCAAGGTATAGGTGCTTTGTAATGCTTGTGAGGCATTGACTAAAGAACTCTGAGTATTAGCAGCTGAGGGGCCATTGGTGAATAGATTTAAGTACACATCATTGGCGTCATAGCTTAATAAGTAACTCATACTGGTGTAGCTATTTAAATTAGAGCTAAAGGTTCCAAAGGTTCCCGTCACGCCATTAGCAGTCAGTAAAGTGTATTTACCTGCTGAGTAAGCGCCGCTACTAGCAACTAGGTTCAAAGAACCTGCTAAAGCAGCTGCTCCAGCAACCGTGACCCGTTGATTGGATGTTGGACTAAAGCCCATCACCAAGCCACCACTTGAAGTTTGGGTAAACGATCCACCTAATGCCACATTGCCCGTCTTACTGGCGACATTGAGTGTGCCGTTGTTGGTCACTGAGACGGATGGCGTAATTGAGCCATTACCGGTTAAAGCCATCGTAGAGCCCGCAGCAATATTAGTTAAACCTGTATAGGTATTAGCCGCCGTGAGGTTTAATGTACCTCCGCCAGCAACCACTACATCACCTGCAACACCACCATTGGTAATGGGTGAAGAAACGGTAGTTGTAGTGCCTGTGGTGATATTAAAGACTGGGTCACCAGCTACAGTAATCGCATTAGCGATCGTAGTAGTACCGGTAACATTTAAAGTGGCTGGTGTAGTGCTACTACCAATTAACGATAAAGCACCTGAGCCAAGTACGCTAGCCGCAGGAATCGATAGTGCTGCGCCAGACTGCACTTGTACGCCACCAGTAAATGTATTGTTACCAGAAAGGGTTTGAGCGCCGCCGGTGATATTGAGACTACCGTTACCACTCACTACCCCATAAAGATTGCCTGTAGCATTAGAGATGGACAGTGCTTGTGATCCTAAATTAGTGGCGCCCGCTCCAGATAGCGACTGAATCGATGTACCGCTAGACGCCCCAGAAAAACTGAGCGTTCCGCTATTAATAATTCCATTAGCAACACTAAGACTAGGAGCGCCCAATAAATATAATGAAGCACCAGAGTTAATCGTAATACCATTCGCAGCAATACTATTGCCATTGGATAGGATAAATTGAGCGCCAGAATTTACATTAAAGGCGGATAGGCGATTGGTTGCCCCATAATTTCCAGAAGAAGTTGATGTGGTGGAGGTTGTTCCATCACCAATATTGACGACCCCTCTACCAGCACTGCTTCCATCTACATTGCCATTAACCGCATTAGAGTTTCCGAGAAGGGTTAATGTTCCTGAATTCCCCAGCACTACATCGCCAGTCAAAGCACCTCTAGCAGCCAAAATTCCACCAACAGAAATACCATTCGCAGCAATACTATTGCCATTGGATAAAGTAAATTGAGCGCCAGAATTTACATTAAAGGCGGATAGGCGATTGGTTGCCCCATAATTTCCAGAAGAAGTTGATGTGGTGGCCGTTGTTCCATCACCAATATTGACGACCCCTCTACCAGCACTGCTTCCATCTACATTGCCATTAACCGCATTAGAGTTTCCGAGAAGGGTTAATGTTCCTGAATTCCCCAGCACTACATCGCCAGTTAAAGCGCCGCTAGCAGCCAAAATTCCATCAACAGAAATACCATTCGCAGCAATACTATTGTCATTGGATAGGATAAATTGAGCGCCAGAATTTACATTAAAGGCAGATAAAGCATGGTTGGAGCCGAAATGTCCATAAGAAGTTGATGTGGTGGCCGTTGTTCCATCACCAATATTAACGACCCCACCACCAGAGTAGCTTCCATCTACATTGCCATTAACGGTACTAGAGTTTCCGAGAACCGTTAATGATGCATCATTTTCTAGAACCACATTACCAGCGAGAGATCCATAGTTGCTAATTGATACAGCATTTCCCAGAACTACGTTGCCAGTTAGAGATCCATAGTTGCTAATATTACGACTACCACCTGTGCCAGATGTCAATATAGAACCGGCCTCCCCCGAAATGCTTCCATAGTTAACAACACTATTAAAGCTTCCTGAGATATTTAAACCATAACTTCCCGCACCAACCCCAGAAATTACGCCCCCACTGTTATTCACCAAAGATCCAATGGTTCCGCTACTATAAATAGCGCTAGAGTTTCCGCTAATTGTTCCATTGTTAATAATTGAATCAATTGAACCGCCCGCAGTATTGCTAATACCGTAAGCTTGAGATGCGCCGCCAATTATTCCCGAAGAGTTATTAACTATTCCGCCGGTGATGATAGCTGAAGCCCCACTATTAGAGATGTTACTAATAGTGCCGCTGTTATTGATTGCATCTGATGTGCCAGTAATTGCACCAGTATTAGCGAAGGATGAAATGGTGCCGAGGTTATCAATGGCATGAGCACCGCTATTAATGGTTAAGCTATTAGTAAAGCTTCCAATAGTTCCATAATTGAATATGCCGTATTGGCTTGCCCCGCTAATAGTGCCATTATTTACAAAAGTACCCACCGAGTCATAGAAATAAATATTTTCATATCCACCATTCAACGTACCATTATTGGTAAAAGTTCCAATTGGTCCAGAATAGTTATATATCTCAAATTGTGAGCCTGTCATTGTTCCATTGTTGGTAATGGCCGTAATATTCGCACCGCCATAGGTATAAAAGGTACCATACCCACTTACTGAGCCATTATTAGTAAGCGTACCTAAAGAGCCACCGCCAGTGACGATAATTGGAAAATTACTAGTAGACGTCACTGAAACGCCGGTGTTAATTGTCACATTCCCAGAACTCCAGTTAAGATCGGTACAACTTGAACTAATTGTTCCTGTACTCGGGCAACTTGCATGCGCTCCATGCATTAGAGCTAGCATCAGCAAGCCAATTACTAAAGTTAGCCTAATATTGGGGCAAATAAATTTAAATGAAATCATTTTGGGGCACCGTTGAAGATGACATAATTGCCACTCTCGCATCGTGGAGTTTCGCAAAAATTTCTTGACTAGGTAGAACCCCTCCCTCTTTCAGCAGTAATGAGAGTCCTGAACTGAAGCCAAATTAGCCCATTGCACCGAAATTTGCCGATTTGAGGCCTCTAAAAGCAATAAACCCAACTTCATGAATGTCTGAAATTGGCCGATTTGAGTCGCCTGTATCAATTTGAGCAATTGGGCACTATTCGACCTCTTTCAGACTCTCCAAAGCTAAGTAACTCGCCACCAAACAATACTGAAAAATTAGTTTTCTATAATGGGAAATATGATGAACAGCAAACCAATATTAGAAGAGAGCGAGAAATCTGCCCTCTACCAAAAAGGTATGGAAGAGTTGCATAAGCAGCTTGGATCTTCGGCGGATGAATACATTAGGCAACTTAAGTCCATTTCCGAGGAGTTTGCATGGGTCAATGTTGCCTTTCCTTTTGGTGAGCTGTACTCCAGAAATATACTCGACTTAAAAACTAGAGAGTTATGTACTATTGCAGCTCTGACGGTTCAAGGTTTCGCCTTGCCACAATTAAAACTTCATATAAGGGCTGCACTTCGATGTGGTGCTTCACGCCCTGAGGTTGCTGAAGTGATCACGCAAATGACTGCTTACTGCGGATTCCCGGCGGCGACCAATGCACTTTTAATCATGAAGGATGTCTTTGATGATGAATCGAAACAGGAAGAATGATTGGGGTATTTAAACTCGCTTCTTAAGCTTGTCCATTCAATCTCCTGAAGATAGTCATGACTTATTGATTAACAAAAATAGAAGGTCTCCTACTAGCCGATAGCGGACTATCGAGAAAAGAATGTTAATTAACCGCGCCTCATCCGCAGGGTCTCAAATAGGCACACTGCTGCTGCAGTGGATACATTGAGAGATTCCACTCTTGGATCAATCGGGATTGATACCCCCTTGGCTTGAGCCAGAAGGTCTTCAGACACTCCCTGCCCTTCGCTACCCATCACCCAAGCAACTGGGTGGAGTAAATCTTTTTTAAGGGAATAAAGGTCTTGCTCTGCATCTGCTGTAGCCGCCAATAAAGGTGCAGTCACGGCACTCAGTAATTGTTGGTTAGACCAGCCCTCATATAAATCTAGAAGTTTGTGAGCGCCCATACCAGCACGCAATACTTTTGTAGACCATAGATGGGCGCAGCCTGATAAAGCAATCACTTGGGTAAAGCCTGCGGCTGCTGCACTGCGCAGAATAGAGCCTACGTTACCCGCATCTTGTACTCGATCCAATATCACCACATCGCCATTAAAGGTTGCAATGGATTGAGGTGTTGTGAGCGTGGGTCTAGGAAGATCGAGTAAGCCTGCAATATGTGGCGCATTCACCAAATCAGAAAGCAAGTCCCAGAGTGCGCTATCTAACTGGAATACCTTGGCCTCTGGACAGATCTCGAGATGTTCGTAGACGGCTTGTGCGATCTCTACATTCTTGAGACCGACTTCTGATGTGAGGAGAGCTCTTAAAGCAGGATCACCCACCCAAGTTTGAACTAGATGAATGCCTTCCAATAATGCTTGGCCGCTAGCGAGCCTAGCCTTCTGCCCTTTAGATCCGGTGGCCTGTAGGTTGCGAATCTCCTTAAATAGCGGATTCTCTTTGGAGGTGATGAGATCGAAGTTCATGACTTAATGGTTTTGATTTTCGAGAACTTTGCGCACTGGTGAAAAACTTCTTCTGTGTTGATCGCATGTGCCATATTGTTTAAGTGCAGCAAAATGGGCTTCCGTTGGATAACCCATATGTTGTGCAAATCCATATTCTGGATGACGCTCATGCAATATTTGCATCTGTCGATCACGAGTAACTTTGGCGACTATCGATGCCGCAGATATTGCAGGCTCCTTAGCATCACCCTTAACAATTGCTTCTGCAGCAATTGGCAACTCTGGGCAACGATTGCCATCGATCAACGCTTTATCAGGCCAAGCGCCTAAGCGAGTGGTTAGATCTTCGATTGCCCTGCGCATTGCCAGCATCGTGGCCTGCAAAATGTTAATCTCATCAATCTCGGCTGGACTGGCTTCACCAACACCCCAAGCCTTTGCCTTTTCCATGATCTGCTCATAGAGATATTCACGACGAATAGCAGTTAATTTCTTAGAATCTTTTAAACCTTCAATTGGATTACTGGGATCGAGCACTACGGCACCAGCAACCACCGCACCAACTAATGGTCCTCGCCCTGCTTCATCTACGCCGCAGATCCAAATCAGACTCATATGCTTGTTTTGTTCTTGCGTTGATTGGCAATAGTTTGTGCTATCGCTTGCGCAACTAATAAACCCGTAGGACGACGCAAAGTTTCATGCATCTGGGCAAAGCGTTCTTTGAGCTTAGCAACTTTAGCTGGATGCTCTAACCAAGCCTGTACGGCATGAGCTAGTTTTTCTGGAGTGGCATCATCTTGCAGAAACTCAGGAACAATAAATTCGCCGCACAAGATGTTTGGTAGACCTACATAAGGCATATAGCCTTGGCGCTTCATGATCTGCGCAGTTAACCAAGGCACCTTATAAGAAATCACCATCGGCTTTTTCCACAAAGCCGCTTGTAAGGTAGCTGTGCCGCTTGCAATCAACACTACGTCTGAAGCTTCTAGCACTTCATCGGCCATGCCATCTAGCAGATGAATCTGAATATCTGGATTGCTGTTTTTTGTCTTGAGTAAAAGTTGCTCAAGAGGCTCGCGTAATTGTGGTGTTGCCACCGGAATTAAAAAGTTGAGCCTCTGCCCCTTTAATCTCTTGGCTAATAACTGCATCGTTTCAAAAAAGACGGGGGCTATGAGCTCAATCTCTGATCCACGGCTTCCAGGGAGCACTGCAATAACGAGACCGTCAAGGGATTCTGCCTGTAAATTCAGGTGTTCGCTTATCTTTTCTCGCGCTTGCTGAATATTTGGCTCAAGTGGAATTTCGCTGGCCAAGGGATGCCCCACATAAGTAGATGCCACACCAGCTTTGTCATAAATTTCAGTCTCAAAAGGGAAGATGCAAAGCATGCGTTCCACTGCTTGGGAAATTTTCTTGATGCGCCCTGCTCTCCATGCCCAAATAGAAGGTGAGACCAAATGCAAAGTTGGGATACCTGCTTTACGTAATTGCAACTCGACACCCAAATTAAAATCTGGCGCATCAATTCCCAAATAAACATCTGGGCGACCTTCATTGAGTAGATTTTGAATCAGCTCTTTACGCAGCTTCAGAATGGCTGGAAGCTGCTTAATAGCTTCAACATAACCTCGCACACTTAAGGTTTCCATGGGCCAATTAGAGCGCATGCCTTCAGCCTGCATGCGGGGACCGCCAATACCATGCACCTCTAAACCAGACATGTCTGGAATTTGATTTAGCGCACTAAGAACTGGCGCCGCTAAAAGATCGCCAGAAGGTTCGCCAGCTACACAAGCTAACTTTGGCAAAGTAATTCCGTTACCGAATAATGCCGCGAGTAGAGGCGGCAATGAAATCATGGAACTGCGCGAGCTTTTCTGCAGTTTGAGTGTCTGCAGAGTTTGCAGCAACCATTTTCTGGATTTCTACCTTAGCCTCTTCAAAGCTGAGGCCATCTTTATAGAGAATCTTATAAGCTTGACGCAAGGCCGAAATTGTCTCGCTTGAGAAGCCACGACGCTTTAATCCCTCGACGTTAATGCCATGAGGAGAAGCCTTATCTCCAGCAGCAATCACAAATGGAGGAATGTCTTGCACTAAAGCGGATGCACCGCCAAGCATGGCATGTTGACCAATGCGCACAAATTGATGCACACCGGACATGCCACCCATAATCGCCCAATCATCTACTTGCACGTGCCCTGCTATTTGCGCATTGCTTGAAAAGATGGTGTGATTACCAACCTGACAGTCATGCGCAATGTGAACGTAAGCCATGATCCAGTTGTCATTGCCGATGCGAGTAATGCCCTCGTCTTGTGACGTACCCGTATGAATCGTCGTGAACTCACGAACAGTGTTGCGATCACCAATAATCAACTGCGTTGGCTCGCCACGGTATTTCATATCTTGCGGAGGACCACCAATGGCTGCAAAGTGGGCAAAGCTATTATGCGCACCGATTGTGGTGTAGCCCTCAATCACCGTATGAGACCCTACTTTAGTACCAGGGCCAATCTTCACGTTAGGACCAATGACAGAGTATGGGCCAACCTCAACATCACTAGCTAGTTCAGCCTTACTGTCTACTACAGCAGATGCATGAATCCGAGTCATTACGCGCCTTTCGTACGAACCGCACAAGTGATATTAGCCTCTGCAGCAATCTCACCATCCACAGTAGCCTGAACCGTAAACTTGTATATGCCAGCACGTTCGCGCTCTAACTTGGCAGTCATGATTAACTGATCGCCAGGCAATACGGGCTTTTTAAAACGTGCCCCATCAATGCCAGCAAAGTAATAGATTGCATCCTCGGCACGCTCTTCAGAGAAAGTAAGCAAAGCAGCTGTTTGAGCTAAAGCCTCAATAATCAACACACCAGGCATGACTGGGAAATCCGGAAAATGACCCTGAAAGAAAGGCTCATTCATGGTGACGTTTTTTAATGCGGTGATACTTTCACGCGGGGTAATTTCTAATACGCGATCTACCAATAGGAATGGGTAGCGATGCGGTAGCAATTGAAGAATCTTATTGATGTCGATTGCGATTGGTGTGCTCATAAATGACCCGCTGAAAAGTAAATATTAATTTTGGTTTTACAGAATCTCAAGATTCAGTAGTTTTGTTTTTATCTAACAAGCGCAAGCGCTGACGTATTTTATCTAGCCCACGCAAAATGGCCGCATTTTTCTCCCAGGCGCCGTGGAGCATTGATGGATAAACGCCTGTGAAATGCTGTCCAGGCTCTGTAATAGATCGAATAATGGAAGTATTACCAGACACCGTCGTTCTGTCGGCAATCGTGAGATGACCCGCAAAGTTTGCTGCGCCGCCAATGATGCAGAAATTGCCAATTTTGGTACTTCCAGATACAGCTGCACACCCAGCGACAACACAGCAATTACCTATTACTACGTTATGCGCTATTTGCACCTGATTATCAATTTTTGTTCCTGCGCCCACAACCGTATCACTCATCGCGCCACGATCAATTGTGGTTGAAGCGCCAATCTCGACATCATTGCCAATGACCACTCGCCCCGTCTGAGGAATCTTGACCCACTCACCGCCCGTAGCAGAAAAGTCTGGGGCAAAACCAAAGCCATCGGCGCCGATGACTGCGCCGCTATGAATAATGCAACGCTCACCAATCTGAGTGTTGTAATAAATAGAAACAGATGGATAGATCAGCGTATCGCTTGCAATAATGCTATCCCTGGCAATGATGGAATTTCCCAGAATAGAAACACGTTCGCCTAACTTTACGCCCTCGCCAATCTGAACAAATGGTCCGATGTGGCAGGAAGATGGAACGCTTGCAGTGGAATCAATAACTGCACTAGGATGTATTCCGGGGGCGTAGATTGGGCTAATCACTTTTGCAAAGTGTTGCGCCATTCTGGCAAAAGTAGCGTATGGATTTTTAGAAACAAAGTACACCCGCTTTGCGGAATGAGCGCTAGGATTTGCCTGCAAAAACTCTAAATCAGACTTGCCAACAATCAATGCTCCAGCAACGCTATCACTAGCTTGCTGTCTATAAAGCGGATTGGAAAGGAAGGAGATTTGATCTGGCTGCGCTCGCTCCAAAGGAGCGAGGCCAGTAAATCCATGGGAAGCCTCCCCCACCAAGCTTGCTTGAAACTGTTCGGCCAGCTCAATGGCGGTCGGCATAAAGCTTACTTCTGGCTATTTAAAGCCTTGATAACGTCATCGGTTACATCGGCCTTAGGGCTGACATAAGCTGCTTCTTGAACAATGACATCAATTTTTCTTTGTTCTGCAATTTGCTTCAACACTGCATTTGCTTTTTCTGCAATCTTGGCGCGCTCCTCAAAAGTGCGCTGATTAAGATCTTCAGTAAATTCGCGTTGCTTGCGTTGTAGTTCACGATCCTGATCAGCCAACTCACGTTGGCGACGCACGCGCTCAGCTTCATTCATAACCGCAGCATCACGATCTAACTTTTCAGCAGCAGATTTAATCTTTTGAGCGCTATCGCGCAAATCGTTCTGGCGCTTAGTAAATTCATTTTGCAAACGAGTTTGCATTGCTTTAGCTAGGTTGGACTCGTTGAAGACTTTCTCAGAATTCACAACCGCAACGCGCGTTCCTGCATCTTGAGCAAAAACTTGAGGGGCTACGATTGCTGTCATGGCAGCAATCACGCCAACTTGAATCCATTTGGAACATTGATAAAGCTTCATAAAACTTTCCTTAAACAATTAAAACGCTGTACCCACTTGGAACTGCAAACGCTGAACGTTATCCGTTGGTTGTGACTTATACGGAATACCGTAGCTAAATTTCAGTGGCCCTAAAGGTGATATCCATGATAAACCCAATCCATAGGAATATCTCAGAACTAGATTGATGTTTTCCCCAAACGCATTACCGCCGTCCACAAAGGTAAATAGGCGCAAGGTCTTATCAACGCCCGAACCTGGAACAGGGAAGGTGTATTCCACATTAGTAACAATTTTCGACTGACCGCCCGTAGGCTGGTAGGAACCAACAATGGTGTTGTAGTACTGAGGGCCCAAAGAGCCAGGAGCATAGCCACGAACAGAGCCAATACCACCCACATAGTAGTTTTTAGTAATCGGGAAGGGCTTGCTGCCATAAGCCTCGCCATAGCCAACCTCACCATTAAAGGACAAAATATTGCCTCTTGAGAATGAGTGGTATTTCTGGTACTGGCCATAAATACGATAAAAAGTGAGGTCTCCAACAGGGGTTCCCACTTCAGCAGAGAGCTGCTGCAATGAACCGTCAGAAGGAATCAAAGTGCTATCGCGACCATCACGCGCCCAACCGACTGTTAGGGGTACGTTGTATGTTTGCAAACGGCCTGGCACTGTTCCACCATAGCTAGTTACATAATTCTGATAAGGGATCGGCGTATTGGTGGTGGCATAAATACTGAACACCTCAATACCTGTTCCAAAGAACACGCGATCCACTTCGGTATACGGAACACCAAATTTAATGTTGGAGCCAACTGACTTAATTTGATAATCCGGATCGCCAGCATAGTACAAAGGCTTGGATGAACGATAGTAAAGATCGGTATAACGACTAATGCCATCTTCCGTAAAGTACGGGTCGTAATTTGAGAGCGTTAGATTTTGAGTAATCTTACCTAGCGACGCATTCAAACCAATCGCAGTACCAGTACCAAACGCGTTATCCTGATTAACACCGGCAGACAAAATCAATTTCTCAGTTGAAGAAAAGCCTGCACCAAGGGTGACGGCACCCGTTGGCTTTTCTGTAACCTTCACATTCACATCCACCTGATCAGGGGAACCCGGAACATCTTCCGTGGTGATATCAGTTTCAGTGAAATAACCCAAGCGACCCAAACGCTTTTTAGATAAATCGATTTTGTCGCTATCAAACCAAGAGCTTTCGAACTGACGCATTTCGCGGCGAACCACCATGTCACGAGTTTTTGCATTTCCAGAAATTGCCACTTGGCGTACATAGATACGACGCCCCGGATCAACCACTAATGTAAGGTCAACCTCGGCAACGTCACGACGAATATCTGGTTGCGGATTGATAGTTGCGAATGCATATCCATAAGAACCCAATATCTCAGCAATTGCCTTGGTGCTCTCGGTTAATTTAGCTGATGAGAAAGTATCCCCAGGCTTCAAAACAACCAACTGCATCAACTCTGCTTCTTTGCCTAAAGTTTCTCCTGCTAAGCGCACATCCTTAACGGTAAATTTTTTACCTTCACGAATACTAATGGTGAGGTAGATGCCCTTTTTATCCGGGGTAATCGACACCTGAGTGGACTCAATTACAAACTCGAGATAACCACGATTAAGGTAATAAGATCGAATGGACTCTAAGTCGGCAGTTAACTTTTGCTTAGAATAAAGATTGTCTTTGCTGTACCAAGACAACCAACCGCCAGTTTTTAACTGCATCTCGCTTTTTAGCGTACCCTCGCTAAAGACTTCATTACCAATAAAGTTAATCTCTTGAATTTTGGCAACAGGGCCTTCATCAATATTAAAGTAAATAGCAACTTGGTTACGTTCAACCGGGGTAACCGTAGCGACTACCTCAGCCGCATACATACCTTTACCAACGTATTGGCGCTTTAATTCTTGCTCGGCCTTATCAATCAGGGCTTTGTCGTAAAAACGCGCTTCAGCAACACCCACTGTTTTTAAGGACTTACGCACTATCTCGGGATCAAACTCTTTCATTCCCGTAAATTCAATACGAGAAATGGTTGGGCGCTCTTCCACGATCACAATCAGAACGTTGCCCTGCTCTTGAATTTGCACATCCCTGAAGAACCCAGTGCTATACAAGGCCTTAATCGATTCGGCACCTTTTTCTTCGGTAAAGGTATCGCCTACTTGAACGGGCAAATAACTAAATACCGTTCCAGCCTCTACGCGCTGCAAACCTTCAACGCGAATATCTTTCACCACAAATGACTCGGCCGCAGAGGCATTCAAACTCAACCCAAGCGCAGAAAATACCAAGATATGGGTAATAAATCGGGCAAAAATACGGAAAGAACGTGTCAGAGGATTCAAGGCGAAATATAGCGTTGTAAATCGTTAAACAAGGCCAGTAATGACATAGAGATCAGCAAAATAAAGCCCACTTTTTGGAGGCGCTCCTGCGTTGATGTCGAAATCTGCTTACCAGCGACCAACTCCCATGCATCATACAGTAGCTGACCCCCATCAAGCATCGGAAAGGGGAGCAAATTCAACAAACCAATGCTAATGCTCATAAGTGCCAAAAAGGCCAAAAATGGCTGCCACCCTACCTGGGCTGATTTCCCAGCCATGTCCGCAATACTGAGGGGTCCACCCAGCTGTTTTAAGGAGGTATTGCCGGTAAACAAACCAGCCATTAGCCTTGCAGAAACCTTCGTAATTACCCACACCCTCTTTGTGGCAAAAATGAGGGCGTCTACCGGCCCTAATTTCAGGTCCTGCCATTGCGCCAGCGGTGTTAGTGCAGGCAGAATGCCCAGGGCCAATATCGGATCCTGATGAGGGCTAATTTTGGGTAACTCATTAGCATGAAAGGACTTTATTGAGCTTCCACCAGTAGGCGTTTCTAACTCTAGAGCAAATCCTCCCGCTCCGGTAAGCGCATCCATCAAGCTCCAGCGCAAGGCATTCCAACTCGGTACGGGGTCAAAATCCCCCAAAAGGGGCGTGCCACCCTCTTCAGACCCCAAATTCTGCCAACCAATTACCCGATCACCCGCTATTACCCCCAGCTTGGCAGCAACAGAATGCTCAGGGGGGTTTTGCAGAACGGCTGGTAATTGTGGGGCGCCAGAAATATAGATCAGGGCAAAAAAGACAATCGCTAAAAAGAAATTGGCTAATGGGCCCGCGGCCACAATCAAAGATCTCTGCCATAAGGACTTTTGATCAAACGCTTCAGATTCATCAGCGGGAGCAATCACTTGCTGACGATCTCGACCATCGAGCAATTTCACATAGCCGCCCAATGGGATTGCAGCCAATACCCACTCTGTTTTATTTTTTGCGCGGTAAGTGAATAACGGTTTACCAAAGCCAACAGCAAAGCGAAGGACTCGAACCCCGCAACAGCGAGCTGCAAAAAAATGGCCGAACTCATGAAAGCTAACCAACACGCCCAGGGTTAACAAAAAAGCTGCAAGAGTAATTAATGCCTGCAAAGAATATCCTTCACTACCACTTGTGCCGCCTGACGAGCACGAGCATCCACATCCAAAATTAATTCTAGCGAGTCTGCATTGACGGAAGAAATAGAGTTCAACACGCTCTCCACTACATGCGGAATTTGTAAATACGGCAGACCTTCATCTAAGAATGCTGCTACTGCAATTTCATTAGCAGCATTCAGAACAGCCGGTGCAGTACCACCAGCCTTAGCAGCAGCAAACGCCAAAGAAAGACAAGGGAAACGTTCTAGCTCTGGATCAGTAAAACTTAAGTTTGCCAACTGCGTCAAACTGAGCGGGGCTACACCTGCTTCGATACGCTCTGGCCATGCTAGACCATAAGCAATAGGAGTTCGCATATCGGGCTGACCCAGTTGAGCAAGCACAGAACCGTCACGATAACGAACCATTGAATGCACAACGCTTTGCGGATGGATTAATACTTTAATTTTTTCTAAAGGCAAACCAAACAACCAAAACGCCTCGATCACTTCAAGGCCTTTGTTCATCATCGTTGCAGAATCAACCGAAATTTTTCTGCCCATCACCCAGTTCGGATGTGCGCAAGCTTGCTCGGGAGTAATGCTGGCCAATTGATCAAGTGGCGTATTTCTGAATGGTCCACCGGAGGCAGTCAACCATAGCTCTTCAACCCCCAAACTCGGATTAGGGGCTTTAGAAAATTGATTTGGTAGACACTGAAAGATGGCATTGTGCTCACTATCGATTGGCAGTAATTCTCCGCCCCCCGCCTTCATCGCCTGCATAAACAAATCGCCAGACATCACCAAGGCTTCTTTATTGGCGAGTAACACTCTTTTGCCAGCTTTTGCAGCAGCCAAGGTAGGCACCAATCCTGCGGCACCTACAATCGCAGCCATAACGGTATCGCAATTCGATTCAGTAACAGCGCCAACTAAAGCTTGCGGTCCATGCAAGACCTGGGTATTGATTTTTTTCTCGAGCAAAATCTTACTTAAGCGAGCGGCGCCATCAGCATCCGCTACTACCGCAATATTGGGTCTAAATTCAGCACATTGCTCAGCCAGCAAATCTACCTGCTTTGCTGCGGTAAGTGCGACTACCCTAAAGCGATCTGGGTGGGCACGAATCACATCGAGCGTATTAACGCCGATGGAGCCAGTAGAGCCTAGGATAGCGACCTGCTTGACTGGCATTACACAAATCCGGCCAAGAGCGCTGCGATGGGCATTGCCGGAATCAAAGCATCTACCCGATCCAATACGCCACCATGTCCTGGCAATAAATGACTGGAGTCTTTGACGCCAGCTAAACGCTTTAACTGAGACTCAAATAAGTCCCCAAAAATACTGAAGGCCGTTAATACCGTCACCATGAGGAACATGGGAACCCAACCAAAGCGAATGGCCCAGGCGCCAAACAAAGTCGATTCAAAAGGCAAAAAGTAAACGCACAAGAATGCATAAACATAGCAAAGTATTAAACCGCCGATAGCACCTTCAATCGATTTACCCGGACTAATTTGCACGGCAAGCTTGTGTTTACCAAACGCCTTACCAACAAAGTAAGCGCCAATATCGGCAATCCACACTAGAGCCATACTACTAAGCAAAAAGATCAGGCCTAACTCACGTAAGAACACCAATGCAAACCAAGTGGCTGGCAATAAAATGAAGCCGAGCACCACATAAAAAGGTCGCAGCTTTTCCAGCGAAAGATTCATGCCTTTGGCTAATATAAATGGCGCAATAAAGAACCAGAAAATGACAGCTAGAAGTAATAAAGCGAATTGCCAGGAGGCATTCTGCATGCCTAGAAAAAACAAAATAATGGCCAAGCAAAATAATGCGTATAGCCAGGCAGCACGTCCTGCCTCAGGCGCTAATAAGCGACTCCACTCCCAAGCAGCGGCCAACAATGCCACCAAAAAGAATACGCCAATGTACATTGCGGGGAGTAAAAATAGAATAGGCAGCAATACCGCCAATAGAACAAGGGCGGTAATGACTCGGGTTTTTAACATGGGGAATTAAACTTAGTAATTAGCAGCGTCAAACTGCATCGCTCACGGCTTGAGATGCAAGCTGAGCACTGGTACGACCAAAACGGCGCTCGCGCTGGCTAAACCAGTCAAACGCCTTGTGCAATTCTTTTTCATCAAAGTCAGGCCACAAAATATCTGTGAAGTACAGCTCGGTGTATGCAAGCTGCCATAACAAGAAATTGCTTACACGCTGCTCACCACCGGTACGAATAAACAAATCCGGCTCTGGTGCGTAAGCCATTGAAAGATGCGGCTGAAGCAATTCTTCAGTAACCTGTTCTGGCTTTAAATTGGGATTAGCAGAAAGGCATTGGCGCATTGCCTGCAAGATATCCCAGCGACCACCATAGTTAGCAGCAATCGTAAAAGTTAACCCTTTGCACCCGGCAGTCTTTTGTTCTGAGAATTGCACCATCTCCTGGATAGCAGAATCAAAACGGCTCAAGTCGCCAATTAAACGCAAAGCAATATCATTTTCCGCCAAACGAGACACTTCACCCTTCAGTGACTTCAGGAATAACTTCATTAAGAAACCTACCTCTTCTGGTGGGCGTCGCCAGTTCTCTGAACTAAAGGCAAATACAGTAAGGTATTCAACACCAAGCTTGCGGCATTCTTCAACGATTTTTCGCACAGCGCTCAAACCTTCTGAGTGCCCCGCAACGCGAGGCATCATGCGCTTACTAGCCCAACGCCCATTACCATCCATGATGATCGCCACATGGCGAGGTATAGCACTTACCTCTGGGATGGCTAGGGTGGAACTAGAGTGTTGAGTCATGGGGGCTAAAATACATAACGGCCTTAAACCGTCATGATTTCTTTTTCTTTTTCAGAAACGATCTTATCGACATCGATCACTGCTTTATCCGTCATCTTCTGTATGTCATCAGTAGCGCGACGCTCTTCATCTTCGGAAATTTCTTTATCCTTAGTGAGACGCTTTAAATGCTCATTCGCGTCGCGACGTAAATTACGAACAGCAATCTTAGTTTCTTCGCCCTCATTCTTCACAACCTTAGTGAGGTCGCGGCGACGCTCTTCAGTCAAAGCAGGCATTGGCACGCGGATTACCGTGCCTTGAGAGGCTGGATTTAGACCCAAGTCTGAATCACGAATCGCTTTTTCAATAACCGCAACCATCGTCTTTTCAAATGGTTGAACATTAATGGTGCGCGCATCCGCTAAGCCTAGGCTGGCAACCTGACTTAATGGTGTTGGATTACCGTAGTAATCCACCTGAATATGCTCCAGAATTCCTGGGTTAGCACGGCCAGAGCGAATCTTGGCTAAATTGGTCTTCAAAGCCTCAAGAGACTTTTGCATCTTTTGATCGGTATTGGTTTTAATTTCTGCTGCGGACATCAGGCCTCCTATTAAACGTGTACTAAAGTACCTTCAGGTTCACCTTGCACTACACGCATTAATGCGCCTGGCTTGAGAATTGAAAATACTTTGATTGGTAATTTGCGATCGCGGCACAATGCAAATGCAGTTGCATCCATGACTTGCAGATTCTTGATTAATGCTTCGTCAAACGTAATGGTTTTATATAAGGTGGCAGTTGGATCTTTTACTGGATCGGCACTGTAAATACCATCCACCTTCGTTGCTTTGAGCATAATCTCGACACCCATCTCAGCCCCACGCAGAGCGGCAGCAGTATCAGTAGTGAAGAATGGATTACCAGTACCCGCTGCGAAAATAACCACTTTCCCTTCACCCATCGCGCGAATTGCGCGTGGACGAATGTAGGGCTCAACCACTTGATCCATACGGAGTGCAGATTGCACGCGCGCTTCAACACCTTTTTGACGCAACGCATCTTGCAATGCTAAAGAATTCATCATGGTTGCCAACATACCCATGTAATCGGCAGTTGCGCGATCCATGCCGGCGGCACCACCTGCAACTCCGCGGAAAATATTTCCGCCGCCAATCACAATCGCTAGCTCCACTCCGATATTCACAATAGCGGCGATTTCCTTAACCATGGAATCGATAGTGATTGGATTGATGCCAAAAGCATCATCGCCCATAAGGGCTTCACCAGATAGTTTTAGGAGGACTCGTTTGTAGGCTGGCATGTTTTTTATTTTCCGTAATTTGCCAAGTAATTTACTTACTTAGCTTATTGATCTTTAAGCACTTTTTAATATCTCTGCCAAATTATAAAGGGCTTGAGAAGGATCAAAGAAAAGGGCACAGAAACTAAGGTTTCTATGCCCTTTTGGGTATTACCAAGCAGTGGGGCAAGCCCCAAACTAGCCTATTAAGCTGTTGCTTTAGAAGCGGCAGCCACTTGTGCGGCTACTTCAGCCGCAAAGTCGTCTTGACGCTTCTCAATGCCCTCACCTACAACAAACATGGTGAAACCCTTGATTGTTGTATTTGCAGCCTTGAGCATTTGCTCTACAGATTGCTTGTCGTTTTTAACGAAAGTTTGGTTCAACAAAGAAACCTCTTTGAGGTACTTCTGAATAGAACCTTCAACCATCTTTTCAACGATTTCTGGTGGTTTACCAGATTCAGCAGCTTTTTGAACAGCAACGCTTCGCTCAACAGCAATTGCTTCAGCAGGAACGTCAGCCATAGACAGGGCCACTGGCTTCATTGCAGCAATGTGCATTGCTACATCCTTAGCAGCAGTCTCGTCACCCTCGAACTCAACCATGACACCAATACGAGCGCCATGGAGATAGGAAACCAACTTGTTGCTACCAGAAAAACGCTTAAAGCGACGTGGCATGATGTTCTCGCCGATCTTACCGATCAGTGCGCTACGAACCTCATCAACAGTTTGACCATTCAATGGCAATGCTAACAATGCAGCAACGTCAGCCGGGTTCTTTTCAGCAACCAACTTCACGCAGTCATTTACAAATGCCAAGAAATCGTCGTTCTTAGAAACGAAGTCAGTTTCGCAGTTCACTTCTAACAAGGCACCAGTAGTACCATTGATAGAAGTAGCAACAATACCTTCAGCCGTAACACGAGAAGCTGCTTTACCAGCTTTGCTACCCAGCTTTACACGCAGAATTTCTTCTGCACGAGCCATATCACCATCAGCCTCAGTCAAAGCTTTTTTGCACTCCATCATCGGAGCATCAGTTTTGGCGCGTAAGTCGCCAACCATTGCAGCGGTAATAGCGGCCATTATTCAGCTTTCCCTTCTTCAACAAACTCTTCTTCGCCTTCTTTAACTGCTGTCAAGATTTCTTGAACAGAGTTAGCTTTGCCTTCGAGGATTGCATCTGCAATGCCGCGTGCGTAAAGGAGAACCGCTTTGCTGGAGTCATCGTTACCAGGAATGATGTAATCAACACCTTCTGGTGAGTGGTTGGTATCTACAACAGCGATTACTGGAATACCAAGCTTGTTAGCTTCAGTAATAGCAATCTTGTGATAGCCAACGTCCACTACAAAAATTGCATCAGGAACGCCATTCAAATCTTGAATACCGCCAAGTGCTTTTTGCAATTTGTCGAGATCACGGTCATTAGTCAAAGCTTCTTTCTTGGAGAGCTTTTCCCAGTCACCAGCTTCTTTAGCAACTGCCATGTCTTTCAAACGCTTGAGGGAACCTTTAACAGTTTTGAAGTTGGTGAGTGTGCCACCCAACCAACGGCTGTCGATGTAAGGCATACCAGCACGAGCAGCTTCTTCAGCAATGATCTCGCGTGATTGACGCTTAGTACCAACAAATAAAATAGTGCCACGATTAGAAGCAACTTGTTTTGCAAATTTCAGGGCGTCCTGAAACATTGGCAATGTTTTTTCCAAGTTGATGATGTGGATTTTGTTGCGATGACCGAAAATGAATGGGGCCATCTTTGGTGACCAGAAGCGAGTTTGGTGACCAAAATGGCAACCGGCTTCCAGCATTTGACGCATAGTTACTGACATAACTTCTCCTAAGGGTTGGTTCTAAAGTTGAGTCCTAGCTGCGCTAAAAAACGCCACCCTGGAAGGCTCAACTCGCGATTTCAAGTCCAAAATAGACCCGAGACCAAAATTATAGCTTAAATATCAATGCTCTAGCCACCCTCACCCCCAAGCAATAAAAGGGGTCAACTCTCAAAATAGGCCCTAGAAGCCCCAAAAATGGGATATTTGCCTAAAATTTAGGCAATATGACCAAGCCAAAACTATCCAAGTCGTTGATAATCAAGGCATGAATAGTGTATTTACCGCAGAAAAAGACATCCTTGGGATGCGCGAAGCTGGCCGCTTAGCTAGCGAAGTTTTGGACCATGTGGCTCCCCACGTTAAGGCGGGAGTTACCACGGGAGAATTGGATCGGATTTGTCATGAATACATGCGCGATGTCCAAAAGACCATTCCGGCTCCATTAAATTATCAGCCGCCTGGATACCCTCCCTTTCCAGCATCCATCTGCACTTCCGTGAATGATGTGATCTGCCACGGAATTCCAGGCGACAAGGTTCTCAAAAATGGTGATGTTGTGAACTTAGACATTACCGTTATTACCCCCGATGGTTACTACGGCGACACTAGTCGCATGTTCATGGTGGGCGAAGTTTCTGTCATGGCAAAACGCCTTACACAAATCACATTTGAGTGCATGTGGTTAGGAATTGCTCAAGTGAAACCAGGTGCATCACTTGGCGATATCGGTCACGTAATACAGACCCACGCTGAAAAAGCAGGTTACTCAGTCGTGCGCGAATACTGCGGTCATGGCATTGGCAAAGTATTCCACCAAGACCCACAGATTCTTCACTATGGCAAACCAGGTACTGGTGAAAAGTTAGAAGTCGGCATGACCTTTACGATCGAGCCAATGATCAACGCGGGCAAACGAGATATTCGCACCATGCCTGACCAGTGGACCGTGAAGACAAAAGACCGCAGCTTGTCAGCCCAATGGGAGCATACGCTGTTGGTTACCCCAACAGGCGTTGAAGTGCTGACTTGGTCAGAAGGAAGCAACCCACCTCCTGATTGCGTTAAAGGCCTTTCATTTAGACCGACATTAGTAAGCGCTTAATAGAATGAGTCAGTCGCAAGCAGTTAGCAATGTTATTGATGCAGCTAGTCTACGTGCCGCTCGCGAAATTGCTTACGACGAGTTTAGAAAAACACAGTCTGTTGGTAAATTAACTAAGCAACTCTCTAAATTAAGCGATCAGCTCCTTTCCCATCTTTGGAATAGCTGCGGCTTAAATAATGAAGCCACCTTAATCGCAGTTGGCGGATTCGGTAGGGGCGCACTTTTTCCTTACTCCGATATTGATATTCTGATTCTGCTGCCTGCTGATGAAGGACAGGCTAGAGCCCTTTCAAAGCAAGTTGAGCAATTTGTTGCCAGCTGCTGGGATACTGGATTAGAAATTGGCTCCTCAGTCAGAAATGTTGCTGAATGCATCTCTGAGTCAGAACAAGACATCACAGTGCGTACCTCCCTTTTAGAGGCGCGACTCATTTGCGGCAAGAAGCAGCTCTTCAAGGACTTTGCCAAAGCTTTTGAAGCGGCGATGGATCCAAAAGCCTTTTTTCAAGCCAAACAAGCTGAACAAATTCAGCGTCATTACAAATATCAAAACACCCCTTATTCTTTAGAACCTAATTGCAAAGAGAGTCCTGGGGGCTTGCGTGACTTACAGGTCATCACCTGGGTTAGTAAGGCTGCGCTATTGGGGGACACCTTCAAGGACCTCAATGAAGCTGGTCTGGTGACGCAGCGCGAACTCACTGAGCTCAAACGCAATCAACGTTTCTTGGAAACCCTGCGCGCCAACCTCCATTTGTTAGCGGGACGTAGGCAAGACGTTCTTGCATTTGATTTGCAAGCAGCATTAGCAGCATCGATGGGGATTAAAGAGGAATCTTCACGTCAAGCCAGCGAAGCCATCATGCGTCGCTACTACTGGGCAGCTAAAGCAGTAACCCAATTGAATGACGTTCTCTTGCAAAACATTGAAGCCCTGCTCTTTCCGCAAGAGTCCAAAACGATTCTCACCATTCCAGGCGAAGGTAACGAGCACTTTATTGAGCGTCAAGGGGTATTGGATATTACCGATCCCCAGCTTTTTCAAAATCATCCTGAACAGATTCTGAGAACTTTCTTGGTATTTGCCCAAGCATCGAATGTAAAGAGTCTGTCCGCAACTATTTTTAGAGCTCTCTATAACGCTCGTACCAAGATGGATAGCAAGTGGCGTGCCGACCCGATCAATAGAGCCCTCTTTATTAAGTTGCTAAAGCAACCCGAAGGCGTCAGTCGCGCCTTCCATCTCATGAATCGCAGCAGCGTGCTAGGTCGCTACCTCCCAGCCTTCCGCAAGATTGTTGGGCAGATGCAGCATGACTTATTTCACGTGTACACCGTTGATCAACATATCTTGATGGTATTGCGGAATGTACGCCGCTTTATGGTGGTTGAGCATACGCATGAGTTCCCTTTCTGCAGCAGCCTTATTGCTCACTTTGAGAAACCTTGGTTACTGGTCATCGCCGCACTCTTTCATGATATTGCCAAAGGACGTGGCGGTGATCACTCTCAATTGGGCAGAGCCGACATGCGCAAGTTCGCCAAGGATCACGGCTTAGAAAAAAAAGATACTGAGCTATTAGTTTGGTTGGTTGCTGAGCATCTCAACATGAGTCAAACCGCTCAGAAACAAGACATCACCGACCCAGATGTAGTAAGAGCATTTGCTAAAAAGGTGGGTGATGAGCGCCACCTGACTGCACTCTATTTGCTGACTGTGGCTGACGTGCGTGGAACCAGCCCTAAAGTATGGAATGCCTGGAAAGGCAAGCTCCTGGAAGATCTCTATCGCGCGACCTTAAGAGTGCTCGGCGGAGCCAAGACAGATGCCTCATCAGAATTAGCGCAGCACCAAGAAGAATCCAAAGCTAAATTACGTCTGTATGGCATCAATGACGAATCTTATGAAGATTTATGGAAGCAATTAGATGTAGCCTTCTTCTTAAGGCAGGACTCATCTGACATTGCTTGGCTCACACGTCATCTATACAACAAGGTGAATAGCGACCAACCGATTGTGAGGGCAAGACTGTCCCCCATTGGTGAAGGTTTGCAAGTGGCTGTTTACGTTAAAGACCAAGAAGATTTATTTGCTCGTATCTGCGCCTACTTTGAAAGGCATGGTTTCTCCATTTGGGATGCCCGCATTCATACAACACGGCACGGCTATGCTTTGGACACCTTCCAAATCTCAGGCAGCAACCTGGTAGATGAAGGTGGTAGCTATCGCGACATTATTCAACTCGTTGAATTTGAGTTGACCGAGGCTTTAACGAATGCGGAGCCACTACCTAACCCAAGCATGGGCCGTCTTTCAAGACAGTCGCGCACTTTCCCAATTCAGCCACGCGTGCATATGGTTCCGGATGATCGTGGCCGCTATTACACATTGGCACTCTCTGCAAGTGACCGTACCGGCCTGCTCTATACGATCTCCAGAGTGTTAGCGAAACATCAGGTCTCGATTCATACTGCCAGGATTAATACACTGGGAGAAAGAGTGGAAGATATCCTACTCTTGGATGCAGCAAACCTGGGTAAGAATCCAAAGCTGCAGATCCAGCTAGAAACTGAACTACTTGAGGCTTTAGGGGCTTAATAAAGTCTTGTCGGGGTTCGTCTATGGAAAAGAATAAGGGGCCGCTAACGACCTTGATTTCAACCCATTGAAGACATTCAAGATAGCAAAAAACTCGCGTAAACCGGGCTCTCTGTTGGAGCTAAATCAATACAATTATTTAGAATCCCACTGTATAAGTTGTCATGGCAGTGGTTGTTGAAATTGCTTGATAAGCTTCCTGGCGATAAATTGCGTTAATACCTAAACGTTGATTTTTCTCAACATCATAGTAAGCCCCAATTGAGGCCGTGGATCGAGTATTCACTGGGTTTGGGTTTAAGGCCATAGAAGTTAACCCAATGATGCCGGCTGAATTAATTGAGCCATTATTCGTGCTAACGCCCGTCTCAATACCTGCACTTGCAAATAAGGTGGTCTTTGGAATCCCCTTATACAAAGCTCCAATGCCAAACAATGCAGTTGAGGCGCTGGTATTGAGCGTACTGTAAGTAAGTGGGGCGCTGACATTGGAGGATGCGCCCTCTGTATAGCCTGCCAAATTATTGTGCGTGAAACGCATGCCAACATAAGGAGAAACAATTAGATCGCTCATGAGGCCAAACCCATATTTCGCCATTATTTGTGCGCCTTGGCTATTTAAAGTTGAGGAGCCTGATCCGGGCTCAGTATTGCTAACCACTTGACGAGTAAGCGTAGTGTTCTTTTGACCATAAGCAGTAGAGGCTTTTAGCTCTGCGCCAGTCCCATCTAGATTCTCATTCCATACACCGAAAAGCCCAATCAACGGCGTGTTGTTCCCAAGATTAATGCCTGTGCTTGCGTTATTTACCGATAAGTTTTGATCGGCATAACCACCAATTCTGACATGAGGTGCAGCGCGATAAGCGGCAATGAGTAAAGCGCTAGTATTATTTAATCCATCGCTAGCTTGTACTGCTGTATTACGCCCACCAGCAGATACGCAAACATTATTCGCGCCAAAGACCGGGCAATCGTAAGTAAAACTATTGGCCAATACTGTATTTTGCAGAGTAAAAATAGGTGCAAGCGCATTGGCCAAATTAACTACTGATGCTTGATTATCGGCAAGCGTGGAAGGCAAAATATTGTAGTAAACATTGTTGGCATCATAAGAAACCGATGAAGCGAGATTAGAATAATTGGTCAAGTTAGATGTAAGGGTCCAAATATTAAAAGCACCAGTTACGCCACCTGTCGCAGTAATGATTGCGTATTTACCGGGTACATAATGTCCAGGTGCCACATTTAAGCTCAAGCCACCACCCAATGCTGCAGTCCCAGCCACATTCAACCGCTGATTACTAGTTGAGGCAAAATTCATTGAAAGATTCCCTGTCGAGGATTGGACATAGGAGCCTCCCAATACAACACCCCCATTTGCACCAGTAATATTAAAAATACCGTTATTGATTACCGCGCTGGAGGTTGCAATACTTCCAACCCCGGTTAAATACAGTGCGGCGCCAGGATTAATGGTGGTAGTTCCCGTGTAGGTATTTTGGCCCAATAGCTCTAGCGAACCAGAGCCATCTACTGTGAGATTAGCACTACCTGAAATCACGCCGGAGAGAGTAGCTAAGCCCAAAGAGGTAAAGGTGGTATCACTTCCTAACCAAGCAGGAAGATTAGTGCTAAAGCCGTCTGGCATATAAAAATTACAATTGACCGGAGCACACTGAAATTGAATGGATGGCGTTGTTTGACCAGAGACACCGCTTACCGCATTAGTCCACGAGTACCCAACAAATCCATTGGTAGCATCGTAGAGGTAATTAAATCCATTAAGGAAAAGTCTGCCGGTATTAACAAAAACACCAGTATCGGCCGCCACCTCAATAGTCGTAGGCGCAATTTGAGGCGTTCCGATATTTCCCCCAACCGTAAATGAATAGTAATTTTGACTTCCTGACTGACCACCAAGATTAACGGTAATGACGGTACCAGGATTTGGTGCAGCCCCGACAACTAAACCACTTCCAGCGGCCGGGGAAATAATCATTTCACCAACGCCGCTATCCGTAAGAACATGACCTACCCCGGAAACAGTACTAGAGCCACCTGGGATTGGGGTACTTGTGGTGACAAGGGCAGCAGCCCTTCCCCATAGCGTAGCATCGGTCTGGGCTGGCTGCGCACCCAACTTCACATAAGCAAAATTGGAAGTATTGCTTGAAGTTAGACCTAGATTTACCCCGCTTGGGGTAATAACATAACCTTGGACATAGTTATTGGTAGTGACTGCGTGACCACTGATTGTCACAATATTGGTAAAAGGGTTTGCGGCAGAAGCTGCTATTGCACTCCCCATAAACCCATTGCCGGCGGCAAAGCCAATTCCAGCATAGTGAATATCAGTGATATTTACGCCTACAGGCGTAGTATTAACCCCCCCTGGGCAATAGGTAGCCTGATATTTATAACAGGTAGCGCCCGTTACAACCAGTACATCTACCACGGACGTAGCAACAACAGACCCTGCAGCTCCATTTATATTGACTGTAGTTTGATATACATTACCGTTATATTGAAGCCCGCTACTACTGTACTGGGTAGCGCCTGATCCAATCAATCTATCGTTTGCACCGGGGGTGTAGAGAGTCGATGAAATGGCTATCCCCGTAGATCCAGTATCCATCCCAAAAGACATTGCAGAACCTCCGCCAACCTGCAGCGAAAGTGTTGGAGTTGATCCAGGGGTCAACGGAGTCGTATTGGTAAACGGAATCAATGCAGATTCCGTGTTGCCATACAAATTCCAATTAGTAAGGCCTTGCGCCCCGACGGTGCTGGCAAATAGTAGAAATAAGAAAGTCGCTAGTAGTTTTTGAGGTCTAAGAAAAATAAACGCAGCAACCAGGGGGTTAGGTAGCATTTAAGCGCAACTCTCGTATTGATTGAATTAATTTATTAAAGCGGGCCTTCTCTTGGTCATCTATTGTCTTGTTATCAGGTTGTGACTGAAGCAAATATTCCGCATCTTCCATCTCGCGAATGAAGTTAATGGCAGCTTGGGCTTTTTGCTTCTCCGTCCCAGGCACCAGTTCGTAAATATTTAAATATAAGGATCCCAAGCTTCTGTTTTGCAATTCGGGTGTTAATGGAAATTTGCTCTTAAATAATCTATCGAGAGAGTCTTTTGCATCGCCGACTGTTTTAGCTCGACGTAAGGCGTATTCCATATTATCGAGACGATTTTCAATCTCAAATTTATAAGAGATCAATTGAGCGTGGTTCTTTTGCTCAACTTCGTATTTGTGTTGAATTTGCTGAATTACTGCCGCTCCACCAGTAATCACTACTGACGATAGAAACCACATACCCACTGAGCTATTGAGCAACGCCATAATCTGCGCACCCATCTTGGACTTCTCAAGCTTAACCCCTGAAACTACTTGATCTAAAGTTTTGGAAATTGAAGTGTCAGTTGTTTCTAGCGTCTTCTTGAATTCATGCCGATAGATTTCTTCCGCTTCAATGAGTTTTTTCTTGTCATCAGCAATCATTTAAACACCCTATTGAAGAGAGTAATTATAAGAGGACTAAGAATGTTCAAATGGGAATATTAGCCAGTAAAACTATGCCATTCTTATTTAGGGGCTGAGTAATTGATCTATATCAAATGCGCAATATCTCATTAAATAAAGCCTCGACAGACTCCAATACTTAATCCCACTCGACTGACTGAAAGTGGCCGAAGCGGACTGACCAAGGCAAGCAAATGGATGTAATCACCCTTAATTAAGCAAACCAAGCATTGCAGCTTCATCAATCACTGGCACACCTAGCTCTTCAGCCTTTGTGAGCTTACTTCCAGCATCCGCACCAGCAACAACATAGTCTGTTTTCTTAGAGACGGATCCCGCTACTTTGGCACCAGCTTTTTCCAGGAGATCCTTAGCTTCGTCTCTAGTCATTGTTGGAAATGTACCAGTCAGGACAAATGTCTTACCTGCAACTGCTTCACTAATAACTTTTGCTTCTACAGCGAGCTGCATTCCTGAGGCTAGTAACTGCTCAATGACTTCTCGGTTATGCGCTTCTTGCATAAAGCTCGTGATGGAATCCGCAACAACGGGGCCTACATCTTTAACGGTCAGCAGATCTTCAAGATTTGCATCCATTAAGGCATGCATGGACTGGTAATGATTAGCTAGATCCTTGGCAGTAGTCTCGCCTACGTGACGAATACCTAAAGCAAAGATAAATCTGGCTAAGGTGGTGTTTCTGGATTGATTGATTGCCTGAATGAGGTTATCAGCAGACTTCTCACCCATACGCTCTAGGTTGGCTAGCGCTGTGAATCCTAGTCTGTAAAGATCTGCGGGGGTTCTGACTAGATTGTGGTCGACCAATTGATCAACAATCTTCTCTCCCAAACCCTCAATATCCAGCGCTCTTCTGTGGGCAAAGTGAATTAAAGCCTGCTTGCGCTGCGCGCCACAGAATAATCCGCCACTACAACGTGCCACCGCCTCATCTGCCAAACGCTCGATATGTGAATCGCATACAGGGCAGCGGGTTGGCATTTGAAACTCATGGGTGTTTGCGGGGCGACGATCCTTGATAACTAAAACCACTTCTGGAATCACATCCCCCGCTCTTCGCACTGAAACGGTATCGCCAATCCGCACATCTTTACGTTTCACTTCGTCTTCGTTGTGTAGCGTGGCGTTGGTAACTGTGACACCGCCCACCTCTACAGGAGCGAGCCTTGCTACGGGCGTAATTGCACCTGTGCGTCCTACTTGGACGTCAATACCTAATACGGTTGTCAGGGCTTCTTGTGCTGGGTACTTATGAGCTAAGGCAAATCTGGGAGCTCTTGAAACAAATCCTAACTTAGCTTGCTCGGCAAAAGAATTAACTTTGTAGACCACGCCATCAATGTCATAGGGCAATGAATCCCTCTTGGCCCCTACATCGTTATAGAATGCCAAGATCTCCTCTACAGAATGCAATACCTTACGCTCCGAGCAAACCGGTAGACCCAATTCAGCATAAGCATTGAGTAATTCTGCATGGGTTTTAGGCAACCAAGACTGAGGCTCTAGAGCACCTAAGCCATAGGCAAAGAAAGAGAGTGGCCTCTTCGCAGTAATCTTAGAGTCCAATTGACGAAGACTACCTGCTGCTGCATTGCGAGGGTTAGCGAATTCTTTCTCACCCAACTCTGCCGCTTGTCGATTCATTTTCTCGAAGTCTTTGAGATACATAAAGACTTCACCGCGCACCTCTAGGACCTGCGGAATATTTTTTCCAGTGAGCTTGAGAGGAATAGCACGGATCGTTTTAATGTTGGCAGTGACATCTTCGCCGCTAGCGCCATCACCACGAGTGGCAGCAGTTACGAGCAAGCCATTTTCATAGCGAAGTGAGATTGCCAAGCCATCAAACTTCAATTCACCTGCATAGGTCACATGATCAGCATGAAGAGTCTCACGACAACGACGATCAAAGGCAATCAGCTCACTATCTTCAAATGCATTATTTAATGAAAGCATTGGCACTGCATGAGTAACAGAATCAAACTCTTTTAATGCTGCTCCACCTACCCGCTGAGACAAGGATTCTGGGGTAATCCACTCGGGATGAGCAGTCTCAATATCAATTAACTCTCTATAGAGGCGGTCGTATTCAATATCCGGAAGAAGCGGATTATCTAAAACATAATAGGCATGCTCTAGACGAGCAAGCTCTACTTGTAAGAATGCGTAATGCTCCGCTAAATTTGTCGGACTGGTGAACGACAAAGTGATTTCCTAGCTAAATAGTCTGCTAGCTGTAGAAGATCCAGCAGGAACGCCAGATTTCTCAAGATTGGCATAGAGAACATCGAGATGCTGACGAATGCTAATGACCGCAGCCTCACTCAAGTTGATACCATTGTCATCCACCAAGCGCCCAT
The DNA here is from genome assembly GCF_018687535.1 of Polynucleobacter sp. MWH-S4W17. NCBI lineage: Bacteria > Pseudomonadati > Pseudomonadota > Betaproteobacteria > Burkholderiales > Burkholderiaceae > Polynucleobacter > Polynucleobacter sp. MWH-S4W17. The sequence continues at coordinate 521,275 of NZ_CP061295.1, read as the reverse complement.
GAGCAGCTTGTGCAATCTCCACACCTTCAGAGAGCATTCGCTCAAATGCACGCTCTTCTTGCGGGACCAAGGGAACTTCAAGCAATAAGGTCACCTGAGTTACCGATTTATTTGGATCAAAATCAGTGCTACTAAAAAGTACTACGCCTTTGCTGAGATATTCATATTGGCGGCCATTACGAGATAACTTAAAGCCACGTTGACGCATGAGCGCATCAAAGTTACCCCATGGACATGGTTCATCAAACAGAACATTGATACTCAACTGAATATCGCTCTCAGCAGCCATGACATCTAATTCATTCGCACTTTCCAACATTGTGCTCACGCTAGGCATATCGATTTGGGAGCCCAAAGTTTCAGCAAGCGCTTGGGTGCGAGAGCAAAAATCAGATAGCTCTAGAACGCCGATAGCACCTTTGCGGCTTGCTAGCTGAATGGCTAGCTGTAAATCAGAATACTTAGAGTCAGGATGGAGTACTTCCCAGTCCTCAGCAACATCTAGATTGGCATTTAAGCCCTCACACATCCAGCGTGCAGTCGATTGCGCCTCAAGATCCGTCCAGGCATTAATTTCTTCTAGAATTTCTGAGCCGCTAATAGCCTCATCAAAGCGCAGTGTGATGACACAATCAATCCGTGGATCAATCGTAAACTTTTCTGGGGCAGAAATGGTTGTGATCACTTCGCCGAAACTAGGCTCAGTGCGCCCTGCATCGCCATCGGCAAAACCTTGACCAAAACTCGGCTCTTTTCCAAAGCGATCATCTACAGAATATTCACTGAGCTCTTTTGCCTTACGACGAGCACGAGCATACTTAATATTCAGAACCGCGACTGCTATCAGAATTAATAGCCCAATAACAGCCAATGCTAATTGCAAATCAGACAAACCCAACATCGTCATGATTTGTTCTATGTACACTTAGGCGGCCTCCACCATTGAAACAGCAGAAGAGATGTCTACCGCAACAATGCGGGATACGCCCTGCTCTTGCATCGTGACACCAATCAATTGATGTGCGATTTCCATAGTGATCTTGTTATGTGAGATAAACAAAAACTGTGTCTTATCTGACATTTTGGCTACTAGCTGTGCATAACGCAAGGTATTTGCATCATCTAATGGAGCGTCCACCTCATCGAGCAAGCAGAATGGGGCTGGATTTAAGAGGAAGAGCGAGAATACCAAGGCAATCGCAGTCAAGGCTTTTTCACCACCAGAGAGGAGGTAAATGGAACTGTTTTTCTTGCCAGGAGGCTGGGCCATTACCTGTACGCCAGAATCCAAAATCTCTTCACCAGTCATTACCAATTCAGCATGACCACCACCGAATAACTCAGGGAAGAGCTTACCGAAGTGGGTATTGACCTGGTCAAAGGTGCCCTGCAATAGATCACGTGTTTCAGCATCGATTTTGGCGATCGCATCTGTCAGAGTCTGCATTGCTTCATTCAAGTCGGCAGACTGCGCATCCAAGAACTGCTTGCGTTCACGAGAGCTTGATAACTCATCCAAAGCAGCCATATTGACTGGGCCTAAAGACTGAATTTCAGTATTCAAGCGATTAACTTCGCTCTGCAAGGCGCCAACTTTTAAGTCAGCACTGAAATTTGCTTCAAGTGCAGTAAGGTCAGCCTCTGCATCAGATAGCAATGTGGCAAATTGCTCAAAGTTCAAACGAGCAGCCTGCTCACGCAATTGCAAGTCCACCACTTTGTCACGCATTGGCTGTAGGCTGCGCTCAACCTGCATACGAGACTCATCGGCTTCACGCAGTTGATGCAATAAAGCATCCTGCTCAGTACGCGCATTTGCCAAAGCTGCTTCACGTGCACTGCGGGCTAGTAATAGACCTTGTAATTTATCTTGCGCCTCTTCGTCGCTCAAAGTTTCTAGTTCATGAGCAGCGGCATCATGCTTATCCTGAATTTCCATGATCTGAGTACGGGCGGTACTTTGGTCACGTTGCAAATCAGTAATGCGCTGTTGCAATGAACGCGTTGCAAAGGCCGCCTCTTGAGCAGCCATTTCAGCAGAACGGAGAGACTCACGCAAACGATCGCGCTCATCAGTGGAGTGCTCTAATTTTTCTTGTGCTACCTGCAAAGCTTCTTGCAAGCCTTCTTTAGATTCTTCGGATTCAAGCAACTCAGCAGCAGACTGCTCTTGGGTCTGACTCAATTGCTCCATCTGTTGGCGCAACTCGCTTAACTCACTCTGAATCTGTGCTGCACGTTGACTGTATTGCTCTTCAGCTTGAGTTAATTGCATTCTTTCCACTTCAAAGCCGTGCGATTCTTGAACAGCATGTTCTGCATTCTCACGAGCATGTTCTGCTGCTTGGTGAGCTGCTTGATAGTTAGCAACACATTGATCCAACTCACCCTTGAGCTCACTTTGCATCAGTTGTTGTGCGCGCAATTGCTTCTCGAGACTTTCCATCTCTTGAGCACGCGCCAACATACCGGCTTGCTCAGAATCGGCTGCGTAAAGTTGTACGCCAACACGACTCACTAAATGACCTTGCTGGGTAACGAATGTGCCACCAGCCGGTAATTTTTCACGGCGATGCAAAGCATCCTCAAGGCTGCTAGCAATATAGATATTGTCTAACCACTCTTGCAATACAGATGTGAGTCTTGGAGCGCCCGCACTTTGCACGCGACTCAATAATAGTGTGAAGTCCGCAGGAGCAGAGGTATGCGCTGGCGTGATTTCTTCTGTAAGCAAAATTGCTAAACGGCTTGGGGGCGCATCATTAGCCAGGGCCAATGTTTCTTGCACACTCTTTGCAGTCACAGCAGCCAAACGCTCACGCAGTACGGATTCCAGCGCAGTTTCCCAGCCACTCTCTACTTTAAGTTCTTGCCAGAGGCGCTTGCTTTCTTTAAGGCCCTTGCTTTCAAGCCAAGGCCCAATCTTCCCTTGAGCTTGCACGCTTGCCTGCAAGGCAGTCAATGCCGTCAACTTGGCTTCAGTTTGAGCAAGATCTTGATTGGCCATTTGAATCTGTTGTTGCGCAGTATTACGGGCTTCATCAGCAGCCGGAACGCGTTGTTGGGTTTCAACAGCGCGCTGCTTAGCCTCCTCCACTTTGCGGGCGGCCATGACCTGACGATCTATTGCTGTTTGTAAAGCTTCAGCATCAGGACGGCGTAAGCCATCGAATTCACCAACAAGGCGAGTTTCGCGCCCCTTCAATTCATCTGATTGAGCTGACATTGAACGAAGACGTTCACCCAAACTGGCTAAACGTTGCTCAATAGATGCAACTGAATCACGTGCGCTATTGAGTTCGCGTGAGGCATTTTGATAAGCCTCTTCACGACTTGGCATTTGCTCTTGCAAACCATTTAAATCGGCTAAGAGTGTTTGTTCTTTTTCAGCAGCTAAAGACAACTCATGCTCAGTTGTACGCTGCGCTTGTGCTGCATCTGTTTCTTGCACGGTCCAGCGCTGTAACTGCGCTTGTAGATCCTGAGTTTGCTGCTGCAAACGTTGACGCGCCTCTTGCACATAAAGAATCTGTGCCTCAACCTGACTCACATCAGAATTGGTTTGATATAAATCACCTTGCGCTTGAGAAACTTTATCTTGTAATGCGTACTGTTGTGTACGCATAGTTTCTAGTTCAGCCTCGACATGGCGTAGCTTAGCTGTCTGTTCTTCCAGGCCAACTTGCGTATCGCGAATACCGTTAGCATGACGCTCTTGCTCTTTACCCGCCTCGGTCTGGCGCACAAACCAAAGCAGTTGTTGCTGGGACTTCATCTGTGTAGAAAGCTCAGCATGACGCTCAGCAACAGTGGCTTGTTTTTCTAAGCGTGTTAACTGTTGATCGAGTTCACGCAAGATATCTTCAACGCGCGTTAAATTTTCTACCGTGTCTTCTAAACGTGAGGCGGTTTCTTTGCGACGCTCTTTATATTTTGAAACACCAGCGGCCTCTTCCAAAAACACACGCAACTCTTCTGGCTTTGCTTCCAAAATGCGGTTGATCGTACCTTGACCAATAATGGCGTAACCTCTTGGACCCATACCGGTGCCCAAGAAAATATCTTGAATATCTTTACGACGTACTACTTGGTTATTCACGTAGTAACTTGAATTTCCATCGCGAGTTAAAACGCGTTTAATACCCAATTCTGTAAAAGCACTCCACTGGCCTTGAGCGCGCCCTTCAGTGTTATCAAAAATGAGTTCAACACTAGCGCGCCCAGATGGCTTACGCAAACCAGAACCATTAAAAATAACGTCCTGCATCGATTCGCCACGCAACTCACTGGCGCGGGACTCTCCCAAAACCCAGCGGACGGCGTCAATAATGTTCGACTTTCCGCAACCGTTAGGACCCACGACACCAATGAGTTGGCCAGGCATTTCAAAATGGGTTGGGTCTACGAAAGACTTAAAGCCGGAAAGTTTGATGGATTTCAGTTGCACGGCGTACTTTGCAGGGAAAAAAGGGGTTCAAATAAAGGGGTAAAAATTAAAGCTAAAGTGGGAAGATGATAGCAAGCTCTTGCCTGCTTGGACGCGTTTTTGCCCCATCTATATAATGATAAATCTACCTCCCGGGACAAAATCCCTTAACAATCTGATAGTTAACTAAAAAGCATGAGCCAATCACCACAAAACATCATTGAACAAGCCTGGGAAAACCGCGCAAACCTCTCCCCAGATAGCGCCCCGGGGGATGTCCGTAATGCCGTAAATGCCGTTTTAGAAGGCCTCAATGCCGGCACTATCCGTGTGGCTGAGCGACGTGACGTCGGTAAATGGGAGGTAAATCAGTGGGTTAAGAAGGCTGTTTTGCTCTCATTCCGCCTAGAAGACAATCAACCTATGAGTGCTGGTGGCTTTACCCAGTTCTACGATAAGGTTCCCAGCAAGTTTGAAAACTACACTGCCGCCGACTTTGCTGCCGGTGGATTCCGCGTGGTTCCCCCTGCCATGGCCCGCCGCGGCTCATTTATTGGCAAAAACGCTGTTTTAATGCCTTCTTACGTCAATATTGGCGCTTATGTAGGCGAAGGCACGATGGTCGATACCTGGGCAACCGTAGGTTCTTGCGCCCAAATTGGCAAAAATGTTCACCTTTCTGGCGGCGTTGGTATTGGCGGTGTTTTGGAGCCAATCCAAGCTGGCCCAGTGATTATTGAAGATAACTGCTTTATTGGCGCTCGCTCTGAGGTGGTTGAAGGCGTTGTGATTGAAGAAAACGCTGTTTTATCCATGGGTGTCTATATTGGCCAAAGCACCAAGATTTATGACCGCGAAACTGGCGAAGTCCACTACGGCCGCGTTCCAGCTGGCTCAGTAGTTGTTCCAGGCTCACTTCCCTCCGCTTGCGGCAAATACAGCTTGTATGCCGCAATCATCGTCAAGAAGGTTGATGCTCAAACAAGAGCAAAGACAGCTATTAACGAATTACTCCGCGACTAAGTTAAATCCATGAGCGCCACACTTGAGCTCACCGAAGCTCTCATCGCCTGCCATTCCGTAACTCCGGCCGATGGTGGCTGCCAAGACTTAATTGCTAAACGCCTCCAAGCGATTGGCTTTCATACTGAAAGCGTGGTGAGTGGTCCTGAAAACTTCCAGGTAACCAACTTGTGGGCCATTAAAAAAGGTAAGTCTGGTGATCAAGGCAAGGTATTAGTATTTGCTGGGCATACCGACGTGGTGCCCACCGGCCCATTGGAGAAGTGGACAAATAATCCTTTTACCCCAACCATTCGTGACGGCATGCTCTATGGCCGTGGTGCAGCGGATATGAAAACATCCCTCGCAGGCTTTGTGGTCGCTACAGAAGAATTTGTCACTACACACCCAGATCATCAGGGCACTATTGCGTTCTTAATTACAAGCGATGAAGAGGGTCCTGCTAACGATGGCACAGTCATTATGTGCGATCGCTTGCAAAAACAAGGTCAGCGTTTGGATTACTGCGTTATTGGTGAGCCTACTTCAGTGGATAAGCTTGGCGACATGATTAAGAATGGTCGCCGTGGATCCCTTTCGGGCAAACTTAAAGTGAAGGGTATTCAGGCGCATATCGCCTACCCTCACCTCGGCAAAAATCCAATTCATCTGTCGGCACCAGCGATTTCTGCATTAGTAGAAACCGAGTGGGACAAAGGTAATCAATACTTCCAACCCACCAGCTTTCAGATCTCCAACGTGCATGCTGGCACCGGTGCTAATAACGTGATTCCTGGTGAGTTGGTGATCGACTTTAATTTCCGCTTCTCTACTGAGAGTAAGCCAGAGCAATTGCGTGAGCGTCTAGAAAAGATTCTGAAAGATGCGGGTCTTGAATTTGAGATTGACTGGGTATTGGGCGGTAGCCCGTTCATCACTGGTGATGGTGACCTGGCTGGAGCATTACGCAAGTCTATCAAAGCAGAAGTGAATATTGATACAGAACTCTCTACTACTGGTGGGACTAGTGACGGCCGCTTTATCGCCAAGATTTGCAAAGAGGTAGTGGAGTTTGGCCCCCTCAATGCGACTAGTCACAAGATCGATGAGTGCGTTATTGTTGATGATGTGGTGCCACTCAAAAATATCTATCGCAAGACACTCGAACAATTAATCGCTTGATCGATTAATTGCGCACCTGCCTTTTCTTCTAAAGAACCCCTCCATCATGGATCCTGAGTCTCAGCAACACGTCACAGTAAACCAGTGCGTTAATCAGATCGCACAAATGCTCGAAGCAGCAAACTTACATTATGGCCACGGGGCAATTGATGCCCAAAGTGAAGCCTTGTGGATTGTGAGCAAGCAGCTCAATCTCAGTCCAGCAGAAGCTTTAGATCATCTAGATGATTCAATCTCTGATGAGCAACAGCAAAAAGCATCCGCTATTGCCGATATCAGAATCTCGACACGCAAACCACTTGCCTACATCTTAGGTGAAGCATGGCTCATGGGTGTGCCTTTTTTCTGCAGCGAGCAAAGTATTGTGCCGCGTTCCTGGATTGCAGAGCTTATCGTAAATGGCTCACTAGAGACCTGGCTGCCAGCTGATGGCAAGGCGCTTGATCTTTGTACTGGCAACGGTTCGCTGGCAATCCTCTTAGCTCTGTCATGCCCGGATATTCATGTAAGTGCATGCGATATCAGCATGCCCGCACTCTCTGTGGCTGCCCGTAACTTAGATCGTCACGGTCTCAGCTCTCAAGTAGAGCTATTAGATGGCGATCTGTGGGATGCCCTACCAGAGCCTAATGAAGATAACCTCTTTGATCTCATTATTTGTAACCCACCATATGTAAACGCCGCTTCGATGAATGCGCTTCCTACTGAATATCACGCGGAACCAGAATTGGCTTTAGCTGGTGGAGAGGATGGGATGGACATCATCAGGCGAATTATTGCTTCAGCACCCGATTACCTATCTGAGCGCGGCGCTATTTTGCTCGAGATTGGTAATGAGTATGAGCATTTCAAAAAAGCTTTCCCACAAATTCCAGCAATCTGGATGGAAGTCTCCGCAGGAGAAGAGCAAGTCTTATTAATTCAAGCGGAAGACTTACGCTAGGGAATTAACTCAGCTCAGCAGCCGCAGCAATGGCTTGATCAATTCGCTCGACTGGAATTACTTTCAATCCCGGAATCTTGGTCTTGGGCATATTTGCTTTTGGAATAATGGCAACAGTGAAGCCTAATTTAGCAGCTTCTTTCAAGCGCTCTTGACCACGAGGACAAGGACGAATCTCACCAGCCAAACCTACTTCACCAAAGACAATCAACTCTTTTGGCAATGCGCGATTGCGAATCGAAGACTGAATCGCCAGAAGAACGGCTAAGTCAGCGGCCGGCTCAGAAATCTTGACGCCACCTACCGCATTTAAGAAAACATCTTGATCAAAACAAGCGACGCCAGCATGACGATGCAGTACCGCCAAGAGCATCGCTAAACGAGCTTGCTCCAAGCCAACCGCTAAACGACGGGGATTAGGCACATGCGCCGTATCTACTAAAGCCTGAATCTCTACCAGCAAAGGTCTACTACCCTCTTGGGTCACCAATACACAAGCGCCCGGAACCATTTGCTCATGTTGTGACAGAAAAATTGCTGATGGATTAGTTACACCGCGCAGACCTTTTTCAGTCATTGCAAATACGCCCAGCTCATTGACTGCGCCAAAACGATTCTTAATTGAACGCACTAAGCGAAAAGAGGAATGTGTATCACCCTCAAAATACAAAACGGTATCGACAATGTGCTCTAAGACCCTAGGACCAGCAAGATGACCATCCTTGGTAACGTGCCCGACCATCAGCACACAGATACCACTTGATTTAGCGGCCCTAGTGAGCTGCGCCGCACACTCACGAACCTGCGCAACAGAGCCAGGAGCTGAACTTAACACCTCTGAATACAAAGTCTGAATCGAATCCACTACCAATACTTGCGGCTTCACGGTATCCATAATCGAAATCAGTTTTTCCAGCTGAATCTCCGCCAACACTTCAAGCTGAGGTGCATCTAAAGCAATACGCTTTGCACGCAGAGCAATCTGCGCAGCGGATTCTTCGCCGCTGCTATAGAGCACATTCATGCCCGCAGAACTCATCTCTGCTAATGCCTGGAGTAGCAAGGTAGATTTACCAATACCAGGATCGCCACCCAAAAGTACCACGCCACCAGGAACCAAGCCACCACCTAGAACGCGATCAAACTCTTCAACGCCTGTGCTAAATCTCGGTAGGTCTTCAGCACTAATAGCGGATAACTTTTGTCTTGGAAGAGATTGCGCCAAGCCCTGGAAGCGAGAATTAGATGTTGTTTCTGGCAGACCCTCTTCCAAAGTATTCCAAGCCTGGCAAGATGGGCACTGGCCCTGCCACTTAGCAGAGGTACCACCACAAGACTGACAGATATAAACCGATTTGACTTTAGCCAAGAGTTGCCTAATGAAATATAAAAATAATTAAATCGAAATTAATCGAGCTGAGTGCCCGCTTTATTTTCTTGTGCGCGCTTAGGGGCATCCTTACGTCGTTGCTCTAGATCAGCCGCTCTGGCTGCAGCATCTTTTTGCTTTTGCTCAAACTCACGTTGATTGGCTGCTCTTTCAGCCGCTTTTTCAGGCGAGGCCCTCTCAGCAGCACGCTTAGCGTCTTCTTGAGTCTTTAAACTATCACGAAGCTTACGTTGCACTTCATGCAAAGCCACCTCTTGCTCACGAATCGGATCGATTTCCTTGCGATAGTCTGCGCGAGCACTTCTCAAGCAAGAGTTAACCCAGTAATTCTGGTAGCACTCAGAGGATGCTTTGCCCCAGCGATATTTAGCCCAGTCACGCTGCACCTCAAGCTCTTGCTCAATCTTATTCAACTGATCGAGGTCAGCCTCTTCTGCAGGAGTGGCCAATACAACACCGTTCAGTGCAGAAGCCAATAAAAATATTGAAATCAATATTTTTGATTGGAGCAAAAGACTCTTTCTCAAATCTCGACCTTCGCACCCATCTCAACCAAACGGTTTGCAGGAATTTTGAAGAAGTCTGACTGGCGACCGGCATTCTGATACATCCAGCAAAATAATCTTTCACGCCACATAGCCATACCCGGTATCTCAGTAGAAACTATCGTGTCACGCGATAAGAAGAATGAGGTATTCATCAAATCAAAATTCAATCCAGAACTCTTCTCGATTAATTCAATGATTTGACCCATGTCTGGAGTTTCATTGAAACCATAAACCGCACGAACAACATAAATGCCATTACCAAGATCGCGCAAGGTAATACGCTCACTGTCTTTTACGTACGGCACATCCCAAATACTGACCTTTAAGAAAAATACTCTCTCATGGAGTACATGGTTATGTTTTAGGTTATGCAGGAAAGAAACTGGTACGTAATCCACGTGCGCCGTCAAGAAAACAGCAGTGCCCTCTACACGATGCGGAGGATGTTTCATCAAAGCCTCAATAAAACTCTTCAGTTCAATACCATTATTCATTGCGTTGTGACGCAAAATCTTGCGACCTTGATACCAAGTCATCAGCAATAAGAAGCATGCGGCACCGAGTAGCAGCGGGAACCAGCCGCCTTCCATAATTTTTAAGAGATTAGCAGTTAAGAAAGCTAAATCCACGACCAAAAAAGCACTAATAACTAAAGTTACCAATAGAGTATTCCAACGCCACACAACACGCATCACAATAGCGGCCAAGAAGGTGGTTACGATCATCGTAGTTGTAACAGCGATACCGTATGCAGCCGCCAAATTTTCAGATTTCTTAAATGCTAAAACCACGGCGATCACTAGAATCAACAAAGCCCAGTTCACCAAGGGCATATAGATCTGACCAATTTCTCTATCAGAGGTGTGACGCACTTTCATACGTGGGACAAAGCCCAAAAGGATTGCTTGGCTGGTCATTGAGAACGCACCAGAAATCACCGCTTGCGAAGCAATCACAGTTGCAGCAGTGGCCAATATCACCAAAGGAAATACCAGGAATTCGGGAACCATCAAAAAGAATGGGTTGGTAATCGTCTCTGGGTTGTTCAAAAACATGGCGCCCTGACCAAAGTAATTCAGGAGCAAGCAAGGCATAACAATGAAGAACCAACCCATACGAATAGGCTTGAGTCCAAAGTGACCCATGTCGGCATATAAAGCTTCAGCACCAGTCAATACCAGGAAGACCGCTCCCAAAACAATAAAGCCTTGCAATGAATGTTCGATCAAGAATCGAATAGCAAAAAGAGGATTAATGGCAGCAAAAATAGCTGGGTTTTGAATAACCTGATGCACCCCCATCAATCCGATAGCAATAAACCAGACCATCATGATCGGGCCAAAAAGTTTGCCAACTAAATCGGTTCCGGTCTTCTGAATAAAAAACAGGACGACTAGAATAAAAATAGTGATCGGTATGACATAACGCGTTAAATCACTGGATATCACCTCAAGACCTTCAACAGCAGAAAGCACAGAAATTGCTGGGGTAATGATGGCATCACCATAAAACATACAGGCCCCAAAGACGCCAGCCATGATGATTACCAAGGAACGCTTTGAGCCAGTCTTTACAGTTCTCAATGCCAAAGCCATAAGCGCCAAAATACCGCCCTCGCCATGATTGTTTGCACGCATCACGAATAAAACATACTTCAGCGAGACCACAATCGCAAAAGCCCAAAATACCATCGAGATCACGCCATACACAGCATCTGCAGAAAACGGAATGCCATGCTCGGGACTAAAACATTCTTTTAACGCATATAAGGGGCTTGTACCAATGTCGCCGAAGACAACGCCGATAGCCGCGAACATAAGGGAGATCGAGGCACCTTTTTTGTGAGGATGATCCTCTCGAGAAATCTCTACAGGCCGCAATAAGGATGATTCTGAAAACTCAGGATTGCTAACTGACATTATTAAACCTTGGCGTGATGTTGCGTGGCAATATGTTACTCCTTGCCGGCAGCGATTAAAACGAGAATTTCTTCGATAAAACGCCTTATTTATGCGTTATTTACAGGAATATCTCGACAGGGACCCCCAAAAAATGGTAGAATTTCAGCTTCAGACGCGGGGTGGAGCAGTCTGGCAGCTCGTCGGGCTCATAACCCGAAGGTCGTAGGTTCAAATCCTGCCCCCGCAACCAAAATTTACGTACTAAGCCCTTAATCTTTAAGGGCTTTTTGCTTTTCTGGGCATAAAAAAACCCGATTACTCGAGCTTTTTAGCTATTTCAGGGTGGCTTTAGTTCAAAACCTTGTAACCGCGACCACTCAAACACCTCTTCACAACAGCCTCTTGAGCTTGGTTTCCACTAAACGCACCACCTGCGCCACCAATTACGGCGCCAGCTCCAGCAGCCTGCGCAATTCCTGATCCGTTGCCGCCAGTAACCAATCCCAGCAGACCACCGACTACCGCGCCAGCACCAGCTCCTTTGGCGGCTGTAGAACCCATTCCTGATTGTTGTTGAGCATAATTTTGACAGTCTTTTAAATCGCTCTCATAAGTAGCCTCATTGACGCCCTTCATATCTACGAGGGGGCGAACATTCGCACCAGCGCATCCAAATGTCACAGCAACCACCAGAGAACATAGGACAAGTAACTTATTCATCAGCAGAATCCTCTTACTCAATTTGACATCGATCGATGCCATATCCGTTTTATATCATGCCGCAAAAACTGTGTCGAAGATTTTGAATTACTTTTAAATAGCCAAGTCTGGGCACCTGTTTTCGGGGTTTGATGAAAAGGAATCCCCAAGCCTTGATAGCGTGCCGTGACATCTGGATGTGGATGCCCATAACGATTGCGATAGCCATTTTGTGCAAAAGCCTGATGAGGCTCCAATCTTTGAAGGAGCGCCAAGGAAGAGGAGGTTTTGCTGCCATGATGTGGTGCCATAAAAATTAATTCTCTATCGCCAATTTCATGCAACATTTTTTCATCTAAGCGCTCGGTAATTTCTGCTTCACCTTGCTTTTCAACATCGCCTGTTAACCAAAGCGAGCTTTGTTGATTGCGTACCTCAAGCACACAACTCATTTCGTTAGGCTTCCCAGGATATTGATCAGTAAATACTGTCTCTTCATGAGGGTGCCAGATGACAAACTCGACACCGTCCCATTTCCAGCTCTGACCGAAGCGACAGGGAAGGGCTGGAATCTTTCTTTTATATAAATTTTGAAGTAGTGGATTAGCGCTGGGTAAAGATCCCATCATCAAATCAAATTGAATACTCTTCAGAAGTGTTGCAGCCCCACCAATATGATCACTATCGCTATGACTAATTACCATCAGATCAATGTGATTAATTCCCTTGCCACGTAAATAGGGGAGAATCACTCTCTGACCTGCATCATCTTTCTTGCCTTGAATAGGCCCTGTGTCGTATAACAATTTTCTATTAGCGGTTTCGATGAGAACTGCTGTGCCCTGACCAATATCAAAAACGCTAGCCCTAAACTCTCCTTGAGCGCGAGAGGCATCTCCAAATAATTGGCTTGGCCAAAAAAATAAGGGGCCAGATAAACAGACGCCAAGCAATCGACCTTTCCACGTTTCACCAATCGGACCAGGTCGAATTGCATACACAATTCCGCATCCAGCAATCACCAGCATCCACCACTCAGGCTGCTTTGACCAAGCCACAGACCAACTCCAGCTCGCCATCCACTCCAAGATGACTGCAAGATATTCCATGGATGCATGCGCCGGCAATAAGAGCCAGCGGCCGATAAATTCCGGAAGTAAGGCGCCGGCAATTGCCAGCGGAGTCACGATATAACTTACCAGCGGAATAGCAAACGCATTTGCCAATGGTGAAACAATTGAAATTTGGTAAAACCAATACAAAGTCAATGGCAGCAGCGCCAGTGTGACAACGGCTTGGACACGACATGCCTCACGAAGGGCTTGCCCGATGCGATACATCCAATGCGTTTCTAATTCTTTACCCGTAGGGATGCCCAATAAACCAGACGAATCCCCCATGGCATAGAGTATGGCAGCCACTGCACCGAAAGATAACCAAAAGCCTGGTGTGTAGGGCGCCATAGGATCAATGAGCAACACGAATGCCAGGGCCCACCACCAGATATCAAAAGAACGTGGATTTCGGCCAGTCCATAACGCAAATGCCACCACCCCAACCATATACATCGTTCTTTGCGCTGGAATCTGAAAGCCCGCCAACCACGCATAGATAAACGCAGTTACAAATCCCGCTACTGCCGCTACCTTGCTGACTGGAGCAATCAGAGGCCAAGTGCGTCTACGCCATATAAATGCAGCACATGAAGCACCAACACCCGCCAACATAGTTACATGAAGCCCAGATATAGAGATGAGATGCCCAATGCCCGTTGCATTAAATACTTGCCAGTCATCTTGATCGATGGCGTTCTGATCACCCATTACCAAAGCAATCAAAACACCGACATACCTTGCATCATCCGGCAGCATAGACTGAATCTTTTTTCGCAGATGCCATCTAGCAAGCTCCATACGTAACTCAAGCTCTGTCCAAAAGATATCTTTATCCAGCAATAACTCCCCAGACCTTACTGATCCACTAGCTCCAAAGTCTTGATGAAAAGACCAACGCTCAAAATCAAAGGTATGTTGATTTAAGGAACCATAAGGACGCTTTAGCTTTGCCATGATCTTCCAGCGCTGCCCAGGAATTACCTCTGGAATTGCTTGAGGATTTCTCCAGGCAGGCTGCCAACTCAAATAGATTCTCTCTGGAAAGTGATTCAGGGCTTCTTTTCCAGAGAAGGCCTCATCGACCTCAAAGGCAAACTTGGCACCCGATGAATTACTTTGCGGCAATGCTACAACTCTTCCCTTGAGCGTTAACTCTTTGCCCTCCAACTCTGTGGCGAGAACATTCTTTAAGCGATTTTCAGCATACAAAGCATTCCATGCAAACCCCACTACAAATAGCAGGCCAATCACTGCAAATTTCTTAAGAAGAGATCCTTGATTAGAAAGCAGGATTGTCAGCAAACAAACTACGCTAAAAGTAATGCAGGAAATGAGCCAATATTCTGGCAATTGCGGCAAAAGCAAAAGGAGTAATCCCCCGGCGATGAATGCCGTAATAGCTAATCGCAAGTAATTAAGAGGCTAAGTTGAGACTTGAGAGCTGAGGAATACCTGCGCAGAGGGCAGACCAGCGTGGCAACACTTGCATTGCATTAGCCCATACCGCCGAAGTAAATTCAGCGTCACTTACACCCCTAACTAAGGCGAGTTCTTTTGCAATCCGCGGCAGAAAGGCGGGCTCATTAAAAGCAGTGCCCTCCCCCCTAAGCCATGCCGGCGGGATGTCGGGAGAATCTGTTTCAGTCACAATACTGTCAAGCGGCAACTCTTTTAAAAGTCTGCGGATTTGTAAAGCGCGCTCATACGTCGCGGCTCCTCCAAATCCCAATTTAAATCCGAGTTCAATAAATTGCTCGGCCTGCTGAAAGCTGCCATTAAAAGCATGCGCTATTCCGCCAGGGATATTGCGGCGACGTAAAGCCTTCAGAATCGTATCCTGAGAGCGACGCACATGCAGAATTACGGGCAATTGATATTTCTGAGCCAAATCCAATTGCGCATTGAAAAAGAACTCCTGCTTATGAGGGTCTAAATCCTCTACAAAATAATCCAAACCAATTTCACCGACACCCACAAAGCGAGGATCAGATAGGGATTCGACAATTCTTTTCTCAAGTGTTTCAATGTCGCCCTCTTGGGCTTGATTGGTATAGAGCGGGTGTATTCCTAGGGTATAAACCAAACCTGGGATTTCTTGACTATATTGATGGGCTAACTCTCTAACATGAGTACAGTCAGCCACCTTCACAGCAGGCAACAGTATTGCTGCAACGTTTTTTTCAGTAGCCGCCTGAATAATTGTCGGCAATGAATCCGCAAACTCAGGGGCATCTAGATGGCAATGGGTATCGATCCACATGGGATGTCCACTCACACTGAGAATGGCTTTAATACTCCACGCTCTAAATGCAAGATCCGATCACAACGCTTGGCGCGCACCGGGTCATGCGTCACAATCACAAAGGCTGTGCCTTGATCTCGAGCGATGTTCAACATCAAATCAAATACGCCGTCTGCAGTCTCGGTATCGAGATTGCCTGTTGGCTCATCCGCCAGAACGCAAGCGGGGTTACCAACCAAGGCACGAGCTACCGCCACACGTTGACGTTCTCCTCCAGATAATTCACCTGGAGTGTGGAGTTCACGTGCAGCCAAGCCAACCGCTTTAAGCATCTTGCTAGCGCGATCCATTGACTCATCATTACTAAGGCCACGAATACGCAAAGGCAAAGCCACATTCTCTGCAGCACTGAATTCATCTAAGAGATGATGGAATTGATAAATAAACCCAAGACTATGGTTACGCAGCTGATCTAACTTCTTCACTGATAAGTTATTTAAGTTAGAACCAGCCAACATGACGGAGCCAGCGCTTGGAGTATCTAAACCACCCAATAAGTGAAGCAAGGTGCTCTTGCCAGAACCTGAAGAACCGACAATAGCCACCTTCTCCGATGTAGAAATATCCAAATCAATCGCTTTTAATACCTCTACGCCAGTGGGTCCTTGACCATAGGTCTTAGCTAAGCCCCTGGCCTTCAGCACTAAGGTATTTAAATCACTCATAGCTGAATTACTCATAACGCAGGGCCTCCGCAGGCTGGACCTTGGCAGCACGACGACTTGGGTAAAGGGTCGCTAATACAGAAAGACCAAATGCCATTAACCCCACTGTCAGCACATCACTTGCCCTAACATCAGAAGGTAATTCGCTAATGAAATACACCTCACGCGGCAAGAACTGCACATGGAAAATGGCCTCAATGACCGGCACGATGACATCAATATTCAGCGCAATCAACAGACCTAATGCAACACCAACCAAAGAGCCTAAAAGACCAATCGCCAATCCCTGAATTAAGAATATTCTTTGAATGAGTCCAGGGCTTGCACCCATAGTTCTCAGAATGGCAATGTCAGCTTGCTTCTCGTTCACCGTCATGACTAAGGTGGACACCAAATTAAATGCGGCTACGGCAATAATTAAAGTCAGAATGATGAACATCATCTTTCTTTCAGTCTGAACTGCTGCAAACCAATTTCGGTTAGATCTTGACCAATCAGTGACCCAAAGCGCCTGAGGAACAATCGCTGCTAACTCATTAGCGACTTCTGGGGCCCGCTGCATATCATCCACCTTGACGCGCAGACCAGATGGATCATGTAGGCGTAACAAGGCAGCAGCATCCTTCCAATGCATGATGGCTAGAGAGCTATCGTATTCATAATGACCGCTATCAACAATGCCGACTACCTGCAAAGTACGCATCCGCGGCATAGCACCTGCTGGAGTTAAATCACTTTCAGGAACAATTAAATTAATACGATCGCCGACATGTGCACCAACTATGGCTGCAAGTTGTGCGCCCAGAGCAACACCAAAACTACCGGGCTTTAGATCATCAATATTGCCGGTAACAAATTGTTTTGGTAAATCCGAAACCTTACCTTCTTCGCTAGGCAAGATGCCACGAATAGCAACGCCGCGCATTACCCCTTCGCGAGTCAATAAACCTTGCGAACTCACCATGGGTGCCACACCAATAACGTGTGGTTGAGTTGCAACCTTCAGCGCCAGTGGCTCCCAATTTGCCAAACCATCAGGAGCAGTAATTTCCACATGAGATAGCACCGACAACATGCGATCACGTACTTCCTTTTGGAAACCATTCATCACCGAAAGAACCACAATCAGCGCAGCAACCCCTAAAGCGATACCAGCAGTAGAAATCCCAGAGATAAAGGATAGGAAACCATCGCGCTTTCCCACGGTCTTACGACGCTTGGATCGGGTGTATCGCAGGCCAATTTCTAGCTCAATAGGAAGTCTCAACATAGCCACAGTTTAGTGAATCGCGCGGACAAACTGATGGAATACTTAAATGCCACCTAAAATCAGGGGAATGACTGCGAATTTCACCTCCCCCAAGGCCCCGCTACGCCGCTTCACCCTGATGCTTTCAGGGGAAGATGCCTTGGATGAGCTCGAAAGTAGAGATAGCCCCCACAAGGGACTCCCTCATGAGCGCTTTTTGCTC
The DNA here is from genome assembly GCF_018687535.1 of Polynucleobacter sp. MWH-S4W17. Lineage (NCBI taxonomy): Bacteria > Pseudomonadati > Pseudomonadota > Betaproteobacteria > Burkholderiales > Burkholderiaceae > Polynucleobacter > Polynucleobacter sp. MWH-S4W17. Next base: position 503,630 of record NZ_CP061295.1, on the reverse strand, counting down.
GGAGAATTACTCCCTCTTGCACCAGTCTTACTGCTCGGTCAATTCAATCAAACAGTCAACCCAAACGAAGTCATTGCCTGCTTACAGCCCGTTCATCTGCATGCCACCCGAGATCACCTCATTTTGATGGGTCAAAACCAGATTGATCTGACCCCGGAAGAGTCAGCCGAGCTTCTGCAAGCAGCGCTACCTTTTATTGAAGAAGATTTTCAGGGTTCCGTACTTTTTCATAACCAGCATTATTGGTTTGTTCCTGCCGGCCCATTTTCTAGCCTAGCAAGTTACAGCGTGGATCAAGCTCATGGCCGAAATATTGATTGGTGGATGCCGCGTGATACTCAAGAAGAAGGCATCGCGAAACGATGGCGCAAACTGCAAAATGAAATCCAAATGCTTTGGCATATCGGCCCCGTCAATGAAGAGCGCGGACAACGTGGCATGCCCAGCATCAACTCAATCTGGATTAGCGGTATCGGTAAGCTCAATGATGTTCAAGCGCCTGTACTATTAAAACAATCGCAGCGCCTCATCGGCTCACACCCTATACTGGCTGGTCTATCAAGGCTATTAAACCTTCCACACGAAATCGTTGTAGATGAGAAATCTTTGGTTGGTTCATTTGCCTGGCTTGATCAACCGGAAACTGATTGGCCACTGTTAAGCGCAGCACTGCATAGCAAGCAATTAGATGAGGTTGTCATCATTGACTTTCCCAAGGGTAAAGTTCGTGAACGTATTTTCACCGCTACAGATCTCAATAAAAGATCTTGGGCCTTCTGGAAAAAAGCAGAGCCTCTGACTTGGAAGGAAATTAGTCAGTCATGAGTTACGCATGAATTTCATATGAGCTTATTTTCACAACGTCCTTTCTCAGAACGCACTGCTACCTGGTTAGCGCAGAGTGGCTTACACCCACTACTGGCTAGACTCTATGCCGCTCGAGGCCTGCAATCTCCAGAAGAACTCTCGCTCGATTTAAAACAACTGATTTCACCAGTTGAACTAAAGAATTGCATCAGTACCGCCTCTTTACTCGCTGATATCCTTGAGAAAAAAGAGCCTATGCTGATCGTCGCAGACTATGACTGTGATGGCGCAACCGCTTGTGCTGTTGGCCTGCGGGGCCTACGCATGCTCGGCGGACCTGACACCCCAATTCAGTTTCTGGTTCCGAACCGCTTTACAATGGGGTATGGCCTCACGCCTGAGGTTGTTGAGTTAGCAGCACAGCAAACGCCTAAACCGAAATACCTGATCACTGTCGATAACGGCATTGCTAGTGAGGCTGGCGTTGATCGTGCTCGTGAATTAGGTATGGAAGTGATTGTGACCGACCATCATCTACCTGGAGATAACTTACCGAAGGCGCTGGCAATTGTTAATCCCAACCAACCAGGTTGCAGCTTTCCAAGCAAAGCTCTTGCTGGTGTTGGCGTGATGTTTTATATGCTGGTGGCATTACGCGCTGAACTTCGCAAGCGCGGAAAATTCACCAATGAAACTCAACCTAAAGTAGAAAACCTCCTCGACCTTGTTGCCTTAGGAACAGTTGCTGACGTAGCACAACTCGATCGCAACAATCGAGTATTAGTTTCTAATGGCTTGAAGCGTATCCGCGCTGGGATATCCCAGCCAGGCGTTCAGGCTCTATTTCAGGCGGCAACACGAGATCCACGTAAAGCGAATACCTTTGACCTAGGCTTTGCCATCGGCCCCAGACTCAATGCTGCTGGGCGTCTAGCGGATATGACTTTAGGCATCCGCTTGCTCCTCACTGACAATATAGATGAGGCTCTTAATCTTGCGCATGAACTCGATCGCATTAATCGCGAACGCCGCGTGATTGAAACGGGGATGCAAGAAACTGCCCTCTCTCATCTTGCAGAAGATCAACTTGATGGCACTATGACTGAGCGCTCTAGCATTTGTTTATGGAATCCCGAATGGCATCAGGGAGTTGTTGGCATTGTGGCTTCACGACTGAAGGAGCGTTTTAATCGCCCAGCGATTGTGTTTGCTCCTGCCGATGGCAGCACCGGTGAAGAATTACGTGGCTCCGGTCGTTCACTGACAGGCTTTCACTTGAGAGATGCCTTAGATCTTGTTTCTAAAAAAGAGTCCGGACTGATTTTGAAGTTTGGCGGTCATGCGATGGCAGCAGGCTTGACGATTCGAAAAAGTGATTTTGAAAAGTTTGATGCGTGCTTTCAGGAGGTAGCAAGTAGCCTATTAACGGATGAGTTACTAGAGCGTCGCCATGCCCACGATGGCACGTTGGAGCTCTCTGAATTTACCCCTGAGATTGGTGATCTACTTGCTGAAGAGATCTGGGGTCAGGGCTTCCCTCAGCCCGTTTTCTATGGGGAATTCGAGATTACCCAGCAAAGCCTCATGAAAGAAAAGCATTTACGACTGATGGTTCGCCCTATTAGCGGCTCTGAACCCAAGCCGACTGGCAAACCACTCACCGCTGTTTGGTTTAACCGCACTCAAAGCCTGCCCGCTAAAGCCAAATTAGCCTATCGCCTTGTCACTGACCGGTATCAGGGTCAAGCCCGAGTACAGATCATGATTGAAGCCTATGATGAGGCGACCAGCACCTAAGGGTCGAAGGCAATAACCCCCTTATAATCAAGGGATGGAAGCTGAACAACTAAATACTATTTCGAATACCTTGTCCGATCTGCTCACCCGTGAGCAAGCTCTTCGGGGGTATCTTTGACTTCGAAGTAAAGTCACGTCGTCTTACCGAAGTTAACTCCATTCTGGAAGATCCCACCATTTGGGATGATCAAAAGAAAGCACAAGCACTGGGCAAAGAAAAGAAATTGCTTGATGGCGTAGTGGCGACTCTTACCGATCTCAATACCAATATTACTAGCGCGCTTGAACTGTTTGATATGGCCAAAGAGGAAAGCGATTTTGAAACAATCGGCGCTATTGAGAAAGATGTTGAGAGCTATAGCAAGACTATCGGTGATCTAGAGTTCCGCCGCATGTTCCACAACGAGATGGATTCATGTAATTGCTTTATCGATATTCAAGCTGGAGCTGGTGGTACTGAAGCCTGTGATTGGGCTAGCATGCTCTATCGTCAATACCTCAAGTATTGCGAGCGTAAGGGTTACAAAACAGAAATTCTCGAAGAGTCTGATGGTGATGTTGCAGGCATTAAGAGTGCGACGATTAAAGTCGATGGTGAATACGCATACGGACATCTTCGCTCTGAAACTGGCGTGCATCGTTTGGTGCGCAAATCCCCCTTTGACTCCTCTAACGGTCGTCATACTTCGTTTGCCTCTATCTACGTGTATCCAGAGATTGATGACTCGATTGAGATCGACGTTAACCCTGCCGATATCCGCACTGACACCTACCGCGCCTCTGGTGCGGGTGGTCAGCACATTAATAAAACAGACTCAGCCGTCCGCTTAACCCACATACCAACGGGAATTGTGGTGCAGTGTCAGAACGACCGTAGTCAGCATCGCAATCGCGCTGAAGCGATGAGCATGCTGAAGTCTCGCCTCTACGAACATGAGATGCAAAAGCGCCGTGCCGAACAAGATAAGTTAGAAGCCAGCAAGACCGATGTGGGTTGGGGACATCAAATCCGCTCCTACGTCCTTGACCAAAGCCGCATTAAAGACTTACGCACTAACGTCGAAATCTCCAACACTCAAAAAGTATTAGATGGCGATCTCGATGCCTTTATTGAAGCCAGCCTAAAACAAGGCGTGTAATAACTAACACCCATTACTGCACCACTATAGATATGAACGATAAAACCCATTTAGATACTGCCCCAGCTACTGAAGTAGTTGATGAAAATCACATCATTGCGGAGCGTCGTGAAAAACTGGCCAAGCTACGTGCTGGTGGTGTTGCATTTCCGAATGACTTTGTTCCTACTCATTTAGCGGCTGATTTACATGCTCATTACGACAGTCTGGCTAAAGAAGAATTAGCCGCCAAGAAAGTTCATGTCAAAGTAGCCGGACGCATGGTTCTCAAACGCGTGATGGGTAAAGCCAGCTTTGCCACCATTCAAGATCGCAGTGGACAGATTCAGTTCTACATCAATGATGAGCTCAGCGGTGCCGACATTCATGGTGCTTTCAAGCATTGGGATATGGGAGACTTTATCTCTGCTGAAGGCAATCTCTTTAAGACCAATAAAGGTGAATTGTCTGTTGAGTGCAGCAACTTACGCTTACTCAGTAAATCACTGCGTCCGCTGCCTGATAAGTTTCACGGCCTCTCAGACCTAGAGACTAAATACCGCCAGCGCTATGTAGACCTCATTGTGAACCCAGAAAGTCGCAATACATTTAAAGCACGTAGTAATGCAATCGCATCTTTACGTCGCCATATGTTAGATGCCGACTTCATGGAAGTAGAGACACCAATGCTCCACCCTATCCCTGGTGGTGCAGCAGCGAAGCCCTTCATTACTCACCACAATGCACTCGACATGCAAATGTTCTTGCGTATTGCTCCAGAGCTTTACCTCAAGCGTTTGGTAGTCGGAGGCTTTGAGCGTGTCTTTGAAATCAACCGCAACTTCCGTAACGAAGGCGTAAGCCCACGTCATAACCCTGAATTCACCATGATGGAATTCTATGCGGCATATACAGACTATCGCTGGTTAATGGACTTCACAGAAGGCTTAATTCGTGCAGCAGCAATAGATGCCCAAGGCACTGCTGTACTAACTCACCAAGGTCGCGAACTTGATCTGAGCAAACCATTCCAACGCCTAACTATTACTGAGGCCATCCTCAAATACTGTGGCCAGTCAGGCAAAGACTATGATGCATCTCAGTTGGATGACATCAACTTCATTCGCGCTGAATTGAAAAAAGGTGGTGAGAACCCAGACGCCCCAACCCTCAAGAATGCAGGTATCGGCGCACTTCAACTTGCTTTATTTGAATTAGTTGCTGAGGAACATCTTTGGGAGCCAACTTACATCATTGATTACCCAATTGAAGTCAGCCCACTCGCCAGAGAATCCGATACCCGCCCAGGCATCACTGAACGCTTCGAACTCTTTATTACCGGCCGTGAAATTGCCAATGGCTTCTCTGAGTTAAATGATGCTGAAGATCAAGCGAACCGCTTCCGTAAGCAAGTAGAACAAAAAGAAGCTGGTGATGAAGAAGCCATGTACTTTGACCATGACTTCATCCGCGCCCTCGAGTACGGCATGCCTCCAACTGGTGGTTGTGGTATTGGCATCGATCGTTTAGTTATGCTACTGACGGATGCACCTAATATTCGCGATGTGATTCTATTTCCGCACTTGCGGCGCGAAGAAGAATAAATTCTTCAGCAAAGAAAAAGAGAGGCAACTACCTCTCTTTTTTTAACTTCTTTTTTACTGCCATACAAGCAATCACTTAATTGCCATAGACCTCAACGCCGCCTTTAATGGTTTTAAGGACCTGTATATTCTTAATATCATCTGGCGCAACCTTTAAGGGGTTTTGATCAAGAATTACTAAATCAGCCAGCTTTCCTGGTGCTAGCGATCCCTTGCTGAGCTCCTCCTTATATTGATAGGCTGCATTGCGAGTAAAGCCCTGTAGAGCCAAATACGGAGTAATCCGCTGTTCAGGCCCCAACACTGCACCAGAGAATGTCTTACGGTTCACGGCACTCCAAACTGAAAAGAGCACATTCGGGCCGGACGAAGGAGTGTCATTATGCAGAGCAAGTGTTATGCCTTTTGCATTAGCGCTATTCGCAGGGCTTAAATTAGCCGCTCTTTCACCGCCTAAGACCTTGTTATAAACATCGCCATACAACCAGGTATCGTTTGGCATCATCACTGCCATAATATTTTTCTTCTTGTAGTCATCTAACTGATCATCGCGTGCAAAAAACGAATGTGCAATCACGGTACGACGATCTTCTGTAATACCAGTCTCCGCAATCGTTTTACTTAAAGCAGCTAGAGTCATATCAATGCCAGCATCACCATTGCTATATCCAAAGTATTGAATATTTTTCTCGTAAGCCATCTTGGTGTACTTATCAAACAAGGCTTGTGGGTAGTAGGCAAAGCCACGCCAATCTTTTGGAAAGCCTGTGGTATCAAGATAGGGCTTGGTAAAGTAGGCCAAACGCAGTTGCGGCGCTCCATCCGTTGGCACCTGAATTCCGGCAACTTTAAATCCTCCATCTCCGTGGCTATAAACGCCAAACTGGGTATTTGGATTAGAAGCCAACATTTGATCGACGATATCGAAAGTTGGTAAAGCAATTAAATCGATAGTGACAATTTTTCTATCGATAGCTAAGCGCATATTGTGCATATCCGCAATACTGGCTTCGTAACTTTGTGCCGTTGTAAAACCATTGGAGACATAGATCTTCTCAGCTTTGCGGTAAGTTTCAAACGTCAGCTCTTGTGAATACTTACCAACCGCTTTAGCAACCGCCTCCAAATAAGGCATGCCAATCAATTCACCTGTGAGTTGACCAGTTTTAGGGTCCACCGGAATAAACCCAGATACAGCTTTAGTGGCTTTTGTAATTCCTAACTTCTTTAGGCCAGCAGAATTCACCATGCCAGTCAGCGTAGAGATATTCTCCAGCAACACCGCTTGGTTTGGAAATGCTACATCAAGATCCGCGATTGTTAATCCACCATCAGAAAGCATTGCTTCAGCGTAACCTGTACCAACAATCCAACCATTAAATACTTTCGCCTCTGAACGCAGCCTGTTAATTAACTGGGCTCTAGTCTGCGGAGGATTTCTAGAGAAGTAGGCAAGATTGACGCCGAGCGTATCTTGGGCAATTAATGCAAAGTGGCCCCAAGTATCAATAAAGCCAGGTAATAGGGTGTGCCCTTTCAAATCTTGTAGAGCGGCATTAGATCCAGCCTGAGTCAATGCTTCGCGCATGTCGCCGGTGAAGGCAATCTTGTTGTCTTTGACAACAAGGGCTTCAACATACTTAGGGGTATCGCCCTCCATCGTGAGGATATCGCCGTTGAAGTACACGGTGGGCGCAGTAACATTAGCGGTGGAAGCTAATGAAAATGTAGCTAAAAAGAGAGCAAGAAACTTATAAGTATTTTTCATAAGCTCTTTATAAACCATTTAGACTAAAGAGCCTACTAAAAGCAATACTGAGTGAGCGACTTAGGTAGGCAAACCTTTTTCATCAAACACGCCTTCAAATAATGCTGAGCTTAAGTAACGCTCCGCGGTATCGGGCAGAACAACCACGATGGTTTTTCCTTCGTATTCAGGCCTCTTGGCCAAACGAACCGCAACTGCAGCTGCGGCACCACAAGAGATGCCTACCAAGATACCCTCCTCTTTGGCGATGCGACGGGCAAATTCAATGGCTTCCTCGTTGCTGACTTGCTCAACTTTATCGACCACTGATAAATCCAGGTTGTCCGGAATAAAGCCTGCGCCAATACCCTGAATCTTATGAGGGGCTGGTTTAATTTCTTCACCATTGAGTTTTTGTGTAATGACTGGACTTGAGGTGGGTTCAACCGCGACTACCTCAATATTCTTTTTCTTAGTGTTCTTGATGTAACGAGCGACACCGGAGATTGTTCCGCCAGTTCCAACACCCGCTACAAACACATCAATCTTGCCATCAGTATCTTCCCAGATTTCTGGGCCAGTGGTCTTTTCATGAATCGCTGGATTCGAGGGATTACTAAATTGCTGTAGTAAGACGTATTTGGGGTCTGACTCTGCAATCTCTTTAGCCTTAGCAACCGCGCCATTCATGCCTTTAGGACCTTCGGTCAGGACAATCTTGGCACCCAAAGCCGTAAGCAACTTGCGGCGCTCAATACTCATGGTCTCCGGCATGGTCAATGTCAAAGGGATGCCGCGAGATGCCGCTACAAAAGCCAAAGCAATGCCAGTATTGCCGCTAGTTGGCTCAACCAACTCTTTACCAGGCCCCAAAATACCTTGTTCTTGCGCATCATTAATCATGGCCACACCGATACGACACTTCACCGAATAAGCCGGATTGCGACCCTCAATTTTGGCAAGCACAGTTGCTTTAGCACCATCGGTTACGCGATTTAAACGAACTAACGGCGTCTTGCCAATGGTTTGGGAGTTATCGGTAAAGTAAGTCATCAGGATTCCTTGTTACAAAAAATGAGCTTGATAGAGATCTTAAGAGTTAAAACAATACTTGTAAAAGAAGGCATAGTTATTAGTTAAGCACTAATAATTCTATTGAATATTAAGCTCGTGACTTCTTAAAGAAGGTGATTAGCAAAACCAGCAGCAATATCGCGAACCAAACCAAAGACCACTCTGGAACTTGCAGACCAAGAATTGCCGGGAGCTTTGCAGAGCACAATCCATCGGCCTTAAATAGCCAAGGCAGCTTATTAGCCACCTGCAACTGGTTGATCCATAGCTCCAAGGGATCTATTCCACAAGATTCGGCAGGGTGAGATAAAAGCCATACATGATGGCCAGCTACCGCCACACCATACCCCGCAGCAAGCATGGCTAAGCCATGAAATAACTTTCTCAATATTGGAATGCCGGCTGCTAATAGGCATGAAATAGCGACCCCAAGATAGCCAATCCTCTGCAAAACACATAAAGGGCAGGGCAAAAAATTGACATTTTTGTATCCAACCTGCTGCAAAATGACAGCAAATATCACCAAGCTCAAACTAAAAATAGACAGGAATAGGTACTGAGTTCTTTTCATTACTAGATGATAGTCAATGAGCTACTGAACATCTTTAAACTAGCGCTTTATTACTAAAAGTCTGATCTATATCACTACTGAGTCCTATTTTTGGGGGTTTAACCTCAAATTAGAGCCTCAAGAATGGGATAATTATCCTTTTGCTATCTACCAATTCATACGCATTTATGGCCGCATACAATACCGAAACCGTTCTCACCGTTCACCATTGGAACGACACCCTCTTTAGCTTTACGACCACCCGCAATAAAGGCCTGCGCTTTAGAAGCGGCCACTTCTTGATGATTGGTCTAGAGGTTGAAGGCAAACCTTTGGTGCGTGCCTATAGCGTTGCCAGCCCGAACTATGAAGAGCATTTAGAATTTTTGAGTATTAAAGTTCAAGATGGTCCATTGACATCACGACTACAAAAGATTCAAGTTGGAGATCCAATCCTAGTAAGCGAAAAGTCTGTTGGTACTTTGGTATTGGATGATCTAAATCCAGGAAAACATCTCTACCTATTTAGTACCGGCACCGGCTTAGCTCCGTTTATGAGCATCATTCGCGATCCAGAAACATACGAAAAGTTTGAGAAGGTTGTTCTCATTCACGGTGTTCGTCTAGTCAGTGAATTAGCTTATGCTGATTACATCCGCGACGAACTCACTAAAGATGAATTCTTGGGTGAACTCATTCGTGAAAAACTGATCTACTACCCAACAGTGACACGCGAAGCATTCAAACACACTGGTCGCCTAACGACTGCAATTGAATCTGGCCAACTCTTTAAAGATATTGGCCTTCCGCCACTCGATCCAGCAGTGGATCGCGCCATGATTTGCGGCAGCCCATCCATGCTCAAAGAAACTTCCGAGATGCTGGATGCCAAGGGGTTCAAGGTTTCCCCAAGCCTTGGCCAGATGGGTGACTACGTCTATGAACGTGCTTTCGTAGAGAAGTAATCAACTCACTTCTATATATCTATAAGTAATTTAGATATCGCCATATATTCCTTGTGGATATATAGACCCCTTGGTACATTGTCTATAACGAGATATTTACCAAGGAACTGAGATGTCCCCCATACGCGAACACTACAACCCAATTATTACTAGCCTCCTAAGAGAGCATGATCGCCTATCCCATGACCAAATTGAAGAGCGCAAAAGTTTTCAAAGGCGCATTCTCTTTTTAATGACCACAATTAAAATGGAAGAGTTTTCTAACTCTTTTGCCTAATACATCATTAACATTCAACGCTCAACAGGAATGAATCCATCCTTATTGGGCATTTTTACCAAAGGCAAAGTCTTAGCATCCATCACCGCATCTTTTGCAATGATCTTATTGAGATAAAGAATATAAGCGGTAGCTGCATACACTTGGTCGTCGGTCAAAGATTGTGGCGCTTGATGTGGCATCGCTCTTTTGACATAGTCAAAGATAGTGGTTGAATAAGGCCAAAAACTTCCCACAGTCTTTACAGGCTTATCCGTATTCAATGCGCCACCACCCACAAGACGATTAGCCGGCCCACCCTGCCCTTGATCTCCATGACAAGATGCGCACTGTTGCTGATACAACTTTTCTCCAATAATTGCAGTGCCTGAGCCAGGGGGCAAACCTGATCCACTTGGATCAATATCGATATCCCATGCCCGAATTTGATTTTCAGAAATTGGCCTACCAAGACCTAGCGGGCCAGCCACATGATTGCCACTGACACAACCAAGCACTATGCCAATAGAGATCAAAGAAAGGCTCAGCTTAATAAATTTATTAGCGGCCATTAGTAACCTCTCCATTGGCAGCAACACGCCAGGGTTGTATGGCGTTATTGTGATAAAAAGTATTCGCACTCTTAGCCGCGATAACAGCATCCATCGAAGGCTGCACCTCACCGCTTGAATCTATTGCCCTACTCATTAATGTTGCTGGGGCACCATCCCATACCCAAGGAAAACGGAACCGCACCAGAGATTTATCCATCACCGGCTCCTGCAATACTGCCTCTCTCCACGAATTACCGCCATCCGTTGAAACCTCAACACGTCGAATTTTTCCATTACCAGACCATGCAAAACCGGAGATTTCATAAAAACCTTTAGATTTCAGCTTCATCATCCCTGAGGGTTGTGTAATGACAGACTTAACCTCCATTGCAAAAGTAAATTGCAGCGCCTTACCATCTGCTCGCAAATCGGTATAAGCGGCAGTTTCTTCACGGGTTTGCCAAGGCTCAGTCCCAAATTTAATTCTGCGTAGCCACTTAATACTCATATTGCCTTCATATCCAGGCAAAAATAATCTCAAAGGATAGCCCTGCTCTGCGCGTAACATCTCACCATTTTGAGCGTAGACTAATAAGGCATCGTCCATCATCTTATTTATTGGAATGCTGCGAGTCATCGCTGCGCCATCGGCACCTTCAGCCAATGCCCACTTAGCCCCAGATTGCACACCACACTCTTGCAAAATTGTAGATAAACGAACACCAGTCCACTCGCAGCAAGACACCAATCCATGAATTTGCTGAACTGTTTGATTGCTACCCTTTTTGAGCTCGGCCGCACTGTTGCCAGAGCACTCAAGAAAATAGACTCTGGACTCAGATGGAAACCGAAGAATATCATCCATGGAGAAGATCATTGGACGATCGACCATTCCATGAACTACGAGCTTATGGAGGTCGGGATTAATATCTGGAACTCCTGCATGGTGGCGCTCAAAGACCAAGCCATTAGGGGTAATAATTCCATGCAGACTCTGCAAAGGGGTTCTTGAGCCAGTTAGGAAGGTTGGCGCTGGCGAAGGAAGAAGTCGCACCACATTCTTTTCATATTTAGATGGCAAACCATAAGGGGGGTTAACAAAAGTAGATCCTTGGGTTTTAGTCCAAGGATCTACTTCTAAAAAACCAGCCTCTTGATTTTGAGCGGAAGCAGAAGAGGCGCTTATTACGCCACCCACACTAGCACCTGCCACAACGGATGATTTTAAGAATTGACGGCGATTAGAAAATACATCCCTTTTAGACATAAATGCTTTGCCTCCGTTATACGCACTGATTAGCTTATATTTTTTTAAAGCATACAGCCAATGCATAAAGAAATGCTATTTCTTTTCAGCCTAGGATGCATACAAGATAAATACGAGTCCAAAAATAGCAATAAATAGGGTTTCAATTACCAACATTAATACCGGCTGCCAACCTAGCTTTGCCAGCTCTTGGAAATTGGTTTTCAATCCAGCGGCCGCAATTGCTATGACTAACATCCAGCGTGATACTCCGCCAATTTGATGGGTGATAGTAGCCGGCAATATTTGCATTGAGGCCACAATAGAAAGCGATACAAAACCCAATAAAAATGTTGGAATTAATCGTAGGCTACTCCAACCTAACTTATTGGTAGATTTTTGAGCGCCAAAGAAAATAGAAATCACTAAAACTACTGGGAGCAATAGAGCCACTCTAAATAACTTAACTACAGTTGCCACATCGCCCGCCTCAGGACCAAAAAGCATCCCCGCAGCAACTACCTGAGCCACATCATGAATGGTAGCGCCCAAAAAGATCCCCGCTGAAAGCGCCCCAACATTGAGCATCTGTAATGCAAAAGGATATATCACCATCGCAATCGTCGACAACACAGTGACGCCAACTACAACTAGCAAAGTAAATTGCTCATTTTCTTTTGACTTTGGTAACACCGAGGCAACTGCAAGAGCAGCAGAAGCGCCACATATGCCAACCGACCCACCCGCTATCAATCCAAAATCTGGGGATAGTTTCAAAAGTTTAGCGAGCAAAAATCCAAGGAAAACAGTTAATACAACGGCCACAATCACCATAAAACCGGTATTCAGTCCTATCGCACTAATATCAGCAAAGGTAATTCGGATGCCTAAAAATGCAACTCCCAAACGCAAAATAGTCTTTGCGCAGAAGTCAATGCCTGGCTTCACGGTCTCATTTAAATAAAGAAAATGAAGTGAAAGGCCCAATAACAACGCATATAAAAGTTGTGGCCCACCATAGTTTTCCGAGAGAAAGCTGGTGGACATAGCTATCACCAAACAGACCATTAACCCTGGTAAATTGCGCTTACTTGCGTTGTACATAAGTGCTAGACCACTAATTCGCTAAAGTATTCATGGTGTTCGGTATTCAGTGTGGAGACACGCCACTCTAAGGGCTCATCCTGAATTCCTAACGCAATCCTTCTGATAATTAAAACTGGTGAGTCTGGCTTGATATCAAGCCACTCAGCATGCTGCTTGCTTGCAAGCCCCGCTCTTAAACGTTCGCTACTACGAACTACGGTCTGTCCATATTTCATTTGATACAGCTGATAGATACTTCCCTCACGATTGATGTAATCAGCCCGTGTGAGTTTCTGAAAGCGTTTCTTATCAAGTGTGATCTGGTCAATCATCACACATTTATTTTCTAAGTAAAGGCAATTGACTAGACGCCATACTGCTGCACCTTCCTTAATTGCAAGCTTACTAGCCTCTTCTTTATTTGCAACAGCACTCGTTAAAGAAACAAGATCAACCCTGGGGTGACTCTTTTTATCGGCATTATGTTTTACAACGTGGAAAAAGTAATACAACAAACGCTTGAGATCATGCTCAGCAACATAGGTACCCCTGCCTTGACGACGAACCACAATACCTTCAGCAACTAACTCGTCCACCGCTTTACGCAGGGTTCCTATAGATACATCTAGTTCTTTCGATAGATCCTTTTCAGCAGGCAAGGCCTGCCCCATAGGGTATCGACCCCTGACCAGATCCTCGGTGATCTTTTGCTTTACCTCTTGATAAGCGGTCAGGGACTTCATACTTTAATACTTATGCTGATTCGTATAAACGAGTTAATACGAATTCACGGTGCCCGAGAATCTCGGAAGCAGTTAATTCACCATCAGCCGTACGTACCAGGCACTCTAATAGTTTATTACCAGCATCATCCATATTCTCTTCACGACGCAAGAGTCCAGACACATCAACGTCAATGTGCTCACCCATCGTACGAACTGTTTTCGGATTAGCGCAAATCTTAATCACGGGAAGAATTGCATTACCGATCACGTTGCCCTGCCCTGTTGGGAAGAAGTGAGCAGCAAATCCAGCGGCAGCACACAAGGTCACCATTTCAGCAGCAGCTGATGAGGAATCCATAAAGTGCAAACCCGGGATCTTAGGCTCTTCACCCTTATCTAGGACGCTATCAACGATACATTTCTTACCGATCTTCTGAATATTGCCCAAGGCTTTTTCTTCAATCGTAGTCAATCCACCGGCAATATTGCCTTTAGTTGGCTGTGAGTCAGATAAGTCGCTTGTTTTATGACGCTCAATAACATCCTGATAACGATCAAACATTTCGCGGAACTTTTTCTTTACTTCTGGAGTGCGGCAACGTGCTTCAACCAAATGCTCGCCACCTGTTAACTCTGTAGTCTCACCGAAAACCAAGGTAGAACCAATGCCATAGAGCTTGTCAAATGCATCACCAACGGTTGGGTTAGCACCGCAACCAGATGTTGTATCAGACTCACCGCACTTGGTAGATACCCATAATTCAGATAAAGGTGCTTTAACCCGCTTTTGCTTAGAGGCATGCTTCATCATTTTGTATGCAGCTTTGCTAGCAGAAGCAATCGTAGCTGTATCGCCATTACCCTCAATCCAGAAACCTTCAACTGGCTTACCGGAAGCTTTAATGCCATCCACTACAATTTTTGTCCATTGCGGTTCAATACCGATTACCACTACAGCGGCTACGTTTGGATTAGAACCCGTACCAATCAAGGTGCGAAAGTGTAGATCCAAGTCGGCACCAAACTGCAGGCGTCCATATGAGTGAGGAATAGCCTGAGTTCCTTTGATGTTGTTTGCCACAGCTTCGCAAGCTGCATTGGACAAATCATCTAAAGGCAAAACTAATACGTGATTACGAATTCCCATGCGGCCATTTTCACGGCGGTAACCCATGAAGCTCGCGTCTTTCAAATTAATCATCTTGTTTTCTTTCTAAATGAATGGGTGAATAAGAGTCTGGATTACCAGCGCTTAGTTTTTACGTTTTGGACATGAAGGTGCTCGCCTTTTTTAATGGGAGCTACAACCTTGCCGATGTCCACGCCATACTTCATCACCGTATCGCCTGACTTAAATTCATTTAATGAGATTTTGTGACCGATTGGAATATCACTCTCAGATTTCATATTGAGCGTTAAATCTCCGTCCATCACCCAACCAATTAAATCATCTCCAGCTTTAACGCCTTCAACAACTACTACACCTACGCCATCTCCTGGCTCATGCACGACAAAATGGATCATTACTTTCTCCTCTTTAATCTTGTTGAACTACTAAGTACCCCATGACTGGCGAATACCAGCCTGAATTTCTTCTACAACCACATCAGAAACAGTGACGCCTTCTTTAAATCCAACAGCGCGCTGCTTAAAGCGGCGCTGACCCGGCAAGCGCGTTCCCGCATCCGCTGCCAAAGTCTTTAGAAAATCATGCATTTTGTTTGCGAATACTTGGCTTCCTGCCAAACCTGGATCAATGGTTAGCAGCAGCTGTCCAATGCGAGGGCGATTACCTTTGGCATCAAAGAATGAGTCAGCCTCATAGGAGAATCTGCTGCCCGATAGACCTACAACTAAGAGCTCAATAATCAAAGCTAGTAATGCGCCCTTGTCACCGCCCAAGGGAACCATTAAGCCCTTCAGGCCTTCTTGGGGATCTGTTGTAGGTTTTCCATCAGCAGTTAATGCCCAGCCCTCAGGAATGGATTCACCCTTCTTGGCAGCTACCAGCAATTTGCCACGTGCAACAGCAGACAAAGACATATCAATCACCAATGGATCACGCTTTGCAACTGGAAATGCCGCAGCCAGTGGATTGGTACCAAAAATAGCCTTACTGCCACCAACCATTGGCATGGCGGCAGGTGTATTACCAAATAAGAGGGAAATATAGCCCGCTCGGGCTGCAGCTTCTACAAAGTGCCCAGCAACACCAAAGTGATGGCTATTGGTAACGGCCACTAAACCAACGCCTGATTTAGAGGCTAAATTTACGGAGAGGTCTGTAGCAAAGCGAAGTGCTGGGAATGCCAGGCCATCACATGCATCTACCAATGCTGCCGATGTTTTAAAAGCTCGCACTTTAATTTTAGGGGCTAGCTCAACACGACCATTTTTGGCATGTCCAGCATATTGCGCGACGCGTGCAAGGCCATGGGATGCCAAGCCATCTAATTCAGCAAGCGCTAAAAATTGCGCTGTCTCAAAAGCTGCCTTCTCGCCAATGCCTGCTGCCATAAGCCCCGCAGATGCTAACTCAACCATTTTTTGATAAGACAAGTTCACATTAAGCTCCCAAAAAACGATTTACTTCATCGGCAATCATTTGACTAACACGCTCATTACTCTCGTGAGTAACGCCAGCAATGTGAGGAGTCAGAATGAGATTTTCAATTCCAACAAAGTGACTTAGATCTTTTGCAGGCTCTGCCAAAAATACATCCATGGCAGCCCCGCCAATAGCACCAGACCTTAGACGCTCTGCAAGCGCATTCTCATCAACAATACCGCCACGTGCAGTATTAATGAGGCAACCCCCTTTTTTCATTTGATCTAAAGTGGCTGCATTAAATAAATTCTTTGTTTCAGGCAAAAATGGTAGATGCAAAGTAACGGCATCACTCTTTGCAAGAAGGTCGCCCAAAGAAAGCAAGGGCACTGAAAATCCGTCAAGCTCGACTGAGCTGCCAGACAGCATTGGATCGTAAGCAAAGCATTGCAAACCAAAAGCATGGGCTTTTTTGGCCACCACTCTGCCGATACTGCCAAAGCCAACAATTCCGATGGTCTTACCTAGGAACTCATGGTAACTAGAGAAACGTGGGCGTGGCCACTCACCCTTTAGTGTTGCAATCGTAGCTGGGATAAAACCCCTTGTTAATGCAACTGCAGCTCCAACAACATATTCAGCCACTGAATCCGCATTAGCCCCGGTAGCTGGGATTACTTTGATATTGCGTTTAGCGCACGCAGGCAGCTCGATATTCTCTAGACCAACACCAAGACGCCCCACCACTTTCAGTTTGGGAGCGCCTACCAATATCTCTTCATTAACTTGGGTGAGGTTACGAACAATCAGGCCCTCAATATTTTGCATCGCAGCAATTAATGCTGGGCGATCTTTATATAACTCTGGCTCGTAAGAAACATCATGCTGAGAACGCAGGGTTTCTAGGGCTTGACTTGTGATGAACTCGGAGATCAAAATAGATGACATATCTAGATCATATAGATGATTTAGATATCTTGCAATACCCTCTTTATTGTGCGGTGCAATTACGAAAGAGATTGCGCAACACCAGGATGGAGGAGACACTGGTAATACATAAGCTTATAACTAATAAATTGAGATCTCACGAATTTTTAGATGCAAATGCAGATAAGATATTTTGATCAAATTAACACCGGAGAAAGTAAGCATGTTTAAGCAACACATCAGCAAGCTAGGGAAAAAAATTGCATTGATTGCGGGCGCACTTGCCCTACTCACATCGCCTTTAGCTATGGCGCAAAACTGGCCAACAAAACCCATCAAACTTATTATTCCTTTTGCCGCAGGTGGCACCACTGATATTCTGGGGCGCCTACTGGCCCAGCAACTCACTAAAGACCTTGGTCAAAATGTGATTGTAGAAAATAAACCAGGTGCAGGAGGAAATATTGCTGCTGAATTTGTAGCGCAATCACCTGCTGATGGCTACACCATCATGCTTGCATCCGGAAGCATGCTGACGGTAAACCCCTTTCTCTATAAGAAATTACCAGTGAACTATGCCAAGGACTTTGTCTACATTACCAATGTAGCCAGTGGTCCGATGTTGGTTTCGGTAAGTACCAAATTGCCAGTTAAAAATCTTGCTGAATTCATTGCTTATGCAAAAACCAAAGATCTCAATTTTGGTTCTGCAGGTATTGGCAGCCAGGTTCACATGGCAGCAGAGAATTTGACTTATTCCGCAAACATCCCAGCAACTCACGTGCCTTACAAGGGAGAATCCGCTGCGATCAATGACTTGGTAGCAGGTCAAATTGACTTTATGGTTGGTAACTTAACAGCCGCAACAGGCTTTGCCAAATCAGGTCAAATTAAACCATTGGCTGTAACAAGCTCAAAACGCTCAAAACAATTACCTGATGTTCCAACTGTTTCGGAAGCAGGCATTCCTGGTTTCGAGTCAACTGGTTGGTTTGGATTAATCGCGCCAGCTGGAACACCCAATGCAATTACAGAGAAGATCTATGCTGCCACTGTTAAAGCCGTTAGCTCTGAAGCCCTAAAAGCCAGTTTAGATTTGAATGGCTTAACTGCAGTAGTTAATAATCAGAAAGAATTTGAATCGCAAGTAAAAGCCGAGTCAGTTGTTTGGGATAAGGTGATCAAGGGTCGCAATATTAGCGCCCAGTAAGAAATAAAAAAGCCACGTAGATAAGTGGCTTTTTTCACCCAAGTACATCATCTGCTCTAGGAGCTCGTATGAGATTTAATAAAAATATTGCATTTAGTTCAGCATTAAAAATTATTGCCTCCTCAATCATTGGTGTCTCAAGCTCTTTATCGGCGCAGACATATCCCAACAAACCCATTACGATTGTTGTCCCCTTTAATCCCGGAGGAGATGCAGACCAATCAGCCCGGAATTTAGCAATAGTCGCCCAAAATGTACTTAAGCAATCTATCATCATTAGCAACAAGGGCGGTGCAAGCGGAGCAATAGGTTCTCAATTTGTAAAAGACGCAGCCCCAGATGGCTACACTCTTCTAATGGCAAGAGTAGGCTCCCAAGTGGTTTTACCAGCAATGAAGTCAGACCTAAGTTACAAATGGAATGACTTCACATTCATTGGTCTTCTAGAATTAAATCCAGTCGTCTGCGTTGTTCATCCTGATTCGCCGTACAAAACTTTTGATGACCTCACTAAGGCCATTAGCTCCCAACCCGGAAAACTAAATTACAGCTCATCGGGCCCAGGAACCATCCTCAACTTTGGCCCACAACTCATTCTTCAGACCCTGAAATTGAAACCAGAGGCCGCTATTAATGTGAGCTACAAGGGGGGCTCGGAAGCCGTGGTGGCAGTACTTGCAAAAGAGGTTGATTTTAGTTGCGGCAATTTAACTTCAGCCCTTACTCAGATTAGCAGCGGAAAATTACGCGCCCTTGTTGTTACAACACCTGAGCGCGTTAAAGAGATTCCAACGGTTCCAACGGCCAAAGAGGTTGGCATGCCACAACTAGAGGCTATTGTTGGATGGAGCGCACTCTATGGCCCACCAAAGTTAAGTCCAGAAGTTGTAAACAAGTGGATAGAAGTCTTAGCAATAGCTGATAAAGATGCTAATTGGCAAGCTGGCAATGTTCGCTATGGCGGGATACCAAGAATTCTTTCACCTATTGATACAGAAAAATTTGCAGCCTCTCAGTATGTTTCCTATTCAAAACTAAGCACACAGCTTGGGATCAAATAATTTATACAAAGACAAAAATGAACACAAAGGCAAAAAATGGCGCCCAAGCACTAGTAGAAGCGTTTGAGACCGCAGGCATTAATAAAATTTTTACACTATCCGGCAATCACATCATGCCAGTCTATGATGCAATCTTTGGAACAAAGATTGATTTGATTCACACACGCCATGAGGGTGCCGCCGTTCATATGTCGGATGCATGGGCTAGACTTACTGGAGACGTTGGTATAGCGCTAGTTACCGGTGGTCCAGGTCACGCTAATGCAGTTTCAGCCTTGTATACCGCTGCAATGGCAGAATCACCTGTCGTTCTTTTATCTGGTCATGCGCCTGTTGGACAGCTAGGGAAAGGTGCATTCCAAGAAATGGAGCAAGCAGAAATCGCAGCGCCATTAACTAAAGCATCTTGGGTTTGCCAAAAAGCAGAAGATTTAGCCGTAGATCTTGCAAAGGCAATACGTATTGCAAAATCTGGTAGGCCTGGACCCGTTCACCTTAGCCTACCTACCGATGTACTTGAGTCACCCCTCCCCGCAAACACTCCAACTCTCGATGCAGAATCTTTCGAGGCAGAGCGCAACATCACAAGAAGCGCTGATCTTGATCAATTTATTGCGCAACTAAGAAAAGCCGACAAGCCACTCATCCTCACTGGCCCGATGATGCAATCAAAAAAAGGTCGCATCAAACTAAAGAAACTTGAAAATGCCCTGGGCATACCTGTAGTCGGTATGGAAAGCCCACGTGGAATTGGCGACCCAAGTCTAGGCGCTTTTTCGGAGGTATTGAGTCAAGCAGATTGCGTGTTGCTTTTAGGTAAGAAGGTGGACTTTACCTTAAAGTTTGCTCAAAGCCCTGGGTTCAAAAAAGATTGCGTCTTTTTACAAATCGATCCCGATGTGGATGAGATTAAACGCACGAAGAATGCAGTAGGAGATAGATTACTCCATAGTCTCGAATCCGATACTCCAAGCGCAATTGATGCATTTGTACTTACCTCCCAAGTTAACATAGTCTCTCCCTCTAAATGGCAACAAGAGGTTCATGAGTCGATAGATTTCCGTCCAAGCGCCTGGAAAGATCTTGCACCGAGAAATGGCAATATTCACCCAGTTCAGGCACTTGCACCACTTCAAGAAATTCTTGATAGCCATCCAGACTCTATCCTCATCAGTGATGGCGGGGAAATTGGTCAATGGGCACAAGCCTGCTTACAGGCCCCAAACCGGATTCTAAATGGTGTTGCTGGCTCCATCGGCGCCGGACTACCCTTTGCAACCGCCGCGAGAGTCGCAAAGCCCGACTCTCCGATTATTGCAGTGGTGGGGGATGGCACCTTTGGTTTTCATTGTGCCGAGATTGATACTGCCGTTCGTTATAAATTGCCATTTATCTTAATTGTTGGAAATGATGCTCGCTGGAATGCGGAGTACCAGATCCAGGTTAGAGATTATGGGAAAGATAGAACTATTGGCTGCGAACTTCTACCCTCCAATTACGAGAAAGTATGCGAAGCATTTGGCGGGTATGGCGAGTTAGTCAGCGATTCAAATGAAGTACTTCCGGCTGCCAAGCGCGCCTACAAAAGTCAGCTCCCATCCTGTATCAATATTTTAATTGATGGTCTAGCGGCCCCCAATATTAAGCGATCTTAAATTGGAACAATATCGCGCATTTATTGAGAGATGCCAGCAATTAATTGGCGCTGAATATGTCTACACCTCCGATACAGATAAGAGCCCATTTCTAACCGATTGGAGTAAGCGATATTCTGGGAATGCAATAGCTGTTCTTAGGCCAAAAAATACCGAAGAAGTTGCGGCTCTAGTAACCCTGTGTCAAGCCGAAGATATTGTCATTGTTCCCCAAGGTGGGAATACAGGCCTATGTGGTGGCGCAACACCGCAAAGTAAAGGTAGCTCGGTTGTCATAAGCACGATACGAATGAATCAAATTCGTGAACTTGACCTTGATAACTCCACTATTACTCTGGATGCAGGAGTCATCCTTTCCCACGCACAAGAAGCAGCACTCAGTGCTGGGAAGCTTTTTCCTTTAAGTCTGGCAGCGGAGGGAAGCTGTACCATTGGAGGAAATTTAGGGACGAATGCAGGTGGAGTGCAAGTGCTTCGCTATGGAAATATGCGGGATCTGACGCTTGGAATTGAGGTGGTCACTCCAAGCGGCTCGATTTTCAATGGTTTGCGTGGTTTGAGAAAAGACAATACAGGTTACTCACTAAAAGATTTATATATTGGCTCAGAAGGTACTTTAGGCATTATTACAGGGGCAACCCTTAAGCTATATCCATTGCCTCAATCCAAAGTATCCTCCCTAGTTGCAATCAAAGATATCAACTGTGCAATCAAGCTTATCCACAAAGCACGCGAAAGCTGCAATGCTGATCTCACTGCATTTGAACTCATTTCTACTCGAGCGCTTAATCTAATCCCTGACAAAGTAAAGAATTTGGGCTCAATAATTTATACCCCATCAGGCTGGGTAGTGCTACTTGAATTTTCAAGTATGGAAAAAGAAGATCAAAGCCGAATTCAATTAGAAAAATTTCTTAGTGAAGCATTTGACTTAGATTTGATCACCGATGCAGTTATTGCGAGCTCTATTCAGCAGAGTAAAGACTTGTGGAGCATTAGAGAGGGTATTCCAGAGGCCCAACTCAAGCTAGGTAATATTGTTAAGCATGACATTTCACTGCCTATATCCAATATTTCTGACTTTATAAAGGAAACGGAGAGCAAATTAAATCAGCTTTGGCCTAATATGCAGACAATTATTTTTGGTCATGTGGGCGATGGGAATCTACACTACAACTTAGCCCCTCTCTCCCCCGATCTATCGAGCGAACTCGAAACAAGAAGGCAATCAATTAATCAATTGGTGCACAACCAAGTCTATGCATATGCGGGATCATTCTCAGCAGAGCACGGTATTGGTCAAGCAAAGCGAGCGGAATTGCCGTTTCGTAAAAGCCCTGTTGAATTGGAGCTCATGAGAGAAATTAAAAATGCACTGGACCCAAAAAATCTCATGAACCCCGGCAAGGTTCTTTAGGAAAATTGCCGAAACAATAATGCCGTCCCCGAAAATAGCAAAATAGATCCATAGGCCACCCGCATCGCCACATTACTAAGTTTGCTGTGGATATGTGTGCCCAACCAAATCCCAAGGAAGGTTGCAGGCATTAAACAAATAGCCAAACCGATAACAGGCCAACTTAAAATTAATCCTGTTACCAACATGAGGCTTAGACGTAAAAAGGTTAATATAAAAATAGCAAATGCCATCGTTGCTCTTAAGACCCTTGGATCATTAATTCGTAAACCCAAGTAGGAGACATAAATAGGACCGCCCGTGGCAAACAAGGCCGTAAAAGTTCCACCCATAAATCCAAAGGGAGCAGCCCACCATTTATTAATGGGATCACGCGCTTCATTATTTCTTTGCCATAAGACACGCACACCATTTGCAGCGGCAAAGCAACCTAGGGTTAGTAGCAAAGGTTCACTAGGGGCCTTAATTAGCAAGACTATTCCTAGCACCATCCCAATCAAACTAAAGGGGAATAGCCACTTAAGCTCCTTGAAATTAGCATCAGCAGAAGATTTCCTGCCAACATAAAGAGAAGCGCAAATATCGATAATGACCATCATTGGTACCACTATTTTGAGTGGGTACATTTGCACCAATAGAGGCACAGCAACAATCGAAGATCCAAAACCAGAGACACCAAAAATAAAATAGGCGCCAAAAATAATCAGGGTAGCAAGCGCGAAATGAAGTGGCTCAATTAAATCAAAAATGATTAACTCTCTACCAGAATAGTTTCACCCGGCTTTACCATGGTGAAGTTCACTGGCCTATTTTCAATGTGCAAATTCTGATTCAACATATTGACCGCCGTGAAATATGATCCTTCTAAAGAGCCTGGCTCAGGATAATCGTCGCGATAATGGGCTCCCCTTGAATTCTCGCGGGCAATAGCAGCTTCTGTAACGGCCTTACTAACCAGAACGAGGTTTTGTAGATTCATCCAATCTTGCCAGGTGACACTATATTCACGCTGAAGATTACCCACACCCATTTGCTCCAATGAAGCGCCAAGTTGCTCCAGGGTATTACGAGCGCGTAGCAGACTCTCTTTTGTCCTTGAAATACCAACGTCATCCCACATACACTCAGCAAGCGCATCGCGTATCGCCTCAATATCACCGGCGGGTTTTTGCAATGGCTCCTCATGGGCTTTGATGCTGGCATGCACTTCATCCATATCGCACTCACGCAGAGATTGCCCAGCAACCCAGCTTGCCATTGCTTCACCAGCAATACCACCAAACACCGTAGAGTTGGCAACTCCATTTCCACCCAAGCGATTAGCACCATGGACACCTCCGGTATCTTCGCCGGCGGCAAACAGTCCAGGCAAATCAGTACTGCAATCCTTCTTGAATACCAGTCCACCCATCATGTAATGGGCAGTGGGTACAACCTCAACCAAATCACCTGCCAAATCAAATCCACTATCGGCGCAACGCTCAACCATACCCTTAAATTGCTTACGTACATTCTCCGGACCTAGATGACTCATCTGAATATAGACCCCGCCATTTGGGGTAGCGCGTCCCGCACGAATCTCTGAATTAATCGATCTTGAAACAATATCTCGAGTGGCTCGCTCATTGCGGGGATCGTAGTTACCCATAAAACGCTCATGATTGCCATTGAGCAAGTATCCGCCCGCGCCGCGAAGCCCTTCCTCTAGCACCGTCCCCGTCATTCGTGTACCAGGGCCTGCTAATAGGCCCGTGGGATGAAACTGCACCATCTCCATATCACGCAATGTCAGACCTGCACGTAAAGCCATCGCCAATCCATCACAGCTCTTATCACCCGATGGCGTATGGTACTTATACATAGTTGGGCCGCCGCCAGTGGCTAACAAAACTGCCTTAGCACGCACCAATGTAAATTGTCCTGTCTGCATATTGAGCATCAAGACACCCGCTAAAGACTTTCCATCTTTACTATGAATCAGCTCAATAGCACGATGCTCTTCAAGGCGATGAATTCCTCTTGACCAAACCTGCTCTGCCAAGCGATTAATAATTTCAATTCCCGTTAAGTCACCCTTGTGAACTGTGCGGTCAAAAGTTTGCCCAGCGAACGCTTTTTGATGAACAGTGCCATCAGGGTTACGATCAAAAAAGCAACCGAGCTCATTCTCAAGCTCATGAATACGCTCTACAGCCTTGCTAACCAAGGTCCAAGCAAGATCCTGATCAGATAACCATTTGCCACCTTCAATCGTGTCCATGAAGTGGCGCTCAACCGAGTCACCTTCTGCTAGAGCAACGTTGTATCCCCCTTGCACCATCCTTGTACAACCGCACTTGCCTAACAAACCTTTAACGGCAATCGTGATGTGTAAATTTGGATTTGCTTGATGCGCATGTAATGCGGCAAAGAGGCCGGCGCCACCAGAACCCAGAATTAAGATATCTGTATCGATGGTAGAAATGGCGCTCATGATGTAATTCCAAGACTCTTTAATACCGCCTCTTTTTTACGCGCAACATCGCCCCGCACCTCTTGATAAATGCTGCCGCCATGGCTATCCATAGCCACTAAGAGAGGGCCAAAATCCTTAATCTTGAAACGCCAGAGTGATTCTGGATTGAGATCATCCATATCCACATCTTCGATTTGCTCAATCCAAGTAGTCTCCAGTGCGGCGGTACCACCAATGATGGCCAAATAAACACCGCCGAGCTCTTTAAAGGCCTCTGCAGAACCTTCGCGCATGCCTCCTTTACCAACAATCATGCGAACACCCTTTTGCGTCATTAAAGGACGAGTGAAACGCTCCATGCGATCAGAAGTTGTCGTACCAATGCAAATAGGCTGATATCCAGCAGGAAACTCATCGCTAACGGGCACCTTGCGAACATTGGGCGCAGTATGTATTACAGCATGGCCATTGAGATCAAATCGGGTTTTGCGATCATGGTCAAACATGTGAATCTGTGTAGCGTCACGAATACCAAATAAAGTATTTTGCAAAGTCACAGTGTCATTAATGCGTAGCTTGCGTATATCTTCTTCGCTAACTGGGGTTTGGAGAACGTAGTGCGCCATAGATAATTCCTCAGAATCCGTAACTCACGCCTGAAGGCGTAAAGGTTGCGCGCGCTCTACGCGCAGAGTGACATTGCATATTGACTGCAACAGGATTGAGCGTAATGTGGGTATGCGCCAGCTCAACATGAACAGCAAATGCAGTGCCGTCACCACCAAGACCCTGAGGGCCAATGCCCAGTTGATTTACCGCCAGACTCAACTCTTTCTCCAGCTTTGCGCCCTCTTCATCAGAACAGGAGCTTCCTAGAGGACGAACTGCGGCTCGCTTTGCCATCGCCACGCACTGATCAGACGTTCCGCCAACACCAACACCCACGATTGTTGGTGGACAGGTTTTACCTCCAGCAGAAACAACACTCTCAATCACAAATTCTTTTACGCCATTAATCCCATCAGCCGGGATTGCCATTTTGAGGAACGAATTATTTTCTGATCCGCTACCCTTGGGAACCATTTCAATTTCAACCGTTTCAGACGCGTCAGAAAAATCAATATGGATAGCGGGCATATCAATGCCACATGAGGTGTGATTATTTTTACGGGTAATGGGATGCACCACAGAGGATCTCAAGGGATATTCTTTTGTAGCGCGCTCACAACCCTTACGTATAGATGCCATTAAGGCCATGCCATCATATTGAACATTGCTGCCAATCTTGACGTTATAAATGGGTAGGCCGGTATCTTGGCAAAGCAAGTTATCTTCACGCTCTGCCACAGCAATATTAGTAATCATGGTTTTCAACACGACCTGAGCTCGACCATCTGTTTCAGCGCGATCTAAACGGTTAATCCCCGCCTTAATATCGTCTGGTAGGACCTTAAGAGCACGTATATAAAGCTCCTTACAAGCCTCTTCCACCAAATCCATTGATAACTGCATAGGTAACCTAACTAATTAGCAAAATATAGAAATAAGAGTCCGCAAACAATTGCAAACAAAATAGAAACCTGAATCCAACCCTTGCGTAAGCCGCGCCAAGGTCCAAACTCGATCATGAGTAGGCGCACTCCCCCTGCCAAATGAATGGCCAGCAATACGACTAATGCCCATTCACCAAACTTAAAGACCCATATATCCGTTAAACCAAGCGCAGACTCAAATCCAGCGGCACCACGCAAAGACTGAGAAAGCATCAAGAAATGTAAAGGCAAAAAGCAGGCTAAAAGCAAACCAGAAAAACGATGGCATGCGTAAGCAAAATAGGATAAGTGACTCTTTGCTCTGTAATCTATCCTTGGTCTTGAGCTCATAAAGCACCTCCGCTATACACGCCGATAACAGCAGTAGTCCCTAGGGTCAAAATCAATATTGCCAATAACCAAGAAGCAGGTATTGCAAGTCCGCTCTTGGGTAAGGTTTCTTGCAGAATATTGGCCACCCCAATTGGAGCATGCACAAAACAAGCTAAAACAAAGATCTCATAAAAAAGCGCGAAGGCCAAATTGCCCTGAGTGCGCCCTAGTATCTCTTGCGCGGTTAAACCACCCCTGATCGCATAAAAAATAATCACTAGGTGAATAGCTACGCAGATTCCTAAAATCATGGCACTAATTCTTTGGGCATACCAAAGCTTTGCCTGCATAACTGCTGCGCTCATAGTTTGCCCCACTTACTGCCCTTTACAGCCGCTCTGGCAACTAATTTTTTAAGTCCAGCAATGCTTGCAGTTGGCTCGATCGCCTTGGGGCAGCGCTCAGTGCAAGATCCTTGTGTATGGCAGGCATGGCACCCAGCATCGCCTGCTACTGCACGCAGTCGATCAAGCTGTTGTACGTCTCTAATGTCATTAGTGAGCGTCCATGCTCTATTCAAAGCAGCAGGCCCAAGATAATTTGGTCGCGCTTCAACCACCTCGCAAGAGGCATAACAAACTCCACAACCAATACATTCAATACCTGCATTAGCTAATTGACGCTCTTCGGACTGTGGCTCTACTTTGGCAAATTCATCATGACGGGTTTGACTGCCCTTAAAGAAGCCAACAGCACCTTTCCACTTATTGAAAAACTCGCGCATGTCAGTAGCAAGATCTTTAATGACTGGCAAATTATTTAATGGCGCTATCTCAAGCGAGTCGCCCTCGAGAATTTTTGACACGTGAGTGCGGCAGGTCCAGCGAGCCACACCATTCACCGTCATCGCACATGATCCGCACATCCCTACGCGACAGGCAAAGCGATAGCTCAGAGTAGGGTCTAGCTTTCGTTGGATGTAGGTCACGACATCCAAAACTGTTTGGTTGGAGTTACGCGGCACCAGATATTCGACGAATTCGCCCTGTTCAGCTCCGCGCCAGACTTTTACTTTGAGATCCGTATTTGACATGAAATCATTATATCGATAGACAGTAAAAAATAAATCGAATATATTTTTCTTTGAGATAAAGAATTTATTTATACTAATCCCATGTCTAGCATCAAAATACTCAAAAACTTCCTTGCCATTACGCGTCACAAAAGCGTAGCAGCAGCCGCGAGAGAAATCGGGCTGACTGCCGCTGCTGCGGGGCAGCAATTACATCAACTGGAGCAAGAGATTGGGATTGAGTTATTTGATAGAACCAAACGCTCTCTTACGCTCAATAGCCATGGCCGATCCCTCATAGAACCCATTCAAGAAATCATTGCACGATATGAGGCCCTTGGATCCAATCTCAAAACCAATCTTAGCGGGACGATTGTTTTAGGTGCTCTTGTATCGACACTGATGGGTGCCTTTGGTAAAACACTCAATGAGCTTAAGCAAAACTATCCAGAACTGGAGATCAAACTCATTGCGGGACTTTCCAGCAACTTCTTAGATCAAGTGATTGAAGGTAGTCTTGATGCTGCGATTGTCACCGAGTCACCTTTTGCCCTGCCACAAAATGTCCAGTGGACTGAGCTCTATAAAGAACCCATGATCTTGATTTATCCAAGCGCCCCCAAACCAAAGAAAGGCTCTATCAGTACCGATAAACTACTGCCCTTTATTCGCTTTGAGAGAAATACTTGGACAGGACATCTTGTAGATCAAACGATTCGAGCTAATAAACTCAAAATTCAGGATGGTATGGAGCTCAACTCAGTTGAGGCGATTATTGAATTGGTAAGACAAGGTCTTGGGTACTCCATCGTTCCAAAGCTCGCCAACATTGCCTGGGCAAGCGATCGCCAACTCAAGATACAAGAATTGCCAGGAAAAGCAATCTACCGCAAGGTTGGATTGCTCGAGCGTAAAAAGCATGGTCGACAAAACATTACTTTAGCCATCAAGCAACATTTTTTATCGACTCTATAGCGCCTCTCGATATAGAGCAGCAGCATCACTTAGCGTGATCTCACGTGGACTGTTGCTTAGGAGGCGGGTTTGTAACATGGCATCCTTAGCTAACTGGTCAACATCACTTTCTGTAATGCCGACCTCGACTAAATGCTGTGGTAAACCGAGCTCACCAGCAAGTCCGCCTAAATACTCAGCCAATCCATTTGCCTGCTCGATAGTTGTACCCTTGAGGCCTGGTTTAATTATCTGTCCGAGTTCTGAATACATAGAATGTGCAACTTCAATATTGAAGCGAATTACCGGGGCCAACATTAAGGAATTAGATAAGCCATGAGGCACATGAAATCTTGCGCCAATCGGATAGGCCAATGCATGAACTCCTGCCACTGGCGCATTGGTAAATGCCATACCTCCAAGGCAGGCGCCGAGTAACATGTTTTCACGCGCAACAATATCGTTTCCAGAGTTAACGGCTTTATGAAGGTTTCCTGAAAGTAAACGCAGCGCCTCTTTGGCTACGCAATCGGACATCGGGTTTTTTAGATGCTTGGTTGTATATGCCTCAATAGCATGGACCATCGCATCTATTCCTGTAGCGGCTGTGACGTGGGCCGGCAAGCCAAGCGTTAACTCTGCATCCAATATCGCCAAATCTGGCAATAGATGTGGTGAGAGAACACCCTTCTTTTCACTTTCACTCACAGTCACTACAGAGCTTTGTGTTACCTCAGAACCCGTACCAGCAGTTGTAGGAACCAGGATCAAAGGCAATCTTGGTCCTTTGGCCATTCCAATGCCATATATGTCAGCAAGATTTTCCGTACCGGGACTTAACAAAGCAACAAGTTTGGCCACATCCATCGAGCTACCGCCACCAAAGCCCACAATGAAATCCGCTTTACAGTCCTGCGCGACCTTCATCGCTTGATTAATTACAGGAACCGGGGGATCCGCCTCAACATCGGAAAAAATCTGAAATGGGAGCTTTAACTCTTTAAATTGGGGCAGCGCTTTATCTAGCAAGCCCGCAGAAAGAACGCCGGGGTCCGTAACAATTAAGACAGATTTGCCGCCTCGTTCCAGAATTTTTTTTGCAAGATTGGCTGAGCCGCCTCTTTCTACAAAAATAGAAGGTGTGGAATGAAAGACAAATTGCATACTGAGTAACCCGTGATTATTTAAAACGGTTTTAGGAGAACTTTTGCAGCAGCTGTTTTTCCGGCATGTAAGTCACTAAAGGCTTGAGGCCCATCATCTAAAGACCGCATTTCTACCCAAGACAAATCGCCAAACGCATTGCGAGCGAGCAAATTGACGGTGGCTTGAAGATCAACCGTGGAGTAGGTATAGGTTCCAAGCAGCGTGATTTCAGCAAGCGTAAGCTTTCTCATATCAATTTCGCTAGCCCAATCCTGAAGACCTACATGCATCATCACACCGCCCGGCTTTACAGCAGCCAGTGCAGTGTTACGAGTAACTACAGCACCAACACAATCCATCACAAACTCAACAGAATTCTCAGTAATTTTTTCGTCTATGGGATTGAGTGTCTTGCAGCCAACATGTTGCTCAATAGCTTTTCTACGCAATGGGTTTACTTCGGCAACCGTTAAATCATCAACCCCGTAATGCTTCAAGAGCAGCGCAGAAAGCATTCCTATAGCGCCACCACCCAATATCAAAACATGACATTCTTGAATGGGTCTTTGAAGGGCTCGCATTGATAAGTTAATTGCATGAACAGCAGTGGCTGCTGGCTCAGTCAATGCAGCAGCATCCAGACTAAGACCTTCAGGAATGGCAATCAGTGAGCTCGCAGGAATACTCATGTATTCAGCAAAAGCTCCTGGTCTTGTCATCCCCACCATGGTGCGATTGGCGCACAAATTATTTCTTCCCTGCAGACAATATTCGCAGTGGCCACAAGTAATCAATGGATTGCCTGTAACTCTCTGCCCCTTAGTGAAAAGCAAAGAGCTGGTATCAGCAATGGTGCCAGCAAATTCATGCCCTAAAACTAAACCTGGTTTTCTTCTTGGGTCATGGCCATGAAAGGCATGCATATCACTACCGCAAATACCTACTGACTCAATCTTGAGCACCACCTCCTCAGCATCTAGCGAAGGATAAGGACGATCTAAGATCTGCATTTCATTTGGCTGTGTATAGACCAGGGCTTTCATAATTACGATCCTTATATTGCGGTGTAACCGCCATCCAGCATGATGGTTTGCCCAGTAATGTAGGCAGAGGCATCGCTAGATAAGAAGATGGCTAAACCATGGATATCTTTCATCTCACCATTTCGACCAATGGCTGTTTTTTCTGCATGCATTTTGACTAAATCAGGATTGTTAAAAACTGGTGCTGTTAATGCCGTAGGAAAGAATCCAGGACCAATCGCATTACAAGTAATGCCAAACTTTGACCATTCCTGCGCTATGGCACGGGTTAACTGCACAACCCCACCCTTTGCAGCGCCATAGGGAGCGCTATTAGGAAAAGCGCGGTAACTCTGTAGCGATGCAATGTTAATGATGCGCCCCCATTTACGTGCTTGCATTTGTGGTGCTAGCGCTTGGGTCATAAAAAATGGGGCAGCTAGCTGTAAATTCAATTGTTCTTGCCAACTCTGTGGTGATACTTCTCCATAGGGCTCTCTCAAATTCATGCCTGCAGCGTTAACTAAGATATCGACTTTTCCGAGCTGACTTAAAACACGCTTAGACAAGTCCTCTGCTTGCTCTAAGTCACTTAAGTTTGCAGTGAATGAAGAGGCCTTAATGCCCTGAGCAGCAAAACGCTCTGTAGCTTCTTTCAAGGGCGCTTCTCTGCGGGCGGCAATAGCGACTTCAGCACCAGCCAAACCTAATGCCAGTGCAATGCCCTCACCTAAACCACTACTACCACCGGTAATAAGCGCTGTTTTACCTTGCAGATCAAATAGTTGATGAATGATTTGGCTCATACTTCTACTGGACTTCCAAGATCAAACTTCTCGTTAGGAAAGTACTTTTCTAAACGATCGTCTGCAGTACGGGCATGGGCCTCCATTCCCTCTAGACGACTAATTCGAGCTGTTACCAGCGCCATTTCTTTGCTTCCCTCACGAGTCATCTTCTGCCAAGTCAGTGTTTTCATAAACTTATGGACAGATAAGCCGCCCGAATATCTTGCCGCCCCCTTTGTAGGCAACACATGGTTTGGCCCGCTAGTCTTGTCTCCAAAGGCGACCGTCGTTTCTTCACCCAAGAATAAAGATCCGTAGCAGGTGAGATTACTGAGCCACCAATCCAAGTCTTTTGCGTGGACTTCAAGATGCTCACTGGCATATTGGTCAGAAACTTTGGCAACCTCTTCGCGAGTGCTGCACACAATAACCTCACCATAATCACGCCATGCGCAGGCAGCAGCATCTTTTGCTGTAGGCGGCAATTGATCAATCATCTGAGGAACTAATGCCATTACTTCATTAGCCAATTTGGCTGAGGTAGTAAATAACCATGCGGGAGATTCGTGGCCATGTTCGGCCTGACCAACTAAGTCACTCGCTACAATTTTTGGATCAGCCGTTTCATCCGCAATTACTGCAATCTCAGATGGCCCAGCAAATACATCAATTCCAACTTTTCCGAATAGGGAGCGCTTTGCTTCAGCCACAAACTTATTACCTGGCCCCACAACTACGTCAGCAGGTTTGCCGGTAAATAATCCATACGCCATCGAAGCAATCGCCTGAACACCACCCAATGTCATGATGACATCAGCGCCGGCGGCCTTAAATGCATAGAGTACATAAGGATGAATTCCACCACCCCTAAAAGGACTTGAGCATGCAATGATATTTTTAACGCCCGCTGCTTTTGCCGTAGCTACCGTCATATAAGCAGATGCAATGTGAGCATATCTACCAGAAGGCGCATAACAACCCACCACATTTACTGGCAAGACCTTTTGACCAGCAGTAACCCCAGTATGCAAGGTGGTAGAGAAATCCTGAATACTATTTTTCTGAGCAATGGCAAAGTCATAGACTTGCTTTACAGCAAAATCAATATCTCGCTTCACTGAGGCTGGCACATCAGCCAAGATGGCATTCATTGCCTGCTCTGACATCACAATATCGCCAGACCATTTATCCAGCTTTAAGGCGTAATCCTTAACAGCTGATTCACCATTCTTCTCAATATTGGCAAGCATTTCCGTTACCACCTGCTGAGCTGTAGAGGTCTCAGTCTCTGGCGTTTTGGCTGCTTTCTTTAAATAACCTATGGACATATTTTTAACCTTAGTTTTGTAAGCGCTTACAGGCTCTATCTAAAAAATGAGGTTGTCCCCATTTTTTAGATTGTTTTATCGACTACTTAGAGTTGTTTGCAAAATCACGCAGTTTTTTATCTGCATTCACCATCTTCATGAATTCATCAGTGATGTATTCATTTGCTGGCGGTACAGTTTGGATGGCGCCAGTTGATTGCATAAAGGCGGCAATAGAATTAAACCAGCCATCTACTTGTGATGGGCCCTTAGAGTTATCCATAATCTTCAACTCAGTTGCCAAGTCATAGTTAGGGCGAGTATCAAACTCTTTCTTCATTGAAGCTTCAGAAATTGTGACGCCGCCCTGCTCATAGAACTTTTTCATCATTGCAATTGCTTGTGGCTTATTAGCATTCATCCACTTCCAAGCACGTAAATACACAGCTAAGAACTTAGCCACATTTTGTGGATTCTCTTTTGCATAATCACCGCGCACAATCAAAGCGCCAGGAACAAAAGCGCCGCCATCTTTACCGCTGCAGATGACCTTAGCTCCAGCCTTCTCTTCGAGCGTATAAATATTTGGTGCCCACAAGCCGCCAAAGTCAGCGTTACCCGATGACATGGCAGAAATAATTTCGCCCTGACCCATATTCTTAATAACAACATCAGTCTTAGCTAAACCATATTTCTTGAGGCAAGATTGAACTGCGTAATCTCCAGTGGAGTTACCAGTCAACACAATGGTTTGCCCTTTCAATGACTGAGGATTGGCTGCGAATGCCTCTGCAGCTTTACCAGTAGCCAACAAGGCATTGCCTGCTGACTCATCATTACTCAATCCGATGGTTTTAATGCCAAAGCGGACATAACCCAATACAGCAGGAACTGATCCAGTGCCACCTACATCCCATGACTTAGAGGCAGATGCCGCAATTTGTGGAACGCCAGCAGGGAAAGTACTAAATTCTGGTTTAAGGCCCAATTCACCCCACCAGTTTTTTTCTGTTGCCACAAAAAATGGAAGTGCCCAATACAAAGCAGGCTGATAGCTCACTTTAATCTCGGTTAATGCAGGCTTTGCTTGCGCATAGACATTACCAACACTTGCTGCTGCCAGTACCGTTGCCCCCAAAATACTTGCTAATGATTTTTTAAATTGCATTTTTATCTCCTTCAGACATTACAAAAGTAAATCAATGATCAACACCCAGGTTTTGCTCGCGTAACAACTTCCAAATCTGACTACGTAACTGCACAAATGAACTCAAATCCATTACATCTTCAATCCGAGAATGCGTATCCCAACCTTCTTTTTCACGAATGGGCTTAATCTCGATCACATCCCGAATCAGACCAGGCCTTCTTGACATGACCACAACGCGATCTGCGAGATACACCGCCTCTTCAACAGCGTGGGTGATAAATAAGACAGTTTTAGGGTTCTTGCGAGCAAGCCTTACAAGCTCTTCCTGCATCACCACTCGAGTTTGAGCATCCAAAGCGCCGAATGGCTCATCCATCAACAACACTTCTGGCTCTAGAACGTAGGCACGCGCAATAGCTACGCGCTGCTGCATACCGCCAGATAATTGATGGGGGTATGCCTGCTCGTAACCCTCTAACCCCATAAGAGAAATCAAACGGGCAGTCTTATCTCGCTTATCAGTCGCACTCATACTCATGGATTTCAGGCCAAACTCAATATTCTCCTGAACTGTTTTCCATGGAAATAAAGCGAATTGCTGAAAGACTACGGCACGGTCTGGTCCAGGTCCTTTTACTTCTTTGCCGCCAACGAGAACACGCCCTTTGCTTGGCATTTCAAGGCCAGCGACCATGCGTAAGCAAGTGGTCTTTCCACAACCAGATGGCCCAACGATCGCAACAAACTCTTTGTCTTTAACAGTTAGGTCAACACCGCCTACGGCCAAAAACTCTTTGCCGCCTTGTTTAAAGCTGCGCTCTACTGAATCGAAAACAATATCTGCCATAAATCAAATTTCTCTATAGTGAACAGCGAACTTTTCAGCCTGCCTTAAAAGCACATCAATCAATAAACCAATCAGACCAATTGCAATCATGCCGCTCATCACAATATCGGTCTGAATACTTGCTTGACCTTTAACCATCATGTAGCCAACACCGCTTGAAGCAACAATAAGTTCAGCGCCAACCAAGGATTGCCAACCTAAGCCT
Source organism: Polynucleobacter sp. MWH-S4W17 (assembly GCF_018687535.1). NCBI lineage: Bacteria > Pseudomonadati > Pseudomonadota > Betaproteobacteria > Burkholderiales > Burkholderiaceae > Polynucleobacter > Polynucleobacter sp. MWH-S4W17. The sequence goes on along the minus strand of NZ_CP061295.1, from coordinate 468,472 downwards.
GCTGAAATCCGCAGACCAGCAATGATGGATGGAATAGCCGCGGGAAATAAGACTTCGGTCATCAAGCGCAACTTACCTGCCCCAAGCATTCTGGCTGCTTCAAGGTATTTTTTATCTACGTGAATTGCGCCGCGATAAGTATTAATTAAAACCGGAGGAAATGCCCCCATAAAAATCACCAATACTGGACCACCGATACCTGTTCCAAACCAAAGAGCAGCAAATGGAACCCAAGCAATTGGCGCGACAAAGCGAATACTTTCAAAAAATGGCGTGATCAGTTGATTTGCATACTTGGATAAAGCCATCAACAATCCCAAAGGCACCCCAATCACTACCGCCAATAGAAATCCATATAAAAAGCGCTGAAAACTTGAAGCAATATGCGCCAATAAGGTGTAGCCAGAAAATGGCTCGTTTAGCAGGTGAATAAACTTCAGCAAAACTTCATGTGGCGCCGGAAGAAACTGCTTTGGAACTACACCCAGCAACGCCGAGAGATACCAAATCCCAATAAAACTCGTAATGCCTAGTCCCGTCCACAATAAAAACTCACTTTGATTTAAGCGTTCTTGACGTGCCATTACGCTCTCCAAGGCATGGCATAGCGCTCAGCCTTAGCCAATATCTGGGTCATCAACCAACCAGAAATCGCTACGCTAATCATGCCCACCATAATCATTGCCGGATTAATATCTTGAGCCGCTTGATTTAGGATCGACCCCAAGCCTAAAGTTGCACCGACCAATTCTGCCGCAACCAATGTGGTCCAGGATGCCTGAAGGGATAGGCGTAAGCCAGTAAAAATAAGTGGCAATGCGCCAGGGATTAATACTTCGCGATAGTAAGCAAAACGGCCAATACCCAACATAGCAGCAGCTTCTCGCTGCGGCACCTCTATTGATCTAACGCCAGTGAAGCTATTAATCACTGCCGGCACAAAGGCTGCTACATAAATCACCATTACCTTAGCGGAGTTACCAAGCCCCAACCAAACAATAGCCAAAGGAATCCACGCTAACGGGGGTATTGGCCTCAAGGTTAAAAATATTGGATTGACGAAAGCTTCAATTTTCTTATTGGCACCCATCAGAATCCCCAGCAGGATTCCCAACGAGGAAGAAACCAAAAATCCGGAGGTAACTAAGATCACGCTTTGTAGGACATGCTGATGAAGCTTGCCATTGCCATAGCCCTGCAATGCAATAATTTTGAAAGAATTCCAGGTTTCTGTGGGCGATGGAAATCTAGCAATTGAGATTGTGCCTGTCCACTCTGTCAGCCCAAACCAAGCGAGTAGCAGAATCGCACAGAACAAAAAGAAGGATAAAAGCTTGCTAAAAATTTCCAATTCCTCATAAAATAAATAAAATGTAAGCGCTTTCATTCTAACCATAAATTACTTGCAAAATTAACACCACCAACTGAAATTGACTAGGGCTTTCCCTTAGGTTTTGATGAAAAATAAAATTGGCTCTATCACCATAGTTCATGTAGCGGCTGCAGCAAAAGTTTCTACCGCAACCGTCTCCAGAGCCTTAAATAATCCAGATGCAGTTAGCGCCGAGCTAAAAGAAAAAATTAGTGGTGTTATTAAAAAATTGGGGTACATACCGAATGCTGGGGCTCGCGCATTGATGCTTAAGCGCTCTGGGACTATTGGCGCAATTGTTCCCACTCTTGACAATGCAATTTTTGCACAAGGGCTTGCAGAGTTTCAACGTCAACTAAATCAATCTGGGCACCAACTTTTAGTAGCAAGCAGTAACTACGATCCCGAGATCGAAGCAAACCAAATAACCAACCTACTGACTCGAGGCGTTGAAGGTATTGCCCTCTTTGGCGTTAGCCAGCGGCGCGAAGCATTAAAACTTCTGAAAACTCGCAATATTCCATATATACACGTGGGCTCATTATCCACACCCTATAACGGGTACGCCTCCGGCTTTGATAATCGAGAGGCAATCAAGCCCGGGGTTCAGCACCTACTCTCTCTTGGACATAAACATTTTGGGATATTGGCAGGCATCACTACGTACAATGATCGTGCTAGAGACCGGGTTGATGGAGTTATTGAGCTTTTGACTGAGAAGAAAATTCAGATCAAAAGCGATGTGATAGTGGAGTGTGCTTATGGTTTACATGAGGCGCGTCTCGGATTAAAAAAATTGCTCCTCAACAATCCCAAAATCACTGCAATTATTTGCGGTCAAGACGTTTTAGCTCTGGGCGCGTTGCTTGAGGCTAAAAAGCAAGGGCTGAGAATTCCAAAGGACTTATCAATCATTGGATTTGATGACTTAGAAATTTCTCAACACATCACACCCAGTCTGAGCACTATCCACATAGATGCTATAGGTATGTGGGCGCAAGCGGCCAATCACCTCATTTCCCAAATTAAGGGTGTGGATAACCTTCCCAGAAAAATCAAAACAAGTGTTAATTTGGTTATTCGTGAATCTAGCTCGTCACCACCAAAACTCTAAGCGCGCCCCAAAAGAAAAAGCCACCCCGAAGGATGGCTTAAAATATTTTTTTGGAGGTACTACCTAAAGAATGAACTACAGCTTCATATTAGTCCCGCCAGAGTTCACTCTTTAAGTGGTTTGCATGATTGGATGCATTAGTGCATGATTTTGGTGCATTAATGATTTTCTTTGGCGTGATTGATTGAATATTTAGGTATTTCAATCACCAAATCCTGTTTGGCAACGATAGCTTGGCAAGATAAACGGGACTGTGGGTTTAGCCCCCATGCACGATCAAGCATGTCTTCCTCATTCTCATCAGGAGGATTAAGGCTGTTAAAGCCCTCTTTCACGATCACATGGCAAGTAGTGCAAGCGCACACCATATCGCAAGCATGTTCAATGGGAATGTCATTCTCTAACAAAGCTTCGCAAATGGAAGTGCCTGGGGCAACCTCAACAACTGCACCCTCAGGACAATACTCACTATGCGGTAGTACAACGATTTGAGTCATGATTCTTTTCTATTGGTATTCGGTTTGTATTTTATTTACTTAAATTTCAGCAACATTCTTGCCAGATAAAGCCTTCTGAATACTAGCGTTCATGCGTTTTTGTGCAAAGTCATCAGTCGCTTTGGCGGCATGATCAACAGCCTTGCGAACAATAGCACTATCAGTTTCTTCATTTAGGATCTTTTGCAGGGTTGCCATTTCTTGATCTACCGCTTTCTGCTCTTCTGAACTCAGTAAAGATCGATCACTCGCTAACGCGGTTTGTACTGCATCTAGTAAGCGCTGCGCATTAACCTGCTCTTCACGCAACGACCTCGAAAGCAAATCCTCTTTAGCAGATGCAAAACCGTCTTGCAGCATGCGAGTAATTTCCGCGTCAGTTAACCCGTAAGAAGGCTTGATATCAATGGATGCTTTAACGCCCGAGCCTTGCTCTACGGCGCTTACAGACAATAAACCATCAGCATCCACCTGGAAGGTGACCCGGATGCGCGCTGCACCTGCAGCCATTGCTGGTATGCCGCGTAATTCAAACTTACCCAATGAGCGACAGTCTTGAGCAAGTTCGCGCTCACCCTGCACCACCGCAATAGCTAAAGCAGTCTGACCATCTTTAAAGGTCGTGAAGTCTTGTGCTCTTGCCACCGGAATTGGCGTATTACGCGGAATGATTTTTTCTACTAGGCCGCCCATAGTTTCAAGACCGAGCGATAGCGGAATGACGTCCAATAAAAGCCATTCATCGTCTTTACTCTGGTTGCCGGCCAATAAGTCAGCCTGCATTGCAGCACCTAATGCAACGACTTGATCAGGATTTAAATTATTTAAGGGTTGTGTACCAAACAATTCACCTACGGCGCGCTGCACATTCGGCATACGAGTTGAACCACCCACCATTACTACGCCTTTAACATCCTCAGCTTTAAGGCCAGCATCACGCAATGCTTTTTTACAAGCCATCAAGGTCTTGGTAACTAAATTTTGGGTTATCTCAAAGAGTTGCGCCTGACTAACCCCAACATTAACCACCGTACCATCCGCTAGAGTCTCGTGCACACGAGCTAGAGGATTGTGACTCAGCAGTTCTTTGGCATGCTTACAGGCTTGCAGGAGCGTACGATGATCGTGAATAGATAAAGGAGGAAGCTTGGCTTGCTCAATGACCCAGCAATACAAGCGATGATCAAAATCATCACCACCTAAAGCAGAATCACCGCCAGTAGCAAGCACTTCAAACACACCGCGACTCATGCGCAGTATGGAAATATCAAAGGTGCCACCACCTAAGTCATAAACTGCATAGACGCCTTCAGAGGCATTATCTAATCCATAGGCAATCGCAGCAGCAGTCGGCTCATTCAATAAACGGAGAACTTCGATGCCAGCTAACTTAGCAGCATCTTTGGTTGCTTGACGCTGTGCATCATCAAAGTAAGCAGGGACTGTAATCACAGCGCCAACAATCTCATCAGATACAGAATCTTCCGCTAATTGACGCAAGCGCGCCAAGATTTCTGCCGAGACTTCAATTGGACTCTTATCCCCAGCAACTGTTCTGAGTTTAAGCATGCCCGGTTGATCAACAAAGTCGTATGGGGCGCTTTCAATATTCTCGACATCCAACAAGCCGCGACCCATGAAACGCTTCACTGAAACAATGGTGTTTTTTGGGTCAATGACCACGCTCTCAAGCGCTTCAAAGCCAGCTTGAGTTCTACCATTAGGCAAATAACGAATAACGGATGGAAGTAGCTCGCGCCCCTGCGCATCTGGTAACACCTTAGGCAAGGCATCACGCACAATGGCTACTAAAGAATTAGTGGTCCCCAAATCAATGCCCACAGCAATACGGCGCTGATGGGGCGCGAGTGATTTACCGGGTTCAGAGATTTGTAATAAGGCCATAGGAGATAGAGTTTAGCTTGAGTGGGGACTAGATTAAGGCTGCGATGGCATCATCAAGCTCAACCGCAAACTTATCAATGAAGAGCAAGCCACGAAGTAGCTCCGCGGCACGTACATAGTTTTTGGCGGCATCAATGGCTTGGGCGATTTCTGCAAGCGTATCTTGTTTTGATTGCTCTACTTCAGCCATCAAGACTTCAAGTGCAGGCAAGTCTTCCGCTTGTTCATCTAAATTCTCACGCCATTCCATTTGCTTCATCAGAAAAGCAGCAGGCATGGCAGTATTGGTTTCTAGCTTGGCATCAACGCCATGAAGCTGGCAAATATAGAGGCCACGTTGGATGGGATTCTTTAGTGTTTGAACAGCAGCATTAGCAAAGGTAGCCATCTGCATAGCAAGGCGTTGCTCTGCATCACTACCACGCGCATGGCGATCAGGATGAACTTCTTTCTGAATTGCCAGGTATGCCTGATCTAGAGCAGGCAAATCGATTTTGAACTGCTGATTTAATCCAAAGAAGCGGAAGTAATCGTCAGACGCGGAAGGATTCGCCACAACCACACTCATCTTTTACGTTTGGATTTTGAAACTTAAATCCTTCATTCAAACCCTCGCGCACAAAATCTAGCTCCGTTCCATCCAGGTAAGCCAAGCTTTTTGGATCCACAAATACCTTAATACCATTAGACTCAAATACTTGATCTTCAGCAGCAGGCTCATCCACATACTCAAGCTGATATGCCAAGCCAGAGCAACCTGTTGTGCGAACGCCCAAGCGCAAGCCACAACCCTTGCCGCGTTTCTCAAGATTGCGGTTTACGTGTGCAGCTGCTTTGTCAGTTAAAGTAATTGCCATAGTTTTATCTGCTTATTTCGCTGGGTGCTTTTCTTTGTAATCCGCTACTGCTGCCTTGATGGCATCTTCAGCCAAGATAGAGCAGTGAATCTTTACAGGGGGCAAAGCCAACTCTTCAGCGATGAGTGAATTCTTAATCTCCAGCGCTTGATCCAAAGTCTTACCCTTAACCCATTCGGTTACCAGAGAAGAAGAAGCAATCGCTGAACCGCAACCATAAGTCTTGAACTTAGCATCTTCAATTACACCTTGATCGTTCACGCGAATCTGTAACTTCATTACGTCGCCGCAGGCTGGAGCTCCAACCATACCAGTACCTACGCTGTCGTCGCCTTTTTCAAATGAGCCAACATTACGGGGATTTTCATAATGGTCGATGACCTTTTCGCTATATGCCATGGTATTTCCTCTTTAATTTCTTTATCTTTAAATATCTTTTAGTGTGCAGCCCATTGAATCGTGCTGATGTCGATTCCATCTTTATACATTTCCCAGAGCGGAGATAACTCACGCAACTTGGCAATCTTCTCTTTTACCAACTTGATAGTGAAGTCCACCTCTTCTTCAGTCGTAAAGCGACCCAAGGTAAAGCGTATGGAGCTATGTGCCAATTCATCGTTGCGACCCAAGGCACGCAATACATAAGAAGGTTCTAACGATGCTGAGGTACACGCTGAACCAGAGGAGATCGCCAAATCTTTGAGCGCCATCAACATAGACTCGCCTTCAACATAGTTAAAGCTAATGTTGAGGTTATGCGGAACACGATCATCCATGTCGCCGTTGACGTAGACTTCTTCAATATCTTTCAAGCCATTGAGTAAGCGGTCACGCAGTCCGCGAATACGCTTGTTCTCTTCGATCATTTCAACACGAGCAATACGGAAGGCTTCGCCCATACCAACGATTTGGTGAACCGCCAAGGTTCCAGAACGCATACCGCGCTCATGGCCACCGCCATGAATCTGCGCCTCAATACGAATACGTGGCTTACGACGCACAAACAAAGCGCCAATACCTTTAGGGCCATAAGTCTTATGAGCAGAAAAGCTCATCAAATCCACTTTGATCTTTTCTAGATCAATGTCCACTTTGCCAGTTGCTTGCGCTGCATCCACATGAAAAATCGCACCACGTGAACGGCACAACTCACCAATTGCAGGAATATCTTGCACCACACCGATTTCATTATTGACATACATCACTGAAGCCAAAATTGTGCCTGGCTTCATTGCAGCTTCAAGCTGCGCAAAATCAATCAGACCATTAGGCAATACATCTAAATAAGTCACTTCAAAACCTTCGCGCTCAAGTTCACGACAAGTATCTAAAGTCGCTTTGTGCTCGGTCTTGACGGTGATGATGTGATTACCGCGATCTTTGTAAAAATGTGCTGCGCCTTTTAATGCAAGATTAATACTTTCAGTAGCGCCGCTTGTAAACACAATCTCTCTTGAATCAGCGTGTACTAATTGAGCAACCTCTGAACGCGCCCACTCAACCGCCTCTTCTGCAGCCCAGCCATAAGCATGACTACGGGATGCGGCGTTACCAAACTGCTCGCGTAAATAAGGCAACATTTTTTCAACCACACGCGGATCAATCGGCGTTGTAGCTGAATAGTCCATGTACACAGGGAAGTGCTTAGGGCTAAACATTGGAACCGGTTGCTTAGGAAGGTCTTGTGGTGCGTTCATGATTTATTTATAGGTAGGTAATACGTTATTAACTTTGGCGCGCCAAATTGAATACAGAATTCACTAATGGTGCTTTAGGTGCCACTTCTTTTTTAGCTGCAAGTGCTGTAGCAGGCTTATCTGCTTTAGAGCTTTCAACTTTAATTTTCTTTTGACGCATATCTTGAATCACAATGCCGCGCCCTTCTTGTTGATGAACCAAGTCTTTCAAGCTCACCGAACTCAGGTACTCAACCATTTTGGAATTGAGATTGCTCCAGAGATCATGCGTCATACAGCGACCATGATTTTCTTCATCGGTATGACAGTTACCTTTGCCACCACATTGGGTTGCATCGAGAGGTTCATCGACAGCAACAATAATGTCAGCCACACTCACCTCAGAGGACGGACGCGCCAAGGTGTAACCACCACCAGGACCACGAGTGCTCTCCACGATATTGAAACGGCGTAATTTGCCGAACAATTGCTCGAGATAAGACAGGGAAATCTTTTGTCTTTGGCTAATTCCGGCCAAAGTTACGGGGCCATGCGTTTCACGCAGGGCTAAATCAATCATTGCGGTTACTGCAAAACGACCTTTGGTTGTAAGTCTCATATGTCACCTTGGTAATGGATTGTTATGGACAGCTAACAGTCGGGCGGGTAATACCCGACCATTCCACTCAACTTTACCATATTCCCCATCAAATTGCTCGGGAATTATCCCAAAAAACCTCAATGGAAGCCAGGAATTAGCCGCTCAATCTTTAGACAGAGTCCCTAGATCTGGCCCCAAAAGCCATTTCTTTGACTTTGGTTAGCCTATCGCGGGTGCTGGCAGCCTTTTCAAACTCCAAATTCTTGGCTTCAGCGTTCATTTGCTTCTCCAGACGCTTAATTTCGGCTGCCAAGTCCTTCTCACCCATATCTTCGTAGTGAGCCCGCTCCTGCTCAACCTGCATCTCCTGACGCTTCTCTTTAACGTCATAGACGCCATCAATAATGTCTTTAATACGCTTTTGGACACCTTTAGGCTCAATACCATGCAGCTTATTGAAGGCAATTTGCTTGGTTCGCCGTCTTTCGGTCTCGCCCATTGCGCGTTTCATGGAGTCGGTAATGCGATCAGCATACAAAATTGCCTTGCCGCGCACGTTACGAGCAGCGCGGCCAATGGTTTGAATCAAGCTGCGTTCTGAACGTAAAAAGCCTTCTTTATCGGCATCCAAAATGGCCACTAGAGAAACTTCAGGAATGTCCAAGCCCTCGCGCAATAAATTAATGCCGACCAGCACGTCAAAGACACCCAAACGTAAGTCACGCAATATTTCTACACGCTCAACCGTATCGATATCAGAGTGAACGTAACGCACCTTCACACCGTTATCGGAAAGATAGTCTGTTAATTGCTCCGCCATCCGTTTAGTCAACACAGTCACTAAAACTCGCTCATGTACTTTGACGCGTGCATGAATTTGATCGAGCAAATCATCAACTTGTGTGCTTGCTGGCAAAACTTCAATTTCTGGATCAACTAAACCAGTTGGTCTAGCTACTTGCTCGACAACCTGTCCTTGATGTGTTTTCTCATAATCCGCCGGTGTTGCAGAAACGAAAACAGTTTGACGCATTTTGGTTTCAAACTCAGTAAATTTGAGTGGGCGGTTATCCATCGCTGAAGGCAAACGAAACCCAAATTCCACCAAAGTATGTTTACGAGATTTATCCCCGTTGTACATCGCATTCAACTGCCCAATCAGAACATGGCTCTCATCCAGGAACATCAAGGCATCATTGGGCAAATAGTCCACTAGCGTCGGCGGGGCCTCGCCGGGGGCAGCTCCTGAGAGGTGGCGTGAGTAGTTCTCAATCCCCTTGCAGAAACCTAACTCATTAAGCATCTCTAAATCAAAACGCGCGCGTTGTTCGAGGCGCTGTGCCTCGACCAGTTTGCCATCCTTCACGAACTCATCTAAGCGCATGCGCAACTCTGCTTTGATGGTTTCGATTGCCTTCAAAACAGTATCACGAGGCGTGACGTAATGTGAACTTGGGTAAACAGTAAAGCGTGGAATCTTTTGACGAATCTTGCCTGTGAGAGGATCAAAGAATTGCAAACTCTCCACAACATCATCAAACAACTCTACTCTTACTGCCAACTCATTATGCTCAGCCGGGAAAATATCAATCGTGTCGCCACGCACTCGAAACACACCGCGCTTGAAATCTGTTTCGTTGCGATCGTATTGCATCGCAATGAGGCGCATCAAAATATCACGCTGACTCATCTTGTCGCCAGGACGTAATGTCATCACCATGCTGTGATAGTCGCCAGGATTACCAATGCCATAAATTGCAGATACGGTCGCAACAATAATGACGTCTCGACGCTCTAATAAACTCTTGGTTGCCGACAAGCGCATCTGTTCGATGTGCTCGTTAATAGAGGAATCTTTTTCGATAAAGAGGTCGCGCTGAGGAACATAGGCCTCTGGCTGGTAGTAGTCGTAGTAACTGACGAAGTATTCAACCGCATTTCTCGGAAAAAACTCCCTAAATTCGCTATAAAGCTGAGCGGCCAAAGTCTTATTGGGGGCAAAAATGATGGCTGGACGACCCGTTCTAGCGATGACATTAGCCATCGTGAAGGTCTTTCCGGAGCCTGTAACCCCTAAAAGCGTCTGGAAGGTCAACCCATCCTGAATACCCTCAACGAGGGCGTCAATAGCCTGAGGTTGGTCCCCAGCAGGAGGAAATGGCTGATAGAGCTGATAAGGTGAGCCCGGGAAGGTCACAAACTTGGCCGGATCGAGGTCGTGGCCAGCCTCACCCAAGGGATCTGCCACAGGGGTTTTTGGCATTTCTTTCACTTCGGCTTTTGAACTAGTTTTGGGCAACTTAGGGGGCATCTCGGCTATCATTTCATCTGTGAGAAATCTTCACAGCGAATTTTGTACAAACAATGATTTTGCCGTTTTTCTTAGGAAATAGTTGATTCTGGCTTCAAAAACCGACAATTAAACTGAATTTAACGTCAACCACATACAAAACCTCCACTTATTACCCTCTAACCACTACTTTCGACCTCAAATGACCCTGTTTGCCTCAGTTCAGCTAGCCCCTAAAGATCCTATTTTTGGCCTCACAGAAGCCTACGTTGCAGACCAACGTGCTGACAAAGTGAATTTAGGTGTTGGCGTTTATTACACAGACGAAGGCAAGGTGCCACTTCTTAAGGCGGTGATTAAAGCCGAAGAGGCGATTGTTGCAAAGCAGTCCCCGCGTAGCTACATTCCAATAGAAGGCCCAAACCCATATAACAGTGCAGTGCAAAATTTATTGTTTGGCGCCGATTCTGCACTAATTAAAGATGGTCGTGTTGTCACTGCTGAGTGTCTTGGTGGAACCGGCGCATTGCGTGTTGGTGCGGACTTCATTAAGCGCTTGAACCTCAATGCACCATGCGCTATTAGTAACCCAACCTGGGAAAACCATCGCGGCATTTTTGAATCTGCCGGCTTTGACGTTATCGAGTACACCTATTTCGATGGCAAAACTCGCGGTGTAGATTTTGACGGCATGGTGAAGTCTTTAGAGTCCTTCCCAAAGAACACGACCGTGTTGTTGCACGCTTGCTGCCACAACCCAACCGGCGCAGATATTACTGAAGCGCAATGGCGCCAAGTGATTGATATCTGCAAAAACAAAGGCCTCATCCCCTTCTTAGATATGGCCTACCAAGGCTTTGCTGATGGGATTGAGAAAGACGGTATTGCAGTTCGTCTCTTTGCTGACTCAGGCATGTCTTTCTTTGTATCAAGCTCTTTCTCTAAATCATTCTCACTCTATGGTGAGCGTGTTGGTGCATTGTCTATCGTGACCCAAACCAAAGATGAATCCACTCGCGTACTTTCACAATTGAAGCGCGTCATTCGTACTAACTATTCGAATCCTCCAACTCACGGCGCTGCTATTGCTGCTGCCGTTTTGAATTCACCAGAATTACGTAAGCTCTGGGAAGATGAGTTAGCAGAAATGCGTGACCGCATTAAAGCGATGCGTCATGGCCTGGTTGAAAAACTCGCCGCTGCTGGAGTAAAGCAAGATTTTGCTTTTATCGAGAAGCAGCGTGGCATGTTTTCTTACTCAGGCTTAACAGCTGAGCAAGTTGATCGCTTACAGAAAGAGGATGGCATTTATGCTCTCTCGACTGGACGCATTTGTGTTGCAGCCCTCAATACCAAAAACATTGATAAAGTGGCTAAAGCAATCGCCCGCGTATTGGCGCAATAAGCGGATACACTGAATTACCGGAGGTACCATGCTATATCAGTTACATGAATTTCAAAAAGCCTTACTTCAACCAGTTAGTTCCTGGGCACGCGCTGCTTCAGAAGCTTTTATCAATGCTTCAAATCCCGCCTCCAAGGTTCCGGGATCGGATCGATTGGCTGCTAGTTATGAACTCCTCTATCGCCTAGGTAAGGATTACAAAAAACCGGAATTTGGCATTCGCTCTGTTAAAGCACATGGTCACGAAGTTGCGATTCATGAAAGAACGGTCATCTCAAAACCTTTCTGCAATCTAATTCGTTTTAAGCGCTTTTCTGATGATGTGGAAACCATCAAGAGCCTCAAAGAAGATCCAGCTGTACTAATAGTTGCCCCAATGTCTGGTCACCATGCCACCTTGCTACGCGATACAGTGCGCACCCTTTTGCAAGACCATAAGGTTTACATCACCGATTGGATCGATGCTCGTTTGGTACCGATAGAAGATGGTGAATTTGGTCTTGATGACTATGTTCATTACGTACAAGAATTTATTCGCACCATTGGCGCTAAAGATTTGCATGTGATTTCTGTTTGCCAACCTACGGTTCCAACTTTAGGCGCAATCTCATTGATGGCTTCTGCCGGTGAAGCAACACCAGCCTCCATGATCATGATGGGCGGTCCAATTGATGCCCGCAAGTCGCCAACTGCGGTAAACAACTTGGCTGATCAGAAGTCTTTTGAGTGGTTTGAGAGTCACGTAATTTATAACGTGCCGCCCAACTATCCAGGCGCCGGTCGCCGTGTTTACCCAGGCTTCTTGCAACACACTGGCTTTATCGCCATGAACCCACAGAACCACTTGCAGTCTCATTGGGATTACTTCCAAAACTTAGTGCGTGGCGACGAACAAGATGCTGAATCCCATATTCGCTTTTACGATGAGTACAACGCGGTATTGGATTTGGATTCTAAGTTCTATCTCGACACTATTAAGACCGTTTTCCAAGACTACTCATTGCCAAACGGCACTTGGGAAGTTTCTGGTGAGCTTGTAAAACCACAAGATATTAAAAAGACCGCTCTCCTCACTATTGAAGGTGAGCTTGATGACATCTCTGGAAGTGGCCAAACACGTTCAGCACATGCCTTATGTGCCGGCATTCCAAAAGATAACAAAGACCACTATGAAGTTGCTGGTGCTGGTCACTACGGTATCTTTGCCGGTCGTCGTTGGCGTGAAAAAGTTTATCCAAAGATTAAGACGTTCATTCGTGAGCATCAGAATACAAAGAAAACTGCTACACGGACTACCAAGTCTGCATAAATTAAGGGCTCTTCGGAGCCTTTAATTTTAAGAAGAATCCAACCAGCCTTTTTCATGAACCAAGCAAATAACCTCATCGACCAACTTGAGGATATTCTTCCGCAAACCCAATGCACTAAATGCGGCTACCCAGATTGCCATGGATACGCAGAGGCAATGGCCTCCGGTGATGCACTACCAAATCGCTGCCCACCTGGTGGGATCGAAGGCATTGAACGCCTGAGTAAGGTTTTGATACCCATCTACCCCCAAGATGCCTTTGAGCTACACCCAGTCATTGATCCAGAGTGTGGCGTTGAACGCCCAAGACCAGTAGCATTTATTGATCCACAGAAATGTATTGGCTGCACTCTCTGCATTCAGGCATGTCCTGTTGATGCGATCGTTGGCGCCTCTAAGCAAATGCATGTGGTGCTGACTGAGTGGTGCACTGGATGCGACCTCTGTATACCGCCATGCCCAGTAGACTGCATCAGCATGATTGATGTCACCGATAATAAAACTGCTTGGGATGCCTGGTCTCAAGACTTGGCGGATATCTCCCGTCAGCGTTATCACGATCGTGAACAACGACTCGATAGAGAGCAGAAAGATAATGATGATCGCTTAGCCAAAAAGGCTGCAACTAAATTAGCGGCGGTCAATGCTGAAAGTCCATCATCAGCAGATGAGCTTAAAGAGCAAGAACGTAAGCGTGCCATCATTGCAGCGGCCATTGCACGTGCCCAACAAAAGAAATGATGAATCTAGAAAAGCGTCGTGCTTTTTTTGAGCAGCTCAAAGCCAACAACCCCAAACCAGAAACTGAGCTGGAATATAGCTCGCCATTTGAGTTACTGATTGCGGTATTACTATCAGCACAAGCAACCGATGTCTCCGTTAATAAGGGAACACGTAGGCTCTATAAAGTTGCCAATACCCCGCAAGCCCTTTTAGATCTTGGCGAAGATGGTGTTAGGCCCTATATTCAGCACATTGGATTGTTTAACTCCAAAGGCAAACATATTCAGGAAACCTGTCGACTACTCCTAGAGAAGCATGGCGGAGAAGTTCCCCAAACCCGTGAAGAATTAGAAGCTCTACCCGGTGTAGGCAGAAAGACTGCGAATGTCATTCTGAATACTGCCTTTGGACAAATCGCCATGGCTGTTGATACCCACATTTTTAGAGTCTCTAATCGCACTGGCCTAGCACCCGGCAAAGATGTGGTGAAAGTGGAAGAGCAATTACTGAAGCGTGTACCAAAAGAATATCTATTGGATGCACATCATTGGCTTATTCTGCACGGTCGATATACTTGTAAAGCACGTAATCCAGATTGTGCGCAATGCATCGTGGAGCCTCTATGCGGCTTCAAACAAAAAACTGGCAAAGGAAAAGTTCGTGGCGATATTTAATCCAACCCGTGAAGAAGTGCGTCGCTTTTTCTGTGACACCTGGAAAAAGAAGACCGAGAACCATATTCTCGATCCGATGGAGACGTTGGCCAGCGATTGGATGGTTGAGCATCCCGAATATCACGACTTACTCAAAGATCCAGAGGGCGCTCTTGCTCAGGACTACACGCCAGAACGTGGCGAAACCAATCCCTTCTTGCATTTGTCGATGCATCTATCGATCAGTGAGCAGATCTCTATTAATCAGCCGCCAGGCATCAAAGAGATCGCAGACAAACTATCTCTAAAGTTAGGTTCTATGCATGAAGCACAACACGTCATGATGGAATGCCTAGGTCAAGTAATGTGGGAAGCGCAACGTGAAGGGCAGCCACTTAATCCAGAGAAGTATTTAGAAGCCCTGAAGAAATTGGCCTAATCCTCTTTCATATTAGCGCGCTTCACTATTGGCTCTAGCCTTGCCTTTTCATCAGCCAAGAATTTACTAAATGAAGCTCTTGAACCTGGTGACGGTTCAATACCTTGCGGTGTTAAGCGGCTTTGTACAGCATCTGTTTTGAGGCCCGCATTAATCGCCTGATTCATTTTCTCTAAGATCGCCTCAGGCGTTCCCTTTGGAGCAAAAACGCCAGCCCAGTGGCCAATAAAAACTTCTGGGTAGCCCTGCTCTTTCGTTGTTGGAACATTGGGGAGTGCAGTAATTCTTTTATTCCAGGTGGAAGCAATAGCTTTTAATTTGCCGCCTTGAATTTGCGGAATCACCACAACACTTGCCTCTGAAGTAGCATCTACTTGATTGGAGATAACAGCTACCATTCCTTCGGAACCACTCTTGTAAGGAATGATTTCGTATTTACCGCCTGCTTTCACTTTCAACATCTCTGCCACAAAGTGTGGAGTGCTACCAGTGCCAGCAGTAGAGAAGTTGAGGCCTTTTGGATCTTTCGCCAACACCAGCAGATCCTTCATGTTATTAATTTTTGAATCTGCCGAGACAACAATAATGGATGGGCTTATAGCAAGCATTCCAACGGGCACTAAATCACCTTCCTTATATGGCATGGATGACTTAATCATTGGGTTGGTAACGATTCCACCGGCACTAACAAAAAAGGTGTAACCATCTGGCGCGCTCTTGGCTACAAAGTCCGCACCCAATACAGAGCCAGCACCGGGCTTATTCTCCACAATTATGGGTTGGCCCAATTGCTTTGAGGCCGCTTCAGCAACCACCCTGGCAACAGTATCGTTAGCGCCACCAGGACCAAACCCCACAACAAACTTAATGGGATGATTAGGCCAAGGATCGGCAGCAAACACTTGCCCAAATGTGATGCCTAAAAATGCAGTTAATACGGCTTTGTTGAAAAACTTCATTTCTATTTTCCTTTTTATCCTACCAAGTTAAGGCTGGTAACACTGGCTTTAATCCAGCTCTTTGAATCGTTGGAACAGCTTTTGTTGAAGCTAAATACTTGATCAAGTCTTTTGATGCAGCGAGATTTTTTGTATCAGTAGTAATGCCTGCAGAAAATAGTACCGTCTTTTGCGCTTCTGGCGGCAACTCACCAATAAACTCTACTCCAGGAATAGGAAGCAGCTCACTCACTTGCTGAAAGCCTAATTCTGCATCCCCTCTAGCTACAACAGAAGCGACTCGCTCGCTATAAATTTTTCTTGCAGTTTTATCCATCTGCTCTGAAATTCCCATTTTGGGAAAAAGTTCAGTTGATAAATAAACGCCGCTAGCACTTGCTGAATATGCAACTGTCTTTGCATTTAATAAGGCTGATTTCAGGCCATTCATTGTGCTGATATCAGGCTTTGGCGCACCCGCTCTCACTACCGCACCCATTACCGAAGCCACTAAATCAACTCGCGTCCCAGATTGAAGCTCTCCGCTCTTGATAAACCCCTCTAAAGACGGTGCAGCCAGGATTAATACATCAAACTGCTCACCTTTAGCCAATCTTGAGGGGATGGAGTCGGGTGCAGCGCCCATTGATGAGCCATAAGAAATAATGACTTTATTAGGAGATTGTTTTTCATACTCAGGGACTAACTGCTTTAACGCCTCAGCGAATGCTCCAGAGGTAATCACCTGAATATCTGCCGCATAAGAATGGTCAACATGCAATACATTAGTTGCAAGTATTAAAAAAATAAAAAATAGTTTACGCATTGAATCCCTAGGACAAATTTGCAATGGCAGCCTTAATTATGGCTGGCAATTCTTGAGCCTGTTTTCTTCTGACCTCTAATACAGCTTCTTTTGTTTCTTGCGTTTTTTTGGACCAAGCTGATCCAGGGAAGAATGCGTCGTCCTTAAATCTAGGAATGATGTGCCAATGAATATGCGGAACCATATTGCCTAAGGCGGCAATATTGACCTTATCTGGATGCATCACATGACGGATTGCTTCTTCAACGGCAAATACTAAAGTCATTAGATGATCGCGCTCACCATGGGTCAGCTCCGTCATTTCGCTTACGTGGCGATTCCAGATCACCCTGCAGAAACCAGGTAGCTCAGGGTCGTTCACTAGAATGACCCGGCAGTCATCGCCGCGCCAAATGAGCTGCCCCTCTTCAGGCTTGAGTTCGTCTTTACAGAGTACGCAATTAGTCATAGAAAGAATGTAAACGAAAACGGCACCTAAGTCACCCTTGTGGGGTCATTTAGGTGCCGCGGCAGTATGGTGCTACTGCTTACAACGTGCTACTTAGGGATTCTTAATGGAACTGCTCTTCTTCGGTAGAACCAGTCAATGCCGTTACAGAAGACTTACCACCTTGGATAACAGTCGTTACATCATCAAAGTAACCAGTACCAACCTCTTGCTGATGTGAAACGAATGTGTATCCACGGTCACGAGCAGCAAATTCTGGCTCTTGTACTTTCTCGATGTATGCAGTCATACCGCGCTGCATGTAGTCCTGAGCCAAATCGAACATGTTGTACCACATAGAGTGGATACCGGCCAATGTGATGAACTGGTACTTGTAACCCATTGCGCCTAATTCACGTTGGAATTTAGCAATGGTAGCGTCGTCCAAGTTTTTCTTCCAGTTGAAAGATGGTGAGCAGTTGTAAGCCAACATCTTGCCTGGGAACTTCGCACGAATTGCTTCAGCAAACTGACGAGCAAATTCCAGGTCAGGTGTACCAGTTTCACACCAAACCATGTCAGCGTATGCAGCGTATGCCAAACCACGAGAAATAGCTTGGTCTAAACCTTTACGTGTTTTGTAGAAACCTTCAGGCGTGCGCTCGCCTGTCAAGAATGGCTTATCGTTTGCATCATAGTCAGATGTCAACAAGTCAGCAGCTTCAGCATCAGTACGGGCCAAGATGATAGTAGAAACACCCATTACGTCAGCAGCCAAACGGGCAGAGATCAACTTCTGGACTGACTCGGCAGTAGGCAACAATACTTTGCCACCTAAGTGACCACACTTTTTGACAGAAGACAATTGGTCTTCAAAGTGAACGCCAGCAGCGCCTTGCTTGATCAATGCTTTACTTAATTCAAATGCATTCAATACACCACCGAAACCAGCTTCAGCATCGGCAACGATTGGAGCGAAATACTCAATGTAACCTGCATCACCTTTGTTGATACCTTTAGCCGTTTGGATTTCATCAGCACGCTGAAATGAGTTATTGATACGCTCAACCATTTTAGGAACTGAATCTACTGGATATAAAGATTGGTCAGGGTACATTGCTGCGTAAGAGTTACCGTCAGCAGCAACTTGCCAACCTGACAAGTAAATAGCTTGTACGCCAGCTTTAACTTGTTGCATTGCTTGGCCACCAGTCAAAGCACCTAAACAGTTAACGTAAGCTTCATTGTTTACCAATTCCCAAAGACGCTCAGCGCCATGCTTAGCTAAAGTGTGCTCAATTTTCAATGAACCGCGAAGACGGACTACGTCCTCAGCCGTATAGCCACGAGTAATACCTTTCCAGCGTGGATTGGTATCCCAGTCCTTTTGTAGTGCTGCGATTTCTGCTTTGCGATCTGCCATGTTTTTCTCCCTAAGTTAAACAAGTACTTCTAAATTTGAGGACTCTTAAGACTGAGTTCAGTCTTATGTCTTATATAAGAGTTTAGACAGTTCAAAAAGGCACGCAAGGGAAATTTAAGATATTTTTCAAAATATTTAGTTATTTAAATTCAATAACTTATATATATATTTTTACAATGTGGAATGCTCATTCACTGGTTGGGATGAAACGAATAGCTGCTTGTTGCACCGCATTTTACGCAGCGTAATAAGATTTCATATTATGAAAAATATAACTTCTGTGGATTGGCGCAAAGAATTCGATTACGCAGTCCTTCATCAGGCGCATATGAGGCAAGACTTTCAAGTAGCTGCGCTACCGATGGCATAACACCCCAATTAGCAACATGCGGCCAATCAGAGCCCCATACACATCGTTCAGGTGCGGCATCAATTAATACTTGCGCATAAGGAACCACATCTTCATAAGGAGGCGCTTGATCAGTTAAACGATAGGCGCCGGACACTTTCACCCATGCCCGCTCTCGTACTAAATCAACAAGCGCTTTAAAGCCAGGCGAATCCAGACCAACAGAAGTTTTTAAGTAGCCCATATGATCAACCACAAGGGTAGACTTTAAGTTCTGCATGCGCGGCATCAGCGCTGGAAGATCATTTGCATCTAACAAAAATTGAATATGCCAACCCCAATCCCTTGCTAGAGCATCACACTCCTCAAGCTTCGAAATATCTAAGCCGCCTCCAGAGAACATAAGGTTCATGCGAATGCCAACTACACCAGCATCCCTCATCTTTTGATAATAAGAATCTACTTGACCAAGTAGCGGCACAGCAACCCCACGCAAGCGTTGCGGATGATTTCTTAACGCCTTTAGCATTGGCTCATTATCTTGGCCATTCACGCTAACCTGAATCAGTACGCCGTAGGTCATGCCAACCTCATCAAGCATTCGAATGTATTGCTCCTCGGTTGCCTCTGGAGAAGTGTAGGAACGATCAGGCACAAAACTGGCCGCACTAATGACATGCGCATGTGTATCCACTGCGCCAATAGGCATCTGAAAAGGAAAAGGACCACCCTGATGATCGGGCGGTCCTGGGCAAAACGGAATTTCTTTTTGTGACACAGATAAGCCGTTAGTTAGCCTTCAATTCGCGCCCCTTGGTTTCAGGAAGAATTACTGCAGCTATAAAGAAAACACCATAAGCAATCACAGCAAAGATCGCAATCGCCATAGCCAATCCATATTGAGCTGAGAAATAACCAACCAAAGCAGGGAATAAAGCACCAATACCGCGGCCAAAGTTATAGCAAAAGCCCTGACCGGATCCACGCAAACGAGTTGGGAAGAGTTCAGTCAAGAATGCGCCCATGCCCGAGAAATAACCGCTAGCAAAAAAACCGAGGGGGAAGCCAAGCCACATCATCATCTCATTCGTAATTTCTAACTGGGTGTATGCCAAGACTAAAACAATTGCGCCCAGCGAGAAAGTCATAAAGAGTTTCCGACGGCCAAAGCGGTCAGCCATCCAAGCGCCAACCAGGTAACCAACAAAGCTGCCAACAATCAGGAATGCCAAGTAACCGGTAGAGCCAACGACTGTTAATTTACGCTCAGCCTTTAGGAAGGTTGGCACCCAAGTTGTAATTGCGTAATAACCGCCTTGCGCACCCATGGTCAACAAAGAAGCCAAGATGGTAGTTTTCAAGATGCCCGGTTTGAAAATTTCAAAGATTGATGGTGAGTCACCAGCTGCCGCAACTTTTTCACGAGCAATCTTCGCAATCTCAGGCTCCTCTACATTACGACGGATGTAGAGCAGGAGTAATGCTGGGAAAAAGCCCACAACAAACATTGCGCGCCATGCCATATCAGCAGGGAGCAAGCTAAACATAATGGCCTGCAGAAGCACAGCAGCACCCCAACCTACCGCCCAAGCGGATTGCACACTACCTACAGCGCGGCCACGATATTCAGCGCGAATCGTTTCACCCATCAATACAGCACCAGCAGCCCACTCACCCCCGAAACCAAAACCCAAGAGTGCGCGAGCAATCATGAGCTGATTAAAGTCTTGTGTGAATGCACAAATCAAACTGAAGCTAGAGAACCAAAGAATCGTGAACTGAAGCGTGCGTACGCGACCGATACGATCAGCTAAATAACCTGCAAACCATCCACCAAATGCAGAAGCCAATAAAGTACCCGTTACCGCAAGACCAGCCATGCCCCGATCGACCTGCCATACTGCAATAATGGTTCCAATCACCAAGGGGTAAATCATGAAGTCCATGCCGTCTAATGCCCAGCCTAAGAAACAACCCCAAAAAGTTTTCTTTTCTTTGGGGCTCATGACCTTATAAAAACCAGTCAGACTGGTATCCGGTTGTTGACTCATTTTGTCTCCTTTATTTTTTAGGCTTTAAATTAATGAATGAGTAATATCTTTATAACCCAATTATTCCTGCTAAAGCACATACTAGAGAAAACCCCTAACACTCCATCATGATGCATTGCACACTAATTGGCGACCACAGCATATTGATTGATTTCTCTAAATCATCAGATGCCTTAAAAGATATTCATGAGCTAAGCAAGCTACTGTTGGCCAACAAACCCTTATGGGCCGCTGAAATCGTTCCTGGCCTAGATTCGCTGGTCATCCAATTGCAATATACGCATGAAGGACCAAATCTAACGCGTCAACAAGCATTTGCAGAACTAGAGAAAATTCAGCATCAGTTAGCAAAACAAAAGAAGCGCTCAACTTATCCGGCTAAGATTCATCGGATTCAAGTTTGTTATCACCCGGATGTCGCACTAGATCTACACGCCATTGCTAAGGCCTGCCAATTGTCTATTGAAGAGACAATTCATCTTCACAAGAAAAATCTTTATACGGCAGATATTCTGGGCTTTATGCCTGGGTTTGCATACTTTAGTGGCCTTGACCCTAAGTTGCGCCTACCTCGCCTATCCTCTCCTCGGCCAGCAGTCCCTAAAGGTAGCGTTGCGATTGCAGAATTACAAACTGCAATTTACCCTCGAACCACGCCAGGCGGATGGAATCTTATTGGTCGCTCACCCAATCAAATGTTTGACATCCAAAATCAACCACCAGGATTATTTATGGCTGGAGATCAAATGCAGATTGAAGAAATTACATTGGATGAGTTTTACAAACAAGATCAAAAGAACGCTCACCAAGAAATTATTCACGCATTAGATAAGGTTAATAACAAAGCATCTATTGAAGTATTACAGTCTGGAACCTTTAGTACTATTCAAGATGAGCCAAGATCCGGCCTTTCTCATTGGGCGGTTGGTCCTGGCGGAGCCTGCGACTTATCATCTCTTCATCTAGCGAATGCTTTAGTAGGCAACTCAATGGACATGGCCGCTATAGAGATGACTTCCAGCGGTCCAAGCCTTCTCTTTCATCAAGCAACTTGTGTAGCCTGGGTTGGCGCACACTGTGACGGCATTGTTGATGATCAACGCATCCCAGGCAATCGACCCGTATGGTTAGCAAAAGGCAGCGTGCTCAAATTTTCGCCGCTTAATCCCGGATTTCGAGCGCTATTAGCCATTGGTGGCGGGCTGCAATTACCTAAAATCTTAGGCTCCTCAGGCTCACATATCAGCGCTGATATTGGACCAAAACGACTTGAAAAGGGGGGGATCTTATCGCTCATCAATCCTCAATTACCTTTGCACTCACCTTTCTTAAAATCACTCCTTAAAAAAGATGCATTGCCATCTTTTGCAAAATGGCACATCAAGTCACCCTTCACACCCCTGGAAAAAATCACACCAATCCATTGCTTGGCAGGTCCTCACCTATCCTTTTTATCCATTAAAGAGCGAGAGTTATTTTGGTCGACCGTTTGGACCGTGAGCAACCAAAGCAATCGCATGGGTCTCCGTCTACAAGGTGAGTTCAAGGTCAAAAAGAATTTACCCAATATTCCATCACAAGCAATTACGTTTGGAACTGTACAATACCCGCCCTCACATGAGCCTATTGTGATGCTTGCAGAGCATCAAACTACTGGCGGATACCCGCGCTTAGCCGAAGTCATTTATTCCGACCTCATTAAATTGGCACAAGTTAAACCGGGCTCAAAAATACGATTCATTCCGATAGATATTGAAGAGGCAGACCGTTTAAATGCGGAAGCGTTAAAGTTACAAGAATCAACAATCAACTCAATTCAAACAATTATTCAAACCAGTGGAAATTCGTAATGGATATTAATAGCGATATGGGCGAAGGCTTTGGCGCCTGGGAAATGGGCAACGATGCATTATTGCTTGACTACATTACATCGACCAACATTGCCTGTGGGTGGCACGCTGGCGATCCAGCACGTATGAAAAAGTTGGTTGAAATGGCAAGCAAAAAAGGGGTTCATATTGGCGCACATCCAGGCCTTCCAGATCTAGAAGGGTTTGGGCGACGTGAGATGGCTGTATCCGAAGAGGATGCCTACAACTACGTTCTTTACCAAGCTGGCGCATTAAAAGCTTTTGTGAATGCAATCGGAAAGAAGCTACATCATGTCAAACCGCATGGAGCCCTATATAACCAGGCAGCTAAAGACATCAAACTCGCACGAGGTATCGCACAGGCTGTAAAAGATTTGGGATCCGAAGTTATTTTGTACGGCCTTGCGGGAAGCTGCCTGATCGATGCCGCCAAAGAGCTAAATGTTCCGGCATGGCAAGAGGTATTCGCGGATCGCAAATACACCAAAGAAGGCTTTCTGGTCCCGCGCACTCAAGCGGGTGCGGTAATTGAAGATGAAACAGAAGCCCTTAATCAAGTGATTAGCATGTCAAAAAATGGTAAGGTCATCGCGATTGATGGTAATGAAATCGAAATTCAGACCGACACCTTATGCATTCATGGCGATAATCCGCATGCGGTTGAATTTGCAAAAAGGATTAAAGCAGCTTTATCTTAAGCTGCCTGCCGGCTCTTTGAGGTTACTGTAAAGACGGTTGGAATAATCATGAGCTGGAATACGACGATTCCAAGAAATAGCGCCTTCGGCAATCCAGCATCCATGAAAAAACCGAAAATGAATGGACCAACTGCGGCGCCCAAATCAATTCCCGAATACACGATTCCATAAACCCGTCCAGCTACGCCTTGTGGGGTTGCCTTTTTAACCAATAAATCTCGTGAAGGCGCAACCACTCCATAACCAAAACCTAGTGCAAAGAAAATAATAGGTATCAAGTCAGTTGACATGATTCCAGTCGCCAGCAGCAAGCACATCACTACCGTAATAGACAAACAGGTAGAGACTATTCTTTCCGGAGCCCGTAACTTAGCAGCCAAATAGCCACCAAATAAAACCCCTCCAGCGCTACCTAGCGCCAAAAGGGTAATGTAATAACTACCGATATTGATTGGAATCTCATAAATACCAAATAGCGCACTTGGAGCAAAGGATTGCAAGCTGGAAGTAGATGCCATACTAAAGAAAAAGAATGCCCAACATAACCATACTGCCGGCAACTTTAAGAATGCAAAAGGACTCTCATGAGCGCTACCGAAGTTTGCAGCCTGAGCACTCGCATGTCGCTCCTTGACATTGTCAATCAGCTGGCTTTTATTAAGCCAGAGGACCAATAGAATCAAAGCCTCAAGAACTCCTGCCAACATAAACGCAACACGCCAATCTGCAAGTTGCGCAATGCCCACCATAAAGGCGGGCGCGGCAGCCCATCCCAGATATCCAGTCACACCATGCATAGAGTAGGCGTAAGGTAGATTTGGCGGAGATACTTTGTGATTAATCAATGTGTAATCGACTGGATGAAAAATACCGTTGCCGCATCCAGCAATAACAGCCCCTAATAAGAGCATGGCATACCCATTGCTTTGGGAGTAAATCAATGCCGCAAGGACTAATAATCCAACGCCACAAAATAAAACTGGCCTCGCCCCAATGCGATCAACTAAAAATCCTGAGCCTGCTTGAGCTACACATGAAACCACAAAAAAGACTGACATGAGTAAACCGAGTTCGGCATAGCTCAATGCAAAAGCATCCCTCAACCATGGGAACATGGGAGGTAGAATTAAATGAAAGAAATGAGAGCTGCCGTGAGCTAGGCTAATGAGACCAATAACCCGGACATCACTGGCACGCCTACTAAGCGCAACAGTCATGTACCGAGTGTACTGGCGCAGGAATATTCCTGCTGAACTACGTATTTGCTACTTAGGACTACTTAATGAACCTGACGGCTAAAGCTAAACTCACCTGATTTATCTACATCGACAGGTACCACATCCATGGGTCCGAACTTACCTTCCAAAATCATCTTGGAGACTGGGTTCTCAATATGCTGCTGAATCGCCCGCTTCAGAGGCCTTGCTCCAAAGACTGGATCAAAGCCCACCTCAGCAATCTTATTCAAGGCGGCATCACTGACCTCAAGTTGCATATCCACTTTTGCCAAACGATCTGACAAGTTCTTCAGCAAGATCTTCGCAATATTGGCGATATTGCCTTTATCCAAACCATGGAACACTACGATTTCGTCAATACGATTTAAGAACTCAGGACGGAAATGATTCTTTAGTTCTTCGAATACCGCCTCTTTAATCTCTGCTTGCTTCTTATCAACCATCGACTGAATCAAATGTGATCCAATATTACTAGTCATTACGATGACAGTGTTTTTAAAGTCTACGGTACGACCTTGACCATCAGTTAGACGACCATCATCCAATACCTGCAAGAGCACATTAAATACATCTGGGTGAGCCTTCTCAATTTCATCAAACAAGATCACGCTATATGGATGACGGCGAACTTGCTCGGTTAAATAACCACCCTCTTCGTAACCAACATAACCTGGAGGCGCGCCAATTAAACGGGCCACACTATGCTTCTCCATAAACTCACTCATATCAATACGAATGAGGTGATCTTCGCTATCAAACAAGAAGCCCGCCAGAGCTTTGCAGAGCTCAGTCTTACCAACACCGGTAGGCCCAAGGAATAAGAAGGATCCATAAGGACGATTCTCTTCAGCCAAGCCAGCACGGGAACGACGAATAGCATCCGATACTGCTCGAATGGCCTCTTCTTGACCAACTACACGCTTATGCAATAGCTCTTCCATCTTGAGTAACTTATCGCGCTCACCCTGCATCATCTTCGAAACTGGAATACCTGTCGCACGAGAAACCACTTCAGCAATTTCTTCTGCGCCAACTTGAGTGCGAAGTAACTTGTTTTTCAATACGCCATCTTTGTCACCCTTAGCTTCGGCAGCTGCGGCAGACTTCAGTTTTGCTTCGAGTTCGGGGAGCTTGCCATATTGCAATTCAGCAACCTTCTCTAACTTGCCATCGCGTTGTAACTTTGCAATATCTACCCTTACTTTTTCAATTTCCTCTTTCAGCTGAGCTGCGCCTAATACAGCGCCCTTCTCTGCTTTCCAAACCTCTTCTAAATCAGCATACTCAGCACCCAGACGTTTAATTTCATCCTCAATGAGACCTAGGCGTTTTTGCGAAGCATCGTCCTTCTCCTTCTTAACCGCTTCGCGCTCAATCTTTAATTGAATCAGACGACGCTCCAGCCTATCCATCACTTCAGGCTTAGAATCAATCTCCATCCGAATACGCGAACCCGCTTCGTCAATCAGGTCGATCGCCTTATCTGGCAAGAAACGATCCGTAATGTAGCGATGCGATAACTCAGCAGCCGCAACAATCGCTGGATCAGTAATTTCGATGCCATGATGTAGTTCATAGCGCTCTTTAAGGCCTCGCAAGATGGCAATAGTTGCCTCTACGGTAGGCTCCTCCACCATCACTTTTTGGAAACGACGTTCCAACGCTGGATCTTTTTCGATGTACTTACGATATTCGTCTAAGGTAGTTGCACCAATGCAATGTAATTCACCACGAGCTAATGCGGGTTTGAGCATATTGCCGGCATCCATCGCGCCCTCCCCCTTGCCTGCACCAACCATCGTGTGAATCTCATCGATAAAGATGATGGTTTGACCTTCATCTTTAGCGACATCGCTAAGAACAGCCTTCAGGCGCTCCTCAAATTCACCTCGGTATTTGGCACCAGCCAATAACAAGGCCATATCCAAGACCAAGACACGCTTATTTTTCAAAGTCTCAGGAACTTCGCCATTGACGATGCGCTGCGCCAAGCCTTCAACGATAGCAGTCTTACCCACGCCAGGCTCACCAATGAGTACAGGATTGTTCTTACCGCGACGTTGCAAAATTTGAATGGTGCGACGAATCTCATCGTCACGCCCAATGACTGGATCGAGCTTACCCATACGAGCACGCTCAGTTAAATCCACTGTGTATTTCTTTAAGGCTTCACGTTGGCCTTCAGCATCTGCACTATTCACTGATTCTCCTCCGCGCACTAAATCAATAGCCGCTTCTAACGATTTACGATTTAATCCATTTTCACGAGCCACTTTACCGAGCTCACCCTTGTCATCAGCCACCACTAGCAAGAACAATTCGCCAGCAATAAATTGATCATTGCGCTTATTGGCCTCTTTTTCACATAGGTTAAGCCAATTACTTAAATCACGACCGACTTGCACTTCTCCGCTGGTACCCTGCACTTCGGGGAGATTGCTGATGATTTTCTCTACGCCTTTTTCAAGTCCAGGGACATTGACCCCTGCTCGAGTCAATAAACTCTTGGCGCCACCATCGGAATCACGCAACATGGCCAGCAACACGTGGGCAGGCTCAATATATTGGTTATCTTTGGCTAAAGCGATACTTTGGGCCTCACTTAAGGCCTCCTGAAACTTGGTTGTTAATTTGTCTATTCTCATTTTTGCACTCCATATATCTATCTATAGAATATAAGGGCAATGTTACTAATTTCAAGGGTTTTACAGCCTTTTTTAATCCAAATTTGACCTATTTTGACCTGGCTTGTTTACCTCCTCGAATGCTCAGATGGCACCTACTATGCTGGCATTACCAACCGCTTAGAACATCGCTTAGAGGCACATAACTCAGGGCAAGGCGCTCGCTATACAAGATCGCGCGGACCAGTTGTCCTCTTAGCAACACAAAAGCACCCTGACCGTTCTGAAGCCTCAAAAGCAGAGCTCCGCTTAAAGCGTCTACCGAGGTCTGAAAAGCTGGCCTTTTTTCAGACTGAGATCACCACCAAAACTGGGCACAGTTAGCCAGAGCAATCTATAAGCCAGCAATACAATATAGCCACAACAAAACCAATTATCTAACCGGAAAACAATCATGCAACCAAAATGGGGAACCAGAGGAATGGCGGTAGCGCCACATTCTCTAGCATCAGAATCTGCTTTAGCTGTTTTACGAGAAGGTGGCAATGCCTTAGAGGCAATGGTTGCCGCTGCAGCAACTATTGCAGTGGTCTACCCTCATATGAACTCCATAGGCGGCGACTCATTCTGGGTGGTTCATTCTCCTGGAAAGGCCATGGGTGGAATTGATGCCTGTGGTGCAGCTGCTGGTTTAGCGACAAAGCAATGGTACGCAGAGCGCGGCATTGCTAAAGCCATTCCATTTCGTGGTGCAGTAGCGGCTAATACCGTTGCTGGAACTATCTCTGGCTGGGGCGCAGCGCACCAGCTTTCCAAACAAGGGTTAGGCGGCAAACTACCACTTTCACGCCTATTGGCTGATGCGATTCATTATGCAGAAGCTGGCACACCAGTTACTTTCAGCCAATCAAGCCTCACAGAAAAGAAGCGTCAAGAACTGAGCCCAATTCCAGGCTTCGCAGAGACTTTTTTAGTGAATGGCAAAGCACCTGTGGTTGGCAGCATCTTTAAGCAAGAGCGTCTTGCCAAAACGTTGCGTCAGATTGCCGAAAAAGGTACGGATGATTATTACCGTGGCGAACTAGCTCAATCACTAGCAAAAGAACTCGCTGAGTTAGGAAGTCCACTACGATTAGACGACCTACACCGTCATAAGGCAAAACTCATAGACCCTCTTGAGCTCAAACATAGCATGGGCAATGTCTACAACATGACTCCACCTACACAAGGTGTTGTCTCATTGATGATTATTGGCATCTTGGACCAATTGAACTTAAAACGCTTTAAGGTTGATAGCGCTGAGTATGTTCATCATTGTGTTGAGGCT
Source organism: Polynucleobacter sp. MWH-S4W17 (assembly GCF_018687535.1). Classification (NCBI taxonomy): domain Bacteria; kingdom Pseudomonadati; phylum Pseudomonadota; class Betaproteobacteria; order Burkholderiales; family Burkholderiaceae; genus Polynucleobacter; species Polynucleobacter sp. MWH-S4W17. The sequence continues at coordinate 439,859 of NZ_CP061295.1, read as the reverse complement.
ACCAAACAAGCATTTAAAGTACGCGATCAATTTGTAACTGATCCTGCCTATATGACAAAGAATGCGCAATCTTTCTTATCACCTGCATTCCTGAAAAAGTTAGCCAAGAATATTGATCCAGAAAAAGCGCTCCCTTGGGGTCAGGGTAAAGGTCCTGCAGATACTATTTGGATGGGCGTGATTGATGGCGACGGCAATTGCGTTTCCTTCATTCAAAGTATCTATCATGAGTTTGGCGCAGGCATTGTGCTTCCTACCTCAGGTGTCAACTGGCAAAACCGCGGTTGCAGCTTTTCTCTTGACCCAAATACACTCAATCACCTTGAGCCGTATCGCAAGCCTTTTCATACTCTTAACCCAGCGATGGCTTTATTTAAAGATGGTCGCTCAATGGTTTATGGAACGATGGGTGGAGATGGTCAGCCACAAACCCAGTGCGCAGTATTTACTCGTACAGCAACTTATGGCCTTGATCCACAGGATGCAATTAGTCGCCCACGCTGGCTGCTTGGTCGCACCTGGGGACAAACGAGTGATAGCTTAAAACTAGAATCACGCTTTGGTCCAGAAGTCGCGAAAGAACTTCATGCTTTAGGCCATGAAATTGAAATGCTAGACGCCTTTGATGAAACCGTTGGTCATGCGGGTTGCATTATTCGTGATCCGTCTGGAATATTGAAAGGGGGATGGGACCCTAGAAGCGATGGAGCTGTGAGCGCTTTCTAATACCTCTCAATGCAGTAACAATTAGACGACATTAAAAAAGGCTACCAAGTTGGTAGCCTTTTTTCTAACTTCGAATTTCAAATTGCCACTAAGTTGGCACTCATGCAGAACGCGTCTTCATATACTTAGCACGCATTGGACGTAGTACGAAAAATGCCAGGATAGCCGCAGTAGCATCCAATACGATCATGATGCCAAATACTGGCAACCAGCTTTCAGTCACGCCATGAATATAGGCTGCAACTGGGGCGCCGATAATAGAACCAACGCCTTGAGCCATGTACAAGAAACCATAGTTTGTAGTGGCATGCTTTTGGCCAAACGTATCAGTCAAAGTAGATGGGAATAAAGAGAAAATCTCACCCCAACCAAAGAACACGATACCTGAGAGCAATACGAACATGACAGGATCTGAGCGTGTCATTACCCATGCAAACATAGCAACTGCTTCTAAACCAAAAGCAATCGTCATGGTGTATTCACGTCCGATACGATCAGATACCCAACCAAATATTGGCCGGGTTAAACCATTGGTAACGCGATCGATTGTTAAGGCTAAAGGCAAGGCAGCCATACCAAAAACCATGGCCGATGTAACGCCAAAGTCTTTTGCAAATGCGCCCATCTGAGAGATCACCATCAAACCTGATGTAGACATCATGGACATCATCAAAAACATCAACCAAAATACTGGTGTCTTTAACATTGTCTTTGGAGCAACTCCTGTTGCAGCGGCCTCTATTTGATCGGCTGTTTGTACGCGATCAGCGTGAGGAACGCGAATGCCTTGAGCAGCCAATAGTCCAACGGCACCAATGATGTAGCCAAAGAACGTCAACGTGCCCTGAATCCCCGTCTCAGTCAAGCTAGTGGAGATTGGGAAGGTCGTCAGCAATGCACCGATACCATAGCCAGCAGCAACCATGCCTACTGCAAAGCCACGATTATTTGGGAACCAACGAACCATTAAGCCAACAACGCCGATGTAAACAATACCGGTACCCAAGCCACCTAACACACCATAGGTGAGGTAAAGATGAGATACGGTAGTCAGGTTAGCCGAAAGAACCCAGCTTGCACCGGTCAGAATAGTACCTATGGATAACAAAAGGCGAGGGCCAAACTTATCAACTAAGTAACCCTGAAACGGCGAGAAAAAAGTCTGTAAAACAATCAAGATCGAAAATGTAATTTGCAACTCTGTCAAAGTAACACCGAGCTGACCCATGATTGGCTTAGTAAATAAAGCCCAAACATATTGAGGGCTGGATATGGACATCATACAAATGACGCCTAAAGCCAGTTGCACCCATTTCGACTTTAGGGGGTTGCTACTAGTACTTTCCGTACTCAATGCTGCTGTTGTCATGTAAATCTCCTGAGCTTTGTTTAATCAAAATTTCTAAAAAACTTTTGTTAATGCATTTTGATCTAAATTTGCGGGTAATTACTAAGGAATTCCCCTGGATGGTGCAGAAACGTTTATTTTGATGCAGCTTGGTGCACCAATAAAACCTTTGAATAAGGGCCTAATCGGGCAAGGAAAATGGAATTAGCTCTGCTTCCAACGAGCCATTGCAGCCTCATCGGTGACGCGGGCATCAACCCAGCGAGAACCTTCAGGGGTATCTTCTTTTTTCCAGAAGGGGGCAGCAGTCTTGAGGTAGTCCATGATGAACTCACAGGCAGCAAATGCTTCGCCTCTGTGTGCGCTAGTAACCGCCACTAATACGATTTGATCTTCGGGCAGTAAAGGTCCAACACGATGAATCACTAATGTCTGATATATATCCCAGCGTGATTTAGCTTGATCAAGAATTTCTTGGAGTGCTTTTTCAGTCATGCCGGGGTAATGCTCAAGCGTCATACCTCTTACCTGGCTACCGTCATTCATATCTCGCACGGTGCCCAAGAAGGAAACTACCGCACCTACTCGCAGATCACCTTTACGTAATGCCAATATTTCTGCACTGACATCAAAATCGCTTTTTTGAATTTTGATTGGCATTTCAGCCCCCGGTTACCGGAGGAAAGAAAGCTACTTCAGCACCATCTTGCAATGCTGCATTTGCATCAACCATGTGCTGGTTCAAGGCACAACGCAAGACTTTGCCATTTGCTAAGACTTCAGACCATGGATTACCACGTTCAATGAGGTGCGCTCTGAGATCGGCAATGGTTTTTACTGTCGCCGGGATGGTGATACTCTCTTGCGAGATGCCAAGCGATTCACGTAGTGAGGCAAAGAATCGTAATTCGAGTTTCATGAGCTAATCGTAAACCGATTACTTGAGCAGTGCATCAAATGGGATGTACTTCACCAAATCGCCAGCTTTAATTGGCTGATTTGGCGCGCAATCAACCAGACCATCACCCCAAGAGACGCTAGTGAGCACGCCAGAACTTTGATTAGGAAATAAATCTAAGCCGCCATTGCTATTCAATTTGACACGCAGGAACTCATTGCGTCGATCGGCTTTCAACCAATCAAAATCTGCGCGCATTAAATACGACTGAGGAAGACTAGCTTCACGACCCTGCAACTTCAGAATAAAAGGACGTACAAACAATAGGAAAGTTACAAAACTAGATACCGGATTACCTGGCAAACCAATAAACCAAGCCTCACCATCCTTAGGTTCGTCTGATTTTCGGACCGCACCAAACGCTAATGGCTTACCTGGCTTAATCGCGATCTGCCACAGATCCAATCTTCCTTCAGCAGTAACTGCTGGCTTGATGTGATCTTCTTCGCCAACTGAGACACCACCAGAGGTAATAATTAAATCATGGTCCTTGCTGGCTTTACGCAATGCTGCACGGGTTGCATCTAAGCGATCTGGGACGATACCCAAATCAGTGGCATCACAACCCAAAGATTTAAGGCAGGCCAATAAAGTGTCGCGATTGGAGTTATAAATGCCGCCTGGTTTTAATGGCTCGCCAGGAAGAGCTAATTCATCGCCAGTAAAAAAGGCGGCGACCTTGACGCGGCGTTTAACACTTAAGTGAGTCAAGCCCGCTGAAGCAGCTACGCCCAACTCTTGTGGGCGCAAGAAAGTACCTGCAGTAAGAGCAGTTTTGCCAGCAGTTAGATCTTCGCCTCTACGACGAATCCACTGACCTGCTGTTGGAGGAGTATTGATAGTCACTTGACCGCTTTCACCCTCTAGTGTGCAATCCTCTTGCATCACGACTGCATCCGCACCAGGAGGCACAGGGGCTCCTGTGAAAATTCTAGCGGCAGTGCCGGACTCTAATGGGGTTCCCATCGATCCAGCCGGAATACGTTGCGCAATCTTGAGTGATTTTCCTGAAGTAACAATATCAGCAGAGCGAACCGCATATCCATCCATCGCAGTGTTATCGAGTGGGGGGACATCAACAAGGCTGCTGACGTTTTCAGCAAGCACCCGGCCTAAAGCGGCCTGCATAGCAACGTTCTCACTCTCACCAACAGTTTGAGAATGAGAAAGTAAGTGATCTAAAGCCTGCTGAGCAGTCAACATCGGTGGCTTTGTCATAGAGTGATTATTTATTGCTTAAATTTTCTAAGTTAAGAATTAACTTAGATGTGTAGTAATAAATGCTTTAACTTGATTCACGTCGGCATCGATATTTTCTACGCGCTGTGGCTTAGATTTAATGTCTTTAAATGCTGGCGGACATTCTGCTGGACGACCCAAAGCAATTTCAATTGTTTCCTCAAACTTAATGGGGAGCGCCGTCTCAAGGACGATCATCGGGATTCCGGCTTGCAAATGCTCACGAGCCACTTTCACGCCATCAGCGGTATGGGTATCAATCATGACGCCATAGCGTTGATCAATATCACGAATTGTTTCTAAACGATTCTCGTGAGTGCTACGGCCAGATTGGAAACCGTATTTACCCAGATCTTTAAAGACTGTCTCTTTTGAGATATCGAAACCACCCGCCTCATCCACTTGCTTGAACATGGTTGCAGTTGCTTTACCATCTTGACCCATGAAGTCAAAAACAAAGCGCTCGAAGTTGCTGGCCTTAGAGATATCCATCGAAGGACTGGAAGTATGCAACGTCTCAGCAGACTTACGTGCACGATAGACGCCTGTGGAAAAGAATTCATCCAATACATTGTTTTCATTGGTAGCAACGATGAGATGCTCGATAGGCAAACCCATCATGCGGGCGATATGACCAGCGCAGACATTGCCGAAGTTACCGGATGGTACGGTAAATGAGACTTTTTCAGAGCTGGACTTAGTGGCCAGTAGATAGCCTTGAAAGTAGTACACCACCTGAGCCACTACACGACCCCAATTGATGGAGTTCACGGTGCCAATTTGGTTCTTCGCTTTAAAAGCGTGATCGTTGCTCACCGCCTTAACGATATCCTGGCAGTCATCGAAGACACCAGCTACTGCTAAGTTAAAAATATTGGGATCTTGTAAGGAATACATCTGTGCAGATTGAAACGCACTCATCTTGCCGCGGGGAGAAAGCATAAACACCTTCACACCCTCTTTACCGCGCATCGCATATTCAGCTGCGCTACCCGTATCACCAGATGTAGCGCCCAAAATATTGAGCTGCTGACCTTTCTTCTTGAGAGCGTACTCAAAAAGATTGCCAAGCAATTGCATGGCCATATCTTTGAAAGCCAAGGTTGGGCCATTTGAAAGACTCAATAGACCGATACGTGTTCCCTGCTCTTCCCCCAACCAATGCAAAGGCGTAATGTCTTTGGCATTGTCTTGAGCGCGACCATTACAGTAAACCTGCTCTGTATACGTTTTACGCAAGATTGCCCGTAAATCTGTCTCAGGAATATCGTCGCAATATAGGCTCAATACTTCATAAGCAAGGTCGGCGTATGACAAGCCGCGCCAAGCATCTAGCTGCGCTACAGTAACTTGTGGGTACTGAGTAGGCAAATACAAGCCGCCATCAGGCGCCAATCCACCCAACAAAATTTCTAAGAAGGATTGTTGTGGGCTATTGCCACGAGTAGATTGGTAACGCATATATTTTGCTGAGTTTTACTTAAGACAGATTTTCTAAACGGATCTTCACAACTTCGCCAGCAACTGTCTTGAGATTTTGAATCTCTTTGATCGCGGCAAGCATGTTCTTTTCTTTAGTCTCGTGAGTTAAAGCTACCAAATCAGTTTGACTTTCACCCTCATTAGCTTCTTTTTGCAAGAGCGCATCAATGGAAACACCATGCGATGCCAAAATCTTCGTGATGTCAGCCAATACACCAGCCTGATCAGCTACACGCAAGCGCAGATAGTAACTAGTCGTGATCTCACCAATAGGGAGCACTGGTGTGTCATGCACAGCATCTGGCTGGAAGGCCAGATACGGCACGCGATGTTCGGCGTCAGCACTTAGCAAACGAGTGATATCCACTAAGTCAGCAATCACTGCGGAAGCGGTTGGCTCAGAGCCTGCGCCCTTACCGTAATACAAAGTTGTTCCAACGGCATCGCCAAATACCTGAACGGCATTCATAGCACCTTCAACGTTAGCAATCAAACGTTTGGAAGGAATGAGTGTGGGGTGGACACGCAACTCAACACCAGTTGTCGTTTTCTTGGCAATACCAAGCAACTTAATGCGATAGCCCAATTGCTCCGCATACCTAATATCAATTGCATCTAATTTAGTGATGCCTTCAATGTGTGCTTTTTCAAACTGCATTGGAATACCAAATGCAATCGCACTCATGATGGTCGCTTTATGAGCAGCATCAACACCTTCGATATCGAAAGTCGGATCCGCCTCTGCGTAACCTAAACGCTGCGCTTCTTCAAGTACAGTTGCGAAATCCAAACCTTTGTCACGCATCTCTGACAGGATGAAGTTCGTAGTGCCATTAATGATGCCGGCAATCCATTCGATGCGGTTAGCCGTTAAGCCTTCACGCAAGGCCTTAATAATCGGAATACCACCTGCAACAGCAGCTTCAAAGGCAACCATCACGCCTTTAGCATGTGCCGCCTTAAAGATCTCGTTACCGTGAACAGCGATCAATGCTTTATTGGCTGTAACCACATGCTTACCGGCAGCGATAGCCTCAAGAACCAAGTCTTTAGCAATGCCATAACCACCAATAAGCTCAACAACGATATCGATCTCTGGGTTATTGATTACGGTACGGGCATCACTCACCACTTGTGCGCGGTCTTTAACCAATGCTTTGGCACGCTCTACATTTAAATCAGCAACTGTATTAATGCGAATGCCGCGTCCAGCACGACGTGTAATTTCGTCTTGGTTACGCTCGAGAACGGTGAATACGCCACCACCAACAGTGCCAATACCTAACAGACCTACTTGAATCGGTTTCATGATGCCTTTGCTGCAGTTGAAGAAGCCTTACGGCTGTGCTTATTACGATAACGCTCCAGAAAACGGGCAAGGCGGCTAATAGCTTCCTTGAGCACATCTTCGTGAGGCAAGAACACTACACGGAAGTGATCAGGTTTGCCCCAGTTGAAACCAGAGCCCTGCACTAACAATACTTTTTCCTCTTTCAAAAGATCAGCTACAAATTGCTGATCATCTTCAATTGGATAAACCTCAGGATCTAGCTTTGGAAATAAATACAAAGCGGATTTTGGTTTCACGCAAGTCACACCTGGAATATCAGTTATGAGTTTCCATGCAAGATCACGTTGCTTCGCAAGGCGACCACCCTCACTAACTAAATCATTAATGCTTTGGTAACCGCCCAATGCAGTTTGAATCGCATACTGGCCTGGCACGTTCGCACACAAGCGCATTGAGGCCAGCATATTGAGACCTTCGATATAGTCTCGGACCATTTCTTTATCACCTGAAACCACCATCCAACCAGCGCGGTAGCCGCAGGAGCGGTAATTTTTAGAAAGGCCATTGAAGGTAATAATGACTACATCTGTAGACAAAGAAGCTAATGAGAGATGCTTCTCGCCGTCGTACAACATCTTGTCGTAAATCTCATCCGCAAACAAAATCAAACCATGCTCACGAGCAATTTGCGTTAACTCCAGCAGAACTTCTTTGGAATAAATTGCACCAGTAGGATTGTTTGGATTGATCACCACAATTGCTTTGGTACGCGGTGTAATTTTTTTACGGAGATCGTTTAAGTCTGGCGCCCACTCTTTGGATTCATCACAAAGATAGTGCACCGGTGTACCGCTCGATAAACTAACTGCAGCAGTCCAAAGCGGATAATCTGGAGTTGGGACTAAAACCTCATCGCCATCATTTAAAAGTGCGTTCATCGACAGAACAATGAGCTCGGATACGCCATTACCGGTATATACATCATCCAAGGTCACGCCTTGAATACCTTTTTCTTGGCAATACTGCATGATGGCTTTGCGAGCAGCAAAGATTCCCTTGGAATCAGAATAAGCTGAGGCATTGCTTAAATTGCGAATCATGTCCAACTGAATCTCTTCAGGCGGATCAAAACCGAAAACCCCTACGTTTCCGATGTTTAATTTGATGATTTTGTGGCCCTCTTCCTCCATGCGCTGAGCAAGCTCAAGCACCGGCCCACGTATGTCGTAACAGACGTTATTGAGCTTTTGGGACTTTAGGATCGGTTTCACAATAAATTTAAGGGTAAGTTCTTGAAATATGAGAAAAAACAGCTAGCTATAATCCACATAATTATGACAGAGAGTCCACTTGAAGCTTCAATCTGACCCCCATTCCGGAGCGAATACGATCACTGGCTATGGCGATGGCTACGTAGAGATCAATAAGATCTCTTATGACCATGCAGTCCTACTCAGCTCGGACGGCGCCATCTCTAACTGGTCTGCGCAAACATTTGATAGTTTAGAAGCCAGTCATTTCGCGCAAATGGTTGATTTAAAACCAGAATTAATCCTCATCGGAACCGGTAGCCGCCAGCGCTTTCCTAAGCCAGAACTTCTTAAATCCTTGATTGAGGCCAAAATTGGCTTTGAAATCATGGATTCCCAGGCTGCCTGCCGCACCTACAACATCCTAGTCGGCGAGGGTCGTCAAGTCTTACTAGCCCTGATTGTGGAGCCTATTTAATGCAATTTGGCCAAATTCGGCAGTCTTCAGCCCTGCATCCAGGCAAGATTTTGCTGTTGGTCATCATTTATGCCCTACTCTGGTTTGGCACCCTCAATTACCGCCATCTCATCCCATCCGACGAAGGCCGCTATGCAGAAATAGCCCGAGAAATGCTGGTTACCGGTGACTGGATAACCCCTCGTTACAACGGTTACAAGTATTTTGAAAAGCCCCCTCTCCAGGCCTGGGCAACTGCCGCCGCTTTTCAAGTATTTGGTATTGGTGATTGGCAAGCGCGCCTTTGGACAGCGCTAACGGGTTTCCTAACTATTCTTTTAGTCGGCTTTACTGGTGCACGCATCTTCAACGCGAGAGCAGGATGGTTGGCTGCCGTTGTATTAGCATCGAGCCCAATCTGGATTATCAGTGGTCACTTCAACTCGCTCGACATGGGCTTATCCTCATTTTTAGTGGCAGCTCTCTGTAGCCTCTTACTTGCACAAACTTCCCATAACAAAAATTACTGTCGCAACTGGATGTGGGCTTGCTGGATTTTTATGGCACTAGCAACACTATCTAAAGGAGTTATTGGTGCAGCGATACCTGCAATGGTTTTTATTGCTTACTCCATAACTACGTGGGACTGGAAAATCTGGACTCGTTTACGTTTACTTAGCGGCAGCATATTGTTCTTAGCAATTACTGCGCCTTGGTTCGCACTAGTGGCCCAACGCAATCCCGAGTTCCTAGAGTTCTTCTTTATTCACGAACATCTACAACGCTTTACACAAGATGCTCACAGTAGAACAGGCCCTATTTATTATTTTGTACCGCTACTCCTGATTGGCTTACTCCCCTGGATTCTGCAAGTCCCGGGGGCTATTGCACAGGCATGGAGCGGGCGCCGTCGCGAGTTCTCAGCAGGTTGGTTGTTAGTCTGCTGGTTTGCAGTGATCTTTGCATTTTTTAGCGTATCTCACTCCAAATTACCCGGCTACATCATTCCCGTTTTCCCAGCGCTCGCTTTAATTATTGGCAATCGTTTAGATCGCTTACTTGGTCACACCAACACCATGGCATTTCTATGGAAATTGCAGACACTAGCTTTTGCAATTCTTGGATGCATTGGATTCTTCTTTTTAGATGCTATTGGCAAACAAGCAAGGCCAGATGAAATTGAAGCTTATGCGCAATATACCTATTGGGTGATTACTGCATTAGTGGCACTTGTCAGCTTTAGCGCTTATGCAGCATGGCAAAGCAAACGTAATGGCACTCAAAGTATTGTGAGTTTTGCTTATGGATTTTTTCTGTGCGCCATCATCGCGGGAACAGGTCACGAGACACTGGGTCGCGCAGTTTCCGGTATCGACCTAGTAGAGCGAGTCAAAGCCTCTATTCCAGAAAAAGTGAACTTCTATTCAGTGCGTCTTTTGGATCACACCATGCCTTTCTATTTAGGCAGAACGATGATCATGGTTGAATCACCCGATGAGCTTGAGTTTGGGGTTAATCAAGAGCCAGAACTTTGGATGCCGACTTTAGATACTTTTGTTAATCGCTGGAAAGAAGATCAAACGGCCTATGCCATCATGGTTCCAGAGCAATTTAATGCGCTTAAGGCTCAAGGCTTTCCAATGCAGGAGGTCGATCGTGATTCACGCAGAGTCATTGTCAAGCATCCAGATATCTCGCAGTAATATAGGACACCATGTCAAACTTCATCCCCTTCACGCGCCCTAGCTTCAATCAAGAAACCATTGATGCTGTTTCAGAGGTATTGCGTTCAGGATGGGTGACATCCGGCCCCAAGCTAGCCGAGTTTGAGGTGGCTTTAAGCCAATACTTTGGTGGTCGTCCCGTGCGCTGCTTTGCCAATGGCACCGCAACCATGAAGATCGCTCTGCAAGTTGCAGGTATTGGTGATGGCGATGAGGTGATTACCACCCCAATTTCTTGGGTAGCAACTTCTAATGTGATTTTGGGTGTTGGCGCAAAACCGGTGTTTGTGGACATTGATCCCGTTACACGCAATATTGATCTGAGTAAAGTTGCTGCCGCAATTACACCTAAGACGCGCGCGATCATGCCCGTCTATTTGGCCGGCCTTCCCGTTGATATGAATCAGCTCTACGTGCTAGCCAAACAACACAAACTTCGCGTGATTGAGGATGCGGCTCAGGCCTTTGGCTCACAGTGGCAAGGCAAGAAGATTGGTAGCTTTGGTGATTTAGTGAGTTTTAGCTTTCAAGCTAATAAGAATCTCACCACTATTGAGGGTGGTTGCCTTGTTCTCAATAATCTCGACGAAGCAAAGCTGGCTGAGAAATTCCGCCTACAAGGATTAACCCGTCAAGGCATGGACGGCATGGATGTTGATGTATTGGGCGGCAAAGATAACTTGACCGATGTGAATGCAGCCATCGGCCTTGAACAGCTCAAGCAACTTCCCCCTTATCAAACACGTCGTGCCGAACTCGCGCGCCAATACTTTGATATGCTTCGTGCCAAACTGAAATCTGCTGGATTGGAAGGCTTGAGATTAGAACTTCCAGTAGAAAATTTCACTGATAGTAACTGGCATATGTTTCAAGTTATTTTGCCACTTGATCAGCTCAATATTGATCGCGCCCAAGTGATGACTGAGTTAAAAGATTTAGGCATTGGTACTGGCGTTCATTACCCCGCTATTACCGGCTTTACTCTCTACAAAAACCAGGGCTACAAAACATCAGATACGCCAATTGCTGAACGCATTGGTAAATCCATTCTGACCCTCCCTTTATTTCCAGCAATGGCCGATGAAGATATTGGCCGTATAGCTAGTGGTTTAGTCGGAATCTTGCTTAAATACCGCAAAAACTAGCGTTCCTGGGTTAAACCCAAAGAATCAGGCAAAATTGCATCATGACTGCAAATTTAGTTGCCAACCCAACACTAAGCATTGTTATTCCCGTTTACAACGAGGAGGACGGATTAAAGGCTCTATTTGATCGCCTTTATCCGGCATTGGATGCTCTGGCTACCAAACGCAAGATCGCCTACGAGATTGTATTTGTTAACGACGGTAGCAAAGATCGTTCTGCTGGCATTCTTTCCAAGCAGGTCGAGTTACGTCCTGATGTAACTCGTGCAGTTTTATTTCACAGTAACTTTGGCCAACATATGGCCATCATGGCTGGCTTCGAATATGCCAAAGGCGAACACATCATTACTTTGGATGCAGACCTACAAAATCCTCCTGAAGAAATTGATGCATTGACTGAGCAGTTATTAAAAGGTCATGATTACGTAGGCACTATTCGCGCCGATCGCCGCGATAGCTTCTTCAGAAAATTTGCTTCACGCGCTATGAATCGTTTACGTGAAAATATTACACGTATCACAATGACTGATCAAGGTTGTATGTTGCGTGGATATAGCCGTCGCATTGTTGACTTAGTCCGCCAATGTGATGAAAGCAATACATTTATTCCGGCGCTGGCTTATACCTTCTCCGCAAATCCAGTTGAAATTACTGTCAAACATGAAGAGCGTTTTGCTGGTGAATCCAAATATAGTTTGTACCAATTGATTCGCCTGAACTTTGACTTAGTCACTGGCTTCTCTGTCATGCCATTGCAGATTTTCTCAATACTCGGCATGCTTCTATCACTTGCGGCTGGTAGCTTGTTCGTCTACCTGCTAGTGCGTCGCTTCCTTCTGGGTGCTGAGGTTGAGGGGGTATTTACCCTATTCGCCCTAACCTTCTTCCTGATTGGTGTAATGCTCTTTGGGCTCGGTCTTTTAGGTGAATATATTGGCCGTATCTATCAGCAAATCCGCAAGCGTCCCCGCTATGTGGTGCAAACTGTTTTAGAGAAAAAATAATTGCACGCAGTCGTCTTTGCCTATCACGATGTTGGCGTCAACTGCCTCAAAGCACTTCTCAATGCTGGCATACAAGTTGATCTCGTAGTAACCCACCAGGATGATCCCAATGAGAATGTTTGGTTTGGGAGCGTTGCAAAACTTTGCCAAGAAAAAAATATTTCTTACATTACTCCAAGCGCTAATGAATTAATAGATTTAGTTCCCAAGCTCCAAGCGTTAGCTCCTGACTATATTTTTTCTTTCTACTATCGCTTCATGATTCCGGAGCAGATTTTGGATTGCGCCAAAATTGCCGCACTCAATATGCATGGCTCACTACTTCCAAAATATCGCGGACGCGCACCAGTTAATTGGGCAATTCTGCATGGCGAAACGGAGACCGGCGCAACTTTACACTTCATGGACGCAAAACCCGATGCCGGAGATATTGTTGGGCAAGCAGCCGTCAGCATCGACCCAGATGAGACCGCTACCGATGTATTTGCTAAGGTCAGCCAGGCTGCCGTCAGCGTGATCGATCAAGTCTTGCCCGGCCTTTTAAAGGGAACTGTTCCGCGCAAGGCAAATGAGCTCCAAAAAGGGAGCTATTTTGGAGGGCGAAAGCCTGCAGACGGGCAAATTCATTGGAATCAGACCGCCAAACAGGTTCACGACCTGGTTAGGGCTGTTGCACCCCCTTATCCAGGCGCCTTTACTGATCATGAGGGGAAGGCCATGATTGTGGCGCGTACCAGCCTAAATCGGCCATTTCCAGACAAGCTCAATCTTGGGGTTTGCGGCATCCAAGTGGTTGATAATCGGGTATTCGGTATTTGTGGCGACCATCAAGCGGTTGAAGTTTTGGAATGGTTCCCAGCAAGCAAATAAGTAGAAAATTTAGCAATAGCAAATTAGATTAAAACGAGGCAGTAAAGATGAAAAAAGTACTCATTCTTGGTGTTAACGGCTTTATTGGTCACCACCTTTCCAAGCGCATTCTCGAGACAACCGACTGGGATGTCTACGGCATGGATATGCAAAACGATCGCCTTGGTGATTTAATCAATCATCCACGCATGCATTTCTTTGAAGGTGACATCACCATCAATAAAGAATGGGTTGAATATCACATTCGCAAATGCGACGTCATCTTGCCTTTAGTGGCGATTGCAACGCCTGCAACTTATGTACAACAACCACTCAAAGTATTTGAACTCGACTTTGAAGCCAACTTACCGATCGTACGCTCTGCAGTCAAATACAAAAAGCATTTGGTATTCCCATCAACTTCTGAAGTGTATGGAATGTGTGAGGATGGTGAATTTGATCCTACCAAATCGAATATGGTTTATGGCCCAATTAACAAGCCGCGCTGGATCTACGCTTGTTCCAAACAATTGATGGATCGCGTGATCTGGGGTTATGGCATGGAAGGCTTGCGCTTTACTCTCTTCCGCCCATTTAACTGGATTGGCCCTGGTCTAGATAGCATCTACACACCAAAAGAAGGCTCATCCCGCGTTGTGACTCAGTTCTTAGGTCATATCGTTCGCGGCGAATCCATCAACGTTGTTGATGGTGGCGCACAGAAACGTGCCTTTACTTATATTGATGATGGTATCGATGCTTTGATGCATATTATCGATAACAAAGATGGTATTGCTAATGGCAAGATTTATAACATCGGTAATCCAAAGAACAATCACTCTATTCGTGAGCTAGCCAATCAAATGTTAGAAATTGCTCGCAGCATTCCTGAGTACGCAAAGAATGCGAATGAAGTGAAGATTGTAGAAACTACTTCGGGTGCTTACTACGGTGAAGGCTATCAAGATGTTCAAAATCGTGTTCCAGCAATTGACAATACGATGAGCGAATTGGGTTGGAAGCCAACCACTACGATGACTGATGCGCTCAAGAACATTTTTGAAGCCTATCGTGGAGACGTAGAAAAAGCACGTCACCTAGTCGACAAAGAATAAGCAAAAGTAAACTCAAAGGTACATGGCAAAGATAGCTCTCAAGGTTGATGTAGATACCTTACGCGGCACCAAAGAAGGTGTACCGAATCTAGCTCGTACTCTTGAGCGTTTTGGCCTGAAAGCCACCTTTCTATTTAGTCTTGGGCCTGACCACACCGGCTGGGCCTTAAAGCGCGTCTTTCGCCCAGGCTTTCTGAAAAAAGTTAGCCGTACCTCTGTAGTGGAGCACTATGGGATTAGGACCTTACTCTATGGCGTCCTCATTCCTGGACCGGATATTGGCAAGAAAGCTGCCGCAGAAATGCGCGCCATTGATAAAGCAGGTCATGAGACGGGCATTCATACGTGGGATCACGTTGCCTGGCAAGATGCAGTTCGTAATCAAGATGCATCCTGGACAAAAGCGATGATGCAAAAAAGCTGGGATCGTTTTATAGAAATTTTTGGTCATGCACCAGTGACCTATGGTGCTGCAGGATGGCAAATGAACGCCGCCGCCTTTGAGCAACTCGATCAATGGGGCATTGCCTATTCCTCTGATGGCAGAGCTGAACCCAATCTCATGCCCTATCGCCTTGCACTTCCTTCAGGAAAAGCAAAGCATGTTCAGTACCCAACCACACTCCCCACCTTTGATGAACTTATTGGCATCGATGGCGCTGATGAATTTGGCGCAGTAAAAAAGTTACTAGAAATCACTCAAAGCAATCCAAATGACCAAGTATTCACATTGCACGCTGAACTAGAGGGGCAAAAGCTATTGCCTGCGTTCGAGCAGCTGCTAGCTGGATGGCTAAATCAAGGTCATGAGCTCGTCACTATGGGCGAGCTTCATAAATCCTGGGAAGCCACCAAGCAACTCGATAAAATAGCTGTACTACCGCTGACCTGGGGTGAAATACCCAATCGTAGCGGTGATTTAATCATTCAAAATAACTAATTAATTTAATCAGCATTAGAGACAACCAACGAAGGATCATCATGACAGTAGCTATCGGTAAACCCATGCCGCAGTGTGCGATTCCAGCAACTTCTGGATTGACGTTTTCACCAGATTCTACAAAAGGCAAAAAACTGGTGCTCTACTTCTACCCTAAAGATATGACGCCGGGCTGCACTGCTGAGTCTGGAGAATTTAGAGACAACATTGAAGCATTTACCAAAGCCAATACTCTGGTAGTAGGTGTTTCACGAGATAGCCTTAAGTCACATGACAATTTCCGCAGCAAACTAGAGCTCCCGTTTGAGCTAGTTGCTGACACGGAAGAAAAACTTTGCCAGATCTTTGGAGTTATGAAGATGAAGAATATGTATGGCAAACAAGTCCGTGGCGTTGAGCGCAGCACCTTCCTATTTGACTCTACTGGCAAGCTAGCAAAAGAGTGGCGCGGCCTGAAGGTTCCCGGTCATGTGACAGAGGTATTACAAGCTGCCCAAGCCACTAAATAATTTTTACAATAATTTGATCAGAGGTGCTTGCAAACCCCAAAATTTGGGGTAAAGTGATTCATATGCACCGTAAACGACGGGAAAGTCTGACAATCCGTTTGATTCAGAAACCTGAATATCTCAGATCAGGTACGGGGAGCAACCCCCTCCGTTTTTCAAGTATCACTGCAACTAGTTTCGTAATAAACCGTCAACGCACTCCGCTTGGCGGTTTTTTCTTTTAGGAGAGTCCATGCCACTGCCCCCAATCCCCACTCAAATTGCTGATCAAGTCAAACTCAGTCGCAAAGATACTCCCGACTTAAAGAAACGACCCGCTCTAGCAAAACCGGTGGTAGTGGAAGCCGTTGATTGGACTAATGACGCAGAGGAAGATTTATCTGCTGCAGAAGTAGCTCTCGAAAAGATCAAAGCGGATCATCGCCCCACCTCTAATGTGCGAAACGAAAGTAAGGCGTCTACACCCGCAAAACCTAAACGCGTGATTCGAACTGGACCACCAAGCTTATTTGTTCTCGATACCAACGTATTGATGCACGATCCAAGCTCCCTATTCCGCTTCTCAGAGCACGACCTTTATTTACCGATGACGACTCTAGAAGAGTTGGATAACCACAAGAAGGGCATGACCGAGGTAGCTCGTAATGCCCGCACTGTCAGCAGATCCTTGGACCAACTGATTGCCGGAACAAGCGGCACTCTAGATGAGGGCATTCCCCTGAACAAGTTGGGCAACCAAGATGTCACCGGTCGCCTCTTCTTCCAAACCAAATTCTCTACGCAAGCATTACCGGAGGGTTTGCCCGAAGGTAAAGGTGACAACCTGATTTTGGCAGTAGTCAGCGAGCTACAAAAAACTCGTAAGGGTCAAGAAGTGGTATTGGTATCCAAAGATATCAATATGCGCATCAAGGCACGCGCACTTGGGTTACCGGCTGAAGATTATTTCAATGACCAAGTTTTAGAAGATCGCGACTTGATGTATGCCGGAGTCATGCAACTGAATGCAGATTTCTGGCCTAAGCATGGCAAGGATATGGAAAGCTGGGCTGACTCCAAATCTGGCACCATGTTCTATAGAGTCACCGGACCATCCGTACAAAGCATGCTGGTCAATCAGTTTGTCTATCAAGAAAATCCAGATGGCTCTACGCCTTTCTACGCACAGGTTAGAGAAATTAATGGGAAGACCGCTCTCTTACAAACACTCAGAGACTTCTCTCATCAGAAAAATAATGTTTGGAGTGTGACTGCGCGTAACCGCGAGCAGAATTTTGCCATGAATTTACTCATGAACCCAGATGTAGACTTTGTGACCCTATTGGGACAGGCTGGTACCGGAAAAACTTTGCTTGCACTGGCTGCCGGCCTCGAGCAGGTCCTCGACAGCAAACGCTATAACGAGATCATCATTACACGTGCCACCGTCCCTGTGGGTGAGGATATTGGCTTCCTTCCAGGCACCGAAGAAGAAAAGATGCAACCTTGGATGGGTGCATTTGACGATAACCTCGAGGTATTACAGCGCAATGAAGATGGCGGCGCTGGTGAATGGGGTCGCGCCGCAACTCAAGAGTTAATTCGTTCGCGCATTAAAGTAAAGAGTATGAACTTTATGCGTGGTAGAACTTTTGTGAGTAAATTCGTCATTATTGATGAAGCGCAAAACCTCACCCCTAAACAAATGAAGACTTTGGTGACTCGTGCAGGTCCTGGAACCAAAATTATTTGCTTGGGTAATATCGCCCAGATTGATACACCTTACTTAACAGAAGGTTCTTCTGGTTTGACTTATGTAGTTGATCGCTTCAAAGGCTGGCGTCATGGTGGTCATGTGACATTGGCGCGTGGTGAGCGCTCACGTCTTGCGGATCATGCTGCTGACGCACTTTAAGCAATCTTTCTCATGCCGCACTCTCCTGGGGTGCGGCATTTTTATTTGTTGCTTACTCATCCTAAGTGGATGCAGCACATTCAGCGGTAAGCCAAACGCCGCAAAAGTTTCTCAATTCAAGCAAGACACCAGTGTTGGAACAGAGGACATTTCTATTGCAGCGGTAGGTCTAGTCGATGTTCCTTATCGATATGGTGGTAATACTCCCAAAGGCGGTTTTGACTGTAGCGGCCTCATTGTTTATGTCTATAACAAAGCGGCGGGGATCAAACTACCGCGCACAATTCAATTGATCAGCACTAAGGGTGTAAGTATTGAAGGTCAACCACCAGCTCCAGGAGACTTAGTGTTCTTCAACACTAACGGTGAAAAATATTCCCATGCAGGAATCTATGTTGGTCAAGGCAGATTTGTGCATGCCCCAAGTGCTGGAGGAACCGTGCGCCTAGATTACATTACGGCACCCTATTGGGCGGCTAAATTTACTGAAGCACGTCGTATGGTGCCCTGATATTGACATTCTTTAGGGTTAATAGCACTTTCCCCATGTTTCCTAATGGCTTAATTTAGATTACAGTATTTAATTAAGTAGTCCACGATAAGAAGTACTCATAATTGGAGATGTTATGAAAAAAATCATCATCGCTTTAAGTATTGCGTTTAGTTTTGCACTCCCTACTTCTGCTTTTGCTGACCAAGCGGCTTGCGAAGCCAAAGCAGTGAGCAAAGAAGGCAAACCCCTCTATGGCGCAGCTAAAGAGGCTTCCATTAAAAAATGCATGGGCGGAGCTCAAGCAAATGACTGTGAAGCTAAAGCAATTAGCAAAGATGGCAAGCCACTGTACGGTGCGGCTAAAGCAGCCTCAATCAAAAAATGTGAAGGCGGAAAATAAGGTTAGTTATTTAATCTGTTTTGATCAGACTAATTTTCTGTATTAAAAAAGCCTCACACTGTGAGGCTTTTCTTTATCTATTATTCCGTATTCTTTTTACTTCTTCAGCATTAGAAAGGCTCATAACCACCAGATGAATAACCAACAGAGCCCATCGCCAAGTTATCAAACTTAGTATATGGACCTTGCCAGCTTAAGCGCACAGTTCCAATCGGACCGTTACGTTGCTTACCAATGATGATCTCAGCCATACCTTTGTCGGTCGTAGTGTCTGGGTGATAAACCTCATCACGATAGATGAACATGATTAAGTCGGCATCTTGCTCAATAGCACCAGACTCACGTAAGTCAGACATAATCGGACGCTTATTAGGGCGTTGCTCAAGACCACGGTTTAACTGAGAGAGCGCCACTACAGGGCACTGCAATTCTTTTGCAAGTGATTTGAGTGAGCGTGAGATTTCTGAAATCTCGGTTGCGCGGTTTTCAGAACCAGAACCACTCATCAACTGTAAGTAGTCAATCACCACCAAGCCAAGTGTGCCGCCAAAGTTTCTGGCGATACGACGTGCGCGTGCGCGCAACTCTAAGCTGGATAAAGAACCAGTCTCATCAATCAAAATTTGGGTATTACTTAAACGTGCAATGGCATCAGTGACACGCGGCCACTCATCGTCCTGCAACTTACCAGTACGCATACGACCTTGGTCTACGCGCCCCACCGAACCCAATAAACGGGCAGCCAATTGTTCGCCTGACATCTCCATGGAGAAAACCACAACAGGCAAACCTTCTGCTAAGGCAACGTTCTCGGCAATATTTAAGGCAAATGCAGTGTTGTGAGTGACGACATAATCATTCGTTACGTAAGTTCTTTGGGGGTGGCTAACTGAAATACATTGCGCCTCCGACATCCTGGAAGGCTCAATACTCTTGAATGAAAGTCTACGTTGGCGATCCCAACTTGCTCTTAATCTTTCAGTCTTTTCAGGCAGAGTAAACGCTTGAAAACCGGGGCCAAAACTCATATTTAAAACATAACTTAGGCGACCTTGCTTCTTTTCACCCTTGTAGGTGAAGCTTGTCTGCTTATGCGCTATTGAGCAAAAACCACCCAAAGATCTGGCTAAAGTTGCAACATCTTCAGATAATTGTTTGCTTGCTGTACAAAAGCGAATAGAGCCCCATTTCTCAATCCAACCATCGGTATCCATCAGACCTTGGAACAATGCAAGACGAGAATTCTTGTTCGCCTCAAGATAAGTTGCTGGAATGTGTTTATCAAAACTTCTGCAGCCAAGAACACCGATATCCTGCAATGCAGACCTGAAAAAATTTGTCTTTACGGCCGCTCTTTGGCCATTAGCAGCAATTCTTTCTTTTGAGACTAATCTCCAGTCATAAGCATTAGCGTGAACTAACTCCATCTCGTAGTTTGCAAGTAAATTCATGCGCTCTACAAGCTCAGGGGACTTGGTTGAAAACATCACCGAGCTGTGAGATAGAGCTAAAGTTCCATCTCCAAGCAACGCACCCAAAACCCACGGATGGACTGGCAATGCATTCGAATGACCGAAATCGCCTGAGACCAGATCAATCCACAATCTATTTTTATATCGAACACATTGCAGCATTTCCATTAATCGGGTGGTATTGATAATACGTGGCTCGGACCAATCGCGATACATCACACGCCATAAATGCTCGTCACAACACTCCGCTTGACGACCATCAGAAAAAGTTACTTTATATATCTGCTTCATGCCTTGCGGATAAATACCGGTGACCATTGAATGCTGACCATCGACAGAGGCGAGACGATCACCAAACTTCAGATCACCCATCAGCTTCCAGCCATCAACCGTTTTCACTTTTGCATCCAGTGGTTGCGCCTTACCCATAGAAGGACGACCCGCAACAATCACTAAGTCGCCTTTTTGCAGGCCACTAGTTTGCTTATCTAAATCAATAAAGCCCGTGGCAATACCAGTGATGTCGCTACCGCCTTGGCGGTTATAAAGCTCATCAATACGGGCAACAACAGCTTTGAGCAAAGGCTCAATCTCAAGATAGTCGGCCTTGCGACTACCCTCTTCACCAATCTGAAGAATGCGTGATTCAGCCTCATCCAACAAAGTTCTTACGGTGCGCCCCTCAGGAACGAATGCTGAATTAACAATGCTGTCTGAAACTTCGATCAAGCGACGCAAAATACTGCGGTCACGAACGATATCGGCATAGCCTTTAATATTCGCTGCACTGGGAGTGTTTTGCGCCAATGAATTTAGGTAATCAATACCAACCAAATCACCACCCTGCTCAGATTTAATTGCATCATGAACGGTAATGACGTCAGCAGGATGATTGTCGCCAACCAAGCGAGCAATTGCTTTGTAGATCAAAGCATGTTCGGGGCGATAGAAATCTTTGTCGTTTAATACTCCACCCAGGTTATCCCAAGAGGAGTTATCGATCAGTAGACCGCCGAGCAAAGATTGCTCGGCCTCTACAGAATGCGGCGGAACTTTTAAAGCCTGCACGACTGCATCCCCAGAACCCATCATGCCGGGATTCAGCGTAACGGAACGTGAACGGGATTCAGCCATGAGGCTAGTTTACAGATCTAAAACTTAAGCTTGCTCGCCAACTACACGAATAGTGATATCTGCAACTACGTCGGTATGAACGGCAACCGCTACAGGATGATCACCAACCATTTTCAATGGGCCAGTAGGCATGCGTACTGAAGACTTCTCAATTGTGAAGCCTTTAGCTTTCAAAGCATCAGCGATGTCATGATTGGTTACAGAACCAAACAAACGACCGTCAACACCCGCTTTTTGACCGATTTCGAGAACCAAGTCCTTGAGCTTTGCGCCAACTACTTCAGCAGCAGCCAATTTCTCAGCAGCTAATTTTTCCAACTCAGCACGACGAACTGCAAAGTCAGCAATCGCCGCTTCAGTTGCACGACGCGCTTTACGTTGTGGAATTAAAAAGTTACGAGCGAAACCGTCTTTAACGCGAACTACATCGCCAAGGTTGCCCAGGTTAGTTACTTTTTCTAAAAGAATGATTTGCATTGAGGGCTCCCAATTATTTCTTATGTTGATCGGAGAATGGCAATAAAGCCAAGTAACGAGCACGCTTAATAGCAGTGTCTAACTGACGCTGATATTTAGCTTTTGTGCCTGTCAAACGAGCAGGAGTGATCTTAGCGTTTTCGCCAATGAAGTCCTTCAATGTATCTACATCTTTGTAATCAATCTGTTCTACGCCAGCAACAGTGAAACGACAATAACGCTTACGCTTGAACAATGGGTTCTGAGCTGGTTTCTTTTTGAAATCGGGTTTCTTTCCAAACGCCATGATGATTTCCTCTTTAATTTTTCAATTGAATATGGGTAATATGGAAAACAAGTCTTTGATTACGTAGAGTCTTGGGTGCTAAGAATCCCTCAAACACTGCCTCAGCCCCTAAATCCATTCGCTCTAAGTCCTTTTGTATCGGACCGATTGTGATGGCTTCAACGTTCATCTGAATTTTCCTTGCCACTCCTACCTCGTTTGCTTGGCCGCTATGTTCTAGCTGGCAATGCATCACCGGTATTCCTGCTGGTGTAAATCGAATCGCGTCTTTAGATACCAAGATCGCAGTGAGGGTGAAATGATTCAACGCCGCTCCGCTTCTCTGATACGTTTTCTAGTCTGTGTATTCCTCTTCAAATTTCTAACTTAGGCTGTCGCTACAGGAGCGTCGGCTTGAGCAGATTTACGCGCTTCTTCACGTTGCACTTCTTTCATCATGATGGAAGGCTCTGTTTCAGCTTTCTTAGTCTTGATGATGAGGTGACGCAAAACAGCATCGTTAAATTTGAACGCATGCTCGAGCTCTTCCAGAGTTTTCTGGTCGCACTCAATGTTCATGCAAACGTAGTGGGCTTTAGCAAGCTTGTCGATCATGTAAGCCATCTGACGACGACCCCAGTCTTCCATACGATGAATTTTGCCGCCCGCAGCTGCTAATGTAGCTTTGTAACGATCGATCATCGCTGGCACTTGCTCGCTTTGGTCCGGATGGACGATAAAGACGATTTCATAATGACGCATCTAACACTCCTTAAGGATAGAGTCACCTGGGCGTCTTGCTAAGTTCTGATGGTTGTGAACTCAGCGCCAGTGTGACAAGGTAGTAACAAATTGTAGGTACTGCTAACAACACTTTTAAAACTGCTTTTCAGCACTTACCGTATTACTGGCAAGATCGCTATTCTAGCAAAAAAATCCTGCCAAGTCAGGGATTTACCTGTGGGCTGAGCTTGTTTTTCGGCATTCAGAGAAAGTTGAAGGGCAATCCTAGCTCTGGGTGCAGAAAGACTGCCTGCCGCCAGACATCCGGCAATGTCCTTTTCAGGAAGATCAGGCAAGGTTTCCCCTGCGCCAGTTCTGGTGGTTCGCACCAAAGCAATGCCATGTTTTACTGCCGCAACCAGCGAATCTCTCCAGGCATCATGAAAGCCTCCCATGCCAGATCCAGCAAGGACCAAGCCCTTTACCTTAGAGTTCAACCAATGGGTAATCGTCTCTGAACGGGCGCCAGCATGGCTAGTTAAGATTTCAACCCAAGGCCACTCGTTTTCCTTTGGAATCGGCAAATCTTCAGTCCAGAGAGCTTGAACAGCCTTCACGCCGGATAGCCAGGATGGATTAATCAACCCAACTGAGCTGCTAGGAGAGGCTTGGATAGGTGCATTGAGGGCACTACCGTGGCGTTTTGCCAGATCCATAGCCAAACAACCTCTGCCATCCATAACGGCATAAATACCGCCCGGGCAGTTATCTATCGGAGTAGATGCCCAACGAATGGCGTCCAGCAAGTTGGATGGGCCATCTGCCTTAGGGGCATTGGACGGCAACATGGCGCCAGTCAAGATGACTCTTTTGCCTAAATTTTGAGCATATTTTCCGCAAGTCAGCTGTAAAAAGACGCCTGCCTCTTCAATCGTGTCAGTTCCGTGAGTGACCACTATCCCTTTAACCAAGGTTTTAGCCAGGGCCTCTCTTACAACCTCACCCAGTAAGGTTAATAAGGACTCTGTCAGATTGCGACTATTGATGTTGGCAATCTGCCTAGAAACCAAGCTGATGCCCTCAGGAACGGCAGACTGAATATGGGTAAGCAAGGAGGCGACTTCGACCTGGCCAGCTTCATATTGCATAGGATTGTCAGCTGGGCTCGGTGCCAAACCGGCAATCGTGCCACCCATACCCAAAACAAGGATTTGGGGGGCAGCTTCAGAGGTGTTTTGTAGTGAACTCATACCCCATTATCCCCCTGAAATAGCTTGATCTATCAAATACTGCTGTATACAATCCCAGTATGGACATAAACACAGTCGATTTTCCAGAGGAGCTGACTGCCCTCCCCAAGCTCACTCCACGTCAGAATGAGATTTTGGAGTTGATTACTAAGGCCATCGATGAAAGCGGCCTGCCGCCCACTCGTGCAGAAATAGCTACCCAACTCGGATTTGCTTCTGCCAATGCCGCTGAAGAACATTTGCGCGCGCTTGCTAAAAAAGGTTATATCGAATTAACGCCCGGTACTTCACGCGGCATTCGGATTCCGCAACGATTTAATCAATCGCACAACAGCAATAAATACCGCCAGCTTTCTTTACCGTCAGGCGCATTACAACAACTCACATTGCCATTAATTGGTCGCGTTGCAGCTGGATCCCCAATCATGGCTGTGGAACATATTGAAAAACATGTTCCAGTGGATCCAAATTTATTTAGTAAAGGCGCTGATTACCTATTAAAAGTAAAAGGTATGAGCATGCGCGATGCCGGCATCTTAGATGGCGATTACTTGGCAGTAAGAAAGACAACCGAAGTTCGTAATGGTGACATCGTTGTCGCTCGCTTAGATGATGAGGTGACTGTGAAGCGTTGGCAACAAAAGAAAACTGCGAATGGCATGGTCATCGAATTACAAGCAGAGAACCCAGACTTCAAAAACATTTTGGTAGATGATCGTCAGCCCAACTTTTCTATAGAAGGACAAGCGGTTGGCTTAATTAGGGCTGAAGGCCTGTAAGCAAAGTTGCATATAAGAAAAGGCCTCTGAGTAGAGGCCTTTTTATTTACTGCCGTGAAGAGCGGTATTTTTGATTTACTTCTTACTGGGCGCCACTACGTTAGCGTTCTTTGGTGAAGAAGTAATCGTGATCAATGTCTTTGGTCCAGTTAATGACCCTTCATTGAGTTCCACTGTAGCAGTACGATCACCTTTGGTGAATACCAAGATGCTCGTTTTTGTTTTCACTGCGCTCACAGTTGTCCAGCCAGCGCGTGGATATTCAGATTGGAAAAATGCATAAATATCAGTGGGCGTTTGAACACCAGATAAAACTACACGACCGACCCAGTTATCACCACGACCAATAATTAATGAATCCGCGCCAATAATTTTTGAGGCTGCCGGCAAAGGCATATCGCCCAACAACTGAGCCTGAACTTCTTGAACTTCCTGAGGGGTACCTGTTGGCGAATCGCCAGAGCTAGCGCATGCTCCTAACAATACCGACAGGAACAAAGTAAGAGCGCTGATTTTAAGGGTGTGAAGTTTGATCATTTTTCGCTTTACAGAATTGATGCGACTTTCTTATAGATGCTGAAAGTATTTTAGGTGCTCTACCTATTTCGTCAAGCGAAATTACTGGAGGCGCGTGAGGGAATCGAACCCCCGTACGAAGCTTTGCAGGCTCCTGCCTAACCACTCGGCCAACGCGCCATACTCTTGAATCAAAAATGGGAAGCTTTTGAGGGCTTCCCATCGAACTTGGAGCGGGAAAGGAGGTTCGAACTCCCGACCTATACCTTGGCAAGGTATCGCTCTACCAGCTGAGCTATTCCCGCATAACAGGGCAGTAGTTTAACAAACAATCTGCAAGAAAGCATTATTCCTCACAAAACCTTAAAGCCAGGGGAACTCAATCTCCCTGAAAAGCTTAACTGGCTGGGCTTTATAACGCTTAGTCGATTTTTCCAGCGAGCTGAGGCAAGGCCTTTTTCATGTAATAGAACATCGACCAAAGAGTTAAAAATGAGGCAATCCAAATTAACCAGGTACCCACTTGCGCACAATTTAACCAACCAAATAAGGTGTCATTCAGCAATAAAAAAGGAATGGCGATCAGTTGAGCAGTCGTTTTGAGCTTGCCAACCATATGAACTGCCACACTTTTTCCGGCCCCTAATAAAGCCATCCACTCTCTCAGGGCGGAGATTGTGATTTCACGACCAATAATGATGAGTGCAACCCAAACTTGGACGCGATCCATATTTAATAAAACCAATAAAGCGGCAGCAACAATAAGCTTATCTGCCACAGGATCCAAGAACTGACCAAATGCAGATTCTTGTTTTAAACGGCGCGCTAAGAAACCATCCAACCAATCGGTAATGGCGGCAGAGATAAAGATGATTGCAGCAATCAGATTCTTATCAAACGGAGTAAGCCAAGAATTGGGAAGATAAAAAATAGCTACCAACAGCGGAATCGCTGCAACACGCAACCAGGTCAGGGCGATCGGTAGATTAAAAGGCATTAGATAAGCATAAACCAAGAACGGTCAATGCTCCTAGTGAAGCTGACGATATATCTGTTCAGCGAGCGTTAAAGAGACGCCTTCAACACCGGCGATCTCTTCGATGCTGGCATTGGAGACGCCCTTTAAGCCACCAAAACGAGCCAACAACTTTTGACGACGCTTGGCGCCAATGCCCTCAATCTCCTCTAAACGGGAGATTGTCCTAGCCTTGGCACGCTTAGCGCGCATGCCAGTAATGGCAAACCGGTGGGCCTCATCTCGTATCTGGGCGACTAATAGCAATGCCGCGCTATCAATACCCAATTCCAAAGACTTGCGTCCATCCGCAAAAATGAGGGTTTCCAGTCCAACCTTACGACCTTCACCCTTAGCAACGCCCACAATTAAACCCACATCCATGCCAAATTCAGAAAGCACTTGTCTTGCCATCTCTACCTGGCCTTTGCCGCCATCAATCAAAATCACTTGAGGAATTTTTTCAACAGGTAACTCTTGAAAGTTAGCATAGCGTCTCTGCAAGACCTGGCGCATAGCTGCGTAATCATCACCTGGTGTAATGTCATTAATATTGAAGCGTCGATACTCACTCGACTGCATCGCGTTCTTGGTATACACCACACAAGATGCTTGGGTTGCTTCACCAGAGGTGTGGCTAATATCAAAACATTCGATGCGCAACTGCTCAAGACTCTCCAATTCGAGACTCAAGATATCAGCCAATGCACGTGCCCTAGCCAACTGCCCACCCGTCTCAACTAAGCGTTTAGTGAGTGCAATCTTCGCATTACCCTCTGCCATCCCAAGCCAGTGACGTCTTTGACCTTGGGGTTGATGCAAGAAAGTAATTTTTCTGCCAGCTTGTGCATTTAATAACTCGTGCAAATCTTCAGGGGGAGATTCATTGAGTTGAGTCAGGTCATCGCTTGCGGATTGAAGGGGATGATTTAAAACTAGTACTGGTGGAATTAAATTGGCGGCAGTTGCATCCACATGCTCTTCTAAATAATGCTGAGTAATAAAGGCTTCCAATATCTCCGCGGGGGATGGCAGCTCACCAGAGGTGGAGCGCAAACCTTTAGGGAAATAGGCTCTATCACCCAAGTGACGGCCGCCACGAATCATTGCTAAGTTCACGCAAACCATACCCTCCATTTGTGCTACAGCGATCACATCTACATCACCCTCACCCTCGGCAACGGTATCCATCGACTGTTGTTGTAGCACGCTAGATAAGTCAGCGATGCGATCTCGCAATACCGCAGCCATCTCAAACTCCATTGCTTCGCTATGCTTGTGCATTTCTTTTTCGAGTTCGGATAACACTCGGCTGTGATCACCCTCTAAAAATCGAGTTGCTTGGGCAACATCCTGCCCATACTGTTCAATACTCAGACGGCCAACGCAAGGAGCGCTGCAGCGATGAATCTGATGTAAGAGGCAAGGACGACTGCGATTCTTGAAAACAGAATCCTCACAAGTTCTTAAGCGGAATACTTTTTGAAGAATCTGCACACTATTGCGTACTGCCCAGCTATTCGGAAATGGTCCAAAGTAATGATTGCGCTTATCCACTTTTCCACGATACGAGGCCAGCCTTGGGAACTGATGCCCCGTTAACATCACATAGGGATAAGACTTGTCATCACGAAACAAAATATTGAATGGAGGAGCCAACTCTTTAATGAGATTGTTCTCTAAAATGAGGGCTTCCGTTTCAGTCCGTGTTACCGTTGTCTCATAGCGGGCAATTTTGCCCACCATTAGTTCGATACGCGGTGATAACTGGGTACGCTGGAAATAACTAGAGACACGCTTTTTGAGGTTGCGCGCTTTGCCTACATACAGAATATGTCCCGCTTCATCAAAAAAGCGATATACCCCCGGTAATCCGGGTAGCCGTTTAACATCCTGCTGAAGGGTTTCGAAAAGCGAATTACTCATGCGTTGGGATATTTTCTGCCAAATCGTCGATAACTATGGTGATGCCGGTGTTTGCTGGCGTCTAGCCCGAAGCTTATCAAGCATTCATAGGCAAGAGGTCCGTATTTTTTGCGATGATCTGCCAACCCTTAATTTACTCGCATCAGGAGTAGAGCCGTCCATTAAGCAAAAAATCGATATACAGCCATGGGAGGCCAGCCATGCTAATGCCCGTCATCCAGTACAAATACCCGACGTTGTGATTGAGGCTTTTGGTTGCGAACTGCCAGAACGTTACTTGGCGGGCCTTTTTATCGCCCCGGTCAAACCCATCATTATTAACTTGGAATACTTGAGCGCAGAGCCCTGGGTAATTGATTTTCATGGCAAAGCGTCACCTCAGTCACACGGTATTCCGAAATATTTTTTCTTTCCCGGCTTCCAGGATGAGGTGGGTGGGCTATTGCTAGACCCCATTCCGCCAGAAGGTCATATTGTGGCAAAAAATATTCCTGGCGATCTGAAGACCGTATGGTCTAAATTGCGTCCTGGCGCAAAACGGATCAGCATCTTTTGCTATCCCGGCGCTCCTCTGAAAAAATGGCTAGTTGACTTAGGACATCTTGGTGAAGATGTTGATGTCTTGCTTGCCCATGGTCATGCCGAACAATTAAGTCTTTATGGAGAGCACCCAATCTCTCTATCCACCAATATCCAACTGCTCTCGATGCCATTTGTATCTCAGGATGAATATGACTGGGTACTATCGCAATGCGACTTCAATATTGTGCGGGGAGAAGATTCTTTTGTTCGGGCGCAACTTGCTGGCAAACCATTTATTTGGCATATTTATCCCCAAGAAGACCGCGCCCATGAAGTGAAATTAGCAGCTTTTCTGGACCTCTACCTGGAAGAGGCTAGCCAAGGGTTGAGGCTAGCTACGATAGCCGCCATGACTTGGGCAACGCCCAGCGAATGGCTTAAGGACTTAAACAGCTGGAATGCGCATGCCGAGCATTGGCGCACCCATTTACTTGGAAAACAAGCAGATGGCGGCTTGCCAGCGCGTTTAATCCGCTTTGTCGCCTAATCCCAAGCAATAAAGGCTTGCGGGCGGTTACAATCTTGTTTTTGATAAAAACCGCAGAAAATTAGCTCTGCCCCCAGGAATAGCAAGATGAAAACAGCACAAGAACTCCGCGTTGGTAACGTAGTGATGATCGGCACCGATGCCCAGGTCGTTTTAAAGGCCGAATATAGCCGCTCTGGCCGCAACTCCTCTGTTGTAAAAATGAAATTTAAGAATTTGTTAACCGGCGCGCCAAACGAAGGTGTTTACAAAGCGGATGACAAATTTGATGTTGTGATTCTCGATAAGAAAGAATGCACTTATTCTTATTTCGCAGATCCAATGTATGTATTTATGGATACTGAATACAACCAGTACGAAGTTGAAGCTGAGTTCATGGGTGATGCATTGAACTACCTCGAAGAAAGCATGCCATGCGAAGTGGTGTTCTACGAAGGTAAAGCACTCTCAGTAGCAATGCCTAACTCATTGGTTCGTGAAATCATTTACACAGAGCCAGCAGTTAAAGGTGATACCAGCTCAGGCAAGGTATTGAAGAACGCAAAATTGGCAACTGGCTATGAATTACAAGTTCCTCTATTCTGCAATACCGGTGACAAGATCGAGATCGATACTCGCACCGGTGAATACCGTAGCCGCGCTAACTAATTAGCTAGCTACAGATGTTACAAAGCCCGGCATGCCGGGCTTTTTTATTTCTACAGACCAATATTTACTTAATCAGCAATAAGTCCCAACTGTCCCAGCAAGCCTTTAGCGTGCTGGTACTGGGCCTCGTTCTGCAATGCACTCCATATTGGCGCTGGCGCTAAAGGCATCAGACGATTTAAACGTGTTGCAGATTCAGATTGCTTTGTTTTTGAGACTTTTAATTTTGAGAGTAGTTGATCAGCAAGGTCTGGACGATTACAGATCAATACCGCATCGCAACCAGCATCTAGAGCCATTTCTGCACCCTTGACTACCGACCCTGCAACACTTGCGCCTTCCATAGAGAGATCATCACTAAAGATCACACCTTCAAAGCCTAATTCTTGACGCAAGATGGAATGGAGCCAAATCTTTGAAAATCCTGCTGGGTTCTTATCCACTTTTGGATAAATCACATGGGCAGGCATGACTGATGCCAAACTCAAATCCAACCACTCATACGGCTTAGCATCATCATTCAAAATTTCCTTTAAGGGGCGCTCATCTACCGGGATAGCCACGTGTGAATCTGCCTCAGCCCAGCCATGTCCTGGAAAGTGTTTACCGCAGTTGGCCATGCCGGCAAGACGTAAGCCTTCATTCAGACTCTTCGACAAAGCAAAGACTATTTGTGGATCGCGACCAAAAGATCGATCACCAATCACACCGCTGCGACCAAAATCTAAATCGAGCACTGGTGTAAAACTGAAGTCAACGCCACAAGCACGCAACTCAGCAGCGAGCACATATCCGCAAGCTGTTGCTGCAGCCATTGCGATAGCAGCAGATTCTGCGGCATGAGTTGATTTATTTTTAGCGCTCCACAATTCACCCAATTTACGCATAGCTGGTAAGTGGGTAAAGCCGTCTGTTCTTGCGCGCTGTACTCGACCACCCTCATGATCAATGGATATAAGCACATCAGGGCGCAGCTTCTTAATAGCAGCAGTTAATTTAGTGAGCTGCTGGCGATTAGTAAAGTTTCTACCAAATAAAATAACGCCACCAGTCAGGGGATGCAAGATGCGTCGACGATCCTCGGCATTTAATTCCAGACCAACTACATCCAGAGTGACTGGGCCGGGGGCCATGGTTGACTTACTCATTTCTTCCTCTGATTAAACTGTATTTTTTATTTACATTTGAGTAACGATGACATGCGCAATTGCCATATCTTTTTCATCGCTAACAGTAACATGAGCTTCCCAATTTTTTTCCTGCATAAACTGTGCCAAAGCACCCAAGTACGAAGTGATTGGCTTGCCGCTAGACTCATTTAGGGTTTGGAGTGAACGCCAAGTCATAGGCATTCTCATTCCCAAACCAATCGCTTTTGAGAAGGCTTCCTTGGCAGCAAAACGGGTAGCTAAGAACGCAATCCCGCGCTTATGGTTTCTGGCAAGGCGGTGCTTAAACACCAACATTTCATCTGGCCCCAGAATTTTTTCAGCCAGGCGGCCATTGGTGCGATCGTATGCCGCCTGTAAGCGCTCAATCTGCAGAATGTCTGTGCCGATGCCGATGATCATATTTACTGTAATGGGTTTTTGTTATTTGCTGTTATTAATACTTAAGCGCTGGCTCTACCCTGAGCCATCAAGACTTTCATGTCGGTGATCGCTTTTTGCCAGCCTTTAAACAAAGCCTCAGCCACAATGGCATGACCAATATTGAGTTCGGATAATTCAGCAATGGCAGCCACTAGTCTGACATTGCCCTCATGCAAACCATGACCAGCATTCACCCTCAGGCCGATACTTTTTCCAAATATCGCAGCCTTACGAATACGTTCCAACTC
Source organism: Polynucleobacter sp. MWH-S4W17 (assembly GCF_018687535.1). Lineage (NCBI taxonomy): Bacteria > Pseudomonadati > Pseudomonadota > Betaproteobacteria > Burkholderiales > Burkholderiaceae > Polynucleobacter > Polynucleobacter sp. MWH-S4W17. The sequence goes on along the minus strand of NZ_CP061295.1, from coordinate 407,921 downwards.
TTTTGCCTGCTCGGCTCCAGATAAATCAGCGTAACGACCGGTATGCAATTCCACTACGGTTGCGCCAACTTCTTTAGCTGCTTGGATTTGTTTTTCTTCTGGGTCAATAAATAGGGATACCCGAATACCAGCATCAACTAATTTCTTTGCAGCGGCTTTCACCACCTCAAAATGCCCCAAGACATCCAAACCACCCTCCGTTGTGACTTCTTCACGCTTCTCCGGAACAAGGCATACATCGTGCGGTCTAACCTTGCACGCAATATCAATCATCTCGGGCGTTACCGCACACTCTAAATTCATGCGCGTTTTAATCAGTGGTCGCAGTGCTAATAAATCCGCATCTTTAATATGACGACGATCTTCCCGCAAGTGAAGGGTAATGAGATCTGCGCCAGCTTCCTCAGCCAAGGCTGCCGCCCTTAACGGATCGGGATAGACGGTGCCTCGTGCATTGCGTAAAGTGGCGACGTGATCGATATTGATACCCAGTTCAAGGGTGTGGGGGCTACTCATCTGTGTAGATTACTAGATTTTCTTCAAATCAATCAAAATTTGGCGGGTCGTTAATACCTGATCCTGCAAATGCAAGCCCAGCAGAAAGCGCATTAACTGCTTACTCTCAGAAAGAGTCTCAGGGTCTGAGAAATCCCCCGCTGCAATCGCCAAAAGGGATTTACCAGTAAGAACAGGCCAGTGCCCAGGATCATCGGCCTGAACAGGGCGTACCCCTCGCTCTGGTTGATAGACATATTGCTCTTGAGCTAGAGGTACTTCATTTGTTTCAACGCAGCGATCTAAGGCGGCTGCATACCCCGTCTCCTGCAAGAGTGATAACTCAAACGGACGCAAAATCTCTTCTAAGCCTTTAGACTCAAACTCCAGATTCGATAAAGCATTAATAGTCTCAGAATAGCGATCGTAGAGTTTTTCATAATCATCTTCGCGCGCTAAAAACTTGACGAGCAATTCATTTAGATAGAAGCCGCAGAGCAAAGCATCGCCAACCAAAGAAGGCATACCCCCCACCCACTCTGACTTCGTTAAAGTGCGGAGCTCTGATTTACCACTCCAAGAAACTAATAATGGCTGGAAGCGCTGTAGAACAGGTCTTAAGGTTGAGTGTGGACGCTTGGCACCTTTAGCAATTAAAGCCATGCGGCCATATTGCCGAGTAAAGACATCCAGAATTAAGCTAGTCTCTTTATAGGGAATGCTATGCAATACAAAAGCAGGCTCGTCAGCAATGCGAATCGAGGCCATGAAACTTATTCCAGACCTTGAGCCCGCAATTCAGCTCGATCATCTGCCCAGCCACGTTTAACCTTCACCCAAGTCTCTAAAAAGACTTTGCCGTCAAAGAGCTTTTCCATATCGATGCGGGCATCAGTTGAAATCTTCTTGAGACGCTCACCCTTTTGACCAATGATCATTGCCTTGTGACTGTCACGATCAACCAAAATAGTTGCCGCAATCCGACGCATCTTGCCATCCATCTTGAACTGGTCTATTACTACCGTGCTGGTGTATGGCAGTTCTTCGCCAGTAAAGCGGAATACTTTTTCACGCAGAATCTCAGCAGCTAAGAAGCGCTCGCTGCGATCGGTAATAGTATCGCCATCATAGACAGCCTCAGCCTCAGGCAGGTAGCCCTCAAGGACATCTAACAATCTTTCAATATCGCCAGGACTCTTGGCGCTCATCGGTACTATCTCAGAAAACTCACACTTCTGGTCTTCATGGCCACCTAGTTCGCACCAAGGGCGAGCCATGTCTTTAATGAAGCTAAGGAGAGCTTGGTCACGCTCTGATGGAGTCTGAAAGCGACTGTTAAACAGATCTAATTTATTCAGAACCAGAACAACCGGCAAGTCATCTGGCAGCAGCTTCAATACCTTCTTATCGTCTTCACCAAAGTATCCAGCCTCAACCACAAAGCACGCTACGTTTACATCTTGCAAAGCTGTAGTGACAGTGCGGTTCAACGCTTTGTTTAAGGTATTCATTAAACGGGTCTGAAAGCCTGGGGTATCGATAAAGATAAACTGCGCTTCTTCGCGATTCTGAATACCCAATATACGGTGACGTGTCGTTTGCGCTTTACGAGAAGTAATGCTGATCTTCTGACCAACCAACGCATTCAGAAGAGTTGATTTACCCATATTAGGACGCCCAACAATGGCGATGGTGCCGCATCTAAACACGATTAGCCCTTCAGCTTAAGATTGAACTGCTCTTCGGTTGCTTCTTTTTTGGCCGCTTTCTTCTTGGCCGACCGAGTTTTCTTGGGTTTGCGAGATTCTTGCGGTAAAGCCTTAAGCATAGCAATCAAAGCTAACTTTGCTGCCGCTTGTTCAGCAGCACGACGCGAAGCACCCTCACCTTTGACCGCCACTTTATGACTAGGGATCAAGCACTCCACCTCAAACTGCTGGTTGTGTGCAGCACCAGTAGTGCCGGTAACGTTATAGGTCGGCAATGGCAATTGATAGCCTTGCAAGCATTCTTGCAATAAAGTTTTGTCATCCTTACCTAAGGTTTTAGGGTCTACGTTTGCCAAGATAATGGAATACAGCTTACGTAAGCTGGCCTTAGCCGCTTCAAAACCACCATCCATAAAGATTGCGCCAGTCACTGCCTCTAAGGTATCAGCAAGAATAGAGGGGCGACGGAAGCCACCGCTCTTCAACTCACCTTCGCCCAGGCGCAAGTAATCCGACAAGGATAATGTTTGGGCAATTTCATATAAAGCTTGTTGCTTTACTAAGTTTGCACGTACGCGAGAGAGATCGCCCTCATCTAAGTCCGAATAACGCTCATAGAGCATTTCAGCAACGACACAATTCAGAATAGAGTCGCCCAGAAACTCTAAGCGCTCGTTATTTTTCTTGCTATGACTGCGATGAGTCAAGGCTTGATTTAGTAGCTCTGGCTTCTTGAAGGTATAGCCGAGGCGCTCTTGTAGCGGCCCAGTTTCGATAACGGCGCGCGCATTCATGATATTTACTCGAATCCGCCTATACGGCCAAGATTACCCAGGTTCAACCAAACAAAGAAGGCTTTGCCTACGATATTTTTATCAGGTACAAATCCCCAGTAACGTGAGTCTGCGCTGTTGTCACGGTTATCGCCCATGGCGAAGTAATGTCCTGGAGGGACTTTGCAAGTCACACCAGACTGCTGGTACTGGCAGAACTCAGAACCCGGAAAACGCTCGGTTGGAAATACGGTAGCCGGACGATCTGGATCATTGAGGATGTCATGACGATTGCCGCCCAAGTCTACCGGGAAAGTCTCTGTGAAACGTTTGGCATAGCGCATATTCTCGGGATCGAGATACGGCTCGCCACCACTATATTGCAGAGGCTGACCATTAATAGTCAGACGCTTATTTTCATAGGTGATTTCGTCACCTGGCAAGGCCACTATGCGCTTGATGTAATCCACCGATTCATCACGTGGGTAGCGAAAAACGACAACATCACCGCGCTTGGGTGAACCCAAGTCAACAACTTTTTGATTCAGTACCGGTAAACGTATTCCATAGGTAAATTTATTGACCAAAATGAAGTCGCCGATTTGCAATGTGGGGATCATTGAACCAGAAGGAATCTTAAAAGGCTCAGCAATAAAAGAGCGCAAGACAAACACTGCGCAAATTACCGGGAAGAAACCTGCTGTGTATTCAAGCCACAAAGGCATACGATCAATACCCGCCAAACGTCTTTGCGGGGCAAAGTGCCATTTGTCAGCAACCCAAGCGATTCCAGAAACAATCACCAAGATAAAAAGGACTAGGGCAAAGTTCATTAATCCTCCACCTGCAGAATAGCCAAGAAGGCTTCTTGTGGAATTTCCACGTTACCGACTTGCTTCATACGTTTCTTACCTTCTTTTTGCTTCTCTAATAACTTACGCTTACGGGAGATGTCACCACCGTAGCACTTAGCCAATACGTTTTTACGCAACGCCTTGACGTTTTCACGCGCAACAATATTGCTGCCAATTGCCGCCTGAATAGCCACATCGAACATTTGACGAGGAATAATGCCGCGCATCTTAGCGACCACTTCCCGCCCACGGTGCTGACTATTACTGCGGTGAACAATCACAGAGAGGGCGTCAACCCGCTCACCATTAATGAGGATATCGACCTTCACTACATCTGCTGGGCGATATTCTTTGAACTCGTAATCCATCGAGGCATATCCACGTGAGATGGATTTCATTTTGTCAAAGAAGTCCAAAACAATCTCAGCCATTGGTAACTCATAAGTGAGTTTGACCTGACGACCTAGGTAATTCATATCCATCTGAATACCCCGCTTACCAACACACAAGGTAATCATCGCTCCTACATACTCTTGCGGCATGTATAAATTAACGGTCACGATAGGCTCAAGAATGGTATTGATCTTGCTGGCCTCAGGCATCTTCGAAGGGTTATCCACCATCATGAGCGTGCCGTCAGATTGCTCTACTTGATACACCACCGTTGGAGCGGTCGTGATGAGATTCATGCCGTACTGACGCTCCAAACGCTCTTGCACAATCTCCATGTGGAGCAAACCTAAGAAGCCGCAGCGGAATCCAAAACCTAAAGCCTGAGATACCTCTGGCTCATACAAGAGTGAGGCGTCATTTAGCTTGAGCTTTTCAAGGGACTCGCGCAACTGATCGTATTCACTCGCTTCTACTGGATATAGGCCAGCAAAAACTTGGGGCTTCACTTCTTTAAAACCAGGAAGTGGCTCGGCCGCAGGAACGCGCCCTTGCTGCCCAGTAGTATGTGTCACGGTGTCGCCAACCTTGGCGGCTTTTAATTCTTTAATGCCAGCAATCACGAAGCCCACTTGACCGGCAGATAACTCTGGACGATCTACTGACTTTGGGCTAAAGACACCTACATGCTCGACTAAATGGCTTGAACCATTGGCCATCAAGGTAATTTTTTCTTTTGGTTTTAAAGTGCCATTCACAACACGCACCAACATGACTACGCCTACGTAGTTGTCAAACCAGGAGTCAATAATCAAGGCTTGCAATGGATCTTCTGCATTACCCTTTGGCGGCGGCACCCTGGCGATCATTTCTTCGATCACGTCCGCAACGCCCAAGCCAGTCTTGGCTGAGCAAGTAACTGCTTCAGAAGCATCAATACCAATGACATCTTCAATTTCTTTTTTAGCGCGCTCAGGATCAGCTTGCGGCAAGTCAATCTTATTCAGTACTGGTACAACCTCAACGCCCAACTCAAGCGCCATGTAACAGTTGGCAACGGTTTGCGCCTCAACACCTTGACTGGCATCTACGACTAACAAAGCACCTTCACAGGCAGACAAAGAGCGACTAACCTCATAAGAGAAGTCAACGTGTCCCGGTGTGTCAATCAGGTTGATGTGGTAAATTTTGCCGTCTTTGGCTTTGTAATTTAAAGCTGCGGTTTGCGCCTTAATGGTGATGCCGCGCTCACGCTCAATATCCATTGAGTCTAGAACTTGGGCTTCCATTTCACGGTCGGAGAGGCCGCCGCAGAGCTGAATAATGCGATCAGCAAGCGTCGATTTGCCGTGATCGATATGGGCGATGATAGAAAAATTGCGGATTAAATCCATAGCGTCTTAATAGGTCATTCAAAAAACGCCTTGTCAGAACGCACCACGATGATGCGCTGCAAAAAGTCGTCTTAAAGTGATTGTAATGGGTGGCGCCAAAAAGGCGCCAAACCCCTTTTTTAGGCCCAAAATGGGGTTATTTAGGCCTTACAGGAACAACTAAAGTGCTATCAGAGCGGCGGATAAAGACCGGTACAGCCTTATTGGCGTCCAAACCCTTAATTAGAGCCTCAAACTGCTTAATGCTCGTAATATCGGCATCTGCCACCCGAATAATGACGTCACCCGGTCGAATCCCCGCCTTTGCTAAAGGGCCATCCCCTAAACCGGTCACTTCAACCCCACCCTTGATATTCAAATCCTTCTTTTTGTTATCCGATAGCTCACCAACAACAACCCCTAGGGTATTGGCGCCATTGCCATTTGCCGCAGGGGCATCTGCCTTTTTATTGGCTGCCTGAGTAGATTCGGTATCGGTTACGGTAACCGTTAAATCACGGGTTCCCCCTTTACGCCAAACTTGCACTGGCACCGAAGTGCCTGGCTTCGTTTCGCCAACTACTCTGGGTAAGTCGGTTGATTTAGAAATATCGCGCCCGTTGAAACCAAGAATCACATCCCCTGCTTCAATGCCACCAGCTGCTGCTGGTCCACCTGGCTCAACATTGCGTACATATGCTCCGCGAGGCTTACCTAAACCCAGACTCTCAGCAACTTCTTTTGTCATCTCGCCTAAAGCAACGCCAATTCGGCCGCGAGTCATCTTGCCATTAGTACGCAATTGATCTGCCACACGCATTGCCTCATCAATCGGAATTGCAAAAGAGATGCCCATATAGCCACCAGAGCGACTAAATATTTGTGAGTTGATACCAATCACTTGACCAGCAGTATTTAAAAGTGGGCCGCCAGAGTTTCCTGGATTCACGGCTACATCAGTCTGAATAAAAGGTAAGTAGTCACCCGTATCGCGACTCTTGGCCGACACAATCCCTGCAGTTACCGTGTTCTCAAGGCCGAACGGGGAGCCGATTGCAAGCACCCATTCACCTACACGCACCCTAGATGAATCACCCAAAGGTAGCTTTGGTAAATCACGCGCTTCAATTTTGACGACTGCAACATCGGTACGCTTATCCATGCCGAGTAACTTTGCTTTGAACTCGCGCTTATCAGTCAGGGTCACATAGATAGTGGTGGCACCTTCAACAACGTGAGCGTTAGTCAAAATCAAACCATTAGATTCGATAATGAAACCGGAGCCTACGCCACGATCTGCTTCTTGCGGCTTGCCTGGATTAGGTTGCGCTGGTTTAGGTCCATTTGGAATTCCCGGAATAGGTACGCCAAAGAAACGGCGGAAGAATTCGGCTTGATCTTCTGGCATTCCCGGAATGCCACCTTGCGCTTGCTGCACTACCACTTTTTCAGTGGTGCGAATATTGACGACCGCAGGACTGGCGCGCTCAACCAAATCCGCAAAGTCAGGAATAATGACTCGAGGGGTTTGAGCTAACGCAGGCGGAATAAACGCGACTTGCCCTAGACCAAAAATAGCCAAGAGCGCAATTAAGTACTTTTTCATAAAGCTATAGACCCACTTGGTGAAAACCAACAATGAAGATATTAAGAATATTAGGTCAGTTTGCCAAAAATCAAGGTACCGTTAGTACCCCCAAAGCCAAAATTGTTTTTGACTGCATGGTCGATTTTCACGTCTCGAGCGGTATTGGCGCAGTAGTCCAGGTCGCACTCAGGATCTTGATTGAAGATATTGATAGTAGGTGGTGATTTTTGGTTATGAAGAGCCAAAATCGTGAAAACTGACTCCAAGCCGCCTGCCCCACCCAATAGGTGACCAGTCATCGACTTGGTGGAGTTAATTAAAGTCTTCTTAGCGTGGTCACCAAGAGCAGCCTTAATAGCGCCAGTTTCGTTCTTATCACCCAACGGCGTGGAAGTACCGTGAGCATTGATATATTGAATCTGGTCAGCGTTGAGGCCAGCATCGCGCATTGCATTGACCATACAACGACGGGGACCATCCATATTTGGGGCAGTCATGTGATAAGCGTCACCGCTCATACCGAAGCCCAGTAATTCGCAATAAATTTTTGCGCCACGGGCTTTAGCGTGCTCATACTCTTCAATCACCACTACGCCTGCGCCCTCACCCAGAACAAAACCATCACGGTCTCTATCCCAAGGGCGTGATGCAGTTGCAGGATCATCATTGCGTGTAGAAAGCGCTCTTGCAGAAGCAAAGCCACCAACCCCTAATGCAGAGATAGTGGATTCAGCACCGCCAGCAACCATGACATCAGCATCACCGTACTGAATTAAGCGTGCAGCCAATCCAATGCTGTGTAAACCCGTTGTACAGGCTGTTACTGCAGCCACGTTTGGACCTTTGAGGCCAAACAAAATGCTGAGGTGGCCAGAAATCATGTTGATGATGGAGCCTGGAACAAAGAAAGGCGAGATACGACGAGGGCCACGAGCCAATAACTCAGCGCCCGTTTCTTCAATCATTGGTAAACCACCGATACCGGAGCCCACCATGACGCCTACGCGCTCAGCGTTTTGTTCAGTGATCTCTAAACCACTGTCGCGAATAGCTTGCGTACCAGCAGCAATGCCGTAATGGATAAAGGTATCCATATGGCGTGCCTCTTTGGCAGAAACATATTCTTCGACATTGAAATCTTTCACCTCTCCAGCGAAATGAACGCTAAGCGGAGTGTGGTCGAACTTGGTGATAGTAGCAATGCCTGATTTGCCCGCGAGCAAATTAGACCAAGCTACATCAACCGAATTACCAACAGGTGATATAAGACCAAGGCCGGTAACTACTACCCGGCGTCGGCCATTTGATACTGACACAGTAATACCTAGGCTAGGGAATTAACCCTGAGCTTTTGATGTAGCGAAGTCGATCGCGAGCTGAACTGTGGTGATCTTTTCAGCTTCCTCATCAGGAATTTCGATGCCAAATTCGTCTTCCAAAGCCATAACCAGCTCAACAGTGTCAAGAGAGTCAGCGCCCAAGTCGTTCACGAAAGAAGATTCATTCTTGATGTCTCCTTCTGCGACGCCTAATTGCTCAGCGACGATTTTCTTAACGCGTTGTTCGATGTTGTCCATTAATTTCCCCAGGGGTTGTAAAAACGATGAAAGGATTTTATCAGTTTGGCGGACCGAATTAGCAAATTCGCCTAAAAATGACCAAATCCTGGCTTTGCCGTTAGGCTAAATAGAGTCCGCCATTGACGTGTAGGGTATTACCCGTAATGTAGCCAGCCGCTGGAGAAGCCAAAAAGGCTACCGCTTGAGCGACATCCTCTGGACTACCCAAACGCGCTAAAGGAATGTTCACTTTTAGGGTATTTTGCTGCTCTTCGCTCAAAGCGCGGGTCATATCAGTATCGATAAATCCAGGAGCTACGCAATTCACAGTGATATTGCGGCTACCAATTTCACGGGCTAAGGCACGGGTCATTCCAGAAACACCCGCTTTTGCAGCTGCGTAATTTGCCTGACCAGGATTACCCATATGGCCAACAATCGAAGTGATATTAATAATGCGGCCACCACGGGCCTTCATCATGGGACGCATCACTGCTTGAGAAAGACGGAAGACTGAACTGAGGTTGGTATCAATCACATCAGTCCACTCATCAGACTTCATGCGCATTGCTAAATTGTCGCGAGTGATGCCAGCGTTATTCACCAAGATATTGATGCCGCCATACTCTTTGACGATCAGATCAATAATTTCTTCACAAGCATTTGGGGTGGTTACATCCAATACCTTGCCAGCACCGCCTGAAGCTTTTAAACGCTCATCAATCGCTTTAGCTCCACTCTCGGATGTAGCAGTTCCAATTACCTTGGCACCACACTTCACCAGCTCATCCACAATTGCCTGACCGATACCGCGTGAGGCGCCAGTTACTAGGGCAATTTGTCCGCTTAAGTCGAGATTCATATTTGTTTTCCGCTCAGTTCTATATTTCTTTAATCTTGTTTTATTTCAAGCTTGCCAGAACTTCATTCAAGCTAGCTTCGTCAAATACTGGCACACCAGTCACTTGATCATTAATGCGCTTGGTAAGGCCTGCTAATACTTTGCCAGGGCCACACTCCACTACCTGAGTAATACCTTGAGAAGCCATAGCCTGAATAGTTTCCTGCCAGCGCACAGGCTTGGCGGCTTGACGCACTAGGGCATCTTTAATTGCAATCGGATCATTCAAAATTTCAACATCAACGTTGTTGATCACAGAAATCGTGGGGGCTTTAAATTCGATATTGGCTAAATAGCCTTTGAGCTTTTCAGAAGCGGGTTGCAATAAAGAAGAGTGAAATGGTGCAGATACTGGCAATGGCAATGCACGTTTAGCACCAGCCACTTTTAATAGCTCACATGCTTTAGTAACAGCATCACTTGCACCAGCAATCACTACTTGACCGGGAGCATTGAAATTCACGGCCTCAACAACTCCGCCAGCAACAGCACTTGCTTCAGCGCAAATCTGAATCACCGCGGCATCATCCAAACCGAGGATCGCAGCCATGCCGCCCGTACCAACCGGCACAGCAGTTTGCATTGCTTCAGCACGAAAGCGCACCAATGGAACAGCATCTTTAAAAGAAATAACGCCAGATGCAACCAAGGCAGAGTACTCACCAAGGCTATGACCCGCCATTACCTTGGGCGCAGATCCACCTACTGCTAACCAGGCTCGATAAAAAGCAACGCCCGCAGTCAACATCACAGGCTGAGTATTCGTGGTTAATGACAGTGCCTCAGCAGGGCCTTCAGAAATGAGCTTTGCAACGTCTTCACCCAATGCCTCAGAAGCCTCTTGCAATGTTGCGCGCACTTCTGGGCGCTCAGAAATGGAATTGAGCATGCCAACAGATTGAGAGCCTTGACCAGGAAATACAAATGCAAATGTCATGTGATTAATTCGCTAAAAAGAAATTAAAGAGATGAATAAATAAAAATAGTGTGCTGCCCTTAGTATTTAATCGCAACCGCACCCCAAGCAAACCCGCCGCCAACACCCTCTAGCAAGAGATGTTGTCCACGCTGAATCTGCCCAGAGCGTACGCCAGCATCTAATGCCAATGGAATGGATGCAGCCGAAGTATTGCCATGCTCATGCACGGTAACGATCACCTTATCCATGGACATACCCATCTTTTTAGCCGTGCCTTCCATAATGCGAATGTTGGCTTGATGCGGTACTAGCCAGTCGATTTGCTCAGCCTTAAGGTTCGCTTTTTCGAGTGCCTCGTGAGCTACCTGCTCCAAGACCTTCACAGCAAGCTTAAAGACCGCTGGACCATCCATGATCATAAATGGGGAACCATGCACTTCGCCATTACCAGCACGCCCAGGAACACACAAAATATCGCGTTGACTGCCGTCAGCATGTAATGCAGTAGAAAGAATACCCGCCTCTTTAGAAGCCTCAAGCACAATAGCTCCAGCACCATCACCAAACAAGACACAAGTGCCACGGTCTTGGAAATTCAGAATACGCGAGAAGGTCTCAGCACCGATCACCAATACTTTTTTGTATGAACCGGAACGAATAAACGCATCTGCAATAGCAAGCGCATAAGTAAAGCCAGCGCAGACTGCTTGCACATCGAAAGCAGCACAAGCAGTGTGCGCACCTAATTTGTCTTGCACTACGCAAGCAGTACTTGGAAAGCCGCCCAAATGATCTGGGGTTGAAGTGGCCAAAATGATGAGGTCCAAATCTTCAGAGGTAATACCAGCACTAATCAATGCAGCTTGTGCTGCCTTGACGGCCAGATCACTAGTCAACTCATTTTCAGCGGCAAAGTGACGTGCAGAAATACCGCTTCGCGTCTTAATCCACTCATCACTGGTCTCTAGGCCAGTTTTGGCAAGGCGCTCGACTAAATCTTGGTTAGTTAAGCGCAACTCAGGAAGATAGCTTCCGGTACCGGCTACTCTTGCAAAAATACTCATACTTTTGTCTCCACCACAAAGGCTGCAGCAATGCGCTCTACCATGCGGTTCTTAGCTGCCTCATAGGCGCGATCCAAGGCAAAGCCAAATGCAAAGCGATCAGCAGAACCATGACTCTTAATCACACAACCACGTAAACCCAACAATACTGCACCGTTATAACGGCGATGATCAACCCGCTTACGTACCCTTAGTAGTGGCACCATCGCACAGATCGCCATCAACTTAGTAAGCCATGAGCGATTAAATTCCGAGCGAATCAAACCGCTCATCATTTTTGCTAAACCTTCACTGGCTTTAAGAACTACGTTACCAACAAAGCCATCGCAGACCACAATATCAGTTGTGCCCTTAAAAATATCATTGCCCTCTACGTTGCCATAAAAGTTTAAAGAGGTTTTGCGCAGTAACTCGCCGGTTTGCTTAACAACCTCATTGCCTTTAATTACTTCCTCACCAATATTGAGAAGGCCAATTGAAGGGTTTTCTTTGCCATCCACCACTTGCACCATCACGTTTGCCATCTGGGCAAACTGCACCAAATGCATTGGCTCGCAGTCAGCATTTGCGCCAAGATCCAGCATAGTTGTACCGCGCCCTAATTCATTAGGGATGGCGGTAGCAATCGCAGGACGATCAACGCCATCAAGCGTTTTGAGAATGTAGCGAGAGATCGCCATGAGTGCACCAGTATTGCCAGAAGAAATCACTGCATCGGCGGCGCCCTCCTTCACTTGCATAATGGCAACGCGCATAGAGGAATCTTTTTTGCGACGCAGAGCAATCTCAATGGGATCATCCATCAAGACAACTTCACTAGCAGGAATAATTTGAATGCGCTCCATAGGAGCTTTGGGAGATTTACTCAAGGCTTGCTTGATTAAATCGGGATCGCCAACGAGGGCAATCTTCACATCAGCGTGTTTTTCTAAAAAATCGCAGGCAGCCGGAACCGTCACGACGACTCCATGATCTCCGCCCATGGCATCAATAGCAAGAGTAACGCTCATAAGCTCATTGATTGCTGCAAGTGATTTATCCAAGAAAAAAGCGGCTTTTACTGGAGCCGCTTCTATCTGTTTAGACTAAAAAATTAGTCGTTTTTAGTTTTAACAACTTTACGACCACGATAGTAGCCGTTAGGTGAAATGTGGTGGCGCAAATGAGCCTCACCAGTTGTGGCTTCAACAGCCGTAGCAGGTGCGGTCAAGAAGTCGTGTGCACGGTGCATGCCACGTTTGGAAGGTGATTTTTTGTTTTGTTGAACGGCCATATTGAACTCCTAAGCAAGGCAATATTCTAGCATGGAAATGCGCCTAAACGCTTGATTTATTGACAAAAGATACTTTAAACAACAACTGAAATCAGACCCCTAATTTCAGTTTTTCTTCATATTTTTCAATATGTTAAAGGGGTTTTCCCGCTCATTTGACGGCTCCTCATCAGCCTCATCCCCAAAGGTAGATTTATGAGGTTCACAAAACCCATCTGGATGCTTTGGAATCAGAGGTAAAGACAGCAAAACCTCATCCTCCATGGTTTCCAGGAGGTTGAAGTGCTGATTTACGACCAGAGGCTCTTGCTCCTCATCCTCAAGAGGGTATTCATCTGCCTCAGAATCTGTCAAAACTAGAATAAATCGACGTTTTTCATCCAACTCCACCGCGCAATCTTGTAAACAGCGCTGACAGACCAGATGCAGGCGCCCTTTTAGGGCTAATTCGAGGATTTGATGAGGCTCACTACCCGGTGAATCTTCAAAATAGGTCTCTGCTAACCAATTGAAGCCATCGGCCAGATTGACGGTTGAAGCCTCCTGAGCCACTCTTGGGATATCTGACATGCTTAAAAAACCAGCACCTTTATAGGACTGTGGAGCACAAAAATCCACCCTCTTTAAAGCGCTTGGCTCTGCAGATAGCTCAACTTGAGGTAAAACTTGATTACGATTCATGACATCAGTCTAAATGAAGGCGCCATAGAAAGCACAGCAAAATGAGCACCCCCACTAATACACCCCAAAATCCAAGACTCATCTTGGCATCCACTTCGGTATACCGCCGCGAACTTTTAGAGCGCCTACGCATCCCATTTGAAGTCATCTCACCAAAGGTAGATGAAACCCCACTTTCTGGAGAGAGCACTCTTGATTTAGCACTCCGACTTGCTCAAGCAAAAGCAGCTGCAGTTGCTAAAGAGCATCTTGAAGCTTGGGTCATTGGCTCTGATCAAGTTGCCGATCTTTGCGGTGCAGCGATTGGTAAGCCTGGTAATTTTGAAAGAGCCTTAGCGCAACTACAACTCATGCGTGGTCAAGCGGTGACTTTTCAAACAGCGCTATGTTTGATGAAGGGTGACACCCAAACCACGTTATGCGTTCCTACTGAAGTCACCTTTCGCAAACTTCCAGACAGCACCCTAGAGGCTTACCTAATAGCTGAAGAGCCTTATGATTGTGCGGGCAGCGCCAAGTCTGAAGGTCTTGGCATTAGCCTGTTAGAGTCCATTAAAAGTGATGACCCAACCGCTTTAATTGGCTTGCCACTGATCGCATTAACCAGCATGTTACGTGATGCTGGCTTTGCAATTCCATCAAAAACATAAAGCAAAAATTAATAACTGGCATCAATAGAAAAAATAATTCATGAGCAAACTCGGCACCCTGTATTTAGTTCCCAATACTTTGGGCGATGATGGTCGCGTTGAGCAATTACCCTGGGTACTTCCATCTGAAACGATTACACAAACAGCCACGCTAAGGCACTGGATTGTGGAAGATGCCAAGACAGCACGCGCATTATTAAAAGCGGTTGATTCTGTTTCTCCATTAGCATGCACGATTCAAGAAATGCAAATGAGTGAATGGCGTGGTGCTGCACGTAATGCCAAGTATGGCGATGTGGTCAAACCGGCTGATTTACTCAAGCCTTTGCTTGCTGGAAATAATATGGGCTTGATGTCTGAAGCAGGGGTCCCTGGCGTTGCAGACCCTGGTGCCGAGTTAGTGCTAGCGGCACATAAGCTAGGCGCCCAAGTGAAGCCACTTGTTGGACCGAGCTCTATCTTGTTAGGTCTGATGGCAAGCGGACTCAATGGCCAACGCTTTGCGTTTCAAGGGTACTTGCCTCACGACACCCATGAGCGCACTGCCAAACTTAAGCAACTCGAAGCTGAGTCTCGTAAATTACAACAAACTCAAATTTGGATTGAGACACCCTATCGCAATACTGCCATGCTCATGGCTTGTATCCATTCGTTGGCACCACAAAGCCTGCTATGCCTCGGTGTGGACCTTAGTCTGCCATCAGAAATGATTGCCACTCTTTCAATTACAGATTGGCGTAAACGGTATCCGAATGAAGCTGCTTGTGCTTCATTACAAAATAGGCCAACAGTATTTCTACTACTGGCCTAAGTCTTCAATGCTTTAGTTTTACTTTTGTCTCATTTCTATTTAAGGTCAGGTGTTTTTACCAACACCTTGCCAGCAGCAGTTCCAGCTTCAGCACCAAAGCGTTTAGCAACACGCTCAGCAAAATTCTCTTTCATGGTGTAGTCCAGAATGTCGGGCGCCTTAAAGATGTCGCGGGCAACGGTATCTACCGTGCCATATCCATCAGCTAAACCAATCTTGACTGCTTGCTCGCCATTCCAAATACGGCCAGAAAATAAATCTGGTACGTCTTTTAAGCGATCGCCACGGCCCTCTTTCACCACTGTAATAAATTGCTGGTGAATCTCATCAATCATCGTCTTAACCATTTCAACTTGCTTTGGATTCTCTTTGCTAAACGGATCCATCATGCCTTTATTAGAGCCCGAGGTAATCATGCGACGAGTAACGCCCAACTTATCCATGAGGCCTGTAAAACCAAAGCCTTCCATGATCACGCCAATGGATCCCACCAAGCTGGCTTTATCAACCAAGATTTGATCCGCAGCGACTGCCACGTAGTAACCACCAGATGCGCAGATATCCTCGACAACGACATAAAACGGTTTTTTGGGATAGAGCTTGCGCAAGCGGTGGATCTCATCATTGATCATGCCGGCTTGAACTGGCGAACCTCCAGGACTATTAATGCGCAACACAACCCCAGCACTGTGTTCATTCTCGAATGCAGCTAGTAAAGATGAATTGATATCCATCGCATTAGCCATCGAGCTGGAAGAAATTTCTCCTTCAAGTGTTACCAACGCAGTGTGCTTTTCTACCCCCATGCCCTTGCCTGGAAGGTGAAAGTCAAATATCGAAAGCAATGCGCCAACAATGACTAGCAAGGTAAGTACTCGCAGTACTGCTTTCCAACGACGTGCTTTACGAGTCTCTTTTAAATTCTCCAACAAGAGATGTTCGAGAGCTTGACGTTCCCAATTCGGGTTTGGGTTGTTTTCCATCTTTTTGCGTCCTTAGTGTTGCAGGTTATTTTTAAGCCATTGCGAGAGTTGCGCGACATCATCCACATGCGTTAATGATGGTGAAGCTTTTAAAGTATCGGGCGGGTGAGCGCCATAAGTCACGGCTACCGCATCGACCCCAGCATTCGCTGCCATATCAAGGTCGTGGGTTGTGTCCCCAATCATGAGCATGCGACGAGTCGGTACTTGAGTCACATCCGACAGCTCAAGCAACATTCCTGGATGTGGCTTAGAAAAAGATTCGTCAGCCGTACGAGTCTCATGAAAGAGATGGCCGATCTGATGATGCCCAAGCGAGCGATCTAGTCCGACGCGCGACTTTCCAGTGGCAACAGCTAGTAAATACTGTTTAGCATGCAGTTCTTCCAAAAGCTCTCGTATGCCAACAAACAAATCGAGCTCATGATCTTTGGCCAAGTAGTGATAACGAAAACGCTCTGTCAGCTTTGGAAAATGGGCCGGCTCTATCCAAGGAACCGCTCTGCGCAATGAATCCTGAATTCCCAAACCAATGACTGAACTCGCTAATGTGTCGTCAGGCGCTTTAAAACCCAAATCGCGACAGGCTTGCTGAATACAATGCACGATGGTTGGCGTGGAATCCATGATGGTCCCATCCCAATCCCACACAATCAGATCATAGGGTCGATTCGATTTATTTGCTTGAGACATTCTGATATTTACTGCTCAAAGGTTTTCATCATGGCGGTAAATTCTGCGGGCAATGGCGACTCAATCCGCATCTTTTCGCCAGTACGCGGATGAGTAAAACCAGCTAGATGAGCGTGTAGATATAAGCGTTTGGATTTAACTACCTTATCCAAATCTTCAAAGCCATATTTATCATCACCCAAAATTGCGTGGCCCAATTTTTGCAAGTGCACCCGAATCTGATGAGTGCGTCCCGTCTTCAGTTGCGCCTCAGCGAGAGTGATTGATGCACCCTCGCGCTTAAGCGCTTTAGTCACTCTTAAAGCGGTATGGCTTGGTAATCCATCTGGATCTACCCGAACGCGGCGCTCGCCATTAGGCAGAAGATATTTATGCAGCGGATATTTGAGTTGCATGGTTTGGGCACCTTGTACGATTTCACCATGTGCAAGCAAGTAATAGCGCTTATCCGTTTGGCCCTCACGTATTTGACGATGCAGCTCCACCAAAGCGCTTCGCTTTTTAGCCAAGAGTAGAACGCCTGATGTGTCACGGTCTAAGCGATGGACTAATTCCAAAAACTTGAGCTCTGGACGGGTAATACGCAGGGTCTCAATGACACCAAGTGCGATGCCTGAGCCACCATGCACCGCTAAACCCGTTGGCTTATTGACTATTAAGAGTGCTTCATCCTCAAAAAGAATCGGCATTTTGTCTGAGTAGCCATGCGCCCGAGATTTAGTTTGAGCACTATTGACCGCAGCCATTTGGGCCGGTTCAGCAATTCGAACTGGGGGGAGGCGGACCACATCACCCTCAATCAGACGGGTGGTTGGTTCAGCCCGCTTTTTATTCACCCGGACCTCGCCAGATCGAATAATTCGGTAAACGTGGCTTTTGGGAACTCCTTTGGCCCAGCGCAATAGATAGTTATCCAGGCGTTGGCCGGCCTCTTCGGGACCAATGGTCTGAAGATGCACTGCAGCAGGCGCTGAAGTAGTGGGCGTTTTAACCTTTAAGGGCTTGGAAATGGGTTCGGATTTCATGATTTATCTTTCTTGTGACCCCACCAGGGGATGACAAGGGACTCAACAATACCCCATTGTCACGCAACTTGTGCCGTATAATCAACGCTCTAGCCAATTTATTGGCCCGAGACCAACCTGAAGTCAGGTTTGAATCGTGGAGCTTGGAGTCGCCCTTTAAAAGACTCCCGGGGTTGCCCCTCCCCCGTTTAATGAGGCGCAGGGTTGGTGTGCCGTATGCCGCGACCCGCGATTAGAAGACAGTTTTCAGGCGCGCGCCTGCATTGATGACCTAAAGGAGGTCTCTGCGGCGATCGTCAGGTGTGGCACCATATTAACCAACAGTTAAGCTGGTGAACTAGGCAAAAAATGTCTAGATTTGCATGATCCACACTCATAAACCGCCTTGGGCTTAGTCCCAAGTGGTATCTAACTTGTCCCCTAACGCAGCGCGCAACGACGCCCTCCCCCATAGGAGAGTGTTATGAAACGCATGTTGTTTAATGCAACTCAACAAGAAGAGTTGCGAGTTGCCATCGTTGATGGTCAAAAACTCATTGATATCGATATCGAAGCTGCCGGCCGTGAACAACGCAAAGGCAACATCTACAAAGGTGTCATTACCCGTATTGAACCTTCCCTTGAGGCCTGCTTTGTCAATTACGGCGAAGAGCGTCATGGCTTTTTGCCATTTAAGGAAGTGGCCCGTACTTACTTTAAAGAAGGTATCGACGTTCGTAATGCCTCCATTAAGGATGCCTTACGCGAAGGTCAAGAAATTATTGTTCAAGTAGAAAAAGAAGAGCGCGGCCAAAAAGGTGCAGCCCTTACATCCTTTGTCTCCTTGGCAGGCCGTTATTTGGTTCTCATGCCGAATAACCCACGAGGGGGTGGCGTTTCCCGCCGTATTGAAGGTGAAGACCGTCAAGAACTCCGCGAAGCGATGGCTCAATTAGAAGTGGCAGATGGCATGAGCATCATTGCTCGTACCGCTGGTATTGGTCGTGACGCCACTGAATTGCAGTGGGACTTAAGTTACCTCATGCAATTGTGGAAAGCGATTGATGAAGCTGCCAAAGGCAACTCCGCCCCATTGCTGATCTACCTCGAATCTAGCTTAGTGATTCGCGCGATTCGTGATTACTTCCAGCCTGATATTGGTGAGATTCTCATCGATACCGATGACATCTACGAACAAGCTGCAGCATTTATGTCTGTAGTGATGCCTGACAATTTGCCACGAGTAAAGCGCTATCAAGACGATGTGCCTTTGTTCTCTCGTTTCCAGATTGAGCATCAAATCGAAACTGCTTACTCACGCACTGTGCCATTGCCATCTGGTGGCGCAATCGTGATCGACCACACTGAAGCCTTGGTTTCAGTAGATGTCAACTCAGCACGTGCAACCCGTGGCTCTGATATCGAAGAGACTGCTACTCGCACCAACTTAGAAGCTGCTGATGAAATCGCCCGTCAAGCGCGTTTGCGTGACTTGGGTGGCTTGATCGTGATCGACTTCATTGACATGGAATCGAGCAAAGCACAAAAAGATGTTGAGAACCGTTTACGCGATGCTCTGCGTCATGATCGTGCTCGCGTTCAGATGGGCAAAATCTCCAAGTTTGGCTTGATGGAAATGTCTCGTCAGCGCTTGCGTCCTGCGTTATCCGAAGGTAGCCATGTAACCTGCCCACGTTGTAACGGCACTGGCCACATTCGCGATACTGAATCTTCTGCCTTGCAAGTTCTGCGCATCATCCAAGAAGAAGCGATGAAGGAAAACACAGCAGCGATTCATACACAGGTGCCAGTCGAAGTGGCTGCCTTCCTCCTGAATGAAAAACGTGCTGAAGTCATCAAGATCGAGACTCGCTTCAAAGTGAATGTCTTGATGGTTCCCAACAAGCATTTAGAAACTCCGCATTACAAACTTGAGCGTTTGCGTCATGACGACCCACGTCTTGATGACCAAAAGGCTAGCTATGTGATGGCGGAAGAAGCTGCTCGTGAGCTTGAGACAGACACGACCGTTAGCAAAAAAGATGCGGATGTAAAAGTACGTCCAGAAGCAGCAGTTAAAGGTATCACTCCAACACAACCTGCACCAGTCAGTCAGCCACGTCCTGCACGTACTGAAAAAGTGGTGACTGAAAGTTCTGGCGGTCTCTTTGGATTTATCAAGAAGCTGTTCTCCTCATCCCCAGCAGTTGAAGAGAAGCCTGCACCAAGCAACCCACGTGGCCGCAATCAAGGCCGCAATGGTAACGATCGCAATCGTGGTCGCAACCGTCGTGGCGAGCGTACTGAGCGCCCAGCAGCAGCTGCAGCTGAAGGTACTCCAACAGAAGGTGCTAACAACAATCGCAACCGCAACAACCGTAACGGCAATCGTAACCAGGGCAATCAAAATGGTCCGAAGCCAGAACGTCAAGATGCGAACCGTAATCAAGCTAATCCAGCAGCAGTAACGCCTGCAACTGAAGCCGCTCCTGGTAGCGAAACTACTCCAGGCGCTGAGGGTGAAGAGCGTCGTGGTCGTGGTCGCAACCGTCGTGGTCGTGGTCGTGGTCAACGTGGCGAGCGTACTGAAGGTGGCAATGATGTTGCTAATACACCAGCAACTGCTGTGTCAGCAAGTCCATTTGCAGGCCCTCCTGTAGGAATGGCTGGCGCATCAGCAAGCATGCCAATTCAGAACATCGCGAACAGCTTTGGCAACGCAAAACCTGTAGCAGAGAAACAAGAAAGGCAAGAGCGCGCACCACGTGCTCCACGTCAATCAAATCGTCCTGCACAAAACTCTGCTCCCGCATCCACTCCAGCACCAGTTGCTGTTGCGGCTGCCACGTTAGAAGTAATTGCCAAACCTGCACCAGAGCTTCCTAAGATTGCCTTCCAGGCGCTTGAAGAAACTCCATTGCACAGCGTTGTGCAATCAGCCGGCATGATTTGGGTCGCTACCGACTCTTCAAAGCATGCTGATGCTCAAAGTCAGATTCAGGCAGAGCCTGTTGCTCATAACTTGGGCAGAGCACCTAAACCGGCTGTTAGTCTTCATGATGGCCCAATGGTTTTAGTAGAAACCGGCGGCCAAGAAAAAACGGTTTAACGCTTATTGAAGCTTTTTCTCCAGACTGCCATTTATCCCAAAAGGATATTTGGCGGTTTGGCAGAAACCCCGTTTCACAGCCATAATTGCGTATATGGTTGAAAAAGTAATCCCCATTCGAATAGACGAAGGCAAAGGCCTAACGCCACCCATTGGTGCCGAACTCGTCACTCCTCACGGCCATACGAAAGACACTCGGGGACGCACCCTAAGAGATCTCCGTATCTCAGTGACTGATCGCTGCAACTTCCGCTGTACCTATTGCATGCCTAAGGAAGTGTTTGACCAAAACTATCCTTACTTAGCTCATAAAGAATTGCTGAGTTTTGAAGAAATCACTCGCCTCACTTCTATCTTCGCCACATTAGGCGTTGAAAAAATTAGACTGACTGGTGGCGAGCCTTTGCTACGCAAGAATTTAGAAGTGCTGATTGAGATGTTGGCAAAAATTCAGACGACTGAAGGTAAGCCGCTTGATCTAACCTTAACGACTAACGGCAGCATCTTGCGCAAGAAAGCTACCGCTCTAAAAGCAGCCGGCCTCCAAAGATTGACAGTAAGTCTTGATGGGTTGGATGATGCGATCTTCAAGAAAATGAATGATGTCGATTTCCCAGTCGCCGATGTACTTGATGGAATTGCCGCAGCACAAGAAGCAGGCTTCCAGAACATCAAAGTCAATATGGTGGTGAAAAAAGGTACCAACGATCATGAGATTGTTGCAATGGCTAAGCACTTTAAAGGTAGTGGCGTCATTCTGCGTTTTATTGAATTTATGGATGTGGGTAGCTCTAATGGCTGGAATATGGAGCAGGTACTTCCATCCAAAGAAGTCATTGCCAGGATTCATGAAGCCTTTCCTCTGGAGCCTGTTGAAGCCAACTACACCGGCGAAGTTGCACAGCGTTGGCGCTATGTCGATGGCTCTGGCGAGATTGGCGTGATCTCCAGTGTTACTCAAACGTTCTGTCATGAATGCTCTAGAGCGCGCATCTCGACTGATGGGCAAATGTATCTCTGCCTTTTTGCCAATGAAGGTTTTGATTTCAAAACCCTATTGCGCTCCAGCAAGAGTGATTTAGAAATCGCTAATGCGGTAATGAATACCTGGTCAACTCGCAATGATCACTATTCAGAAATTCGAGGTTCGCATACCGCGAATCTGTTATCTGGTAACCGCAAGGTTGAAATGTCTTACATTGGTGGTTAATGATTTCTACTGAAGACATTACTGGACTCATACTTGCTGGCGGGAGAGCACAACGCATGGGTGGCATTGATAAAGGCTTAATCCCTTTTCACGGTAAACCACTCATCGAGTCAGCTATCGTAAAACTCAAGCCCCAGGTACAAACCATTGTGATTAATGCCAACCGCAACATCACAAAGTATGCGAGCTATGGGTATCCAGTGATCATGGATGAAACGCCAGATTTTTCAGGGCCGTTAGCAGGCTTCTCTGTAGGCTTGAAGTCCTGCAAGACGGCTTATCTCCTAACTTCACCTTGCGACTCACCCTTGCTACCCAATAATCTCGCAGAGTTATTAATTACCGAGATGGAGCGAGGGGATTTTGAATTGGTGTACGCCTCTACCAAAGAAGCGGATGGTAAAGTATGGGCACAGCCTGTTTTTTGTCTTATGCGTAGTAACTTGCAAGATTCATTGAATCAATTTCTCCAAAAAGGGGATCTCAAAATTGATCGCTGGTTTAAAGGGTTGAGAAATAGCACTGTGGTTTTTAAAGATCCACAGGTATTTGCCAATATAAATACCCCTGATGAGCTAAAGTCACTAGAAGAAGTATCAGCATGAGTCATTCCCCAAACCAACCTATTCTCTTGACCTCGTCACTACATGTGGATGACGCACGCAAGGCAATTGCCGCGTTGGTAGAAGATCTCATTGAAGAAGCTAAGACGATTAATGATCCTGCAGATATTGAAAATATTGCATTGGATCAAGCGATTAATCGGATATTGGCAGCCGATTTACTTTCACCCATCGATGTTCCGGCTGCAGACAATTCGGCCATGGATGGTTTTGCATTTGATGGCAAATGTCTCGACACCAACAGCACGGCCATCACCTTAAGAGTGATTGGTACAGCGCTTGCCGGCAAACCCTTTGAGGGCAGCATTGGTCCTGGGGAATGCCTCAAGATCATGACGGGCGCACTAATGCCCACTGGCTGCGATACCGTCATTCCACAAGAATTCACAAGTGACAAAGATGAGAATGTAATTGAATTCAAGCAAGATCAATTAAAGCCTGGCGAGAACAGACGCCTACGTGGCGAGGACCTTCAAAAGGACAAACCCGCAATTGCTGCCGGCCGCTTACTGCGCCCTTCTGATCTAGGTCTAGCCGCATCACTTGGCATTGCCTCCTTACCTGTAAAGCGCAAACTCAAAGTAGCTATTCTGTCTTCCGGTGATGAATTGCGTGCGCTAGGCCAAGCATTAGATGCAGGCAGCATATATGACAGCAATCGCTACAGCCTTACTGGTTTACTTAATCGCCTGAATTTAGAGATCATTGACTGCGGCATTGTGCGCGATGATCCCACCCTTTTGAAGCAAGCCTTTATCGATGCCGCTAGCAAAGCAGATGTATTGATTTCTTCTGGGGGCGTTTCGGTTGGTGAAGCAGATTTCACAAAACAGATCATGCAAGAGTTAGGCGATGTCGGTTTCTGGAAAATCGCCATGCGCCCAGGACGCCCTATGGCGTTTGGAGTTCTCAAACCAGTCGCTGAAAAATCTCCTGCTCGCAAAACACTCTTCTTTGGCCTACCCGGTAATCCCGTAGCAGTCATGGTGACCTTCTATCAATTTGTCCGAGCAGCACTTCTACAGCTCAATGGTGCCAATCAGACTGAGCCACCTCTTACCCAGGCCATTGCCGAAGTTCCCATTCGAAAAAAACCAGGTCGTACAGAATTTCAACGCGCTATTCTAGGACGTGGAGTCGATGGCAAACCAGCAGTAAGGCTAACTGACAGCCAAGGTGCTGGAATTTTGCGCTCGATGAGTGAGGCCAACTGCTTTGTGATCCTAGGTCATGAGCAAGGAAATGTTGCCGCTGGAGACTGGGTAGATATAGCGCTTTTTGATGGACTGCTTTAAGATTGCGTCATCATGAAACTTAGCAAAAAAGAACTCGTCTTTCTAGACCCAATGCATACCGCCAAAACCTTAGTTTTGGTTTACCTCTGCTTCTCTGTACCAATCGTATTGTTGGCTTTGTTTGTAGCCTTCATTCGTGACGGTGCTATCCCAGGATTTACTGTGTTATCCGCACTCATTCTCAATGCCCTGCTCGGGTTTGGATTGTTGTGGATCGCCTGCAAAGTCTATAACTGGGTTGCTGGAAAATTCGGCGGTATTGAATTAGCGTTACGCGAATTGCCAGAAGAAATTGATGCTGAGTAAACATTGGATATTCGGAGTTATCTCCAATAAATAAAGCCGAGTAATGCTCGGCTTTATTTTTACTAAGTTTTATAAACTTCGGCGTTAATAAGGCTGGGTGGTTTTTTTCCTGCAAGCACTGCACGTAAGTTATCTACCGCCAAATCCACCATCGCTCTACGTGTTTTTTCTGTAGCACTCGCAATGTGCGGAGCAAGTACTACGTTAGCCAATTTCAATAGCTCGGGGTGCACTTTGGGCTCGCCTTCGAATACATCTAAGCCAGCTGCAAAGATTCTTTTTTCCTTTAGGGCTTGAGCCAGAGCTGCATCATCCACAATGCCACCACGAGCAATGTTTATCAGGGTTGCCGTTGGTTTCATGAGAGCAATTTCTTTGGCGCCAATCGTATGATGACTCTCGGCGCTATAAGGCAACACTAGAACTACGTGATCAGCGGTGCGAAGTAATTCTTCTTTAGAAACATACTTTGCGCCACAGGCTCTTTCATCAGCCTCTGATAAATGACTGCGATTGTGATAAATCACATTCACCCCAAAACCCAATGCGCGCTTGGCGATGCCTTGACCAATTCGGCCCATACCAATAATGCCTACTGTACTGTGATGCAAATCCATACCAAGGGGATTATTCACAATGGACCACTTGTCCCACTGTCCTGCCCGTACCCAGTGCTCAGATTCAGTTATACGCCTTGCGGTTGCCATCAATAAAGCAAAACCAAAGTCAGCTGTTGTATCAGTTAAAACATCTGGCGTATTGGTTGCAATTACACCAGCAGCAGTCATGGTCGGCACATCAAAATTGTTATATCCCACAGAAATATTGGCCACAACTTTCAGATCCTTGGCATGCATTAAGGCATTTGCATCAATTCTTTCACTACCTGCAACTAAAGCCCCTACAACCCCAGAGAGTTCTTTTTGCAACTCTTCAGGGCTAAAAATCCGATCCTCCTGATTGGATCTCACCTCAAAAGATTCCTCTAATTTGGCTAATGCCTCTGGAAAAATGGCTCTTGCCACCAAAATCTTGGGTTTTTGCTGATTAACTGGGCTATTGTGCTGTGTATTCATATTGGGAACTTTACCTCAACTAAATAGACCCTTTCGCCTGAAAAATAGGCTATTTCAGCTAAAATTGAGGTTTTATAACTAAGCACCCGGCTTTTTGGGGCTCTTGAAACAAAACACCATGACTTACGTTGTTACCGAAGCCTGTATCCGTTGCAAATACACTGACTGCGTTGATGTTTGCCCAGTTGACTGCTTTCGTGAAGGTCCTAATTTTTTAGTGATTGACCCAGATGAGTGTATCGATTGCGCAGTTTGTGTTCCAGAGTGTCCTGTTAACGCTATTTACGCTGAAGATGATGTTCCTGGTGATCAACAGTCATTCATCAAACTCAACGCTGAACTTTCCCCTTCTTGGACTTCGATTACTAAGTCCAAAGCAGCTCTCCCAGATGCTGAAGAATGGAAAGACGTTAAAAACAAACTTGATCAGCTAGTAAAGTAATTTTCTAGCCAAAGAAATTGGTGTTGAATAAACCTATAGAAACCGATGCCGTCATCATTGGCGCCGGTCCTGTGGGTCTCTTTCAGGTTTTTGAATTAGGCCTCTTAGAAATTAAAGCGCATGTGATTGATTCGCTACCAGAGGTAGGCGGTCAATGCATCGAGCTTTATCCAGATAAACCTATCTACGATATTCCTGCGATTCCAGTGTGTACTGGTCGCGAACTTACCAACAACTTACTCAAACAGATTGAACCCTTTAAGGCTCAATTTCATCTGGGTCAAGAGGTTAGTACGCTTGAACCCCAAGCCGATGGCCGCTTTCTGATTAGCACCTCGCAAGACAATCACTTTCTGAGTAGATCTGTATTTATTGCTGGTGGTGTTGGGGCTTTTCAGCCTCGCACCATTAACCTTGAAGGTATTAATGCCTTTGTAGGGAAACAACTTTTCTATCATGTTAAAAATCCTGAGCAATTCGCGGGAAAGCGAATTGTGATTTGCGGTGGTGGTGATGCAGCTCTGGATTGGGCAATTCATTTTTCTGAAATTGCAGCCAGCGTTACCTTAATTCATCGTCGTGATGATTTTAAGGCTGCGCCAAAATCGATTGCGGGAATGCGTGAGCTATGCGCCAGTAATCAGATGCAATTGTTAATTGGGCAAGTTACTGCTTACGAAGAAAAAGATGGCCTGCTTTCTGAGATCACCTTCACCAATATTGATGGTGAAGCAAAACAGATTCCACTCGATGATCTTTTAGTGTTTTACGGACTCTCTCCTAAGTTGGGTCCGATTGCAGAGTGGGGTCTGAATATCGATCGCAAACAAATCTGTGTTGATACAGAAAAATTTCAAACCAGTACTCCTGGGATTTACGCTGTTGGTGATATCAATGTCTACCCCGGTAAGAAAAAATTGATTCTGTCAGGCTTTCATGAGGCCGCTCTGGCTGCCTTTGCAGCAGCAGCATACCTAAACCCCGAAAAACAGATTCAACTCCAGTACACAACCACCTCTCCCAAGCTTCACAAGGCTTTGGGAGTGAAGTCGCCCACATTCGAGTAAGCTATCCTTAATTCGTTAATACATAACCACTTTTAGCCAATCTATATGCGTCAATATCACGATCTCATGAAAGAAGTCCTCGCCAAGGGGGTTCAAAAGTCCGACAGGACCGGAACCGGCACGGTCTCCGTATTTGGCCACCAGATGCGCTTTAACTTAGCCGATGGCTTCCCCATGGTGACCACTAAAAAGCTTCACTTGAAGTCAATCATCTATGAATTACTCTGGTTCCTCAAAGGCAGCACGAACAATAACTGGCTGAAAGAACGCGGCGTATCCATCTGGAATGAATGGGCAGCACCCGATGGTGATTTGGGTCCTATCTATGGTTATCAGTGGCGCTCATGGCCTGCGCCGAATGGTCAGCATATCGATCAAATCTCAGAAGTAGTAGAGACCATTAAAAAGAATCCAGACTCGCGTCGCATTATTGTTTCTGCTTGGAACGTAGCTGATATTCCTCGCATGGCTTTGGCTCCTTGTCATGCCTTCTTTCAGTTTTATGTAGCCGATGGCAAGTTGTCATGCCAGCTCTACCAACGTAGTGCGGATATCTTTTTGGGCGTACCCTTTAATATTGCTAGCTATGCATTGCTAACGCACATGATGGCGCAACAATGCAACCTTGAAGTAGGTGACTTTGTTTGGACCGGTGGTGACTGTCATTTATATAGCAACCATCTAGAACAAGTGGAACTTCAGTTATCGAGGAACTTCTTCCCTTTACCTAAGCTTAATATTTTGCGCAAGCCTGATTCAATCTTTGATTATGAGTTTGAAGACTTCGAAATCGTCGGCTATGAATCTCATCCTCACATTAAAGCTCCTGTAGCCATTTAAGAATCGTACTTATGACTCAACCTGCTATTTCTATGATCGTTGCGCGCTCACGCAATCACGTCATTGGTCGCGACAATCAAATGCCCTGGAAGATCTCAGCTGATTTGCAGTTCTTTAAGCGCGTGACCATGGGGCATCCTGTGATCATGGGTCGTAAAACTTGGGAATCCATAGGACGCCCACTTCCTGGACGTCGCAATACCATCGTAAGCCGCAATTCAGCCTATGAAGCTACTGGTGGCGAATTAGTCGGATCGCTCGATGAAGCCCTGAATAGCTTAAGTGATTTCCCACGTGTTTTTGTCATCGGTGGTGAGCAACTCTTCACGCAGGCCTTTCCGAAAGCAGATCGACTCTATATTACTGAGATCGATATGGATGTTGAGGGTGGCGATACCTTTTTTGAAGTTCCCAACAAGTCGGACTGGAAAGAAGTAGAGCGCACCCCTGGATCCGAAGGTGATATTACCTTTAGCTTCATTACGCTAGAGCGGAAATAAAAAAGGACTCCTTGGAGTCCTTTTTCACAGTAAAGCATTGCTGCTTTTACTGGACCACAATCTTTGCATCTTTTGCAATCTGGCCCAAGAACTCATACTGCTTTCTTTGTGTCATGCCAGCACGAATAGCCGCCTTAGCTTGCTCGAATGCTGGTGGCTTGCTTGATTTCTTATCTTCCAACTTGATTAAATACCAACCTTGTTGCATCTGAATTGGCGCTGGTGAAACCTGTCCTTTGGAAAGAGTTGCCAACACCGAGGCTAATTGTGGAGCCACTTGACCAGGCTGAACCCAGCCCACTGCACCGCCCTGTACTTTGTTTGGAGCCAATGAAACACTCTTGGCAACCTTATCAAATGGCTCGCCTTTCTTAATACGTGCCAAGGCAGCTTGAGCATCGGCTTCGCTAGCTACTGCAAGATCACTCACTTTATATTCAGTAATCATGCCCTGAGGGCCCAAAGAGGCAATCTCCTTGTTGTATTCAGCCTGAACATCTGCTTCGGTGATTGGGTTTTTAGCCATATAAGTTGATAGCTCTAGATCTGCCAAATAATTTTGACGAATCATCATCAGTTGTGTATTGGCTTTTTCTGAGTTTGCTAAACCCTCTTTTTCTGCTTGCTGCGAAAGTAGCAACACCTCAATGTACTTCTCAATAACTACTTTACGTAATTCTGGAGAATCCTTTTGCCCTTGTGAAAGCGCAACTTTAATTCCCTGCTCCACCATATCATTGGTAATGATGGTTCCATTAACAGAGGCTGCAGCATTAATGGGTAAACCACTCTGCTGGGCATAAGCACTGCCAACAAGCGCGCTGGTCAAAAAGCCTACGGCGATAAAACGAACGACTATTGGATTCAATGCAGAGACAAAAGGTTTCATAAGGAGGATATCTTTCTAAAATTTAGCCTCAATACTACCAGTAGGTATGGGATCAAGGGCAATAAGGCGCAGTAAAATAGCGCTATGTGCGTTCAATATCTCACTACCGTAAATATTGATTGGGTAAAAACCCACTTTGACCTCGATTTACCGATATCAACGGCTCATGATGTATTCCCAACCCATCCAGGGCCCATCATCCTCAAAAGTCATAATGTCGACCGTACCGCAATCGGCTTAGCACGCTTTGGCCTGTTGCCATCGTGGGCTAAAGAAGAAACCTTCGGCAGAAAAACTTATAACGCGAGAGTTGAAACGGTAGCTGAAAAGCCTTCTTATAAATTCGCCTGGGCTAAGCGACATTACGCCTTAGCCCTAGCGGATGCTTTTTATGAGCCTTGTTATGAATCTGGTAAGGCAGTCCGTACTGCTATCAAGCAAGCCAATCACGAACCAATGGCCATTGCCTCTATCTGGGATACTTGGACTGAACCAGAAACCGGTGAACTGATCGTTTCTTTTTCTATGCTCACTATCGATGCTAGCAATCACCCAGTGATGAAGCGTATGCATAAATCTGAGGATGAGAAACGTACTGTGGTTCCCTTGCGACCTGAACTTTTTAAAGCATGGCTCAATGCCACTCCAGAGGAAGCACAAGCGCTATTGCAAATAGACTCTATTCCTGAGCTAACGCTAGCCTAGAAAGTGATCACAGGCCTTGTGGCTTGATAAGGATCGGCTGATTGGGTTTCTATAGACTCAGCCTCTTCCTCACCATTTGGTTGATTATAAAATTTTGAATCCATTGCGCGTTCTTTAGCTATACTAAGATCTTCTGCTCTTGGATCAACTGGACCAAATGGTCCTTCTACTGGCGACATGGGCTGCTGGTTAAATTCCTGAACCTGCCCGGGAGTATATGGGGAATAAGTGGTCGACCCAGGAGGCAAGGGAGGAGTTTGGGAACAAGCGAAAACACTCATCAACAACAGGAGTGGGCTCAGCTTCGAAAAGAATGTATTCATGAGACTCATTGTATGGCAGCAGCCATTACTTCATCTAAGCGAATTACTTCGGTAACTCTGGAGGATCTTTCTGACCGCTGGGATGCGACACATCAGCAATAGAAAAATAACTGCCGCATAAATCGAGACTGTTCCCAAATCATTTTTACCTGCCTTGTGCCACCAATAGTGAACTATTGCAGTGCATGCGATCAAGTACACAAGCTTGTGCAATAAAGTCCAACGTCTACCAAGCTGACGAACTGCCCAATGATTTGATGTCAATGCCAATGGGACAAGCAATACCAAAGTCAGAAAGCCCATCGTAATGAAGGGGCGCTTTACAACATCACTCCACATGGACTGAATATTTAAATTCTGATCCAACCAGAACCAAATCGAAAAGTGCATGCAGGCATAGAAGAAACAAAAGAGTCCCAACATGCGACGCAACTTAATCCAAGCAGACAAGCCCGTAATTAAGCGTAAGGGGGTCATCGCCAACGTAATACATAAAAAGACTAACGCCCAAGTACCAGTAGAGCGGGTGATGAATTCGATTGGATTAGCACCTAAACCCTCTTGATCACCAAGCCAAACTAAGCGGGCTAGCGGGAGCAGACATAGAAAGAAAATAGCTGATTTCAAGACCTTCATAGTTAACACTGTAAACCAATCTGTAATCATCTTAAGAGCATATTCAATACCATGGAATTCATGTAATTTAGGTCCCGGAAAGTAGAGGTCTTTTAGCCCTATCGATTTAAGCTGTAATTTGATATCCTGAGGGCTCAATTAAGGATAAATATGACTGAAGAGAACCAAACCCAGAATGATGAAGATTTTGACTATGGGTGCGAGTGCGCAATGACCTTGCTCAACGAGCCAACCGAGGATCGTCTAAATGACTTAATTGATGAGCTAGATGAAGACGGGATGATCTCCACCGAAGTAGTCTATGGCTTACTAGCCACCATTCTCATGAGCATGAATGAGGAAGAGCACGAAGGTGATGAACACTAATTAGTCGTGCTTCACTTGATAAGCAAAGGCATCCATTGCCTTTGCCAACTGAACATCTAATGCAGTCAACGCGCCAGCTGAATGAGTGGTGAGTTTGACTGAAACCTTGCTCCAAGAGTTGGACCAATCAGGATGGTGATCTATTTTCTCAGCGTACTGAGCACATAGCGTCATAAAGTCAAAAGCTTGCTGAAAGTCTGCGAAAGTAAACACGCGTGCTATCGACTTACCCTCGATCCCTAAAGACCACATGGGGATTTCTTTTTTCAAATCAACGCCATCAACCATCACAAGACCCTTTTTAAACGGTAACGCTTTGCGAAAGCCGCTTCAAATCTTCTGGATAAAGCCAGCGCCACTCTCCCTCTGCCAAGTCTGCGGGCATTTGGTATGCGCCAATTTCAGTGCGGTGTAATTTAGCAACATGATTACCAACTGCCGCCATCATGCGCTTTACCTGATGGTAGCGCCCCTCAACAATTGTCATCGCTAAAACATGATCAGAAATTTGCTTGCATGCTGTGGCATAGCAAGGTTTTGGATCATCATCGAGCACAACGCCACTCATTAAATGATCGATTTGTTTTTGCGTAATGGGCTCTGGTGTAGTGATTTCATAGACCTTACCAATATTTTTCTTCGGGGTCGTCATCTTGTGAATAAACTGGCCGTCATCCGAGATCAAGAGCAATCCAGTGGTGTCATAGTCTAGGCGCCCTACGCATTGCAGCCCTCGTTCAACAAAAGGGCTGGGTAGCAAGCTATAAACACTCGGATGGTGTGTCGTTTTATGCGAACACTCGTAATTCGCTGGCTTATTAAAAGCAAGGTAAGCCTTCTCGTGATACTCCCAGTCTTTACCCTCTACGTTCAGCATCAGATTTTCTGTGGCAATTCTTTCTTCTGGGTCTTCAGCCAACAAGCCATTTACTTTAACCCGCTCGGCATATACCAAATCACCGCAATAGCGACGGGTACCAAAGCCTTGGCTAAAAAGGATTTTTTCTAGGGAAATAGGTTTTGCCATATGCTGCAGAGGATACTACAGAGCAGGCCCCCATAAAGTTGAGCCTGTTTGTACTGCAATTCATTATCATTAGACAACCCTCATTAATAGCCCCATCTCCATGCTATCCACTCCAAAATCACGCTCCCTATTACACACTCGAGAAATTACTTTTCAAGGTTACGCGCGAGAAGATGGTTTATGGGATATCGAGGGTCATCTCAGAGATTTCAAGACAAACCCTTTCCAAACGAGTGCAAAAACCTGGCAGCCGGGTGAAGCCTTTCATGACATGCGGATTCGAGTTACGCTTGATAAAGAATTTGTTATCAAGGCAATTGAAGCAGTGATGGATGGACAGCCCCATGCAGAATGCACAGCAGCTATCCCGCCAATGGACTCATTGATTGGAGAGCGACTAGGTAAGGGTTGGCGCAAAACGATTGATACCCACCTTGGCGGAATCAAAGGCTGCACGCATTTGCGAGAGCTGCTCTTCAATCTTGCTACTGCAGCTTATCAATCCATTCCAGGAGCATTCTTTGATCCGGATAGTAATAAGCCACCACTGTACTTGGGTACCTGCAAATCTTGGGACTTTGATGGTCCCGTAGTGATGCGCGTGTATCCCAAGTTTTATCAGTGGAATAAAACTAAAACTTAAAATTCTCCACGGTGCACATTAAACGCATTAAATGCCTGTTGAACTGGCATCACCTCTAAGACATTAATATTCATATGACTTGGTAGTGTGGCTGACCAATAAATTGTCTCAGCCACATCATCAGCACTTAAAGCCTGAACTCCGGTATAAACCTTTTCCGCCTTGTCATCGTCGCCCTTAAAGCGAACATTAGAGAATTCTGTGCCAGCGCACATACCAGGCTCTATACAAGTCACTCGCACTGGCGTACCAATCAAATCAGCGCGCAAATTTAAACTAAATTGCTTAACAAATGCTTTTGTGCCGCCATACACATTGCCACCTGGGTAAGGATAATTTGCAGCAACAGAGCCCAAATTAATCACATGACCACATTTACGCTCCACCATACCCGGCAAGAAGGCGCGACTCATATGAACGAGTCCTTTGATGTTGGTATCAATCATTTGATCCCAGTCACTCAAAAATGCTTTGTGGGCTGGCTCCAACCCCAAAGCGAGTCCGGCATTATTCACCAAAACAGTTACCTTTGAAAATTCTGCTGGTAGCGCACTCGCCAGAGAATCGACCTGATCGCTATCGCATACATCGACTACCATGGTGAGAAGTTTTTTCTGCTGCTCAGCAGGCAAGGAGTTCTTTAGAGCCTCTAAACGATCCGCCCTTCTGCCGACAGCCACAACTTTATTACCATGGGCTAAAAAACGTCGGGCAGTTGCCTCTCCAAATCCAGCGGTTGCTCCAGTAACTAATACGGTATGTTCCATACTTCCTCTTCAAATCTTTAGTAAATAGTGTTTTGTAATTTAATATTAATGCCTATATGGTATTTCTGCGTGCGCTCACCTTCTCCTTGCTATGCATTCCTGCCGTTATAGTGTGCGCCACGGAGCAACCCTCTTCCACGCCCATTTTAGGGCTTGTTAATGCATCCCAAGAAAGATCTCGAGATCACATACTGGAGTTCTGGGACTACCATGCTGCCCAGGGATCTGGAAATTATGCTGATACGCTTAAATTACGCTATTACAACCCCTTAAATCTTGGTAGCTGGCATGGCACGATGAGGTTGGATACCGCTTATACCGCCGTCTATGGACCAACGCTTGCTGCACAATCCACCGGCACTTACTCACCCAACAATGCAATGCTCACCATTTGGGGTGGTCAAGCTGATTGGTTAGCAAATGTTGGAGCCAGGATATTGGCCCCGCTCGGCAACACGGGTCAATGGCTAGCAGGGCCTCAGGTAAGCACCTCCTTTAAACCCTCAGGTGGTGGTCAAAATATTCTTTCGGATATTTCGCCTCTCGCGAGATACATGATGGGCTTCAATCGCAAGGCGCCCTCCAGCGCTAGTTTGCCTCCAGTTGATAATCATCTTGAGCTTTATCCAACGGTAGGTCTAAACCTGAGTCCCAATACACAGCTTCGCTTCTGGGATGAAAATGGCGCTGTATATAACTCAGCAGGTGGTGGCTGGTTTGTGCCAATCGACGCTATGGTGACTCAACGCATTAATAAAAACCTTCTAATCGCCATTGGTGGAGCTAAGCAAGTAGTGCAAACGTACCAACTCTACAACTGGACTGTGTACGGCAAAATTTCACTTAGCTTTTAAAGCAGATGATGAAAAAAGATTGGTTAAGATCAACCAAGGTCAACTAAGGTCTTATTCTCTATTTTTGCTGCGCCGGATTTGACCAAGGCCTTAGGTAACCACTGCGTAAATTCATCTATGTTCATATTGAGCAGTTTTGCTGCGCTCATTAATGCCGGCGTTTTCACAATCCATTCATTCACTTGCGCAAGATCACGACTGCGCCATTCCAAGAGACGATATTTCAGCAATACTTTAGCGCCGTGGCGTGCATTTCGATCTGGATCGGTGGCCAAGTAATCCAATCTTGATCTTGCTGAGGCAAGAGATTTAGAAACATCTACAAAAGGTGCGCCATGCCCAGGAATCACCAGATTGACTGGCAAGGCCTCTATTAGATCCAAGGTTTGTGCTACCTCCTCAAAACCCGCCTCACCCCAGAGCTCTGGGAAAATAACCCCAAAGCCCTCTTCCCATAGGGCGTCTGCTGAAATCAAGATGCGATGATCCGCCTGATACAGCATGACAGAGTGTGGATCATGCCCTGGTGCCGCCAATATCTTCCAAAAATATCTTCCTAGCAATATTTCCTCGCCTGGAACTAATACACCCTGATACGGAAACTGTGGGCACTCCTGCCCCAAGTTGTCGTAGCTTAATAGAGTGCTATCCCAGTTTTTAACTGCTATCGCTTCAGCAGCTGGAATGTATACCTCGCAATGAAAAGACTCTACTAAGGCAGCATTGCCGCCACAGTGATCTGAATGTAGATGGGTATTCACCATCTTATTTAATTTCAGTAGGCGATGCTTTTGCATAGCATTCCGAACTAAACCGATAGTCAGATCTTGGTGAGCACAATATCCAGAATCCACTAAGGAAGCATCATTTTCACCAAAGTGAAAAATATTATTGGCTGAGAGCCAGCCTCTTTCAAAGACTTCAATTCCTGGGGGCAGAAAATGCGCAGTCATAACTTAGGAGCTTTGTGTTTACTTGGTAGTTGCTTGTGGAGTTAACTCTAGCTTCCGCACATCAAACTGCTGCGCTTGTATGCGCACCAAGGTGTCTTCATAGACTTTTTTGTCTAACTGTGGCGTTCTGGACAGAATCCAAAGATATTCACGGCGAGGATCACTCACGACAGCCACTTGATACTGAGGATCTAGGTCAATCACCCAATAATCGCCCCATACCAAAGGGATAAAGGCCAGCCACTCAGGTGCAAATCGCACCTCCAGCCTGGGAGAGTCTTTTACCCCAATCTGCCTTGCCGTACCCTCGGCCTCTGATAAATCGCCTTCAGCCGTTTTGCAGCTATTAAGCACTTTTAGCGTGCTATCAGCCCTAGCTGAATAGACCGCCCTAGTATTACTGACGCACTTCCTCTGAAACCAATTGGGGTATTTGGCAATCTCATACCAAGTACCTAAATAACGCTGCACATCTAGAGAGGGAATCGTCTTTACCGGTGTATCACTTCCCTGCCCGTAAGCAGAAAAGTGAAACAACAAAATGCAGGCACTAAAAAGTAATGAGTAAATTTTGCTCATTACTAATAGTACTTCTTCAGATCCATGCCCGTATACATGCTAGCTACTTGGTCGCCATAGCCATTAAACATCTGGGTTTTAACTTTTGGCGCAAACATGCCCTTAGGGTCGCCAATGCGACGCTCAACCGCTTGACTCCAACGCGGGTGATCTACCTGAGGATTGACATTGGAATAGAAGCCATACTCACGTGCATCGAACTGATTCCAGCTAGTCTTAGGCATCTCTTCTGTAAAACGGATCTTGACAATCGACTTAGCGCTCTTAAAGCCGTATTTCCAGGGCACCACTATGCGGACTGGCGCACCATTTTGTTTTGGCAAGACTTCGCCATATAGACCAAAAGTCAGTAGCGTTAATGGATTCATGGCCTCGTCCATGCGCAAGCCTTCACGATAGGGCCAATCAATAATATTGCTCTTCACGCCCGGCATTTGCTTGCGATCAGCTAAGGAAATAAATTCCACATACTTTGCAGATCCCAGTGGCTCGACTTTATTAATGAGCTTAGAAAGTGAGTAACCATCCCAAGGGATGACCATAGACCAACCCTCAACACAGCGCATCCGATAAATTCGCTCTTCCATTGGAGCCAGCTTGAGAAAGGCATCAATATCAAGTGTCATTGGCTTTTTGACCAATCCCTCGATCGAGATAGTCCATGGTCTTGTCTGCAAAGAATCTGCATATGCCGCTGGATCAGCCTTATCAGTACCAAACTCATAAAAGTTGTTGTAGCTGGTGACGTACTTCAGGGCAGTCAAATCATCCTTATTCGCATAGGCGGGATTAAGGGTAGCTGCCAACTTTTCCGGACTGGCAGCAAGCGCTTCCCTAGAAAACCAGGGTGCCAGCGCCATTCCGAAACCCCCTGCAGCAGCAGTCTTAATAATATTACGGCGGTTTTCAAATACGGTTTTTGGAGTGATATCACCCGCAAGAATGGTCTTATCAGTAAAACGCATGTTGCACTCCCATGAATGTAATAAACCTATTTTGCTACCGATGGGAATTTCTTGCTTAAGATAGGCTCGCGCGCATTTTGTTCATCAAAGCCAGGCTATGCTTATCCATACCCCCAACCATATCAGTGAGAGCCGGATAGTCTCGAGTGAGGGTCTCTCCGCCGTAAAAACGCAGCAACCAATCTGGAAAGTTACGTTCAGTAATTTCACGAATTTCTAACAGCTCAACACGATGATGGCGCTTATCTTCCTGAATGCGTTTCCAGGCCTTCATGACATTAGCGTGCTCACCTTCTATGATTTGACCAAACTGCTGGTTGTCATACAAAAGAATGCCGGTAACACCATTTTTTTGATTAAACGCGCGCGCCGATTCTAGCAAGCGCATTAAGCCAAGAAAAGACATATCCGAGACCGCTTCACTCAGATAACTCAATTCAACCAGGTCTTTTGGTTTTGGCATATCTCAAAATAAGATTTATAAATAAAAAAGGCAAACCCGAAGGTTTGCCTTTAAATACTAAAGCTATTTTAAAATTTAAATACTTATCGCTTATACCTATTATGCGTTTGCTGCCTTTAAGGCTGCATTCAAAGTAGCACTAGGACGCATTACCGCTTCAAACTTCTCAGAATCGGGCATAAAGTAACCGCCAATATCTGCTGGCTTACCTTGAACCGCTTTGAGTTCATCCGCAATCTTTTGCTCATTCTCAATCAAAGATTTTGCCAAAGGAGCGAAGTGCGCTTGCAATTCTTTATCTTCTGTTTGAGCAGCCAATGCTTCAGCCCAGTACATAGCAAGGTAGAACTGGCTACCGCGGTTATCTAACTCACCAGTTCGTGGTGAAGGTGACTTATTGTTATCCAATAACTTACCAGTCGCTTCATCCAAAGTGCGGGCTAAGATTTTTACCTTGTTGTTACCTGTCTTATCACCAATATCCTCAAGAGATACAGCTAAAGCCATGAACTCGCCAAGTGAATCCCAACGCAAATGATTTTCTTCTACCAACTGTTGAACGTGCTTAGGAGCTGATCCACCAGCGCCAGTTTCAAACAAGCCGCCGCCAGCCATTAAAGGCACGATGGACAACATCTTTGCACTAGTACCTAATTCCATAATTGGGAATAAGTCGGTGAGATAGTCACGCAAAATATTACCAGTCACAGAAATCGTGTCCTTGCCACGAATCACTCGCTCTAAGGTATAACGCATTGCACGAGTCTGGGACATGATTTGAATATCTACACCAGTCAGATCGTAATCCTTGAGGTAGGCATTGACCTTCTTGATCAATTCAGCTTCATGTGGGCGGTATTCATCGAGCCAGAATACTGCTGGAGTATTAGAAAGACGCGCGCGATTTACGGCCAACTTGACCCAATCACGAATTGGCGCATCTTTAACCTGACACATACGCCAGATATCGCCCTCTTCCACATGTTGTTCAAGCAATACGGTGCCATCATCGGCAACGATGCGTGCCACACCAGCTTCAGGAATTTCAAAAGTCTTGTCGTGTGAACCGTACTCTTCAGCCTGTTGAGCCATCAAGCCGACGTTAGGCACTGTACCCATAGTCGTTGGATCAAAGTTACCGTGCGTCTTACAGAAATTAATCATTTCTTGATAGATACGGGCAAAGGTACTTTCTGGAATGACTGCCTTCGTATCATGCAAACGACCATCAGCACCCCACATTTTTCCACCAGCACGAATCATTGCAGGCATAGAAGCATCTACGATCACATCACTTGGGGAATGAAGATTAGTAATACCTTTAGCAGAGTCCACCATCGCCAATGCTGGACGATGCTCGTGGCAGGCATGCAAATCTTGAATGATTTCTTCGCGCTTAGATTCTGGCAAAGTCTTGATCTTTTCATACAGGCTGCTCATGCCGTTATTAGCATTTACGCCCAATTCTTCAAACAGCTTGGCATGCTTTTCAAAAGCATCTTTGTAGAAAATCTTTACCGCGTGACCAAACACGATTGGGTGAGAAACCTTCATCATGGTTGCCTTGACGTGCAAGGACAGCATCATGCCGGTCTTATAAGCGTCTTCGATTTCTTTCTCGTAGAACTCACATAACGCTTTTTTGCTCATGTACATGCTGTCGATAATTTCGCCAGCTAATAAAGAGACCTTTGGTTTAAGGACAATAGTCTTGCCGCTCTTTGTCACCAAGTCCATCTTCACATCACAAGCCTTAGTCAAGGTCATGGACTTCTCACCAGCATAAAAATCGCCGCCATGCATATGAGAAACGTGAGTACGTGACGCCTGACTCCACTCCCCCATCGAGTGTGGATTTTTACGAGCGTAACGTTTCACAGCAGGAGGTGCACGGCGGTCAGAGTTACCTTCGCGCAATACAGGGTTTACTGAGCTACCCAAACATTTGGAATAGCGAGTGCGAATGGATTTTTCTTCATCCGTTTTTGGATCTTCAGGGAAATCAGGAATCTTGTAGCCTTTAGATTGCAACTCTTTAATGGCTGCAAGTAACTGAGGTACGGAAGCACTAATATTTGGCAGCTTAATAATGTTGGTATCAGGCAATAAAGTCATTTTACCTAGCTCAGCCAAGT
Organism: Polynucleobacter sp. MWH-S4W17; assembly: GCF_018687535.1. Taxonomy (NCBI): domain Bacteria; kingdom Pseudomonadati; phylum Pseudomonadota; class Betaproteobacteria; order Burkholderiales; family Burkholderiaceae; genus Polynucleobacter; species Polynucleobacter sp. MWH-S4W17. The sequence goes on along the minus strand of NZ_CP061295.1, from coordinate 368,428 downwards.
TATTAGGAACTTGCTGTTCAGGGGTCAAGCATTCAGGAAACTCAGCCAAGATACGGGCGGCAACTGAAATATCACTCGTCACAATCTCCACACCAGCGGGAGCTGCAAAAGTACGAATAATTGGCAGAAATGCGCGAGTAGCCAAAAGTGGCGCCTCATCTGTCAGCGTATAAATAATCTTTGATTGCTCTGAAGCCATGAATGTTTCCTCAATATTGAAAAAATTACAGAGTCAGGTTTTTACCCTGTCGCTCTCAAATCCACATTTTGCAAGTCGCTTGTAGCGCATCTTTTGCCAATGAGGCGAGTTTTCCATTTTAAATCATCGGGTCTGTCAAAAATGCCGGTTTTGCACCTTAAAGCGTCTGATAAGGGGCAATTTAAGGGAATCCACCAAGACAACCGAAGCTTCAAATTCACCGTACACTGCATGCCATGACCAGCAAACATCCTTTACTAAACAAAAATCTGGTGCTGCTGATCATTTGTCAGGGGCTATTCCTCACCAATAATGTCACTTTTATAGCTATCAATGGGCTTGTGGGGTTAAGTCTTGCGCCAGCCAGCTGGATGGCCACCCTACCCGTTATGGGCTATGTTGTCGGGGGCGCCTTTTCTACCTCCATTGTGGCTAAATCTCAAAACTACTTTGGGCGCAGAGTTTCGTTCCAATTAGGCTTGCTAGTAGCAATGCTCTCAGCACTGCTATGCGCCTACGCCGCCATCACGAGAAACTTTTGGCTGTTGGTCTTGGGGACCTTTATTGCAGGCTATTACAGCGCTAATGGGCAGCTCTATCGCTTTGCTGCAGCAGAACTGACAGACCACAGTCAACGCGATAAGGCGATTTCTTGGGTATTAGCTGGTGGCATCCTTGGCGCAGTTATTGGACCCAATCTAGCCTCCTGGACGCGAGATCTTTTTGATACCGCCTTTCTGGGAGCCTATCTCACTCTATCCATTGCCGGGTTCATTGGCATCTTCGTGATGCAGTTCATTCGTTTTCCACAAGAGCTAAAGACCCAGCATGCCCTCACTGATGGACGCCCACTGAAAGTCATTCTCCAGCAGCCCGTCTTTATGGTTGCCATCATTGGTGCAGCATTGGGGTATGGGGTCATGAATCTACTCATGGCCGCCACACCTTTAGCAATGCAAATCTGTGGATTACCATTCTCGGACACCGCTTTAGTTCTGGAGTGGCATGTGATTGGCATGTTTGCCCCTGGATTTTTTACAGGATCACTTATCCAACGATTTGGGGTGTTAAAGATCATGGGGACTGGGGTGCTTCTGAACTTCATCTGCATTGCAATCGCCCTTACCGGAACCGATCTCCATCAATTCTTTATCGCTTTATTTTTACTCGGTGTTGGCTGGAACTTTTTATTTACTGGCGCCACCTCTTTAGCAATGACTGCCTATCGACCCAATGAGCGCGACAAAGCACAGGCTGCCATTAATTTCTTCGTCTTTGGAACTATGGCCTTCACTTCTTTTGGATCAGGCGCCCTTGTCACTTCACATGGTTGGAGCATCCTCAATTGGGGATCACTCATCCCTGTTGTAGTGAGCGGTCTGGCGATTTTCTGGCTTGCTCAGCAACGGAGAAAATCGCGAGTCACGGCCTAAGAGGCTTTAGCTAGCGGCAAGTTAAACAATAGATTTTGAGGCTTTAACTTCAGCTGCTGCTGGTTGTTCATGGCAATAGCCATATATACCGGCTTACCAGCCTGTGCCTTAGCTACGGCAGCTTCATCGATAAAGTCTAGACGAAATAAACAAATCACCTTTTGTAACTCATCTGCTTCTACCAACTCTTTGTTGTAAAGCTTATTAAGTATTTCAGTAGCGGCTGCATCTAGACCAACATGCCATGACCACTTAGGATCCGTGATTTGCTGCATGGGAGTAATGCGTACGCTAACCCCCAGAAAATGCTTTATCCATTTTTCTAAGACGCGACAAAAATATTTAATAGGCTCATGCTCAAAATTGAGCTGAACCGCTAAATCAAAATCTTCGTTTCTAGTCCAATAGGTATCAGCATTGTCTTCATGTAGCACATCCAGATCGGCTGAACGCATCGTCATTGACTTGCCTTTAAGCAAATCCATGATGTTGCCCGTATCACTAGCCTGAGCATTGCGCGCAACTATCTCATCGTCTGCGCCCATCACAATGCCATCCTCGATAACAGTAATCTTCTGAGTTCTGAAAAAGAGCTCGCCCATACGGGCTTCCAGTGGATGTGCATCGTTACCCAGGATATGTCTAATAAAAATTTGGGCGAGTTGAGCAATAAATAAAGGCGGTACGTCTACTCCCTCACCCTTAAACAAACTCATATAAAAGTTCTCTAGGGAGCTTGCCCCTAATAAACGCTTCCGATAACGCAGCCAAACACGATAGTTCTCCTGAATATCCTCATCAGCCATCGCCGAGATTTCATCATCAGTAACATCTGTACGAGGGTTGTCAGTTAAACGTTGATGGAGCGAACGTTCGATAGCGCAAGATTCGGGAACTAGCTTGAGCTCCGGCCTCTCCATATAAGTACGCAAAAAGTCATCTGTCACCAACAACTGATCATCAGAACTGATGGTCAGGGTGCTATATGCAGAATTTGGCCAATAATTTGTCATACGTTTTCGCTATTGCATGATTACCGAAGGAATTTACAGAGCTCAGAATATACTAGCCAATCAATTTGTGTGAAATAGGAAAACATCATGAGTGAACTGAAAAAAATCGATACTGTTGTGGGCGAAGGCAAAGAGGCTGCAGCAGGTAATCATGTGGATGTACATTACACCGGCTGGCTTTATGACGAGAAGGCTACTGACCATAAAGGTCAAAAGTTTGATAGCTCCTTAGATCGTGGCCAACTCTTTAGCTTCCCTTTGGGTGCTGGTCATGTGATCAAAGGCTGGGATCAAGGCGTAGCTGGCATGAAAATTGGTGGCAAACGTACCCTCATCATTCCTTCCGAGATGGGCTATGGCCCTCGCGGCGCGGGTGGCGTTATTCCTCCAAATGCCACCCTGGTATTTGATGTGGAGCTCCACGGCGTTAACTAAGGCTCGCGTATTCGGCAGCTAAACAAAAGCCACCCTCGGGTGGCTTTTTAAATACTTTGATCTACTTAAGATCTAAAAACTTACGAGCGCAGATCCTTGCCGTTCAGCGTCAAGCGATTAGACGAACGGTTTTGACATAAACCAATCAGGCGATTTCTTTCGGCCATCACTTTGTCTGCGTAGCCGCCATCATCCTCGGCATTCGCAGCACCTACGTAGTACTTCAGACCATTGCGCAATGAACCAGCTGTAGCGATCAGGTATTTCAAAATATAGGCACCAACACGAATATTGACTTCAGGCTTAGCAGCTTCAGAAGTCCCGCCAAAGATTGCATACTTGTCTTTATGCACTGAAGTCATCACTTGCATGAGGCCTTCAGCACCGGCGTGACTCTTAGTATTTGGGTTGAAGTTGGATTCCACCGAGATTACTGCCAATAAAAGCACTGGGTCAATGTTGACTTCTTTTGCAATCAAAATCGTGTTTGAAACATACTCTTCAATCTTCAAACGATCGAGACTGTATTTCTTCTCAAAGAAGTCAGCTACGGCACGTTGATTCTGAATCGAACCCATTAAGTTGCTATCCAAAGCCTGGGGGTCCATCTTTGAAGTTGGGATGCGATCAGACAGATGGGAAATCGATTTCACCTGCATTTGCGCCACAGAGGGCATTAGCAAAGCTACGGTCTGCTGCTTGGCACCAGTCAAACCAGTTGAAGCAGGAATCTTAGACTTGCCATAGATCACAGCGGCGATCTCAGTATCAGTGGCCTGGGCGGCTGATACTTCATTGGACTCTTTATATTGATTGAGCATGCCAAAGCCGTTATTCCAAACCATGTGGCGCGCTTCTTCAGGAACAAGGATACGTGCAAGGTCAAAAGCGCCGGCATTAGTACCATTGCCTGAAAGCCAAAACCCAACCACCATGAACACAGTTAAAACGAGTAGGCCATTAATGACCCGATAGATCGGAGCCATGGCATGCGCTAGCAGCTCATTAGCAGTCAAAGTGTTTGACTGAGGATTCTGCATATCGCTCAAATTGTTAGCTAAACATTTACTCATTCATTGTTTGCAAGACCTCAAAAAACTAGACTACCGTTTTATGCTGCATTGCAATATCTAAAAAACATGGGTCATCCTAAGAAGTTTCTTATATCAAGTCAAGAATAAAGAAGTAGAAATCAATAACTTATTGATCTAGGAATCCGGGAGATCCCGCATATAGGTAGCTACAAGCATATATAAATCAATAAAATCAATAGCTTATGTAGGTTAGGGAGTACTAATTTCACTCTATAAAAAAATCGCTTAAATGGGACTTTTTTGTGTTTTTGGCCAAAAATTCAACCCAAAAAATCATATATCTAGTGCTTTCATGCCTGTAATTTTCTAGGGGTAGTAGCAAGGCAGATGTTATTGCAAGGAAGTATTTTCAAGCCTTCTTCAAGAAAACATGCACTTTGATATACAGAAAAATATCAACAGAGTTCTGTTGCTTATTAGCTCTGGAGCTAGCCCAAGATTAAAAGATGCGTGCGCCTGAAGTGGAGGTCATACACTAAGAGCCCATGAAATTCCTTCGTCACCTTCTTGCCCTTGTAGCAATTGCCGCCTCATTAAACGCCCTTGCGGCTTTTGAAGACTGTAAAGATCTATTCCCAGCTCAGCAAATACCCATGAGTCCACAAGTGGGGCGCGACCTTTGCTTTGATAGCTTTGCCATCTACTACTCTCCTCAGGATAAAAAGCCAATCTATGCCGTTGAAAAGCTTAATCGGGAGCAGCTATCTGCCCCGCACCCGCGAAGAAGCAACCAGTTTTACGAAGAAGCCAGACTACCCTTCTCCGAACGGGCCCTGCTCTCGGATTACCGCGGAAGCGGCTTTGATAGGGGGCATAATGCCCCAGCAGGTGACATGAGTAATGAACGCTCTATGGCTCAATCTTTCTCATTGGCCAATATGATGCCCCAAGCCAGGCAAAACAATCAGGGAATCTGGGCTAAGAATGTCGAGGAGCCGACTAGAGCTTATGTCAAAAGATCTTCAGGCGACATCTACGTTTACACAGGCTCCATTGGCAATAGCGGCAGTATTGGCAGAAGCCGAGTGACGATTCCTAGCCATTTATATAAGTTGGTGTATGACTCCAATAAAAATATTGCTTGGGCATATTGGATCGAAAACACCAATGAAGCATCTATGACTGCGCCCATCTCTTATCCACAGTTGATACAAAAGACAGGAATTGACTTTCACTTACCCGTAGGTGAAGGCGACAGTACGAACAATACGTCGGCGCAGACCCATGACATCAAGGGGCAAAGGGCTCTCGTTGGCGGATGGTATCCCATATTTTTTGACGATTACTCCTCAAGCAAGCTCAATGATGTCATCAACAATATCAAGTCGGGCAAGATAGCCAATATTCAGATTCAATATGACCGCAATGAAACTCTTGCAAAACAGATTTCTTCGCAAATTGAATCGCAGGCCAAGTTCAAGGCCAGCTTAATTCAAAGCAGTCCACCAGAATCAGCAACTGTGACTTACGAACGTAATCGCGTCACACTGATTATTCGCTCAAAGTAATTTAGATTTAGCGTGCAGGCCATGCGCCCGCTGGATTGGCGCCAAGAGTCCACGCAGACCATTGTGGTCTAGGGTATGCATTAATTCCAATAATTCACCAAGCTCGCCCTTAGGAAAACCTTCGCGGGCAAACCACGCCAAATAATTCCCCGGCAGATCAGCCAATGTACGCCCTGCGTGCTTACCAAAAGGCATCTTCATTAAAACCAGTTTTTCCAAGGACTCAGCGTTCATTTGTAGAAATCTTACAAGCAAAAAAGAATAGGCCCATAGATTTCGCCATTTCTTAGGTCATGGTTATTTTAATTAGTTGAGAATCATTCTCATCTAATGCTATATTGAGAACCATTCTCATTTAGATTGCTAACCACTAACCTCAAGGGACCATGAAATTGACCATCAATAGACTTCTTGCATTCAGCCTCTTCTTAGTTGCCACACTTCACTTCTCCTTAGCCCATGCAGGCGAGGGAGTGTTTGGCTGGATCTACACCTTAGATTTACAGCCTAAGGGCAAGCTGGAGTTTGAGCAGCGTCTACAACTCAATCAACAGCAAGCAGCAGGAACTTACGATGCATTAACCGCTAGGACCGAACTGGAATATGGTTTAACTAACGACTTTCAGGTTGCTGGCTATATCAACTCTTACTACACCAATGCAAATCAAAATTACACTAATCCAGAAGCTTGCGGAGATACTCCAACCTGTACCGGCGGTTACGGAGTACCTTCTTCGCATGACCCCTCAACAGCGTATAAGAAAAGTGGCATTGAAGGTGGCTCTCTAGAAGCAATTTATCGCATCACCAATCCAGTGACTTCGCCTGTAGGTGTAGGGCTTTATTTAGAGCCGACATGGGGAAGAAATAAAGATGAGCTCGAGGCGAGACTCTTGCTGCAATCTAACTTTATTGATGATCGATTAATTTTGGCGGGTAACGTTGTAGCTGCGAATGAGCGCTTAAAGTTTATTGAAAACGGCAACGTTCCTGAATCGATGCTCGATTTCCTGGTGGGCGCGAGCTATCGCTTTGCCCCCAAGTGGTCGGCTGGTGTGGAGGCACGTTTTCATAATGATTATTCAGAGCTAAATTTACGCAATCAAGTCCAAAGAGCCACTTTTGTAGGTCCCAATATGCATTACGCAGCCAAAGACTGGTGGGTTACTGGCGCTTGGCGCTATCAACTTGCAGGCGGCACCTGCATGGGTGGTGGAGAGGCCGAATGCTCAGATGCTCGCGTCTGGGATAGTCACTCAGTAAATGAATTCATTGTCAAAGTTGGCTTCCCACTTAATTAAGCGAAAGAAATTATGGAAATTCAGAATCTATTAGTTGCAGCTTTAGCTCATTTGCTGAAGTTTCAAGCCACCCAATGTCAAACAGCCAAGAAAAGAGCGTTGATGATGTTTGACAAACTCTCAAATGTCCAAGGCATCAACCCAGAAATTCAAGCACTTTGTAATGAAGCGAATGAATTACTTACTGCCTAAATACATTACCTAGATATCACCCCATGATCTGGAAACCTAACCCCTTAGCTCTTATTGGCATAGCAATGATGAGCGCACCAATCATTGCCCATGCAAAAATTTATGTTTCTGCAGAGCAAGCTCTAAAAATTCTTTTCCCTAACAAAATACTGACGAAGAATCCCGTCATCATTACGGATGATTTGCAAGAAAAGATGCGTATCGCATCCAGCATTCGTTACCCCTTTCAGGGCGAGCGCATCTGGAGGGCAGCTGATGGTAGCTGGTTTGTGGTTGACGAAGTCATAGGAAAACATGAAATGATTACTTATGCCGTTGCCATCAACCCAAATGGTGGCATCGCTGGTATCGAAGTTTTGGAATACATTGAATCTTATGGTTATGAAGTAGCAGAAGCGCAATGGCGTAAACAGTTTGTAGGTAAGACCGTAAATGACCCCATCAAGCTTAATCAAGATATTCAGAATATTGGTGGCGCAACACTTTCTTGCAAACACCTTACTGATGGAGTGAAGCGGGTAACGGTTTTATATGACCTAGCCCTGAAGAACAACCATTCAAAACCCAGCCTCGGAAAGTAACAATGCTTCGTTGCAAACCACTTCTTGGCACCTTTGTAGAGATCTCCATACATCAAGATGATGGGCAAGCGGCTGTTGATAATGCTTTTGCAGCCATTCAAAATATTCATGACCTCATGGGATTTCATGATCCTGAAAGTGAGCTAAGCCAAATCAATCGAAGTGCCCACATGGGAGCAGTTGAGATTCATCCATGGACTGCGCAAGTCATCCGAATTGCAAAAGAGGTTCACCTTGAATCCGATGGCCTATTTAATTGTGGAATAGGCCATCGTCTGGTTGCTGCGGGATTATTACCCCGCCATATCAACTTCTCCAATCATGATCTTGGTGGCGTTGAAGACATTCACTTCCTAGCGCCTGACTTGATACAGTCCCGCCGCCCGGTCTGCCTTGATCTGGGTGGAATCGCCAAAGGGTTTGCAGTAGATATGGCGGTGAGAGTCTTAATATCAGAGGGCATCACATCCGGCTCAGTGAATGCTGGTGGTGACCTACGGGTTTTTGGGAATACCTCCCTCCCAATTCAAGTTCGTCATCCTGAGAGATCTGAGGAGTTAATTCATATCGGATCTTTGAAAGATGGAGCTATTGCCACAAGCAGCCTTTACTTTGCAAAAAGAGATGGTCAGAGGAGTCATATCATCAACCCTCTAGCCCAGAATTTTTCCGAGGTTCATGTGGAGATTGCTGGGTCATTCTCTATTCTTGCAAAAGAGTGTGTTTATGCTGATGCACTCACCAAGGTTCTAGCCTTATCCAATAATGAGCATCATCCTTGCTTTAGTCATTTCTCAGCGCAAGCACTAAGGATAGTCGCATGAGCCGCCTTGGGAAGATGCCTCGCTGGCAAAGAACGTTTGTCATCTGCGGCATGATGGCCTGCTCAATCACTGGCCTGATGTATCTTCTAGGGCATCAATTTCAGATCCAAAGATCCACTCTTGGCACACATAGCATTCTCGCAGCTCATGGCATTGCTGCAATGCTGGCTACCTTAGCTCTTGGATCAGTAATGCCATTTCATATCAAGGTGGGCTATAAGTCCAGAAAGCAGTTGTGGAGTGGCTTTAGCCAACTGGGCTTTCTATTTGCACTTCTCATTACCGGCGGAATGCTTTATTACGGGCCAGAGGAAATCCGCGATACTGCAATTGACACCCATTGGATTATGGGGCTAATGTTCGCTGTCATCTTCTTATTGCACCTAACCGTCATTAGGAAGCCAAAAACAATGGTTAGCTAAATTGTGAGAGTGATAAAAACAGATTTATTTTTTACAATAATGACTGTAGAGTAAGTTCATGACCGATAACGTTATGTCACTGGAAAGAGAATAATAAATTTGCTTACCGTCTCTGCGTGTCTTAACCAACTTTTTAGTACGTAGTACTGTCAGCTGTTGCGATAAGGTTGGTTGATGTATTCCGGTTGATTCCTCCAGGTCCCCAACGCACCGCTCCTCAACAGCGATTTCACACAACAACATCAGTCGACTCGGGTTTGAAAGTACTTTTAAGAACTCGCAAGCCTTTGTGGCAGAAGACTGCATCTTCTTAAGTTCTGCAATTCGTTTTTTTTCGTTCAACATGAAAATTACAGTGCGTTAAGAGGAATCTTTAAATATGAAATCCCGTTGCTTTCCTTCGGAGGCATATCACCTGCGCGAATGTTAATTTGGATCGAAGGCAAAATAAGTACCGGCATATCTAATGTGGCGTCACGCTTACTACGCATCTGAACAAACTCATCCTCAGTAATACCATCATGCATATGAATATTCGATTTCTTCTGTTCAGCTACTGTTGTTTCGTAATTTACTGGACGCCCATTTGGCGGATAGTCGTGGCACATAAATAATCTAGTCTCACCAGGAAAACTTAAAATCCTTTGCATCGACTGATAAAGCGTGTGTGCATCACCGCCTGGAAAATCACATCGGGCAGTTCCAACGTCAGGCATAAACATGGTGTCGCCTACAAAAATGGCATCACCTACTTGATAAGCCATACAGGCTGGCGTATGACCGGGAACAAAGAGGGACTTAAAGCTTAGATTTCCAAAGTGAATTTCTTCCCCATCTTTAAGCAAAGCATCAAACTGAGAGCCGTCCGCTTGAAATGCCTCTTCCAAATTAAACACTTTTTTAAATACCCCCTGTACCACCGAGATATGATCACCTATAGCAATCTTGCCGCCTAATTTTGATTTTAGATACGGTGCCGCTGAAACATGATCTGCATGTGCGTGGGTTTCTAAAATCCATTCTGTAGCCAGGTGATTGGCCTTGACGAACTCAATCACTTCATCGGCTGATTTCGTTTTAGTACGCCCTGACTTATGGTCATAATTAAGCACTGAATCAATGATTAAACATGGTGAACCCGGTTTCTCATAAACCACATAAGTTACGGTCCAGGTATCCGGGTCAAAAAAGCCCTTAACAATCGGTTTCATCTATTTATCCAATTTGCTGTAAATGATTTATTTTATGATAAATACTATATAAAAATGTAGACTAATCATAAACCCTGATAGCCAATCACTATAATTCAAGCTATTTTATTGACCTAGATCTAATAAAACATAGAGGTGGAGATAGTATGACTTCAGCAAACTCGAGTTCCAATGTATTTGACGTAGTAATTGCAGGCGGTGGCGCTGCTGGCATAGGCTTAGCTGCTAGCCTGAAATCCAGAGACCACTCTCTAAATATCGCAATCATTGAGCCCTCTGAAGAGCACTATTACCAACCCTCTTGGACGCTAGTGGGCGGCGGTGCATTTAACGTCAAAAATAGTCGTCGTCAAACTAAAGATCTCATTCCATCAGGAGTGCGCTGGATTAAAGAGAAGATTGTGGGCTTCAATCCAGAGGCCAATGAAGTTCTGGTTAGTAATGGTGCTGCAGTTAAATATAAGCAACTAGCAATTGCAACAGGCATTAAGACAAACTGGGATGCTATACCCGGGCTAAAGGAAACACTTGGTAAAAATGGGGTGACCTCTAACTATAGTTATACGTACTCTCCTTATACCTGGGAACTTGTTCAAGGCCTGAAGTCTGGGAAAGCCATTTTTACTCAACCTCCTATGCCAATCAAATGCCCTGGCGCACCTCAGAAGGCAATGTATCTATCTTGCTATGAATGGCAGAAGCAAGGTCGCCTAAACAATATTGAGGTTGAGTTAGACAATGCGGGTGGCGCACTCTTTGGTGTAGCCGACTTTGTCCCGCCACTTATGGAATATGTCAAAAAATATAACGCCAAACTCAATTTCAATAGCAATCTCATTTCCGTGGATGGCCCAGCTAAAAAAGCGATTTTTGCAGTCAAGGATGCAGATGGAAATGTTACGCAGGTTGAAAAATCCTTTGACATGCTGCATGTAGTACCCCCGCAAGGCCCTCAAGACTGCCTCAAGGGAAGCCCTGTTTCCAATGCTGATGGCTTTGTAGATGTAGACCAATTCACCCTTCAACATACTCGCTACCCGAATATCTTCGGACTTGGTGATTGCTGTTCGTCGCCAAACTCTAAAACTGCTGCAGCAGCCAGAAAACAGATTGTGGTCGTCGCAGAGAACTTACTAGCAGCAAAACACAACAAACCCCTGCCAACTAAATATGATGGTTATGGCTCATGCCCACTGACGGTAGAGAACGGGAAAATTGTTTTGGCAGAGTTTGGCTTTGGTGGAAAACTCTTGCCCACTTTTCCTTGGCTCATTAATCCACTTAAGGCTACAAGACTCGCTTGGATTCTGAAGAAAGATGTTCTTCCTTGGCTTTACTGGAATGCGATGCTCAAGGGAAGAGAGTGGTTAGCGCGTCCATTTGAAAATTAATTGATGGACTTTTTGCCCTACCTAACCTTAGCAATTGGAGTATTTGTTGGCGTCTTAATGGGCCTGACGGGGGCTGGGGGCGGCATCTTATCAGTACCATTACTGGTGTTTCTTCTGCATCTGCCAATGTCAGAGGCAGGCCCGATAGCATTAACAGCAATTACTGTTTCGGCTTTTGCAGGCGCTGTAATTGGATTCAAGGCCAAAGCACTTCGCTATAAAGCAGCCATGTTAATGGCGATTTTTGGCCTGGTCCTATCCCCGGCTGGTTTATGGCTAGCTCAGAAGGTACCGAATACTCCGCTACTAATATTATTTAGCCTGGTGTTGATGTACGTTTCTATTCGGATGCTTTTACAGGTTGCCAGAAATCTTTCCGGAAAACCCCTTCCACAAATTAAAAGTCCACCCTGCCAACTAGACTCATCAATTGGAAAGCTGATTTGGACAGTGCCGTGTGCTCGTGCACTAATGTTCTCTGGCGCCATTGCTGGATTTTTATCGGGCCTATTAGGTGTTGGTGGCGGATTCATTCTAGTTCCCGCCTTAAATAAATTCACTGACCTGCCAATGAAATCAATTGTTGCCACCTCACTTGGTGTTCTCGCAATTGTTTCTGCTGGGGGTGCCTTTATCTCCCTTGCATCCGGAACTCTGAATACAGCCATTGCAATTCCTTTTGCCTGTGGTTCGCTATTGGGACTTCTGCTAGGAAAAGTATTGGAGCGAAAAATAAGCGGCCCTAGAATTCAGCAAATATTTGCAGTCTTTACGTTGATCATTGCCGTGAGCTTAATGATCAAAGCAATAAATCATTGACGCCATCTTTTAGTGACCCCTAAAAGACCACTGTCCTCCCTCCTCTTTATACTCAGCTTTAGCCTTTTAGGAGTTCTGCTGATGTCCATTCCAAAGCCAAGCACCTTTCTATCCACTTCCATTAGCGCCGTCTCTGGCACGGTAAGCAATCTCAATAATGAGCTACTGGAGTACGTAAACCCAGAAAAGCCTACTCACGACCACTCTTCGCAGTATTACAAACGCTTTTTTATTTCCAAATTTAATTTGGGCGATACAGCAGTCGAAGCAAAGTTTTCATCCCCCATGAAAATTACCGATGGTGATCAGATCACCGTATCGGGATACCCAAAGGGTGGTAGCTTTCAGGTTCTTGCCTATAACAATCAAACCCAGCAAGTAGCCAGCAATGAAAATTGGGTTGTATTGTGCTTGGGCGCAGCCTTCTTTCTTGCGGTAGCTATAGGCTTACTGAATAGTGAACTAGTAGCCGAAGGCGCATTGATTCCAAAGCTCTTCTTGGTTGGCTTTACCTTGGTTGCCCTTCACATGGGCTATCGCGCTTTGCTGATTCGAGAGGCTATAAAGCTCTTATCTAGCTAAAGAAAAAGCCCTTATTACTAAGGGCTTTTTTATTACTTTCAGCTTAGACAGCTACTTAGTGACTACCAGCACCACCCAGGTAAGCCGCTTTCACAGCAGGATCATCCTTGAGCTTTGCAGCAGGTCCGTGAGTAGCAATCTTGCCGTTCTCCAGCACATAACCGTAATCAGCAACGTTTAAAGCTGCAGCAGCAAACTGTTCAACCAACAACATGGTTACACCCTGTGATTTCAAGTTAGAGATGATTCTAAATACTTCCTCAACCAAGATTGGAGCAAGGCCCATGGATGGCTCATCCAAAAGAATGATCTCCGGGTTCAGCATCACAGCACGAGCCATTGCTAACATCTGCTGCTCACCGCCAGACAAGGTACCAGCCAATTGATTGCGACGCTCTTTAAGGCGCGGGAACATTTCAAGAGACTTTTCTAAGTCATGCTTGATGTCACCTTTTGGGCGGCTACCTGTGAAGCGTGGAAACGCACCGAGCAACAAGTTGTCAGTGACGGACATTGTTGTAAACACGCGGCGGCCTTCAGGGCTGTGAGCCAAACCTAGGCGGGCGATTTTATGAGAGTCGTAACCGTCAATTTTTTCGCCACCCAATGTAACTTCACCGGCCGTTGGCTTAATCATGCCAGTAATAGCGCGCATGGTGGTAGTTTTGCCAGCTCCGTTTGAGCCTATCAAAGTAATCACCTGTCCTTTAGGAACATCAATATTGATGCCATGGAGGACTTTTACTTTGCCGTAGCCTGCTTCAAGATTCTTAATAGATAACATGGTATTTACCGATTCAATATGTTCTAGTGATTAAGTACCCAAGTAGGCATGAATCACCTTCTCGTCTGCCTGAACTTCAGCTGGCTTACCTTCTGCAATCTTCTGACCAAAGTCCAATACAGAAACGGTATCGCAAACTGACATCACCACATCCATGTGATGTTCAATCAGGATGAAAGTAATACCGCTATCGCGGATCTTACGAATAATGCGCAAGAGTTCTTTGATGTCTGGCGCTGTTAAACCAGCAGCTGGCTCATCTAACAAGAGCAACTCAGGATCCAATGCCAAGGCACGAGCAATCTCCAGCAAACGTTGCTTACCGTATGGCAAGTTACGTGCTTCTTCATTGGCTAAATCATCTAGACCAACGAATTTAAGCAATGCCATTGCACGTGCATGTGCTTCAGCTTCTTCTTTCTTGTAACGTGGCAGATGCAAAGCAATCTCCACCATGTTGGATTTGAAGGTGTGGTGCAAGCCAACCAAAATATTTTGGATAGCAGTCATCTCGCCGAAGAGCTGAACGTTTTGGAAGGTGCGTGCGATACCAGACAAAGCGATATCGGAAGAAGTCTTACCAACAACACTTTCGCCTGCGTACAACACATTACCGGCTGTAGGCACATAAATACCAGTCAACACGTTCATCATGGTGCTCTTACCGGAACCGTTAGGGCCGATCAAACCATGAATAGTGCCGCGCTTAATACTGAGATCAACATTGTTCAATGCCTTTAAGCCGCCGAACTGCATCAATACAGAGTCCACTTTCAGGAGCTCAGCACCCGTATTTTGATTGGCAACAGTACTAATGAAGTTAATGGAATCATCCACCTCTTCGTGATCGCCGCCGCGAGTAGTTTTAGCTTTGCCAACCATCGCCTGGTAGAAGCTTTTCGCGAAACCAACGATACCGCTTTGCAAGTAATACACCACTAGCAAAATCATGAAGCCGAAAATACTCAAACGCCAGTCAGAAATGCTATTTAACCAGAATGAAAATGCTGCTAAGCCCACCACACCAATAATAGGAAGAGCTACACGCTTTGGAGTGGTTATCTTCTTAGATAGAGCCATGCCAGCACCCACTACCACCACGACTGCAATGATTGAAGCGACGATACGGAATAGATTGATGTCATCTAACAATTTTGGCAACAGCACAATAATAGCTGCGCCAATAATCGCGCCTAAACGTGACTTACGTCCGCCCATGATGATCCCGAGCAAAAACAAAACAGCCAGCTCATTGTTATAGGTGTTTGGTGAAATATATTGCTCAGAATAGGCATATAAACAACCAGCTAAACCAGCAAAGCCAGCGCTAATCACAAATGCAATCACCTTAAAGCGGTATACGGAAACACCCATACAGTCGCAAGCAACTGGACTATCCCGTAAAGCCTCAAATGCACGACCCATCTGTGACTTCACGAAACGATCCACCACAATTAAAGCCAAAATTGCGATTGCAGAAACTAGCCAAAAATACTCAGCGTTACTCATCGGCGTTCCCATTAACTCTGGGAGCGTTAGCTTTATCCCCAACGGACCTTCGGTTAACCAATCCATTTCATTAATAAGGATCTGCGCAATGGTTCCAAAGGCTAAAGTCACCATGGCCAAATAAGGACCAACTACCTTGAGAGCAGGCAATGCCAAAATGCCGCCAAAAATGGCTGTGACAATAATAGATGCAGGAATAGTGGCCCAAATTGGAAGCCCGAGATGGAAGAACAAAATGCCAGCTGTGTATGAGCCAATACCAAATAATCCAGCGTGGCCCAATGAAACCTGACCAACATAACCAACAACAATATCCAAACCAAATAATAAAATGGTGTAAATCAGAATTGTTTCAGCTAAGTGAATGTAATAAGGGTTATGAATTACCAACGGAAAAATAAATAATCCGGCAATAGCAATTAATAGTGGTAACAGAGACTTCTTCATCATTAAACTTTCTTAATCGCAGATTTACCGAAGAGACCAGATGGTTTGTACGCCAATACAAGCAATAACAAAATCAAACCAGGCACATCTTTGTAACCAGTAGAGATATAAAAACCAGTTGCCGTTTCTACAATACCAAGAATCAAGCCGCCAACAATAATGCCGAGGCCGCTAGATAAGCCGCCAATAATCGCAACTGCGAAAGCCTTCAGGCCTAAAGCGCCGCCCATGGTTGCGCCAGTCAGGGTCAAAGGTGCAATCAATACGCCCGCGAACGCTGCAGTTAAAGAAGAAAGTGCATAAGAGAAGGTAATGACTACGCTGGTATTAATACCCATCAAGCCAGCTGCATCACGGTCGTTTGCTGTCGCAACAACCGCTTTACCGTAAATAGTTTTGCGGTTAAAGAACTCTACCAACAACATCATCACTAATGCGCCAACGACTACTAAAATTTCCATTGGGAGAATATTTGCACCCAAGAAACTCATTGGCTCCATTGGTAACGGCGATGGAAATGGCAATGCATCACGACCCCAAATATTTTCAGCCACGTTCTTGAAAATAATGCCGAGAGCGATGGTAGACATAATCCAACCAAACTCCGATTTAATCTTGATTGCAGGACGTACGCCGATGAGCTCTACAAAGCTACCTTGCAACATACCAAACAAGCAAACCACTGGAATCATCACCCAGTAATTCATGCCAAAGGTATCTACGCAAGTTAAACCTACAAGAGCACCTAACATCAGCGCTTCACCCTGACCGAAGTTCAAGGTGCCAGATGTGGCAAATGTGAGCTGAAAGCCGAAAGCGATGACCGCGTAGATCATCCCCACCGCTATGCCGCTCGAGAGGATTTGTGCAAACATGTCCATGTTATTGGCCTAAATATTCTTAAAACTGTTTTATTAACGAATTCGACATTGTAAGCAAAACGCCGCTTGTAGGCGGCGTTTTGCTTTATCTAATGCTGCAGTGCAAAATAATTATTTAGATTGCCTGCCTTAGAGCTTAAATTACTTCTTTTTCGCTGTAGCATCCTCAGCATTTAAGAACTCAACGCGGCCATTTTCAACTACACCCATCACCACGTCTTTTGCCTTGATAGCCTCATGGTCAGTCGCAGTAAATGGCTTGTTATAAGTCATTACAACGCCGTCAACTGGAGTCTTCAGATCTTGCAATGCCGCCAAAATCTTTGGTCCCTCTGTGCTGTTTGCCTGCTTGATAGCTGCAGCCAATAGGTATACAGAATCGTAACCTTGAGCTGCTGATACTGGAGAAGCAATGATGCCGTTCTTTGGCTTGAACTCTTTTAGGTATGTATCTACGAATACCTTACGCTTTGGAGTAGTTGCAGGCTGCTGAATGAAAGTCTCAGGCATGGTTGCACCGTTACCGTTCTTACCGGCTGTATCAATGAAGCTAGCCATAGACAATGTCCAGCTACCAATGATTGGCTTTTTCCAACCCAACTTTGCCATACCGTTAGCAATTTGTGCCAACTCAGGTCCAATTGCGTAAGTCAAAACAACATCAGCGCCAGCATTCTTTGCCTTGAGTAATTGTGAAGTCATGTCAACGTCACCGATGTTGAACTTTTCAGTTGCAACTGGAGTAACGCCATAACCTTTCAATGCCTTCTCTAAGTCCTCGCGGCCTAACTGACCGTAGTTTGTTGAGTCAGCCAAAATGGCTACTTTTTTCAAACCACGCTTCTCAACCGCTTCTTTAGCGATCATTGGTGCTTGAATGTTGTCAGCTGCAGCATTACGGAAAACATAGTTTTCAGCAGCATTTGGGAACTGATGAGTAATCAATGTACCTGTTGCAACGTTATTAAATACTGGAATCTTTGCTTCTTGATAGAAGCGCTGTGAGGCCAATGCAACACCAGTGTTGATGTAACCCAAAGTAGCAACTACTTTTTCATTGTTAATCAATTCTTGTGCAATTTGTACGCCACGCTCGTTTTTCGCTTCATCATCGCGCTCAACCAAAACGATTTTGTTGCCGTTGATACCACCAGCAGCATTAATTTCTTTTGCAGCAAGGCGAACACCGTCACGCATACTGACACCCATTGAGGATGAACCACCAGTAAATGGACCTGCAACACCAAGTTTGATATCGGCAGCATAAGCGCCGGTTGTAAGCATTGCAGCAGCGGCTACTGCAAAAATGTGATGACGAATGTTCATAAAGTCTCCATGACTAAAAATTGCTAATTAATAAATACTTTTTTATAGGTAAAACCAAAACGAACAGTAATCTTACTGTTAATACAAAGGCAAAAAAAGGACTTTGTATTAGGGTTTTACATTAGCTCTAGAGGCTTATGAAAATCGCTGCTTAAGGCTACGTTCAATATTTGGCCAAAAAAGGTTGATGATCAGTCCAAGGATTACCAGACCTGCTGCCAAAATTTTCCATGCCGGCAAAGACTCTCCTAAGAAATAGGCTGCAGCCCCCATGCCAAAAATAGGTACCAGCAAAGGCGCAGGCGCCACCACTGCCGCCGGATGCTTAGAAAGGAGCCAGGCCCAAGCCGAATAGCCAAAGATGGTATTCCCCCAGGACTGCCAAAGTACGCCGGCCCATGCCCCTACTGGAGCTGAGGTTAAGGAAGTATTCATGTGCTCCCACCCGCCCTCAAAAAGGAAAGAAATCGCAAATAGAGGAGGAATCGCAAAAGCGCTCGCCCAAACCACATAGGCCAGCATATTAATAGAGCCTGCCCTGCGGCTAACCGTATTGGCAACCCCCCAAGAAAAGCCGGTAAATACCACCAAAGCAAGCCCCAAGAAGGTGGTTGTGGCATCGGTGTGCAGCGCAATAATTCCCAAGCCAGTCATGGCAACTAGCACCGCCAGCATTTGATAAGTACGTAAACGCTCTTTGGCAAAAAACATCGCAAAGCCAATAGTAAAAAATACCTGAGTCTGAATCACCAGAGAAGCGAGGCCCGGGGAGATACGACCATCGATCGCAAAGTACAGAACTCCGAACTGCCCCACGCCCACTGCCAAACCATAAATACAAAGATTGACCCAAGATGTTTTAGGTCTTGGCACAAAAAAGACCAGAGGAAGAAATGCAAAGGTATATCTCAGTGCGGCAAATAAAAATGGTGGAAAAGCTGTGAGTGACAATTTAATCACGACAAAGTTCGTGCCCCACACTGCCACAATGGCTAACGCCAGCAATAGATGACTAGCGGGTAATGAATAGCTTTTCTGTGAAGTCTTAGGCACGCGTCAGCAATTCCGCCACGCGCTCAGCGATCATCATGGTGGGGGCAGCAGTATTGCCTGAGGTAATCGTAGGCATCGCCGAAGCATCGACTACACGCAGATGATGAATGCCCCTCACGCGTAATTCAGAGTCGAGCACCGCCATCGGATCGTTATCGCGACCCATCTTGCAAGTGCCCACCGGATGGAAGATGGTTGTACCAATGTCCCCCGCCGCTTTAACCAGCTCATCATCCGTTTGATATTGCACGCCCGGTTTGTATTCCTCAGGAGCGTAAGGACCTAGGGCGGCCTGCTGGGCAATCTTACGAGTTAAGCGCAGAGATTCTGCTGCTACCTTGCGATCTTCATCAGTCGACAAATAATTTGGGCTAATGACTGGTGGCGCTTCGGGGTCGATCGAATTGATGTGAACGCAACCCCTCGAGGTAGGGCGTACATTGCAAACGCTTGCCGTAAAGGCATTAAATGAATGCAAGTCTTCACCAAACTTTTCTAATGACAAAGGTTGTACGTGATATTCCACATTGGCACGCTTTTGCTCTGGTGAACTATAGGCAAATGCACCGAGCTGTGATGGCGCCATTGACATTGGGCCAGATCGCTTGAAGAGATACTCCAAGCCAATCATCAACTTTCCTAACAGCGTATTGGCTTTGGTGTTCAAGGTCTTAATACCATTCACCTTGTACACCATGCGCAACTGTAAGTGATCTTGTAAGTTCTCGCCAACACCCGGGAGATCAGCGATCACAGGGATGCCCAATTGCTTTAAATGTGCAGCAGCGCCAACACCGGAGCGCTCCAGTATTTGTACACTACCAATCGCGCCTGCACTCAATAACACTTCGCCACCCTGCTCGATGGCACATAAGGCTTCGCGGGATTGGCCATCCTTGATGTATTCAACCCCAAGACAATTTTTAGTAGCGGGATCAATTTTGAGCTTAGTAACAATGGCTTGAGTTAACACCGTGAGATTGGATCGCTTTGCTGCGTCCCTTAAAAAAGCTTTGGAAGTATTTAAGCGCCAACCAGCACGTTGACTCACATCGAAGTAACCCACGCCAAAGTTATCACCACAATTGAAGTCCTCTGAGGCTGGTATACCTGCTTCAACTGCGGCCTCTTTGAAGCGATCCATGATGGGCCAACGTAAGCGCTGCCTTGAAACAGTCCACTCACCACCCTTACCATGCCACTCATTTGCAGCGCTGTGGTAATCCTCAAATGATTTGTAGCGCCTCAGTGCGTTTTCCCAAGACCAAGAATCGTCACCCGTTGCTTGCACCCAAGATTCGTAATCGCCCGCTTGGCCGCGCATATAAATCATGCCGTTAATAGATGAGCATCCGCCCAAAACACGCCCGCGGGGATACAACAATGAGCGGCCATTCAAGCCTTTTTCAGCAGCTGTTTTAAAACGCCAATCCGCCCTTGGGTTATCGATGCAATACAAGTACCCAACTGGAATGTGAATCCAGATGTAGTTATCGTTTTTGCCAGCCTCAATCAACAAGACCTTCTTATTGGGATTTTCAGTTAAACGCTTAGCCAACATGCAGCCAGCACTACCCGCTCCGATGATGATGTAATCGTAAGTATTTGCTTGAGTCATATATTCGCTGCTTGAAACAAAGTTGATCCTATTATTTACCAATACAAAAATTCAGGTACTTGTTGGTATTTTTGTTGATTTGTTATAGAATCACATTTGATCTAATATTAGATCATGAGAACCACCTATAAAAAATCCTTTGCCCAACTAGTAAAAAAGGCCTCCAGGCCTCTGCAGTTAACAATTGAAATGAGGATCGCTGAAGTTTGCGATAACCCGAGGATAGGCCAACAAAAGCTTGGTGATCTGCAGGGGGTATTTGTTTACAAGTTTCGCTAATGCTCAGGAATATTTAATGGCTTACCAGTTTGATCATTTTGCCGATGAAATAAAAATAATCTGGATTGAGTTTTGCCAAATTGGATTTCATGAAAATTTTTATACCCAGTTAAAAAAATCTATTCGACTCAAATGACGACTTCAATCTACCTCAATAGAGAAAGTGAGTACCACATATGACTCAATCCATGACAGCAGAGGATCTATATGCGCACGTGCAAAAAATGCCCTCAAAAGAACGTATTAAATTTTTCTCATTAATTGCCGTCAATGCGTTTCAGGAGAATGACTATACGCATGAGCAAGTATTTGGACACCTCCGAAACGCGACTTTCTCAGCAGAAGAGGCAGCAGAATTTTTAGAAATCTCACTTCCCACCTTGCGAAGGTACGTTCAGGCTGGCAGATTAAAGCCTACATCATTCATTGGAAGAAGCCAGTTATTTTCTAGTGCCGATCTGAAACTACTAAAGCAGAAAATCAACAAAGAATAGTCAAAGTTCAATACCCGTCTAAAATAGCAATATGCATATTAATGAGAAGAATCGCACTCCCAAGCTAGTTGACCCTGATGATGGGCCCAGCAAGTCAGAACTAAAGCGCCAAATGACCGAACGCCAGAAGTTGGCTGAAGTTTTGGCAGCTTTGAGCAGTGATGCCTTAAAAACGATTCCCATGGATGAGGCCATTAAGGCTGCGGTTGCAGAGACCAATAAAATTAAAAGCTTTGAAGCGATTCGCCGTCATAAGCAATATCTTGGAAAACTCATGCGCTTCTTAGACGAAGAGGAATTAGACGCGATCCAGAAGCGCTTGGATGCGATTCAGGGTGTAAGTAAAGCTGAAACTGCCAAGCTACATTTTTTAGAAAGCTATCGCGATCGACTGATTGCGAATGATGAAGTCTTCACTAAGATGATTGAACAATATCCCGATATGGATATTCAGAATATGCGCACCTTAATTCGGAATGCGCGTCGCGAAAAAGAACAAAACAAACCACCTAAGGCCTACCGCGAAATTTTTCGCGTTCTTAAAGATATGGGCCTTTAAAGCTTGATCTTACGAGCTGGTACTTCTACCCAGCGATAAAGATAAGTTGCAGTCACCCAGGTAGCTACCACAGCAACCAATATCAAGGCAAGCGCCATGACGCCGTCATGAAAGGCGCTCATTCCCCAAGCTATATATAGCGTATTTGCCAGCAAGACAAACGAGAAATGAATTAAGAAAGCACAGTACGATCTTCTGCTTCCCCTGAGAATGATATTGACCAGCTTGTGTTTTCTGGACTGATGTTGAGGGCGCTTCTGATCTTGTTTCTGATCTTTGTAAGCCGAGTCCCCCCAAAGGATGAGGGCAATCGCGACCATATAGGCCAATATATTTCTGAGCCAAATTTGGTGAAAGCTTGAAACAACAATGACTACACCCACCCCTACAAACATAATTCTGGCAAATCGATTTACTTTAGGGTCGGGATAGTTCTTGCAAAGTTGTGCCAGCACACCCAGTCCATAGGCTCCTATAAAGTAAATGAAGTAGTTTTCATAAGCGCCAGAGCGATTAAAAAATAGTAAGGATGCTACGCAGAGCACCAACAGCATCCATATCAGGGAGCGTAAGCCGGGAAACATCCCCAACATGATTGCCAGAATGGCATAGAGCTGCCAATCAATCGCCACATACCAAACGCCAGCAGAAATCGAATCTAAACCTAAGATGCCTTGCAGAAAAAATAAATGGGCTAAAAATTGTCCTAGGGTTTCTGATTCGCCAACAAACTCATCTCGAACCCAGAAGCGCGCAATCCAAGCACAAACAATCGTGAGAATGAGCGCCACTACATAGGGAGCAAATAATCGCAAGTAACGATTAAAGATTACTTTCAACACATTGCGAGCATTCTTTAGCTCACTGGAGCGGGTCAATGATTGAGCAGCCAAATAGCCACCCATCACCAAAAAGATTTGCACTGCGTAACGACCGTACTCAAACAACCAAGTCATCACTCCTGGAAGCAGCAGCCTTGCATCTTCTGCAATTTGCCCGTAACTCGAGAAATGATGCAGGATGATGATTAAGGCTGCAAAGGTCTTTAAAAAATCAACGAGAAGAAAGTGGTTTTTGGACTGCACTACTTAGATTTGGTCTTACCCATCAAAGAAGCTAGCAAGGGATTAGCGCTTGCTAGTTCTTTTTTGGATTTAGCCTTCTCAGCAACGCCGAGCTTAGGAGACTTGGCAGCGTTTTTCATTCCCTGCGCAGTTTTCAATGCCAGATTCTTATAGAGATCCGTTTTTTTCATGGTCATGATGCAGCTCTCTACACTAGTGAACGAATTTCAATTACTTAGTCAATGAACGAGCTGCCAAGCCCATGAAGAGCAATGACCAACCTTGCAGCAAAAGCTCAATAGCGATCAACATACCAGGCAGCCAAAGGCTAGACTCTGGATAACCATTCATGATCAGTACGCCCATCAAGATCGAGATTGCTGAAGATAGTACCAGCCAGAACCATTCGCGGAAGTGGCGATGCTGAAATGCCGAGATCAAACGCAATGCGCCAGTCACAAAAAAGATGGCAGCGAGCCACAATGTAATTGCCTCAAGCGCTGGAATTGGAAAAGCCCAAGTAAAGATTGCAGCCACAATGTAAAGGGTAGCTAAAACGAGCTGCACTCCAACGCTCTTCCAGCCTTGTGATTTCAAAGCATGAGCGCCTTGCAAGATGCCGCCAGCAAATAAGAAGATCCCTAAAATATTTACTGAGATAAAAGAAAATAATGTCTGACCTGCGATACCAATCATTCCGAGCACGATAAATAAAATTCCGAGTCCAATTAAGGCGCCAGGAACCTTGGCAGCTGCGCCCAATACTTTGGTACGAATTTCATTAATCTGTGCGGTGTTGAGTTCGGCCATATGAATGCTTTCTGTTGGAGTAATTACAAAAGTAGCCTCTACTGTATCAATAAACCCAGTTTGAGCTCGAATATTACTAATTTGCTCGCTAAACCTGAGTCCGGCAGGGCAAAAAATAAATAAGGGTATTCTTTATCCTTTTACACCCCCAGCAATGGGGATTGTTAGCAAAGAAAGTTATCCCTCATGAATAACACCCTTACCGTTATTTTAGGCATCGTTGCCATACTTCTGCCTCTAGTCGTAGGGCGTCTTTTCTGGAAACGCTTTGACCATTACTTTGGCCGAAACGATGAGGCCTATATGGATACCCTCGAGTACTTCCTAAAGAAAATCGGCTCCACTGTCTTGGTTGCCTTTGTCATCCTGTGGATTGGGATAAGTCTTGTATTTAACGGCAGTGCCTCATAAAAATGGGCGTCCAATTGAAAGAAGTCTTAATTAAAGCGCAATTGAACTTTGCGATCTTGGCTTCTATTCTGATCATTGCAGTCTTGGGGAAATTTATCAACCCAGAGTTCACCAATAGTATTTTTGTAACTGCTGACCAGTTGGTATCTGAGCTCTACCTAGTGTTTGCCGCCATTACTTTGGGTGCCTTTATTCCCAATTTCAGACTTGTGGCTTCTGGATCGATTGCCGCCTTTATAGGTGCAGCGATCTTGATTCACCTGGAGATCTTTACTTATCTCACAACTGAATACTTATTTGCCGTTCTGATTGTGGTGCTTGGCTTTGCATCGATTGCTAACCTCTATAGACACTATCGAGAGTTTAAATTTTAACAAATTAGCTTTGCCGATCATTCAAGTATTGATTGTGATTTGTTTTTAAGTCGGCGAGCTTTTGCCATAGCGATGCTCTTGGCAAGTTCATTTGTAGTTTTTTCATTGAATTCTCCAGCTTACCCTCACGAGATAACAAAGCATCTATAGCCCTCTGGAGATCCCTATGAATACTGTCTCCATAAGCAGCATAAGATTTTTCAAGTGCATCATTTAACTCCGACTTACGTGGGTTAAGCATGACAAGATCAATTACGTCTCTACTGAACACAGCATCATCATTCCAGCGATCAGAGTTAGCTAGCAACTTGCTTGCCAATAAATCAACTCTCGATAATGTAAAAATATTACCAATTCGATCTTTGGGGCCGGGGTCATCAAATAAAATACGTCCCTCCAAAACAATCTCAAATTTAATTTTACTTTCGCCTGACTGAATGATTGTGCGGATTCCATATTGGTCAGCCCTAAGCTCGCGGACCAGTATCAAATCGCTACTATCGCTGCTAATTGCATGAATACCATCAGGCCCAGTTAGAAGTTGGCGTAGATTTCGATAGCCATTCACATCAGAAACTAAAAAATCAATATCTACGGACTCACGATACTCATCTTGTAATAGTGCAATTGCAGTACCTCCACCAAAGTAACAGCAATGCTCTTTTAATAAATGATGATTTAACTGAGTCAAAACATGTTCAATGTTTTGATGGTGTTTACGCTTAAACAAACAACTGCTCCATACCTCTATTAATAATCAGTCTTTGCATTAACTCTCTCTCATGATTTTCAAGATGCTCTAAATCTAAAAAACGTTTATTCCGCTCATAAATTGATATTGCCTCAGCATCCGTTAAATACTCCTCCTCATCTAACTGCCAAGCTAATGCTTTTAATTGCGGATAGTCCTTAATTCGAAGGTGCGGAGTATCAGGGCCTGCAATTTGTTTTGCGCACTCCTCAATCCCTTGATTACCCAGGGGAACTAAGCCCAAATGCAAATCCAGTACCTCGCATACCTGCAGATAGGCACCCATATTGACGGTTGACTCACCCCTCTCAATACGGTGCAATGTGACCCTTGAAATACCGGCTGCTCCAGCACATGATTGAGCGCGAATTTTCAAGGCCTTTCTTCTAGCGGTAATCTGCCCTCCCAAGCGCACAAGGACAGGCAGATTCTGTATGGTTTGATTATTGGGAGCTAAAGTCATAATGTTTCTTATTATATACATTTATGTATATTTGTAAACTATGGGAAACAAAATTTAGAAACAATCAATGTTGGTAACTAGATTTCCTTGATTTTTCATGAAATTTCAAGAATAATCTTGAAAAGCGAGGATAATCCCATGGGAAACCTAAATTTAAGCAAATTTTCATCTCAGGCCAGCCCTGATGTATTGAATGGCCTGCACCAGATAGCTGATGCCGAGGGCCGTAAGTTTCATGCAGTCCTGGATGAGGCTTTCCGCGATTACCTCAATAAAAAAGGTTTTTCAATCAATAGCCGCATAGCGATGTCACACTTTGCTCAAAGCCTTCAAGAATTCGAAGATCTCTACAAAGAGCTTGCTAAGTAGTGTTTTATCTTTCAACCAAGGAGGTCATGTTGATGCATGGCGTCTTAATACATCAATTCGGCGGTTCACCAGGTATCAGAGATTTTGCCGCGCTTGAATCAGCCCTTAATCGCCCGCAATCTGGGTATTACAAGGATGCGATTAGTGAAGCAGCTGCGCTGTTCGAAAGTCTTGCAATTAACCACCCTTTTGTTGATGGCAACAAAAGAATTGCGTTTGCCGTCATGGATACTTTTTTACGATTAAACGGCTTTCGCATCCAAGCCACACCTAAGACATTGCATATCAAGATTATCGGCATGTTTGAAAGCGGGGAATTAAAATTCGACTTTATTGATGCGTGGTTGCGCACAATATGTCAGCCTATTTAACCCCCTAAAAATTACCTGACTACCAACATTACCACCATGACCATTTGGCATCATGTCTATGGCGAACCTCAAAAATGGGGTCTGCTAAACCCTTAAGCCAGAGCCTCATTACCCTATTGTTTCTTGTGCGGCGTCTGTGCTCAAATGCCTTTCGATACCAACGTGGCGCCGAACTAGCCATAGTGATCTGCGTATCAGAGTGAAAAATCGCAATTGCTTTACGGCCAGCAGGCGATTTTGGACAAAGGTGAACAGAGCGCACGCCCTTGAAAAAGGTATCCCAATCTTTTAATACCCAACTATATTCATGCTGTTGATTTTTGCGTCTAAATGTTCTCGACATAACAAATTCCTCATACTGTTATTCATTAGTTACATCATGTCGATCTCCTTCAAAAAAATTAAAGAATAAAAAAACGCAGTCATATTTAGTGACTGCGTTTATTTTAAAGAGCAGAAAAACCATACTCAAATAATGGTACCTAGATGCATTACTTCTCTAGCGCTCCATAAATGACTGCATTAAGTTGCTCACGATGCACCTTGCGAATTTCTCCTGGTGCAACACCCATCATCACTACAACCATCTGCTCTTTGGGGTCAACCCAGAAAATGGTTCCGTAAGCGCCGTTCCAGGTGAAGTCGCCAACGTTACCGTTAATGGCTGATAGGCCTCTATCCGTACGAACCGCTACACCCAAACCGAATCCATAACCCATACGTCCTGGCTCAGTAGCGCTCACATTGTTCTTAATATCTTTATTGAGATGGTTTGAAGTCATGAACGCAACCGTCTGCGGACCAAGCACGCGCTTGCCTTCTAAGCTGCCGCCATTAAGTAGCATTTGTCCAAAACGAATGTAATCGCCAGCTGTTGAGTATGCGCATGAACCACCGCAATCAAATTTCACTTTCTGTGTATGAATATCCACCTTCTGTGGCTTCCCGGTCAATGGATCCAGTGGAAGCGGCTGCGCCAAGCGCGGACGGTCTTTCTCGGCAAGATCAAAGGTAGTATTTGGCATACCAACTTTATTCCAAATGCGCTCTTGCATGATCGCACCCAATGATTTGCTGGCAATTTTTTCTTCAATAATGCCCAGCACATCTATACCAAAACCATAATCCCAAGCAGTACCAGGCTCGTATAACAACGGATTGCTTGCTAACTTATCAATAAATTCTGCTGCTGTGTATTGCACGGCTGCTGGTGCAGAGCCAGCCGGGTAGGTCTTATGCACTGGTGTAGCGCCACGGCCGCCATACGTTAAACCATTGGTATGGCGCATGAGATCTTGGACAGTAATCGGATTTTTAGCTGGGATTAAATTCAGTCTTCCATCGCTATCAACTTGACCTACTTTCATATCCTTAAATTGGGGCAACCAATTGGAGATCGGTGCATTTAAGGGAAGCTTACCCTCTTCATAAAAAGTTAAGGCGCTAACTGAGGACATCACTTTGGTCATCGATGCCAAATTAAAAATGGCATCCGTAGTCATCGGCTTATTGTTTGCTTTGTCTAAATACCCATAAGGTTTAAAAATGGTCAGCTTGCCATTTTTAGAGACCGCTAGAACCGCACCGGCCATATTATTGGCGGCAATTTGATCGGCAAAGAACGCATCGATTCTTTTGAGGCCTTCTTGGCTAAATCCTTGCCCTGGGGTGGCGCTTGGGGGCAATGGTGCTTTTGATGTATCGGCCGCAAATAGACTTGCACTCACTAATAAACCAGCAATAAGGCTGGTTGCCTGCATTTTTCTCATACTGTCTCCACTATTTATTGTTTTTTATGGCAATTCATGGGAATTTATCACCCTCTTTAGATATTGCATTGCGACTCATAACTTACAATAAAAATCCCAATAAAATCAATTAGTTAAATATATTCATTGCATCATCACCTGCAAGCTTACTGTGGCTTTAGAACCTCAGTCATGGTCATTTATAAATAAGAAGTGTTATACTTCAAACAAATAAAGTTTTATATAAAACAAATACAGCCCAATATGCACATTCACGCTGAAACACCCCAAATCATTGATCGTGGAGCGTTGGCCAAAATGGTCATGCAGCTAATGGATCACTGGGATCTTCCTACCGAAGATCAACTTGCATTACTGGGCTTAGCTTCTAGCAACCGCTCTGCCCTTGGACGCTATCGTCAAGGCGAACCTATCAGCCAAAACGTTGATCAATATGCGCGTGTTAGCCACCTATTGGGAATTCATAAAAACCTTCGCCTTCTCTTTCCTCGCAATAAAGAGCATTTATATAGCTGGATGAAAACTAGGAATAAGGCTTTTGAAAATAGAACCCCTGTAGAGGTGGTTAAAGAACTTGGGTTTATGGGTCTGCTGATGGTGCGGTCTTACCTAGATAGAGCAAGAGGCATCTAATGGATAGCCTATTTGATGGTTTAACTCTGGTTGACACCCATCAAGACTTAGCTCGAAACATCATTTCCCTTATTGAGAGTGAAAATCTTTTCGATGATTTGAGTGATTCCCCAAAAGACTGGGAGATCGCTCATATGGTTGAGCTTGACCACAAGCCATCTCCATTTGAATCCCCTGTGCCCGCAATACATCGCCCATTCGAGGATGCTGTATGGGACAACGCTATTACGTATCCATTTAATCATTGGATGCGTAGCCGTTTTTCAGATGGCTCTTTTGGGGTTTGGTACGGCGCAGATTCACTTGAAACCAGTATTTATGAATCAGCGCATCATTGGTATGCGGGACTCCTAAGTGATGCCGGATTTAATCGACCAGGAGCATATGTTGAGCGCAAGGTCTACTGGGTTAGGTGTGATGCCGCTTTAATTAATCTCAAAGATAAAGTGCTGTCTAACCCCCAATTAATGGATCCAAATGACTATAGCTACACCCAAACCGTTGGGGCTAGATTGCATCATGAGGGGCATCCAGGACTTTTGACAAGGTCTACTAGAAATCTAAGTGGGGACACTTTTGCAATCTTAAAACCCCAGGTCCTTTCTGCGCCCCGCCATGCTGCCTACTATTCCTACGAGGTAACCAAAGACGGTATCGCGGTTCTACTTGATGGCCGAATAATGTCCTTAAAAATTAATCTGGATATAAAAAACTGAATAGACCAGGGCAAAAAATCTTTATAAGCTTAATCGCTCTTGAAAGAGGTCTCTATGCGTGTATGTGAGTCCCCACACGCCATTTATTGAAGCAGAGTTTTCACAAAGTAAGTAATTTTGGAACTTTTTATATGATTTTTGATATATAGAATCAATTTTTAATTATTTGTAGAAATATCTATCAAATATGACAATAGCAGTCTTATGTATAAATACGATGCCATTGACCAAACCCTGGTAGATCAACGGGTTGCCCAATTCCGCGACCAGGTTGCGAGGCGCTTAGACGGCACCCTTGCAGAAGAAGAATTCCGCCCACTACGCCTGCAGAATGGTTTGTATCACCAACGACACGCTTACATGCTGCGCGTTGCCATTCCTTACGGTTTATTCAGTGCAAAGCAATTGCGCACTTTGGCACTCATCTCCGAAAAGTATGACCGGGGTTATGGTCATTTCACTACGCGTCAAAACATTCAATACAACTGGGTCACACTAGAAGATACTCCCGATATTTTGGCTGAGCTTGCCAAAGTAGAAATGCATGCCATCCAAACTTCGGGTAACTGTATTCGCAATATTACGAGTGATGCATTTGCTGGTGTAGCTGCCGATGAGTATGTAGACACTCGTCCGATTTGCGAACTCTTGCGTCAGTGGTCAACCCTGCACCCAGAATTTGCACACCTGCCACGTAAGTTTAAGTTTGCAGTCAATGGTGCAAAGGAAGATCGCACCGTATTGCTTTGCCATGATGTTGGCATCGAACTTAAGAAAAGCCCTAATATTAATAATGGTGAATTGACTGCTGATATTTATGCCGGCGGCGGCATGGGTCGTACGCCAATATTAGGCTCACTCATTAAGCAAGGACTCCCTTGGAATGTACTGCCTAGCTACCTCACAGCCTTACTCCGTGTCTACAACCGCTTTGGCAGAAGAGATAACCTCTATAAGGCTCGCATTAAGATCTTAGTAAAAGCCTTAGGCCCAGAAGAATTCGCTCGTCAAGTTGAAGGTGAATGGGCTCACATTAAAAATAGTGACGACAACTTTACGCAAGCAGAGTGGGATCGTGTTGCTCAGCATTTCACAAAGCCGGCGTACAAAACATTGCCTGCATTAAGCAATGAAGAAATTATTCATACTGCCGCCCAAACCGAGCAAGCAGCGTTTGCTCGTTGGTTAGAGCGCAATGTTAAACCGCACCAAGTGCCTGGTTATGCGAACGTGATTCTGTCGCTCAAGCCACACGGTACAGTTGCGCCCGGTGATGCCACCACTGCGCAAATGATTGCCATTGCCGATCTTTCTGATCAATATAGTTTTGGTGAATTGCGCGTTACCCATGAGCAAAACTTAGTACTTGCTGATGTTGAGCAAGCTAAGTTATTTGAGCTCTGGCAAGAGGCTAAGAAGCAGAAGGTTGCCTTACCCAACGTTGGTTTACTGACTGACATCATTGCCTGTCCTGGCGGTGATTTCTGCTCATTGGCAAATGCCAAATCCCTCCCGATTGCCAAAGCGATACAAGAGCGTTTTGATGATTTGGATTACTTATTTGACCTAGGTGACATTAGCCTGAACATCTCTGGCTGCATTAACTCCTGCGGTCATCACCACGTTGGCAATATCGGCGTACTTGGTGTCGATAAAGACGGTGAAGAGTGGTATCAAATCACTTTAGGGGGCGAGCAAGGCAATAGCGCTTCTATTGGCAAAGTGATTGGCCCCTCCTTCTATGCCGATGAAATCCCAGATGTCATCACCAATGTGATCAATACCTATGTAGGTGAGCGCAATGGCGATGAGCCATTTATTGAAACCTATCGTCGCATTGGAGTAGCCCCATTTAAAGAAGCAGCTTACAAAGATAAAAACGAAAACGCCAAGAAAAAAGAGAAGGCAATTGAAGGGGGTGTTGCATGAGTCAACTCAATATCACCTCTCATCAAGAGATTTTGCATTTCCCTAAAGGCGGCAAACCTACCCTAGCTCCAAATGAATGGCAAGTGTGGGGCGGCAGCCAAGACGAAGGCGGCCTACCTGATCTGGTGCATGGCGCTCATAAAGTATTGGTCCCGTTTACTTGGTGGCTAGAGCATCATCATGAAGCAGACGTGATTACCAAAACCCAGAATGGTCAGATTGGCGTGTGGTTTGCTACTGATGATGACATTCTGAAACATGCCGATGTGATTGAAGCAGGCAAACAAGTCTGGCCTCTAGTGGCAGCATACTTCCCCGTCTTTAGAGATGGTCGCAGCTTTAGTACTGCCGCCTTATTGCGTAATCGTTTTGCCTGGCAAGGTGAGATCCGCGCCATTGGTGATGTATTGATTGATCAACTTCTACAAGGTGCTCGCGTTGGCTTTGATAGCTTTGCTTTGCGCCCTGATCAAAACTTAGATGTAGCTTTAAAACAGTTCGATTTGTACACAGTCACTACCCAAAATAGCTGGCGGGATAAACGCACCACTTTAAGCGCGTAAGCAACAGAAAAAATGACTAAAGCTTTTGCCAATAACAACAATCCGCTTGGAAAAGTGTATTTAGTAGGTGCCGGACCGGGTGCCGTGGATCTGATTACCGTTCGTGGTGCCAAACTATTAGAGCAAGCGGACATTGTTTTCTACGACGCTTTGGTGGATCCAGAGATGCTGACACTATGCCCGCAGGCTGAGAAGATCGAAGTCGGTAAACGTTGCGGCAAGCTGTCTTCAGCACAACAGTTTATTAATAAGCGCTTAGTAGATGCTGCACAGAAACATCAAGTGATTGTGCGCCTCAAAGGTGGCGACCCGATGCTCTTTGGTCGTGCCGATGAAGAAATCCAGACTCTTAAAGCTGCTGGGATTGAAGTTCAGGTTGTGCCTGGAATTACTGCTGCGCTTGCTGGAGCAGCCAGTATTCAACAGTCGCTGACATTACGTGGAGTATCCCGTAGCGTGGCATTTATCACCTTAGCTCAGGGCGCCGAGAATGTCGCCCCAGGACAGCCCATTTCCAATCCTACTGCTGACACTCTGGTGTATTACATGGGTCGCAAAGATGCGGCGCGTATTGCGCAGCAATTGATTGAACAAAGCCCCAATCAGAATGTCAGTACACCTGTACAAATATTGGAGGCCGTGAGCACTCCACGTGAGCGCCTATGGATAAGCACTTTGGAAGAGTTGGCTGCAGGCAAAGCAGATCAATGGTTTGATAGCAGCTCGCCTGCCCTGATCATGATTGGTGAGGCACTTGCAGCGCGCAAGATGAGTAATAAACAGGTGCCAAACGATTCAACCTTAACTGTTGTGGCCCCAACTATTCCAAAGAGCAAAGCAGCTTAATACAAGCTCTTTACGCCGCGAGTGCCAATAAGGTAATGGCAGTAGGTGCCGATTCTGGATGCTGCTGGAATTTTTGCTCCACCTCCCAAATATCAACTGCCTCTTGCATGTGTAGCCAACTCTGAGGTGTTCCACCAATCACTCGCGCGATACGCACGGCCATTTCTGCGCTGATACCTCTTTTCTCATGCAGGATCTCTGAAACAGTAAGGCGACTCACCCCTAGGTGACTTGCCAAAACCGCTTGGGTAACGCCAAGAGCCGGCAATACATCTTCACGGAGAATTTCTCCGGGATGCGTAGGCCTACGATTTGTATTTCTTAAACTCTTCATTAATTTCTTCATTAGTGATAATCCTCCAAATCTACATATACTGCATTTTCACCATCAAATTTAAATGTCAGCCGCCAGTTACCAGAAACAAGTACAGCAAAAGTCTTTTTTCTTTTACCCTGCAGCTGATGAAAGCGATAACCCGGCAAATCCATATCCTCAGGAATAACTGCTGCCTCCAGTCTATCCAGTATGCGAATGAGGCGAGCGGCATGCTGCGCTGGGATTGCCTTATAACTTCCTTTTGAAAAAAAGAGTTCTAAACCTCGATGACTAAAAGATTGGATCATTAACACCTCTAACACTCAATCTCTTATTGTAATGTATTTAATTACAATGTAATGTATATCATTACATTTAGCAAGGTCTTAATTAAGGCCTAATTGCCTCAAACAAACTAAATGCTTCTTGCGCAAAATTCAAAACACGCCGGTACAAATCTTGGAAGCAGTGGGCATAGCACGCGAGCGTTTATGGACGAGCACCTTACAACAGTTTGCTGCAAGCAAAGCAGATCAATGGTTTGATAGCGCATCGCCTGCCCTCATCATAATTGGTTAGGCTTTGAGAACCTCTCGCACATTGGCCTCAGATACTACTGAGGAAAAAATGGATGAATGCTTGCAGAAAGCAAGTTAGAAGGGTTAACCTAAAGTTGCAATCATTTCAATCTTGGGTGCAACTGTTTGAACCATCTTTTCGATACCATGTCCTGGGTTACTAATCTTTTGTGACACCAAAAGGCCAATCTTTTCTAACAGTCCAATATCTTTATTAATAGCAGAGCGATCACGGTGTAATTTATGACTTAATTGCGTAATAGTTTTGGGCTCATTCATCACCTCCAGCATTAGACGTCTACGCGCCTCAGATAGCACCATAAACATCTCTTGCGGGTCTTCAAACGAAAAGGTGGCCGATTTCTTGAGCGCCTCTCCACGATCACTTTTTTGGGCGGCCTTTTTAGCGCGATCAAAGAAGCCCTCAACGGTATCGGTACGAATTATCATCTTTATCATTTTTTACCCTTTTTTACTTCCTTGATAATTTCTTGCCACTCTTTTTCAAAACGTTCTAATGTTTTTTCATAACTTACAAAAGTTACTGGGGTCACCTTACCCATGTAATGCTTGTGGTGATAGTCATGAGCATTGTCAAATCCAAGCACTCTGCCATTATCTTTTTGGCAAATCAACCGATTGATATATGCCAGGTTATAGCGAGTCACTACTGTTTTACCCTCACTAATATAACCCCACACTTCAAAGCTCAAAACACCGCCACCGCTACCTGCCTTTAACTTAAATGCTTCTCGTTCAATTAAGGATTCAAGCTGAGGCCTAACTTTTTTTGTCATACTTCATTGTAATACAGGTATGTAATTATAATACATACCTGTATTACAAGTATGGCTAATAATTACAACCCTATATTTCGCCCCCCAAAATCGACAATCGCCTGCAAGACAGCCAAATCCTCGCCAACAGCAGGCGTAGCGCCTAATTGAATGCCGGGGAATTTACCTCGGCATTCTTCCAGCAATACTGGAAAATCATTTCGCAGGTGACCGCCCTGCCCAAAGAAAACAGGCACTACAGTAATTTGAGTGGCACCACCGGCAGCCAAAGAAGTCACCGCCCCCTCTAATGATGGCTGCATCATTTCCAAGAAAGCCAACTCTACAGGTGTGCTGGGATGCTGCTCTTGCCATAAAGCAGCCAAACGATCAAAAGGCTCGCGCCAGCGGTTATCACGGGCACCGTGCCCAAATAAGATAATGGCTTTCATGGATGGCTATACACTCTCATTAATATGCTTTCACCGCTAGCTTAACCTTATTTTGAAGATCAGATCAGACAGCCTATGACTAACTTACTCAGCCAAACTTGGTTCATTGCCCTCATGAGCATAACGCTGATTGGAGCAGTTCTCTCAGCTGTTCACCATGCTGAAGTGATTGCCCATAAAACTGGTGAGCCATTTGGCACACTGATACTGTCGATTAGCGTCACCATTATTGAGGTATCCCTCATTATCTCCATGATGCTCGCTGGTCATGATGGATCTGAATTCATTGCTCGTGATGCAGTGTTTGCCACAGTCATGATTGTGATCAATGGTGTGATTGGCCTCTGTATTTTTATGGGTGGCTTAACGCATCATGAGATGACTTTCCGTAACGAAGGCACGAACTCAGCATTAGCGGTATTAACTGCTCTTGCGACCTTTATTTTGGTCATGCCAATTGTTACTGTGAGTACGCCTGGGCCAGATTTCACCAAGAGCCAATTAGCATTTGCTGGCATCGCTTCATTTGCTCTTTATATTGCATTTCTCTTCTTCCAGACTGTCAGTCATCGCGACTACTACCTTCCTAAGGCAGAAGATAAAAAAACGGATAGTAATTTTCATGCTCTCAAACCAAGCAATTTGAAGACTGCGGTTAGTGGAGCACTACTAATACTCTCTCTGATTACCGTAGTAGGCCTTGCGGAGCTACTGAGTCCAGCCATTGAGCGCGGTGTTGCTGCTGCTGGTGCGCCTAAAACGATTGTGGGTATCGCTATTGCACTACTGGTATTAATGCCAGAGGGCTTTGCGGCTGTTAGAGCAGCCAAGGCCAATCGATTGCAAAGTAGTTTGAACTTGGCCCTAGGCTCGGCCTTAGCGAGTATTGGCTTAACCATCCCCACAGTTGCCGCCATTGCGATCTTCTTTAATCTTCCGTTAAGCCTAGGAATTAGCGATCTCAATATGACACTGATGTATTTGTCATTCTTTATTGGGGCACTAACACTAGCGATTGGTAGAACTACCCTCTTACAAGGTGTAGTTCACATCATCATCTTCTTGGAATATTTGTTCTTAAGCTTAGTACCGTAATTAGAAAGCAGCTAGAGCAAAGGTAGCAATTTGCCACAAAACTTGTTTGGTCATCCACTCATCAGAATTGTTTATCTATTCTTAATGAGATACGCCTGGCAAAGATCATTTAATCATTCTCAAGAAACTGAGGAGTTGCCACAAGAGCATTACAAGTGCAAGAATAGCTAAAACCAAGGGGCTTAACTCTATTCGGAATAGGCGCACTCTTTTATTAACGTACTCAATTGATAGCATTGATGTTTTCCTTGGAATTTGCTCAGCTAATAAGCGTAAACCAAACTCAATGTCTCATTACCAGCCAATTACGTATTGTTTTGAAAGAAATAGATGATTCGCTAGTGACCAATATAAAAAATCAATGATCACAAAGCGCAATCTAAACGCCATTCGCATTACTAACACCCTGTTTTTAATATTTATTAGCAATATTACAATTGCGGTTGCGCAAATCCATCAAAGCCATACCAAAAAATTCGATCTTAAATGGGGTGCTCATTGCTTAGGACCCCCATTCCAATCTACTGTATCGCCATTAGGTTTGTAGCCGGGAACTAATTTTTTCAGCATCCCTCTAATCAAATCACTATCAGATGCATCTAAGGCAACATTAAGTTTTTCAAGTTCTTGTTGTAAATCGCCCCAAGATAAAAACTCCTCATGGGCCTTCATAATTTTTGGATGAGTCGTTGGCTGCGGATTATCACCAATCAAGAGTTCTTCATAAAGCTTTTCCCCTGGACGTAATCCTGTAACTTCAATCTCTATATCACCATGAGGATGAGCTTCATCTTTGACCAATAGACCCGATAAATACACCATCTTGACTGCCAAATCATAAATACGCACAGGCTCGCCCATGTCCAATACAAAGACATCACCTCCAACAGCCATTGCACTAGCCTGAATCACCAACTGCGCCGCTTCAGGAATCGTCATGAAATAACGCGTCACTTCAGAATGTGTGAGGGTAATAGGTCCACCTGCCGCAATTTGAGCACTGAAAAGTGGCGCCACAGAGCCAGAGGAGCCTAATACATTACCAAATCGCACCATCGAAAAATTCGTTGAATGTTCGCCGTTAGCAGCGATCTCAGCCATAGCCTGCAATATTAGCTCGGCAATTCGCTTGCTGGCACCCATGACATTCGTTGGCCTAACAGCCTTATCAGTACTCACCAAAATAAATTGGGATATGCCGCACTCTAAGCTCACCTGGGCGCAAGTGAAGGTTCCAAAAACATTATTTCGAATTCCTTCAGCCGGGTTTTGCTCCACCAATGGAACATGTTTATATGCTGCGGCATGAAAGACCGTAGCCGGCTGATGAGCTCTAAAGATCTTCAATAGCAGATCGCCATCGCGCACTGAAGCCAAGCAAGGCACCAACTTAATTGGAAAAACTGAATGGGATAATGAAAGTTGATCGCCACCAACTGCAGCCAAACGATCATCCTCGAGCTCAATAAGAGCCTTCTTTAATTCCTCATAGATAAGATAGAGGGAGTGCTCACTGTTATCAATTAGAACTAAAGATTTTGGAGAGAATTTAATGATCTGCCGACATAGCTCGCTACCAATTGAGCCTCCAGCCCCAGTTACCAAAACAACCTGATCGCGAATATTTTTTTCTAATAGCCTCACTTCAGGCGGCACTACCGCCCTACCGAGCAAGTCATTCATATCCAAATCATGTAAGTCCGATATCCTGACTCGACCAGAGGCAATATCAATCAACCCCGGCAAGGTGCGAACACGCACCCCACGTCCATTTAATGAGGCAATAATCTCGCTTCTTCGCGCCTGACTTGCAGAAGGAATGGCTAGAAGCACATCGGTAATATCAAGTCGGTCGATAAGCTCTTGCATACCGTCGTTGGGATACACAGAAACCCCATTAATAGTACTTCCTTGCAAATGGGGATCGTCGTCAATAAAAGCTTTAACCAAGATCTCTTTATTGCTGGCCAATCCTGCTGCCAGCTGACGGCCGGCTGACCCAGCCCCGTAGATGAGTGCAACAGGTTGAGCCCTGTGCAATGACTTTTGAATACTATTCATGCCGCCTAACCAATGGCGTACAAAATATCGACTAGCTCCAATTGCGATAAATAACAATATGGGCTGAATAATGCCAATGGACCTTGGTACGCCATCGACGCCAATCAGCGTAAATGCACAGAAAAATAAACTGGTGTAGATGATAAAAACACGCGCCATGGATGCAAGAGCTGCCGAGCCAACATACCTAAAAATGGCTCGGTATAAGCCAAAAACAATAAAGAGGGGAAATGAAAATCCAATGGCAAATATGAATGTCCACCATTGACTACCTTGAAAATGACCCCATTGATCCAATCGAAGACCAAAAGCTAGCCAAACAGTAAATGCACAAAGCAAGGTATCGAAAAACATCGCAACAGCCCGCTTAACAAAACGGGGCAGACTTAATAGGGACTTTTTGGATGCAGTAATTGGCACTGATTAATTATAAATTACATACCAAAATAAGTGAAATGGCGTGTTAATGGCGCCATATTGCGCATGCCAGCGAAATATAATCAAAACAATCATTCCTAGCGGAAAGCAATCTAACTGACCCAGTAGCACTACAAAAGATGGTGAATAACCCCGTAAGTCTAATGAGAAACTCCAGTTCGCCGAACAACCTTTAAAAAGGTTAAGCCCAGTATCCTCATATCAAACCAGAAAGACTGCTTATTGAGATACTCCACCTCATATTGCACTTTAATTGGGATTGATAATTCATCGCGGCCATTTACTTGAGCCCAACCAGTTAATCCTGGCACTAACTTATCCACCCCATACTCTGTTCGCAAAGCGATTAAATCATCTTGATTAAAGAGTGCTGGGCGTGGGCCCACAAAACTCATATCACCAACCAAAATACTCCATAGTTGCGGCAATTCATCTAGACTTGATTTTCTTAAAAATGAACCTACCGACGTTAAATATTGGCCTGAGTCAGAAAGTAAATGAGTTGCTATAGCAGGAGTGCCAACTTGCATGGTGCGAAATTTAGGCATCCTAAAAATAACATTGGCCATACCGACACGATCAGACCAATATAGTATAGGTCCTGAAGACGTTAACCTAACCATGATTGCTACAATCAAAATGGGAAGAGCCAATAAAACTGAGGCACATAAGGCACAAGAGAAATCAAATATACGCTTCATAGACGGGAACTAGAAATCACTAGAATTCCCCTGGTCTCATAGCCAACAATTTCTTTAGCTTTTGAGCCAAGAGTCTAGGTTCAAAATTTTCCTCATAGTAAGTTCGTGCTTTTTGACCCATTCCTGCAAGCTCATCTTTACCCATAGCGCTCAACTCAAGTATGGCGTTAGCCAAACCTCGCACATCTTCCGAAGGCGCCACCACTCCAGCACCAGCCTCAAGAATAATACGGCCACCCTCACCATCTAATGACGCAATAATAGGTCTTCCCGCAGCAAGATAAGCCTGAATCTTACTGGGAATTGTTTGGCTCATTATTTGACCCCTGCTCAAACTAACTAGTAAAGCTGATGCCTGAGCCATGATGGCCGGCATAAATGA
The DNA here is from genome assembly GCF_018687535.1 of Polynucleobacter sp. MWH-S4W17. Taxonomy (NCBI): domain Bacteria; kingdom Pseudomonadati; phylum Pseudomonadota; class Betaproteobacteria; order Burkholderiales; family Burkholderiaceae; genus Polynucleobacter; species Polynucleobacter sp. MWH-S4W17. The sequence continues at coordinate 328,605 of NZ_CP061295.1, read as the reverse complement.
CAGTGGAAGGCGACCCTGAAAGTCTATGTTAGTTAGACCTCGACGAACTACCTCAGACATAAGCCATTCAACACGGCTACCACCCCCAACCATGATTAATTTAATACTTTTATCTTGGCGAAGAATTTCTGCCGCACCAAGAATTGTGTCTAGCGATTGAACGGCACCCATATTCCCTGCAAAGACAACATTAAATCCGGACTTAACTGAAAAAGGGGGCGGGCAATCATTCTCAGTCATTGAAAATGCAAAATCTCCGGGATTCGGGTGATACCTTACTGGTGTGGGTCCTGCCATTTTTTTGACTGGGTCAATAAAAGCTAGTGACTGGACTAAGATTAAATCACTTTTGCGATATATCCAACAGACTAAGCGTGACACCATCTTGAGAATCATTTTATTGCTAACGAACCCAGTGACGCTTAGGCTTTCGGGCCAGAGATCTTGTACCCAAGTAATTAGCGGCGCCCTCTTGAGGTGCGCCAGCCAAATGCCTGGTATAGCCTGAAGGATTGGGGATAGGCCAAAAACAAATATCCTATCAATCTCTTGACCTCGCAATAAAAATGGGCCAATGAATGTTGCAAAAATAATAAAAGATAAATAATTTAGAGCCAAACGCATCGCGCCAGCCTTACCCCTTGGAATCAGTGGCACACGAAATATAGTGAGCCCTTCAAATTTCTCACTACCTATGGACCACCACGAATACCCCCTAAAGGAGACGCCTTCGGGATAGTTTGGCTGACCCGTTAAAACCATCACATCACACCCTTCATCACGAAGAGCCAAAGCAATCTCATTAATCCGAAAGGATTCCGGCCAAAAATACTGGGAAACTATCAAAACTCGCATCACTATTTCACAGCTTGATTATTTGAGTCTTTATGCCACACTTTCCGATTTATAAAATCTGTATAACTTTGGATAATTCGAAGCACCTTATTTGATACATTCTCAGCCGAATAATCTGCAACCAAGCGAATATCACGATTGTCTCCGCGAGATTGACCATCAAGTATGGCCAATCCTTGAATAACACGCTCAACACTGAGCCCAACCATCATTACTGCCGCCTCTTCAAAACCCTCTGGACGCTCATGAACCTCTCGTAAATTCAGAGCTGGGAAGTTTAAAATTGAAGATTCTTCGGTGATGGTTCCACTATCAGACAAAACGCAGCGCGCTTCCGTTTGCAACTTTATATAATCAAGAAATCCAAAGGGCTTCATGAATTGAATCAGTGGATGAGTATTTAATTTAAAGACATCTAAACGTTTCCGGGTTCGTGGGTGGGTAGAGACAATTACCGGCTCTTTATATTTTGATGCTAAAGCATTTAAGATGCCAATAAGTTTTTCAAGATTTTCAAAAGAGTCTACATTTTCTTCTCGATGCATACTGACTACAAAATAGTTATGTCTTTGAAGTGCTAAACGAGAAAGCACATCAGACGAGTCAATACCCATCTTGTAATAGTCAATCACCTCCCTCATTGGGCTGCCCGTCTTGATCACCTGATCGGGGGGTAACCCCTCTCGTAACAGGTATTCCCGCGCAATTTCACTATAAGTCAGATTTATATCCGATGTGTGATCAACGATACGGCGATTAATTTCCTCTGGAACTCGAAAGTCAAAACAGCGATTACCCGCTTCCATATGGAAAATGGGGATCTTGCGTCGCTTTGCTGCAATTGCAGCTAGACAGCTATTGGTATCCCCAAGCAATAACAACGCTTCCGGCTGATATTTCTGCATCGCTTTATCAGCCGCCATAATTACCAGTCCAATTGTTTCGGCAGCCGTTGCCCCGGCCGCCTCCAGAAAAATATCCGGCTTACGTATTCCGAGGTCAGTAAAAAATACTTCATTTAGCTCATAATCATAATTTTGGCCAGTATGGACAATTGTATGTTCGCAATACTCATCAAGTAGTGCCATCACGCGCGATAAGCGGATAACCTCTGGTCGCGTGCCAACAATCGTCATAACCTTTAATTTAAGCATCGATAGCCTTACGGATAATATCTAACTTCATGAGCACTCTCTTCACACCCTCAACATCAAGCCGTTCTGTATTGTGAGAGGTGTAATCGCTTAGGGATGAAACATCAATCTCGCCCTCAACAAAATATTTTGCGTAGTTTAAATCTCTAGAGTCAGCAGGGACTCGATAATACCCACCAAGATCTTCCGCTCTCGCCATTTCCTCACGCGATAAAAGAGACTCATATAGCTTTTCGCCGTGACGAGTCCCGATAACCCTAATTTCATTTTCTTGGCGAAATAATTGCTTCATTGCGAGCGCTAGATCACCTATGGTTGATGCGGGCGCCTTCTGTACAAAAATATCCCCTGGAAGAGCATGCTCAAATGCGTATAAAACCAAATCAACTGACTCTTCTAGCGTCATCAGAAATCGAGTCATAGTTGGATCCGTTAGCGTAAGGGCATTGCCAGACTGAATCTGATCTAGAAATAGTGGAATTACAGATCCTCGCGATGCCATAACATTGCCATAACGAGTGGCAGATAAGACTGTTTTTCCTGGATTACAAAGACGTGACTGTGCCACCATTAACTTTTCCATCATGGCCTTTGATATTCCCATCGCATTAATTGGATATACGGCCTTGTCAGTGCTCAAAACAACGCAACGCTTCACTTCATTGGCAATAGCTGCTCGCATAACATTCTCAGCCCCAAGCACATTAGTTCGAATCGCTTCCATCGGATAAAACTCGCAAGATGGAACTTGTTTTAGTGCGGCAGCATGAAATACATAATCAACGCCCTTTAGAGCGTCATGAATACTGTCATAGTCGCGCACATCACCAATGTAGAACTTGAGCTTTTCACTTTTAAGAGAAATGCGCATGTCCTCTTGTTTTTTTTCATCGCGACTAAAAATCCGAATTTCAGCAATTTCGGAATTAATGAAGCGTTCAAGTACCGCATTACCAAATGAACCGGTGCCGCCCGTAATCAAAAGAATTTTATTTTTAAACATTTGTTACCCATCATCAAGAGAATTCGTGCATCGCTGTAATTAAATCCTCCCATGGCTTTGGATGAAAGCCTGTGACCCCCCTAAATCTTGTGGAGTCTAATGAGCGATCTATAACCAAACTTTCATCAGGAATAATATCTATTTTTTTTGAATATACATTGGCAATTAACTTCAGAAGGTTAAATTTATTTATCGAATCAGCAGAGACGTGATAGGTTCCATGCATATCTGGGTGAGGAATAACAAAATCACGAATTATTCGAGCTATTTCTACTGTAGGTAAGCCAGAAAAAAAAGCGTTACTAAACCCCTTGACCTCTCCCTGCTGAGAAAGGAACCAATCCACCAGACTGCGGACCCCATTAAGCTCGTGTCCGATAATTGAGGTACGCAAAGTTATGGCATTTGGATAATCAACCTCACCTAAATATTTACTGCGCCCATATAAATCATGGGCATCTGGAGCATCAGCTTCGACATACATACCTTTCTCTCCCGAGAAAACACAATCGGTACTCATGTGAACCAAACGTGCGCCAGTTAGCGCGCACATACGAGCTAAACGATGGGGTAAAAGTGAATTGATTGGGATGGCTGATAGTGGGTCATTTGCCTCCGAGAGCTGCTTAACCAAGCCAATGCAGTTTATTACTACGCTAGGCCTCACCGCAGAAAACAATTTCACAAGACAATCCATATTTTCAATATCAATATCTGAAATCAAAAAATTCTGGAATCTTTTCGGCAAAAGGTTAAATGACTGGCGGGAGCGGACCGTACCAATCACCGTAAAACCATCGCTATCTGCAAAGAAACGTAGAACTGCATTTCCCAGCATCCCTGATGCACCGAGTACCAAAATACTCGTTACCGGTACTTTATTAGTCATAAAAGATACCCCACATAGAGTAATGTAAACACCTTAGCCTCGCAATGCACTTTTATTATTTTTGACCTTTTTCATTGAGGTAATAGACTCAAAAATATCTAGATACCGATTAACCAATGAATTCCATTTATAGCGGGATGACACCAAATTCTTGAATTCCACTCCGAGCCGCTCAAGTCTAACTGGGTCGGCCAAAAGATATATGAGCCCCCTTGCCAAGCCGTCAACCGACGCCGGAACTTCTACCGCCACGTCGATCTCTCGAACCTCCCCAAACCCACACTGGTCAGTCAGCAAAACTGGAGTTCCACACACGGCCGCCTCAAGCGCGACAATTGACATCGCCTCTTGGCGAGAGGGCACTACAAGTAATTTTGCCATGTGATATGCGGCCGTTTTTTCACGCCCTGCAATGTAACCACAAAAATGCACTCTGTGACTCACAGACATATCGCCAGCCATTTTCAACAATACATCTTTCATCCCCTCATCGGGCCCAGCAAAAACTAAATGCCAAGCCCCATATGAATGATCCAATGAGCTAAATGCCTCCAAAAGAAGATCGGGGCCTTTGATTGGATTTAAACGCCCCATAAATAAAATAATCGGGGCATTAGGCAAGTTGTATTTCTGAAGAATATCTGATACATCAGACTCCTGGATTGAATCTTCATTTACACCATTTGGAATAACATGAATTAGATTTGATTTAATGCCGTAAGATTCAAAATATGGGAACTCAGCTTCTGTTACGGCAATCCATCCACTGGCATTTCTAATAATTGCGTTTCCAATAAAAAAGTTATACAGCCACTTAATCACAATTGAGCGGCCAAATAAAGGTAGTGCACCAGCGGGGCAGACAATATATGGCCTTCCTATCAAGCGCGCAACAATGTAGACATATGCATTAATGATGCTCCAATGCCCCATCAAATGAATGATATTTGCCCGATTACAGAGTTTGTAGATTAATCTAAAATTGAAATATGGAATTGCAAAACGTCTAGAAAACAATTTCAATGTGTATAACTTGGCTGGAAAAATCCCTTCACTCGCCTTTTCAGCAAAACCAAAATTAATAGTCAAAACGCTGCAGCACACCCCCAATCTAGCAAGATGGCGACTCATTTGAAAAGTACGCTCTGCAGTTCCGCCACCTTCCTTGAGGTCAATTGCGAAATTAACATTTAATACATGCATTTGCCCCTCCAATACTTGAAATTCCCACTAATTCGGGACAATAATTACTAACTTAGCAAATTTATTCATTAATTTTTTTCTCTAAATGCTAGATAAATACTGTGCGCCGGGATTTATATTCCATATAATTACAAATAGGCTATGAGCAACCACCCAAAAACATTGTCGAATAATACTTAATTGATGATGCAGCCTACTAAAATTTTATTTACATTTTTTATTATTGTATTTGCAATATCATGAAAAAAAAATCTCTCACGATCTATATTAAATCATTGCAAGTATTAGAGCGGAGATAGCTAATGCGATTACCTTTGCATTACTTTTTTTGAAAAAAAAGTAAAAGTTTTTATAGCCAAATACTTCAATACCAACAATCGATAAAATTAGAATATATTTCTTTTCATCTAAATTAAAGTTTATATATTGATTGCCAATTCTGTCTAAATACTCTATTAAAACATTTTTATTAACCTTTATATATTCCTTGCGCAGCTTTTTGCACGCTAGCCTGTTTTCCTTGCCAAGCCGAACAGAAGCTGAGCTATCTAAAACCCTATACTTAAATAGGAATTCATTAGCATTTCCCATTTTGGCTTTTCTATAAAAGAATTTAATCCACAAACTGTAGTCTTCTGCGATCCCTGCAGAATCGTATTTCAGATCATTTTTATGGATAAATTCCCTTCTCATTAATACTGATCCATGGGCAAAGGGGACGCCATAAGCCAGTCTAATTGCAATATTTTCAGGAGAAAGTGGCATTATTTTTGCATCTAACAACTTACCACTTTCATTAATTTGCAACACATGACTCCCGCATATATCAAGGGAATTTTGCTCTAAACACCTTATTTGCTCATTAAATCTATTTTTTGTACTCACATCATCAGCATCCATGCGAGCTATGTAGATACCCTTTGCCAGTGTTAGCCCATAATTTAAAGTATCCGATAAATTTAATTCTGAACAGTCAATAATCCTAGCTCTAAGATCAGATTTAATTTTTTTCTCAATAATTTCGAGACTTTTATCATTTGATTTTTTATGCAAAAGTAGCAATTCGAAATCTTGAAATTCCTGATTTAAGATACTTTGTATTGCCTCGTCAACATACGCTTCACAGTTGTATGTCGGCATAAGAACGCTCACGATTGGCGTCTTCTGTTCAACTACCATTTGCATTTTTAATTACCACCTTCTCAACCAATTATCGGGGATCCACATAATGTTTTCATAACCATGTGCCCGAACATGAGATGTACATCTTCACATAGCTGCATATCCATTGAATTAACCCATACTGATTTATGTGCGATTTGCTTTATCTTTCCACCGTCATAGCCAACAACCCCCAAAGTTCTCGCGCCAACTGAATTGGCATACTCAACTACTTTGATTACATTCGGAGAATTACCGCTTCCGCTTATTGCAACCAAAAGATCGCCCTCATCTAATATTGCCCTAGCCTGCCCAATAAATACATCTTCATAAGATAGGTCATTTCCAAACGCCGTGATCAACCCCACATTATCAGCAAGACTTATCCCTCTAAATTTTTTCCCAGTGGCAAGATTGACCATTTTGTTCCAGTCGGTAATATAGTGCGATGCCGTCGATGCACTACCGCCATTTCCACAGGTAACAATTTTTTTATTATTAGAAACAGCCTCGCCAATCATGGCAATAGCATCATCAATTTCTGCAAAATTTAAGCTTTTTCTCAAATTTTGGTGCGCTAATAAATATCCCTCAACTGAAAATGGTGTTTTAGTCATAATTTGCATTGAATCCTTTATCTGCGAATGCAATTTTCGTCCCAGAAAATTCAAACTTAAAAGGGGTGACCTTCAACCCCTTAAGAGCTGATTTTATTGCTTCGTGCCTATCCTTTGGGGCAATGAATAACAAATAACCACCATTTCCTGCCCCCAGCAATTTCCCACCGCAAGCTCCACTTCTCATTCCTACCTCATACCAAGAGTCGATCTCAGAATCACTTATTCCACTTGACAGTTGAGTTTTAAGTCTCCAATTCTCATCCAACATTTGACCAATACAAGATAAATTGCCAGCCTCTAATTCCACCTTCATTTCATGGGCTAATTGCACCATTCGTTGAGTCAGAATTCTAGCGCTTGTTTGAGAGGCCATATTCATTGACTGGTCAATTAATATTTTAGATGCGCTTCTAGTTCTACCAGTAAAAAAAACCAGGATAAGGTCTTCAAATTCTTGCAGCGTTTTATCTTCACAATTTACAGGCTCTACAGTAACCGATTCATCGGGATAAAATTGAATTAAATTCAAACCGCCAAATGCAGCGGCATACTGATCTTGCTTGCCTATGGGCTCTTTGCATTTATCTATTTCTATGTAGCAAGCCATTTTCGCCAGCTCTTCTTTTGATATTCTATTTCCACCATACGTATATAGCGCGTTTAAAAGTCCTACGGTAAAAGAGCTTGAAGAGCCCAGACCAGACCCTGAAGAAGGAATATCTGCCATTGAGGCAATCTCAATCCCATATTTAATTCCCGTGAGATTTAGAGCCTCTCTAACCAATGGATGTTGTATATCTCTTACATCATTGACATTTTCTGTTTTTGAATAATTCACTCGTATTGATTGATCATGCTTTCGATTTATTGCCAAGTAAATATACTGATCAATCGAAGCCGATAATACAGCTCCAGGATAATTTCTATAGAACGATGGAAGATCGCTTCCTCCGCCAACAAAGCTCATTCTTAAGGGTGTTTTGCTGAGGATCATATTAACTAACAATCACTAGAGAGGCATATTGAGCGCTATCAATAACGCCGGGATTCTCATCGCCCTCTCTCGAGGTAATTCGATCCCATACAGCCTCCATGCACTCGCCTCTAGATTTATAGTCCGCTTCAATGCGTTTAAGTCTCTCGCCCATATCAACGTTTATAAATAGCTTTGTATCAGCGATCTCGCGCAATCTTACGTCCATTAAAGCTGGCACACCTTCAAGCAAAATAATGTCCTGTGGTCCAATTGAAATTGGATCCATCCAGCATGAACTTCGACTTTTTCGATCGTAGATAGGCCACTCTAATGAAACTCTTTTTTTAGACTTAATAATTGGATATAATCTTTCGCAAAGATCATCTAAGTTGTATCTATCAAGCACACCAGCGCCCTCGATTCGACTTTCAACAGGCTTTAACCATCCATCAATAGATAAAACGTGAGCATTACGACCACTGACATTAAATATCTCGGCCATAACCATTGCAGCACAGCTCTTTCCAGCTCTCGCCAATCCACCGATCAGAACTAGGCGGGTATTCATAGACTCAGAAACGAATGAAATAAGCTGCGAAGCCATTTTTTTTCGACCCTCTAATATCCAATTAACCGCAGAGGTTAGATCGGGCATGAAATAATCTGGTTGTATCTTGTATTTTCTATCTTCACCAGCATAGCCGGTTTGCAATAGTATAGTTTTAAGACCAGAAATCTTTCCCGCCTTGATATCTGAAGTCATATCACCAATCATCCACGATTGTGATCTTTCAATGCTTAAATCAGCAACAGCTCGATCAATCATCCCTGCATTTGGCTTTCGGCATGAGCAGTTTATTTTTAAAGATTTGACTTCTCCACTAAATCCTGAATCAGGGTGATGCGGACAAAAATAAATTCCGTCCAAATATGCACCGCCTTGACCCAATAAAGAATTTAATTTGTTGTGAATTTCATTCAACCCATGCTCTGTAAGCTCACCACGAGCAATTACAGGTTGATTCGTTACACATACAGCGAGCATTCCAGCTTTATTTAATTTTCGAATCGCCTCCGAACTATCCGCATACAGCTCTAAATTTTTTGGGTTCGTAACATATCCCAACTCTTGGGTTAGCGTACCATCTCTGTCTAAAAATACCGCCTCCCTTAATACACGGGATGATAGTCTCTCAGGCAATCCGTCCAATATATCTCTTTCAACCTGATCAATACGCACGGGAGTTCCCATGTCCTTAATATATTCCGGGGTTATATAAGACTTTAACTTACAGCCACTAGAAATCATTCTTGGGAATAAGTCTTTCGCCAAATCTGCCTTTACGCCCCGCCTAAGGACAGTCTTAATGCACTCTCGATTAAATACATATAGAGCCGCATTAACCAAGTTCGAAGAAATCTCAATGGCATGAGGATAAGGATAAATTGCAACAATATCCCCATCGGGATTTACTTTAACCAGATCTGAGTCATGTGGGTGATCATTCGGATGCAAGACGACGGTAGCATCAGCATTTAAATTTAGATGGGCTGTGAATAGGGAATTTAGATTAATGTCAACATAAGTATCTGCATATAAAACAAGAAAATTTTCATTCATCATAGGCAGAACTTCACAAAGGGCTCCCGCAGTCCCAAGAGGTTCTTTTTCAATGCTATAAGAAATTTCGACATCCCATTTATGACCATCCCCAAAATATTGATATATAAGATCATGTCGATAATGAGTAAGCAACATAATCTTTTTATAGCCATGGTGAGCGCAAAGAATCACAAGATGCTCTAAAACGGGAATCCCTAAAAGAGGGGCCAGCGGCTTAGGGATGTCTCCGGTTCTCGCCTTTAAGCGTGTACCCATTCCGCCAGCTAAAATCGCTACTTGATTTCTCATAGTCATATCAGTCTTTAAGGCTAATATCCAAGCTGAATAGCAATCTCATCAATAGAGCGCTTAATAGCATCCTCTGAGCTAAGAACCGGACCCCAACCATAAGATTTTATTAAATCAACAGAATAATTAAACTTCGGAACATCACCTACCCAGCCCTTATTGCCTTCGCCATAAATAATCTCAGCATTTGGAGAAATTCTTGCGGCTACATTTTCGGCAATCCATTTCACAGAAGCACCATCATCATTTGGCCCAATATTGACTGCCTGAATTCGGGTCTCAATCAAAGAATCCCGTACAGTCAACATAGCTGAAAGTAAATCAGAGACGTGCAAATAAGATTTTTTTTGAGACCCGTTACCCAAAACATGCAAGAACTTACCGCCAGATAAATGTAATTTATTAATAAAATCAAAAATCACCCCATGCGTTGCTGGAGCACCAACAACATTAGGAAAGCGAAAAATCCTAACTAGATCCAAAAAGCTCTCAGATGAGGCGCTAGCTAGGGCTTCAGACGCAAGTTTCATTGCTCCATAATTTGATATTGGGAGCAATGGACCAGAATCTTCGCGTATTGCAATATCCCCCATATCACCATAAATTGCAGAACTCGATGCAAAGTAGAAATTCCGCATTTCAAAATGCTTCATGGCTTTCAGAATATTAACAGTAGTTTGAAATGTAGCATTTAGATCAATATCTATATTATTAATACCAGCCGGTATATCTGAATTAGCAGCTAAGTGCCAAATATCAAAATCATCTCCAAGTGCAGTTGCATTTCCAAATGAATTGATAGCATTAACAGCGGACGATAAATCAGCATCTATAACCGTCAGCCTGGGATGATTTAAGGAGCGCTTCAGGTTCTCCAATCTACCCAAGGAAAAATTATCGACAACTAAAACTGAGTGGCCTTGATTTAAAAGGCGTATAACAAGATTGGATCCAATAAATCCTGCTCCACCAGCGATAATAGAAACTTTATTTGTTTTTTTCATTTACAGGGTCAACTTAATTTAGATTTTAATCCAATGGGATGGAAGATTTCCATCAAACCCCCAAGAGACAATATTGTCTTTAGAAACAATATTTGGTGAAATAATTATTCCATCTTGATTATTTGCAAGCCACGCACCCCACCAACTAAATGTACTATTTGAAATAATGTGGTGTTTACACAAAGACATTAACCAAAGATCAGCGTAGGCCTGATCATCACCATAATTATGCCCAATAAAAGTGCAATTCCTAAACTTTAGAATTGATAGCTCACGAGCTTGGTCTAAGTCATTTGAAAATATAAAGAATTTTGGATTATAGCACTTTGATTCTATTATGTTAAAAGAATTCTTTAAATAATCAATAATATTTAAAGAATTTTGTACATCATCTACATTAAAAAATCTAATGTGTACACTAACTGATTCAGATGATAATATTAGTTCTGAAGTAAGTTTATTTAAATTATCAGTCGGTGGGATAATTTCTAATTCGGACCGTATAATCTTTTCTATATCAGAAAAATAGAATTCACTTTGCCAATAACCCTCTATGAATAAATTAAATAAATTTTTAATCCTAATTATCCTCGGGTCAAAATCATTACCATACTGAATAATATAATACCTAAAATTAAATGGCAGTAAATTATTAATAAAAATATTAATTCTTCGTAAAATTTTCTTAATAAAAGTATTTTTAGTATAAATAAAACTTACTTCATTGCTAATTTTGAAATGATTAAGCTGAAATGTCCGTTTATAAACTTGATCACTAGCAAATCCAGAACTAATATCAAGAAATAGGGAACAATTATTATTCAACGCCAAACGCCTAACTGCAGCATAAATAAATAACTGATTTCCTATTCCGCCGAATAATTTAGCCGTAATTTTCATTGTTTATAATAATTTGATTTATTTATAGTTATTAATAGGAATGAAAAATAAAACCAGAAAAGGCTAAATAATACGTAATAAAAAATTTGAAAAAAAGTTTCTATGAAACCAGTTCTAAAAAATAACTGAAGATTAAAAAGATAAAATGAAAAAATAAAAAAACCTAAGTATTTTAAGTTATTTTTACAATAATTAATAAATTCAAGGCCTATTATAATTATTAAAGGATATACAATTTCAATAATAAAACTCTTGTAGATAAATATTCCACTAAAAAGAGAACCGCCAAAACCGAAATGAAGCGAAATTTCATTATTTAAAAAATCACTTAATAATGGAGGGCTCTCATAAAGTCTATTTAATAAGGGAATAAATGTTCTGCCTAAACTAAAAAAAGCATGCTCAAAGAAATTAATATGATTTGAGGATTCAAGAATTACTAATGACGCAATATAAGTATTTATGAACTCTCCCGGATAAGAAATAATATCTATTAACGAATTATCTGAATTTAATACCCTCAAAAATTCAAGAGAAATTATTAAAAATGAAAAGAATATCAACTTTAAAAAAGGAATTCTTCTTTGGTTTAATACGAGAATAGATATATAGCACATTAAAGACTGGAATAAGATTGTTCTATTAGTGCAGTATATGTCCATGAGTATATATGGTGTAAGTAAAAACAAAAATTTAATTGATTTAAATTTTAATGCCATATATATAGTTATGGAATATATAATACTATATATAAATTCAAATTTATATATAGTATTGAAAGAAGTTGAAAGCTCACTTGCTAATGATCTATTGCTCCACAATATTTCGTATGGAGGAAAAAAATTTAAAAACACAATAATAATATATAAAGATGAAATTAAATATATAGCTAATATGAATTTAATATTTATAGATATTAAATTAAAAATAGTAATACATCTATTGGTAGAATTAACAATTTTTATAAATAAGTAGATCGATAGAATTGATTCAAAATATAAAGAATAATAAAGTTGATAGTGAATGCTATTTTCTGAATGGTTAATCATATTTATCAATGGAATATAATCCATTGATAAATAAATTGATGGGATTAGAATATATAAGATTGCAAGAGCGATAAAATAAAATGAACAATCTGTAATTATATTATTAGGATATCGCCTAAACCATATAAAAAAAAGAATTAATTGAAGCACTAACAAAATGAAAAAATAAATAGTCATTAAATTAACTATCTTTTTGTTTTTTCAATCAACAATGGCAATATTAAACTTATAGTTTTATTAATATCATTCGAAACAGTATCAATAAAAATATAATTATCTTTATTTGTTGAAAATATTTTTTTATATAATTCAGTTGTATTATTAATGGCGTCAGGGCTTAACTCAGGCTTCCTCTGATTTATTTTGAACCCATCCCCTCCGCATAAAAAAATAAATTTTGGCTTAATAAATAACTTAATATAAATTATTTTATTTATTAAGGTTGGATTCCTAAAATACATATCATAAGGATATCTGTCATAAATCACTAGACCGCCTGATCCGACAAAATATTTATTTTTTATATAGCGTTCTATAAAATCAATATACGTAAATGTTGCACAAAAAAATCTACTTAAAATTCCAAGGATTGATTTTTTTCTTGAGCGACTCCTTAAATCAACAAAAAATAGTAATAAAGGTCTCAATATAGGATTAATACTTTCGATTCTTAGAGGGCCCATATATTGGATTTTTATTTTCGGCCACTGTAAACTGGAAAAAATCTCAGTAAGAGAGCTTTTTCCTGAACCATCTGGCCCCATAAATACAATGGCATCTCTAGTGAAAAATTTTGAAACTCTACTTATTATTCTTGATAATAGGGAAGGTTTAACTACTTTATACTTAAATATAGCTCTCATTGATTTAAATAGATTTTCAATATTACCAATATTAAGTGTTGGGATATTTGAAACATTTAATACATCCAGTAGCATATTATAAATAATTGAATTATTCTTGTTGACTATTACATTCTCATAATTATTATATTTAAAAAATCTATCAAGATCGCCTTGCTTAAATTTATAAACGTGAAGTAAATTAATAAGAAACTCTTCTTCTAACTTAATTTTTGGTATAGCGTCTACATCGAAATATCGCTCTTCTAATAATGATTTTAAAGAGGAATTTGCAATAGAAAAAAAACTTAAATCAAATGAAATTGTAATATCAATTAATAACCACCTACAGTCATTGGAAAACTTTATAAATTTTAATGATGCTTCGTTATTTTCAAATAAAACATATTGATTTTTGAAAAGAAAACATTTAAATTTTTCAATATCATCAACGATGATATCAATATCACCACCGGATGAACTATTTCTAATAACAGCATATCGACCTTGATATTTATTTAATTCTTCAAAGACATTATATCTATTTACATCAATCGAATTACTCATATTTAAGATTATATAAAATAATTTTTTCTAAAGTTTTATCTAATATATTTCATTACTGCAATATTAATTTTTGTAAAACCTAACGCTTTCAATATGGATAACCTATGAAATCCATCAATAACACAATAATAACTGCAAAATATGTTTTTTATATTCCTATAGTTTTTAAAAACAAGAATTGGGTATATTTCATAGTTATAACCGTTTTTTATTATATCATCTGCTAGGCTATAAAATTCTAATAGCTTATGATTTTGCTTATTTTTAGCAATGTAATCCAAATACAATGATGCTGTAGATATATTTTCTTTGTTATTTATATAATCTGATATCAATCTATAGTGAATTGTATTTTCAATGCCTCTGTAAATTAATTTATTGTTAAAATTTTCCCCAACAAGACATTTATCTATTGGTAGTATTTTATGTTCGATATATTTAAATTTACTTAAGTATTTAGGTATCAATATATTCATGTAGTTTTGTAAAATCTAATTTTTAATTTAGAAATCATTGATTTTATTAAATGATTTCTTTTGCTAATTATAAAATAACTCATAATTACTAGAATTAAATATAGCATAACCTCTATTAACAAAATAATAATATTACTACTGCTATTATAAGCAGCCTTTAACAGTAGAATCAATAAAATGTATGGAATTGCACTATAGATAATTGGAAAATATGCCTTTAGAGCGTTTCTTATTGATATTTTAATATATATTTTTTGTAGATAAATATCGAAAGTAACATCAATAATAGATATTATTATTCTTACTAATAGAAATAAATCTAATGAATATACAATTGCCAAATAGTAGGCCGGTAAGTGGTATGAAAATTTGAGAATTTGAATTTTAGTTTGTAAATTCTGCCTTCCTTGAGCGCGATAAACATCTGTATTTATTGCAGTCAACCAGTTTATCGCATTAGCCAAACCAAGTGAGCCTATTATTTTACCAATACCGCTCCACTTATCCCCAATTATTACATTTATATCATTTCCAAAAAATATAAAGGCTATGCCCAAGGGGAGGGCAATCGAAAATATTGCTGCCTGGACATGAGTAATAAAATGCGCCTCCCTCATTGCGTCATATTCTAAAATATTTTTAGAATAGTAACTATAGAAAACTGGAGATAATGGGTAAACTATCATTCCAAATCCCATTATGACCACCATGCTTCCAGTTCTATACAACCCGAGCGTTGTAATACTTAGGAATAAAGCTACCAATAAACTATCTAGCCAAGTGTATGCCCAACTCAATATACCATCTGCATAACCCCATAATAGTATTCGACTATTTTTTATCCCTATTTTTTTTCTAGAAAATATATTTATTGGCTTCCATTTAACCTTCAACCATATATATATAGCCCCAAGCATTTGTCCAACAACTATACCAAAAATCAATATTTTATAATTTAAAGTATAGAATGAATAAACTAATACTATGATAAAAGTTGATCCAGCATTTATTAACTGCACCCAAAAAATGATATTAAACTTCATTTTTTTTTGCAGTAAACCCATCTGTACTACCGTCAAACTACCAATAATGATCTGCGGAATCAATGAAATAATTAAGAATGAAACATCTGTGTCATTAAATAATAGATTTGATATGATTTTTGAAAATACATATAGCAGCACTGACTCTACAACTGCTATTTTCATGCTAATTTGAAAGCAGCAATTTAGTACATTATTAATGTCTTTATTTTCTTGAACTATTAGTTTGCTAATAGATGTTTCCCAAAAATTTCTAAAAAAAGCCACTACTAATATAGCAGACGATACCAATCCATAGTCATGGGGCGTTATGTTTCTAGCAACAATTATGAATGTTAATGGGGATATGATTCTTGGCAAAAATTCTGCCATCATTGACCATGCTATTGATTTTGCTATCACTTATAAAATATTCAATTTAAATTCTCACTTACTAACTATTAATTTTTTAGTTAGCCAGCTATAATGATATTGCGTGCAATCTTTAGGGTTATTTTTAATATTCTCCGGCACATACATCCACTTATATTTTTGGGATGGAAATTTTTCCCTATCTTCAATATATTTTCGCCAGTTGTTGGGCCCTCCACCCATATCCAATGGCATCATATTATTATTAATAGCATATTCAATTAATTTAAACCACATCCACTTAGCTAAATATCTATCATTGTTAATCTTATCATATAGCGGAGCATGACAGAGCCAATATCCACCTCTTTTCTCTATAAAATGTATTGCTAAATCTCCACCACTAAATACTTTTAATTTATTTTTTTTTGCCAACTTTCGCAAATAATTAATTTTAAAATTCCATGTAACTGGCTCACCATGAACTAATTGCCGCTCCCATATTTTCATGTATTTATCAACTAGAGCTTCGTCATATTGAATTTCGCAATAATCCAAATCAGCATTTCTTTTTTTCGCGGCTCTATAATTTTTTTGAGCGGGATTGGATAATGAATTTATATAATCGGAAAAATTATCCCATTTCGTATCTATAATCAACATATCTATCCTAAATGCACAAGCATTCTTTCCTTATTGTCTATATGCTGTAAATATGAATTTTTTACATTTTTGCTGATATATTCATCAATTGCTTTTTTATGACCACTCCAGATCCCATATTCCTCAAAAAAAATTAGTCCGCCAGGAATTATCTTACTATCCATATAATCTAATACTTTTTTTGTTGTGTCATAGTCCATGTAGCCAAGCCTTAAAATTCCGCATTCATGAATAGAAGCTATGTCCATCATAATTTCTGGATTTTTGTTCAGCTTATAAATATTTCTTTTAAAGTTATTTTTATTTAATATAAAATTAACTATCATTTCATGATATCTAGCTTGACAATTAATTGAGATATGGTCACCAAAATTATTTTTTGATAGCCATTTACATGCTGAAATTAAGTTAAATATTGTTAATAATGAATTTTTAAATTCTTGTTTTTCTAAGTATTTATTTAAAAAATTTATTTCCTCAGAATCAATTTCTACGGGATAAATAATCTTGGTGCTACTAATTTTATATCCGATTTTAAAAAGTACGTTATTAATTTTTAATTTTAAATAATTCAATATTTTCATATTTGCACTAATTTTCTTTATACAAGTATAAATATTTTTTATACATATCTTCAAATTCGTAATTCAAGGATTTAATTTTTGAGTTACCTGCCAATAATTCATATATTTTTTCATTATCTTTAATTTTTTTTATTTTACCTATTACTTCATCAGCCGTAGCTTTGATATCCACCAAATATCCATTGCCATTCTCTTCATTACCATTTAAGTCCATATCTGCTACCAATTCAGATATTGCACCTACATTAGTTGCAACTATTGGCAATTTAAAATACATCGCCTCTGCAATCGCAAGTGGCATATGGTCTGCTTTCGCCAAATGCAAGAATAAATGAGATCTCTGAAGTATTTCAGCCACTTTCAACTTTGAAATATATCCCGTTTGCTCAACCTCAATTTCACCTATTTTGAAATTTTTTTCCTTGGCCCCAATTAGATAAAACTTGCATTCAATACCCTTTAATGCCATTCCAGATATTACATCAACTGTCAACTTGTAATTTTTATATAAATTATTCTCAAAATTTACAGCATTAACGGCTATTGAAAATATTTCATTTTTTCTATTGTCAATTTTGACGTCTGTAAATTTATGATAATTAATTCCATTATTAATTACCTCTATTTTGATATTTTTTCCACTTCCAAACCATGATTGCTTTGCTAAATCCGCTATCCAAATAGATGGGGAAACGAATCTGATATTCTTGTTATTGAAGAGCTCTTTTTTATATTTGGCTATTATTGAAGACCTGTCAAGTTGAACGGGTGGGCTATTTTTTAAATAATTACATGGAGAGCAACCTTGCCTCCATCCATTACAAGAAAAAGAGTGTGAACATCTGGCAGTCAAATACCACATGTCATGCATAGTAATTATTAATTTATTATCTTTAGCCAATCTTCTAATTGTATTAATACTTAGAAAATCTACAGAATTATGCAAATGTATAATTGTATCTTTATCAATCATACCCATTAATTTTAATTTTATTAATGGGTTTTGAAAATCGAATCCAAAGTGATAATTTAACCTTCTTATTACCTTGTCTAATAGTATGGTCGTTGCCCCAAATAAATACTCAGTTCCATTTTTTGAGTAATGAGTCCTACTTATTTGTTCTGCATGGATTTTGTCGTCAAGCAATCTTCTGTAAAGCATATTACAAATAGAGCTTGCACCACCCCCCCTCTTTTGACCCGTTAATTTGTAGTATCTTCAATTGGTGAGATTTACTTTTTTAGATATGAAAATCTTGGTATTGAATATTTTCTAATTGATAGAAATTGATTCGATTCCTCAGTGGTGAATGCCATTTGAATACCTGCCTTCTTAAGCTCTCCAAACGACCTTCCATCATAATCAAGTCTACCTCCATATGGATATGCAAAATACTTAACATCTATCTGGCACTTCTGTAGCACCCTAATGCTTTCTTGAATTTCATTTTTTATTGCTGAACTTGAAAGTCTTCTCAATGAAAAATGAGCTCCTGTGTGCGCTCCAATTACTATATTTCTATTATTTTTACATAGCTGAATTTCTTTATCACCCAATAACTTGGGATATTTTTCCAAACTATCCCCTGATAGATCTATTAATTTTTTAATTAAATTAATATCTGTATTTTTTATCATTCTTACTGCGACTTTTCTAATCGAAATTACTGATAAATCTGGAATACTGAAAATACCCTTCATAGCACTTATTTTATTTTCATCATTTGAATTGATTATGGAATCAATTGCATCAATCCACATCCACTCTAATTTTTTTTCAAGCCGTGAAGTTGCTACAAATATTAATACTGGAATATCATATTTTTTTGTATAAAAATCTATCCTTTCCAAAGTTTTAGTATCAATATCATCAAATGTAATAATTAAAGATTTGTTGGAATTATTTTCATTCAACTCATCAATACTTATAATTTTATAATTCCGCCTCCACTCTTCAATTAGACTTTCAAAGTCCTTGCTTTCTATTGATGGAGCAAATATATTCTTATTATCAATTCTATGAAATGTTATTACTGTAGCATTGCATGTGAAATTCTGTGGCATAGCAGATCTTATTTTCCACTTTAGGTTCTCTATACTAAAAAAAACCCTTAGTCTGTAGCCTATATTCATCCCCAAGCTCCTCATTGCCTAAGCTTTATTCGAAAAATTTTGCCATAGCCAGCTACTGCTGCACATTTTTTCTAAATTGTATTTGGCTTGCCAGCCCAAAAGATTCCTCGCCTTATCTACCTTTGCATAGCAACTAGCGATATCTCCATTTCTCCTGCCTTCAATTTGGAAAATAATTTCTTGGCCACTAACGAACTCATATGTTGAAATAATATCCAAAACACTAGCTCCATGACCAGTGCCTATATTTACTGCAACCCATCCTTTATGATTCCTTACATAAGCCAAAGCGGCTAGATGCCCATCAGCCAAATCCATTACATGAATATAGTCTCTGACTCCTGTGCCATCAATTGTAGGGTAATCGTTTCCATAAATTTTTAAATATGGAAATTTGCCAACTGCTACATGTGCAATACAAGGCATCAAATTATTTGGCAAGCCATTAGGGTCCTCGCCAATCAAGCCTGACTCATGGGCACCGACTGGATTAAAGTATCTTAAGCAAATAATTTTCCATTCAGAATTAGAGATCGCAATATCTTTAAGCATTTCCTCAATGTGCAGCTTGCTTCTTCCATAGGCATTTGTGGCACTTATGGGATGATTCTCATCAATCGGCAAATATTGAGGATTGCCATAAACTGTGGCGCTAGAACTAAACACTAAAGTTTTTACATTAGCCGATTTCATAGCCTCAAGCAGGCTTATGGTGCCCTGGACATTATTAGCGTAATACTCAATCGGCTTTTCGACGGATTCGCCAACTGCCTTTAATCCAGCAAAGTGAATTACTGCATCAATTTTGTAGTCTTGCAGTGTTTTGGCAACTAAAGCAGTATCGCGGACATCCGCTTCTACACAAGGCAACACCTTATCCAAAATCTTTTGCAGTCTCCCCAAGACACTTTTTTGGCTATTACAAAAATTATCCAACAACACCACTTCGTGACCAGCCTGCGATAGCACCACCGCAGTATGACTACCAATATACCCAGCCCCGCCGGTTAACAGAATATTCACAAAGATACTTTTGTTTAATTGATTGAAACTGCTTACTTAACACTCAAGCCCGCTAATGCCCGATCCCGGCCACACAACCGAACATAGCCCAGCATCACAAGGCACCGCCCGCTTCGTCTTTTAGCTTAGTAAACATCTGCTTACCCAAGGCAATAAGTAAACCTAAGAGTACCCCAGCCACTAAGCCAAAGACTAAGCTAAGCGTTTTTTTGGGGTAAACAGGTTTGTCTACTGCATAAATGGGTGACTGCAAATTGGCTGTCTGCAGACCATTGGCATCGACTAAGGCTAAAAGTGTCGCGCGCTCATCCTCTAAATTGCGGATCTCAGTTAAGATCGAAAAGTATGTTGGGGACAAGACACCACGAGGCTGCTCCGCCTTGGCTAACAGGACTTTATCTTGAGCCAGGCGTTCCTCAACCTTCACTAATCGTGCGGCATTGTTGGTCTTAGCGGCTTCCGCCATAGGGCCAATCATCTGGGCCTGCGAATGGGCGATCAATTCGTAAACACTCTTTGCACAAGCGCTTGCAAGCTCTGGGCTTGAACGGGTTACCTTAAGCTCAATTACATTGGCTACCCCTTTGGGGATCGATAACTTAATCGCTTTACTCATTTGAGCAGCCAGAGTGGCGACATCTTGTAGACCACAAGCATTTAGTGCGACGGCATCAAAACTGCTGGGCACGCTCATGCGGTTGATTAAGGCTTGAGGCTCTTCGATATTAACGCCTAGGGGATTTTTGTCGGTAGGCACGCGCGCCATGGCAATATTGGCAATCGCTTCGTATTGATTGGGAGTGATGATGAGATAGGTACTAGAAACTACTAGACCAACTAGCCCCATCAGACTCACCACCTTCCAAGCACCCTTTAGGAAAATGAGGATGTCTAGGAGAGAGATTTCCGCTTCACTCTCATGGTGAGCGTGTTGTTGAACGTTGGTCAAGGGTTGATTCATTTAAATCCGCAGTCAAGTGTAGGGCTTACGCCAGAAGAAATAAAATAACCTTAATCTTCGCACCAAAAGTATCTCAAGTATCTCAAGTATCTCAAGTATCTCAAGTATCTCAAGTATCTCAAGTATCTCAAGTATCTAAATTATCTCATTATAAAAAGTAGATTCATCTAATTCTAGCTAGGACTTAACTAATTGCAGCTTCCCACCCCTAAATGACTAAGATTTAGGCGCCTAAAGCGCGTGCCAGCGGCCAAACTAGAAGCTAAAGCAACCCAGAAAATCAGGCTATCAAGAAAGACTTTTTGGCTAATCTCGGTGGTGCACCACATTACTAGGCTAGCTAACAAAATCCACCAGCAACAGGATAGCCAAGGGGCTTTAAAAGGGCTCTGAGCGACATTAGAGGGTGATTTTGGGATATTTTCTGGTAAATCAAGTCGGTATAACTGCTTCATGGCTAGTGCCAGCGACCCCAAAACTAGAGCAATTCCGGGGAGGCCGATTCCCAAGGCCAAATCAAGCCAGCCGCTGTGGCTTTGATGCAAAAGGGACTCGGGCCAGACCTTTTTAGCTAAATGCCCAAAAGAGCGCTCGATCAAACCAAATCCCAGGGGATTTTGAGTTAACAACAAAAGGCCTTCTTTACCCCAAGCAATGCGTTCGTAATTAGTAATTGACACCATCGCGCCAAACTCATTATTGGGATAGCCTTTGGCACCATTAAATTTCCAGTGATCGTAACGATCAGTATCGATCGCGATTTTTGCGTCTACAGCAAACGTTTGCCATGATGTATTCTTTTGAATGTGATTGACTATAAATCCTGCCCCAGCCATCAATAGAATGGCGGCAAGAAGCGTCTTTTGAATCCAATGCTTTTTAAAGTCAACCAAAAATACCTGGGTTGAAAAGATCAGCATCAGAAAGGCTCCGTATATCACTCCATTCTTAATATTCTCACCATAGAACACGAAAAACACCGCTGGGATAGTTACTCCATATATGACGTTATCCCAGCTAAGCCATATATGACTGCCAATGTTGCGCTTGAGCTGTCCAAGCGCGACAGCCAAGGTGGGCAAACAAAAACATACATAGGCAGTTTTAGGAACGTAGAAGGGAAGTGAGCCGTAATGCAACCTTAGATAATCTGGTGCATTGATTCCCCAGTTTGATCCATGGCGAGTCAAGCAATATTTCAGAATATAAATTAGGGTTGGAGCCAATAGTCCAAAATAAAAAACAGGCCAATAGATGCTTTGCTTTTTAGGGCCTTGGCCACCTAATGCAAGACCCAGACCCAAAGCAAATATAGCTCCTAAGGCAGTACGTTTCCAAATGCTGGTGTATTCCTCAAGCTGCAGAGCAAAATCATGACTCAAAAATAATAGATGAAAGCTAGCCCACGCAAATAGCCCCAGAACAAGCCAAATTGGTAATGCGTATTTAGTAAAAAGCACTGCTCGATATTGGTAAATCTCGTAAGCCCCAAGGAGCGCTCCAACAATCAAGCAAATATGTCGTATCAAAATAGTTTCAGGCAATGCCCAAACCGCATACAAGATCGCAAACATCAACACCTGCACCCAAATAATGAATGAAGGAATTATGCGGGGCTGTTGGATCAAGGATTGATTACTCATAGTTAAATGATTAATCGAGAAAGATTTTTATAGAACATAGAAATAGATGGGAAGTGAAGGGTTATGGATTTACCCTAAAGCCAATCTGAACATAGCGAATGTCATCACCAAGAATGAGATAAAGCAGCCTTGCAAATACTCTTGGGAAAAATGCCCTTGATGAAATATCGTTGATACCAGATATTTTGTCGATCCTAAAACCATGCCTTAAAAAGAGATTTTTCAAACTCTTTTGGGTAAAGAATTTCAAATGCGTTCTATCTAGAATTCCAGCATCTTCATACTGCCAATCTTTTTGAATCAGCAATCCCTTTAAATTGGAGATATGCCTTACGTTTGGTATAGACCCAACCAAAGAAGCGCCAGGACACATCTTTAGTTTTATTAGCTCCAAAAATTGGCCGGGATCAGCCATATGTTCAATAACATCATTGCAAATGACCAGATCAAAATATGCATCAGGAAGTTGATCTAAAACCTCCTCGAACAACCCCGAGAGCACCTTATCCAAGTGTTGGGAAGCCTCATTGGCAACTACTACATTAGGTTCAATACCCCAGTATTCATTAGCTTGTTCGAGATTCTTTCGAAATGTGCCATAGCTACAGCCCACCTCTAAAACCTTTTGATAGTTATTTGGCAAAAATGCGCTTACCTCTGATCTGAGATTGGGGGAATACTGGTAATGAGGGTCGACTTCTTTAGGCATGATTTAAGGTGCGTATGGCTTTGTTACTATTATCTTATATTACCCCGCCTTAGCCGTGATGCTGAGTTTGGTATCTAAATTAATCTTGCTCCATACATTTTTAAGTACATCATGAATACCGAATCCGCCTTTCAGAATTTACTTACCGGACTAAAAAAGCGCCTAGGGGTATTTCAATTCAAAGAATCGATCACTGGGCTAGCAGAATGCCGCACCACCTTCATACCAGTAGCTATTTTTGATTTACTAAATCTACAAATTGCCGATGCTGGTAAGCCGATAGAGCTTCGCTCTTTTAACTTTGGCGATAGCGCAGATCTAACAAACCCCTCGATTGCTACGGTTGCGCTTGAAGATAGGATGGGATTTCACAATACAGCTTCATTCCTCAAGGATATGAGGGGGAATGTGAAGCATCAACGGAATAAGCCATGCATCACGGTAGACGAACCCGCCGTACTTCTACCCTACTACACCACCCATTTTGGTCATTTTTCAGGAGATTGCCTAGGTGCCATCATCGCCCTATCAAAAGCAAAACTACCATCCAAGAGAAAATTATTTTATATAGCCCCAAACTCTTTTGATCATGTGATCACCAAATACGGCAATCCCGAACGCTTGCAAAAGATCGATTCCAAACTTGCTCTTGAAAATAATCTTATTTTTACAAATGCCTGCCAATTTCCCAGAATGAGTTCGTGGCAAAACCTATCGCTTTGCACGCAAATCTTTGGCGAAACCAAAGCATCCTTACCTGCTGACAATACTTCATTTAAAAAAGTGTTTTTAACAAGTGGGCGTTCAGAGCGCATTGCAAATATTGATGAGGTCATTGAATTTGTAAAGGGCGAAGGATTTTATATCTGCAGGCCAGATCAGATAACATTCGAGCAATGTCTAACGATTCTTCGGGAGGCCGATCTCGTCGTCTCTGAAAATGGCTCGATTACTCATAATATTTTAATTGCTAGAAATAAACCTTTTTACATACTCTCTTCAAAAGGTTGGGATCAACTAAGTCAAGAAGAGTTTGCTGGCGGTGGCATTTATAATGCCTTCAAAGCCTACCTAACAAAATATATTGAATGCAAAACCACTGGCTTGCCTAGTCACCATCATTTCTCAAGCCAAATTATTGTCGACTTAGGTGATATAAGGAACTTACTTTAATACTGGATCACCTGCCAAGGAAGGCGGCGAGTAAACTCCGTATTACTCTTACGCGCTAGATGGTAATAAAAAGGCTTCATGTACTGCTTGGAGCCTTCTTGCTGAAATAAGCTCTCTAAAAAATGTACAAATGAGGTGTCTATAGAGTGAATCTCATCGGCTAGCAAAGCCAGCTTAGCCCAATCAAAGATGTTGTTTGTCGCAGGATGAACCCAAATAATGAGTTTATTTTCTGGATTAGAAATTTTCAAATCATGAAATATTTTTGTAGACTCTTGATTACATACCAAAAGGTAGGGCTCATGATTAGGATTAAGCTTTTCATAGAGCGCCTCTGATTGGGGTCCCGGCGATACCGCACAATCTAGCCAACGTTTTTCAAATGCAACATGGTGTTGCTCATAAAAATAAGCATCGAAGCGCTGGAGATCAACTCCTATCACTCCAATGGGTAAGTAGCGAGCCCTCAAAAAACCAGATAATTGCCTAGCCTCTCGACCATCATTAATGGGCACAACATAAACATTACTTAAATCTTGAAACATCCATGCCACCGAATGGTAGCAATAATGAAGGCAACAATAATAATAATATTTTCTAGGATTTTTTCTGGATAACTCACGCACCAAAGCCAAGCAAACAATACTATCGCCTAGACCAAGATTGGGCTCGATCACTACTAAATTATTCCTGACAGATATAAATAAATTCTTAAGGGCTCTTCGAAAATTAGAGTGACGGAATTTTATTTTCATATATTGGCAAGCAATTGCTGACGATAATACTCAAGGGTTAGTGTTTTTCGGTCAAAGTTGCTAGTAGATCTTCGAATATAGCCTTCTTCCCAATTTAACCGCAAAAGATCTTCCCAAGCATCTACAAGCAAAACCGGTAAATTGGAGTAAGCCGAAGTCCAATCTTGCTTGAGCAAGACGGGAATCGTATCAACATACTGAGCCTCCCAAAAACGATGAGTATCAATACCGTTACCCCTGGGGCATAAGCAAAAACGATGTTCGGCTACTTGAGTAATGTATTGTTCAAAACCCACTGATGCTCCCATGGTGACATCCGGGATATTTGAGACAACGTCAATAATTGATTGACGCGCAGAGTGAGTGCTCGCACTAAAGTTAACGTAAAGGTTTTTTGTTTTTTGATACACATGCCCAGCATCAAAGACCTCAGAAACTCGTGTTGGCCCCCACTGGCTATTCGCTAAACCAATTGGCAAAGCATGTAACTTTGTATGACTGGTTTCACAATTTTGCGCATACCATGCCACCAAGGATGGGTGATTTAATAAATCCAAATCCGCTAGACCTACACCATGGTCTGAATTATGCGTTAGCAATACAAATGGTTCATGCAGTCGTGGGGCAACAAAACTTTTAAAATAAGCTAGCAAATGGGTATAAACAAAAATAACCTTTGCGCCCTGACAGGCCTTTAAAAAATCCAAATTAGGTGGAAGCTCAAAGCATTTTTTCTTAAACCACTTCTTTTCTTCTTTTTCGGTAATTTCTAAAACCGTAGGCGTCTGAATCTTTTCTCGCCCATGAAAAGCAGTAACTCCAGCAGAGCTAATCGTCAGATCAGCCAACGCCTGAATTCTTTCCCCCGTTAACATCAACTTAATATTGCTCGGAACCCCTGAGTTAAAGGGAGATACCCCCAACAAATCCTTAGAGTGTGCATGCAGAGCTAGTACTTTGGTGCATACACCATCGAAACTAATGAATGGAGATCTATAAAACCGCTCATACTCCCATGAAAAACGGCAGTCTCTTAAATGAAAGTCGCTGCTTTCATTTTCAAAAAATCGTGTATCAGATGGGTCATTCATCCAGTGAACGCCACCAACATATTGACCAATTGCCGCACCATCAAAAATGCCGCCAAATACATCTATGCCCTGACAGTATCTATCAAGGTCCAAGTCTTTAGACTTGGCATATTCCAAAGGTATTGTAGGGAGCGGCTTAGCCCCTAGATCCCTTCGCATGGCAAACGCACCCAAGGAATCCATATCATTTGCATCCAAACGATCCGCAATAAATTGAACCAGCTCAGATGCAATCGATGCATCTTTTAGCCAAACAATCCCGGGAATCGCCCTCACTCTATCGACCGGCACCGCAAACGTAGCAAAGCTGATAAATTGCTCTAGCTTTTCACTAGGGTCAAAATACAAGACAACATCATTTTCAAGATGAATGCAGTTCTCCAGCCCCTTGAAGTGAATAAAGTCAGCCAGCACAAAGAAGCGGTATGAGGCAGAAAACCAGAATCCATTCCTAAAGCTACGATCTAGGGCAGCATTTTTGGCAAAATGCTTAGTTATATCGCTTTGCGGAATATCCTCAATTGCCACAAACTTAATATTTCGTAGCGGATTATCGGAATCTCCAAGATCAGCCTGCAGAGCTCGCTCCAAATCTCCAACATGAGATTTATTAACCAAGGCATAAACCTGGGATTGTGGCGCAACTTTTGCTGCAATCACAAGGGCATTTGTTAAATATTCTGGAGGTGGACTCTCACCCGAATGGACAAAAATAATGGAGGCGCATTTTTTCTGCATGGCTAAATAGGAGTTTATCTTTGGTTTTTGGATTTGAACAATGAAGGCAAGTAAACCCTAAAGAAATAAGGCAACGAAACCTTTAAAAAGTAAGGCTTAGCCTTATCCCACTTCTCAAAACTAACATAGTCATAATCATTCAATTGGTCGGCAATAATATTGGGGCCCAAGAATGCGGGGTGTCCAATTGCAGAATTTCCCAAACGCAACCATTTTCTATCGGTATATACAATTTCTGAGCTATGTCGATGAGATATAAAGGTTCCTATAGTTTCATATTCAGAAAAGCTATTGCCCTCATCAAACCTTATGCTATTTAGCAAGGCTGGAACCCAAGGCATGCCGTGCCTCAATTCGATTTCACGAAAACACTCTTGTAACCAAGCCGCTTTTAGAACAAAGCACTGCGCAATAAATGAGAATCTAATTTTTTTGCTTAAGTGCAATAGACGCATCACTGTCTCAAAATAAGGGTGATGATATTCAGCCCCCTTGTAGTAAATCAAGCGCCCTTGGTGGTCGATAAAACTGAGGGGTTTTAAGGGAATAGTATCAGCATCCCATATTAAGACAATCTCATCTGGCAAGCAATCATTGACCGCTGATAGCTTAATAAACTGCTGTAAGTACCAGCCAAATTGCGATGCAATTTTTGCATCGAGTAGCCGTTTTATTTCGGCGGCAAATTGCGATGTGTAAATTGACTCACCAATGACCTGAAAAGGTTTTGAGGAAATTTCTTGGAATAACTCAAGATCAGCATCGGGAACATAAACCTTGTAATGCCTGGCCTTTAGGTTGCGAACAATGTAAGAAGATGCAATCTCCCAGGCCTGCGCATCCCTTTTACAGCAGACACAAATAACTTGATCAATAATGACTGAAGTCGAATTCACCGCGATAAAAACTCTTGATAAGCTTCTTGCAAACCTTGCGTCAAATCTACCTTAGCCTTCCAACCTAAATTATTTAGCCGGGAAGAATCCATCCACTTCCTAGGCGACCCGTCAGGCTTTGTTATATCAAAGTTAATCTTTCCTTCATAACCTACTGCATCTCCAACTGCTTTTGCCAATTCTGCAATAGTCACATCGCTACCAAAACCCACATTGATATGGTTTTGCATTGATTCTATTTGGCTATCGTAGGTCGCCTTATCCAGATCCATTACAAATACTGATGCAGCTGCCATATCATCAACATAGAGAAACTCGCGCCTCGGGGTTCCCGTTCCCCAGATCACAACTTCAGGAGCATTACCTACTTTAGCTTCATGAAATCTTCTAATCAGTGCAGGAATGACATGGCTGTTTTCAGGATGATAGTTATCACCAGGACCATAGAGATTGGTCGGCATTACTGAGCGGTAATCAATTCCATGGCTATCGCCATATTGACGGTTGTAGCTCTCACACATCTTAATACCAGCAATTTTGGCAATGGCATAGGGCTCATTCGTTGGTTCTAACTTACCAGTGAGAAGAGCATCTTCACTCATTGGTTGCGGTGCTAGTTTGGGATAGATACAGCTTGAACCCAAGAAAAGCAGCCTTTTTACACCGCTGACAAAGGCTTGATGGATAACATTTGCCTCCATTATGAGATTTTCATAAATAAATTCTGCTGGAAAGGTATTGTTTGCATGAATACCGCCGACTCTCGCAGCGGCCAAATACACTTGATCAGGTTTTTCTGATCTAAAGAAGGATTCAACTGCCACTTGATTAGTTAAATCTAACTCATCATGAGTTCTCATTACAATATTGGCGCAGCCCTTAGCTTGCAGATTACGCACGATTGCAGAGCCCACCATACCGCGATGCCCTGCTACATAAATCTTGTGGTTTAAATCTGTTGGCATGTATTAATCTTCTTTTTAATTCTCTTTACCTACAGCAACTGAGTAACCATGCTTACTCAGCAGGGCATGTTGCTTGGCTTGATCTAAATCATTAGCCACCATTTCTACGATCATTTGATCGAGGGTAATTTCTGGCACCCAACCGAGTTTTGTTTTTGCCTTAGTAGGATCGCCTAAGAGTGTTTCTACTTCGGTAGGACGGTAATAGCGTGGGTCAATTTGAACAATCACATCGCCTACTTTTAAGGCCGGAGCTTTATCGCCTTCAATGCTAGCCACAATTGCTTTTTCATTCTCAGCTTTGCCCTCGAACTTGAGAGTGATACCTAATTGTTTAGCGCTTCGGGTAATAAATTCACGCACAGTGAACTGCACGCCAGTAGCGATCACAAAGTCTTCTGGCTTATCTTGTTGAAGCATTAGCCATTGCATGCGCACATAGTCTTTAGCATGGCCCCAATCACGCAGGGCATCGATATTGCCCATATATAAACACTTCTCTAGACCTTGAGCAATATTGGCAAGGCCGCGAGTCACTTTGCGAGTTACAAATGTCTCACCACGGCGCTTAGACTCATGGTTAAACAAAATACCATTACAGGCATAGATACCGTAAGCCTCACGATAGTTCACTGTAATCCAGTAGGCATACATCTTGGCAACTGCATATGGGCTTCTGGGATAGAACGGCGTGGTTTCTTTTTGCGGAATTTCTTGTACTAAACCATAGAGCTCTGAAGTAGACGCCTGATAAAAACGGGTTTTCTTTTCAAGACCGAGAATGCGAATGGCCTCAAGCATTCTGAGTGGGCCCATGGCATCCACATCAGCAGTGTATTCGGGAGACTCAAAAGAAACGGCAACGTGTGATTGAGCACCCAGGTTATAAATCTCATCAGGCTGACACTGTTGAATGATTCGTACCAGATTACTGGTATCAGTTAAATCGCCGTAATGCAGAATCAAATCTGGGTGATTGATATGAGGATCTTGGTAAATGTGATCAATACGCTCGGTATTGAATGAGGATGCACGGCGTTTAATGCCATGAACGATGTAGCCCTTCTCCAAAAGAAACTCGGCGAGGTATGAGCCATCCTGGCCTGTTATGCCGGTAATCAATGCCACCCTTTGCGCTGCAACCATTCTCTTTTTCGCCTTATTTTATCGAATTCAACTACCAATCAGCAAAACTTAACCTCGACCATATGTATCTTCGAATCTCACAATATCATCCTCACCTAAATAACTTCCTGATTGGACTTCAATGATTTCCAAGACTTCATTTCCTGGGTTGGCTAATCTATGGGTTTGCCCTTGAGGAATGTAGGTGCTTTGATTTTCAGTCAGGATAATGACCTGATCACCATTGGTAATCTCTGCCGTACCCTTCACCACGATCCAATGCTCTGCACGGTGATGATGCATTTGTAGGGAGAGGCTTGCTCCTGGCTTGACCTGAATACGCTTTACTTTAAAGCGCTCACCTTCATCAACACTGTCATACCAGCCCCATGGTCTTGCCACTTTGCGGTGTAGATTCTTTTCTTCTCTACCCTGAGTCTCTAACTGCGTCACAATACTTTTAACATCTTGGCTATTTTTTCTGTCAGCAATTAATACTGCATCAGCTGTTTCAACAATCACCAGATTTTCTACACCAACAACACTGACTAATCTACTGCTGGCATGCACTAATGAGTTTTTCGAATTCGTGATTAAAGTATCACCGGAAGTCACATTGCCATCTTGATCTTGCTGACCCACTTGCCAGACTGCATCCCATGCGCCTAGATCATTCCAGCCGGCATCGAGCTCAACCATTTTGATAGGAAAGTTCGACTGAGGGCATTTCTCAATCACAGCATAGTCAATAGACTCACTTGGAATCGCTTTAAATTCTTCTTTGCCAGGACGAACGAAGCCCACACCACCAGAAGCATCTTCTGATTTTGTCTGCCATGCCTTTTGTGATGCCTCGCTGATATCAGACCTAAATTCTGTTAAAGCAGCCAACCAAGTGCTCGCCTTTAAAACAAACATGCCGCTATTCCATAGATAGGAGCCCTCAGCTAAATAAGCCTGCGCAGTCTTGCTATCAGGCTTCTCCACGAAACGCTTAACCCCGTAAGCATTATTTAAATCTTTGCTCTCTGCACGCTGAATATAGCCATAGCCAGTTTCTGGCGCGGTTGGAGTAATGCCCAAAATAGCAATTGAGTTTGGTATTGCTTCCACCGATTGAATGCAATCTTGCAAGGCTTTAGTAAAAGCCTTTTGATTTTGAATGGTTTGATCTGCAGGCGTAATAATCAAGATGGGATCTTCACCATTAGATAATTGCTGTGCACAGAGTGCCGCCATACTTAAAGCAGGTGCTGTATTTCTTCCGACGGGCTCTAGTATTAATTTGGCTTTGATCAACTGCAGTTCGCGCAATTGATCCAAAACTAAGAATCGATGATCTTCGTTAGTGACTACTAGGGTATCACCCAATCTGACCTTGCCGTTGCTGTCATTGCCAACGGAGTTAATTCGCTCTACTGCTTGCTGAAATAAGCTCTGAGAAGAGCCATCGCCCGATAAAACTAAAAACTGCTTAGGGAACCCCGAGCGCGATAAAGGCCAAAGTCTGGTGCCTGACCCACCGCAAAGGATGACTGGGATAACTAAAGCCATTTGTCTATCGAAAGCCTTTTTATTTGAATAAGATTCATTTTATAGGCTTTAGCTACCTACAAAGTGCCAATTATTTATTAAAATTATTCAGGCGCACAATAGAAGACGCTATTACGCGCCAGCATTAAAAACTATAAATAAGGAGTCAAAATGACAACAGGCAATATTCCGAAGATTAACCTTCGCAACTCACTAACAGAGTGCGGTCAATCTATTCGCAAAGAAAATGCGGGTAAATACCATAACTATGGAATTAAGGACTGCAAAGCTTCTATTGCAGCTGGACGTATCCAATAGATCTTTCTGCGGTTTAAAAAGGGGCTCTTGCCCCTTTTTTATTGCCTCTCGCTCTTGAAAATCCTAGTCACTGCGACCTTAGCTGGGTCTATTAGGATAGCGCTTACCAGTGAGATTGCTATAAGCCGCTCCAGCCAGCACCAACAGAATCGAATCGACCATTACTGGGAAAAAAGCATAGCGGAAGTGCAAAACATGGCCCAGCACCACAATTAAAGACACTGCGGCCGCTGGAGGATGCAAACACCTCAGAAAAAACATTCCCAAAATAGAAAGGCTGGCCGCTAAAGGCATAGCTATCAGAGGCTCCCCCACTAGATGGGCAATGCAAATGCCAACCAAGGCCGACAAGGTATTGCCGGCAATGACGGCCCAAGGCTGAGCCATTGGGCTGCCTGGTAAGACAAAGACCAATAAGGCGCTAGCCCCCAATGAAGCCATTAGCCATTCATCAATACCCCCGAGCTCTCCAAGATACTTGGCGGTAGTAAGCACCAACATCAGCCCAATAAAGGCCCCAAAACCAGAGCGCACTCGCTCCACCATGGCTACGGGAGGCTGGTCGCCACCCAAATAAAAGGTGTAGCGTTGCAAATTCTTTTTGATGCGGTCTTTCAGAGGAAATCTCCTAGGATGGTTTTTACCAAAAGGATACACCCCCCATTTTTTAATCAGCAATTGACTGCGGGAATATAAAAAGTCACCCTAGGGTGACTTTTCGTTGCTCTTATTTACACCAGAGCATCAATACAATTGATTAAAACTGCTTGTTTCTGATTAAGCTTTCTTAGCGTAAGCAGAGCACCAGCCTTTAGCAGCAACTTGCTTACCAGCAAACAATGAGCAAGGACCTGCAGCTGCGTCAGCTTTACCCTGGAACAATGCACAGCTGCTGCACTGTTGACCAGCAGCGTACTTAGCGTACTTTGCTTTATCTACTTTAGAGGCATCAGCCTTATAGCCCAATGCAGCGGCTTGTGGATCAGTTTCTGCAACCATTGCTTGAGCTTGAACTTTACCGTTCAATGCCAAAGTACAGGCACCAGCAGCAGACAAAATCATAAATTGGCGACGACTATTTTTCATGGATTCTCCAAAAATAAATCAGTGATTAACTTGCACGCGCATCACAAAACCATGCGCACCTTTGAAAACTAAGGAAGATCATAGTGGAGAAGATTTGCTGCTGCCACTCATGGCGTAAGTCAATGATTTATATAGAAATATAGATGAGAATTGTTCTCATAAAATCTCCTACTAAAAACGTCGATTAATTCCAGCCCTTAAGCTTCATGCAATTAATCCACTGACGGATATGAACACCCGAACCAGATTCGGGGTAATCCTCTTGGCATTCCTTGAGGTCTTTGTTGTAAGTTGCTTTGTTATTTTTAGCAGGATTTTGGTTTTCAGAAGGGAATGTTGAGCAAGCAGCAACACTCAATACCAATACGAGCAGCGAAATTCGTAAGCTGAGCTGCATGATCTTTGTAATCAATTTCTACCCCTATTGACTAACTTCATATAGGCCCCATGATCACCACACGCCCTATTGAACGCAACTGCTGCGATTGAATCTTTTGCACCAATCACACCGCTAGATTTTGCGCCCTGACCTTGGCTAGTTAAGGTGAAAGAATTTTCCTGGCACTTGGCTGTGAAAATATAATCTGCTTGTTTTGTTAAATCTTTACCTAAAACGTACGAACTCAATCTCATTTGCCGAACCTCTTTTTTTGAGTCGGTAATTGCTACTTCGTTATTAATGACTTCATAAAAGATTGGGGACTCAGTATTCACTAACTCCAGGCCTGCCTCTTGCTTAGTAATGACAAGTTGCTTATTTTCTTTTTCATCAAAGATCTCAGCAGTCGGTTTTTGGGGTGCTGGCGCTGGTAGTGCGCCCTCTTGATAAAGGAAGTAATTGATATTTTGATCGTCAATGAACTTTCTACCGCAAAGACGGGAGCGCACATAAGCCATTGCGGTTCTGGGGGCAATCTTTACCCAGCCAGAGCCATTCACAGGCTTGATATCGCCGACCAGAGGTCCCTTCGAGACAATATTCTGGGTATAAAAAGTTTCTGACCACTGATTGTTACTAAAGCAATCGATTTTTTGGCGGAACGGGCCAACCATAGTGGCGTTATAAGTTGCTAAATTACTTTTTTCTCTTGGCGCAATAAATGCATCATAAGTAAGAACACCATCCTCATCTTCCGTCAGGGTATAGGGATCGTAAAACCAGTTCTTGGTTTTAGATTCTGCAAGCAAAATCCAAGTGCGGTCTGTGTAATCTTTTTGATTTAAGGGTGGAACGTAGAAGAATGGAGATTCCACTTTTTCATCCACAACAGATTGGTAGCTCTGCAGCATCGGTCCTGCAGTGCAGCCCGCCATCAACAAAACAGCAAGAATAAGAAGCTTTTTCATTGCCCTACTTACGGTCAATCAAGGCTAAGAACTCTCTACGTAAATTAGAATCTTTTAAGAAGGCTCCACGCATCACGCTATTGATCATTTTCGAATCACGATCCTTGACACCGCGCCATTGCATACAAAAGTGATCGGCATCCATCACTACTGCCACACCAATTGGCTTAATCTTCTTCTCAAGCATATCTGCCAGCTCTACAACAGCTTCTTCCTGAATTTGTGGGCGACACATGACCCATTCGGTCAAGCGTGAGTACTTAGAAAGGCCAATCAGAGCAGACTCCTTACTAGGTAGAACACCGATCCAAATACGGCCCATGATTGGGCATAGATGATGAGAGCAAGCACTACGAACGGTAATGGGGCCAATAATCATGAGCTCATTTAAGCGGCTCACATTGGGGAACTTGGTTAAAGTGGGCTGATCAACATAACGCCCATTAAACACCTCCTGCACATACATCTTTGCTACACGACGACTCGTGTTTTGAGTGTTGTGATCATTTTCAGTATCGATGACGAGGCTTTCTAAAACAGCCTGCATTTTCTCCGCTACCTCATCTACCAAACCTTCTAATTCACCTGGCTTAATAAATGCTGAGATATTGTCATTCGCATGAAAGCGAGCCTTTTGGGCTTCGATACGACGACGAATGACTACCGATAAAGGTAAACCACCCTCTTCTTTTGTAGCATCCCTTGATTTAACGGTAGATTTTTTAATAGGAAGTTTGCTCACTATTTTTTTTGCAGGCATTTTCTGAATAGTTTTCTTAGGGGTTGGCATAAAAACTTTCTAAGGGAAAAATAGCGGCTATCGAACAGGGTCTAAATTGACCATTCTTCCACTTGAAGATTAGGAATACGATGAAACTCTCGTGCATTATTAGTGATCAAACCGCTGGATTCAGATAAGGCATGGGCTGCAATCATTAAATCCATGCCACCAATGGGTTGACCCATTCTCTCTAGCCCAGAACGAATTTGGGCGTAATGGTGCGTAGCCTCCACCGGCCATGGACGAATTTCAAAACCATCTATCCATGCTTCAATCGCCGCACTAAAACGTGGCGATGCTAATTTTGCCGCTCCAAACCTCAGCTCTGCAGCAACAATGGCAGATAACCATACTTCATCATGCTCCAGCCCAGCAAAGCGCTCCAACATCTTTTGCGGATGTCTGCGCAATATATAGCTACAAATATTGGTATCTAAGGTTTTTTGTTTTTTTACCAATCTAAGTCCAATCACGCTCTTGTGCTGGTGAATCATCCCGATCCTGTAAAAAGTTCTCTGGAAGAGGATCAGTCTGTTGATAAAAAGTACTGAGCCATTGACCCAGATTGTGCTCTTTCTCAACATCAGGCGTAACCCAAAGCGCATTACCCACTTGTTCTATGCGGACTTGCTTGGATTGAAAGCGTAGCTTGGCGGGCAGACGAATCGCTTGACTGCGCCCGCTCATAAATAATTTAGCAATGCTTGTCATGCGACCCTCCACATCTATGGGGATAATTTGTAATATAGCAATGATATATTACATGTAAGAATCAAGCAAATGCCCAAACACCGTTAAATTTGAAAAAACAAACCTACTACACAAATCATGCCAAACAGCCAAACGATGGATCTCGTGGTTGGCCAATTAGCGATATAGCAAATGAGATAGGCGATACGGGCAATTACAAAACCCATTGCCAGTAAGTCAATTCTGTCCTGTGGAGCATGAACTACGGATGCAATGATCACGGCGGCAAAGAACAAAGGGAGCGACTCAAATAGATTGGCTTGAGCAGCATTAGCCCTGGCTCTAAACCCCGTTTGCTTTGCCAGCCATTGCCGTGGCATCGCATTGTCGTAACCCTGAAAACCTTTTTTAGCAATACCTGCTGCGACATAAGGTAAAAGACCCATCAACAGAATGCAAGCGTAAGCAATAGTCATAAGAAGTACCGTTAGTTATTTTTTGGTTATGTTGGATGAATTATGTTGGAGTCTTTTTAGAGCCAATACGACTCTCTTTGCCATTGAGTAAATTCTGAATGTTGCTTCGATGGCGCCAGATAAGTAATGCACATACGGCCAAGAGAGCCAAGCCCATCGGCTGAAAGCCGAATAAGAAAACAAAATAGATGGGGCCAAAGATTGCAGCAGCCAATGCCGCTAAAGAAGAGTAGCGCATAAACATCGCCACAATAATCCAAGTGCTCAGCGTAGCTAA
Source organism: Polynucleobacter sp. MWH-S4W17 (assembly GCF_018687535.1). Lineage (NCBI taxonomy): Bacteria > Pseudomonadati > Pseudomonadota > Betaproteobacteria > Burkholderiales > Burkholderiaceae > Polynucleobacter > Polynucleobacter sp. MWH-S4W17. The sequence continues at coordinate 291,633 of NZ_CP061295.1, read as the reverse complement.
CCCCAAAATCCAATTGATGCCAAACAAAATACCGCAAGCAGTAGCAACACCTTTGCCACCTTTAAAGCCATGGAATATAGGAAAGAGATGGCCTAAAAATACTGCGAGCACCACACCACACAAAAGCCATGAGTTCATCGTGGATGTCAGAGATTCATCTCCGAGCAATACTCGCGCCAGCATGACGGCAAAGTAACCCTTTAAAGCATCACCAATCAGCGTTAAAACGGCAGCCAACTTATTACCAGTACGTAGCACATTGGTGGCGCCAGGATTGCCGGAGCCATAGGAGTGAGGATCGGGTAAGCGCATACACTTACTCACCACTACCGCGAATGAAATGGAGCCAATAAGATAGGCAAGTGGAATGAGCAAGAGGTCTAAGGTGAAATTCATGGTGATATCTTAAACACTTATCTTGATAGTGATTCTTGGGCTACCAAGCTCCGTTGGAGCAGAGGAGTCAGCAGACCCATACTCAGGCAGCCTGCAGTACATCAGAAACCCAAGCATTAATACTTTTTCCAGACGCCTGAGCAACTCTAGCCACTTTTGCATGGATTTCAGGAGAAATGCGCAACATCAATTTTCCAGAGTATGGTTTTTGTGGTTTTACGCCATGAGCTTCAGACATCGCGATATATCCATCAACAGCCGCTTCGAAGGCTTTAATTAACTCTGAAGCAGACTCGCCATGAAAAGACACAATATCAGTGATGCCCGTTAAGTGACCCACAAAAATACGGTCATCAACATCAAACTCAATGCGGGCAGAATAATTTTTATAACGCAATGGCTTGTTCATAACTTCACTCCTATTAAAACCAAAAAACTTTGAACATCTTTTACCTGATACCGTTTTGCTTCTTTGCCGGGATGTGGCCTATGCAAATCCAAGCGATGGTTATGCATCAAAAAACTTACCCTAGAACCTTCGCCCTCAACGCACTTACTGCCAACCGCTACTAACAATAATTCAATTTTTCTCCACTCTATTGTTGCTGAAGTGGGTTAAGCAAATATAGCCTGTAAGGTTTTTTGATGTTTGCTATTCATTTTTCATATGATATCATAAAATGATATCATTTTAAACATCAACCCCTTGGATGATGCTGCGAATGTATGGATTTCAGTCTTTCTCTGGCCACATGGGTATAAATCTGAGTAGTAGAGATATCGGCATGGCCTAAAAGGAGCTGCACCACCCTTAAATCCGCTCCATGGTTCAGTAAATGGGTTGCAAATGCATGACGCAGGGTATGGGGTGATAGAGCTACCGGAATATTGGCCAATGTGGCATAGCGTTTAATCAGCGCCCAGAATGCTTGACGAGTTAAACCGGTGCCGGTGTGGCGTCCTACAAATACAGCATCCGTTGTTTTACCTTCCAATAAAGGGGTTCGTGCTTCTGCTAAGTAACGCCTTAACCACTGCCCTGCTTCACCACCAAATGGCACTAAGCGTTCTTTACCGCCTTTACCATTCACTACTCTTACTACACCCTCATTCAGACCTAGGGCAACCGTTTTTAAAGAAACAATTTCGGATACGCGTAAACCACTGGCATACATTAATTCCAACATAGTGCGATCACGCAAACCTAAAGGGGTTTCAATATCGGGTGCATTGAGTAATGCAGTGACTTGATCTTCACTGAGTGTCTTAGGAAAGCGTAGCGCTTGTTTAGCAGCGCGCAAACCAATACAAGGATCGCTCTTCACTAAATTAATACGAAGTGCATGACGATAGAAGCGCTTGAATACCGTCAAACGTCGATTAGCGGTAGTCGCCTTGTCAGCACGTCGGTGCGCTATGTAGGCCGTAAGATCTTTCTCAGTAACACCGTATAGATCTGCGCCAGAGTCCTTATATAACCACTGAGCCAATAACAATAAGTCCCTACGGTATGCAGACAAACTATTTTGAGCTAGCCCATCCTCTAGCCAGCAAGCATCACAGAATCGCTCAATGGCCTCCTGGCTCATCACGGAGATTGGAGGTGTATTTTTTTTCATCCTATCGGTTTGATACTGCACGATATGCCGTTTCAACAGCGCGAAGAATGGTTACATGCAAGGTGCCTAACTTAGGCGTATTGCCATGCGGGCTTCTAGCGGGTACTTTGAAATAGCGCTCAGACCACGGCAGATCAACAATCACCTTGAAATCAAACTTTGTGTCGTAAGCCAATCCAGCTAGTGCGTAAGCAGCTGGATTCTTAATCTGGGTTATCGCCACCTCGCCAGCTTTAAGTCTTGTCAGATTCTGGGATGCTCCATACGCCACGCTGACCTGATTGCCATCATCCCTACGCTCGACACTCAGGACAATGGCTGGTCTGGGTTTGGGTCCTGGCTCACTATTAGGAGCCTCTGGAAACAAACACCAAACGATATCGCCAGGTGCTGGCAACATCCAAGCCTGACTCATACAAACAATGCATCGCGTGCAAGCAGTTTTCCTTTTGGTAAGCGCTTGGCTGCATCCTTGCGTAATGCCAAGACTTGTTTTGCGGTCAACGGACCATCATCAGGGGCATAAGAAGGTAAAACATCGGTAGCAAATTTTGACAAGGCCATATGGATAACCTGCGTTTCATTGACATCGAGCTCTTTAGCAATTGCCTTAACAGTTGTTCGAGTCACGCCAAATTGGGTGTCTTTAGAGCGGAATTTGACCAACAGGTTTTCGTTTGAAGCTCTCATCATGGCACCTCGTTAATTTATATATATAAAATATATACCATATTGGATGCAATTGCAATCCTTACGCGCTCATTGAATAGATGGGATTTAACCCAAATCAACGAAAGATTATGGATACCTAATTTAGCTAATTTCTGGGTTCCTTGACCAAATAAAGTCCTATATCAATTTTCTAAATACCCCAACTTGAGACTTCATAGTCGCAGAGTGGGGTCTTAGATTTGGTGTTGCCACTCTAAATGCTTTATTTAAATCAAAATAATTAGAAGCGTCATTCATTTCCCAAAACCGTCTTTCATCAAGTTCTGATGGAAATACAGGAATGGGTTTAAGCGTCTTCATTGCACCAAGCTTCTTCTTAGTCACGGAAATTATTAAAGCCCAATGGCGCCTCTGTTACTTCTTTTTTAAGTAAGGCCATTGTTTCTTGTAAGTCATCACGCTTGGCGCCGGTGACACGCACCGCATCACCCTGAATACTGGCTTGCACTTTGAGCTTGCTATCTTTAATGATGCGCACAACTTTTTTTGCCAAGTCTGAAGTGATTCCCTTTTGAATCTTCATCGTTTGCTTACGCTTATCACTGCCAATGGTTTCTGTTTTCTCATCCTTAAGATAGCGCACATCCACATTGCGCTTGGCCATTTTATTAATCAGGACATCACGCACTTGACCCAATTTAAAGTCGTCATCACCAAATAAGATTAATGCCTCATCTTTTTGTTCAACACGGCTATCAGAGCCCTTGAAGTCAAAACGATTGGTAATTTCTTTATTGGATTGCTCGATGGCATTTTTGAGCTCAACCATGTCTGGCTCACAAACTACGTCAAATGTTGGCATTTTTACTCCCTATGTTTTCTCGTAATTACTCTCGTAATATTTACATTTTCTGGCTATTTTGGCGTCCATCGCAGATTTCTTGCTTCCTGTGCTGCCAAAAAATAGGCTCTGGATTCTTTTACGAATAAGATTGTGGCATGAACCGTGCTCAAAATGCGCCCCAACCCGCAAAATTGATCCCAAATTTGGGTTTGAAGCACCGTAACACCTTTGGCTTTGACACTAGCGCGGAACTGGCCTACGAAATTACCGCGCCCGAGCAAATTCCTGAAGTTATTGCAGAAGTTGCAGAAAAAAAACTGCCATGGCGGGTTTTAGGCGGAGGTAGCAATGTCATTCTCCCAAGCACCTTACCGGGAGCCACCCTCCTCATGAATATCGCTGGGCAAGAAATCATTTCCTCCGATGAAAAGGCAAGCTATTTAGCAGTTGGTGCTGGTGTTAACTGGCATGAACTCGTTGCTTGGACACTCGAGAAAGATTTGCCCGGCCTAGAAAACTTAGCACTCATTCCCGGCACAGTTGGGGCAGCACCCATTCAAAATATCGGCGCCTATGGTGTTGAAATTGCAGATTACATTGATAGCATAGAAGCATTTGATGCAAAAAACCATGCCTTTGTCACCCTCCAAAATGAGGCATGCCACTTTGCTTACCGCGATAGCTACTTCAAGCAAAATCCCCACCGCTTTATCGTGACAAAGGTCGTTTTTAAGCTGCCTAAAGCTTGGCAAGCTCGCATCCACTATGCAGATCTTACAAAGCAATTTTCTGGGAACGCCAACCCGAGTCCTGAAGATATCTTCTTAGCAGTATGTAAGGTGCGCACACATAAGCTGCCAGACCCCAAAGTGATTGGTAATGCTGGAAGTTTCTTTCAGAACCCTGTAATTCCTATTGAACAGTATGAAACTTTACTTAGAGCGCATACGAATCTAGTGTCTTATCCAGATGCAGCTGGTAAACGTAAGCTCGCAGCAGGTTGGCTTATCGATCAATGCGGCTTCAAGGGTCAACGCATGGGCTCGGTTGGTGTTTATGAACATCAAGCGCTTGTACTGGTTAACCATGGCGGTGGTACCGCTCAAGATATTTTAGGTTTAGCCAAATGCATTCAGGAAAAAGTGCACGACAAATTTGGCGTTAGCTTGCAGATTGAGCCCAATATTTTGTAAATCGTGCTTATTACTGCCGTACATTAGCTAGATCCAATAATTCTGGGTATTGCTTCAGCAAAGCAGTCTTTCCTTGATTTAAACGCTTAAGCCAACCAGGTCCACGTGAAATTGCATCTATCCATGCTCGCCTAATTAACTCTCCATTACCCTCATCAAATAGAACTTTGAAAATTGCTGCGGCTTGACCTAAGTCTTTATTTGCTTTGACGCGCTCATTCATAGGCCGCTCCCCATAAACAATTAACTTATGTATTGCATAGCGCTCTGGGGCTGGGATATTCACAATGCAAGCACCCTCTTTAGACAAGAGCACAGTCTGTGTAGTATCTACCAGTGAAAACTCCATAAATTTAAGGCATTCCAGAGTCAAACCCAATTCAGGCAACACCACTGGCCCACCACTTCGAGTTTGGGGGGTAACAAAATCTAGCCGTAGTTCCGGATCCCTGGGATTGCGATATTGAGCACCTGTTTTTCCTGAAAATTCAGTAATGGGTAACAAGCCCATCTCCAACGAATTTAAGGCATCGTGCACTGAGATTTTGACATTTGCCCCTAATGCGATTGAAACATTTTTTCCTGCGTGAGCAAAATCTACATCCATTGTTGTATTGGAAGATAGCCATTTCACCCCCAACATATTTCCCATGGCAAGAAATGCATGTGTGCCAATCAATATTCCACCAGCGCTGAAAAATCCATAATGACGTAAGCGATTCACTACGCGAAAATGCTTGGTTAATGTTGACTCACAACCAAGCGCTTCCGCCGATAGCGCCAGCCTTTTGATCTTAGTCGATCGATCACTTACTTTCAGAGCTTGATGTTTTTTAATAAGCTGAGTAACGCGTTGATCCTCAGGACCCACATAAGCCATACGACCTACACCATCAATATCACGATAGCCGTAATAAATATAAGTCTTACCTTTTTGAACTTGCTTATGAAAGGATCCTGGCAATTCTTTAAATTGATTGATATTTTCAACGTGCAATTGATCCTGCAGTTCGGCATAAGCCGTTTGCGCGGACAATGAAAGTGATTCATATAGCTTGGTACTCATTTGGTTATTATACAAAAATTTATTTGTATAATAACCATTATTCTATATAGCTTATAACGGTAATCGGGGTTGATATCACACCCGAAAACACTACACTGTTAATTGCTTTCCACTGGATTTATTTCTGAAAATTGTACGTCTACTTGACCCTCAGCTAATTGCACTTGATATGTGTTTTCCACATTTAGCTCACTAGGCTTGCGTATCGCGTGTAGTTGATCTTTTTCTTTGTTCAGAATAACCGCATACCCACGCTCCAGCGTTCTCTGCGGATTGAGCATCTCTAACTGAGACTGGTAGTGCACTTGATTACGCTTCCAGCTTTCTATATGCACTGACCATGCTTGGTTTAATCGTTGCTGCCAGCTATTAATTTGTTCGCGCATACGATCGGGATTGGGCAAAGCATGGCTGAGCCTCAGAGCCAATTGATCTAAGGTTTGCGCCTCGCGCTCAACTCGTTGATTAATGCGCTGGAGAAGCGCTTGCATGATGGCATCGAGCTCCTGCAGCATTTGATCTCGGCGTGGTGCTGCAAGCTCTGCCGCGCCCGTCGGAGTTGGTGCACGGAGGTCGGCAACAAAGTCGGCAATGGTGAAGTCGGTTTCATGTCCAACACCACTGACCACTGGGATGGATGAATCTGCAATCACATATGCAAGCTGTTCATCATTAAAAGCCCATAGATCTTCAATGCTGCCACCACCGCGCACTAGCAATATGACATCGACTGCTTTTTCTTTATTAGCAGCTTTGAGTGCGGCAATAATTCCAGCGGGTGCATCAGGACCTTGAACCAAGGTTGGATAAATCACAATCGGAATATGTGGCGCTCTTCTCGCTAAAGTGCTTAAGACATCCTTAAGTGCAGCTGCTTGTGGTGATGTGATGATGCCGATGGATCTCGGATGTGTTGGTATCTCGCGTTTGCGCTCATCATCAAACAAACCTTCTTTAGCAAGTTTGGCTTTGAGCTTTAGGAAGGCTTCGTATAGACCACCCATACCAGCGCGTCGTAAGGTCTGAATAGTGAGCTGAATATCTCCACGAGGAACATACATGCCCAGACTGGCGCTGACCTCAACCAAGTCCCCAGATTGCGGCATGAACCCTACTTGGCCGTTGCGACCACGGAACATGACACAGCGAATCTGACCTTCTGCGTCCTTTAACGAGAAATACCAGTGCCCGCTGTCATAAGCCTTGAAGTTGGAAATCTCCCCGCTCACCCATACAGTGTCGAAACGGTCCTCTAAAGAGGCAGCAATGGCGCGGTTTAGATCGCCAACACTCAGAATTTCCCTTGATATTTCCGACATTTTTTCTCTTTAATCTCACAACCATCTGGCTTAGGCGCCAATAAATATCCACAGATGCAGATTCACTCTAGGTTTAATGCTCATAAGTAAGTAATTACTGACCCAAAACGTCTCATAAATCCAACATTAAAAATATAAGCCATTGATTTATATAGGAATTAATGCATCCAATAAATTTAATTGAATGCAATATAAAACCGAGTCAACCATGTATCAAGGACTTACAGAGCGAATTCAAAAAAGTTTTGCACAGAGTTATCCACAGGCTAGGTTTCCGAAACAGGCTTTTTAATTCAGCTAAAGTACTGAGCTTATGTACTCCATCTTACTATCCGCTGGCTGGCCTATTTGGCCCCTCCTCATCATTTCCATATTGGGTCTTGCAATCGCCATAGAGCGAGGCTGGTATCTACGTCAAACGCATATATTCCCCAAAAACTGTCTGGAAAGCGTCTTTTCTCTTGCAAATCAGTTGGTTGGAAACAAATCAACCGTTTCTGTGCAGCAGATTGCAGAATTGGCCAACCTTTCTCCTGCAAGTCCTTTATTGGCATGCGCACTAAAAGAGAAATTAGCCGGCAGTAGTACTGATGCTGCGCTGGAGGAGCTGCAGGTGAGCGCACAAAGCACTTGGCTTAAGCTGGACCGCTACTTAGGTGCCCTTGCCACGATCGCCACGGTCGCTCCGCTACTGGGTTTATTTGGCACCGTAGTGGGCATGATTGAAATCTTTGGCAGCCAAGGGGCAATCAATGGTGCTGCCGGCAGTCCACAACAATTGGCACACGGTATATCAGTCGCTTTGTATAACACTGCATTTGGACTATTGATTGCTATTCCAGCTCTTGCTGCTTGGCGTGGTTTGCGCGCAATGGCAAATCAACGTCAACGTGAATGCGAAGAATTTACTCGTCAACTTTTCAAAAAGCTTTATCCAAACGACGCTGCTGACATTACAAAATGAGTTGGCTAGAAACGCACCCACGAGCTAAGAGACAATTTTCTCTTGGGAGCAGTACTCCATCTGTAGAACCAGAAATCAATCTGATTCCTTTTATTGATGTGCTATTGGTGGTGCTAATCTTTTTAATGATCTCTACAACCTTCACACGGTATCAAGAACTCGCCATTACCTTACCCACCGCCAATGGCAATGAGAGCCAAGCAGAGGTCAAGCAAATTCATATTGCAGTCAGTCGCGATGGCCGCTTCGCTGTTAATGGCAAAGTCACCGATCGATCACAGCTTAGTAATGCATTAACTCAGTTAAACGGACAAAGCAATCAGAAGGAAGGCGTCAGCTCTCTGCAGGTCAATATTGATGCGGATGCCAAGGCGCCCCACCAATCAGTGATGAGTGCACTGGAAGCGGCGCGTGATGCCAATCTCTCGAATATCGTGTTTAGCAGTCAAACCAAAAAATAACTTCAGAACAAAGAAAAATATTCTTCATGTCCTTTTCTTTTTCCCGTAAAGCACCTAAGTTCTGGGAAAGACGTGGTCCTACAAGCTTATTGCTATGGCCACTCTCTTGGCTTTATGGCCTAGTGGTGCGTATGCGTAAGTTAATTCTGGATACGGGCTTAGTAAAACAAAAGCCTGCTCCAGTACCGGTGATTATTGTGGGCAATATCCGCGTAGGCGGCACTGGCAAGACGCCTATCGTGATTGCTTTAGCAGAACGCTTACAGCAACTTGGATGGAGGCCCGGCATTATCAGTAGAGGCTATGGCTCCTCTTCACAAACAGCACCCTTACAAGTACACGGCAATTCTGATCCTGCTTTAGTTGGCGATGAACCAGTCTTGATTGCAAAACGTACGCACGATCAATTTCCGATTTGGGTTTTTCCAAAACGTCAAAGAACTATTGGGGCCTTGCTCAAGCATTCGCCCAATGTAAACGTCATCATTAGTGATGATGGCTTGCAACATAGCGGCTTAGCCCGCTGGCCTGCTCGCGAAGGTGGTCGTGATATCGAATTCGTAGTGCGTGATGGACGCGGCGAAGGCAATCGCTTTTTGCTGCCCGCCGGTCCTTTGCGTGAACCAGCGACACGCGAACGCGATGCTACCCTTTTTACTGGAAAAACAAAGGATATTGAAACTAAGCTTGGCCCCCAGGATGAATACTTTTTAGGGCGTCGCGCATTTTCACTCTTGGGTCATTTAGGTAATGCCTACCAATTAATCAATCCCACCAATACGCAGACGCTTGTTCAAATTGCGGATAGCTATCTACCAAACAAAATTACTGCTGTTGCTGCCTTGGGTAATCCACAACGCTTTTTTGACGATCTACTCAAACAGGGCATTGCCGCTAAATCGATTCCTTTGCCTGATCATGCGACCTATACCCCTGAGTTCTTTGAGAAGATCAACGCGCAATGCATCCTCATCACCGAAAAAGATGCCGTGAAATGCACCACGATTACAGATGAACGTATTTGGGTAGTGCCAATGACTCTTGCCCTTCCGGATAGCCTGGCTGACTGGCTCCAATCTATCCTGCAAAGACCTAATCCTTATCGCTATACCTTGTAGGTTTAGCGTACATAGCACTACACTGTGTCCTCATATATTTAAACTCTTCATTTAGATCACTGCAAAGAAATCATGGATAAACGACTGCTCGATATTTTGGTTTGCCCTTTATGCAAAAGCCAATTGCATTTAAATGCCGAGAAACATGAACTCATTTGCAAAGCTGACCGCTTGGCTTACCCCATTCGGGATGATGTGCCGGTAATGCTGGTGGAAGAAGCGCGCAGCCTTAGCGCTGATGAAATCGCTTAATTTAATAAAAATCATTTTTTAATGGACGCTGACTCAAAGGCTGCAGATTTTTTAGTAGTAATTCCCGCTAGGTTGGGATCTACTCGCTTGCCTCGAAAACCTCTAGCTGACATTGGTGGCAAACCCATGGTCATTCGGGTTGCAGAGCGCGCCAAGCAATCACTTGCGCACAGCGTTGTAGTGGCAACTGATTCACCAGAAATACAAGCGGCTTGTGATGAGTACCGCATTGAGTGTTTACTGACTAGCGCAGATCATCCAACCGGAACCGATCGTATTGCAGAGGTTGCGCAGCTACTTAAATTACCCAGTAATGCATTGATTGTGAATGTGCAGGGTGATGAGCCACTCATTCCGCCGGAATTGATTAATCAAGTTGCTAGCACTTTGGCAGAGCATCAAGAGTGCGCCATCTCCACAGTTGCTGTACCCATTACCGATGCCACAGAGATCAATAATCCCAATGTTGTGAAAGTCGTTCTCAATCGCGCTGGCGAGGCGCTCTATTTTTCTAGAGCACCTATTCCATTTGTGAGGGATCCGCAAGTCGATCAAAAAACAGATCATTTACGCCATCTGGGGATCTATGCCTATAGAGCTGACTTTTTACAGGCCTATACCCGTCTAGAGCCAGCTCCTCCAGAGCAAGCTGAAGCCCTAGAGCAGCTGCGCGCCCTCTGGAATGGTTATCGCATAGCAGTTCATATCGCCTCAGAAGCTCCACCGGCTGGCGTCGATACCCCAGAGGACCTGGAAAGAGTGCGGCAGATGCTAGCTCGCTCCTAGGCCAACCTAAGGCTAAAAGCCAAAACCTCAGTAGCTTGCAACTTCTCGGGGATAATCCTAGGCAATAGGTATCTAAGATCCCGACAAAATACGGGACAATGACAGCTCTTCTAAGGGGAAAACAATGCGGTTGATTCTGCTCGGTGCACCAGGTGCTGGAAAAGGCACACAAGCTCAGTTCATTTGCGAAAAGTTCGCTATTCCACAAATTTCCACTGGCGATATGTTGCGCGCTGCTGTGAAAGCAGGAACTGAACTCGGCGTTGCCGCTAAAAAGATTATGGATGCGGGCGGCCTAGTTTCTGATGACATCATCATCGGCCTCGTTAAAGATCGTCTAACTCAACCCGATTGCAGTAAGGGCTATTTGTTTGATGGCTTCCCAAGAACGATTCCTCAAGCACAAGCCATGAAAGATGCTGGCGTTCCGATTGATTACGTTTTAGAAATCGATGTGCCATTTGATGCCATCATCGATCGCATGGGCGGACGTCGTGTTCATCCAGCTTCTGGTCGTACCTATCACATCAAATACAACCCACCAAAAGTGGCTGGAAAAGATGATGTCACTGGCGAAGATTTAATCCAGCGTGATGACGACAAAGAAGAAACAGTTCGCAAGCGTCTGCAGGTGTATGACGATCAAACCCGTCCATTAGTTGAGTACTACTCTTCTTGGGCAGCACAAGCTAACTCAGCGGACAAAGTGAAAGCGCCAGCCTATCGCAAGGTAAACGGCACTGGTAGTGTTGATGACATTACTGCTTCTATTTTTGCTCAATTGAAATAATTAATTGCTTTCGCAATTTTTGGATGTAAATATGGACTGCATTGCAGTCCATATTTATTTATGCATGAACAGTTAATCTCATGCCTAACGCATGTATGACTCTAGTCACAGTCTCAAAACGTGGTCGCGCCTCAATTTTTAAAGCTCTATAAAGGGACTCTCTAGTAACGCCGCTCTTTTTAGCAATGTCGCTCATTCCCTTTGCTCTGGCAATGTCGCCAATAGCAGCTACAAATAAAGCGGGATCGCCATCTTCTAGTACAGCTGTCAAGTATCCAGCAATATCTGCATCGGTTTTTAAGTAATCTACGACATCAAATTTAGATATATCTTTTATTTTTATTTTTTTTGTCTTTTTCATTTAATCCTCCATCGCCAGAAGCATTTGCTTAACTTTTCTAATATCAGCATTTTGAGTTGCTTTAGAACCACCGCCCAACATTAAGATAACTACCCTTCCGCGCCTTAAGTAATACATTCTCCAGCCAGCACCAAAATGCTCACGCATCTCCCAAATCCCGTTTGACTCAGATATTGAAGCAACGTCCCCCAAATTCCCTAAAGCAACTCTGCGCAACCTTGCCAACAATCTACCTCGAGTTAAAGGGTCGCGAATAGAGCTAAGCCAGAGTTCAAATTCAACTGTTTTATCGATTTCATACATACATCAATTGTAACCAATCGATTACAGTATACATTTAAAGACCACTCAATGGAAATAGCCATTTAGAAAACTTTTAAAGACGAGTTCTCGATGCTAAATTCACACCAAGACAAATATAAAAATGAGGGAGAGAATTTTCGTCGAGATGATCGAAACCTTAGACGGCCTACATCAAAGCGGTGCGCTAAGTGCGGCTGAGCTATGGGAATCCCTGAAAAATATAGAAAATCGCACTAAGGAAGTAAAAAGTGTCAGCGCAACCACATCAAAACAAGAAAAATCTTAAGATTTATTTCAACTCTTTTAAAGCGCTCTCAAAAGACTCAATGTCCGCAAAGCTTCGGTAAACCGAAGCAAAGCGGATATAAGCTACCTTGTCTAGGCGCTTGAGTTCGCGCATTACTAGCTCACCCACGCGCTCGCTCGGGATCTCTTTTTCACCAAGACTAAGAAGCTTTTCTTCGATACGTGCGATCGATTCATCTACGGAGTCTGAAGAGACTGGACGCTTACGTAAGGCTAACTTAATTGAGCTAGCCAACTTGTCATGGCTGTATTCAACGCGGCTACCATTTTTCTTAACGATAGCCGGTAGTACCAATTCCACACGCTCATAAGTAGTAAAGCGCTTATCGCACTTGGCACAACGGCGACGACGGCGAATGGTATCGCCTTCGTCCGATACCCGGGTATCTAAAACCTGGGTATCTTCGTTATGGCAAAAAGGGCAGCGCAATGAGCTCTTCTTTTCTTAGTTGGGTTGCTGATTGTTTGCTTAACCGTAAACTGGGAAACGCTTCGTGAGCTCAGAAACTTGAGCACGCACTTTAGCAATGTTCTCAGGATCAGTTGGATTATCTAAAACATCCGCAATAAAGTTTCCAACTTGTTTTGCTTCTGCTTCTTTAAATCCACGCGTAGTCATTGCTGGTGAACCCAAACGAATGCCGCTGGTCACCATTGGTTTTTCTGGATCATTTGGAATGCCGTTCTTATTGCAAGTGATGTGCGCTTCACCTAAAACACGCTCAGCCTCTTTACCGGTCATTTTCTTGGCACGCAGATCCACCAACATCACATGAGAATCTGTTCCGCCAGAAACGATACGTAAGCCACGTGCAATTAAAGTCTCAGCAAGTACTTTTGCATTCGCAACAACTTGTTTTTGGTAATCAATAAAACTCGGCTCCTGTGCCTCTTTAAATGCTGCCGCCTTACCGGCTATCACATGCATCAAAGGACCACCCTGTAAGCCTGGGAACACTGCAGAGTTAATCGCCTTCTCATGCTCAGCCTTCATCAAAATAATGCCGCCACGGGGGCCACGCAAGCTCTTGTGCGTTGTGGAGGTAACGATGTCTGCATGGGGAACTGGGTTTGGATAAACACCCGCAGCTATCAAGCCAGCATAGTGAGCCATATCGACCATAAAAATTGCGCCCACTTCCTTGGCTAATTTACCAATGCGCTCGAAATCTATTTTTAGAGAGTAAGCGGAGGCGCCAGCAATAATCAATTTTGGTTTGTGCTCACGAGCGAGACGTTCCATTTGCTCGTAATCAATCTCTTCGTTTTTATCAAGGCCGTAAGCGATCGGATTAAACCATTTGCCGCTCATGTTCAACGCCATGCCGTGGGTCAAGTGACCGCCTTCAGCAAGACTCATACCCATGAAGGTATCGCCTGGTTTTAAGAAAGCCAAGAACACAGCTTGGTTGGCAGATGCGCCGCAATGCGGTTGTACGTTTGCTGCTTCAGCACCAAATAATGCTTTGACGCGATCGATCGCTAATTGCTCAGCCACGTCCACGAATTCACAACCGCCGTAATAGCGCTTGCCTGGATAGCCTTCAGCGTACTTATTGGTCAACTGAGAGCCTTGAGCCTCCATTACCGCTGGTGAGGTGTAGTTCTCAGAAGCAATCAGCTCAATATGGTCTTCCTGACGCTTATTTTCGTTCTGAATGGCTGCCCATAACTGGGGGTCGGTTTTGGCTAAAGTGTTTTGACGGTCAAACATGGTGATAATCCTGAAAAAGTTGGATTGCTGAGTGAATTAACTTAGTAAAATCAACCTACATCATACAAAATCCACCATGACCTCTACACAAGACCTCTCATTCCTCTCCCTAGTCCTCAATGCCAGCCTATTAGTACAGCTGGTAATGTTGTTATTACTCAGCATGTCCGTGGCCTCTTGGACCATTATTTTTAAGAAAACCGCTGTTTTACGTGGGGTCCGCCAGGATACCGAGCGCTTTGAGCGTGACTTTTGGGCCGGTGGAGACCTCAATACCCTCCTAGAGGCGGCCCAGCGCAATAACCGCAATGACGCGGTCCTAGAGCATATTTTCGAGGCTGGGATGCAAGAATTTGCAAAAGGTCGTGAGATTGACGCTGCCCGTCGCGCCATGAAAGCCACCTACCAACGTGAAATGGACCTCCTAGAAGCCAATCTACCCTTCTTGGCATCCGTAGGCTCAGTCTCCCCCTATATCGGCCTCTTTGGCACCGTTTGGGGCATCATGCACTCCTTCCGCGGTTTGGCTAACGTGCAAAACGCGACCCTTTCTGCAGTGGCTCCCGGTATCGCAGAAGCATTGATCGCTACAGCGATTGGTTTGTTTGCTGCGATTCCAGCAGTAGTTGCTTACAACCGCGCAGCAACTGATGTAGACCGCCTCTCCATTCGCTTTGAAACTTTCATTGAAGAGTTCACCAACATCTTGCAGCGTCAAACTGCTGGACGTTAATTGGATTCATAAGCGAAAAAATTATGGCTGGTTCTTCATTGCGTAAAAACAAACGTCGGGCAATGTCTGACATTAACGTCGTTCCCTACATCGACGTCATGTTGGTATTGCTCGTAATTTTTATGGTCACCGCACCAATGGTCAACCCCGGCGTTGTCAACTTACCCACTGTTGGTGGCGCCAAAGTGCAATCACTACCGCCAGTCTTTCTAACGATTGATGCCAACGAGAATGTCATCGTGCGCAAAGATGGAGACCCCACGCAAACACTTAATAAATTTGAGCTTGGTGCTTTTGCCAGATCTCAGGCAGAAAAATCTGCCGATCAACCGATTGTGATTGCTGCGGATAAATCCATTAAGTATGAAACAGTGATGGAAGTGATGTCCAAGCTCAAAGAGAATGGCGTGAAGCGCGTTGGCCTTGCGGTCAAGACCCAGTAAGACTCTGGCCATCATAGCTGCTCATGAATAGCGCACACTCTTTTCAGTCACCCCTCTCGCAATTCAAGCGAGGACGTTTTACGAAAGAAGAAAGTACCAAGCGCGCCTTTACTTTTTCACTCATCGCGCATTTAGGTCTGCTTGCTTTTTTAATGATTGGGATTAGCTGGAACAACACCACCTCTTCTGGTGTTGAGGTTGAGCTCTGGGACTCCGCTCCACAAGTAGAATCTCCACCTGAGCCAGAACTCAAAACAGAAGTGAAAGAAGAGGCTGCTGATATCGCCATCAAGAAAAAGAAGGTAGATAAAGAACCTCCCAAAAAAGAAGTGGTGAAAGAGAAGCCAAAGCCAGTGAAACCTCCTCCACCGAAGGAGAAGGAAAAGCCGAAGAAGGAAGATCCACCGAAAAAAGTAGAAGCCCCTAAAGCCCAATCTCCTGCAGAAACTAAAGCCAATGCCGCTGCAGAAAAAGCACGTTCTGATCAATTAGCGCGTTTACGTGCTGCAGCTGGTGCCGAAGGCGGTAGTGGTGGTACGGTTGGAAGTGGTGTTGGCGGCGGAGGCAATGCGCCCCCAGGCTGGACCGACAAAGTCATTAAGAAGGTCAAGCCATTGATTGTCTTTAACCCTGAATCCGTGAGTGGCAACCCTGCAGCGGTGATTCTGGTCAATCTTGCTCCAGACGGGGCTATTTTGAGTACCAGTATTCAATCCTCTAGCGGTAATACCGGCTGGGACCGTGCCGTACTCCTCGCACTTTCTCGCGCAGAGAGTTTGCCAAAAGACGACAATGGCAAAATTCCTCAACGCGAAGTAAAACTGACTTTTAAACCCAAGGATTAATGCATGTTGCAATTAGCAAAAAGACAGATACAGAAACTGACCTCAAAACTAAATTCTTTTAGCTTGATTGGTATTGCTTTATGTATCAGCTTTGCAACTCCTGCGCTTGCGCAGATGAATATTGAAATCACTGGCGTAGGTCAATCACTTTACCCAATCGCGGTAATGCGCTTTAAAGATGAGAACAAATTACCCACTAGCGTTACTGAAATTATTCGCCAAGATTTAGCTCGCAGCGGTTACTTTAAAAATACTGAGAACGGTAATGCTGTTGAGAGCGATGATGGTACCCCCAACTACAAATCTTGGGCAGCACGTGGCGCTGATGCATTAGTAGTTGGATCAGTCGTACAGACTGGCAACAATCAATTTGACATTCATTACAAATTATTTGATGTTCGCAAATCTCAAAGCCTGGGCGGTCTAAATCTCAACTCAAGCAGCGATAACTTGCGTGCAGTTGCCCATAAAATTGCTGATGACATCATCTTTAAATTATTGGGTGAGCGTGGCGTGTTCTCCACCCGTCTCTCCTATGTCATTAAGGATGGTAAGCGCTATCGCCTGGTGATATCTGATGCAGACGGTCAGAACATTCGCAATGCTATGAACAGTGGTGAGCCGATTATTTCTCCATCATGGTCACCCGATGGCAAGAAAGTAGCGTACGTTTCTTTTGAAGATCGTAAGCCGGTGATTTATGTTCATGAACTAGCAACCGGTCGTCGCATTTCTCTTTCAAATCAAAAGGGTAATAACAGCGCACCAGCGTGGTCACCCGATGGCAAGAAATTAGCGATCTCATTGTCTAAAGATGGTAATACACAGATCTACGGCATCAATGCAGATGGCACGGGTTTGCATCGTTTAACTCGTGGCAACACGATTGATACCGAGCCGCAATATTCTGCTGATGGTCGCTACATCTACTTCACTAGCGATCGCGGTGGCAACCCACAAATCTATCGCATGAGTGCTGATGGCGAACAAGCTGAAGGCGTCAAACGCATTACCTTCAAACAAGGTTTTGTAACCTCACCTCGCATCTCACCAGATGGCAAATATTTAGCTTACATCGCCAATATTGGTGGCGCATATCGCCTCTACATTCTGAACTTGGCTACTGGCGATACTCAGGCGCTTACCGATGGCACTAGTGATGAATCCCCTTCCTTTGCTGCCAACGGCCGCTATGTTCTCTACTCCACCAAAGTCGGTGGCAAACGAGTACTCGCCGCCGTTTCAGTCGATGGCAACTCCAAACAGGTATTGAGCATTCCCGGATCTGATGTACGTCAGCCGTCCTGGAGCCCATTCATGGACTGAGTCTTAGGTAGGTCTGAACCAAGCCTTAACTGCATCTAAACCCTTTTTTAGGGGTTGAAATAGTCACTTTTGATGTTCTTAGGGGCATAATATTGTCTATTGATTTATTTATAGATTTAGCTCGTAGGAAAAAGGAAAATTCATGAAGATTTCTATCGCACGTCGCGCAGCGACATTCGCCCTGATTGGTGCCGCGGCATTTTTGATGGCAGCATGCTCCAGCGTCAAGCTAGATGACACTGATGGCGCTAATGGTAGCGGCAGTGGCAAATTTGGCTCACAGCCATGGAATGACCCGAGCAGTCCACTCTTTGAAAAGAGTGTTTACTTTGGCTTTGATGAATACACCGTTCAAACTAAATACCAAAAAATGCTGTCTGCTCACGCAAGCTACTTAAAAGCCAATCCAAAGCAGAAAGTCATTATTCAGGGCAACACTGATGAACGCGGCACAGCTGAATACAACTTGGCACTTGGCCAACGTCGTTCTGATGCTGTACGTAAATCATTGAACTTGATGGGCGTTTCTGACGACCAAATGGAAGCAGTGAGCTTTGGCAAAGAAAAGCCAAAAGCAGAAGGTGACACTGAAGCAGCTTGGGCAGAAAATCGCCGCGCTGACATTGTTTACATCACCAACTAAATGAAGATGCTTTCATACTCAGTAAAACAAACGCTCTCACGAGCGTTTTGTTTAAGTGCTGCACTCATTTGTTTAGGCGCATCTAATAGCGCCTGGGCCCTCTTCTCCGATGACGAGGCACGTAAAGCCATCCTGGATCTGCGCAAGTCTCTAGCGACCACCCAGCTTGAGTTACAGGGTCAAATCGACAAACTCAAAACTGAGAATGCAGAGCTGCGTGGCAAGGTTGAAGAGCTTGAGAAGCAAGGCGAAGACATTAACAATAGTCAGAAAACTTACTACCAAGATCTCGATACTCGCTTGGGTAATTTTGAGCCTCGCACCGTAACAATTGAAGGCGTCTCTGGAACAGTGCAACCTGGCGAGAAAAAAGCCTACGACGATGCATTAAAGGCCTTTCAGGCGGGTAATCTGAAGAAAGCTGACGATAGCTTTGCTGCATTCACTGCCAAGTATCCAAAAAGCCCTTACTTGCCGCTTGCCCTCTACTGGAGTGGTAATAGCAAATATGCCAATAAAGAATATGCTGGTGCCATCGCCCAATTACAAAGTTTAATTAAACGCTACCCAAATCATCCACGCGTTCCTGCGGCAATGGTGACTTTGGGTAACTCGCAATTAGAAAGCGGCAACAAGGCAGCGGCTAAAAAAACATTTAGCGAAATTATTGCTAAGTACCCAGACACTGATGCAGCTAAAGATGCGCAGCAACTCATTACTAGCACCAAGTAACTGATTATCCATGTCTAAGCTTTCTGCCGCATTCGAATCTCTAGCGCCCCGTAAAGCCGGCGCTCCAGCAGTCATTCTGTTTTCGGGTGGGCTAGACTCAACAACTGTGCTCGCCCTTGCGAAAGACCTTGGGTATACGCCGTATGCCCTATCCGTAGGATATGGTCAGCGTCATTCATCTGAATTGGCAGCGGCCAAACATATTGCCAAGCAAATTGGAGTAGCAAGACACGAAGTGGTTAATCTAGACCTCACTCGCTTTGGGGGCTCTGCTTTAACTGATGCCTCGATTGCAGTCCCAACCACTCCCGGCAAAGATCAAGAAATTCCCATTACCTACGTGCCAGCACGCAATACGATTTTGCTGTCACTTGCCTTAGGTTGGGCAGAGTCATTGGGTGGTCTTGATATTTTCTACGGCGCTAATTCGGTGGATTACTCCGGTTATCCTGATTGCCGCCCTGAATACGTTGCCTCTTTTGAACATATGGCCAACCTAGCCACTAAAGCAGGCGTAGAAGCCATAAATGATGCAAATCGTTTTAGAGTGCACGCACCTATCATTAGCCTTACTAAAGGTGAAATCATTCAACTAGGAAGTACGCTAGGTGTAGATTATTCTCAAACAGTCTCTTGCTACCAGGCAAATGATTTGGGTGAAGCCTGCGGAGAATGTGAGTCTTGCCGCCTAAGACAGGCTGGCTTTAAGCAAGCCAATGTGGGCGATCCTACTCGCTACCAAAAAAAATATTAAACGTATTAGGCTGCGCGCAGCTCATCATCCTGCTGAATCAAACTATCAGCAGGGATCCCCAACATAGAGTGCAACTTCCAAATCATCTTCAGTGTAAGGGGGCGTTTGCGATTTAATATTTCATATACGCGATTTAGGCCACCGATCATCGGCTGCAAATCCTTTGGACTCAAGTCGGATTGTTCCATTCTGAATTTAATTGCCTCAATTGGGTCTGGTGGAAGAATCGCATAGTGCTTGTTCTCATAAGACTCAATGAGCATTAAGAGGATCTCAAACCTATCTCCATCCTTAGTCCCAGGTTTTGGCTCATGATCAAAATAGTAAGACGCCTGGGCTAGGGCATCCTTGTATTCAAGCTTGTTACGAATGGGTTTTAATTCTTTCATTATTCCTCCAACTGCACTGTGTAAGCATCAATTTGATCGTATGCAGCATGGCTACCAATAAATTTCACATATACCGCCCCAAAACTATAAGCAACTGCCACCACCAAACGGTAGGCATTTCCTTTGATATTAAAGACAACTCTATTACCTGCAATAAAACTCGCATTTCGATACTTATTCTTTATATCTTGCGGCCTTTTCCAATTTGCATGCGCCACCTCGTCATACCAAGCTTTAAGTGGCTGCTCGGCATCGGGATGAATACGCCAAAAATTTGTTAGGTGTTTTCTGGCTATTATTCGCACACATTAATCTTAGTCCCAAAATGGGACTATTGCAAGTGGGGTCATATAACCCTATGCCAATTAAGATTTAAGCGATTTAAAATTACAAGTCACATGGATATTGCAGACATACTTCGCATCAAAACCACAGTCAGCATGGCTGAGCTAAAACGCAATCCTAAGAAGATTATTGGTAATGCAGACGATCTACCTATGGCCATCTTAAATAGTAACAAACCTAAGGCTTATCTTTTGTCAGCTAAGGCATATGAAGTGATACTTGATTTTATTGATGATGCCTCGCTAATAAAAACTATCAAGGCTCGTAGGGGTGGCAAAACTATAAAAGTAAAGATTTAAGTCTTATTAAGCATTCTAGCTATATAGCGCGCAATTAAATCCACCTCAAGATTTACCGCATCACCTTGCTTGAGATTGCCCAGGGTAGTGTTTTCCAAGGTGTGGGGAATAATATTGATATCAATGACGCAAGAAGTTGCTGAGTCTTCGGTCTGATTGACTGTGAGCGATACACCATTCACAACAATAGATCCTTTGTAAGCCAAGTATTGCGCCAGTTCTTTTGGAGCTTCAATACGCAGCAACCAAGAACCATAAGCGTCATTAGCCACTTGAGAAAAGTGCGCAACCTTGCCAACACCATCTACGTGCCCACTCACTAAATGTCCGCCTAGGCGATCATTTAAACGCATGGCCTTTTCGAGGTTGACTGGACCGACCTTATCAAGACCAATCGTTTTATTCAGAGACTCACGAGAGATATCCAAGGCAAAAGAATCGCTGGTTAACTGGGTAGCTGTCATGCAAGCACCTTGAATGGCAATGCTGTCACCCAAGGCAACATCATCCAAATAGCCAGATGGAACCTCGATAATTAAATGCAAGCCATCGCCCTTTGCTTGAGCGCTCTTAATTTGACCAACAGCAGTAATGATTCCAGTAAACATAGGGTAATTTTAGTTCTTTATTAAGCGTAGTCGAAGATCGGAGCCAAAGAGACTGTGATCAATGACTTGCCACTGTTCTCTGTCATTCAAGGAATTTAGTGGCGCAACATTAGCCATACCAATACCCTCACCCATCAAGAATGGGGCGTAGTAGAGCAGCAGCTCGTCTACACAGTTTTCTCTGAGTAAAGATCCATTGAGCTTAAAGCCTGCCTCTATATGAATTTCATTCATCTCACGCTCTTTGGCTAAATACGAGAATAGCTTTGGCAGATCTACTTTGCCAGATGGATTAGCCATGGCAATAACTTCGATACCGCGCGCAGTAAATGCTTTGGCTTTTTGCTGCATCTCTGGGCCATCAAGACTTGCACAAACAATGATGACGCCTGATTGATCAATGTTGTTGAGAATCTTTGCTGCCGGCGGCGTTTCTAATTTGGAATCAACGATGATGCGCCAAGGTTGACGCTCAGTTTGAACATCCCGCACATTCAGAGTGGGATCGTCTTCTTTAACAGTTCCTACACCAGTCACAATGGCACATGCTTGTGCACGCCAATGATGGCCATCAGCTCTTGCAAGCGGTCCGGTGATCCACTGACTACGGCCATCCGGTAAAGCCGTCTTACCATCGAGACTTGCAGCAATTTTCATGCGCACCCAAGGCAAACCTCGAGTCATGCGTGAAATAAATCCAGGATTTAATGCATGCGCTTCGGCTTCCATTAATCCGCAATGTACTACGATGCCTGCAGTTTTTAGTTTTTCTAAGCCCTTGCCACCAACCAAAGGATTGGGATCAGACATTGCCACAAATATGGCTTTCGGTTTTGCAGCAATCAATGCATCAACGCATGGGGGAGTTCGCCCAGTATGACTGCAGGGCTCCAGCGTTACATAGATGGTTGATCCCGCAGGATCATTTCCGAGTGATTTGGCATTCGCTAGGGCTTGTATCTCAGCATGAGCACTGCCTACCTTCTGAGTAAAGCCCTTACCAATAACTTTGTCATCTTTAACAATGACACAACCCACTCTAGGATTAGGGTTCGATAAATAAAGTGCTTTTTGAGCCTCGGCTAAAGCCTTACTCATAAACTGGTGGTCAACTGCGCTGTACATAGGGTCTATTAAACCATTCAATGGCAGCGCTTAGTATCTCTAGCGGGGTCGCAGATGCGCCAGCGACCTCCACTTCCCAAAATCATTTGGCGCTCCAAGTCGGGAGCCCTGCTGTGACCCAGGATCAATCGATTGGCCACAAACCCGCCTTGAGCCGTTTTTGCCGCACCGGCGGCATTAAACAGAATGCTCTTCTTGCCAGAATTGGGATCAATAAATTGCTTACCTCCGCCCTTAAAGTAAATGGGGTCGATGCCTCCCTGCAAAAACCAAGACTTTTCAATACAACCTGATTTGACTGCCTTACCGATGCAGCCGCTTTTAACTACCCACCCCGACTCCCATCGATCGTCAGCAATAGGCGCAAGGCGCACGGGTTGCCCTAAATACAAAGCTTGCTGACGAGCAAAGTGCGCATGAGCAATAAACCTTCGAGCGATAGTTTCGATTTCTCGTGCGGCAATTTGTTCTTGCAATAAAGGCATGGTCATCATCGCAACAATGGCAATGAGCAAAACCACAGCCATTAACTCCAAGAGACTAAATCCGGATTTTGAATCTAGCATTAAGTTATTCAAATATATGTCGCCAGTTAATGCGAGTTACTGTGCCATTTGTTTCATCAATCACAACACCAATCTGAATCGCTGGCTTTTCTTTACTGGAAATCAACCAACGATTTTTTCCTACTGATTGAATAAAACAAGTATTCTCTTCGAGATTAGCAAGAGCGGTTAAATTTTTCTCACAGTCTAAGACCGATTTTTCAGCAGCAATAAAATGTTTCTGAGATGCTTCCATTGTTTTTACTTCTACGATGCGTAATGCACTCAGCCTCTCCAAATACGCTATGAGAGATGAACAGAGCAATAGCAGCGATATCACCCAAGCCAAAATCATAAGAAATTCCTCGTCGCAAAAGTGCGCTCGAGATCCAAGTTGAGCTTAGCCCCATCAGTCATTTGTAGCTTGACCTTAAAAAGCCTTAACACCGATGATTGCTGGGCTTCAGAGAGGCTCAACTCTTCTATCAGAAGACTATTGACTCCATTCATTAAGGTGGTATTTTGTATGCGGCCCTGGCGATCGAGTGACTGACAAATTAGCGAACCACCATTGACTTTTTTGCCTTTTGGAATACCTGCCTGACGATCCACCAAGAATCCTTGCATGGCCAAATTATTTTTGGTGCGATCTTGAGTCAGTACATTTCCAATGCAATCAAAATCTGTACTAGCGGATAATTCATGACGAATGATCAGTGAATCCGATCCTCGGAATCCCGATCTTTTTTCGACCTGAAGCAATGAGCTATCATTTTTTTGATGCCTTATTTTTTGTCTTGACTTCTGACTTAGGATTTGAGCGTCTTGAATATTTCGATAACCCGCTATACGAATAGCTCGGCCAATTAATTCAAATGCACGATCTGCTTCTGAAATTAG
Source organism: Polynucleobacter sp. MWH-S4W17 (assembly GCF_018687535.1). NCBI lineage: Bacteria > Pseudomonadati > Pseudomonadota > Betaproteobacteria > Burkholderiales > Burkholderiaceae > Polynucleobacter > Polynucleobacter sp. MWH-S4W17. The sequence continues at coordinate 267,782 of NZ_CP061295.1, read as the reverse complement.
CGCTTGTGATTTTTCATACTCAATTTGCTTGATTACCAAATCAGCGCTTGTTTTTAATAGTGGGTTGAGTAGCAATGCGCACAGAGCGATCCCGACCAGACATTCGAGTAGACTCATAACTTAAAGCTTTATTGGGTAGATTGAGATTGATCCTGCTTTGCTCCTGCATTTCAAAAGCATCTGAATCCTTTCTAAGTTGCGCTCTTTTGCTCTCTTGTTGAGTCAGGGTTAAGGCCAGGCGCTGATAAACACCCGCCGATGCCATCCAGACCCCCAAAATCATGCTCATGGCCACCAAAACCTCTAACAAAATAAATCCCCGGCAATTCATAGGTCCGTATGCTGGGTTGGAGGTCTTTTTAGGAGGCATCGCCCATTTTCAAAGGCAGTCTTGTGAACTGAAACTCACATCTAAGGCTCTTGCTGTCAGAAACACGGGATATTAAGGTGGGACAGCACTGTAAAGGGCTCCTGAGCTTAAAATAGAGCGCTATGCCAAATACCCTTGCCTCCACCGAAGAAATTATTGCTGAGCTTAGCGCCGGCAAAATGGTGATCCTCGTCGATGAAGAAGATCGTGAAAACGAGGGCGATTTAGTTCTGGCCGCCGATCACGTTACAGCTGAGGCCGTGAATTTCATGGCAAAACATGGCCGTGGATTGATTTGCTTAACCCTGACACGCGAGCGTTGCCAACAACTGAATCTTCCTTTGATGGTTCGTGATAACGGCACATCAATGGGAACGAATTTCACAGTCTCTATTGAAGCAGCCAGCGGAGTGACTACTGGTATTTCAGCAGCTGATCGCGCACTTACAATTAAAACTGCCGTGGCTCCAAACGCCAAGCCCAGTGATTTAGTTCAGCCTGGCCATATTTTTCCATTGATGGCACAGCCTGGTGGTGTACTTATTCGCTCAGGACATACTGAAGCGGGCTGCGACTTAGCAGCAATGGCTGGATGCTCACCGACTTCCGTGATTTGTGAAATTATGAAAGACGATGGCAGCATGGCACGTCTTCCAGATCTTTTGGAATTTGCAAAAGAGCATCAATTAAAAATTGGCAGCATTGCAGATCTCATTCAATACCGTAGCCAACATGAAAGTATTGTGGTTCGTGAAGGTACTCGTGAATTCATTACCCCTTGGGGAAAATTCCAAGGGATTGTTTATCGCGATACTCCTAGCTCATGCATTCATATTGCATTAGTGCATGGCAAGCCTTCTGAAGCTCAAGAAACCTTAGTGCGCGTGCATGAGCCGGTCACTGTTTTGGATTTCCTGGACTCCAACGTCAGCACCCATTCATGGCCGCTAGCCAAAGCGTTGGAAGAACTTGCTTCTGCCCCTACTGGCGTTGCGGTACTCCTCAATGCCTCTGGGATCGCTGCTCCGAACGACCAAGATTGGTTGGCACAGTTCCAGAAACTGAATCAATCCCATGAAGAAGCCAAGAAACCGTTGGCCAGAAAAACTGATTTCAGAAGCTACGGTATCGGCGCCCAAATCTTGAAAGATATCGGCGTTGGCAAAATGTGCTTGCTTGCAAATCCAAGCCCTGTGCCTAGCCTATCTGGTTATAAGCTCGAAGTTACGGGTTACAAGCCGTACACTTCTTAAATTCCATTAAAGCCTAAATATTTTTAAAGATTGATATGACGAGTTCCACTAATGATTTTGTAGGTGTATTAGAAGCTGATCTCAACGGTCAAGATCTCCGCATTGGTGTTGTGCAAGCCCGCTTTAATGAAGATCATTGTGTTGCCTTAACTAATGCCTGCATCAATGAATTGATTTCTCTTGGGGTTTCTCAAGCAGATATTAAATTGGTTACCGTTCCTGGCGCACTAGAAATTCCGTTTGCCCTTCAAAAAATGGCAGAGACTGGTGAGTTTGATGGCTTAGTGGCTCTAGGTGCTGTTATCCGCGGTGAGACCTATCACTTCGAATTAGTATCCAATGAATCCGCTTCCGGCATCACTCGTATCTCAATTGACTCTGGATTACCAATCGCCAATGGCGTACTCACTTGCGACACTGATGAGCAAGCTCAAGTCCGTGTTCAAGTAAAAGGCGCAGAATGTGCTCAAGCAGTAGTGGAGATGGCAAATTTAGCCTTGGCATTAACTCCTGATATTGATATCGAAATCAACTCGAGTGAAGAAGAATAATTCGCATGACCACATCTAGCCAAAACCCACTGAACCCACAAGCTAGTAAGGAAGTGAAGCCAGCTCCAAAGCGCTCATTAACACCACGTCGTCGCGCTCGTGAATATGCCCTCCAAGGCGTTTATCAAAGCCTAGTCATGCGTCGTGCTGGCAGCATTCCCAATGGTGCTGCCATTGCTAAGCAGCTTGCTGAAGATCCCGCGTTCCGTCGCTGCCAACTCGAGCTTTTTCAAGGTATTTTTGATGGTGTACTAGCTCGCACTGATGAGTTGGAGGCCATTATTACTCCGGCACTAGATCGCCCAATTAATGAGCTCTCACCAGTTGAGCATGCCGCTTTACTGATTGGCGCCTATGAGCTAGCTGTCGACCTTTCCGTGCCTTATAAAGTAGCAATCAACGAAGCAGTCGAGCTTGCCAAAACCTTTGGCGGCACAGACGGCCATAAATATGTCAATGGCGTACTAGATCTACTCGCCCAGAAGCTCCGCGCTACCGAGACTCAGGCAGGCTAAACACTTCCTAAACAGTGGTAAAGCATCCAGCCTTCAGGCCCTTAGAGCTTGGAGGCTATTTTATTTATTGAGGGATAAAATGACCTAAATCTATACCGAGGTCAGACAACATGCAAAAAGTAGACATTCGTAGTCAACTGAAAGATTCCAGTCTCTTTAGAGAAGAGGCTTTTATTGATGGTCAATGGATTGGCTCCGCAAATACCTTTGCCGTTTCCAATCCCGCCACCGATGAGACCATTGCAACGGTAGCCAATCTAGAAACCAAAGATGCTGAGCTCGCTATCTCCGCAGCTGAAAAAGCACTTCCAGCATGGCGCAGCAAATTAGCCAAAGAGCGGGCGCACATCATGCGCAAGTGGTTTGACCTCATTATTGAAAATACACAAGATCTTGCAAAGCTCATGACGCTTGAGCAAGGCAAGCCTCTCAGTGAAGCTGCTGGTGAAGTGGTTTATGGCGCCTCATTTGTAGAGTGGTTTGCTGAAGAAGCGAAACGTGTAGAAGGCTCCATTCTGGGAACGACCTGGAGTGACAAGCGCCTCATGGTCTTAAAGCAGCCGATTGGTGTATGCGTAGCTATTACGCCATGGAACTTTCCGATTGCGATGATCACGCGCAAGATTGCACCTGCATTAGCGGCAGGATGCACCATCGTGATTAAGCCCGCTGAATTAACACCACTATCTGCCTTAGCCCTAGCTGAACTTGCGAAGCGCGCCGGCATTCCGGATGGGGTAATTAATATCGTGACCGCTGATGCAACTCAATCTATTGTGGTTGGTAAAGCACTTTGCTCCTCACCAACAGTGCGCCATTTATCTTTCACAGGATCCACAGAAGTGGGCCGAATCCTGATGGAGCAATGCGCCCCCACCGTTAAGAAGCTTGCCCTTGAGTTGGGTGGACACGCACCGTTTATCGTCTTTGAAGATGCAGATATCGATGCTGCAGTCAGTGGCGCTATGGCTTCTAAATTTAGAAACTCTGGGCAAACTTGTGTATGCGCAAACCGTTTTTATGTTCATAAAAAGGTACATGATCAGTTTGTTGAGAAATTTGCGAAAGCACTAGCCATCATTAAGGTCGGTAATGGCATGGAAGCTGGCATTACTCAAGGCCCTTTAATTGAAACTGCCGCCCTTGAAAAAGTGCAAAAGCATGTTGCTGATGCATTAAGTAAAGGCGCCAAGCTGATCACTGGTGGTAAGCAATCTATTGAAGGTAAGAACTTTTATGAGCCAACTATTTTAGCCAACGTAAATAGTCAAATGTTGATTACTTATGAAGAGACCTTTGGCCCGATAGCGCCGATCATTCCTTTTGAGAATGATGAAGAAGTCATAAAGTTAGCCAATAGTAGTCAATTTGGCCTAGCATCGTATTTTTATAGTCGTGATATTGGTCGCGTGTGGAAAGTGGCTGAAGCCTTGGAGTACGGCATGGTGGGTGTTAATACTGGATTAATCTCTAACGAGGTTGCTCCCTTTGGTGGTATCAAGCAATCCGGACTGGGACGTGAAGGCAGCGCCTACGGAATGGATGAATACCTTGAGATGAAATACGTCTGCGTAGGCTTATAAGCTTCAGTATTTAATGCTCTTGGTTTATTTTTTCCTGTAAACCAAGTCCCAAACACCGTGGCCCAGCTTGATGCCACGGTTTTCAAACTTCGTTACTGGGCGATAGTCTGGGCGCACGACATAACCCTGATGCTCGGCATTGAGCTGTTCAGGAGTGGGCTTGAATTCATTGCAAACCTCACCGGGCTTAGCAATATCGTCAGCAGTGAAAGTTTCCACTTTCATTAATTCGCGAGAAGTATTTTCTAAAGTAGTTTCAGCATTCAGAACCAAGAGCATTTGCTCAGCATAGTTGTGCCAATCGGTTGCTAGATGCAAATAAGCACCAGGCTTTAATCTGGAAACCAAAAGCTTTACGAACTCAGCCTGGATTAAACGACGTTTTTGATGACGCTTCTTATGCCAAGGATCAGCAAAGTAAATATGAATCCCATCCAAAGAATTTGGTGCAAGCATGTTCTCTAAAACCTCAACAGCATCATGACGTATTAGCCTGAGATTGGTAAGATTGTTTTCGCCAATGAGCTTAAGCAAGGCACCAACGCCAGGGGGATGAACTTCAATTGCTAAAAAATCATCTTCTGTTCTGAGATCTGCAATCTTGGCAGTCGTCTCACCCATGCCAAAACCAATTTCCAATATCTTTGGTTTAGTTGAGCCGTTAAATGCTTCGATTAAATTGAGATTAGACGCTTGATAAGGCAGTAAAAACTGAGGGCCTAATTCCTCAATTGCGCGTTGTTGACCAGCGGTAGTTCTTCCGGCCCTTAAAACAAAGGAGCGAATTCGCTCATCAAAGCGTTTCCCAGATACAGTGCTATTTTCAACCACTACTAGCCCACAACTTTCTTAAAGTAAGCAATCGTCTCTTTAAGACCATCTTCTAAGTTGACCTTAGGCTGCCAACCGAGCTTAGCTTTTGCTAATTCGATATTGGGCTGGCGCTGCTTAGGATCATCCGAAGGTAGTGACTGATAAACGATCTTAGATTTACTACCTGATAACTTCAGAATCGTCTCAGCTAATTGAAGCATAGTGAACTCACCTGGGTTGCCAATGTTTACGGGTCCCGTGAAGCCTTGTTCTGAGTTCATCATTTTGACCATGGCATCGATTAAGTCATCAACATAGCAAAAACTTCTGGTTTGCTGACCATCACCATAAATCGTGATGTCTTTGCCTTGCAATGCTTGAACAATGAAGTTACTCACTACACGGCCATCATTGGGGTGCATGCGTGGGCCATAGGTATTAAAGATGCGTACGACCTTGATATCTAAGTTGTGCTGACGATAATAATCAAAGAACAGGGTTTCAGCACAGCGTTTGCCTTCGTCATAGCAAGAGCGAATACCAATCGGATTAACCTTACCCCAGTACTCTTCTGGCTGTGGATGGACTTCGGGGTCGCCATATACCTCACTAGTTGAAGCTTGCAAGATACGGGCTCTGGTTCTTTTGGCAAGTCCGAGCATATTAATGGCGCCATGCACACTCGTTTTGGTGGTTTGTACTGGATCGTATTGATAGTGCACCGGAGATGCTGGGCAAGCAAGATTGTAGATTTGATCCGTTTCTACATAGAGCGGAAAGGTGACATCATGACGCATAAGTTCTAAACGAGAATTAGGTAATAAATGCGCTAAGTTCTCTTTAGTGCCTGTGAAATAGTTATCAACAACCAAAACATCATTACCCTCTTTGAGGAGTTTCTCAGTTAAGTGAGATCCCAAAAAGCCAGCGCCGCCGGTGATGAGGATTTTGTTCATAGTTAGTCTTTTTTAAAAAAGGATATTTAAATGCGTTAGCTATTAGTCTTTTTTGGGGTATTCCAACCCGCCGAGCGATAGGCATAAACAACCTCTGCCAGAACAATGGATAAAGATGTCATAAAAAAGATGAGCCCCAATACAAATGTCCAAATGACATAAGATGTCTGTAAAGAACGCACCGCGCCCGCCTGAAAAAAGAATAATTCGAGCACTGTTAAGGAAATAAACACGCCACTGAGGACATCAAAAAAGATGGCAGCGGTACAAAGGCGGCCTCTAATTTGGGCCTCATCAGCCTCTTTATTCATGTGCCGCAGTATTGCCGTATCTTTTACCTCACCCAAATTAATGGAGTGTCGGATTGCACGCATACGGTCGACCGAGCGGGCTAAGCGTCCTGAAATCGCATTAATCAAAGTTGCTACAGCCGTTAGTAAAAATACAGGGGCAAGTGCCAGCTGAATATTATTAGTAATTGCGTCTATTGATACATCCATATTTAATTCCGTTTATTTTGATGAAGGACGTTGGTTAGATCAGTGAGACCAAGCAATCAACCCGCTGTAAGCAGTAAATAACACTAGCAATCCAAATGCGATGCGATACCAGGCAAACGGAATGAAGTTATGGTGAGCTACATAATGAATTAACCAGCGCACACAAACAAATGCTGAAATAAACGCAGCAATAAAACCCACAATAGTAGCGAGAGTAAATTCTCCAGAGAAGGCTACCGGCGCTTTCCAGAGCTTAAGGAGCTCATAAGCAGTGGCACCGCCAATGACTGGGATGGCCAAGAAGAATGAAAACTCTGTTGCTACAGCACGAGGCAGTCCAAACAACATGCCGCCAATAATGGTTGCGCCCGAACGCGATGTCCCCGGAATCAATGCAGCACATTGCGCCAATCCGACTTTGAGTGCATCCAAAGGAGTGAGGTCATCTACTGATTTAATGTGACTAGATACATCAGCCCGGTTTTGTTGGCGACGTTCTGCCCAAAAAATAATGAGTGCCCCCACAATGAATGCGCCAGCTACTGGAATCGGGGAAAACAACACTGCCTTAATATGCTTGCCAAATAAGAATCCCAGACCCATAGCCGGAATTGAGGCAATCAAGAGATTGAATACAAAGCGTCGTGCAATAGCGCTACCGGTAAAAGAGGTAGCAACTTTGATGAGCTTTTGACGAAACTCCCAGCAAACCGCCAAAATGGCGCCAAACTGAATAATGACCTCAAAGGCTTTGCCTTGATCATTATTAAAGTCGAGCAAATCTCCGACCAATATCAGATGCCCGGTACTGGATATCGGCAAAAACTCCGTTAATCCCTCGACCACCCCCAGAATGACTGCTTTTAGTAACAAGATTAGATCCATAGACCAAATTTTATAGGTATATAGAGACAACTCAGAGGATTTGGCAAAATAGTGTCTAAATAAGCATTTTGAATAAATTAGCCTTAAACTGCATGGCACATTGAAAAGTATCTGAATTACATGACCCCATCCCGCTTTAGACTTTCTAGACTTACCGCCTTTGGTTTGATCCTAAGTCAATCACTCGGTCTTGGCACATGGTCATTTCAGGCATTAGCCCAAAGCCCCACTGCAGCCGCAAGACCTGCTTTGCCCACCCCCATGAGTGCATCTACCCTGATTGGGCTGGAGCAACCACCACAGATAGCCCCGCTACCCAATAAAACCGCATTACCGGATAACGCAACTCCATCCTACCTGGGAAATAGCAAGTCTAGCGATAACAAGACTCAATTTAACGACCTCATTCAACTCTATCAAGATGCTGCATTTAGTGATCCGGTGTTGAATGCTGCACGCTTTAACTATCAAGCCAGCAAAGAACTCTACTGGCAAGGCCTCTCTCTATTGCTCCCGCAAGCGAATGCAACGCCTGGTGGTACACGCTACTATCAACATGGAGCTGGGACAACAGTAGTCTCAACAGGTGCAGGCAACTCTCGTGTATTTGATCAAAAAAGCTATACCGTCACTCTCACACAGCCTGTTTTTAACGTAGCAGCCCTCGAGGCCTTTAAGCAAGGCGATTTGAATACCAAGATTGCTGATATGAATTTCTTTCAAGCACAGCAAGACCTTATTCTGAGAGTTTCACAAGCTTACTTTGATGCACTGACAAGCCAAGACAATGTAGCACTCTATCGCAATAAGAAGGATCTGATTAAGCAACAGCTAGATATTGCTCAAGCCAAGTTTGACGCAGGCCTTGCAACTATTGTGGATGTCAATACAGCCCAAGCTAGCTACGACCTTACTACCTCCCAAGAAATTGCTGCGCAAGCAGATTTAGTTGTAAAAAAGGGGGTTCTAGAGCAATTAGTAGGCCACCCAGTTGGTCCACTCAAACCCTTGGTTAAAGCAGCCAAAATTGATGGTGTACTGAAAGATCCGCGTAGCAAAAGCAAAGAAAACAAAAGCGCTCCGCTGGTGGATAACGTCAATCCGATACTGCCACCTGGCCAAACTTTAGATGACTGGATTAATCAAACAGAAGCTGCAAATTTCAAGGTATTAGCAAGCCAGTTATCAGTGACCTTATCCGAAAGTACTTATCGCGCTGCTCAGGCCTTGAACTATCCCTCAGTCAATTTAGTGGGCACCTCCGGCTATAACACCTCCAACGGCACGCCAAATAATTACTCGCCTTCACAGACCAATGTTTATAACAATACCCTTTCCTTGCAGATGACCATTCCATTGGTGTCAGGCGGGTTCAATAGCTCCGTCATTCGACAGAATGCTGCATTAGTAGATACAGCAAAAGCCAATTATGACAATGCGAGACGTACTGCGGCTCAAAATACGCGTGCTGCGTTCACTGGCTTCTATGGTGGTTTAGCCAGCGTTAAAGCCTATGAAGCTGCTGAGAGATCTGCAGAATCTGCTGTGGAATCAAGCCGCCTAGGCTTTCAGGTTGGGACCTTAATTAATATCGACGTATTGATTGCGGTCGATACCTTATTTACCACACGCTCTCAGTTACAACAAGCGCGCTACAGCACAGTTTTAAATGCGCTCAAGCTTAAAGCAAGTGCCTCAACCTTGTCTGACGAGGATTTAATCGCAATTAATTCTTTATTGCGTTAATTCAGCAAACTTAAAGAAGCTTCAATGACTTCTGCCACCTGTGGCGGCGATTGAATATCACCCACATTGCGAATATTGTTAGACCAGTAACCTTCGGTCTTCCATCTTGGTGAATCACAATAAATTTCTACTGTAGGTTTACCTAAAACAGCTGCAAGATGTGTGAGGCCCGTATCAACACCCACTGTCAGTGCGGCACCTGCGATCACCGAAAAAGCTTCCTGAATTGAAAATGCTGGTGGCACCAAGGCATTCGGAACGTGCAAAGCAATTTCCTTGCTCACAGCTTGCTCGGCCGCATTGCCCCAGGGGAGCACAATCTGATAACCACTACTAGCTAGCTCATTGCCCAAAGAAATCCAATGTTCATTGGACCAACGCTTAGCTTGTCTAGCAGTCGAATGAAAACACAAGACATAAGGTGACTTTAATTCTTTTAAGACCTCACCTGAATTGACGCTCAGAGAATCAACGTAATCCTTTGGATAAAACTGAGGCGCAATAGTGCGATCAACTAAGGGCCAATCAAAAGCCGAGCACGTAACCCAGCGCGAACGATCTACTGCATGACATTGCATTGGGACTTGCACAGACTGGTTATAAAACAATCGGGCAATCGGCTCATACCCGGAAAATTCTGTTGCATTGGCGAGCCCTGAAATCACAGCGTTTGAACTCTTTTTAGCTAGAGCACAAACAATGGCTGATTTAAGCAGGCCCTGAGTCTCAATAATCACATCGTAAGAATTTGCCTGAAGCTCTTTTTTGAATGCAAAAAACTGCTGCCAAGTAGAGAGCTTAAATAAATTCTTTTTCCAGCGACGTAAACCAAATGGAATGATGCGATCAATTCCGCTAAAGCCATTTTTACTGAGAAGTGGTTCAAGCAAATGAACATAACCCTCTTCAACTACCCAATCAATTTGCGCATGAGGCAAACGTCTACGAAGATCCCAAACAATCGGTAAGTTGTGCAGCACATCCCCTAAGGAGGAAAGCTTTACCAACAAAATCTTGGGATTGGACGGGAGACCCTTTGAGTAGGTCGAAGATAAATCACTCATTTGAGGATTATCTTATCTTTTGAAAATTGCCGAAGGCATCTAGAACTTGGGTGCCACGTCCCATGAAAGACCGGCCGCATCCTTGGCATTCATATTGGGCTCGATACCAGCGGGCAAAGGCCACTCTATACCCACTGCTGAATCATTCCAAGCAAGGCAAGCTTCACTCTGTGGATGGTAATAATCCGTTGTCTTGTAAAGAAATTCTGCTGTAGGTGTGAGTACCAAAAAGCCATGAGCCAATTGAGCAGGAATCCACAATTGCTTGTGGTTTTCTGCGCTCAATTCAACACCAACCCATTTACCGTAAGTTGGTGAATCCTTACGAATATCGACAGCCACATCAAATACGCTACCAGCCACGACTCGTACTAATTTACCTTGAGTCTTCTCTATTTGATAATGCAGGCCACGCAAAGTCCACTGACGTGAAAAAGAATGATTGTCTTGCACAAACTGGACATCAAGGCCAGTTGCACTTGCAAAGTCCTCTGCATTGAATGATTCGGTAAACCAACCGCGCTCATCGCCAAAGACTTTTGACTCCACAATATAAACATCATGAATCGCAGTAGGTGTTAACTGCAACTTAGAAGGAATGCTCATTTAGGAACCTTCTTGGCAGAAAGTGAAATGGGTTGAGCTGAGCTATTGAGCTCGTTCAAAATCTTACCCAAGTACTGACCATAACTATTCTTGCTTAACTGTGCAGCAACCTTCTGTACCACTTCAGCGCTAATCCAACCTTGGCGATAAGCAATTTCTTCAGGACAGGCCACCATCAAGCCTTGACGCTTTTGTAGAGTGGCAATGAAACCTGCCGCATCTAACAGAGAATCATGCGTTCCAGTATCCAACCAAGCAAATCCACGACCCATAATCTCGACATTCAGCTCATTCTTTTCAAGATAGACACGGTTGACATCTGTAATCTCGAGTTCACCACGAGCGCTGGGCTTAATCGAGGCAGCAATATCGCAAACCTGATTGTCATAAAAATATAAGCCTGTTACTGCATAGTTACTGCGAGGCTTCAAAGGTTTTTCTTCAATCGACAGCGCTTTGTAGTCTTTATCAAACTCTACTACGCCATAACGCTCCGGATCATTCACGTGATACGCAAATACAGATGCACCCGAAGTACGATCGTTTGCACTATTGAGTTGATCAACCAATTCATGGCCATAGAAAATATTGTCGCCCAGCACTAATGCGCTTGGACTATTTCCTACAAAGTTTTTGCCAAGCGTAAATGCTTGCGCCAAACCATCTGGTGAGGGTTGCACGCAATACTCTATATTGAGACCCCACTGCGAGCCATCGCCTAATAGTTCAGAAAATCGAGGAGTATCTTGCGGCGTAGAAATTAAGAGAATGTCGCGAATACCAGCCAACATTAGGGTACTTAATGGGTAATACACCATTGGCTTGTCATAGACTGGCATTAATTGCTTTGACACTGCCTGAGTCACTGGATAAAGACGGGTACCAGACCCACCAGCCAAGATGATGCCTTTGCGATTTACAGCCATTTATTACCCCTGTTTCAGCACCCCAAGAAAGCCAATGAGGGTTTTTAAATCAAACCCTTTGAAGCTAGCTTGGATACATATTCTTGAACCATGCCATCCCATGCTGGGAAATTTGGCACATTTTGGAGTTGATTATAAGAGTTTGAAGCTTTGGAAGCCCCATCTTGTATAGCAGAACGCAGTTTTACGCTATCCATGCGTGAATTCATGGGTCTGGGGGCTGGGAGTGGGTATTCAACTGCCAAAATAGGCTTAATTGCCCCTGGTTGAGCCTTGAGCTCAACTCCAGCATTCAGGGCGGATTGAACCGCGAAAGTCGCCAAACCATGCCAAGTAGTCTCACCTGCTGGCACGGCATGATAAATACCGGATGGGAATTGCTTTAACTTCCATGCTGAATCTAATGCCAAATCCAGACTTATGCCGGCAAGCCAATCCGCACTAGTGGGGACGCCATGTTGGTCATGAATGACTTTTAATTCTTCACGCTCTTTTGCTAAGCGCAACATCGTACGAATGAAATTACCACCATCCCCATAAACCCAGCTGGTTCTGAAAATAGCAAATTGGCCTTTTGATGAATTTGCAAATACCTTTTCTATTGACTCTTCACCCGCAGCCTTACTCTTGCCATAAATTCCCAAAGGATTGCGTGGGTCGTCTTCAATATAGAAACCATCTTTACTGCCATCAAACACATAATCTGTGGAGTAGTGAAGAAAAGTAGCATTATTTTCTGCAGCATAACGCGCCATTAATTCGGGGGCTTTTGCATTTACCGCATAAGCTAAATCGATTTCAGTTTCTGCTTTATCCACTGCTGTATATGCAGAAGCATTAATAATGAGATTTGCCTTTGCTATATTGAGTTGCGCGAGTACTTCCTCTTCTTTACTAAGGTCGCACTCCGCTCTACCGAGATAAGTTATATCCAGATTTGCAGAGGCTGGAAGTTCGTCAAATAAAGCTTTGAATGCTTTACCCAGTTGACCATCTTTTCCGAAAACTAAAATATTCACGCAGTTATTTAATCTCAGTATTTACGGTTAGTTGTACTGTTTTTGCAGCCAGTCACGATAAGACCCGCTCACTACGCCATCGATCCAGACAGGATTATCCAGATACCATTGCACTGTTTTACGAATACCTGTCTCAAAGGTCTCGGCTGGTTTCCAACCCAACTCGCGCTCTACCTTGCTAGCGTCAATCGCATAACGGCGATCATGGCCTGGGCGGTCTTTTACAAAGGTGATTTGCTCGACGTAGGACTTGCCATCTGCGCGGGGCTTTAGGTCATCCAAAATGCTACAAATGGTTTTCACAACATCAATATTGGCCTTTTCATTCCAACCACCGATGTTGTAAGTCTCACCCAATTTACCTTTAGCCAATACCTCACGAATAGCGGAGCAATGGTCGCCCACATAGAGCCAATCGCGAATCTGTTGGCCATCACCATAAATAGGTAATGGCTTGCTATTGAGCGCATTTAATATCACCAAAGGAATTAATTTTTCTGGAAAGTGATAAGGGCCATAGTTATTAGAACAATTGGTGGTTACTGCTGGGAACCCATAGGTGTGAAACCAGGCACGTACCAAATGATCGGATGCTGCTTTAGATGCTGAGTACGGGCTATTGGGCTCATACGAATTTGTTTCCGTAAATGCTGGATCGGTTAAAGATAAGGATCCATAAACTTCATCAGTTGATACATGATGAAAACGGAACCCTTCTTTAGCCCCTCCTTCAAGACCGTTCCAATACTCACGAGCGCACTCTAGCAAATTAAACGTACCAACGATATTGGTTTCTACGAAATCCGCCGGCCCATGAATAGAGCGATCCACATGACTCTCGGCAGCAAAATTCACAATGGCACGTGGCTTATGCTCTTTCAACAATTTGGTAACTAACTCTTTGTCACCAATATCACCATGCACAAATACGTGGCGAGTATCATTCTTAAGAGAATCCAGTGTCGCCAGGTTACCGGCATAAGTTAACTTATCTAAATTAACAATTCCTTCTGCCTTCGGATCGGCCAGCCAATCCAAAACAAAGTTACCGCCGATAAATCCCGCGCCACCCGTCACTAAAATCATGCAACCCCCAAAGCCCAGAATGAAGTTATAGAGCCTTTAAATGCTCAACTGACCTCAATGATACCAACTCATCAATCTGGGATTTGAGCGTTTTCGAGACGTTTATCAAGGTAGTTATTACAATTGAATACTTCATTTAGGCATCTAGAAAGTAAGGTATTTATGACTGCAATCAGAGTATCCGCTGTAGGGGTGCCCAGCGACTATAAAACCAGCCTTGTACCTGCCATATGCCATAACCTCGGCTATCAAATTGAATGGGTTGAGCCCAAACAATGTGATTTGATGATCATCGGATCATTTCATCATTTAGGCAAAAAGAAGTTGGCCTGGTGCCCTAAACCCCTTAGACCTTTGGTTGCCAGCCTAAATAATGGGCTTCAATCCATTGTCCCCACATCACATAAACCACCTTTAATCCTTTTCCAGACTGGCGAGAATCTTCGGCATGATTTTGTCTCCAATGACTATGCGCTCACTTTTGATCTAGGGATTTCTGGCCCCCATCACTTCCGCATGCCTTACTGGATGGAAGTTGCCGACTGGTCATCAGAGGGAGTAAATGGCAACACTAACCCCAGATATGGCAAGTTGCTAGATGTCAACCGCCTCCTTCAGCCGCTTGGTCATGACTTTCTGATGCGCCCGCAAAAGGCGGCGATATTTGCTTCACACCTCAGAGAGCCCAGGGGCACCCTATTAAATGCCGTTAAGAATCAAATCGAGGTGGTGGAGTTTGGAAAATCATTCAATCCAAATATTAAAAACCATTCCGAAAGTGGCTTGATTAAGTTTGATGAATTACAAGCATTCGCCTTTAACTTATGCCCCGAAAATGGCATGCACCCTGGTTACTACACCGAGAAAATTCCAGAAGCGTTCATGGCGGGATGCCTACCCATTACTTGGGCTGACGAAAATGTAAAGGTAGACTTTAATCCGCAAGCATTTATTAATTTAGCGCCAATGTCAGCAGATCACTTTGCTGAACTAGGTCAAATATTGCATTCGAAAAGTAAGCTTGCACAATATGCAGAGCAGCCTTTGCTATTACAAAAGCCATCACTTGATCCCCTGAAAGGCTACCTAAAGGATATTATTCAGACTGCTCTTAGTTAATCAAATGGGATGAATATTTCTGATTTAATTATTTTGGAAACCAGGGGTCTTTACTCAGCACCCGATCAAGCGCTCGGGCAACCGATCTCCATCGCTTGTGCAAACCTTTAACGGGAGAACGCTCAGAGCGATCAGCAATAGTCGATTTAGCGCGCGTAATATCCACTGGATATGGACGAATTGCCAAAAATTCCAAGCCATGCTTTTGATGATGTTCCAGAAAATGATCAACGGGCTCATAGATATCTGCAGAATCCTGAATTAACTGCCTTGCTATCACTGGCTTTAATAGGTATGCGGTAGCACCGACAGCATCGCCCTCATTTCTAACGAATGCGACGCCTGATTTTTCAACTAAGGTCTTGTAAGGCACTTCATATAAACCCTGCAGCCTGAGGAAATCCCAGCAATCATCTGCCTCAAGAATGGTGCCGAGCACACTCTCAAAATTGGCCGCTAGAACAAAATCATCTTCTAAAACTAGGGTGGGTGAATTCTCACTTACACAACGCTTCCATGCCTCTTTATGAGAGAGATAGCAGCCAATCTCATTGGGGGTTAATTCATAACCCTGTAGTCTTTTCACTTTAGCTGGCTTGTACTCAATTGGCCTTGATGCCAAAACAGAGCCATCAATCGCATCCAGAAAAGACCAGGGTAAAGAAATTTTTTGCATTTCTTTCTCAACCTGTTTTCTGCGATCAAGTGATCTTTGCAATGAAATAACAAAAATCTTGATATTTAAAGGTGCTGACATGAATTAAAGGTAACTTTGTAAATAGCGGCCGAAACGTTTGATGCGGCGAAGAGCAAGAGAGAGGAATGCCTTACTAGACCCACCAAAGTCCATTCCAGAATCCCAGTTTGATTGATAGATCACGCCCAAGTAATTTGCTTTTAATTTACTCTCGGACTCACCCGTTCTGCGCAGCAGATAGTATTGCCAATCATAGTAGTAGATCCTAAATAATTGCTCAATTGGGTACAAAGGAATCGCGCGGTAGTTCAATAAAGCCTCGAGATACAACAGCGTCTCTGGATGTTCGTTATTCGAGATATCCCAGAAATGCAAACCTCTGGGTTCAAGATATTGGCTATCCAAAGACTGCCAAACCTTGGCCGACCAAATAAATGGTGGGCATGGGCAATAGTAGTTTGGACCTACCCTAGAAAATAAAGCCTTTACACAATCACCTTCTTTACGAAGATTGGCTTCAACCTTTGCATGCCCTCGATTAATCGATAGCTGAAAAAATTCTTTATTTTGATAGATGACTGTGTATGGAGTGCCATCTGCGCTTAAAAAATCAGCTCGATGGAAATCTTTAATAAAGACGCAATCCGAATCGAGACAAACATAATTCTCAGCTAAACCAAGACGCCAAAACTCAGATTTAATGACCTGCTGACTTAAGCCACCAGATCTCGTTTTTTCGATGCCAGCGAGTACTCGAGGATTGGAAGCAATAATCGACTCATCAGAAACCCACTGGTACCCAGTGCCTTCTCCCAAAACCGATTGCAACTCCTGATATTGATCTGCGGGAGTAGAAATATAAAAGGGGATTTGGTCGACGTTGTATGGATTAATTGATTCTAGCAAGCGCTTAAGACGCAAAAAGTCTCTGCGGTAAGATTTGCAATAGAGGACGATATCTTTCAAGCGCTTCTTTCAGTTTTAGCTTGCACTTCAGAAAGTATTCTATATGCAGCTTGATTTACGCCAATCGGAACGCCTTTGGGTACTGCCAACTGTTTACCTTCCCAGTCCAACCAAATTCTCTCTAAAGCAAGCTCGATAGCCTCTGGGTCATTTTGAGGGCTCAAGTAAGCCGAGCGCTCCAATAACATTTGATCCAATTGAGGGTTGCGATGGGTGATACCCCAAATTGGCCTACCCGTCCAAAGATACTCATAGAACTTAGAGGGAATGTATTCTGCGCACCACTCATCATTGCCATGCAAAAGAATTAAAACGTCCGCTGACTGCATTTTCTCAACCACGCGCTCACGTCCTGACTTACCGGTAGCGGGATCTTTTTCTAAACGTCCGTGGGCAAGTAAAACATCGTCAAACGCTAGTTTCTTGAGAGCATCCACAGTTAACGAATCTAGAGGCGCTCCATAGGCATGCACCCGAATATGCTTTCTTGCTGGAGGATATTTCTTAAATAGCGGGACTAAGGCATTCAGAATGGTGGAAAGAGAGCGATCATTTGCCAAGGAACCAAAGTGACACAGATTCAAATATTCACAATACTGATGCGTTTTCTCATCAGTTGAACCGCCAGGCGGTTCAGCGCCAGGCAGAACCATAAAACCATGAGCGTTATTTAAGGTATTTAAATTGGGGTTGCGTACTTTCGCATAATGTACGGCACCATCGGTAAACCACCAGGCTAAATCCGCATATTTACAGATTTGCTTTTCTAAATATTGCCTAAAGCGAGCATCGCGATTACTGGGCTTTTCAAAACCGGGATCGTCTGGACTCTGACGAATGACCAATGGATCATGAATCTCTACGATCCATGGCGCGCCCGTTTTTTTCTTGAGCCATAAACCCGCCAAATGGGCTGACCACGCTCCCCCTGTTGAGTAAATCAGATCGACCTTGCCAGATCGAATTAAATACAGGCCATGAAGGTAGGCAGGAATCGACCAAGACCATTGACTGGAATAGCCAAGAATAAACTTTTCTAAGGCAATAAACGGGGCAAGCAACAAAGAAACAATGCCGGTTGAAACCTTATAGAAAAATCCTCTGCCGTATTGATTAGCAATCCAATGACGAAAATCAAACCGGAACGCTGCTGGTCCCCAAGCTAAAAATTGGCGATGGGGAAAGCGTTGATCTTTAATTCCAGTGATAGCGCTAAAGACAATCGGCTCAATGCCCGCTTCTAGAAAATAAGGAATCTTATCGGTAATCGTTTGGCTTGAGGCGCGACCATCCATATTGAAGCCATGCGACAGAATCAACCAACGTTTTTTGGACAGCATGCTTATGATCTTAGTTGCCAGCAACTATAGACATCACAGCCATGCGCACAGCAATACCAAAGGTGACTTGATTCAGAATGACTGATTGAGGACCATCAGCTACCACTGAGTCAATCTCTACGCCCCGATTCATGGGACCTGGGTGCATGACGATAGCATCTGGCTTAGCTAAGGCTAAACGAGTCGGTGTTAAACCATATTGCTTAAAGAAAGCATCGCCCTCAGGCACCTGCCCGGCTTCCATGCGCTCTTTTTGGATGCGCAATGTCATCACTACATCAACATCTTTTAAGCCTTCTTCCATATTGTGGAAGACTTTAACGCCGAGCATATCTAAATCACTTGGGAGCAGGCTTTCTGGACCAATGGCACGGATGTCTTCACAACCTAATGTGGTCAACGCATGAATATTGGATTTGGCTACACGGCTGTGCACAATATCGCCCACAATCGCTACCTTTAGGCCCTTGAAGTTTTGTTTGAAGTGCCGCATGGTGTACATATCCAACAAACCTTGAGTTGGATGCTGATGGCTACCATCGCCAGCATTCACAACGTGTACATGCGCTGGTACGTGGTTTGCAATTTCAATAGGGGCTTTAGAAACACCATGTCGCACAACAAAAATATCCGCCTGCATTGCTACTAAATTATCAATCGTATCGAGAAGACTCTCGCCCTTAGCAGTGGAGGATGTAGAAATATCTAAATTAATCACATCTGCAGATAAACGTTTTGCAGCAATCTCAAAAGTAGTTCTAGTGCGAGTGGAGTTTTCAAAAAACAGGTTGAATACGCTCTTCCCTCTAAGTAGTGGGACTTTTTTCACCTCGCGCGCAGGATCAGTCACGCTTACAAACTGTTGGGCAGTATCCAAAATATGGAGAATCTGCTCTTTAGGTAAACCTTCAAGCGTTAGAAGATGCGTTAACTCGCCAGCGGAATTAAATTGATTGACTAGCTGACTCATTATTCACGCTCCTCTAACTGAAAGCTGAACTTACCAGCGGTATCTTTCTCTAAAACCAGAAGTTGATTCTCCGGAACTTCTATCTGTTCACCAACAAAGTTGGCAGCTACTGGAAGTTCGCGATTCCCTCGATCAGCCAGAACCATCAACTCCACTTGAGCGGGTCGGCCGAAATCAAATAACTCATTTAAAGCCGCGCGGACAGTTCTACCCGTTAACAAAACATCGTCAATCAAAATCACATTGGCGCCGTTTACATCAAACGGTAAATGGGTGGTCATAGTACTAGCAGTACGCAAAGCAGTCATACCCTTCTCGGCATAATCATCCCGATGAAAAGCCACATTAATTACACCAAAGTGTGGAAGCCCTAAATCGTGAGCCAAACGCTCAGTAATCCAAGCGCCTCCCATAGCGAGACCCGCAAGTTCAAAGGCACCCTCTTGCGCTCTCTTACGCAAGTTCTCTAGTAATTTTCCGTATAACTGTTCAGCGTTCATTCTTGGGTCCGGTGCTTATATCAATTCCATTTTTGTAACTATTTTTAATTTAAAGACTTCGTGCTTTGCTCTGCAAAATACTGCTCTAAGATCAAAACGGCAGAGTGGGCATCTAGATTGTCGTACATCTCTGGATCCCCCTCTAAAACGGCTGACGTATAGCGCTCATCGACCCAAACAACCGGCAAACGAAAGCGTCCATGTAGCTGATTGCCAAAGCGGGTTGCTTTAGATGTCATCTCATGGGGCGTGCCATCTGGATGCATTGGCTTTCCAACCACCAATTGGTCTGGCTGCCAATCCTTTAATAGAGACTCAATCGCTTGAAAAAGAGCATCGCTAGTTGGCGCTGCAATCGTCTTTAAAGCTTGTCCCGACTTGGATATCGAGTTTCCAACTGCCACACCCACTCTGCGAGTTCCATAATCAAAAGACAGTATGGTCAATGCCTTAGGCATGCCCAGCCTCACCAGACAAATGAGACAAATCAAACCCTAGGTGACTCACTGCCTTCTCGTAACGCTGACTCGAAGGGGTATTAAAGATGATTTCAATCATTTGCTCACGTGCTAGCGGGACATTCATCCAACCATTAAGCGTAATTTCTTCTTCAAGCTGACCAGCACCCCATCCGGCATAACCCAAGGTCATCAAAAAATGTTGCGGTCCTTTACCTGCAGCAACTGCCTCAAGAACATCCTTTGAAGTAGTCATCGTCAAGCCGCCGGGAATAATTAAGGAAGAGCTATATGGACTTAGTGAATCAGACTCATGCAAGACAAAGCCCCGCTCTATCTGAACTGGACCGCCAAAATATACTGGTTGCTTTAATAATGGGGCAATTTCCAATTTCAACTCAATCTTGTCAAAAAGAGTTTCTAAATCAACCTCAGTAGGTCGATTAACCACCAAGCCCATTGCACCTCTTTCGGTATGCTCAAACAGATAAATAAGAGATCCAGCAAAATTAGGGTCCACCATGCCCGGCATAGCAATTAAAAACTGATTGGCGAGATGGTCTGCAGAAAAGGAAATTGATGACTCTGACATAGAAGCTCGTTCTGAAGCAGGGGGTGCTTTTTTAGCAGAAGTCATATGGCCTATTTTACAGAATATCTAGATTTTTCCGGTAATCCAGTAAGCAAAAAGACCAACTATTTCATGAACTAGGATGTTCCAGTTGTGAGCTCCATCCACCAAGTCAAACATCGTCCACTGCAGGCTATTGGCCGTTTGATAATCGACCAACATTGGTAGCACTACTAAACCCTGTTTTTGGAAAATCTTGGTAGAGCGGTACATATGGCTGGCGGAGGTAATGAGAAGCCATGGCTTGGGCTCCCCCGATTCCGTTTTTAAGCCAAACTCCTCAATCATTGGCTTCATATGAAGCGCATTTTCATAGGTATTTCGAGATTGATTTTCGTAATGCGCGTTATGCTCGCTTAAGCCCTGCTCTTGAATCAACCGCTTAAATGCATCCGCCTCTGTAACTCCCTTAGGCGTTATGCGCCCTGAATAACCGCTGAAGATGAATGGCACATTGGGGTTCTTGCGTATTAACTCGAACGCTTTAGTCACCCTTTCAGCGGATGAGTAGATTGAAATCTCGCCACGATCAACGGCAATCTCGCCTCCATCAATGGCGCCACCCAGAATAATGATGCCGCCCATTTCATTATTCGATAATTTTGTAATCTCAGTTTTGGACACGGCATTCTCAAGCCCTCTAAGAAATACTTCAGATGCGGGAAGCCAACCCACCAGAGCAAGATCTACCAAAGCTAGCGCCAAGAATCTCTTACAGAGGTGCGGTTTTCGCAAGGATAAAAAGAGAAGGGCCAGCAAAACGAAAATAGGCACCCAATTGAGCGGCTCAATGCAAAATTGCACTACCTTCGAGAGAATAAAAAAGATCGTATCCATCATTCCTTAGGATCTTAACCTGTCAGCCCCGCCTAGCCGCCTGCATTTACCTTAAATAAGCCCTAATATAGGGGCTATGCAAAAAGCTCTCGTTTGGCTCCGCCGTGACCTCCGCCTCTATGACAATGCCGCGCTTCACCACGCCCTGAAAGATAGTGGCCAGGTTTGGCTCACCTTTATCTTTGATACGGACATTCTCAAGCCCTTATTGAAGGGTGATTTAGATGCCAACGGACTAAAGCATGACCGCCGCGTGGATTTCATCTGGCAGGGCATAAAGCAAATGGATGATGAGCTGCGTAAGCAAGGTAGTGGACTCATCGTTCGCTTCGGAAAACCCGCTGAATGTATTCCTGCAATTGCCAAAGAGCTAGGTGTCGAAACCGTCTTCACAAACCATGACTACGAACCTTCAGCAATTGAGAGGGATGAAACTGTAAAAGCGTCCCTAGAAAAGTTGGGAATTCATTTTGAGAGCTTTAAAGATCAAGTTATTTTTGAGAAGAAAGAAATTCTTACAAACTCAAACACTGTCTTTTCAATCTTTACACCTTATAAAAATAACTGGCTCAAGACTCTCCAAGAAAAAGATCTTGCTGCCTATGAGTGCAATCCAAAGCCCAAGCAATTGGGAGTCTTACCAAAAAAATTAGATCAAAAACTGCCCTCTCTAGAGTCGATGGGATTTTGCCCAACCGGCATTGAAAGCTATATATCACCTGGCTCAGAGGGTGGGCAAGCTTTCTTAGAAGACTTCTTGCCACGCATTGATCAATACCAAATTGGTAGAGACTTTCCTGCAATAAAAGGGGTGAGTTATCTTTCAACCCACTTACGTTTTGGCATGCTCTCCATCAGAGGATTGGTGCGTGAGGCTCATCGACGTATGCTAGCCGGCAGCATGGGTGCAACCATCTGGTTAAGTGAATTGATTTGGCGTGATTTTTATTTCATGATTCTGGCTAATCATCCTCGTTTAGCCATAGGCGCATCTTTTAAACCAGACTACGACAACATCGCTTGGGAATCTGGCGCTAAAGCTAAAAAATTATTTGCCGCTTGGTGCGAAGGTAAAACAGGCTATCCATTAGTTGATGCGGCTATGCATCAACTGAATCAAAGCGGCTACATGCATAACCGCTTACGCATGGTGGTGGCAAGCTTTCTGACTAAAGATTTGGGAATAGATTGGCGCTGGGGCGAAGCCTACTTTGCAGAACATCTCAATGACTTTGAGCTTTCCTCTAATAACGGCGGATGGCAGTGGGCCTCCTCATCTGGGTGCGATGCCCAACCCTACTTCCGCATCTTTAACCCTATTACCCAATCTGAGAAGTTTGATCCGGAAGGTAAATTCATTAAACGCTACCTACCGCAACTGGAAAGGCTCTCTAAAAAGTCCATCCATGCCCCGTGGAAGGCCGGCCATATTGAGTTAGAAGCCGCTGGGGTAGTGATTGGACGCGACTACCCACTTCCGGTAGTAGATCATGATGAAGCGCGCAAAAATACCTTAGTGCGTTACAGCGTAGTCAAAAAAGTCACCTAATACACAGATTTATTAGAGCTCTATTCACAGTTCCGATTTAAGATAAGGTATGAGCAAGATCTACGCCATAGGCGATGTGCAGGGCTGCGCGCCCTCTCTGAAAGCCTTAGTCAAGAAACTCCCTAAAAAATCCAAGCTGATTTTTTTAGGGGATCTCGTTAATCGTGGTCCAGACTCACTTGGGGCATTGCGCCAACTAAAAGCCTTACAGGAATCAGGTCGCGCTGAATGCATCCTTGGCAATCATGACCTACACCTCCTAGCAATCGATGCAGGACTTCGCAAATCGAAAGGGCTAGATACCATAGAACCCATATTGTTGGCGCCCGATCGCAGAGAACTCATTCATTGGATTCGTAATCGACCTATGGCATTGAGCAATGGCAAAGTACTAACAGTTCATGCAGGAGTCTTGCCGCAATGGGACTTACAGCAAACGATTGAATGTGCTCAAGAAGTTGAAAAAACTTTACGTAGCAAATCGTATATAGATTTTCTAGCTAATATGTATGGCAATACACCAAACCAATGGAATAAATCTCTGAAAGGTTATGAACGCCTACGTGTGATTACCAATACTCTAACCAGAATGCGTTTCTGCACACCAACTGGAAAAATGGAATTTGAGAGCAAGGAAGGCCTAGAGCAAGGCCCTAAAGGCTATATCCCCTGGTTCAAAGTCCCAGGCAGGAAGACTCGAGATGTCCTCACCTATTTTGGCCACTGGTCTACATTGGGCTTATTGCGTCAAGACAATGTGATTGGACTCGATACCGGCTGCGTGTGGGGTGGGAAACTCACTGCTCTGGAGATTTCAAGTTCCAATAAAGACTCCAAAAATCTAGAAATTATTCAGGTGAGTGGCTATGACCACCCACTCCGAATGTAATTTTTCCCTGGAAGTAAAAACTTTTTTAAAGTTTTTTAAATGATTTCTCGGCAGCAGCAATGATGGCATCGACCACAGCATTGTCATGTGCAATGGATGTGAAGCCAGCCTCATAAGCTGAAGGCGCTAGATAAACACCTTCATCTAACATCAGATGAAAGAATTTCTTAAACGCTTCAATATTGGTTTTCGTAACCGCTTCAAAAGTAGTTGGCACTTGAGCGGCAAAGTAAAAGCCAAACATACCGCCAACGCTGTCCACAGCAAAAGGAATATTGGCCTTATCTGCAGCTTGTTTTAAGCCCGCCATCAACTTTTCTGTTTGGCCAGTCAAGCATTCGTAGAAACCTTCGCGAGAAATAATCTCTAAAGTTTTTAGGCCTGCAGCAACTGCTACTGGGTTGCCAGATAAAGTGCCCGCCTGATAAACATTACCCAAAGGGGCAAGCTTGTTCATAATCTCTTTCTTGCCGCCAAACGCCGCCATAGGCATGCCGCCGCCCATGACCTTACCAAGGCAAGTTAGATCAGGGGTTATGCCCTGCAAGGACTGAGCGCCACCTAAGGCGACTCTAAAACCAGTCATCACTTCGTCATAGATTAAAACGCTGCCATGCTTACTCGTCAAACTTCGAATAGCCGATAAAAATTCTTTTGAAGGCTGAATCAGATTCATATTTCCAGCAATAGGCTCAATGATGACGGCAGCAATTTGATCGCCTTGTTTTTTGAACACTTCTTCAATCGCAGCAATATCGTTATATGGCAGCACTAAAGTGTGCTTCACCAAATCCTGCGGAACGCCACCAGAAGAAGGCGCATTTTGGGTAGAGTCGGCAAAGGTAAGTAAGCCTGAGCCTGCTTTGACTAAGAGACTATCGGCATGGCCGTGATAGCAACCCTCAAACTTAATAATTAAGTCACGGCCAGTGTAACCGCGAGCCAGACGCAAAGCACTCATCGTCGCTTCAGTTCCGCTAGAAACCATCCGTACTTGTTCAACGCTCGACATAAGCGCGCAGATACGCTCAGCTAATTCAATCTCGCCTTCAGTCGGAGCGCCATAACTAAAGCTGGTCTCAGCGGCTTTCTGAACTGCAGAAACAACTTCGGGATTAGCATGGCCAGCAATCATCGGACCCCAAGACATAATTAAGTCGATATAGCGCTGACCGTTGGCATCCCAAAAATAAGGGCCCTGGGCTTTAGTAACAAAACGGGGAGTTCCGCCCACTTGACGAAATGCTCGCACTGGAGAGTTGACACCCCCAGGAATTGTCTTTTGTGCACGCTCAAATAAAACTTCGTTTTGATCTACTTTTACCATCATTACTTCCGAATTAAATTGCCATCATTTCAAAATCTTCTTTGCGTGCACCGCACTCTGGACAGGTCCAATTCATCGGCACATCTTTCCAGAGGGTTCCTGGTGCAATACCTTCATCAGGCAGTCCAGCGGCTTCGTCATAGACCCAACCGCAGATCAAACACATATACGTTTTAAATTCCATTACTTAACTCTCCGAGTATCAATTGCTGCTTGAATTTAGCTGCATTAAGCCTGCTCTTTTATTTTAAAGTTTTTGAGTGCTTTAAGCTGGTCGCTTAGCATGCATCTCAAACTTGAATAAACGGCACTCCAAAGGACCGTTAAATAAAGGGGTGCGCTTGGATTCTTTGATGCGTAGCTGACCTGGTAGAGCCATATCCGCAGTCAAAACAAAAATATTCCAGCCACCAAAATCGTCTTTGAGATGCTGTCCAAATTGACGCAAAAACTCGACAAACTTTGGATCCTGCTCTTCCTGGGCTTGAAGCTTCTTCAAGGATTCACGACTTGAACGTTTAGCACTTTGACGGCCAGTCTCTAAGTTCAATTCAAAACGATTATCAGGTTCATCATCGTAGTTAGCATCTTCAGGAGAAGCGCGATCCTGACCACGTCCACCTTTAATGACCAGACGCTCGCCATAAGGAGGGTTTAATAACATCACACCCTCACTCAGATTGCCAGGTGCTTTGGCAGCCAAGGCATCCACCTGACGTACCACCGGCTGATCGGGTAATTGGGCTCTTTGCCAATTGCCTTTGAACATTGATACTAATTTCTCGTTGATATCGCCACCGGATATTTTCAGAGCATCGACATTTGAATATTGCTTACGCTTTTCCAGCATCAAAGCAAGCGCCGCCTCTTTCAAATCTACCCAGCGCTTTTGCTCAGCAGCTTCATGAAACGGCTTGAGTCTTTGAAACCCAAAGCCATGGGCAGATGTCACCAAAGGGCGGTAAGCCAATCGACTTGGTTTGGCATCATCGCCATACATGCCTGCACGAATAGCGCCAGGAGGAACAGCCAATGCAATCTGCGCAGCCTCAATCAAGAAGGTGCCACTACCGCACATAGGATCAAATAAGGTTTGGCCTGGTTTCCAAGAGGTTATCGACAAAATACCGGCTGCTAAATTTTCCTTCAGGGGTGCATCACCCTTTTCGTCGCGCCAGCCCCGCTTAAACAATGCTTCGCCTGAAGTATCCAAATAAATCGTAACTTGGGTTGCTGTCAAATGCGCCTGCACTCGCACGTCCGGAAAAGCAGTATCGATACTAGGACGATCGCCAGTCACGTCACGTAAACGATCAACAATGGCATCTTTAATTTTGAGCGTTGCAAAATTTAAACTCTTTAATGGGGAGCGATGTGCCGTCACATCCACTCGTAAAGTTTGCTTTGAACTAAACCATTCCTCCCACGCCAAGCCGCTCGCTAATTTATATAAGTCCTCTTCTTGCCGATAAGGTGCTTGAGCCATTTGCAATAACACCCGACTCGCAATACGAGAATGCAAGTTCAGCGCCATTGCAGCAGAGATCGGAGCAGCAAGACCAACACCACCGGTAGGACTTGTAGGCGTAGGATCAATTACCCATGCTCCTAATGCCTTACATTCTGGGCGTCCAGCAATCTCGGCTAGCTCCTGGGCAAGCGGCACTTCCAAACCGCCTGGACAAACAACAAAAAATCTCATGGGGCTAACAGTCTTTAAGTAGGGGGATTAAAAAATTAAACGGTATTGAGTAGTATTAAAAAGCTGGTCTTAAGGCTTAAACAACACCAAGGCAACAATAATGACCAACAAGATCACTGGGACTTCATTAAACCAACGAAACCAAACGCCAGATCGTTTATTGACTCCCGCACGAAACTTTTTGAGCAAACTTAAACAGGCATGGTGATACCCAATAACTAAGATCACAAAGAACAATTTGGCATGCATCCAGATATCGCCAGCACCAATGCCAAAGTAAAGCCATAGTGTCAAACCTAGTATTACGGCTGGCACAGCCAAGATAGTCATAAAGCGGAAGAGGCGATCTGCCATACCCAATAAACGGGCACAAGCATCAGAGTTTTTCTCTTCAGCCAAGTTCACAAAAATTCTAGGCAGATAAAACAAACCGGCGAACCAAGAGGTGATGAAGACGATGTGAAAGGTTTTTACCCAGAGGTAGGCGTTGCTCATATATTTTTTGCTCTGTTTATCTTTTTACTTTAGGTCCGGATCTCGCCATGGCCCATAACCACATACTTCAATGAGGTCAAGCCATCTAACCCAACTGGGCCACGGGCATGCAGCTTGTCATTGGAGATACCGATTTCAGCCCCTAAGCCATATTCAAAGCCATCTGCAAAGCGAGTGCTGGCATTAACCATCACGCTAGCACTATCCACTTCACGCAAGAAGCGATCGGCCTGGGCTTTGTTATTAGTAATAATGGCATCAGTATGTTTGCTGCCATATTGCTCAATATGATTCATGGCTTCATCGATATTAGCCACTGTCTTAATGGACAAGATAGGGGCCAAGTACTCAGTTTGCCAATCTTCTTCTTTGGCATCGACCAGATTCTGAAAACCATTTGCTTCAAGTGTTTTGCGTGTCAAATCATCAACCCGCAACTCCACACCTTTAGCTTGATAAATCTTGCAAAGCGTTGGCAAGACTTTCTGTGCAATATCTTGATTGACTAACAAGGTCTCCATTGCATTGCAAGGGGCGTAGCGTTGAGTCTTAGCGTTATCACAGACCTTAACTGCCATAGCGACATCAGCATCTGCATCAATATAGGTATGACAAATACCATCCAAGTGCTTAATCATCGGTACTCGCGCTTCAGCCATAAGACGGGCAATCAAACTCTTACCGCCACGAGGCACGATCACATCAATATATTGGGTCATGGTAATCATCTCGCCGACTGCGCTACGATCGGTAGTAGTCACCACTTGCACTGCATCTTTAGGCAAGCCAGCAGAAGCCAGACCTTCTTGAATAATCTGAGCCAATAAAGTATTTGAATCAATTGCTTCGGAACCACCCCGTAAAATCACGGCATTGCCAGACTTTAAGCATAAGGCAGCAGCATCAATAGTGACGTTTGGGCGAGACTCATAAATGATGCCAATAACACCCAGGGGTACGCGCATCTGACCCAACTCAATACCAGAAGCCTGTTTTTGCAAAGCAGAAATTTTGCCAATCGGATCATCCAAAGAAACAATTTGCTCTAAACCTAAAGCCATGGTTTCAATCGTTTTAGGAGTCATGGTTAGGCGATCAATAAAAGCAGGATCTTGCCCATTGCCTTTTGCGCGCTCTACATCCACTTGATTAATCTTCTGAATTTCAGTGGCTTGCTGACGAACCACTTTAGCAATATGCAATAAAGCCTGATTCTTTTGCTCGCTTGATGCACGTGCCATTGCACGCGATGCGGCGCGTGCTCGCATTCCAATGTCTTGCATCATTTCTTGAATGGATGAACTCATTTCTTAATCTCTTATGTATTGTTTCGCACTTCTTAACGCAGCAAATTTCCAACTAAACGCAAACCATCCCATGGGTCGGCAGGCAATTCAGCCGCATGCAAACCCTTTACTTGGCGATCTAGTCCTGCAGCTACTTGCATTGCTCTTCGCAGCTTGAAGGGCTGAATCCTTCTCAATGCTACTGGGTATAAACGCTCTTTATTTCCCCAAATCCGGTTTGCACGCATCAAGTTCTGCACTGATTCACCCGCATCGCTTGCAGCCTTCAATTTAGATAGTATCCGAAGCTCTTCAGTTACGCTCCACAGAATCAATACCAGCGGCTCACCCTCACCTTTAAGGCCATCTAGCATGCGATTGAGCCTAGCCAGATCTCCAGCCAGCATTGCTTCAGTCAATTCAAAAACGTTGTAGCGCGCCACTTTCAGAATGGATGAGCGAATTTGCTCCTCGCTGAGTTTTCCTACGGGATATAACAAACCCAACTTCAAAATTTCTTGATGGGCAGCAATCAAATTGCCCTCTACCTGATCGGCAATAAACTCAAGTGCGCGCTGACCTTCCGGTCCTGCCTCTACCTCTTGATCTTGGCGCTTGAGTCGTCCAGCGATCCACTGTGGCAAATGGCTGCGGTCCAAAGAATCGATCTGAATAGCCATACCGGAATCGTCCAAAGCACTGAACCACGCAGAAGTCTTGGTCTTACCATCCAAGCGAGGCAACACAATACAGACAACGGTATCCGGGCCATCAGAACCCGTTGACTGAGAGGCAATTTGCGCAGCGAACTGTTTAAGAGCATCCGCTCCATCGCGCCCAGGCTTACCCGTCGGAATGCGCAACTCGACCCAACGCTTGTCACCAAACAAAGACATGGTCTGACCAGCACTTAGAAGAGCACTCCAATCAAATCCACGCTCTTGTAACAAGACTTCGCGTTCAGTGAAATTTTGTTTCTTGGCTGCAGATCGCAATTGATCCATCGCCTCCATCATCAACAGCGGCTCATCGCCGCTAAAAACATACAGAGGCAACATAGCACCACCAGAACTCAATGACTTGAGGTGCACTTGTAAGGCATCAACTTTAACCATGCCTTAATCTGCCTCTAGAAAGCTCTTGATTGCGGGGCTTTTGCAGCCGCTGCAACACGGCGCAAGATCTGGATAGCCAAATCTTTACGCATCAGAGTTAAGAATTGCTGAATTTGAACATCGGTAGCCAAAACAGTAGAAACCGTGAAGTCCATATCGCGAGTCATATAAATTTCCGCCTCAGGAACAATTTCTGCTCCAGCTAAATCAAAGGCTCTGAAGCCAACACGAATATTGAGGCGATAAGCTGATACTTGGCCATTGGAGTTGTAAGCCAAAATCTCACGACCATTAATATCGTTGGTGATTTCCAAGATGAGATCTGCATCTTTAGGATTAATCGCGACCTTGGCATCGGTGCCAGTCAAGATCGCTGCCTGCAAGTCTGCTCTCAGTGGTGGAGATGGGTTACCAGTAATCGCAATCACCTTAAAAGGTAAATCCACCATGCCTCGCAAGCGATATCCGCAAGCAATTAAGCCACTCAGAGGTGCTGTGACCATTAAACCCAACATTGCACGTCGCAGGTGATTTACGCTCATCGCTTTCGTTTCTATAAAAGGTTAGGCAACAATATTGACCAAACGACCGGGCACCACAATCACTTTTTTCGGTGAATTGCCATTCAAAGCCTTTTGTGCGGGCTCACTTTGTAAAGCCAATGCCTCAACCTGTTCTTTGCTGGCATCTGCTGGCACCTTAATATCGCCACGCAACTTGCCATTAATCTGAAGCATCAAAGTCAGCTCAGTCTGGACCAATGCCGCTTCATCTACCGAAGGCCATGGAGCATCAAGCAAAGGCCCGTAAGTCTTTGTATAAGCAAGATCTTTCCACAACACATGGGTCAGGTGTGGAACTACTGGATAGAGAACGCGCAATAAAATACTTAAGCATTCTCGCAAGACTGGCGCACTAATGGCAGAATTCTGCTCCAACTTGATAGGCTCAAGAATATTGAGCATCTTCATCGCTGCAGAAACCACCGTGTTGTATTGACGACGTTGATAGTCAAAATTAGCTTGCTTCAAAATGGTATGCACTTCACGACGTAGTTCTTTTTCAGCATCACTCAAGTTGCTAGGCAAGCTATCAGAAGCATCACACAGTGCGCCTGCTTGACTGCTGGAATACATCCAGACCCGACGCAAGAAACGAGAGGCGCCATCCACGCCAGCGCCAGACCACTCTAACTGTTGCTCAGGAGGAGCAGCAAACATTACAAATAGACGCGCAGTATCAGCACCATGTTGATCAATCAAAGCCTGGGGATCAACACCATTATTCTTGCTCTTAGACATCTTCTCAACACCGCCAATGATGACTGGCGTATTTGAAGCGTCACCTATCAACTTGGCGCCTTGCGGACGACCCTTCTCATCAAGATCTAATTCCACATCCAAGGGATTAAGCCAAGTCTTTTTACCCGAAGCATCTTCAGAATAGTAAGTCTCATTAAGAACCATGCCTTGGGTGAGTAAATTCTGGAATGGCTCATCAAAGGTAATGAGATGAAGGTCTCGCATGACCTTAGTCCAGAAACGCGCATAGAGTAAATGCAAAATCGCATGCTCAATGCCGCCAATGTACTGATCCATCGGCATCCAATATTCATTGCGCTCATCGACCATAGTCTTAGCATTAGGTCCGGTATAGCGCATGAAATACCAAGAGGAATCCACAAAGGTATCCATGGTGTCAGTTTCTCGGCGCGCAGGTTTGCCACACTTCGGACACTTCACATTCAAGAAGTCAGCACGCTTATTGAGTGGATTACCGCTACCATCTGGTACGCAATCTTCCGGCAACACGACCGGTAGGTCTGCCTCAGGTACAGGTACGGCGCCACAACCTGGATTACTCTCATCGCCACAATGAATAATCGGAATCGGTGTACCCCAATAGCGCTGACGAGAAATTCCCCAATCACGCAATCGATAGGTAGTCTTGATTTCGCCAATGCCAAGCTTTTCAAATTCTTTCGCAACAGCGCTCACCGCTTCTTCATGGGATAAGCCATCAAACTGAACACTGTTAAAACAAACTACACCTTCTTTTTGGGCATACCAATCTTCCCAATGGGTGGCATTAAACATTGGCGACTCGGCTTTGAGCGCAATTACTTGCTTAATTGGCAACTCGTACTTCAGCGCAAAAGCAAAGTCGCGCTCATCGTGAGCCGGCACACCCATCACTGCACCATCGCCATAAGACATTAATACGTAATTACCAACCCAGACAGGTACTGGCTCGTGCGTCAAAGGATGTGTGACATACAGGCCGGTGAACATTCCTTCTTTTTCTTGAGTAGCTAGATCAGCCTCGATCACGCTACCAGTTTTGCATTTCTCAATAAATGCTGCGAGCTCGGGATTGTTAGCGGCTGCCTTGGCAGCCAATGGATGCTCAGCCGCTACCGCGCAGAACGTAACACCCATGATGGTGTCTGCACGGGTAGTGAACACGTACAAGAGGCCGTCTTGAATAAAGTTACCGTGATCATCAGCAATGTCATGCTTAAAAGCAAAACGCACGCCACGACTTTTGCCGATCCAGTTTTGCTGCATAGTCTTGACGCGCTCTGGCCAGCCCAAGCCATCTAAACCAGAAAGTAATGATTCTGCATACGCTGTGATATTGAAATAATAACCAGGGATCTCGCGCTTCTCTACTAAAGCGCCAGAGCGCCAACCACGACCATCAATCACCTGCTCGTTCGCCAAAACTGTTTGATCAATTGGATCCCAATTCACCACTTGCGTTTTGCGATACGCGATACCTTTTTCGAGCATCTTTAAAAAGAGCCACTGGTTCCAACGATAGTAGTCAGGGCTACAGGTAGCCACTTCACGTGACCAATCAATCGCTAAACCCATCGCAGCCATTTGCTTTTTCATATAAGCAATGTTGTCGTAGGTCCATTTAGCGGGAGGAACTTTATTCTGAATCGCCGCATTTTCTGCAGGCATACCAAAGGCATCCCAACCCATAGGCATAAGAACGTTATAGCCTTGCATGCGTAGCTGGCGGGCCATTACATCGTTAATGGTGTAGTTGCGCACGTGCCCCATGTGGAGTTTGCCAGATGGATAAGGCAGCATTGAGCAGGCATAGTACTTTGGCTTCTGCTTACCCTGCGCATCTACTGCGTTCTCTGCTACTTGATAGACTTGCGCACTTTCCCAATCAGCTTGCGCTGCCGCTTCAATACTGCGGTAGTCATAATCCTTACTCATTCTTAGACAACTCTTTTCTTCTATTTTTAATTAATTGACTAATTACTTGCGTAAGCCAAGAACATCTTGCATATCGAATAAACCGGTACTTTGGTTTTGCAAGAAACGGCCCGCACGCAATGAACCTTGCGCATAGGACTGACGGCTTGAAGATTTATGACTGATTTCAATACGTTCACCATCACCTGCAAATAAGACAGTATGGTCGCCAACAATATCGCCACCACGAATCGTTGCAAAACCAATTGAACCTTCTTTACGTTCACCGGTATGACCTTCGCGGGCATACACAGCAACATCATCAAGCTTTTCACCTAAAGCATTCGCAATCACCTCACCCATCTTGAGTGCGGTACCAGAAGGGGCATCGACCTTATGCTTGTGATGCGCTTCAATAATCTCAATGTCATAACCTTGATTGAGCATCTTTGCCGCGATCTCCAGCAACTTAAAAGTGGCATTCACACCCACGCTCATGTTAGGAGCAAAAACAATCGCCAGCTTTGCAGATGCTTTTTTCAAGCTAGCAATTTGATCGGTAGTTAGGCCTGTTGTACCGATAATCATTTTGGTACCCGTCTTTTCAGCAACAGCCAAATGGGCCATAGTGCCTTCTGGCCTGGTGAAGTCGATTAAGAATTGTGCATGAGCCAAAACCTGAGCAACATCAGAAGAAATCACTACACCCGTCTTTTTGCCCAAGAAGGCGCCAGCGTCTTCACCCAGCTGTGGGCAAGCATTATGCTCAAGCGCACCCACCAGCTCTGCATCAGCTGTATTGAGGACAGTCTCAATCAACATCTTGCCCATACGGCCTGTTGCCCCAGCAATTGCAATCTTCATCATTTTTCTTCGCTTCTGATTAAAAGTTGCTGAAGCAACTTACTTCAGCATCAACACATAAGTAATTTTTTACTTGGCTTCACTGGCCTGCGGAACATTGAGAGCACCAGGACCCAATGGCTCAGGCTGAGCATTTGGATCCTTTTTAGAAAAACTAAAAAAGTCCCAGAATGAACTGCTAGTACTAGCTGGTGGTATGGCCGCACCCGCTGCCAAATTATCCGTTTTACTTGGCACCATGAGTTCGGGTTGCTGCAATGGTGGCGTGACTGGTGGCTTATTGGTGCCTGTGATGACCTCCCAGAACGAGCGTTTGGTTTTAGCGTAGTTATCGATCTCGGCAACCATCTCAACTTCTGTTGGCAAAGCATCACCATCAAACTTCACTACTTTATCGCCATCAAAGAACACTGTGACATGACGATCTTTGCCCATAACCTGTCCAGCGCGCTTAAATTCAAAAATATAATCCCAGCGATTTGCGTGGAAGTAACTAGCTAACAATGGTGTACCCATAATTTGACGCACCTGTTCGCGTGTCATCCCTAGTTGCAATTTGGAATACTGCTCACTAGAGACGAAGTTACCTTGCACAACATCAGGAACATAGGGTCTAAAAACCTTATTCATCCATGCGCGTTGAGTTTCATCAACAGCAGAAGTGCACCCAACAACCCCCATCAATCCCAGCAGAGCCAAAGACACTAGCCCCAATCGAGCGGGGGAATAAACACCCTTCAAAAACGGGTTCAAAAAACGGATAAAAAGTTCAAGGCAATTTTGCATGGCTGGCCGTATCATTAAGACATTGATTTTAGCTCCCAATGCCATAAATATGACCCAAAACCCTAGCCCTGAAGATTTACGCGATATTGGCCTAAAAGCTACCGGCCCAAGGATGAAAATCCTCGATTTTTTTCATCAAAACGGGGGAACCCACTTTAGCGCCGAAGATGTCTTTATGGCCTTAGCCAAAGAAGACAAAGAGATCGGTCTGGCAACGGTTTATCGGGTACTCACCCAATTTGAGCGGGCTGGCCTTCTATTGCGTAGTCATTTTGAATCTAGCAAAGGGGATAGCAGGGCAATCTATGAATTGAATGAGGGTCAGCACCACGACCACCTGGTTTGTATTGATTGTGGCCATGTAGAGGAATTTGTAGACGAAGCTATTGAAAAAAGGCAACGTGATATTGCCAAAAACCTTGGCTTTAAGCTCCAAGAGCATTCTTTAGCCATGTATGGCCACTGCTTAAAGAAGAATTGCCGCAATAAACAAGCTAAATAAGACAGCCAAAGTAAGCCGTTTTTAGCACTGTAGAAGCAAAAAAGACCTCAATTTGAGGTCTTTTTTACACAATTAAGCCGAAAAATAGGATTTAAACGTTTTTTAACAACTTTTAGACGCTCTTAGCTACTCTTATCTATTTTTTCTTACTTTACAGCCATTAATGCTTCAGCGGCATTGAGCATCTGCACTGAATAACCCCATTCGTTGTCATACCAAGCCAATACCTTCACCAGCTTGCCATCCGCAGAAACGCGAGTTTGGGAGGCGTCATAAATACTTGGGCGTGGATCATGGTTAAAGTCGATGGATACCAAGGGCAATGTATTAAAGCCCAAAATGCCTTTGAGCTCACCTTCGCTAGCAGTCTTCAGAATGGCATTCACTTCGTCAACGCTGGTGGCGCGACTAGCAGCAAAAGTGAGGTCAACAACAGAAACATTAATGACAGGTACACGCATTGCGAAGCCATCAAAGCGACCTGCCAATGCCGGCAAAACCAAACCAACTGCCTTAGCAGCACCCGTCTTCGTTGGGATCATGCTGGTAACGGCTGAACGCGCACGACGCATATCCTTGTGATACACATCTGTTAACACTTGGTCATTAGTAAATGCATGAATCGTAGTCATCAAACCAGACTCGATACCAATCTTTTCTAAGAGCGGCTTTACCAATGGGGCTAAACAGTTGGTTGTGCAGCTAGCATTAGAGACAACAACATCGCTTGGCTTCAATACATTTTGATTTACGCCGTAGACAATAGTTGCGTCTACATCTTTTTCACCAGGAGCAGAAATCAGCACCTTCTTCGCACCCTGCTCAATATGAATCATGGCTTTTTCTTTGGAAGTGAACTTACCAGTACATTCCAAAACTAAATCAACGCCCAACTCACCCCATGGGGTTTCTGCAGGATTACGTGTGCAGAACATTTTGATGCGATCGCCATTGACCACCATGCAATCGCCATCAACGGATACATCTGCTGGGAAACGGCCATGAGCAGAGTCATACTTTGTAAGATGGGCGTTAATAGCAATATCACCCATCGCATTAATTGCGACGATCTTGATATCACGACGTGGCTTACCATTTACTTGATCTTCATATAAAGCACGCAATACCATACGACCAATGCGTCCATAACCATTAATTGCGATACGAATTGTCATTTATTTCCCCTTACTAATATTGAATTTATTCCGCACTTTGATTTATTTCTTTGCGATGCATTGTTTAACTGTTTTCGCAATCTGGTCAGCCGTTAATCCAAAATATTCATACAGCACTGGCGCAGGCGCAGACTCACCAAAGGTATCTACGCCATGAACTGCTGCGCAACCATACTTCCACCAGAAATCACTCACGCCCGCTTCAACTGCAATGCGCGGAATATTTTCAGGCAATACTTTTGCTTTGTAGGCAGCATCTTGTTGATCAAAGACAGTGGTTGATGGAATTGAAACCACTCGAATACCTAAACCTTCTTTTTCTAACTGTTGCGCAGTTTGTAATGCAAGCGCAATTTCAGAACCAGTTGCAATAATGACCGCATCAATCTTGCCGGAGGGATCACGCAAAACGTAACCACCACGTGCGATTTCTTTAATTTGTGCAGAAGTACGAGATACAAATGGACAATTCTGACGACTAAAGATCAAGGCGCTAGGGCCGTTTTTACGCTCAATGGCTGAGCCCCAGGCTACAGCGCTCTCTGTGGTGTCACATGGACGCCAAACCATCAGGTTCGGTATGAGACGCAAGCTGGCTACATGCTCTACAGACTGATGGGTTGGGCCATCCTCACCCAAACCGATTGAGTCGTGGGTAAAGACAAAAATACTGCGCAACTTCATCAAAGCAGCCATACGCAAAGCGTTACGACTGTAATCGGAGAAGGTTAAGAATGTGCCGCCAAATGGGATGTAACCACCATGCAAGGCAATACCGTTCATGATGGCGCTCATACCAAATTCACGAACGCCATAATTGATGTGATTACCCCATTGATCAGCGCGCACAGGTTTGCATGAAGACCAATTAGTGAGGTTGGATCCTGTTAAGTCGGCAGAGCCGCCCATAAATTCTGGCAAAGCAGGTGCTAATGCTTCAATCGCATTCTGACTTGCTTTGCGAGTCGCAATGGTTTCTGCTTTAGTTTGGCAAGTTTTTAAGTATGCATTTAATGTGGATACAAAATCTTTAGATAAATCACCTGCCATACGACGTTGCAATTCAGCAGCAAGTTCTGGAAATTTGTTTTTGTATTTCTGAAATTCTTTATTCCACTCATGTTCGGCAGCTTGACCACGCTTTTTAAAATCCCATGCCGCATAAATATCTTTCGGAATTTCAAATGGGGCGTATGGCCAATTCAATGCAACACGAGTTTCAGCAATTTCTGCCGCCCCCAATGGGGAGCCATGTACCTTGTCGCTACCCGCCATATTCGGTGAGCCTTGACCTATCGCAGTCTTGCAGCAGATCAGGGTTGGCTTATCGCTCTTTTTGGCCTCAGCAATCGCGGCAGATACAGCCTCTGCATCGTGGCCATCAACGGCCCGAATCACATTCCAACCGTAAGCCTCAAAACGCTTAGGGGTATCTTCGTTAAACCAAGAAACCACTTTGCCATCAATCGAGATGCCGTTGTCATCCCATAATGCAATTAACTT
The DNA here is from genome assembly GCF_018687535.1 of Polynucleobacter sp. MWH-S4W17. Classification (NCBI taxonomy): domain Bacteria; kingdom Pseudomonadati; phylum Pseudomonadota; class Betaproteobacteria; order Burkholderiales; family Burkholderiaceae; genus Polynucleobacter; species Polynucleobacter sp. MWH-S4W17. The sequence goes on along the minus strand of NZ_CP061295.1, from coordinate 229,983 downwards.
ATTCAACTTCAGTGTGCCGGCCAAAGAACACACTTCGTGACTAATACCTTCCATCAAACAACCATCACCTAAAAATACGTAGGTGTAGTGATCAACGATGTTAAGGCCAGGACGATTAAATTCTTCTGCTAATAATTTTTCAGCAAGTGCCATTCCTACTGCATTAGAAATTCCCTGTCCCAATGGACCCGTAGTTGTTTCTACGCCGGGAGTAATTCCATACTCAGGATGTCCTGGAGTTTTGCTGTGCAATTGACGAAAATTTTTCAACTCTTCAATCGGCAAGTCGTAACCAGAAAGATGCAAGAGTGAATACAACAACATAGATCCATGACCATTGGATAAAACAAAGCGATCACGATCAATCCAAAGTGGATCTGTTGGGTTATGTTTTAAATGTTCATTCCAAAGACCGACAGCAATATCTGCCATACCCATTGGCATACCAGGGTGACCTGAATTTGCCTGCTGCACAGCATCCATGGATAAGGCGCGAATGGCGTTGGCCATACGAATTTGAAGATTTGACATCGTAAAAGTGGTCTCTGGAAAATTAATTGGCTATATTTCAGTAATGCCTCAATTTTATCTTCCCGGACCATGGGAATCCCAAAAGCCGACCGCCCTCACCCCAGAGGTTGCCCACCATTTGCGCGTTAGGCGTGTCCAAGCCGGGGAATTCTTCCCTGTATTTGATGGAAAAGGCCAGGTAGCCAAAGGAGAACTACTCTCTTTGAGTGGAAAAACGGGTCAAGTTCAACTGACGGATATCCATACCGACACCCATCGTGAGACCCCATATACCATTACCCTGGCTCAAGGACTGGCTGGCGGGGACAAAATGGACTGGATTGTTGAGAAAGCGGTAGAAACGGGCGCCCAAAATATTGCCCCCATGCAATGTGAACGCTCCATCCTCAAGTTAACCCGCTCCAGCGACCTTGAGCGCGCCCAAAAAAGACTTGCCCACTGGGAGGGCATCATTCAAGCAGCTTGCGAGCAATGCGATCGCACCGTCCTTGCCAGCCTGGAGCCCATTCAAACTTTTGAAAGTTATTTACAAGCGACTCCAAAACCCGCACTCAAACTACTACTCAGTCCTGATGCGACGAAAAGCCTGTATTCGGTGTTAATTGAAAATGCTCCCCAAGATATCGTCTTAATGATCGGCCCCGAGGGTGGTCATTCCCCTGAAGAAGAGGCTCAAGCGCAAGCAGCAGGCTATCAATTGGTTTCACTGGGGGAGCGGGTACTCAGAACGGAAACAGCGGGCGTAGTGGCTATTACAGCCGTACACAGCGTATGGAATCCTGAAATGCAAAATCGCCTCAAGTAGAGGCGATTTATAAGGCTTGCAAGACTTTAACGATTAAGCAAAAGAATAGAAGACGCGGTATGGAGTACGGCGCTCAGCCCAGAAATCAACAGCATCACGGAAAACATCCAACAATGTTTCACGGGCTTCTTTGTCAAACTTCTGAGTACAAGGCAAACCTTCAAGCACCACTACAAATCCAGGCTGTGGGCCAGACTTGTCTACCGTGGTAGTCAAAGCATCCAACAAAGGATCGTAATTTTTTGCCTGCTGCTTAGTAAATGAGTACGCAATCGCAATCGACTCCAAAACCTCACCTTTAGTCATTGCATTTGCGCAATTGGCATAAATGAAGTGTTGACCCAATTCAGTTGCCGCTTCCTGCAAATCAGGAGTACGGAAAGCACGAATAGATTGAACGATATTAGGGCGCACACTGCGCAACATTGCCGGCGGTCCGGCATCGCGAACGGCCAAAGCGGCACGCCAAGAAGCTGTCACTTTTTTCCCCGAAACTTGATTTGCTGCATAGGTTTGTAAACGAGATAAACCGCCTTCAGCATAAATGTTGGCAGCGGATGATTCGGTTTCCAGTCGATCATTGCTATCCCAACTTTCAGCACGGCTATGTTCATCGAAGCTTGCTGTATTGCTGTTTTCAGAGCGATTATTCATGATGGGTGCTAGGTTACCCTTAACACGCCATCAAATCAAGCCCAAATACAGTGCATTTTATGTAATGCACTGATTTATATAGAAATAATATATGTAAGTTATTACTAACTTACATATATTACTGATTCTTAAGAAATGCCTCTGGCGTTACTCGCTGCCTCTACAACCGCCAAAGTTGTCACATTCACAATACGACGCACAGTTGCGGCCGGAGTGAGGATGTGAATTGGCTTAGCAACACCTAACAACAATGGGCCGATTGCAATGCCATTGCCTGCTGCTGTTTTTAGCAAATTGTAAGAAATGTTTGCTGCATCAATGTTTGGCAGGACCAAGAGATTGGCATCGCCCTTCAGTGAGGATGAAGATACGGCACCTTCTCGAATGCTTGCATCTAAAGCGCTATCGCCATGCATCTCTCCATCAACCTCTAGAGTTGGATCTGCCTTTTGGAGTAATGCCAACACTTCACGCATCTTGACTGCGGAAGGGGCATTGCTAGAACCAAAATTCGAATGGGACAGTAAGGCAACTTTCGGAGCTAATCCTAGCTTTCTCATTTCACTTGCGGCCATGAGAGTGAGATCAGCTAACTGTTCGGCCGTAGGGTCTAGATTGATGTGGGTGTCCACTAAAAATACTTGGCGTCCTGGAAGAATCAAACCTGACATGGCACCATAAACATTCGCACCAGGCTCATGCCCAATCACTTCATCAATATATTTCAGGTGCGTAGCGATATTGCCGACTGTGCCGGAAATCATGCCATCAGCCATGCCTTTTTGAATCAACAGACTTCCAATCAAACTGTTGCGGCGGCGGACTTCTAACTTAGCAAACGACTGCGTTACACCCTTACGCTCTGTGAGTGCAAGGTAGGTTTGCCAGAAATCACGGAAGCGTGAATCATTCTCTGGATTCACAATCTCAAAATCATCGCCCGCCTTCATACGCAGGCCGAATTTCTCAATTCGATGCTCGATAACGGCTGGGCGACCAATCAGAATTGGGGTAGCAAGATGCTCATCAATGATGATCTGCACTGCACGCAATACACGCTCATCTTCACCCTCAGCGAACACAATGCGTTTTTGATTTGCTGGTACACGTTTAGCAATGCTAAAGAGTGGCTTCATCAAAGTGCCAGAGTGGTACACGAATTGCTGTAACTGATTGCGATAGGCATCGAAATCTTTGATTGGGCGTAGAGCTACACCATCATCCATCGCCGCCTTAGCAACTGCAGGAGCAATCACGGTAATGAGTCGAGGATCGAATGGCTTTGGAATTAAATACTCCGGGCCAAAGGATAAGTTATCGAGACCGTAAACAGAAGCAACCACTTCGCTCTGCTCTGCTTGAGCCAATTCCGCTACTGCCTTGACCGCTGCGACTTCCATGCCACGAGTAATCGTTGTTGCACCCACATCCAAAGCACCGCGGAAAATGAATGGGAAACATAAAACGTTGTTTACTTGATTTGGGTAGTCGGTACGACCAGTCGCCATGATTGCATCCGGACGAACTGCTTTCACTTCTTCAGGAAGAATTTCAGGGGTTGGATTTGCTAAGGCATAAACCAATGGCTTCGGTGCCATCTTCTTCACCATGTCTTGCTTGAGTACACCCCCAGCAGAAAGACCCAAGAAAATATCCGCACCTTCAATCGCTTGATCAAGTGTGCGCAAATCTGTGTCTTGGCAAAACGGCTCCTTTTCAGGATCCATCAACTCTTTACGGCCCTTGTATGCAACGCCAGCCAAGTCAGTAACCCAAATATTTTTACGCTGAATACCTAAGTCAACCAATAAATCTAAGCAGGCTAGCGCAGCAGCACCAGCTCCTGAGGTGACTAACTTAACCTCTTCTACTTTTTTACCAACCACCTTCAAACCATTGAGGATGGCGGCTGCAACCACAATCGCTGTACCGTGTTGGTCATCATGGAAGACTGGAATCTTCATGCGAGCTTGCAACTTGCGCTCAACGACAAAACAATCAGGCGCTTTAATATCTTCTAAATTAATACCGCCAAAAGTTGGCTCTAGTGCCGCAATAATTTCTACTAATTTATCGGGATCGTTTTCATTGACTTCGATATCGAAAACGTCAATGCCAGCAAACTTCTTAAAAAGAACTGCTTTACCTTCCATCACTGGCTTACTTGCCAGCGGTCCAATATTTCCTAAACCTAAAACGGCTGTGCCGTTCGTAATGACGCCAACTAAATTTCCACGGGCGGTGTACTTGAATGCATTTGCCGGATCTTTAACAATCTCTTCGCAAGGAGCTGCAACGCCAGGCGTGTATGCAAGGGCTAAGTCTCGTTGATTGGTTAATTGCTTTGTTGGGGCAATTTCAATTTTTCCCGGAGTCGGAAACTCGTGGTACTGAAGCGCTGCCTCTCTTAAGGCTGCAATTTGTTGCTCTTTATTATTTTCTTTGCTCATCCACTAACTCGCTAAGTTCTGTCTTATCTTCATTTAGCTAAGACTTATAAGACTTCAATTCTATTCCTCTCGGACATTCGCTTCATAACCACCATAAAATGGGGCATGTCTTCTCGCGCTACCCCCCTCGGTGAATTTGACCTGATTGAACGTTTTTTCAAAACGGGTGCGGATTCAATGCGCTCTAAAGCAGATCAAGGCGTTACCTTGGGGATTGGTGATGACTGCGCCCTGATCAAACCACCAGGGAATGAAGAAATAGCCATTACCAGCGATATGTTGGTTGAGGGCAGGCACTTTTTTGCTGGCGCCGATCCCACCCTATTGGCCCGCAAAGCCCTAGCAGTTAACCTTTCAGACCTAGCGGCCATGGGGGCAAGTCCGCTGGGTTTTACCTTGGCAATTGCCCTACCAAAAGTAGATGAAGTCTGGCTAGAAGCTTTCTCTAAAGGGCTTTTTGCCATTGCTAAGGAGTATTCCTGCCCCCTTATCGGCGGCGACACCACTGCAGGCCCCCTCACCATCTCGATCACCGCCTTTGGCAGCATCCCCGCCGGCAAAGCTATTCGCAGATCTGGCGCAAAGGCAGGCGATGACGTTTGGGTCTCGGGTGCGGTTGGAGATGCCAGACTTGCTCTTGCTGCACTGCGTCATGAAATAGATCTATCTAGCGAAGACTTACAACGAATTGAAGACCGCATGCATCAACCAATGCCGCGCATTGACTTAGGCATTCAATTGAGAGATGTGGCAAGCGCAGCTTTAGATGTCTCTGATGGGTTGTTGGGTGATTTACGCCATATTTTGAAGCAATCGCAAGTTGACGCACAAATTCAGTTGGATCAATTACCAAAATCGAGCATCTTGAAAAAACAAGAATCTTCCATTCAAAATTTATTTGCCGCATGCGGCGGTGATGATTACGAGCTTTGCTTTACTGCACCATCAAGCCAGCATGAAAAAATACAGGAAATTAGCAAAACACTTAACTTGCCACTAACACTCATTGGAAAAATACTTCCGCAAAAAGATCATCAAGCAAGGGTATATTTACTAGATGCATCAGGAGTCCTCTTAAGTGATTCACAAGCAGCTCCATTCCTCAACTCATTTGACCACTTCGCACAATGACTAATGTTGAGCATTCCGCAGAAGTAAAACCAAACCTTAAATGGGTTTTTCAAACTGCTAGTCGCACCATTGCATTTGGCTTTGGTAGTGGTCTAAGTCCTATAGCTCCAGGCACTGCCGGTACTCTTTGGGCGTGGGCTGCATTTCTTATAGGTGAATATTTTTTCAGTACGGCAGACTTTACCTGGATCATTGGTGGCGGCATTTTGCTCGGCTGCTGGATCTGCGGTCATGTCAGCGAAGAGCTTGGTAAAAAAGATTTTGGCGGTATTGTTTGGGATGAAATTGTCGCGTTCTGGCTGGTGCTTATCTTCATCATGCCAGCTAATATTTGGATGCAGTTGATTGCTTTTGCGCTATTCCGATTTTTTGATGCCATCAAACCAGGCCCTATTGGCATGATTGATCGTCACTTTAAAAATACAGCAGGTGATGGCGCTCAGCGATCAAGCTTCTTACAAATTATTTGGCGAGGGTTCGGAATTGTGGTGGATGATCTTGCTGCTGCATTTTTTACACTGCTCGCAGTAGCCTTGATACAGTTTCTCATTAGATAATGAACTCAACTGATCTCACCAAAACCTTAGCTGAGATTTTGCTTTCCAGAAACTGGCTGGTGTCACTTGCAGAGTCTTGTACTGGTGGTCTTGTATCTGCCACCCTGACTGAACTTGCAGGCTCAAGCGAGTGGTTCGAACGTGGCTACATCACTTACAGCAATGAAGCAAAAACGGAGTGCCTGGATGTCCCAGCCCGGTTAATTGAATCCTATGGAGCTGTTAGCGAGCCAGTAGCCAAGGCCATGGCCGAAGGTGCGCGGATCAATTCGGGAAGTAATGTGGCTATTTCTATTACTGGGATTGCCGGCCCGTCAGGCGGAACCACTGAGAAGCCCGTAGGCACCGTCTGTTTTGGCTGGGCGACTGAAAATCAAACCTTCACTAAAACCGTACATTTTGACGGTGATCGTCAAGCAGTAAGGAGGCAAGCAACCGAATTTGCGCTGACTGAGTTAATCGCCCTACTCAGAAATTAAGTGCAAATTCAGACTGCCAATTACTTCATCCAGCCTTTGCTGTGGAAATACCAGAGTGGAATGATTGCTGAAATTACCATTGCAACAATCGCCATTGGATAACCCCAAGTAGCATCTAACTCAGGCATGTGCTTGTAGTTCATTCCCCAAATACTGGCAAGCAAGGTTGGTGGCATTAAGGCTACCGATACCACCGAGAAGATCTTGATGATCTTGGATTGGTTTAAGTTAATGAAACCGACGGTAGCATCCATCAAGAAGTTAATCTTGTCGAATAAGAAAGCGGTATGGTTTTCCAGAGAGTCGATATCGCGCAAAATTTGACGTGCCTCCTCCTGTTGCTCATCAGAGAGTAACTTGCTGCGCATCAGGAAGGACAAGGCTCTACGGGTATCCATCACGTTACGACGAATGCGGCCGTTGGTATCTTCCTCTTTGGCAATAGTTTCGAGGACTTGCTCAGCATCTGCATCATTGATGTCATCTTGCAGAACTCGTTTACCAGCTTGCTCCAGGTTTTCATAAACCTCTTCCAAAGCATCAGCAGAATACTCAGCATCTGTTGAGTACAAATCTAGCAATACATCTTTTGCATTGCTCACTGAGCCAGGACGCAAACGCGCGCGCAAGCGAACTAAACGGAACACTGGCAAATCTTCGTCATGAATTGAGAACAACACTTGCTTGGTCAGAACAAACGCTACTCGAACGTTGCGAGAGGTCTCTTCTTCATCCAATAAGAAATCAGTACGGATGTGGAGGTGGCCATCATCTGCTTCAAAATAACGCGCAGACGCTTCTAAGTCACCCAAGTCATCCAACTCAGGCAAAAGTACGCCAAATGCCTCTTTAATCCAAATTAATTCCTCTTCTTCTGGATCAACCACGTCAATCCAGATAGGATTGGCATATTGCAACAATTCATTGCGATCTTCGACTTGCTCTTGAGAGAGGCGGCCATTTTGCAGGACGAACAAGTTGATCATGGTGAACTCCTAAGGAATGTGCGCTAGTTTATCAGCCAACGCAAAAGTCACTACCCCATGAGAGAAGAAGCTACAACAAATAAGAATAAATAATTAATAGATTTATTTTAAAAAGTACTGTATACAATTACAGTATGTCGGAATCTAATAAAGCAATTCGAACCCTGCGATTGCGTGTCAAAGATAAATACGCAAAATTCCTTTTTGCCCAGGCTTGTGAAGTCAATTTCGTTTGGAATTTTGTAAACGAGCTCTCTGAAAAACATACGCGCCGTACTGGTAAATTTCTCTCAGCATACGACCTAAATCAATACACCACTGGCGCGAGTAAAGAAGGTTTGAGCCTACACAGCCAAACAGTACAAGCCATCAATGAGGAGTTTGTTGCTCGCCGAATGCAGTTTCGCAAAATTCGCCTTTCCTGGCGCAAAAGTGGCGGCGCAAGACGCTCTCTGGGCTGGATTCCGATTAAAAAATCGGCAATTCGCTACCGCAATGGCCAGCTTCACTACCAAGGCAAGGCAATTAGTCTATGGGACTCATACGGCTTAGCAGACTACGAACTAGGTTCCGGTTCGTTCTCCGAAGACTCCCGTGGTCGTTGGTATTTCAACACCACAGTCAAAGTAGAGAAGAAACACAATACAGCTACTCAGTCCATAGGTATTGATCTTGGACTAAAGGAATGCGCCGTCACCAGCGATGGGCATCGCCTTATTGGCAGAAATTACCGCCAGCTAGAGCAATCGCTGGGCATGGCACAAAGAGCCCATAAGAAATCCTTAGTCAAAGCACTTCATGCCAAGATCAAGAATCGTCGTAAAGACGAGCTCCATAAGTTCTCTACTAAGCTCGCTCAAGAGTATGGGGCAATATTTGTAGGAAACGTATCCAGTAGCAAACTCATTAAGACAAGAATGGCCAAATCTACGCTAGATGCTGGATGGTCGTCACTCAAAACCATGTTGGAATATAAAAGCGCTTACGCTGGCGGGATATTTGAGGAAATTAATGAGGCTTACACAACCCAGACTTGTTCGCGCTGCGGCTCTATAGCTACCAGCAGTCCGAAAGGTAGAATAGGTTTGCGAATAAGAGAATGGACTTGTTCAGATTGTGGTTCGGTGAATGACCGCGACCTCAATGCGGCCAAGAATATTCTTGCGCTCGGACATGAGCGTCTCGCAGGAGGAATCCCCACCAATTAAGGAGGGGAAGATGTCAACCTATAGAACATGACAGTTTCACTAAAATAAGCCAAATCCAATGAACTCTCGCTTAAATACCTTTAACCAGCAACTCCAGTCCGCATGGGCCTCCCAAGGCAGCATGCTGTGTGTTGGTTTTGACCCGGACCCAAAGCGCTTGCCCCCCTCCCTAAAAGGGAATGCCGAGGGTATCTATGAGTTCTGCCGAGAAATCGCTGATGCGACCGCGGATTTGGTCTGCGCCTTCAAACCTCAATTCGCTTACTTTGCCTCCCAAAGAGCAGAGGCTCAATTAGAAAAACTCATCAAGCACCTCAAAGATAAATACCCCCACATCCCAGTCATCCTGGATTCCAAACGTGGAGATATTGGCAGCACTGCTGACCATTACGCCTTGGAAGCCTTTGATCGCTACAGCGCTGATGCTGTAACCGTAAATCCATACATGGGATTTGACACGATCGAGCCCTACCTAAAGTACACAGGCAAAGGAGTTATTGTCCTGTGCCGTACATCCAACCCTGGCGGGTCAGATTTGCAGTTCCTAAATGTGTCACCCAATGGCGAGCCTCTTTATCTGCATGTGGCGAAGCTAGCTGCACAACAGTGGAATAGTTCTGATCAGATCAGCCTGGTAGTCGGCGCTACTTTCCCAGAAGAAATTGCCAAGGTACGCGCCATTGTTGGTGATATGCCTTTATTGATTCCAGGGATCGGCGCTCAAGGCGGTGACGTTGATGCCACTGTCAGCGCAGGAAAAATAACCGGCAAACCAGGAGCAGGGATGATCATTAATTCTTCCCGAGCGATTCTGTATGCCAGTTCAGGTGCTGATTTTGCAGAAGCGGCTAGAGTCGTCGCCATGAGTACTCGGGATGCACTTCGAGCTGCTGCAAACAAATAGTTAAGTAAAACAAGGAATTATTTACCCGAACCACTCTTTGGGTAAGGCGCCAAGGCAACTCTATCCATGTTTTCCAAGACAAATTCTTGGCGAGCGGAGTAGTTAATGCTTCCTCGACGGCAATACTGTTGCTTGTCAAAACACTTGGGCGCCGGCAGTGCTGAAGCTAGAGCAGCAGCCTGCTCACGATCTAGGGTTGCTGGGCTTGTAGCAAAATAATGCTGAGAGGCGGCGCCAATTCCAAAAATGCCCTCGCCCCACTCTACCGAATTCAGATAAATCTCAAACAATCTCTGCTTAGAAAGTATTAACTCTAAAAGCCCCGTAATGATGAGCTCCTGCCCCTTGCGCAGATAATGTTGCTCTGAAGAAAGAAATAAATTTTTTGCTAATTGCTGGGTAATAGTAGATCCGCCCCGTAACGCTATTTTGGATTTATTGCCTGCTTGGGCTTTTTGCTGATTCTGCTGTTGATTTTTCTGCCAGGCTTTTTGCATATCCTCAACTCGCACACCCTTGTGTTGAAAGAAGATATCGTCTTCACTGACTAAAACAGCACGCTTGAGATTATTCGAGATCTTGTCATAAGGCACCCAATGGGATTGCACTGGACAGGTCCAATGCCAAGTGCATAAGCGCCAACGCTCAGCCCTCTGAAACGCAGTACTACTGGGATCTAAGCTAATCCACAAAGCAATCTGCAAGGCGAAAAAGATTTGCATGGCGATAAACCCTGCGAGTAAACACTTCACTGGGTATAGAAGCCAGCGCATCAGGGCAAATTAACTACGTAACCCTGCTAAGACTGCGCGGGAGTCAATTGCACTCGCCAATTGCGCGCCCCGCCATAGCAAGAATGCATCAGCCGCTTGCTCCACCAACATTCCAAGGCCATCACTCACGCGAGCACCTCGTTGTAAGGCCTGCTGCATGAATACAGTAGTTTTACCGTAGACCATGTCATAAGCGAAAGAGCTGGGCACAAAAATATTAGCTACCGCTTCGGGCATCAATGGGGACTCATCGGTTAAACCAGCAGCTGTGGCATTGATCACCAAATCAAATGGGTGCTGAGTTTTTGCAACATCCTCTAAATCAGCCAAAGTACGTGACTCCAGTGCTACCTCCTTAGAGCCGGCTAAATCTGCAAATAGCTTAACCAACTCATCCGCCTTTGCGCTGGAACGATTGGCAATGATGAGGGACTTAGGAGATTGCTCAAGCAATGGACCTATTACACCCCGGGCAGCCCCACCAGCACCGACCAATAAAATGCGAGCGCTATGCAGTGAAATACCTTGAGCCAGTAAATCACGCACTAGACCAGCACCGTCGGTGTTGTCACCAAAAATTTTGCCTTCCGTCTTCCACAAAGTGTTAACGGCACCAGCCAATTGAGCACGCGGCGTTAATACATCAGCCAGATTTTGAGCATCTAGCTTGAACGGCACAGTGACATTCATGCCCTTACCCCCCGCAGCAAAAAAAGATTGCGCTGCTTGGGCAAATGAATCTATATCCGGCTGAAGACGTCCATAGTGCATCCGTTGCTTTGCCTGTTCCGCAAAGCGTTGATGTATTACTGGGGACTTGCTATGAGCAATCGGATTACCCGCAACCACATAGACATCCACGCCAGCAAAAAGGCTTGGATCGGTATGTAGGGAGGAGGAATCGGTAGAGCTCATGATGACTACAGAATAAGCGAATTTGTAAATTGAGTTAGCAAACTTTTCAAATAATATTAATGGCGCAGCTCGAGGCGATCTACCCCATCACGTGTGAACTCAAAGGTAGAGATCCAATCTAAGACATCGATTTGATTGCGCATTTCTGAAGGAAAAGGACCAAATGGTGCAGAGGCTCTCACAATTGCCAGCGCTTGGCGATCTAACTCGGGATTACCAGAACTACGGCCAATCGAGAGCCCATCCTTGCCTTGAGCGTTTGTAGTGATTCTGCCTTGGTTATCAACGCTAACGACAATAACTAGACTGCCGTACAAGGGATGCCCACTCGCCCTTGGGAAAAAAGCGCTACCGTAAGCCTCAATCTTTTGACGCATCGCATCGTAATAATGCGCAAAGGTAACTGCTTTGGTATTGGCTCCAGTCAATACTTTACGTCTAGGCTCTTTGCCATCAATTTGTAAGCGTTTAGCTAACTCAGCCTCTAAAGAATTTAATTGAGGCGTAATTTTTTGCTCATCGCCACTCTTGCGACCGCCTGATCGACTGCGCTGCTCATCTAGCTTAGCGAGCATTTGTTTTTGCTGCTTTTCTAAAACCTCTAGTCGCGCCTCTGCACCCAATCTTGCGCGGTGCATTGCTGTGGCATCTTGAGTTTCTGTTTTACCGCCACCCTGCAAATCAGCCTGCGCCAACTTATTCGCTTTTTGAGGTGGCGTTTTATTGCTGGCGTTTACTAAAACCACGCTCAATGGCGTATTGAGTCTGCGGTTCTGAATCTCTCCAACGCCCCATCGGAAAGATAAGAAAACAATGTGGATCAGTATTGAAGCGCACAAGGCAAATCGGAATGGGTGGCGATTCCAGGCGCTGCGCAAGTAACGCAAGGCCCCAGCAAGCCTTTCAGGACATGGAAACTCCAGCGATTTAATCTGGGCTAGCATCTTCTTTGGGATTATCCGAAACCACTTGCTCTGGAGTCTGCTCGGTAGCCTGATCAGCCGAAGGCTTTTCAGGAGATTCAATTTTTGCCTCGATCTCCAACACACGAACGCCAGCACTTAGCTGCAGCAAATCTACATCTGCGATCACTACTTCCGCACGGGTCATGCGTGGATGGGTTGCCAATTCAGGGATAGGTAGATGTAGAGGTACTAACTCCACTCTGGACATACCCTCTTTTAAATGGCGCACATGCACTGTTTTCGAATCACCGTCTTGAGTAATCCAACGTAAACACCAATACTTTTCTAAGCGATCTTGGAACTCGCCATAAGCTTGATAGCAAGATTCAAAGTCAGCAGCAATACCCATCAAGGTAGCGTCTCTCGGCGGGAATGGGGCAACCATCTTGGCAGTAACGCCATGCTTTGCTAGCGCAATGAGTTGCCATTGATTTACCAAATCAGAATACCGACGTAAAGGAGATGTACACCAGGCGTAATAGTCCAAACCAAGGCCTTCATGAGGTCCGGGAGTGGTTTGCATCCGGGTACGCAATGGACCCCAACCCTTTTGAGTTCTGAATAACCCAGGAAGACCATGATCTGCTAGAAGCTGTCCTGAGGCGCTATTACAGAAAATCATCCACTCGGCAACGATCGTATCCAAAATAGAGCCGCGTTGACGTGGGGTGATTTCTACACGCTGCACCCCATCAACGTCTTGAATCTGAAAATGAAAGTCTCTTGCTAGGGCATTTGGATCTGTGACACCTAACTGCTCAGCACGCAAACCATTTGCTACGCGCTTCTCTTGACGCCCTGCATGCAGATGTTTAGCAGCTTGCCATAGAGTAGCCAGCTCTTTGCGATACGGGTAGTTAGAACCCTCATCCAACAGACTTTCCTCACTCACGAGATGCTCAATATTTTCTAGGCGTAAATTAGCAGCCATCGGCACCATCTCAGCACGCATCTGCAAGCTCGCTCGATTAGCAATACCTTCAGCATCAATATCAACATAGATCGATAAGGCCGGTCTTGGCATACCCTCATCTAATGAGAATTGCTCAATGACTGAATCAGGCAACATCGTAATCTTGTCACCCGGAAAGTACACCGTGGACATTCGATTACGAGCGACTTGATCCAATGGATCATCTTTTGTAATTGCCAGTCCAGGAGCGGCGATATGAATACCCACCCGATGACCACCCTCAATTGGTGTAACTGATAGGGCATCGTCAATCTCGGTAGTACCGGAATCATCAATGGAAAATGCCTGGACCTGAGCAAGAGGTAGCTCAGCAACCGCTGATGCATATGCCGATTGATCAATGCTAATAGCCGGGTTGTGATCCGCACCATTCGGGAAATGGGCTTTGAGAAACAATCCCTGGTGATACGCCAAAGGAGAGTCGATTGCGCCACAACGAATCATCAGTTGCGCCGGAGACTCCCCGGTTTCAGTACAGGCTGCGATCAATGTCTTATAGGCGGAGGTATTTTTATCGGGCGAGAAAAGTAATTGCTTGGCTGAAGACTTCAGTGACTCAGGGAAGATGCCAGCAACCAACTCTTGCTGCCAAACGGATTGCTGTTCAAGTTCTTTTTGCTTGCGCTCTAAAGCAGCCAATCCAGCCTGTAACTGCTCTAGTGGAGCTCTCTGAAACCGTCCGCGCCCTTTGCGACGGAAAAATACTGGCGCACCTTGCAAGGCAATCGCCAGAGCAACTTGCTGCGGAATGCTCGCTTGTGAGCCAAAGTACTCATGAGCCACATCAACCAAGCCAAACTCTTCATCAGGTGCGCAATCCCAAAGGAACTGTAAATCAATATCAGCAGTAAGTGTGTTGGCTTCATCCATGGCTATTTGAGCTTCTGGCTTTTCAAAACGCAGCCATACCTCTTTGGCCTTGAGCTTGATTTTTTTTCCAGAAAGGCTCGTGGCTTGCCAAGACTCTGTATCGCCAGCCCCTGAAGCAGACTGGACTGTGGCGATCTTAATATCGCCACCTTCTTCGTATAAAAGATTCATGCTTAGAGCGAGATCCCGCCGCTGGCCTCTAATGCCACTCCATTGACATAGCTTGCCTCATTGCTCGCTAAGAATAAATACACATTTGCCATTTCTGCTGGGGTGCCTAGGCGACCAAGCCAACTGCGCTTTTCAATATCTTGCACAATATTTTCTGGCATGGCCATGACCATTTCAGTGGCGATAAAACCTGGGCACACCGCATTGACTCGAATGCCTTTAGCTCCTAATTCACGCGCCCATGTTTTTGTAAAACCAATCACACCAAATTTAGTAGCCGAGTAATTGGTTTGGCCAAAATTACCGTAGAGACCCACAACGCTTGATGCATTAACCACTGCGCCAGAGCCAGCTTCCAGCATATGCGGTACGACTATCTGGGTGCAATTGAATACACCCTTCAGATTGACATCAATCACAGTATCAAACTGAGCTTCGGTCATCTTAATTAAGCGTGCATCTTGAGTAATGCCAGCATTGTTGATCAAGATATCAATCCGTCCGTGCTTTTGCATTACCTGATCTACAACAGACTGAACGCTAGCGCGAACCGTGACATTCATGGCATAGCCTTCGGCATTAGGCGTTTTTTCTGCCGCACTATTAACGGCCTCCTGGCTGATATCAGTAATGATGACTTTTGCACCCTCTTCTGCAAAACGCTGAGCAGTAGCAAAACCAATACCCTTAGCGGCACCAGTAATGATGGCTACTTTGTCTTTTAATCTATCGCCCATGATTTGCTTTCTATTTTTGCTTTTGTTGTTGATTCTTATTTTTTACTGCGCCGAAATGGCTTTTAATATTTTCTGATGCACGCCACCAAACCCGCCATTACTCATCACCAAAATATGATCGCCAGGCTTAGCCTCATGCGCAACCGCCTTCACCAGAGCTTCAAGATCATCAAAGGCATGTGCTTTACCCTGTTCTTGCTTATTGAGTGGAGATAAGACTTCTGCCAAATCCCATCCCAATGATTCCTTGCCGGCATTAGCGCCATAGGCAAATACTTTGTCAGCAGCCTCTAGACTTCCAGGAAGTTGAGCTTTCATGACACCGAGCTTCATCGTATTTGAACGTGGCTCAAGCACCGCCAAGATGCGTGCTTTACCAACACGGCGATGAAGGCCATCAACTGTAGTCGTGATCGCGGTTGGATGGTGGGCAAAATCATCATAGACCGTGATGTCATTTGCAACACCAATCGTTTCCAAGCGACGCTTTACATTCTTAAATTCTGCCAATGCACGTGCAGAATCTGCTGGCGAGATACCAATATGATTTGCGCAAGCAATCGCACCAAGTGCATTGAGTTGATTGTGTCTACCCATCACACCAGAATCAGGCGCCCATTTCACAGTGGCTACTTCTTTACCTGCCTTGCGCACGATGAAGCTATCAGCCTCTTGAGCAATTAAAGACCATTCATTTTTGAGTTCTTGCCCGAACCGCTCTACAGGCGCCCAAGCGCCACGCGTAATCACGCTCGCCAATGCAGGCTCCTCGCCATTTACAACCAGTAAACCATCGCCAGGAACAGTGCGCACTAAATGATGAAATTGCGTTTCGATCGCCGCAAGATCAGCAAAAATATCGGCGTGATCAAACTCTAGGTTATTCAATAGGGCGGTACGTGGTCGATAGTGAACAAACTTACTACGCTTATCAAAGAAAGCTGTGTCATATTCATCAGCCTCAATGACAAAATATTTACTCTCACCTAAACGTGCAGACACCGTGAAATTCAGGGGCACGCCACCGATGAGATAGCCCGGCTTGTAACCATTGAATTCTAAAATCCAAGTCAGCATGGCTGAAGTAGTTGTCTTGCCATGCGTACCCGCTACGGCCAAGACATGTCGTCCATACAAAACTTGTTCGCCCAACCATTGCGGGCCAGAGATATAGGGTAGCCCTTGATTGAGAATTGCTTCCATCAATGGATTGCCGCGAGAAACCACATTGCCAATCACGAATAAATCAGGCATGGTCTCAAACTGAGATAATTGATCGGGGGAAAATCCCTCAATCAGTTCGATGCCTTGAGCTTCAAGCTGCGTACTCATTGGTGGATAGACGTTGGCATCGCAACCAGTAACGCGGTGTCCAGCCTGCCTCGCAATTGCGGCAATGCCGCCCATGAAAGTACCGCAAATGCCCAAGATATGTATATGCATTAGCGAATTTTAGCGAAGGAGTTGCAATGAACCGTAGACAATTGATCATCATCGTCGCAATTAGCCTTTTGGCGCTCCTTGGGGGCGTACTAACCTCCCAGTGGATTTATAAAACTGGTTTGGCCAGCGATCCTGCTGTTAAAGCATTTTTTGCCAATTCTTGGCAAACGCCGGATGGAAAAACCGTCAACACCCAAGAATGGCAGGGTAAAGTGCTGGTGGTGAACTTTTGGGCCTCCTGGTGCCCCCCATGTGTCGAAGAAATGCCTGCTTTAGATAAGCTTCAGCAAGAGTTCTTGCAGCAAAATGTCTTATTTGTTGGCATTGGCATCGATTCACCCTCCAATATTCGTGAATTTCTTTCAAAAACTCCAGTGAGCTATCCGATTGTAATTGGTGGTCTTGAAGGTAGCAATCTTTCTAAGCAACTGGGAAATTCCCAAGGCGCCCTTCCCTACACCATCATCATCAATGCCAAAGGTAAGGCCAGCTATAGCAAATTAGGTAAGATAAGCGAAGATGACATCAGAAATGCCATTAAATCAGCTTTATAAGTATTTATAAGCTGTGAATGGATTTTTCTATCGATCAATTTTTGCCTAATAATTAAGCATTAATTCTGATATCTGCCTTTAAAAGCAATGAAAATTCCTGTTTTTGTAGTGAGTTTTTAGTCTATTCCTTGCTTTAAAAAGGTATACTTCCCTTCATAAGCAATCGAGCATGATGTTATTTAGCAATTTACGCTTAACTGCCTCTAAAAACAGGGATCTATGTCGAAAAAAGCTTCAATTCTCGTAATTCAGGGCCCAAACCTAAATCTATTAGGTACTCGTGAACCTGATGTTTACGGAAAAACTACCCTGGAAGATATCCACCAAAGGCTCGGCGAACTGGCAAAAGCGCAGTCTGTTGACCTCGGCACTTTTCAAAGCAATCATGAAGGCGAGTTAATTGACCGCATTCAAAAGGCTAAACAAGATGGGGTTGATTTCATCATCATTAACCCGGGTGCCTTTACCCACACAAGCGTCGCATTACGCGATGTTTTGGCTGGGGTAGCCATCCCTTTTACCGAAGTCCATTTATCCAATATTCATCAGCGCGAAGAATTCCGTAAACATTCCTATTTGTCCGATATTGCAACCGGGGTGATTTGTGGCCTTGGCGCGATTGGCTATGAGTTAGCCCTGCAAGCAGCTATTGCTCGCTTGCAGAAATAAAACTATTTAAAGAATTAGAAGAGAGGAAGCACTCACATGGATCTGAGAAAACTAAAAACATTGATCGACCTAGTTTCTGAATCAGGCATTTCAGAGTTAGAAGTAAATGAAGGCGAAGATCGTGTTCGTATTGTGAACGCTGGATCTCCTGCGCCAGTTGGCCAAATGGTTTATGCCAATCCGGCCCCTGCGATGCAAGCCACACCAGCAGCTAGTGCACCTGTTGCAACAGCCCCTGCTGCAGAAGCTCCCGCGGTTGAAACTGGTTCTATTGCACGCTCACCAATGGTGGGGACCTTCTACCGCGCTCCAAACCCAGAGTCTCCCAACTTTGTCAACATTGGCGACACTGTAAAAGTAGGTCAAACGCTTTGCATTATTGAAGCAATGAAGTTGCTTAATGAAATCGAATCCGAGCATGCTGGCGTGATCAAAGAAATTCTTTGTGAGAATGGTCAAGGTGTTGAATTTGACCAGCCGCTTTTCATCATCGCTTAATTGACTACCTTTAGCTCAATTCCAATTCACTGCTATTTAACTCAGAGCCGACATGTTCGATAAGATTCTGATTGCCAATCGGGGAGAAATTGCTCTCCGTATCCAACGCGCATGCCGCGAGTTGGGAATTAAAACTGTGGTGGTGTACTCCACAGCAGATAAAGAAGCCAAGTATGTAAAACTTGCTGATGAAGCTGTTTGTATCGGGCCAGCGCCATCTCCGCTCAGCTATCTGAATATGCCAGCGATTATTTCTGCAGCGGAAGTTACTGATGCAGAAGCAATTCACCCTGGTTATGGCTTCCTTTCTGAAAACGCTGACTTTGCAGAGCGGGTTGAGAAATCTGGCTTTGCCTTTATTGGTCCTACAGCCGCTTCCATTCGCTTAATGGGTGACAAAGTTTCCGCAAAACGCGCCATGATTAAAGCTGGTGTCCCTTGCGTACCCGGATCAGAGGGCGCGCTTCCTGATAATCCAAAAGAGATTATTGCAACAGCAAAAAAGGTTGGTTATCCAGTAATCATTAAAGCTGCTGGCGGTGGTGGCGGTCGTGGCATGCGAGTGGTTCACACTGAAGCTGCGCTGATCAACGCTGTCAATATGACCCGAGAAGAAGCGGGCCGTGCTTTTGGTAACCCAGAAGTCTATATGGAGAAGTTTTTAGAAAAACCTCGCCACGTAGAGATTCAAATTTTGGCTGACACCCATGGCAATGCGATTTGGTTGGGTGAGCGCGATTGCTCTATGCAGCGTCGCCACCAAAAAGTGATTGAAGAAGCACCGGCACCAGGCATTGATCGTCGTCTTATCGCCAAAATTGGCGAGCGTTGCGCAGAAGCCTGTCGCAAGATTAGCTACCGTGGCGCCGGTACTTTTGAATTTCTCTACGAAGATGGCGAATTCTTCTTCATTGAGATGAATACCCGTGTTCAGGTAGAGCATCCAGTGACAGAAATGATTACTGGTGTGGATATCGTTCAGGAACAAATTCGTATTGCCGCTGGCCTGAAACTCAGCTATCGCCAAAAAGACATTGTTTTCCGTGGTCATGCCATTGAGTGCCGTCTGAATGCTGAAGATCCATTCAAGTTCACCCCGAGCCCTGGCAAAATTGGTTCATTCCACATGCCTGGAGGCCCTGGTATTCGGGTTGATTCACATGCTTACAGTGGTTACGTGGTGCCATCAAACTACGACTCCATGATTGGTAAATTGATTTCTTACGGTAATACTCGTGAGCAAGCCATTCGCCGTATGCAGATTGCGCTCTCTGAGATGGTGATTGACGGCATTACAACCAACGTTCCACTCCACCGTGAGCTCATGCTAGATCCGAACTTCATTGAAGGCGGTACCAGCATTCACTACTTAGAGCATCGCTTAGAAGAGCAAGCTGCGAGTCGCGGTAAATCCTAATGATGAAAGCGCCTCATGTCTTATCGTGAACTGGTATTCACGGTAGCTGCTGAAACCGCCGAGCCTTTGGGTGATGCGCTTTTGGATTTGGGTGCCCTGTCCGTCACAGTTGAAGATGATGCTGCTGGTGGCTATGACGAAAACCCACTTTATGGAGAGCCTGGGCTTCATCCAGAAGTACAGGCTTGGGATAGATCCGCAGTAACCGCGCTTTTTAATCCAGAGATTGATGCTTCAGGCAGCGCAGAATTTATTCCCGAACTACTCGCATCCCTTAAGGAGGCAGGCTTTCATCTAGCACCTCCCCAAGAAAAAACAGTCGAAGAGCAAGACTGGGTTCGCTTAACCCAAAGTCAATTTGCACCCATTCAGATTGGTGAGCGGATTTGGGTAGTGCCATCTTGGCACGATGCACCGACTGATCCCAATGCGATCTGCCTTGCAGTTGATCCAGGTCTCGCATTTGGCACCGGTAGTCACCCAACCACGCATTTATGCCTTCTTTGGCTTGAGCAACAAAGTCATTTACAAAATCAAAGTCTCTTGGATTACGGTTGTGGCTCAGGCATTTTGGCAATTGCTGCCGCAAAGCTGGGTTGTAAGCCAGTGATCGGCACCGATATTGATCCACAGGCGATGGTAGCTGCTCGTAGCAATGCAGAAATCAACAACACCACTATTCGCTTCGTGCTTCCAAACGAGGGTGCGCTCGAATTGGCTGCTGAAAACAAATACGACATCGTGATGGCCAATATTCTGGCAAATCCACTGCAAGTTCTTGCTCCTGCCTTAGTCAACAAGATGAAAATAGGCGGACGTATTGTTTTATCTGGTGTACTTGCCCGCCAAGCAGAAGAAGTGATTGCTACTTATAGCCAATGGCTCAAGCTCTCTGTCTGGAAAGAGAGTGAAGGTTGGGTTTGCTTGCACGGCACCTTACACAAGGACAAGCAAAGTCATTCTGAATCTACTTTTGCTGCACCTGCTCAAAAAAAAAGTCTTAAGTTCGTCTTTCTAGCCGCCTTACTTCTGCTGCTCCTAGTTTTTGGAGAGCATCTCTCCAGAAATTCATTGCTTCCTGCATTAGCACCACGAATTGATGGGACATCGAATTCCATTTCCGTTAGTGCGTTTCATGTTTTACAACGTATCGATGCAAAACTTTGTCGTGCACTAGGATGTCTAGATCGCACTGTGAGCGATTTTTCTGCATGGAAAATAACTTCCGCCGCACTTGCGCCAGAAAACGCGCGTGAGGGCCTTAAAAACCCTGCAAATCAATCTCTGTTGCAAGTGGAGATAAAAAATCGTCTAGCTATTGCCGTTTTAGCTCCAAATTTAGAAATTTCTTTGACTGATGCAGAAGAATCTGAAATCAAATTACTGCAATTCACTCCACAAGAGTGGCTGCCCAAAGCTTGGCAAGAATCTCATCCTGATTTTTTAAAAAAGGGGATCCCTTCTAGTGAAACGCTGCAGCTTGAGTTGCTTATTTCTCTTCCACCGAATGCTGCGGGCTATCGCGTTCGAGTGCTCTACCCCTAAATCAATTCAAAAACACCACATTTACACCCAATTTTTATAAAGAAAGTAATTTATGGCTAGCTTGATCTGCGGCTCTATTGCCTACGACACCATCATGAACTTTGAAGGCAAATTTGCCGATCAGATCCTCCCCGAACAGATTCACATCCTGAACGTAGCCTTTTTGGTGCCAACTATGCGCCGCGAGTTTGGTGGTTGCGCTGGCAATATTGCCTACAACCTCAATCTTTTGGGCGGCGATCCGATCATCATGGCTACAGTGGGTGGTGATGCTGCGCCTTACATGGGCCGCCTTGAGCAACTCAAAATTGATGCGAGCCATATTCGCCAGATCGATCAAGCGTTTACCGCACAAGCCATGATCACCACCGATCAAGCTAATAACCAAATCACTGCTTTCCATCCAGGCGCCATGGGGGAATCCCACCTGAACCAAGTCTCGGCAGTTGTGGTTGAGCGTAGCAAGAACGCTAAAGGTCCAGTGAAATTAGGAATCGTTGCGCCCGACGGTCGCCAAGGAATGTGGGAGCACTGCCATCAATTGGCCGATGCCAATATTCCCTTTATCTTTGATCCAGGCCAAGGTTTACCAATGTTTAATGGTCCCGAGCTTCTGGAATTGGTAGATATCGCTAGCTACTTGGCGGTAAATGACTATGAAGGAGAAATGCTTTCTCAAAGAACGGGCTTGAGCTTGGCAAAAGTGGCTGAGCGAGTCAAGGCACTGATCGTTACTAAAGGTGCTGAAGGTGCGGATATCTACTTTGAGGGTAAATGCATTGCCATTCCCCCGGTACCAGCTGCAAAAGTAGTAGATCCAACAGGTTGCGGAGATGCATTCCGCGGTGGATTGCTGTTTGGTTTAGAAAACGGCATGGACTGGGACACCACTGGTCGACTTGCTAGTTTGATGGGTTCAATCAAAATTACCCACCAGGGACCACAAAATCACCAATTGAGCAAAGATCAGATCACTGAGCAATTTAAAGCGGCGTTTGGCTTTAGCTTCTAAGCAAAAACAGTCCTAGCTGGCCTAGGATCACTCGTTTAATAATCCAGAAATAAAAAAAGGGGTCTCGTGAGAGACCCCTTCTAGTAACACCCGTCCAATTAAGGACGTGTGCCAGTTGGGAAGGGCCAAGCAGCAGCAGGATTCAACGCACTAGTCGCTGGTGCAGCTTTCTTAGCCGCGGGCTTTTTTACAGCAGAGCCCGCTTTCTTCGCAGCAGGCTTACTTACTTTTTTTTTGCTACTTTACGAGCTACTTTTTTAGCAGCTGGCTTTTTAGCAGCTACTTTACGAGCTACTTTTTTAGCAGCAGGCTTCTTAGCAGCAGGACGCTTCTTAGCTACTTTTTTAGCAGCAGGCTTCTTAGCAGCAGCTTTTTTAGCAGCAGGACGCTTCTTAGCTACTTTTTTAGCAGCTGGCTTTTTAGCAGCTACTTTTTTAGCAGCAGGCTTCTTCTTAGCTACTTTTTTAGCAGCAGGCTTCTTAGCAACTACTTTTTTCTTAGCAGCTGGTTTCTTTGCAGCAGGTTTTTTCTTGGCGATTGCCATATTAATACTCCTTCACGTGAGGATTAGTACAAACTACATTAAGAAGACCCGACCACTCATTTCCGCCTGGTTTTGCAACCTTTTGGATCTGACGAGCGAGCCATTCATCGGCGCGCGGCTTGATGCTAGGTGCTGCACGCTAATGAATCCTGGAAAAAAAGCCGTGGTCCCAAAGGACAACGGCTTCTTAAATGTGCTGGAAAAAATGGAGAGAATAGCCCAGACACCCTTGAGCAAGGGTTTTCGGATTTGAGTCTGTTTTTGCTGACTTCTTAAACTATCCAACCGTCTAATCTCCAATTTAGCCGGCTATGCGCTTACTTACTGCTTACTACTCCCAACTTAGCGCACCGCCAGTTTGATACTCAATAACGCGTGTCTCAAAAAAGTTTCTTTCTTTCTTAAGATCAATCATTTCTGACATCCATGGAAATGGATTCTCTTCATTTGGGAACATCGCGTCAAGTCCTATTTGCAAACATCTGCGATTACAGATGTATCTTAGGTACCCTTTGAACATCGGAGCGTTCAATCCGAGCACTCCGCGAGGCATCGTATCTTCGGCATAACGGTACTCTAATTCGACTGCTTTTTCGAAGATGGATTTGATCTCATCTTTGAACTCGGAAGTCCATAGCTGCGGGTTCTCCAGCTTGATTTGGTTTATCAAATCAATGCCGAAATTGCAGTGCATAGACTCATCGCGAAGGATGTATTGATACTGCTCAGCAGCACCCGTCATTTTGTTTTGACGACCCATTGCAAGTATTTGCGTAAAACCAACATAAAAGAACAAACCTTCCATCACACAAGCAAAAACAATGAGTGATCGGAGTAACTTTTGATCGTTTTCTAATGTGCCAGTCTGAAAATTCGGGTCAGTTAAAACATCAATAAACGGAATTAAGAACTGATCTTTCGCGCGAATAGATTCAATTTCGTTGTACGCATTGAAGATTTCGGATTGATCTAAGCCCAAAGATTCAACAATATATTGGTACGCGTGGGTATGAATTGCCTCTTCAAAAGCCTGGCGCAATAGGTATTGGCGGCATTCTGGAGCGGTAATGTGGCGATAAGTACCCAAAACAATGTTGTTTGCTGCCAAAGAATCTGCAGTTGTAAAGAAACCCAGATTGCGCTTGATGATGCGACGCTCATCCTCTGTTAGGCCATTCGGATCTTTCCAAAGCGCGATATCGCGGTTCATATTGATCTCTTGTGGCATCCAGTGATTTGCGCAACCAGCTAAATACTTCTCCCAAGCCCATTTATATTTAAATGGAACCAACTGATTAACGTCAGTCTTGGCATTAATGACGCGCTTGTCAGCGGCATTAACACGCAAGGCGGCGCCACTAACTGCAGCAGCAGCTTGTGATGGGCCGGCAGAAACAACTTGAGGGGCTACTTGAGCAACCTGATCCACCTGTGGGCGCTGTGGCTCGACTGCAACCGGTTGCGGTGCAAGATTCGCCTTGGCTAGTGCCGGAGCGACTTCTTCTTCCCAATTCAACATAACTTTCTCCTAATTCTTTTATTCTGACCAATAAGCAAATCGCTTATTGGCATGCTTCACATTCTTCGAAACCAGCATCGCCTGGGCGCATTGTGCAGGCTGGGCCATCTAATTCTTGCGCCGCTGCCGCATCAGTACCATTCACGCCACCACCACTAGAAACCGAATTCAACTGACCGCTAGTAACAGTTGATTTCTCAACGTGAGTTGCAGCCATTGTGCGGAGGTAATAAGTGGTCTTCAAGCCACGTAACCAAGCTAATTTGTAAGTGTCATCCAATTTCTTACCGGAAGCGCCGCCCATGTAAATGTTGAGTGATTGCGCTTGGTCGATCCACTTTTGACGGCGGGATGCTGCCTCAACCAACCAGCTTGGCTCCACTTCAAAGGCTGTTGCATACAAATCACGCAAATCTTGCGGAATGCGGTCAATTTTCGACAATGTGCCATCAAAGTACTTCAAGTCGGCAATCATCACCTCATCCCAAAGACCGCGATCTTTCAAATCACGCACCAAATACTCATTTACCACTGTGAATTCGCCTGAAAGGTTCGACTTCACAAACAAGTTCTGGAATGTAGGCTCGATACAAGCTGAAACACCAATAATATTTGAAATCGTTGCTGTTGGCGCAATTGCCACGCAATTGGAGTTGCGCATACCGTATTGCTTGATGCGTGCACGTAAACCACTCCAATCCATAGTAGAAGAGTTATCTACCTCTACGTAACCACCGCGCTCGGCCGCCAACATGGCTACTGAATCCTGCGGGAGAATGCCGCGATCCCATAAGGAACCTTTGTAGGTGCTGTAAACGCCACGCTCTTCAGCCAATTCATTGGATGCTTGGTATGCGTAGTAGCAAACCGCTTCCATTGAAGAGTCAGCAAACTTCACAGCCTCATCGCTAGCGTAAGGAATACGCTGCATATGCAAACAATCCTGGAAGCCCATGATGCCCATGCCCACTGGACGGTGCTTCAAGTTCGAATTACGTGCTTTAGCAACTGCGTAGTAGTTGATATCAATCACGTTATCCAACATGCGCATTGCAGTACGCACAGTTCTTTGGAGCTTCTCGTGATCCAAAATCATCTTGCCGTTGGCATCTGTAGTCATGTGAGCCGTTAAGTTCACAGAGCCCAAGTTACAAACCGCAATTTCAGTCTCGTTTGTATTGAGGGTGATCTCAGTACAGAGGTTGGATGAGTGAACTACACCGACATGCTGCTGTGGACTACGAATGTTGCAAGGATCTTTGAAAGTAATCCATGGGTGACCTGTTTCAAACAACATGCCAAGCATCTTGCGCCACAACTGTTGCGCCGGGATACGGCGGAATGGCTTCAATTCACCACGATCCGCTTTTTGCTCATAGGCAACATAAGCCTCTTCAAATGCTCTGCCGAATTTGTCATGCAAATCTGGAGTGTTTGATGGTGAGAACAAAGTCCAATCGCCACCTTCCATTACACGCTTCATGAACAAATCAGGAATCCAGTTTGAGGTATTCATATCATGGGTACGACGACGGTCGTCACCAGTGTTCTTACGCAACTCCAAGAACTCTTCGATATCTAAGTGCCATGTTTCCAAGTAGGCGCAGACCGCACCTTTACGCTTACCACCCTGGTTAACAGCAACTGCAGTGTCGTTCACCACTTTCAAGAACGGCACAACACCCTGTGATTTACCGTTAGTACCTTTGATATGGCTTCCCAACGCACGAACGTTAGTCCAGTCATTGCCCAAACCACCGGCAAACTTAGACAACAAAGCATTTTCTTTCAATGCTTCGTAAATTCCATCCAAATCATCATCCACTGTCGTCAAGTAGCAGCTAGAAAGCTGTGGGCGAGTAGTTGCTGAATTGAACAATGTTGGTGTGCTGGACATGAAATCAAATGTAGATAGGATTTCATAGAACTCGATTGCACGACGCTCACGATCCATCTCATTCAAAGACAAGCCCATTGCCACGCGCATAAAGAAAGCCTGTGGCATTTCAATACGACGCTCTTCAATGTGCAAGAAATAGCGGTCATACAAAGTTTGCAAGCCGAGATAGTTGAATTGCAAATCACGGCTGGCGTTCAAGGCTGCAGCCAAGCGTGGCAAGTCAAACTCACGCATGCGTGGGTCCAGCAACTCAGCAGAGATACCTTCATTGATGTACTTCGCAAAATAAGTGCTGTATTCGGCTTGCGTATCGCCCTGCAATACTTCCTTGCCAAAGATTTCTTTACGAATCACGTGCATCAAAATACGCGCTGTTACTTGGCTATAGGCCGGATCTTTTTCAATCAAAGTACGGGAAGCCAAAATAGCAGAGTCATACACCTGCGCCATTGGTACGCCGTCGTACAAGTTCTTGATGGTTTCAGTAATGATTGGTGTTGCATCAATGTTATTACCCAAACCTTCGCAAGCTGCCTCAATCACAGTACGCAAAGCAGCCATATCAAGCCACTTCTCAACACCGTTGTCAGTTACCTTGATGCCAGACTCGCCAGCTTGATTCGCAGTTTGTGCTTCTTGGGAAACTTCTTGCTGAGCAGCGCGCTCTTGGTTGCGCTTTTCACGATAGAGGACGTAAGCACGAGCAACGTTGTGCTCACCACTACGCATCAAAGCCAATTCAACTTGGTCTTGAATATCTTCGATGTGGAAAGTTCCGCCATTTGGGCGGCTACGCAACAATGCGCGCACAACAGAGTGGGTCAACTGCTCTACTTGTTCGCGAACACGTGCTGATGCAGCGCCTTGTCCACCATTAACCGCTAAAAATGCCTTGGTTACTGCAATCGCAATTTTTGATGGCTCAAACGCTACAACTGAACCATTACGGCGAATAATTTTGTAATCAGACAATTGGGTTGCCTGGGTGCCACCAACACCACCAGCCACAAAGCTGGCAGAAGGGGCTTGATTTACCGCCCCTGCAGGACTCATTCCTGGGTTATTCGCTCCAGCTGGTTGGCCTGCTGTCTGTGGATTAGCGTATGTCATGTTGCTCCTGCGTATATATATAGTTATTTGGACAAAATATCGTTAAAAAACAATGAGGTGTTGCTAGATTCAAACACTACATCTAGTGTTTCGAAGCGCATTAGGCACTAAGTATAGGGAAATATTTGATAATTGGTAAGCCATTTATGACAAATATTTATTAGTATTTTTACTAAGTTTTCCACTTATTCTGGGGTCATTTTGGTGCGGATTTTTTGACCCGTTTTAGACAAAGGCTAAAAAAGTAAGCGTACGCTCACATACAAAAATAAGACTATCGAGAACTTAGACCAAAAGGTAGTTTTTCAGGAGAAATGCCTGTCTCTTTTTGGAACTTTTTCCAGTCAAAATAAATTCCAGGATCAGTTTTGCGACCAGGCGCAATGTCGCTGTGTCCCGCAAATTGCAAATGAGGATAAGTGCTCGCCAATTTCGTAATGAGATTTGCCAAAACTTGATACTGAGAAGCCTCGAATGGCGAATCTCCATCTCCCTCCATCTCAATGCCAATCGAAAAGTCATTGCACTTTTCCCTGTCAAAAAATGATGAAATACCAGCGTGCCAAGCCTTGTTCTGTGTAGAGACAAACTGAATTAAATCTCCAGAGCGGGTAATCAAAAAATGACTGGATACCTTTTGGTCGGCAATCTGCGCAAAATAAGGGTGCTTGTTTGGGTCCAGCTTATTTTGGAAAAAGTCGACTATATGCTGACTAGATGATTGATTTTTGAAATCGCCTGGGGGAAGACTGATGTGATGAATCACCACTAAATCAGGGATAACATTTTCTGGTCTAGTGTCTTGGTTAGGCGAAATTCTCCATTGCGCATCCCCAACCCAACCATTTGAATCGAGAGCATGAAGATGTTCTTTGGAGCAATAAAAACGATTGTCAAAAGTAAAGGCTTCTGGCTGAGGAAGGTGCACTTTGCAGTATTGGCATTGCACCATTACCTCAGGCGCAGTAGGCCTCTCAGGCTTATTATTAGGTTTAGGGGGGTTTTCTGCGTTGAACTGCGCTTGCTTCTTACCCTTAATCCAAAGATAAAAAAGACCAGCACCTGCAAATAATAAAAGCCACTTAAACAATGGTTAAGCTCTCTGCAGAATGACTTCAACTACAAAACGACTGCCGACATATGCAAGCAACAAAGCGGTATAAGCACTTAATACCCATCGAATAGCCGCTCTGCCACGCAGCCCTACTCGCCAACGCGCTATCAAAAGACCAGCAAACAAAAACCAGGAAACCAAAGCAAAAATGGTTTTGTGATCAAACAACAAAGGTCTGCCAAACAGGGTTTGCGAAAAGAGTAGACCCGAGAAGACGGTCAAACTCAGAAGTGCAAAACCAACATAGAGCAAATTGAACAAAAGACTTTCCATTGTCATGAGCGGGGGCAAATCCTCTAACCAGTGAGCAAGGCGGCCATTGGGAATGATTGCCAACTGACGATGCAATGCGCGATCTTGAACGCTCATGAGCATGGCATGCATCGCTGCTAGACTCAGCAAGCCCACTGAAACAGTAGCCACCACGAAGTGCCCCTTAAACCAAGGATCTGAAACCGCTTTCGGCGAAAGCAGGGTCCCTGGAAAAATGGAAGGGAGCAATGCGCAAATGAGCGCAAACATTAGGGCCATCCAACGTAAGCTTGAGATAGGTAAAAACCAAGATTGAAACCAATAAAAGGCCAGGCCAACCCAAGCAATCAAGGACAAATCCTGTGCAAAACCAAATACAAAGCCTTGAGGGGTAAAGACGGAGTCATGCAATTGCACCCCATGAATGACCAAAATCACAAAAATAGCAGCCTGGACCAGAGTGCTGGAGAGTCCAGACTCCACGCCGCTCTTGGCTTTGAAGCTCAAAACCAGCAAAAGCACTAAATAAAGTGCGGAAGGGAGCCATCCGTAACTTGAGTAACCTAAAATATCCATCTGGAAAGTCTAATCGATAAATGCTAGAAAACCTCACCGACCGCCTATCACGCGTTGTTAAAACAATGCGGGGCCAAGCCCGCCTCACTGAAGACAATACCGCAGAAATGCTGCGGGAAATCCGTTTGGCCTTGCTAGAGGCTGACGTAGCGCTGCCAGTAGTGAAGTCACTGCTTGAGCAAATCAAATTTAAAGCCCTTGGCGAGGAAGTGGTTGGGAGCCTCAGTCCTGGACAAGCTCTGGTTGGCGTAGTTCAACGTGAACTCGCCCAAGTCATGATGGGCGACACCAATCAAAGCGGCGAACTCAATCTTGCTACCCAGCCTCCTGCAGTTATCTTGATGGCCGGCTTACAAGGTGCGGGTAAAACGACATCCGTTGGCAAACTCGCCAAGTGGTTGAAGGAGAAAAAGAAAAAGAAGGTTCTGACTGTTTCTTGTGACGTCTATCGTCCTGCTGCGATTGAGCAATTAGAAACTGTTACCAAGCAGGTTGGCGCTGAGTTTTTTCCGAGCGACATTAGTCAAAAACCAAATGACATTGCTGTAGCTGCCCTAGATTGGGCACGCCGCCATTACTTTGATGTGGTGATTGTGGATACCGCAGGACGTCTTGGTATTGATGAAGCCCTCATGCAAGAAATAAAAACTTTGCATGCCAGCCTCAATCCAATTGAAACCCTATTTGTAGTTGACGCCATGCTGGGTCAAGATGCTGTCAATACTGCTAAAGCCTTCCATGAAGCGCTCCCGCTTACCGGCGTGATCCTGACTAAGTTAGATGGCGACTCTCGGGGTGGTGCAGCCCTCTCCGTTCGACAGGTAACTGGTGTTCCACTCAAATTTATCGGCGTCGCCGAAAAGATGGATGGTCTAGAGGCATTTGATGCTGAACGCATGGCAAATCGCATTCTGGGCATGGGCGATATTCTGGCTCTAGTTGAGCAAGCTCAGCAACACGTTGACGTTGCCAAGGCAGAAAAATTAGCCAGCAAGATTTCTAAAGGTGGTTTTGATCTAGAGGATTTTAGAGATCAACTCATGCAAATGCAAAAGATGGGTGGCATGGCTAGTCTGATGGATAAGTTACCCAGCCAAATGGCACAAGCCGCCTCCAAAGCAAATCTCAGCAATGCAGATAAACAAACTACGCGTATGCGCGGCATTATTGATAGCATGACTCCTCGGGAGCGCAGAAAGCCTGAATTACTTAAAGCCAGTCGTAAGCGTCGCATTGCCGCCGGCTCTGGCGTAGAAGTGCAAGAGGTCAATCGCCTGCTAGCGCAGTTCGAGCAAATGCAAACCATGATGAAGCAATTCAAGGGTGGAAAAATGGCGCGCACCATGGCCACCATGGCTGCAAAAGGAGCCGCCAAGGGTATTGGCGGGCTCTTTAAGAAATAATTAATTAACTAAGATCTTCGCTGCTTGAACTGCAGCAATCACTTTTGCTTTGATGTCATTTAGTGGGATGTTCTCGGACTCAGCATCCGTGCGGCCCTTAAATTCGACTTGAGAGTCTGCCAAACCACGATCACCAATCACTACACGGAATGGTGCGCCAATTAACTCCCAGTCAGCAAACATCGCGCCTGGGCGTTCATTGCGATCATCCAGAATCACATCAACGCCAGCTGCTAATAGCTCGTCATGCAACTGATCGCATGCGACTTTAACGGCTTCTGATTTCTCGTAACCCATTGGGCAAATGACCACCTCGAAGGGTGCCATTGAGATCGGCCAGATAATACCCTTCTCATCATGGCCCTGCTCAATTGCAGCGCCAAGCAAACGAGTAACACCGATCCCGTAACAACCCATCACCATCGGCTGGGCTTTGCCCTGTTGATCCAAGTAAGTGCAACCCATTGCTTCTGAATAACGAGTACCCAATTGAAATACGTGACCCACTTCAATGCCGCGGCAAATATCAACAACCCCTTTGCCATCCGGCGAAGGATCACCGATCACCGCGTTACGAATATCCAACACTAAAGGCTCAGACAAATCGCGACCCCAGTTCACACCAGTCAAGTGATGACCAGCATCATTGGCGCCACAGACAAAGTCGGCCATATTAGCGACCGTGCGATCAGCAACAACAGTCACGTCAGCACTTACTCCGACGGGACCTAAATAACCTGCAGGCGCATTACAAGCTTGTTTGATTTCTGCTTCAGTAGCAAAACGTGATTCAGCCATACCCGGAATTTTGCTTACTTTGACTTCGTTAAGCTCATGGTCACCGCGCACCAACAACATAAATAGCTTAGCTGGACCTTTTTCCTGATCCGCAGCAAACAATAGTGACTTCACTGTGCTCTCAAGCGGAATATTTAAGAACTTTGCTACATCTGCGCAATTTGTCTTGTCAGGCGTTGGCACTTTGGCCATCGCAGCAGCTGCAGCGGCACGTGTAGAAATTAAAGCTAAAGACTCGGCCGCCTCTAAATTGGCTGCGTAATCAGAGCTAGGGCAATACACAATCGCATCTTCACCAGTATCGGCAATCACATGAAACTCTTGACTGCCAGAGCCACCAATGGCGCCATTATCTGCGGTTACCGCACGGAACTGAAGGCCCATACGCTTAAAGATGCGGGTGTAAGCATCAAACATCATTTGATAAGACTTCTTGAGACCCTCAACATCGCGATCAAATGAGTAGGCATCCTTCATGCTGAACTCACGACCACGCATGATGCCAAAACGAGGGCGACGCTCATCACGGAACTTGGTCTGTATCTGATAGAAGTTCACTGGCAATTGCTTGTAACTCTTAATCTCATTTCGAGCCAAATCAGTAATGACCTCTTCAGAAGTTGGCTGAATCAAAAAATCGCGATCATGGCGATCTTTGATGCGCAGCAACTCTGGACCCATTTTTTCCCAACGACCAGTCTCTTGCCACAACTCAGCAGGCTGAATCATTGGCATGAGTAATTCAATTGCGCCAGCACGATTCATTTCCTCACGAATAATGTTTTCTACTTTGCGGATAACCTTCAAACCCAGCGGCAAATAGTTGTAAATGCCTGCGCTGAGCTTACGAATTAAACCTGCACGTACCATGAGTTTGTGCGAAACCACCTCAGCGTCGGAGGGGGCTTCTTTTAGCGTGGCGAGAAATGATTGTGAGGCTTTCATGTATGGATATAATCAAATCGTTGATTTTAAAGGATTTGAGGCACGATCATGCTTGACCGTGAAGGGTATCGCCCGAATGTCGGCATTGTCCTCCTCAACAGCCGTAACGAGGTTTTCTGGGGAAAACGCGTTGGGCAGCATTCGTGGCAGTTCCCGCAGGGCGGGATTCAGCATGGTGAAAGCCCTGAACAGGCTATGTACCGCGAATTGCAAGAGGAGGTTGGCTTACTGCCGGAGCATGTCCAAATTATTGGACGCACCAGGGATTGGCTTCGCTACGACGTCCCTGAGGAATACTTGCGCCGCCAACATGCCACTCGGGTCCATAGAGCAGCATACCGCGGTCAAAAACAAATTTGGTTTCTCTTGCGTCTCGTAGGTCTAGATAGCGATATCCAACTACGCGCTTCAGAACACCCCGAATTCGATGCCTGGCGCTGGGTACCCTTCTGGATTCAACTAGATGCAGTCATTGGCTTTAAACGTGAAGTTTATCAACTTGCGCTTTCAGAATTAGCGCGTTTCTTATCCCGTGGCATGCGTATGCAGCAACTTGCCTGGGGATCCCCTCTTGATTTAATTCAGTCTTTTTACGGTGGCTCTCACGAACATCCGAAAGACGACAACCCAAACGATCAATCCACATGACTATTTCTCTGAAGCGCCTGTATCTCTCTTGCTGCACCGCAATCTTCGGCATTGCATTATCTGCATGCGGCGGAGATGCCCTCATTAGTGGCGAAGATCCATTTGCACCCATGGTATTTAAAGAGGGTACAACTACTATGCCCTTAAGCCCACCGAACCAGGCTACCTTACTGCCTTTTTATGTTTCTCAGCACACCATCTTTAAATTTGCCGTAGATACTGACTCTATTCTGATTGGTGCCGATGGAGTGACTCGCTATATTGTCGTGCTCACAAGTCCAAGCGGTAGCGTGCAGACTCAATATGAAGGCATTCGTTGTGATTCATTTCAGTGGCGGCTTTATGGCACTTTAGAAAATGGCGCCTGGAAAGAGAATCCCTTGTCTACTTGGCGCAATATTCAAAGCAACGTACCCAATCGCTATCAAGCAGCTTTAGCACAAGGAGCTTTTTGTAATTTCAGCTCTCAAGAAAAAAATATCAATACGATTCTTAAATCGCTCAACCCCAATGGATTCACTGGTCAAACAAAACCAACTAATTCCTTTGGCGTAGTCAACTAAAGATTATTTGGGGCTGGGGCCAAATAGGTCCCAATTTTCTCGCCCGCCATTAGGCGAGTAAGCACATGAGGTTCGCGCCCAGAGGCAATCACGGTAGCTGCGCCGGTTTGTACGGCAATCTTTGCTGCCAGTACCTTAGTCAACATACCACCCTTACTGAGCTCACTAGCGGCACCACCCGCCATTTTTTCTAAAGCAGGATCTCCCGCAACAGCGTCTGCAAGCAAGGTGGCATTTGGATTTTGACGTGGATCTGCAGTAAACAGACCGCCTTGATCAGTCAAAATCACCAAAAGATCCGCATGAATTAAATTGGTTACTAAAGCGGCAAGGCTGTCGTTGTCACCAAACTTAATTTCATCGGTTACTACTGTGTCATTCTCGTTAATGATGGGAACTACACCCAACTTCAACAAAGTATCGAGGGTAGCTCTAGCATTGGCATTCCGTTCAGCATCAGCTAAGTCTGCATTAGTCAGCAAGACCTGAGCGCTACGGAGATTGAAGCGCGCAAAACAGCTTTCATAAACCTGAACCAAACCCATCTGACCGACTGCAGCAGCGGCTTGTAGTTGGTGAATTTCTTGTGGGCGCTTAGTCCAACCCAGACGCTGCATGCCTTCAGCAATAGCGCCTGAGCTCACCATCAACACCTCATGACCTGCCTTTAATAGCCCAGCCATTTGCTCAGCCCACATTGCAATCGCAGCATGATCCAAGCCTTCACCATTATTGGTGACTAGGCTAGATCCTACTTTGACAACAATCCGTTGAGTTTTTTTAGCGTTCATAGCAAAAGGCGAATGAAATGTTTAATCTGGTTTTTTATCTTCTAGCTGATCTTGATAACGCGGATCTTGAGCGCGCTCATCCGCATCATCTCGGTCACGACGTACAGAATCCAAATAATCCTGTAAAGAATAGCAAAGCTTGTCGCAACCCAAGCCTGTTAAGGCTGAGATCTCGAAGACGGGGCCTTTCCATTTAAAGCGCTTTATAAAGTCAGCAACGACTTTCTTGCGATCTTCTTCTGGAATCATGTCCACTTTATTTAAGACTAGCCAACGCGGCTTCTCAACCAAAGCTTCGTCGTACTTACGCAATTCATTCACAATCGCTACAGCATCTGCCACTGGATCAACATTTGCATCAAATGGAGCAATATCAACCAAATGCAGCAATACGCCTGTACGTTGTAAATGGCGCAAGAAGCGATGACCCAGACCAGCGCCTTCAGCCGCGCCTTCAATCAAACCAGGAATATCAGCGATCACAAAACTGCGTTCAGCTCCCACACGCACTACACCCAAATTTGGATGCAAAGTAGTGAATGGATAATCCGCAATCTTTGGACGAGCATTCGAAACTGCAGTAATCAAGGTAGATTTACCCGCATTAGGCATACCCAATAAACCAACGTCGGCCAATACTTTTAATTCGAGCTTCAGCTTACGGCGTTCACCTTCTTTGCCATTCGTCTTTTGACGTGGCGCCCTATTCGTACTACTCTTAAAGTGAATATTGCCCCAACCACCAACACCGCCCTGCGCCAAACATAAGCGCTCACCATGGGTAGTTAAGTCAGCAATGGGTTCACCAGTTTCATAGTCGGCAATGATTGTGCCAACTGGCATCCGTAACTCGATATCGTCACCAGCGCGGCCATAGCAATCTGCGCCACGACCAGGCTCACCATTTTTTGCAGTATGTGTTTTTGCGTAGCGGTAATCAATCAAGGTATTGATGTTGCGATCGGCTATTGCCCAGACGCTACCGCCTTTGCCACCGTCTCCACCATCAGGCCCGCCAAATTCAATGAACTTTTCGCGGCGCATAGAGGCACTCCCGGCGCCACCTTGCCCTGCTATCACTTCGATACGTGCTTCGTCTATAAATTTCATGAATAAAAAAGGCCTCGCTTAGCGAGGCCTGTTCCTAAGAGTTAAATTCGGAATAAATCTGAATCAAACGTGTCTCAGTCAGGCTGCCTTATGAACGAGGCAAGACTGAAACTTGGGCCTTCTTCAAAGCACCCTTAACGCCGAATTCCACTTGTCCGTCAATCAAGGCGAACAAAGTGTGATCCTTGCCAATACCAACGTTAGCACCTGGATGAACACGTGTGCCACGTTGACGAATGATGATGCTGCCAGCATTAATATGCTCGCCGCCAAATACCTTAACGCCTAAGCGTTTCGATTCTGAGTCGCGGCCATTTCGTGTTGAGCCGCCGCCTTTTTTCTGTGCCATATCTTTCTCCTACCCTGAATTAGGCTTTAATCGTGTTGATCAAAATTTCAGTGAAATTCTGACGATGGCCTTGGTGCTTTTGATAATGCTTGCGACGGCGCATCTTAAAGATTGTCACTTTATCGTGACGTCCCTGGGAGACGACAGTGGCCATCACAGCTGCACCATTAACCAATGGATCACCTAATTTCAGTGAAGCGCCTTCGCCAACGGCGAGGACTTGGTCAAGAGTGATTTCGCTGCCGATTTCCGCTGGTATCTGTTCTATTTTCAATTTTTCGCCTGCAGCAACTTTATATTGTTTGCCACCGGTTTTTATGACCGCGTACATGGTTTGAAACCTCAATTAATATCTACATTTAAGCTAATCCACCCTGGACCAGCTAAGCCCATTATTATATCTTGCATGACGAGCACTGTCAAAACCAATGACTTAAGCCAAATTCTGGCCCCAATTGCCTTAGATTTCAAGGCCTTAGACGAGGTTATCCGTCAGCGTTTAGCATCAAAAGTTGCCTTAATTGACCAAATCTCGAGCTATATCATCCAGGCTGGCGGCAAGCGGGTCAGGCCCGCCCTGTTGATGTTGGTGGCCAAAGCCCTCGCCAATGGCAAAGAAACACCCCACACCCTGGAAATGTCGGCTGTAGTTGAATTCATCCACACCGCTACCCTGCTTCATGATGATGTAGTTGATGAATCTACCCTGAGAAGAGGTCGCGAGACTGCCAATGCCGCTTTTGGCAATGCTGCCAGTGTTTTAGTGGGCGACTTCTTATATTCCCGAGCCTTCCAAATGATGGTTGGCCCAAACGACCTTCGAGTCATGCAAATTTTGTCAGACGCAACCAACACGATTGCCGAAGGCGAAGTTTTGCAACTTCTCAATATGAATGACCCAGAAGTAGATGAAGCAAGTTATTTACAGGTCATTCGCTATAAAACGGCCAAGCTTTTTGAAGCCTCTACTGAGCTTGGCGCCATCCTAGCCAACGCCTCCGATACGCAACGCGAACAAGCTGCTGCATTTGGACGTCACATCGGTACGGCTTTTCAGTTAATGGATGACTTGCTGGACTACACCGCTAATGCTGCACAGATGGGAAAAAATGCCGGGGATGATTTACGCGAAGGTAAGCCTACGCTGCCACTGATTTACTTGCTAGAAAACGGTAGTAATGAAGAACGTCTTTTAGTGCGCGCAGCAATTGAACAAAACCAAGATTTACCAGATGATGTGTTTACACAAATCCTTGCCGCCGTCCAAAACTCTGGCGCTCTAGATTACACACAAGCAGCAGCCAAGCGTGAGGCCGACCTGGCCTTAGCCTGCCTAAAAGACTTCCCATCAAATGAAGCCAGTGCTGCGCTGGAAGCTCTGTGTGCCTACTCTCTTACGAGGCAAACCTAAGATCCCAAAGTATTCAATCTGAGTTCACGCGCAGTCATTCGGACCTGTTCCGCCTCTTCACGCAAACGTGCAATTTCTTGCGGCAATAACTGCTCTAGATTGGAATAATCTAGTTTCCACGAAGGATCTTCTGACCATACCAATGGTGATTGAACCGTTGTGCGGGCTGCAGGAGCCGACTCCAAAAGCCGTAATGCCAACTCAAAATTCAAATCCTGAGAAGGCACATCATTTGGTTTTGCAGCCGCATTACCCAACGGAAAATCACTAAACATTAGTCGTGGCACCCCACAATATTCAACAATGTCTTTAGCGGCGCCCATCACGACTGTTGAAATGCCTGCAGCCTCTAAGTAACGCGCTAATAAACTTTGGCTCTGATGACATATTGGGCAGTTCGGAATTAATGCCACTACATTGACACCGTCGGCTTTTATCATCTCTAAAACGCGGGGGGCATCAATCTCTAATGTGTGGCGCTGACTTCGATTGGTCGGCAAGCCATAGAAGTTTTCTGAAAGCCCGCCTATTCTTCCAGATGCAACCGCTCGTTTAGCGGCGTCCAGCGGGAACCAACAATGGCTATCTTCCATATTGGCATTCTTGCGATCAACCCCAACATGGGCAATTCGTAAATCGATACTTCCTTCGATCGACTGTTGATAGGGCTGATAAAACTTGGCTGCAGCATTGTAAGGAGCGCCCTGGCCTTGAGGTCCTTTACTGGGGTCATGAGGAACGGCCGTAGTAATGAGACCCAAGACAGATTGCGCAAGTGGTTTTTTCAGCGGAGTAAATGGCACATCAATATAGTGAGCCCATACATACGGATTCTCATAGCCTAAACCCAAGTAGTAGCTGCGGGTGCGCTCTATATAGCGAATCGGCTGATCCCGTTCTGGTGCAAATATGAGTTCAGAAATCTTAGACATCAATCCATCCCTGTAAGATATTGCATATCAAATATTTAATCTCATAGGAACTCATTATGGCTCAGTGGCTTAGATTTCAGCATCAAGGAAAAAGTGGTTTAGGACAAGTACAGGGCGACCAAATCGCAGTGTATGAGGGTGACTTATTTAAAGGACCCAAGGCCACAGGCGAAACACTCAAGCTGGCTGATGTAACGATTGATATCCCATGCACTCCTTCCAAGATGGTTGCCATGGTCGACAACTTCCATGCACTGGTAACGAAGCTTGAGCATGCCGTACCTGCAGAGCCTTTGTACTTTCTCAAGGGAAATAACTCCTTCTTAGCCGCCAACCAAGTGATTCGTACCCCCAAGTCCTATTCCGGAAAAGTTGTTTATGAAGGAGAGCTTGGCATTGTGATTGGCAAGCGCTGTCATGAGGTCGATGAGGCGGAAGCAGCTCAAGCCATCTTTGGCTATACCTGCATTAATGATGTTACCGCGATTGAAATCCTGAACCGCGACCCTGGTTATGCACAGTGGACTCGCTCTAAGAGTTTTAATACCTTTGGCGTATTCGGCCCTTACATCACTACCGATGTAGATCCGAGTAAGCTAACGATCAAAACCATTCTCAATGATCAAGAGCGTCAAAACTATCCGATTGCGGACATGATTTTCGCACCCGCAAAATTAGTGAGCCTCATTTCCCAAGATGTACCGCTTGAAGCTGGAGATATCATTGCTTGCGGTACTTCCGTTGGTGTGGGCTCCATGAAGCCT
The DNA here is from genome assembly GCF_018687535.1 of Polynucleobacter sp. MWH-S4W17. Lineage (NCBI taxonomy): Bacteria > Pseudomonadati > Pseudomonadota > Betaproteobacteria > Burkholderiales > Burkholderiaceae > Polynucleobacter > Polynucleobacter sp. MWH-S4W17. The sequence continues at coordinate 191,007 of NZ_CP061295.1, read as the reverse complement.
GGTAGCAATGTCAGCATCATTATTGATGGGGTTGGCCAACTAGATAATCGCTTCGAATAATTTCTATCCCCACAAAAAAACCCTTGCTATGTTCAGTAGCAAGGGTTTTTTGTTTCAAGAAACTTTACTTTTTTAGTAGCCTGATACCGATGGCAATGCCAAGCTACCTTTAGAGGCCTGGACGTTTTCATCCAAGTATTTAGTCAAAGCAAATACGGTATTCAAGCAAGGTGTTGGGGTTTGGGTGATCTTGCCCAGCTCAATCACTGACCCCAATAAAGCATCAATCTCTAAGCTACGACCCGCTTCCAGGTCTTGCAACATGGAAGTTTTGTGTTTACCGACTTTTTCAGCACCAGCGATACGACGCTCGATATCCACACGGAAAGTCACACCCAACTTCTCGGCAATCGTCTGCGCTTCGGCCATCATGTTGCGAGCCAACTCTTTGGTCAATGGGTATTGGCAGATGCCTTCCAAGGTTCCATGCGTCAAAGAGCTAATTGGATTGAAAGTCATATTGCCCCATAGTTTGAGCCAGATCTCAGAGCGAATGTCATCCAGAATAGGGGACTTAAATCCAGCTGCGCCCATCATCTCCGATATCTTCTGAATGCGCTCAGTCGTTGTGCCATCCAACTCACCCAATGGAAAGCGATTACCTTCAACGTGACGAATCACGCCAGGCGCTTGAGTAAAGGTTGCTGGATAGACTACGCAACCAATAATGTTATTTGGGTTAATGGCATTCTTAGCGATACCACCAGCATCCACTGTTTCCACTGAATGATCTTGATATTCACCGCTCAACTTCTGGAAATACCACCAAGGAATTCCGTTCTGCATTGGGATCAAAATAGTTTCGGGACCCATAATGGCCGCCAAATCATCAATGATCGGCTCTACTTGATGAGCCTTCACCGCAAGAATCACAACATCAGGAGTCTCGGCATCACCAATTTTTTCCACCGCTTTAACTTGGGCAACCAAAGGCTCTGGTTGGTCATCCATAATTAAAGCTAGGCCACGCTCTTTAATTGCGGCCAAAGTAGCACCGCGCGCAACAACCGTTACCTCATTGCCCGCTCGCGCCAACATGACAGCTAAGTAACCGCCAATAGCGCCACCCCCGCCGATCACACAGATTTTCATAGGAACTCCATAAGAATAAAAAATTTTGTATTACTGTCATATTAGAGGAGATCATTTTGCGGTGCAATATATTCTTAGTTGCATCATTTTTAAGCAGATCATGCTCTAAACAGCCTTTAATGAGTCTTTCGGTACGAGGCTACCTAAAATCATGCCTGCGATGCTAGCAAATAGACCGGCTAATTGGGGCGGCAATATGGCATTCGGAGCCAAAGTCTCACAACTGATCCAAATCGTTAAGCCTCCAACGACGGCCAATAATCCGCCCAAGGAGTTCGCTCTAGGCCAATAAACCCCAAACGCTAATGGCACAAATGCGGCAACTAGAGTCACTTTATAGGCACTCTCCACCATCTTAAAAATAGACAGCTCCGAGTTCACCGCAAAGAAAGTGACCACTACAGCAAAACATAAAACCGTAATCCGCATGACCTTTAACAAATCATGATCAGATAAATGTTTGAAAAAACCTCGCACAATATTTTCAGCAAACGTTACCGATGGCGCTAATAAGGTAGCGCTGGCACAACTCTTAATGGCTGAGAGGAGTGCACCAAAGAACATCACCTGGGCAATAAGAGGTGCGTGGTTCAGAATCAACTTAGGCAAGATCATCTGTGGATCAGTGGTGAGGTATTCCTTGACCAAATCCGGACTAATCAAGGTTGCCGAGTAAGCCAAATACATGGGTACAAATGCAAAAATAAAATAGAGCACTCCGCCTAGCAAAGCTGCTTGGACAGCAATGTTCACATTCTTAGATGAGGTAATTCGCTGAAAGACATCTTGCTGCGGAATAGATCCCAACATCATGGTGCATAAGGCAGCAACGAAGCCCAAGATCGAAGCTAAATTCATATCTGGCCAGAAGTTACTAAATTGGCCACCGGCGGCTGCATGCTCAATCACCACACCAATACCGCCAGTCTGCGAGGTCATCTCACCACCGATATAGAGCATGCCGACCACAATAATGATCATCTGAATGAAGTCCGTAATAGCAACCGACCACATCCCGCCAAATAAGGTGTAAATCAATACACTAGCAGCACCAATCATCATGCCGCCCGTCTGAGAAATGCTTCCTTCAGAGACAACATTAAATACCAATCCTAGAGCTTTAATTTGTGCAGCAACCCAACCCAAGTAAGAAACAACAATACAAAGAGTGACTAAAACCTCAACTGTGCGGCCATACTTCTCGCGAAAAAAATCACCGATAGTGAGCATGCGACGGTTATAAAGATGGCGAGCAAAAAACAGTCCCACCAAAATTAAACAAAGAGAGGAACCAAAGGGATCTGCAACCACTCCCCCCAATCCTTCTTTTAAAAAAGTGGCCGGAATTCCTAAAACGGTTTCAGAGCCAAACCAGGTTGCAAATACAGTGGCGGTAACAATGGGCAAAGGTAGGCTATGGCCAGCCGCAGCAAAGTCAGCAGTATTTTTGACTCTTAGGGCTGCCCATAAGCCAATGCCGACCGAGATAACCCAGTAAATAATGACAAACCAAATTAGCACGCCCAAATACTCCTTGTGAAATTTGATGAAATTATATGGCTATGTCACTTTTGGTAGTTAGCAAAAAGTACCCATTTGGATCACTCCACGTTGAGCATTGGTCTGACATAATTCAAGAGTGAGAACACCCGAACAATCCCCGACATTGAGTCCATCAGCCGATCTGGCCTACCAAAAGGCTATTTTGGGATCTGTCTCGCGTACTTTTGCCCTTACCATCCCACTTCTACCACCAAGCATCGAAAAGGTAGTCGGCAACACCTATTTGCTATGCCGCATTGTTGACACTATTGAGGATGCCGCAGATTTAAGCCCACAGAGCAAGCAAGCTCTTTCGGCGCTGTTTTTGGATGCAGTGCTTGAGAGGGCTCCAGTTGAGGCATTTGTTGCACCCTGCCTCAACGCATTAAAAAATTACAGCAATCAAGATGAGTTGGATTTAATTTCTCATACACCCACTGTTCTGCGAATTTTGCATACCTGCTCTACCCAGGATCAAGCAGCAGTCAGTCGTTGCGTTTCCATCATGTCTGAAGGAATGTCGTGCTTCCATGGAAGACAAAACCAAGCCGGCCTTCAAGATCTTGCTGAGTTTGAACAATATTGCTATGTCGTGGCAGGGGTAGTTGGCGAACTGCTAACAACCATCTTTAGCAACCATTCCCAGGCCTTCAAAGAAAAAATGGCGGGGCATGAAAATTTGGCAATTGCATTTGGTCAAGCACTACAAATGACCAATATTCTTAAAGACTCACCAGAGGATAAGGCCCGCGGGGTCTCCTGGAAGCCAATCAATGTTAGTCATGAAGCACTTCTCAGGCTTGCCTATGAAAAGCTCCGGGAATCTCTGCATTACATTCTGTTGATTCCTAAACAGGAACAGGGTATGAGACGTTTCTGCTTTTTGGCTTTTGGTTTGGCGGTAATGACTCTGTCAAAGGTTGCAGATCGTAAAGAATTCGACAGTAAAGATGAAGTAAAACTTTCTAGAAACACTGTCATGAGTTTCTACGGCTTTACAAAGTGGGCCGTTAAAAGCGATATGGTGATGAAGATTTTTTTCAACCTTAGTAGCAGATCACTCGCTAAATAAGCAAACCTACAAAGCGCCTTCATGCTTTAAAAGCCAGAGCTTAATTTGGCGATACAGACCTGGGGAGTTTTCTTTCATAAAGCCACCAATACCTTGGGCTGACACGACTCGATGGCATGGTGCAATTAAGGGGTAGGGATTGGCACCGCACGCTGTGCCTACTGCACGCGCCCCACTCTTGATCTTTTTAGCTACATCACCATAGGTTCTTGTTTTTCCAGCAGGTATGTCTTGGATACTAGTCCACACTTTTCTTTGGTGCTCAGTACCCGCGGGTTTTGTGGGTAAGTCAAATTGCCAATGAGGATCCTGAAAGTAAGCCATGCACTGCCGCGCAACCTCTTTAGCCAGCTGATTCTGTGGAGCGATTAAAACCGTGTTGGCTGGCAAATAATCCATTCTAGAAAGCATTAGGCTACCCTCCACCATTTCCGTCGAAATGCCCAGACACCCAAAAGGCGCCGCAATAACACAGTAGTTAGCGCCATTTGAGCTCAAAGGGGTTGGTATGGAAGCCATATCAAGTGATTCTCACATAAATAAACAAGAGGGATGACAGATATTTATTCCATGGCTATAGCTTGAGAAATGCCACTTTGCTATATTGACTCATCCTTACTTTTTTCAGGCAGACCTCATGGACACCTTTTTTGACGATTGGCCGCTTTATGGCCAAGTTGCTCTAGTCCTATTTTTACTTGCACTCTCTGGCTTTTTCTCGATGGCAGAAACCAGCATGCTGTCCTCCAATCGTCACCGTCTACGTGCAATGGCCAATGGTGGCAATGCAGGTGCAGCGCTAGCTGACAGACTCCTAAAGCGTATTGACTCCTTATTGTCGGTGCTGCTGATTTCGAACAACCTGATCAATACCGTTCTTCCTATTCTGGTTACGGGGATTGCTCTGCATATTTTTGGTGATAGTGGTCTCGTACTCTCAATTGCTACTTTAGTTGTTGCCCTACTCATCATTATTTTTAGCGAGATTACCCCGAAGGTCATTGGTGCCGCTTTTCCAGAAAAGATTGCCTCCAATGTTGGCTGGTTTATTTTGCCCCTGACTTTTGTATTGAAACCGCTGCTTTGGTTTATCAATAACTTTGTTTCTGGTCTTATGAAAGTATCTGGCCTGCAATCCTCTTCTGATAGCAGGGCTATGAGTAAAGAAGAGTTACGCAGCCTCGTTTTGGAGTCAAATCGTTTTGTCTCCAATCATCATCGCAACATCCTGCTCAACTTATTCAATTTAGAAAACATTACTGTTGATGATGTGATGACACCCAGGTCCAAGATTGAAGTTTTGGATCTCTCAAGACCTATTAATGAAGTAGTCCAACAATTGGAGACTTGCTATCACAATAAATTACCCGTTTGTGATGGTGACTCTGAACGTATTGTCGGAATCCTTTCTGTCAAAAAGGCTTTGACTCTGCTAGGTGACACCGACCTTGAGCATGAAGACTTTAAGGTGTTATTAAATGAGCCTTACTTCATCCCGAGTAGCACCCCCGTATTGCAGCAAATGCAATTTTTCCAAGATAACCAACAACGCTTAAGTTTGGTTGTAAATGAATATGGCGAAGTTCTGGGACTAGTCACTTTTGAAGATATCGTCGAAGAACTTATTGGGGAATTCACGACCTCTTTCTCCAACCTCTCAACTGATCCTCATTGGCTCCCCAATGGAACCTATCTAGCAACAGGTGGTGCCTCACTACGAGATCTGAATCGCTTACTCAACCTTAGCCTCCCTTTAAATGGTCCGCGCACCTTAAATGGACTCATTCTCGAAAAACTCGAGGCCATCCCCGATCATGATGTCAGCATTCGTATTGCTGGCATCGTCATGGAAATTGTTCAATTTGACGAGCATAGTGTTAAAACAGTGAAGCTTTATCGTCCCGCCATTCGGACTCCAGAACAAGATTGAGCGTTACCGCTGATGACTCACTGATCATTCGCACTTGGTATGAAATCGCTACATATGCCCTAGATGCTCGAGCGAGTGATATTCATATAGAGGCTGGAGTCCAAGCCACACTCATTCGTATTCGGGTCGATGGCCTGCTACAAGTACAGTCGCATTACCCGATTGAATTTCATGACCGCCTCATCACACGTATCAAAGTGCTGGCGCGCTTAGATATTGCAGAAAAACGCCTGCCGCAAGATGGACGCCTTTGCATTGGCCATAACTTTTCCAAACCTAATATTGATTGCCGGGTCTCAATCTTGCCAACCCTTCATGGAGAAAAGGCGGTTGTTCGCATACTACCCAGCTGCGTAGAGGAGCTTGATCTTCAAGACATTGGCCTCCTCTCGGAACAACTCGAGATATTTCAGCAAGCCCTTGCTCAATCCAGCGGGCTGATCCTAGTGACCGGGCCAACTGGGAGCGGCAAGACTCGAACGCTCTATAGCTGCCTGCGTCAGCTCAATCAAAATCATCGCAATCTTTGCTCGATAGAAGACCCCATTGAAATTCGTCTTGCTGGAGTCAACCAAGTAGCCTATCACCCCCGGGCAGGCTTGGATTTTCCAACAATCATTCGCGCCCTTCTTCGGCAAGACCCGGATGTCATCATGATCGGGGAGATTCGAGATACCGCTACAGCCCAACTTGCTATTCAGGCGGCACAAACTGGGCATCTCGTTCTCAGCACCTTGCATACCCGAAATGCTTGTGGGGCAGTTCCTAGACTTGGCCATCTAGGAGTAGATCAACAATCTTTAGAGTCCTGTCTCTTAAGCGTCAGCTCACAGCGCCTCGTGCGAAAAACTTGCGCTCAATGTCTTGGATTTAAGATCAAAAATAACGTGCCATGTTCATTCTGCAAAGGCAATGGCTACCTTGGGCGCATTGGGGTTCATGAAGTACTAAGCAAAACCCATTTGTTTAACTCGTCTACTTCATACCCCAACATGCGAGATGCCGGATTAATGCATATGCAAGCGGGCCTTATTAATCAAGCAGCCCTAAATGCAGAAGTGGGCACATGGCACTAAGCAAGCAGAATCAACTTCATTTTGCTGAGCAGCTTGTAACATTGCTAGAGGCAGGCCTACCAATCCTCAATGCGATTGAACTTATTTATTCAACCGCCCCAAAGACCTGGATTCCTTGGGTGACTAGCATTCACACCCAGCTCAAAAAGGGTGAAAGTTTTTCTCAATGCTTGCGCGCCCAAGAAAATCTATTCTCTATGGAATTTATTAATCTCATTCGGGTTAGTGAGCGTACTGGTGACTTTCATCTAGCGCTAAAAACCATCTGCCAGCAACTTGAGGCCCAAATTGAATTACGTCGAAAAATTCAACAGGCAATGAGTTATCCCGCCATCACCCTTACTAGCTCCTGCCTTCTAGTGATAGTGATGATGATTTGGGTTGTGCCCGTCTTTAAGGATGTTTTTGCTCATTTTCAAGCGGAGTTGCCAGCTCCGACTAAAGTGTTAATTCAGGCATCGTCATGGTTTGAAGCGTTTTACCTCGAAATCGCGATAGCCTTCATTGGCTTTGCCATGCTTTTTAGTCTTGCATGGTCTAGGATCCCCAAAATACAAAAGCACTGCGATAGACTGAGCTTCTCTATACCCATCATTGGCCAGCTCCTAAGATTGGCCACTCTGACCTACTGGTGCCGGACATTAGGTCACCTCCTGAAGTCTGGATTACCCCTTCCAGATGCATTGAGGGTTACCGCACAATCATCTAACCACTGGCTTAGCCATGATTTCAGCGCAGATATATTCAAACACCTTACCCGTGGCTGGTCACTCGGAGATGCCATATCAAAAGCAGATCCCAAACGCCTGCTATTTGATCAGGAAACATTGCAGCTCTTACGAATAGGATCTGAAAGTGGTGCGCTCGCTGAAATGCTAAAAAAGCGCGCATCAGCATTGAGTTCTCAATTAAGCAATCGCCTAAACACCTTAAGCCAAAGCTTAGAGCCCTTATTAATCATTTTCGTTGGACTCATTATTGGAAGTCTGGTCATAATCCTATATCTCCCCATCTTTAACCTAGGACAGATTGTTTAATGGGTAATTTTGTTTTTTTCGACTGGATACGAATCTGCCTGATAACAATCCTGGTGTACTTAGCTTATTTCGATTTGCGCACCTTTCGCTTGCCTGATGTCATCACCTTACCACTCATCTTGCTGGGTCTCTTGTTTAATGGCCTTTCAAATCAAAGCTTCATTTCTTTTCAAAACGCAATCATTGGAGCGGTCCTAGGCTACACCAGTCTTTGGCTCCTCAATCTTCTTTATCGGATAGTCAAAAAGCAAGATGGGATTGGAATGGGAGATGCCAAACTATTGGCAGCCTTGGGCGCTTGGCTTGGCTGGTTTGCATTACCCAGTATTTTGCTAATGGCATCCCTGACCGGACTGATTGGCGGCATTATTTGGCTGCAATGGAATAAACAAAATCATCGCTCAGCTTTTCCGTTTGGCCCTTTCCTGGCTATTGCTGGCATCATTGAGTTGTTATGGCCACAAACCCTACAAACCCTTCTTCTGAGCAAGCCGGTCTAGACATCCTAAAAGGGCATGTACCCTTTGTAGGTCTTACTGGAGGTATTGGCTCAGGAAAAACTGCCGTGAGCGATCAGCTCGCTCAACTGGGTGCGGGCATTGTCGACACTGATCTCATCGCCCATCAGATCACCGCCCCAAATGGAGTGGCTATCCCCTTCATACAAAAGCAGTTTGGCTCTGAGTTTATTGACTCAAGCGGGGCTTTAGATAGAGTCAAGATGCGTAGTCTAGTATTTTCCGAGCCGGTAGCTAGGCAATCTTTAGAAGCAATCACCCACCCCCTCATAAGGGAAGAATCCATTCGGCAAACCAAACGGCTGATAGAAAAAAAGGTTCCTTACCTTGTTTTTGTAGTGCCCCTGTTGATTGAATCAGGTAATTGGGCACCCCTTCTGGATTACCTCGTAGTCGTGGACTGCCCAGAGGAAACTCAAATTGAACGAGTGATGCAGCGCAGCAAATTACCCAAAAACGAGGTAGAGAGAATTCTGAAGGCTCAAGCCAGCAGAGAAGAGCGTATTGCCAGGGCGGATATGGTCATTGAGAATCAGGGCTCTCTTGAGAACTTAAAAACTGAAGTTTTAAAGTTGAACGAAAAAATCTTACAGATTCAGAAAGATCGCACCAGTTCGTCATAGAATATGGGCTTGTGATTGTTTACGAATACCCCTTTAACGAATTAGTTCGAAGCATGCTTCGACTGGAGTATTTGTTCGCCCGCTTTAACCACTTTGTCCGCTCTGATGACCCAGAGTTGCACCACAATGCCATCTCTGTTTTGTTTGATCTTGGTGACATCGGTGCACGCGGTGACATCAAGTCTTTACTACTCAAAGAATTTGAGCGTCAAAAATATGCACTTAATGGATTGAAGTCGTCACAAAAGGTTGATCAAGAGGCGCTGACACAAACTCTCTCAGAAATTGATTCCGTTGCTAGCAGTATTAATCAATCAACAGGCAGACCCAACTCTGTGATTACAGAAAGTGAATGGTTAAATGCGATTCGCACCAGATTAAATATTCCAGGTGGCACCAGTCCAATTGATTTGCCTAGTTATCATGCCTGGAAAAATAGTCCATCATCTGAGCGGCGTGAATTGCTTGAAAAATATGTTGGACCACTCTTGCCATGGCATGAGGCATGCCAATTATTTTTACGACTGTTACGTCAATCAGGTGAGGCTAAAGATGTGGTCGCACACAATGGATCTTTTCAGCAAGCTCCATCGGGCAAGGTGTATCAGTTAATGCGCATTGCCGTAGAAGACGATGCTTTGTTTTCTGAAATTAGCGCAAATAAATATTTACTCTCAGTTCGCTTCTTAAAGTCCGAACGCGATAAAAAAGCACAGTTAGTAAATGCTGACGTGCCATTCAAACTCACCCTCTGCCAGTTTTAAGTCAAAAGGGCTCTTAGCCTTTCCAGCATGGGCCAGGCGGCCGGTAATAAGGGTTCAACACTAGGCTTTTCGGCAGCAAGTAACTCCCACGATAAGGCTTGATTCTCACAACCTTTGGGAACTCCTCTCCAATCGCGAATAATGCTCACATGTAAGCGAACATAGGCATGGGGGTAATCATGCTCCAGAACGGTAAGCTCTTCACTAGATTGAATATCAATGCCGAGCTCTTCTTGAAGTTCACGCTTTAGCGCCTCGAAAACAGTTTCCCCTTTTTCGATTTTCCCACCCGGAACCTCCCAGTAACCAGCGTAGGGTTTGCCTTCAGGTCTCTGCCCTAAAAGATAGCGCCCTTCAGAATCCAGCAAGATTCCTGCTGCCACTTCAGTAACTGGACGATTGATTTCACTCATCAAAAAATCTTAAGATTTTGAACCTGCCCAATGCTTAGCAAATTGCCAAGCAACACGACCAGAGCGTGAGCCACGCTCCAATGCCCAGACCAAAGCTTCTGAACGCGCCACTTCAATTTGCGCAGCACTTAAACCAAAATGCTGCAACCAATGCGTCACGATCGCCAAATACTCATCTTGTTTTGGTGGATAAAAAGATAACCAAAGACCAAAGCGCTCTGATAAAGAAATTTTTTCTTCGACCACTTCACCAGGATGAATTTCACCATCATCGTTATGAACGTAGGTCTCGTTATCCTTCATATACTCAGGTAATAAATGGCGACGATTAGAGGTGGCATAAATCAAAATATTGTCGACTTGCGCGGAGACAGAGCCGTCTAAAGCTGATTTCATAGCCTTATAGCCAGATTCACCATCCTCAAACGAGAGGTCATCGCAAAAAATAATAAAGCGCTCTGGACGCTCAGCCAAAAGCTCAGTAATGTCAGCTAAATCGGCCAAATGCTCCTTCTCAACCTCAACCAGGCGCAAGCCTTGGCTCGCAAACTCATGCAAGCTCGCTTTGATCAGCGAGGACTTTCCAGTTCCCCTGGCACCAGTCAACAAAATATTATTAGCTGGCTTTTTCTGAATAAAGTTTTTGGTGTTATCGCGGATGGCATCACGCTGACGATCGATATTTTGTAAATCCTCAAAAGTAATATCTGCAACGTACTTGACGGGCTGCAAAAACCCAATGCTGCCAAAAATACTATCACGTCGACGCCATCTATATGCAGTAGAAGATTTCCACTGTTCCTCAGTCAGGGGCTTCGGTAAAAAAGTATCAAGATGGTCTAAAAGACGGTCTAATTTTTCATTCATATTGCGGATGGTCTTTTATGAGCGGTAATCTGCATTAATGGATACATAATCATGCGATAAGTCACAAGTCCATATGGTTTGTGTAGCGCTGCCGCGACCCAAGTCAATCTTGACGGTGATCTCTGGGGCCTGCATGACCCTCTGACCATCAGCTTCCAGATAATCAGGATTGCGCCCACCATTTTTAGCAACCCAAACATCGCCCAGCCACATTTGTACGCGACCCACATCTAAATCGGTGACGCCTGCGTAGCCAATCGCTGCCAGGATGCGACCTAAATTAGGGTCGCTTGCGAAGAAAGCGGTTTTTACTAATGGGGAATGGGCAACTGCCTTAGCAACCAAGCGGCACTCCTCAGAAGTCTTGCCACCAAGCACTTCGATCGTCATAAATTTAGTTGCCCCTTCGCCATCGCGCACAATCATTTGCGCTAGCTTTCTAGCTAATGCAATTAATGCATCTCGCAAGATCGCATAACTAGGTTCGTTCGCTGATTGAATTTGCACTGACGACTGACCCGTCGCCATAATGATGAAAGAATCATTAGTGGATGTATCACCATCAATGGTGATCGCATTAAATGAAAGGTCCGCTATCTCACGAGTAAGACCACTCAAGAGGCCAGACGCAAATCCAGCATCAGTAGCAATAAATCCCAACATGGTTGCCATATTGGGATGAATCATGCCAGCGCCCTTACAGATACCGGTAATGGTCACCAATCCTGCAGGTGTTTGCACAGTTGCTGAAGTAGCTTTAGGCTGAGTATCCGTAGTCATGATGGCTTCAGCCGCATCAAACCAATTGTCCTCGCTAAGATTTGCCACTGCCTTTGGCAAAGCGCTAATAATTTTCTCAATCGGGAGCGGCTCAAGAATGACCCCAGTTGAGAATGGCAGAATCTGCCCTGGATGAATCTTCAGATCCTTAGCCAAAGCTGCGCAGGTTTCTAAGGCGTGCTTCATACCAGATTCACCAGTCCCAGCATTAGCATTGCCGGTATTCACCACGAGGGCTCGGATTTCACCATTACGACCCTCTTGCGCCAAATGCTCGCGACAAACTTGCACTGGAGCAGCGCAAAAGCGATTTAGAGTAAAAACGCCAGCGACCTGGGAACCAGGAGCTAAAGTCATCACCAATAAATCTTTACGATTTGCCTTCTTAATACCAGCTTCGGCGATGCCCATCTCAAAACCTTTAATAGGCTTTAATTCGGCTTTTTGGGGGAGGGGTAAGTTAACAGTCATAGTCTGATAATTGTAGATGAGGCTCAAAAATAAAGCGCACCTTCTGGGCGCGCTTTATTTTGGTTAAAACCCCATTACAGATACTACGCTTTGATTGGCAACTCCCGAATCCGCTTGCCAGTTGCTGCAGCAATTGCGTTGACCAGAGCTGGGGCCACTAAAGGCACCCCAACCTCACCCAAGCCACCCGGCTTCTCCTGACTTGGCACCAAATGCACCTCAACCACAGGCACTTGATTTTGTCGCAAGCTCAGGTAGTTATTGAAGTTGTTCTGCTGAACCCTGCCATTCTCGATTGTGATTTCATTGCTCAAGGCTGCACTCAAGCCGTAAATCACGCCACCAGTGAGCTGCGCCCTTGCTTGATCAGGATGTACCGTAATTCCGCAATCAGAAACGAACGTAATTTTCTTAACCTTGGTCTCTTTAGCCGCAGGATCCAATTCAAGTATGCAAGCAGAATAAGTGTCATAACACTCCATCTGTGCAACACCAAAACGCTTACTGCCAGGAACGTATCCAGACTTTTTCACCGCCAATTCAAGAACAGCTTTTGCTCGTGGGTGTTTGCTTAAAGATGCCATGCGATATGCAACAGGGTCTTTACCAGCAGCTTTAGCAGCTTCATCCACAAAACTCTCAATTGCAAATGCATTGAGAGCATTACTTACTGAGCGCCAATAACCTACTCGAAGTCCGGTATCCGTAATCACGTTAGTAATTTCTAGATTGGGAATCTCATAGGTAATATTGTTCGAGCCTTCCACCATGAATGGATCAAAACCATCTTTCACAAAACCAGGAAAGGCTCGTGCTGTCACTGACTGAGAAACCATTTTGGCTTTCAAGGAAGCCAACTGACCATTGGCGCCCAAGATTCCATCCACCTTATGAACACTCATAGGACGATAGAAGTCATGAGTAATGTCATCTTCCTTAGTCCAGAGCATCTTGACTGGCATGCCAGCCGCCTTAGAAATTTCAGCGGCTTGACGAATAAAGTCCAGCTCCAACTTGCGGCCAAACCCACCACCCAGGAAGGTGGTTTCAATCGTGACATCTTCTGGCTTAACCCCAGCAGCAGCTGCAGCTACCGCCTGCCCACCTTGCTGAAACTGAATTGGGCCAATAATTCTGCACTTGCCATTAGATACATCAGCAGAGCAGTTCACAGGCTCCATAGTGGAGTGGGCTAAGTATGGCAAAAAGTATTGGGCACTCAACGGCTTGCCATTTACAACGGTAGCGTTAGCATCACCCACTGTTTTAATCACAGCACCTTTTTTAGATAAACCTTCTTCTAAGGATTTACGAACAACAGCATTGCTCAGGTTCGCATTAGAGCCTTCATTCCAGGTAATTTTCAGGGCATCCCTACCCTTACGCGCTGTATAAAAATCTTTAGCCAATACTGCAACGCCATCCGAAATCTGGACAACTTTAATCACTCCAGTTACCTTCATTGCAGCGGAAGCATCAAAGGATGTAGGCGTACCTCCAATAACAGGGCATTGCGCTAAGGATGCAATTGCCATACCCGGAATCTTGACGTCAATTCCATAAACTGCTTTACCAGCAACTTTACTTGGCGTATCCAAGCGACGCATTGTTTCTTTGCCAATCACCATAAAATTCGCAGGCGACTTTAGGGTTGGTTTTTCTGGAAGGGGTAGCTTAGCTGCATCTGCAGCCAATTCACCATAGGTAGCTGACTTGCCACCTGAATGGGTTACCTTGCCATTCATAGCTTTACAGTCGGCAGCAGAAACGTTCCAACGTTGGGCTGCGGCCTGAATTAAGACTGTACGAGTTGCAGCTCCAGCAGTTCTTAATTTATCGAAGGCCTCACGAACTGAAGTTGAGCCTCCAGTAATTTGGCCACCCAACATCGCATTAATATAAACAGGAGCAACTCCAGCAATCTGCACCTGAATCATTGAGAGAGGTAAGTTTAATTCCTCAGCTAGCAAGGCTGGCAAAGAGGTATATACGTCCTGACCCATCTCAGAGCGAGCACAAATGAGGGTAATTTGATTATTGGGAGTAATTTGCACCCAAGCGTTTGCTAAGGCAGGCTTTGCAGCATCCCCTACAGCAGCCTCACTTGTCATCGGCAGATGCATCCCGACAACAAAGGCACCGCCAAGCGCAGCACTTTGCTGAATAAATTGACGACGGCTGTTGCTTTTTAAAGATTGATTTTTCATATGATCTTTACCCTTTATGCCAATTTATCTGCAGCGCGTTTGACTGCTTTTTCGATACGAGAATAGGTACCGCAGCGACAAATATTGCCGCTCATGGCATTTTTAATATCATCACTACTAGGCTGTTTTTTCTTTGCCAATAAATCGGCTGCAGACATCATTTGGCCAGTTTGGCAATATCCACACTGAGGCACATCAAACTCGATCCAAGCGTCTTGAAGTGCTTTCCCAACTTTTGCCGTTAAACCCTCGAGAGTGGTAACCGACTTACCGCCTGCAGCAGATATAGGGGTGGAGCAAGAACGGATAGCAGCACCTTCTAGATGAACTGTACAGGCACCACAAAGTCCTGCGCCACAGCCATACTTTGGACTCGTGACATCTAAATGGTCTCGTAAGACCCAGAGAATTGGCGTTTCAGGATCCCCATCGAAATTAACAGCTTTACCATTGAGAGTAAAAGACACGGCCATAACGCCCCCTTATTTAAATTTAAGATTTTGCAGACAAAGCAAATGTTTTCTGCCTACAAATCATGACAGATCTCAGGGTCTCTAGGGGTATTAAATGATTAGGGATTCCACCAAGAAAAATGGCCCAGATAAATCTGAGCCATTGAAGCACTGTCGTGTGAAGATTAAAAATCTAAGCTAAGGCGCCGTGGCAGTTCTTGTACTTCTTACCGCTACCGCACGTACAAGGATCATTGCGACCCACCTTTGGACCTGTGCGCAGAGGTGCAGGCTGAATATCAATAGCGGCACCACGATCACCTGTTGATCCAGCAACCTCTTTCTCGGGATCGGCATGCTGATACTGGACATCAGAAAGCTTAGCCAAATCGTCATTCATCGACTCGGATGCCTGATCTAATTCATTGGCACTACGAATCTGAACCGTCATGATGTTTTTCACAACGTCATTTTTGATGACATTGAGCAATTCACCATACAGCTCAAATGCTTCACGGCGGTACTCTTGCTTAGGATCTTTCTGCGCGTAACCGCGCAAATGAATGCCCTGCCGCAAATGATCCAAAGCAGCCAAGTGCTCACGCCAGTGGCTATCCAAGCTATACAAGAGAACGGAGCGCTCAAAGCCTGCAAAAGATTCACGCCCAGAGAGTTCGACCTTTGCATCGTAAGCTTCTTTAGCGGACTGCAATACACGGTCAACGATTTCTGCATCATCTACAGTCTCGGCACCTTCAACCCAATTTCTGAGGTCAATTGTGAGGCCCCACTCACTGGCTAAAACGTTTTCCAGCCCAACTAGGTCCCACTGCTCTTCCATAGACTCCAGAGGAACATAAACCGAGCAAACGGAACGTAAAACATCTTCGCGCAAATTAGCAATTAACTCGCCAATATCAGCACTCTCAAGCACTTCATTTCTGAGGCGGTAAGTTTCTTTACGCTGATCATTAGCAACGTTGTCATATTCCAGCAATTGCTTACGAATATCAAAGTTGCGACCCTCAACCTTGCGTTGAGCAGACTCAATAGAGCGCGTCACCATACCCGCTTCAATCGGCTCGCCATCAGGCATCTTGAGACGCTCCATCACTGAACGTAAACGATCGCCTGCAAAGATACGTAGCAGCGGATCATCCAATGAAAGGTAGAAGCGGGAAGAGCCAGGATCACCCTGGCGGCCTGAACGACCTCTTAACTGGTTATCGATACGACGACTCTCGTGTCGCTCGGTACCAATGATATGCAAACCACCAGCAACTAGAACTTGATTGTGAATACTTTGCCACTCGTCCTGCAGCTGCTTAATTTTGGCTGCTTTATCAGCATCAGCTATAGCGCTATCAGCCTCAATCAATGAAGACTGTTTGCCAACGTTGCCGCCAAGCACGATATCAGTACCACGGCCAGCCATATTAGTAGCAATTGTGATCATTTTTGGCCGACCAGCTTGAGCAATAATTTCTGCTTCGCGAGCATGCTGTTTTGCATTTAAAACTTGATGCGGTAATTTGCGTTGATCCAATAGATTCGCAATCAACTCAGAGTTTTCAATCGAAGTGGTACCAACTAATACTGGCTGGCCACGTTCATAACAATCTTCGATATCTTTAATCACCGCGTCATAGCGTTCGCGAGATGACTTGTAGATCTGATCTTGCTTATCTTTTCTTTGGCTAATGCGATTTGGCGGAATCACAACTGTTTCCAAGTTGTAGATTTCTTTAAATTCATACGCCTCAGTATCGGCAGTACCGGTCATACCGGCTAGCTTGCCATACATGCGGAAATAATTTTGGAATGTAATTGTCGCTAGAGTTTGATTCTCATTCTGAATCTGCACCCCTTCTTTGGCTTCAACAGCTTGATGCAATCCATCAGACCAACGACGACCTTGCATTAAACGGCCAGTAAATTCATCCACGATGATGACTTCGCCGCTCTGAACAACGTATTGTTGATCGCGGTGATAGAGAGTGTGTGCGCGCAGAGCAGCGTACACGTGATGCATCAAAGTAATATTTTGTGGCGCATAGAGAGATTCGCCATCATTGAGCGCGCCCAATTGAACCAATATAGACTCAGCCTTGTCATGACCTTGTTCGGTCAAATAAACCTGCTGAGACTTCTCGTCTACCCAGTAGTCGCCTGGTTTCTCGACACCTGTGCCATCAGCCTTCTCTTCGCCAATTTGACGTTCTAAATGAGATGGCAGAGCATTAATCTTGACATAAAGATCGGTGTGATCTTCAGCCTGACCAGAAATGATTAATGGGGTACGAGCTTCATCAATCAGAATGGAGTCGACTTCGTCAACGATCGCATAAGCCAAACCGCGTTGAACGCGCTGATCCAAATCCTGAACCATGTTGTCGCGTAAGTAATCGAAGCCAAATTCATTATTGGTGCCGTAAGTAATATCAGCGGCATAAGCTTCTTGCTTAGTGGTGTGATCCATTTGAGATAGATTCACACCTACCTTCATACCCAAGAAGTTATACAACTTAGACATCCATTCAGCATCACGCTGCGCTAAATAATCATTCACCGTAACAACATGAACACCTTTACCAGTTAAAGCATTCAAATAGACCGGAAGAGTGGCTGTTAAGGTTTTTCCTTCGCCTGTACCCATCTCGGCAATCTTGCCTTGATGCAAGGCTAGACCACCCAGAATCTGCGCATCAAAGTGGCGCATCTTCATGACGCGTGTACTAGCCTCACGAACTACCGCAAATGCTTCTGCAGCAATATCATCTAAGGACTCTCCAGCGGCAAGGCGTGACTTGAATTCTGCAGTTTTTGCAGCAAGTGCAGAGTCATTCAAAGATTGCAGGCTCGCCTCAAAAGTGGCGACCTTAGCAACGACTTTGCGATACTGTTTTAAGAGGCGGTCGTTACGACTGCCGACCAGGGTTTTAAGAAGACCGATTACCATGGGATATTGAAGAAAATTAAGTCCTTGAGTTTATCACCCGCAAGCCCATTTTTTATGAACTTTAGCCCCAAATCATCCCGCAAGCCCTCAGCTCACGACTGGATGGATTACCTACGTGAATCCGATGGTCTTGGGGGAATTTTGGCTAAAACCGAAGATCTAGCCAAACTCAAGACAATTATTAACTCAGCCCTAACGAAGCTTGATTTAAACCATCTGAGCCCAAAAATTGAAGCTGGTTGGCGCTCTGGCTCACAGGATGAGCTATTTTTACTGGTCAGCAGTGCGAGCATCGCCAGTCGCTTACAGCAAATATTACCTAGTCTAATCAATGAGTTAGGTAAATCTGGCTTATCCTGCAAGGCAATAAAGGTGCGAGTAAAACCCGCTCCACCCGCTTGGGAAGTTAAACCTCGCCAAGATCAGCGTGAAAAGCCAAAAGGGCTAAATGAGGTTGCCAAAAAATCCTGGGAGTCCCTATTACAGAAGTTAGGGCCTGACTCTGGTTTACGCTCCTCCATCGAGAAGCTGTTGAAAAATAAACCAAAGTAGACGAAAACTACTTCGGGCCCCTTAGAAAAAGAGGGGCTGGCTTTCCTGGGAATAAGCGCCTGGAGCCTTATTTTCAGCAAAGGAGCTGATTTCATAAGAGCTAGGGTCTTCCAAAAGCTTCCGCAAAAGTGCGTTATTGAGAGCGTGGCCTGATTTTTCGGCAATATAAGCTCCCACAATAGGGTGTCCGATGAGATACAGATCACCAATCGCATCTAAAATTTTGTGCCGCACAAATTCATCCTCATAACGAAGTTCTTCGTTATTCAAAATGCGGTGCTCATCTAAAACAATTGCGTTATCTAAACTACCGCCACGCGCTAATCCCATTTCTCGCAATGCTTCTACTTCGTGCGCAAATCCAAAAGTACGTGCACGACCAATTTCACTGCGGTAAGCTTGTTCTGCAAAATCAACCGCAAAGCGTTGCCCTGTTTTATCTACCGCCGGATGCTTGAAGTCAATCGTAAAATCTAACTTAAACCCAAAGAATGGTTCTAAGCGAGCAAGCTTATCGCCCTCGCGAACCTCTACTGGTTTTTTAATCACTACAAATTGACGTGGCGCATCTTGCTCTGCAATGCCAGCAGATTCAATTAAGAATAAGAATGAAGCGGCACTACCATCCATGATAGGCACCTCTTCACCGTCAAGCTCTATCAATAAATTATCGAGGCCAAGACCAGCACAGGCTGAAAGTAAATGTTCCACGGTAGATACACGCACACCATCCTTCTGAATAACAGAAGCCAATCTTGTGTCACATACAGCTAAAGCGGTTGCAGGAACCACTGACTGTTCAGGTGTATCCACCCGAACAAACTGAACCCCTGAATTTACTGGTGCAGGCTTGATAGAAATCGTCACCTTGCGACCAGAGTGCAAGCCAATCCCCACGGTCTTAACCGGAGTGGCAATGGTGCGTTGCTTCATCATATTTGGATTTTAAATTCAGGGGGTATTAGTTATATTAGAGTTTGAATTACAGCTTTTTCAAGATGGAAGCGGCATCACTCACTTCAAACTTACCTGGAGCTTCGCGGTCAAGAGACTTTACAACACCATCTTCAATAATCATGGCATAACGATCTGAGCGAACACCAAAACCACGAGCAGTTAGATCTAACTCTAAACCAAGCTTTTTGGTGAACTCAGCACTGCCATCACCCAACATGCGAATCTTTTTGCCAACCTTTTGATCGCGTCCCCATGCGCCCATCACAAATGGGTCATTTACAGAAACACACCAAATCTCGTCAACGCCTTTAGCTTTAATCGCATCGTAGTGCTCAACATAACCGGGCACGTGCTTAGCAGAGCAAGTTGGTGTAAATGCACCAGGCAATGCAAACAACACAATCTTTTTGCCAGCTACTAGCTTTTCAACTTCAAAAGCATTTGGCCCTAAGGAGCAGCCTTCGGTCTCTTCATTCATAAATTCATAAAGAGTAGCGTTCGGTAATTTTTGTCCAACAGCAATCATGACATCTCCAATAAATAATTGTTAGTAAGCATGCCAACGCAAGCGCGGGATTCGTCGTCCGGAGGGGCGCCGCGCTGGCATTTCGCAATTACCTATTGTATTAAGCAGTTAATTAATCTGCTTGTTTACGTAAAAAGGCTGGGATTTCATAGTAATCAGCCCCTTTATCCAACATGGATTTAGCCTGAGGAGAACTATCCGCACCTAATGTAGGCGCAGGAGTCGTTTCACGAGAGCTACGAAAAACCCGTGGCAAGTCATATTGGCTATAGTCAACGCCAGCACTTGCAGGTTGAGCTGCCATTGCTGGAGCGCTACCTGTTCCAGTGAGAGCCAAACCTGCGCTAGTACTTAAAGCAGAATCCACACTGATCTTGCTCATTGCAGCTGATGCGCTAGCAGGAGCAAAGCTATTGAGGTCTGCCATCGTTGGCATTGCATCATGAGTACCAGTAGCTTGTCTCCAAACTACTTCAGGTTGGTTGTTTTTACGTGCTTGAGGATTATTCAAACCTGTAGCAACCACAGTTACACGTAAGGCATCGCCTAGACTCTCGTCATAAACAGTACCAAAGATTACGGTTGCATCATCAGCGGCATAACCACGAATCGCCGCCATGACTTCACGAGTCTCAGATAACTTCAATGAACGGCTAGCTGTAATGTTTACCAACACACCACGTGCACCTGACAGATCAACACCTTCAAGCAATGGTGATGCCACCGCAGCTTCAGCAGCTAAGCGTGCACGGTCCATGCCAGAAACAGTTGCCGTCCCCATCATGGCTTTACCTTGCTCACCCATTACTGTTTTAACGTCTTCAAAGTCAACGTTGATCAAGCCCTGAACATTGATGATTTCTGCAATGCCAGATACTGCGTTATGTAACACATCATCGGCACAAGCAAATGCCTTATCGAACTCAGCATCTTCACCCATCACTTCAAAGAGTTTTTCATTAAGCACAACAATCAATGAATCTACATATGACTCAAGCTCTGCTGCACCATTTTCAGCAACCTTCAAGCGCTTTACACCCTCAAAGTCAAAGGGCTTACTAATGACACCAACCGTCAAAATGCCCATTTCTTTAGCTACTTGAGCCACGATTGGGGCCGCTCCAGTTCCTGTGCCGCCACCCATACCAGCAGTGATGAACACCATGTGGGCGCCTTGTAATGTATCGGCAATGCGAGCACGTGCTTCTTCAGCAGAAGCTGCGCCGATTTCTGGTTTGGCACCAGCGCCTAATCCGCTAGAACCCAGTTGCAAATTCACAGATGCCTCAGAACGCTGTAAAGCGCCAGCATCGGTGTTCATGCAAATGAACTCTACGCCGTTAACACCGCGACGGATCATGTGCTGGACAGCATTGCCACCAGCGCCACCGACTCCAACCACTTTAATAATGGTCTTGCCAGCTGTTTCTTGATCTAACATTTCAAATTCCATATACCCTCCTAGGTAAATACGTACTACATTGACGACGACGAAAAAAACTTAAAAATTTCCTGCAAACCATTCTTTCATGCGCGATATAACACCTTGCAACGCGCCTGATTGAGAAACACGACGACCGCGCAATAACTGCGCTTGGCCTTCCATCAGCAAACCTATGCTGGTGGCATATCTGGGACTACGTAAGACTTCATGGAGATGGCCACGGTATTCAGGGGTACCAATACGGGCAGGCCTTAGGAAGACTTGTTCTGCCAACTCCACCATGCCCGGCATTAATGCGGTGCCACCTGTTAAAACAATTCCCGAAGAAACCATATCTTCGTAACCGGAGTCACGCACTACCCCTCTTACCAACGTAAATAACTCTTCAACACGCGGCTCAATGACTGCAGCTAATGCTTGCTTAGACATCGGGCGTGGCTCACGATCACCCACACCAGGAACATCAATCATTGCGGTTGGATCAGCCATCTCTTGACGAGCAATGCCGTGTGCAATCTTCAAATCTTCCGCATCAATTGTTGGTGTACGTAATGCCATCGCAATGTCATTAGTGATCTGATCGCCCGCAATAGGAATCACTGCTGTGTGACGAATCGAACCCTGGCAATAAATTGCAATATCGGTTGTACCACCGCCAATATCAACCAATACCACACCAAGCTCTTTCTCATCTTCGGTTAATACCGCCAAGCTAGATGCCAAAGGCTGCAAGATGAGGTCATTCACTTCGAGGCCACAACGACGCACACACTTCACAATATTTTGTGCTGCGCTTACGGCGCCAGTAACAATATGTACCTTCACCTCTAAGCGAAGACCGCTCATACCAATTGGCTCGCGTACATCTTCTTGGCCATCAATAATGAATTCTTGAACCAGGATGTGCAAAATCTGTTGATCTGTTGGAATGTTGATTGCTTTAGCCGTCTCCAATACGCGCTCAACATCACCAGAACCAACCTCTTTGTCGCGTATTGCAACCATACCGCTGGAGTTAAAGCTCACAATGTGGTTACCCGCGATACCTGTAAATACTTGGACAATCTGGCGATCGGCCATTACCTCAGCCTCTTCAAGCGCCTTCTGAATCGACTGAACGGTTGCCTCAATATTGACTACAACACCCTTCTTTAGTCCCTTCGATGCAGTTTGACCAACACCCACTACGTTGAATTGACCATCCGGAGCTAATTCAGCAACCAGGGCAACCACCTTGGAAGTTCCAATATCTAAACCAACCAAAATATCGCGATTGTCTTTACTCATTACCATTCCTCATTGCTTCAGCTCACTTTTTTTGCCATCTACTTCATTCTTTTTCAAGCTTGCAGAAGCAAGATGAACCGCAAAACCATTTGCATATCGCAAATCGACTGCATCTACTCGATTCGCCCACTTCTCTTGTACTTGTGGCCAATATTTAAATAAACGCGCCACACGTTCTTCCGTTAAATTTTTATCGGAGCTTTCCTCATCGCGGCCAAACTCTACTTTCATTCCGTTTGAGAGCTTGACGTGCCATGCGTAGCGCTCAGTCAGAGCAAGGCTAGTGACTTCTGAACCCCATGGTTTAAACCAGTTGTTGGCTTTTTCATAAAGACTCATCACTTCTTTGCTCGCATCTTCAGGGCCAGAAAAGTCAACTAAACGCACATCCTCACTCACCTCAGTAACGCGTCCAGTAAAGAGCTCGCCATGGGTATTCATTAGGATACGACTCTCAGCGCCACCCCAGGTACCAAAAGGCTTCTGCTCTTCAATACTCACCACTAAACCATTTGGCCAAACACGGCGGACATTGGCGTGTCGTACCCAAGGCATACTTTCAAAGCCTCGCTTCACATCTTCTAAACGAACACTGAAAAAATTACCCTGCACTGTTGCTAAAACTTGTTGCTTAACAATAGGCTTGTTGATGTGTTTCAATATTTGGCCAGTAACTGGCTCAATCTGAATCTGCTTCAAAGCGAAAACTGGTCGCTGACTTAGCCAAACCAAAATACCAATGACGAGCATTACCACAAAGCAGCGCAGCAAGAAACGACTCAGCTTCTCCATGCGCTCCGCATGATTCCAAAGCGGAGACATCAACATAGAGAAAATTTCACCGAAGCGATCCATGAAGTTGCTCATGCAGCAGCATCCTCTTTTTGATGCAACGTTTGACTGAGTAACCAAAGCACTAAATCTGCATACTCGATACCAGCAGCTTTGGCAGCCATTGGCACCAAAGAGTGGGAAGTCATACCAGGAGAAGTATTCATTTCCAACAAGTAAGGCTTACCGGTCTTTTGATCTAGCATTACGTCAGCACGGCCCCATGTACGACAACCCAAAGCTTTATATGCGGCCAAAGCTAATTCCTGGATGGCGGCATTGACTTCAGGTGCCAGTCCGGTAGGGCATAAGTACTGAGTTTCATCAGAAAAATACTTATTATGAAAATCGTAATTTGCTTGAGGCGGAATAATTTTGATCACCGGCAATGCTTCAGCCGTATTACCCTGACCAACTATTGGGCAAGTTAATTCATCGCCAATGATGCAAGTCTCTGCAATCACTTTTTTGTCTAATCCAGCTGCAAGCCTGTAAGCAGCGGGCAACTCTTCTGCGGACTTTACTTTCGTTAAACCCAAAGAAGATCCTTCATTTGCTGGCTTCACAATCAAAGGCAAGCCCAGGTGCTTCACGACTGCATTCCAATTGCTATCAGCAGTTAACTCTACATACTCAGGAGTAGCAAGTCCATTACTAATCCAGACTTGCTTAGTGACAATTTTGTCGATTGCTAGAGCAGAGGCCAAAACACCACTACCCGTATAAGGTAACCCTAACAACTCCAGCAATCCTTGGATGGTTCCGTCTTCACCAAAGCGGCCATGCAAGGAAATGAATACACGATCGAAGTTTTCTTTTACTATTTCGGTAGGGCAACGCAAACCCGTATCAAAAGCATGGGCATCAACCCCTTTTGCGCGCAAAGCCTCTAATACGCCATTACCTGACATAAGAGAAATCTCTCGTTCGCCTGATTTCCCGCCAAGCAAAACACCAACACGTCCTAACGACTTAAGATCTAGGCCAGCCAAGCTGGACTTAACGCGATCACCCCAAGAAATCAAATTAGCACCTACCTTAGACATTCTTTGCCTCCGACAGCGTATGTGGCAAAGCAGAAATTGATCCCGCACCCATCGTAATTAATACATCCCCATCTTTTAAAACCTGACTTAATTTTTCTGGCATCTCTGCCACGTTTGCAGCATAAGCAACTGCACTTGAATCCAATAAAACTTTAGAATTCTTGTCTTCAGCAATTGCGGCCCTTATTAAGCTCTTACTATCAGCCCCTGGAATTTTTGCTTCGCCCGCTGGATACACATCAGTCAGCACCAAAGCGTCAAAATTTTTGAGGACTTGAACAAACTCACCGAAGCAATCACGCGTTCTGGTAAAGCGGTGCGGCTGGAATGCTAAGACCAAGCGACGATCTGGGTAAGCACCTCTCGCTGCAGCTAAGGTTGCAGCCATTTCCACTGGGTGATGGCCGTAATCATCGATCAAGGTAAAGCTACCGCCTGATGCCAAAGGAATCTCTCCATAGCGCTGGAAGCGACGACCAACACCACCAAACTCAGACAGGGCTTTCATAATTGCTTCATCACCCACACCCAACTCTGTTGCTATACCAATAGCAGCCAAGGCATTGCAGACGTTATGCAAGCCTGGTAAATTCAGGGTGATATTTAGTGGGCCTGGTTTATTGCCATGCCTACGCACAGTACGACGGTCAACCGTGAAGTGCATCTGTGTACCATCCGCACGAACATTACTTGCGCGAATATCTGCATCCCCTGATAAACCATAGCGAAGTACTGGCTGAGATACAAACGGAATAATGTCGCGCACATTAGCATCATCAATACAAAGTACTGCTACACCATAAAAAGGCATGCGCTGAATGAATTGAACAAATGCCTGTTTCAATCTAGCCATATCGTGCTGATAAGTATCCATATGATCAGCATCAATATTGGTTACCACTTCCATAGCTGGAAATAATTGCAAGAAGGAGGCATCTGATTCGTCCGCCTCAACCACAATAAAATCTCCACGCCCCAAGCGCGCATTGGCACCTGCAGAATTGAGTTTGCCGCCGATCACAAATGTGGGATCTAGACCACCTTCAGCTAAAACGGATGCAACCAAGCTGGTAGTAGTTGTTTTGCCGTGTGTGCCAGCAATTGCAATACCCTGTTTCAGGCGCATCAACTCACCCAACATGACTGCGCGCTGAATCACTGGTACCTTCGCCGCGCGTGCAGCCAAAACTTCTGGATTATTGCCTGCAACAGCGGTGGAAATGACTACTGCCTCTGCCGTACCAATATTTTTAGGATCATGCCCAATATGAATAATTGCACCTAATTCTCTCAGACGCTTAGTGACTGCGCTATCCGCTAAGTCTGACCCTGAAACTTGGTAACCCAGGTTCAATAGCACCTCAGCAATACCGCTCATGCCAGCACCACCGATACCGATGAAGTGAATTTGCTGAACGATATTTTTCATATTCCCACCCCCGCACAATCTGCGCATACCTCAGCTACACGCTGGGTAGCATGTGGCTTTGCTAAAGCATGCGCACGTAATGCCATCTCTTTTAATTCTGTGCGATTAAAGTTCTGAATCATCATTGCTAAATCTTGTGGATTCAGTAACGTCTGCGGCAATAAAACTGCTGCGTTAGCATTTGATAAGAATTTCGCATTCGCAGTTTGGTGATCATCGATTGCAAATGGGAATGGAATAAGGCAAGATGCAACACCACAAGCTGCTATTTCAGAAACTGTCATGGCACCTGAACGGCAAATCACTAAATCGGCCTGTGAATACGCGGTTGGCATGTCGTCAATAAAGGGGCGAATATCTGCCGTTACACCTAAGCCAGCATATCTCTGCTGTAGATCTACTAAATGCTTATCGCCCGCCTGATGAATCACTTTGGGGCGTGACTCCGCTGGAATTAATGCCAGCGCAGCCGGAATACTTTCATTAAGGGCAGCAGCACCCAAGCTACCACCTACTACCAAGATAGATAAAGGCCCTTGGCGCTGGTCATAACGTGCTGCAGGCGCCAGCATGTGATCAAACTCTTCCCGAATCGGGTTGCCTACCCACTCTGCATGATCCATTGTGTTGGGGAACCCAGTGAGAGTCCGCATTGCAATTTTGCTCAACGCACGATTAGCACTACCAGCTACTGAATTCGCTTCATGCAAAACCAATGGACGTTTCAGAACTTTCGTGATTAAACCACCAGGGAAAGTAATATAACCACCCATACCTAAAACCACATTCGGTTTTAGGCGACGCATAATCTTCCAACTTTGATAGCAAGCGCGCATAAGATTAATAGGTAGCATCAACTTTGCCTTTAATCCCTTGCCACGTAGACCGCCGAACTCGACCGCCTCAAATGGGAAATCACAAGACTTCACGAGGCGATACTCCATGCCCGCTTGATTACCCAACCAAGAGACCTTCCAGCCGCATACCCGCAAATATTCAGCGACAGCGAGGCCTGGAAAGATATGTCCACCAGTACCACCAGCCATCACCAAGATTGAGGGTTTAGTCAAAGCTTCCCTCCACGCATGAGGATGCGATTTTCAAAATCAATACGCAGCAACATTGCAATGGCAACTGCGTTCATCAAAATGCCAGAACCGCCATAACTTACCAATGGCAAAGTCAAGCCTTTCGTTGGTAACAACCCAAGGTTCACGCCCATATTGATGAAGGCTTGCCAACCAATCCAAATAGCAACACCTTTAGCAGCAAGTCCAGCAAAGCTACGATCCAACTGCAAAGCAGTGCGGCCAATTAAGAAGGCACGACGTATGATCCAATAAAACAAGAAAATCACTACCACCACACCAACAAATCCCAACTCTTCGCCAATCACAGCCATAATGAAATCGGTATGCGCTTCTGGTAAATAATGCAATTTTTCTACGCTACCGCCAAGTCCTGTACCAAACCATTCGCCCCGACCAAATGCCATCAATGAATGGGTTAACTGATAGCCTTTATTGGCAGCGTTATCTACTTGCCATGGATCCATAAAGGCCAGCATGCGTCCA
Source organism: Polynucleobacter sp. MWH-S4W17 (assembly GCF_018687535.1). NCBI lineage: Bacteria > Pseudomonadati > Pseudomonadota > Betaproteobacteria > Burkholderiales > Burkholderiaceae > Polynucleobacter > Polynucleobacter sp. MWH-S4W17. Next base: position 163,498 of record NZ_CP061295.1, on the reverse strand, counting down.
CGACGAAATGGAGAGAGCGCAATCATGGTTGCGCCACTCATCAAACCAACTAGGATCAAGCCGCCAAATAATTTAGCATTGATACCGCCCAAAAAGAGAATGCCGAATGCAATCAAGGCAACCACTACGAATGCGCCCATATCTGGCTCAGCCATCAATAGACCACCCACCAGGGCAACTGCAATACCCATTGGTAGCATGCCCTTTACAAAGGAATGGAGATATTCCTGACGTTGAACGGTATAGCTTGCTGCAAATATCACAGCAGCAAATTTCATCAACTCGGATGGCTGGAAGTTCATTAACCCCAAAGGAATCCAACGCTTCGCACCATTCACACCTTTACCCACACCAGGAATGAGGACGGCGATCAGCAATAAAACAGTAAATCCAAAAATGACTGGTGAATAACGATCCCATACCTTAGTGGGAATCTTAAAAGCCCAGATGCCGACACCAATCGCAATCACCAAAGAAATCACGTGACGAATGAGAAAGAAGTTACTACTGTAATTTGCATACTTCGGTCCATCGGCCAAAGTAATGGAAGCCGAGTACACCATGACTAAGCCAATCAAGGTCAAGGATAAGACCGCCCACACAAGTAACTGGTCATACTCCATCATGCGCGAACGGGTTTGCTCTACGCCTGAAACAGCATCACGCAAGCCAGTGCGGAAGTTATCAATTCCACCTCTTGAAAAATTCCAGAAGCGATTGAGTCCAAGCCGATTTTCGGGGAAGAATTTTTCTTTTAAATTCATACCTGGACCCCTTCAAAGCGCATACCCAACTCTTCAACCTCTGCAGTAAATACTTGGGCACGTTCAACATAGTCACGGAATTGGTCTAAGCTTGCGCAAGCTGGTGAGAGCAATACCAAGTCTCCTGATACTGCTTTTGAGGCAGCGGCCTGAACTGCAGAAATTAAATCGCCACAATTCGTACTTTGAATTCCAGAGCCAAGAGCCTCACCAATTGCAGCGCCATCTTTGCCGATTAGGAAAACACCCTTCACAAAACGTAACGCAGGTTCACGTAATGGACTGAAATCCTGGCCTTTTCCGTCGCCACCAGCAATCAACCAAATGCGCTTGCCAGACTCGTTGCTGCCTAAGCCATTTAATGCAGCGACAGTCGCACCTACATTAGTGCCTTTGCTGTCATCTACGTACTCAACATCCTTAACAATCGCAATACTTTGCACACGATGTGGCTCACCATGGTAATCACGCAAGCCATGTAACAGTGCATTCATAGGTAAATTAGCGGCGCGTGCTAAGGCTAGGGCTGCTAGCGCATTTAATGCATTGTGACGGCCACGTATTCTTAAGGCGTCAGCTGGGATAAGGCGCTTGAGGCGTAACGGCTCATCTTCTTCAACTACTGCGGATTTACGACGACGCTTAGGCTTAGGCTCAACATCTTCATCTACTTCAGCCCATACCAGCCAATCAATTCCACCAGCACGTAAATCATGCTCAATTCCAAAAGCGCCTTGCTCATCTGGGCGATTTGAGCCAAAGGTCACAATGGCTCTCTCTGCTTTTTGCTCTTCAGACAGTAGCCCCATTACAAGGGAATCATCGCGATTCAAAATACAAACTGTATCAATACCAAATATCCGTGACTTAGCTTGCGCGTACGCTTGCATATCGCCATGCCAATCTAAGTGGTCTTGAGTAATATTCAACACCGTTGCTGCCGTAGCATTCAAAGTATGGGTATAGACCAACTGAAAGCTGGATAACTCCAAGACCCAAACGTCTGGCATGTCTACGATTTGATCAGCAATATCCAAGCAGCTCATGAGCTTGTCTAATGCTGCAGGACTAATGTTTCCTGCCACAGCAACCTTCTTGCCGGCGCGCTCACAGAGTTGTCCGGTTAATGCGGTGGTAGTTGTTTTACCGTTGGTGCCAGTCACAGCCAGTACTGCAGCCGCATAACTCAACTCTTGCGCTTGTGACATACGACTTAAAGCAGAAATTGCGCGAGCAAAAAATTCAATCTCACTCCACACATCGATTTCAGCCTGCTCAGCCTTAACCAAGAAAGCATAGGTTGGGTCTTGCACCGGAGAAAGTCCTGGGCTAATACCAATCACATCAATATTATTGAGCAAGCTCTCATCTAAAGGGCCAAAACAAATATCTTTGAGGCCCGCAATCTGAAGCTCTTCCAGCCAGGCGTTTTGACGCTCAGTAAAAGAGGATTGCTCGCGCGTATCCGCTAAGCGGACTTCCGCACCATTTCGTAGGCACCACTTCGCCATAGCTACGCCAGACTCACCCAATCCCAGAATAAGGAATCGGCTTGGAGCCTGGTAACCCTCATCACTCATGAAGGCTGCATTTGCAAAGGTATTTTCTAAAATCAACATATTTACTTTTGGATCACCGTAACTTCAAGCTAGATAAGCCAATTAAGACTAGAAGGATGGTAATGATCCAGAAACGCACAACCACTTGCGTTTCCTTCCAACCACCCAATTCAAAATGATGATGCAATGGCGCCATTCGGAAAATGCGACGACCCTCTCCAAAATGTTTTTTAGTGAGCTTGAACCAAAATACTTGCATCATTACCGAAACAGTTTCAGCAACAAAGATGCCGCCCATCACAAACAACACAATTTCTTGACGAACAATCACAGCGATGGCGCCAAGGGCTCCGCCCAAAGCAAGTGCGCCCACATCACCCATAAATACTTGCGCTGGGTGTGTGTTAAACCAAAGGAAGGCTAAGCCAGCACCGCCCATAGCTCCGCAGAAAATCATGAGCTCACCAGCGCCCGGTATGTAAGGGAAGAGGAGATACTTTGCATAAATCGCATTACCCATCACATAAGCAAAAGCACCCAAAGCAGCACCTACCAAGATCACCGGCATGATGACAAGACCATCGAGGCCATCAGTCAAGTTCACTGCATTACTGCTGCCTACGATTACTAAATAGCTCAAAATAATGAAGCCCATCACACCCAACGGATAACTCACTTCTTTCATGAAGGGCAGCAGCAAGTTGGTTTTTGCAGGCAGATCTAAAGCAAATCCACCTCTTAACCATTCATAAAATAATTGCAATACTTTTAGGTTATTTACTTCAGAAACGGAGAATGCAAGATAGATAGCGGCAAATAAGCCAATTAGTGTTTGCCAGAAGAACTTCTCTCTTGAAGCCATGCCTTTAGGATCTTTGTAGACCACTTTGCGATAGTCATCTACCCAACCAACTAAACCAAAACCAAAAGTCACAATCATCACAATCCAAATAAATCGATTGCTGAGATCGGCCCACAACATGCATGAGATAAAGATACCGATCAAAATCAAAACACCACCCATAGTTGGGGTGCCCGATTTCACTAAATGGGTTTGTGGTCCATCTGCGCGGACTGCTTGACCCATTTTCAGGGCGCTTAATTTACGAATCACCCAAGGTCCTGCAGCTAAACCAATCAATAATGCAGTCACCGTTGCCATCACGGCTCTGAAAGTGATGTAGTTAAATACTCGGAAGAATCCGAAATCATCTTGCAACCATTGTGCCAACATTAAGAGCATGTTTTAGCCTCCTCTAACAAGGCCTGCACTACACGCTCCATGCGCATAAACCGTGAACCTTTAACCAAAATATTTAAGTGTTGATTGCTACCGCTAGACTGGGCATGCAAAGCATCTCTTAATTGCATAATGAGACTATCTATATCGGCAAAATGAGTTGCATTAGATACAGCTGCACTATTACCAACAACTTCATTAAATCCCTGAAGAGCAAATTGGCATTGCTCCCCCAAAGCAAATAGTTTTGAGATTCCTTGCTCAGCAGCATAGGCACCAACTTCACGATGGAATTCGGGACCCTGATTACCAACCTCACCCATATCACCCAAAATCAACCAAGATAAATTACCCGATTGCTTTAAAGCATCGATAGCGGCTCTTACGGAATCCGGATTAGCGTTATAGCTATCGTCAATTAAAGTGTTATTTGAATCAATCACTTTTGCCTGCATACGCCCATTTACTGGCGAGAATGCTTCAAGACCCTGCTTAATCTTTTCAAGACTTACACCTGCCGCGATACCAACCGCACTCGCAGCCAAGGCATTGCGAACATTGTGACTGCCCAAAGTATTTAATTGAACTTCGATAGCCCCTCGTTCAGTTTTAATCTGTACATGCCCATTGCTTAGCAAACTTCCGGTCACAGCAGCCGCAACCTTAGACTGAGCAGACAACAAAACAAAATCAATCACTTTTCGACCTGCAGCAGCCTGGCGCCAAACACTTGAAAATTCTGAGTCTGCTGGGAATACAGCAATACCATCAGTTGGCAAAGCACGAATAGCATCTGAATGCTCTTCTGCTACAGCCGCAACCGTAGCCATAAACTCTTGATGCTCGCGCTGGGCATTATTAATTAATGCAATATTTGCCTGCGCAATGGCTGCTAACTGCGCTGTTTCACCAGGATGATTCATGCCGAGCTCAACTACAGCAAGGCGATCTGTTGCACGCAATTTCAACAGCGTTAACGGCAAACCAATATCGTTATTCAGATTTCCTTTAGTAACCAAAGTATTTTGTTCGCCCACTGCGGCTTTAAAAATAGAGGCGATCATCTCTTTTACGGTGGTCTTACCATTGCTGCCAGTAACCAACGCCAAAGGAATGGGGTGATTTGTCCGCCATGCTTTTGCTAAATTTCCCAAACCAACACGCGTGTTTGAAACGCAAATAGCAGGTAAATCAGGCGGGCATTTATCTTGCGCACTAATAAGGGCAGCACTAGCCCCTGCCTTAGCCACATCGGATAAAAAGTCATGCGCATCAAAGCGCTCGCCAACTAAAGCGACAAATAATTCGTTACGATCGATCTGGCGACTATCAGTACCCACTCGAGAAACAGAGATTTCCTGGGCAGCTTGCGCAGAAATATTCAGTAATTTACTTCCAGGCAACATTACCTGTGCTTGTGCAAGGGTGGTCATGATAGACATCAGACTCCACCTCCAGCGGCTAAGCGAATATGCTCTTGATCAGAAAAATCAAATTTCTTGCCATTGATTTCTTGAGTAGTTTCATGACCCTTACCGGCAACCAGAACAATATCGTGGGCATCCGAATGACGAATTGCGGCCATGATGGCGGCCGCACGATCAGCAATAATTTGAACGTTCTGCGCATCCTTGCTAATACCACTGCGAACCATCTGCATGATAGCCTGTGGATCTTCAGAGCGAGGATTGTCACTTGTAATCAGAATATGGTCGGCATTACGCTCTGCGACAGCACCCATTAGCGAACGCTTACCAGCATCGCGATCACCGCCACAACCAAAGACACACCAAATTTTTCCACCGCGCTGCTCAGCAATAGGTCGTAATGCTTGTAAGGTTTTCTCTAAAGCATCTGGGGTATGCGCGTAATCCACAACTGCTAACAAGCCCTCTTTCTTTTGAGATTTACCCAAAGGAATTAACTCCATACGACCACGCACTGGATTTAATTGGCTCACTTTTTGAGCGGCTACTTCCAAGCTCATGCCCTGTGAAAGTAATGCCGTCCACACCGCAAGCGCATTACTTAAATTAAATTCACCTAGCAAAGGAATATGCAATTGAGCGCTTCCCACTCCATCAAAAATGAAGCTTGCGTTGTAACCCGCCCCACTCAGTAGAATATCTTTTGCATAAATACGAGATAAACGGTCACCGAATTTTTCAAATCCCTGGAACGCGGATTGAGACAATGCATATGCCCAGACCTTCAAACTCTCTTTTGCCAACAAGTTCATGGCAAGCTCACGACCAAAAGCATCATCCAAGTTAATCACTGCGTGCTCAAGGCCGGTTTGCTGAAATAACTTAGCCTTTGCCTCGGCGTAATCAGCCATGCTGCCGTGGTAATCCAAATGATCCTGCGTCAGATTCGTAAATACTGCACAGTGAATATTTGTTCCAGCGACTCTCTCTTGATGCAAAGCATGCGAAGATACTTCCATCGCGACTTGTTTAGCTCCAGCGCTGCGCAACTCTGCTAACTGCGTTTGTAATTTAGGTGCATCTGGAGTGGTATAGCCAGTTTGCACCAATGCGCCAGGGAACCCGGTACCTAAGGTGCCCAAAACTGCAGTGTGATGACTGCTAGTATCTAAAGCCTGGGCTAACCATTGCGTGATGCTAGTTTTGCCATTAGTGCCAGTGACACCAATGATTTTTAATTCTTTGCTCGGATGACCATACCATTGCGCACAAAGCTCACCTGCTTTTGTAGCAAGATGTTCAACCGCAAAACATTGTGGATGATCTAAATACTGCTGATCCGTACCCGCTGGATCGAAGACCACTGCGGCTGCACCACTCTCTAATGCCGCTTCAATAAATTGACGACCATCACACAAGGCGTTGCCGTGACCTACAGGGTAGGCAAAAAAGATATCGCCAGACTGAATCTGGCGACTGTCCGCACATACTTTTGCGGAGGAGTTCGCTAAAGTATGTAAGTGGTCAATCAAATGATTGGTGTCTATTTTCAAATCCACCCTCATCGCTTCAAAACCACATGTTGAGCGTGTGCAGCTGCTGGCCGAATTTCCTCTGGGGCTTTATCTTCCAACACCATTTGCTTAACTTTGTTGTCTGGCAAGACATTCAATGAACGGAGCGTCTCTCCAACAATTGTCGAGAATACGGGTGCCGCAACATCACCACCGTAGTGACTTCCACCAGTAGGCTCATCAATCATTACCGCAACCACAATACGTGGAGCACTAATGGGGGCAAGTCCAGCAAAGTAAGCGCGATAAGAATTGCCATATCCTTTGCCAACTAATTTATGGGCAGTGCCTGTTTTTCCGCCAACGCGATAACCTTCAGCCTGCGCTTTGACTGCAGTTCCCCCCGGCTCAGTAACCGCCTCCATCATGTTGCGCATTTCAATAGCCGTTTTTGGTGAAAGCACTTTAACGCCTGGCTTGAACTCAGGACTACGCTCAATCGTCAGGGGAACTAATTCACCATCACGTGCAAAAACTGTGTATGCGCGCGCCACCTGAAAGAGTGACGCAGAAATACCATAGCCAAAAGCAATACGGGCTTGATCAGTAGGCATCCATTTTTTGAAAGGATGTACCGTGCCCGCAACAGCACCAGGGAAACCAATTTTTGGCGCTTGGCCAAAGCCAACTGCGGTATATAAATCCCACATTTCTTCGGCAGAAAGATTATTCATGGCAATCTTTGCAGTACCAATGTTGCTAGATTTTTGAATAATTTGTGCAACCGTTAGATTCCCATAGGGATGCGTATCGGTAATTGGCTTTGGTCCAACTAAATAACTCGCACCAATCACCATATTGGTATCTGGCCTGATAGCGCCTTTTTCTAAAGCAATTGAAATTGTTAACGGCTTGATAGTTGAGCCAGGCTCAAAGGTGTCAGTCAATACGCGATTACGCAATTGCTCGCCAGTTAAGTACCTTCGATCATTTGGGTTGTAGCTTGGGTAATTTGCCAACGCCAAAATCTCACCAGTTTGGGTATCAAGCACTACTGCACCGCCTGCTTTAGCGTGATGTTGCTCTACAGCATCTTTAACGGCGTTATAGGCCAAGAACTGTATCTTGCTATCAATGGATAGGTTTAAGTCTTTTCCATTTTGTGGCAACTGTAAGATCGCAACATCCTCAACAACGCGACCCAGGCGATCAACTACTACTCGTCTTTGACCAGGGTGACCAGCAAGCTCATTCTCACGAGAAAGCTCCATCCCTTCTTGACCTTTATCATTCACATTTGTAAAGCCAACCACGTGCGCCATCGCCTCACCTTCTGGGTAGAAGCGACGATATTCATTATTTAAACCAATGCCAGGGATCTCTAGCTGTTTAATTTGCTGCGCTACAACTGGATCTACTTGACGCTTTAAGAAAACCTGCTTGCGCTCTTCTTTCAACTTTTTACGCAGATCAGATTCGCTCATTTGCAAAAGACTTGCCAATTTCTGCACTTTGTCTGCGGCCAAATCATCAGGAACGGTGTCGTTATAGGCAATGACCGACTTGGCTTCCAAGCTCGTTGCAATCACTTGGCCGTTACGATCCAAAATTTTTCCGCGACTAGCGGGGAGCTCCAATTCGCGCTGAGTTCCACGCACGCCTTTAGCTTCATAGAACGCATTTCCTGGACCCTGAATCCAAAATGCGCGTAGCAGTAACATCATGAATACAAAGAACAAAAGGAATAGCATCAAACGAGACCGCCACATTGGCAGGCGTAAAACTAAATTTGGCGTAGTGGAGAAGCCAACCGGTCTCATTTTGCCTCCTTCAAATACAAGGTGCGCTCAGGAGAAATCGGAGACATATGCAATTGATTGCGAGCAACGTCGCGAATACGTGCAGACTTCGATAAATTCCGCTGCTCATACTCTAAACGCAACCAGTCTTGATTTAACTTACGCTCTTCTATCTGCGCGCGCTCTTGAAGGATGAATAATTTTCGCGCACGCTGCTGAGCCGCAACCAGAGATAGCGCGCAAATTAATAGCAATGCGAGCAGAGTCAAAGTAGCGCGATTCATGCGGATACTCCCATGCGCTTTTCAGCCACACGCATAATTGCAGAGCGGGCACGAGGATTCTCAGATATCTCAGCATCGCTTGGCTTAACTCGACCAATAATTTCGAGGGCGCTTTGTGGCAAGTCTTTTTCGCGTACCGGTAACCCACGGGGTACTTCGACTTTTGCATGCGCTTGCATAAACTGCTTCACGATACGATCTTCTAACGAATGAAAACTAATCACTGCAAGTCTTGCGCCGGGCTTTAATAACCTCAGAGCCGCCTTCAAACCGAGCTCCAAATCTTCTAACTCGCGATTAATAAAAATACGCAATGCTTGAAAGGTTCTTGTTGCGGGATCTTGGCCAGCTTCGCGCGTGCGCACTATGCTTGCAACTAGGCTTGCCAACTGAGTAGTCGTTTTAGGGGAAAGGCCCTCTTCTCGCTTAGCCACAATGGCTTTTGCGATCTGAAATGCAAAGCGTTCTTCTCCGTAAGTCTTAATCACGTGAGTGATTTCCTCTGGTGACGCCTGCTCCAACCACTCTGCTGCGGTTAAACCATGATCGGTGTTCATGCGCATATCGAGTGGTCCTTCTCGACGAAAAGAAAATCCCCGATGCGCTTCGTCCACTTGGGGCGAACTGATTCCCAAGTCCAACAAAATTCCATCGACTGATTCCACCTCTGCATACTGATCCATGTGTGCAAAACTGTCGTGCACAATCTTTAAACGTGGATCGTTGATTTTTTGCGCCACTGCAATCGCATCCAAATCTTTGTCGAAAGAAATCATACGTGCCGAAGGATTCAACTCCTTGAGCAAAGCTTGTGTATGACCGCCGCGCCCGAAGGTTCCATCGATTACCAAAATTTTGTTTGCTGCACTTTGATTTTGAATCAGCGGACCGCCAACTAGCGCTGTCACCGCCTCGGCCAGTAATACTGGGCGATGAGTTATGTTCATGGCACCCTGTCATCAAAAATTAAATTGCTTGAGTGCTTCAGGCATGCCTTGCGCAATCGCAGCCTGTTCTTTTGCAGCGTATGTAGCCGCGTCCCACAACTCCAAGTGACTTCCCATGCCGAGCAAAATCACTTCTTTTTCGATTCCGGCAGCAGCGCGCAACTCTGGACTTACCAGTACACGACCAGCACCATCCAAATCTATTTCCGCAGCGTTACCTAAAAAAATACGGCGCCACCAATGGGCATCCATCGGAAGTTGTGCAACTCTTGCTCTAAAGGTTTCCCACTCTGGACGCGGGAAGAGAAGTAGGCAGCCGTCGGGGTGTTTTGTAAGCGTGATTCGGCCCTCACCCTGTACCAACAAGGCATCACGATGCCTAGCCGGCACAGACATGCGGCCTTTTGCATCTAAATTGAGAGCTGACGCACCTTGAAACACCATTTACCCCACTTTTTCACACTTCCTCCCACTTTAGAGGATCACACCAAGAGGGTCAAGTGTTTTTAGGAGTTTTTTTAGGAATTTCTCTAGTGTTTACAAACACTTAGCGTCATGTGTTGAGAAAATGGTGATAATAAAATAGTTACTTGAAACAACGGCTTGGAAAATATACTTAAGAATAGATCTTAGCTATTGAGCTAGATAATGGCTAAATATACTGTATTTAAAAACAGTAATGCTTAAGAAATCCACCAACAATTAATCAGAAATTGATTTTGAAAATTAAATCAGATTTCTGTCTTAAATTTTATAAGCAGTAGTGGTCATTATCTTGGACATCGCCTGCATTATTTTTTGAATGGGTTCTGGCAAATTTGCACCGCCAGCATTTTTTGCGGCTTGTCCGTGAGCAATTTCATCAACGCGCATTTGATCCACAATTGCACGAGATCGCTGATCTTCTTTTGGTAATTTTTCGAGATGACTTTCCAAGTGATTCTCGACTTGTTTTTCTGTTTCAGCAACAAAACCTAAACTCCACTTATCGCCCGCTAAGCCTGCTGCCAAGCCAATTGCAAAGGATCCCGCATACCAAAGTGGATTGAGATAACTGGTGTGTGATCCGAGCTCTTGAAGACGAGTTTCACACCAAGCAAGGTGATCCATCTCCTCTTTTCCGGAGTGATCCAACATCTCCTGAATTTCTGAATTTCGAGCAACTAATTTTTGCGATTGATACAGCGCTTGCGCACAAACTTCACCCACATGATTGACTCGCATGAGTCCTGCTGCATGTTTGCGCTCGTTAGCATCCAAACCGGAATTACCCCCAAAATCAGATCCTGGCGTGGGTCTATGGGCATGAGCACCACCGACCACCGACCGAAGGGCGGTATCAAACTCCAGTATGAGGCGATCTATCGGGGACATGCGCGTGGAAAACTAAACCAAAACCTCTGCTTTGCAGCTTTGTTTGGTCTTTAAACCCAACTCTGCCAAGAGCTCACGGTCTTGTTCTGCCTCGGGATTACCGGTAGTGAGTAGTTGCTCACCATAGAAAATAGAGTTAGCTCCAGCCATAAAGCACATAGCCTGAACCGCCCTACCAAGCTCCTGACGACCAGCAGATAAACGTACGCGGGCTTTAGGCATCGTGATCCTAGCAACCGCAATCGTTCTCACAAACTCCAGTGGGTCTAAAGGCTTTTGCTCAGCTAAGGGTGTACCGGCTACCGGCACTAGATGATTGATAGGAACGGATTCTGGGTAGGGGCTCAAATTTGCCAAACGGGCCAAAAATGCGGCGCGCTGCTGTCTAGACTCGCCCATACCGACAATACCACCACAACAAACCGACATGCCGGCGGCACGGACATTGGATATCGTATCCAAACGGTCTTGGTAGCCTCTGGTTGAGATCACTGAACGATAAAAATCTTCGCTGGTATCTAAGTTATGGTTATAAAAGTCTAGGCCAGCCTCTTGCAGTGCCTGGGCTTGATCTGCCTCCAACATGCCTAAGGTGGCACAGGTCTCCAGACCCAAGGCTTTTACGCCCTTAATCATGGCAGTCACTTTTTCAATATCGCGGTCTTTGGGTTCGCGCCAAGCGGCACCCATACAGAAACGGTTAGACCCAGCGGCTTTAGCAGCTTTGGCAGCCTCTAAGACCTCCTCTAAGCCCATTAACTTCTCAGCCTTAACATCGGTGTCATAACGAGCAGCTTGCGGGCAATAACCACAATCCTCAGGACAGCCGCCCGTCTTAATTGACAGCAAAGTAGCTAATTCAACATCACCTTCTGGGAAATAGGCTTTATGAGTCTCTTGAGCCCTCAGCATCAGCTCATTTAAAGGGAGTGCAAATAAGGCTTCAATTTGAGCCACTGACCACTCGCCAGATGCCTCGCCCCCTGCATTTACGCCCTGATGCAAATCCGCTTTAGATTTGAATTGGGTTAAGGGTTTTTCAACGGTTTGAGTGTCCTGCATGGGTAAATTCCAGAAAATAAGGGGATTCAAGACATAAACATAACAGATACAGGTCTGAATTTGGAAAAACTAGTGGTCAAATATCAAACATGAAGGTTATTTCTGATTTAAATCAAGCCCCTCTCGTTGATCGCAGCCTTGCAGCCGTTTGGCACCCATGCACTCAGATGAAACAGCATGAGTCCTTTCCGCTGGTTGCCATTACAAAAGGTAAGGGTGCTTGGCTCTATGACGAAAACGGAAAAGCCTTACTCGACTCCGTTAGTTCTTGGTGGACCAATTTATTTGGTCACTCCAACCCACGCATCAATCAAGCCATTACCGCGCAACTCGAAAAAATTGAGCATGTGATGCTCGCCGGATTTACGCATGCGCCCGTAGTAGAGTTATCTGAAAAACTGTCCGCACTCACCAATCACCATTTAGGCCACGTCTTCTATGCTTCCGATGGTGCGTCTGCAGTAGAAATAGCGCTCAAGATGAGTCACCACTACTGGCAACTCAATGGCAAACCACAGAAGAAAAAATTTGTTTGCTTAGAGAATGGCTATCACGGAGAAACACTTGGTGCATTAGCAGTGACGGATGTTGCTATTTTTCGGGAAGCCTATGGATCGCTCTTGCAAGATGTATTCACGATTGCATCACCTGATGCACGCAAAGCAAAAGCTGGTGAGAGCACAGAAGATGTAGCAAGACATGCAGCAAAACAACTCGAAGAATTATTTGTAAAAGAACATGGCAATATTGCCGCCATCATTGTCGAACCATTAGTGCAGTGCGCAGGGCAAATGGCCATGCATTCTCCTAAATATCTTCGTTTAGTCAGGGATTTATGTGATCGCTATGAAGTGCATTTGATTGCAGATGAGATTGCAGTGGGCTGCGGGCGGAGTGGCAAGTTCTTTGCCTGCGAGCATGCTGGTATCTGGCCAGACTTCCTAACTCTCTCCAAGGGTATTAGCGGTGGCTATCTTCCGCTATCCCTTTGCCTTACCACTGACATGATTTACCAAGCTTTTTATGGTGATCAAATCCAGCAAGGATTTTTGCATTCTCATTCTTATACCGGCAACCCACTAGCCTGTGCTGCTGCACTAGCTTGTCTAGAGATTTTCGAAACTGACAAAGTATTAGAAAAAAATATTGAGCGCTCAAAAGATCTAGCAAATGCGTTTGCGTGGGCAAAAACGGATTCACGTATTGAGCATTGGCGCCAACAAGGAATGATCTTGGCATTTGATATTAGGCATGAATTTCTTAAAAATCCTAAGATGTTTGCGCGAACCATGTTCTCAAACTGTTTAAGCGAGGGTGTATTGATTAGGCCAATCAGTAATACTGTGTACGTCATGCCACCGTATATTTTGTCTCCACTAGAAACTACGCAACTAGGTAATGCTGTGCAAGCTGCTCTTGAGAAAACCTTGGTATGACGAAAACATATCAGGCCTTAGAGTTAGCGCAAGAGCAAATTGCAGAACTTGAGTCGCAATTACTCAAACGCAAACTCAGAGCAACAGAATCTCCATGCGATACCAAAGCTTGGGTTGATGGACGCGAGCTGAAAGCGTTTTGTAGTAATGACTATCTAGGACTAGCAAACCATCCTGAGTTAATTCAAGCACTTGCTGAAGGCGCTCAGAAGTATGGGGTAGGCAGTGGCGCCTCCCACCTCATTAGCGGCCACAGCAGGGCTCATGAGCTACTTGAAAACCAATTAGCCTCTTTTCAAAAGCAACACATTCCGAATGCGCGCGCCCTATTTTTTAGTACCGGCTATCTCGCCAACCTTACCGCCATCACAGGTCTAGCGAGACTTGCGCCGCAAAAATCTACTAGCATTTATTCAGCCAAGCTAAACCATGCTTCTTTAATTGATGGCATTCGTTTAGCAGCTGCTCAGACTCAAGCAAATGTCGCGCTATTTGATCATACGCAACTTGACTCATTAAATGAATTACTGAAAACAGATCAACATCCACTAAAGATCATTGTTACCGATGGCGTCTTTAGCATGGATGGTGACCTCGCTCCAGTAAAAGAATTATTAAAACTTGCTGAGCAATACGATGCGCTATTACTTGTGGATGATGCTCATGGTTTCGGAGTATTGGGCAAACACGGTCATGGCATTTTGGAGCAAGAGAATATTTGCTCTGAGCGCATTATTTATATTGGCACCCTTGGAAAAGCTGCAGGCGTCAGCGGCGCCTTTGTTTGTGCACAAGCCACTTTTATTGAGTGGCTTATTCAGAAGGGTCGCCCTTTCATTTACAGCACTGCAACGCCACCTGCGATAGCACATACACTCTCAAAAAGCTTGAATATCATTGAAGGGGACGAGGGCAGCAATCGCCGCACGCAACTCAATAAACTCATTCGCATCTGGCAAGATGAAATGCAATTTACTCAATGGGAAAAGGTGTCTTCTTGTACTGCCATTCAGCCCGTCATTTTGGGCAGTAATGCCAATGCCCTGCTCGCCGCTAAGTTACTAGATGAGGCAGGTTATTGGATTCCTGCTATTCGTCCTCCTACCGTACCCAATGGCAGTGCAAGATTACGCATTACGTTCTCTGCTAACCATAGCGAAGCAGATGTGCGTCAACTAATTGATACCTTAAAGGTCATTGAGCAAATAGTCATTCAAGAGGGTTCTCATGAGTAAGGCCACAGGCTTCTTTGTCGCCGGTACAGACACCGAAGTTGGAAAAACCTTGGTGAGTGGCGCTCTCATTCTGAAATTGCGCGAACAGGAAATGAATGTGATTGGCTTTAAACCAGTCGTTGCTGGAACTTATCAAGATGCACAAGGCCACACTCTGAATGAAGATTTAGAAACACTGCGCATCGCCTCAAACCTTAACTCCACTGAATTAAGTTTGTGTCCTTATGTATTAGAGCAGCCAGCGGCTCCCCATTTGGTAGCCGCGCAACAAGGTCTGAAACTTGAAATGAGTCTGATCTTGCAGAGTTTTCGGAATGTTCAAAATCAAGCAGATTGCGTTGTGGTTGAAGGTGCCGGTGGTTTACTTATCCCCCTAAATGACCGGGAAGATTTGGCGACTTTTGCCCATGAAATTAAATTACCCATCATCTTGGTGGTCGGTATGAAATTAGGTTGCATCAATCACGCCCTCCTGACCTATGAGGTAATCAAAGCGCGCAACTTAAATATCGCAGGATGGGTAGCTAATGCCCTATCCACAGAAATGCCTTTGCTTGAAGAAAATATTCAGACTCTGCAAGCCAGAATAGACACCCCATTTTTAGGCCTTATTCCAGTACTTCCAGAAGAACTCAAAAAGGCCGATAACAGCCCATATTCAATTGAAGCCTTGGGTTTTGCTGCAAAGCACATTCAACTACCCAGCAATTAATTTGCGGTAATTTAGCCCAAAAGGCATATCCAAAGACTTTCGGATAAGATGAAGGGATGCATTTATCCCCAGAAATTATTGACTCCGCGGAAGCTATTCAAGAAATTCGACGCAATATTCATGCGCATCCTGAATTGCGTTTCGAAGAAAATCGCACTGCTGATCTAGTTGCAGAAGCGCTTTCTAGCTGGGGAATTACAGTCTATCGCGGCATGGGGAAAACGGGTGTCGTAGGTCGTTTAGATGGTGACTTAGGTCCCGGAAAAATGATTGGTTTGCGCGCTGATATGGATGCGCTTCCATTGCAAGAGCACAACAACTTTGCTCATGCTTCAACAAACCCCGGAAAAATGCATGCTTGTGGACATGATGGTCATACCGCAATGTTGCTTGGTGCTGCACAGTATTTATCAAATCACCGCGACTTCAAAGGCACGGTAATTTTTATTTTCCAGCCAGCAGAAGAAGGTGGCGCTGGTGCGAATGAAATGATTAAGGATGGACTTTTCAAAGAGTTTCCATGCGACGCAGTATTTGGATTACATAATTGGCCCGGCTTGGCAGAAGGTCACTTTGGAGTGACCTCCGGCCCAATGATGGCTTCAAGCAATACTTTTGAAATTACCATCACCGGCAAAGGTGGTCACGCCGCCCTACCCCACAATAGCGCAGATCCAGTATTGACAGGCGCCCAAGTAGTGCTTGCATTACAGAGCATCATTACACGCAATAAGCGTCCTGTAGATGCTGCTGTTTTATCGATTACGCAATTTCATGCTGGCGAAACAAGTAATGTCATTCCGGATAGCGCCTTCATTGGTGGTACGGTACGTACATTCACTTTAGAGGTCTTAGATTTAATCGAGCAACGTTTACGAGAAATTGCTCATAGCGTTGCAGGCGCGTTTGATTGCCAAGCAGAAATTGCGTTTTCTAGAAATTACCCGCCCCTCATCAATCACGCCAACGAAGTGGCATTTGCAACCGAAGTCATGAGTGAACTGGTTGGCAAGCAGAATGTGAATGCTTCAATCGATCCTACGATGGGCGCGGAAGACTTCGCGTTTATGTTGCTAGAAAAGCCGGGCTGTTACGTATTTTTAGGCAATGGAGACGGCGATCATCGCTCGGTAGGTCATGGCATGGGCCCATGCCACTTACACAATCCCTCTTACGACTTCAATGACTCTTTGATTCCAGTCGGCGTGAGCTATTGGGTCAAACTAGCTCAACGCTTCCTAGAAAAAAACTGAGTTCTTTCAAACTTTCTCTTCGGCTATTGAATTAAGAGTTGGTAAATTTGGCTGGGCGTTTTTCCATGAATGCAGCCATACCTTCTTTCTGATCATTCGTTCCAAAGCAAGCATGAAAGAGGCGGCGCTCAAAATGAATACCTTCAGACAAAGTGGTTTCATAAGCAGTATTGATACTTTCTTTCACCATCATTGTGGTTAACAAAGGCATATCTGCAATTCCTTTGGCAATTGCTTTAACTTCTTTCAGCAAATCTGCTTGTGGGAAGATCCTTGCAACCAAACCAGAGCGCTCAGCTTCAGCGGCATCCATCATGCGCCCCGTCAAAGCTAGATCCATCGCTTTTGCTTTGGATACCGCGCGAGGCAAACGTTGTGTGCCTCCAGCCCCAGGAATGATGCCTAACTTCACCTCAGGCTGTGCAAACTTCGCGTTATCCGCTGCCATGATCGTGTCGCACATCATGGCCAACTCACAGCCGCCGCCAAGCGCATAGCCAGAGACAGCAGCAATTACAGGCTTACGTACTTTTTTGATCTCTTCCCAATTGCGGGTAATGAAATCACCGCGATAAACATCCTTCAAACCATACTTAGCCATTGAAGCAATGTCCGCCCCAGCAGCAAATGCCTTTTCACTGCCAGTAACGATCATGCAACCAATATTGTCGTCTGCGTCAAATGCTAATAATGCAGCGCCAAGCTCCTCCATGAGCTGGTCGTTCAAGGCGTTTAACACTTCAGGGCGATTCAAAGTTATGGTGGCAACCTTACCATCCACTTCAGTCAAAATAGTTTTGTAGCTCATGAATTTCTTTCGGTGAAAAGTATTAATTAACGTGGCAACAACAACCACATCCTGCCATTTTGTTTCATACGACCCGCTATCTCTCCAGCAGCATCTCCGGATCCCCAATAGTAGTCCGCTCTGACGCCACCCACAATTGCTTTGCCCGTATCCTGCGCCATCACCAGCTTTTGCAAAGTCTGACTACTTAATGGTTTGGTGGCCGCTAAAAAGACAGGCGCGCCCAGTGGCAAGGCTTGTAAATCTACTGCAATACTGCGCTCAGCTGTGAGCGGAACACCGAGAGCGCCATTAGGGCCTAAATCAGCAGAGACATTGCTAGGTAACTCTTTAAAGAAAACAAAACGGGGATTGGCGTTCAGCATTTCATTTACTTGGCCGGGATTTCTTTTGGCCCATTGTGAAATGCCTTGCATCGTTGCCTCACTGCGTGTGATTTCTTTACGATCAAGCAACCACTGAGCAAAGGATTTAAAAGGCTGATCATTAGTGCCCGCAAAACCCAGACGCAGGATGCGTCCATCCTCAAGACGAATTTTTCCAGAGCCTTGAATTTGCATAAATGCTGCCGCTACTGGATCTTGCACCCAGGCAATTTCAGAACCCTGCAAGACACCAGAACTCATTAGCTCGGCACGGCTTGGGCCTGGGGTAGGTTTTGATTTGCGCCAAGCATTAGGGTAGCCGTAGAGCGGCACGTTATAAGTACTCGTACGAGTTTGTGAGCCATTCATTAACGGCTCGTAATAGCCCGTGATTAAGCCCGTGTCACTACCGGAGCTATTGCGAATTTCATAAGCTTGAAAATTATTTTCAAAATATGTACGAATAGCCTGTGTATCACGGCTAGATACATTACCAGCCTGGGTACACACTGAACGCCAGTTCACATCACCACTTTTTTTGTGCAAGGCTTCACAACTTTTTAACCATGCAGGCCAGGCTTGAGATAAATCGTCATCTTGCCATCCAGGTAAAGCCTGCCAAGAGACAGTACTAAAGCTTGCAATCGAAGATTTATAGCTTGATGGCGAAGCGCCGGAACCACTTGAACGATATCCCGTACCCCGAGTGGGAGGCGTAGAGCATCCAGCAATCAAGCTAGTCATGAGAATAGCGAATACACTTAACGGAACTAATTTAAATTTAGAAATCATGATTGCCAATTTACTCGATGAATACCCAATGCTACTGTTTGCTTTCGAAGGCGCCGTGGCCTTAGGACTTTTGTTATTTATTGTCCTTTGGACGGGCAAGGGCAAAAAATAGTATTCCCGCTACCCTACGTTAATGCAGGGTACGTGGCATTACCAGGGCAAACTCTGGGATAGGGGCCTGAAAGAACTGGGCATCCTCAGTCACGCAGAAATACTCCCCGCGCATCGTTCCGGCCGGAGTGGGCAAAGTTGCCCAGCTGGTGTACTCAAAATGCTCTCCAGAGCGTAATAGCGGTTGCTGCCCAACAACGCCGAGGCCTCGGACCTCCTGGACATCGTTATCCCCATCCGTAATGAACCAATGTCGGGCAATTACCTGAATACTGGCAGTCCCCGCATTGCGGATAGTTACCGTATAAGCAAAGGCAAATTGGCGGTTATCGGGGTCAGATTGCTCAGGAAGGTACTGGGCTTTGACGGTAATGCTCATTTCGTGGGGATTCATGGACGAATTCTGCTCTATCCTAAGGCCAACTGCAAGCTAGAATCTAGGGATGGAAAGCCAAAAATCATCCTCAAATAGTCAATTTGTTATTGCCCCATCCATTTTGTCGGCTGACTTTGCCTGCCTTGGCAAGGAAGTTCAGGACGTTTTAGTGGCAGGCGCTGACTGGATTCACTTTGATGTGATGGATAACCACTATGTGCCCAACCTCACCATTGGCCCGTTGGTTTGTGAGGCGATTCGTCCTTATGCAAATAACGATGGCAAACCTGCGGTGATCGATGTGCATTTAATGATCGAGCCGGTAGATCGTATCGTCCCTGACTTTGCCAAAGCAGGTGCCAATTTAATTAGCTTTCATCCCGAAGCAAGCCCTCATGTCAACCGCACATTGAACTTGATTCGCGATCAAGGATGCCAAACGGGTCTCGTTTTGAATCCAGCTACACCACTGGATCATCTCGATCACACTCTGGAATTACTCGATCTGGTTTTGCTGATGTCAGTCAACCCAGGCTTTGGTGGCCAGTCATTTATTCCGAGCACCCTTAATAAAATTGCTCAAGTACGCACACGCCTCGATCGCTACCAGGCTGAAACTGGTAGACATATTCGTCTTGAGGTAGATGGTGGAATCAAAGTCGATAACATTGCAGAAGTAGCGCGAGCAGGCGCAGATACTTTTGTTGCAGGTTCTGCAATTTACGCACAAGAAAATTATGGAAAAGTAATTCAAGCAATGCGCACTGAATTAGGAAAGTCAGGAAAAGCATAATGCAGCTTGAAGAATTTAACGCCCTAGCAAAGCAGGGTTTCAATCGTATTCCCTTGGTCAAAGAAGTTCTGGCAGATCTAGAGACTCCGCTATCACTCTACGTCAAGCTGACTCAAGCGTTTGGCAAGACCAATACTTACTTATTGGAGTCTGTTTTAGGTGGCGAGCGTTTCGGCCGCTTCTCCTTTATTGGCCTGCCGGCCAGGACCATTGTCAGAACTGTTGGCACCCCTTCAATACCAGTCAACGAAGTAGTGACTGATGGAAAAGTAGTTGAGACAAATACTGATAATCCACTCGATTTTGTGGATGCTTATTTCAAGCGTTTTAAGGTGGCTTTACAAGCTGACATGCCCCGCTTTTGCGGTGGTCTTGCCGGCTACTTTGGTTATGACACCGTTCGCTATATCGAGTCACGTTTAGCCAAAAATCAACTAGCAGATGAATTAGGTGTACCTGATATTCAGCTCATGTTGACTGAAGAGTTGGCAGTGATTGATAACGTTGCTGGCAAAATTTATTTGATTGTTTATGCAGATCCGAGCATTGCTAATGCTTTTGAAAAAGCACAAGATCGCTTAAAAGAATTACTCGCCTGTCTTAGTAAGCCAGCAAATATGCCGGCATCTTTACCAAGCACTAAAACTGAACTCATTCGTAAATTCAAAGCAGCAGATTTTGAAAAGGCAGTGCTCAAAACTAAAGAATATATTTTGGCTGGCGATTGTATGCAGGTAGTCATCGGTCAGCGTATTAGCAAGCCATTTACGGACTCACCATTAGCTCTCTACAGAGCTTTGCGTTCGCTCAACCCATCGCCATACATGTACTTCTATGACTTTGGCGATATGCAAATTGTTGGCTCATCTCCTGAGATTTTGGTACGCCAAGAAAAACGGGCTGCCGAAAAGATTGTGACTATCAGGCCACTAGCCGGCACCCGTCCTCGCGGAGCCAATCCAGAAGAAGACGAGCGTTTAGCCAAAGAACTCTTGGCTGATCCCAAGGAAATTGCTGAACATGTGATGTTGATTGATTTAGCCCGTAATGACGTGGGCCGCATTGCCAAAACTGGCTCAGTCAAAGTTACTGACTCCATGTCTATTGAGAAGTACTCCCACGTTCAGCACATCGTGAGTTCAGTGGAGGGCCATCTTTTGGACAATATGAGCAATATGGATGTATTGCGAGCGACCTTCCCGGCTGGCACCCTATCAGGCGCGCCAAAAATTCGAGCGATGGAAATCATCGATGAGATGGAAATTGTGAAGCGTGGTGTTTATGGTGGTGCAGTAGGTTACCTGTCTTTCTCAGGTGATATGGACGTGGCCATTGCGATTCGTACCGGCGTGATCCGTGACGGCATACTCCACTCCCAGGCCGGTGCTGGGGTAGTGGCTGATTCTGATCCGACTGCTGAATGGAAAGAAACGGAAGCTAAGGCTCGCGCGGTATTGACGGCAGCAGATTTGGTACAAGGAGGACTTGATGCTCCTAATGATTGATAACTACGATTCTTTTACTTACAACCTCGTTCAATACTTTGCAGAACTTGGTGAAGAGGTGAAAGTATTCCGCAATGATGAAATTGCGGTGGAAGAGATTGCTAGACTGAATCCCGCGCGTATTTGTATCTCACCTGGGCCATGCAGCCCCTCTGAGGCAGGTATTTCAGTCGCAACCATCAAGCGTTACGCAGGTCAAATTCCGATCCTAGGGGTTTGCTTGGGGCACCAAGCTATCGGCGAAGCATTCGGCGGCAAAGTCATTCGCGCCCAAAAAGTCATGCATGGCAAGACCGACAGCATTCATCACACAGGTGTGGGTGTATTTAAGAATTTGCCAGATCCATTTAAGGTCACTCGCTATCACTCACTGGCTATTGAGAAAAGCTCTCTACCTGCAATGCTAGAAGTGACTGCCACTTCATCTGATGGTGAGATCATGGGTGTACGCCATAAAGAGCTCGCGGTTGAGGGTGTGCAATTTCACCCAGAGTCTATTCTCTCTGAGCACGGCCACGCCTTACTCAAGAATTTTTTACAAAACAAATAAACAGTCTGTCAACAGCGCCATGTCAATTACCCCGCAAGAAGCCCTCCAACGCTGCATTGAACATCGCGAACTCTTTCATGATGAAATGACAGCCATGATGCGGCTCATTATGAGCGGTGAAATGGCGCCAGAGTTAGTGGCAGGATTATTGGTTGCCTTACGCACTAAAAAAGAAACCGTTGGTGAGATCGCTGCTGCCGCACAAGTGATGCGAGAGTTTGCTACCTCAGTAAAGGTGGATGACCGCAAGCACTTGGTGGATGTGGTGGGCACAGGCGGTGATGGCGCTCACACCTTCAATATCTCAACTGCAGCGATGTTTGTGGCTGCCGGTGCAGGAGCAAAGATCGCTAAGCATGGTAATCGTAGCGTGAGCAGCAAATCAGGTAGCGCAGATGTATTAGAAGCGCTCGGCGTAAATCTAGCTCTTTCCGCCGAGCAAGTCGCCACGTGCATCTCAACGGTAGGCGCAGGCTTTATGTTTGCCCCTAACCATCATCCAGCAATGAAAAATGTTGTGCCTATTCGCAAGAAGCTCGGCGTCCGGACTATCTTCAACATCCTTGGCCCACTCACCAACCCCGCTGATGCCAAGCGAATTTTGATGGGTGTATTTCATGCTGACCTAGTTGGTATTCAGGCACGCGTATTACAAGCCCTGGGAATGGAGCACGCTCTCGTTGTGTATGGGCGAGACGGCCTAGATGAAATTTCCTTAGAGGGTCCAACTTTAGTTGGCGAACTTAAAGATGGCGTAGTGCGTGAATATGAAATTCATCCAAAAGATTTTGGTTTAAATACCGCGCCCACCAACAGCTTTAAAGTGGCTAATTCTGAAGAGTCCAAGCAGACAGTCTTGGATGTACTCGATGGCAAACCCGGGCCTGCAAGCGATATCGTCTGCCTTAATGCCGGCGCCACACTATATGTAGCCGGAGTAGCAAAAGACATTGCTAGCGGTATTGCCCTAGCTAAAGTAGCCATTACAACTGGAGCGGCACGTCAAAAGTTAGATGCTTTTGTTGTAGCAACCCAATCTCAATAATTGATTATTCATGAGTGATATCCTCGATAAAATTGTTGCCACTAAGAAGATAGAAGTGGCTAACTGTCTGCAGAAAATGTCGCTTGCCAATCAACGTGAGCAAGCTGAAGCCAATAATCATGATGCCCTTTTAAAGCCAAGAGGCTTTATTTCAGCTATTAAGAACAAGCTTTCTGCCGGCAAGGCAGGCGTTATTACTGAAATTAAAAAAGCCAGTCCAAGTAAAGGTATCTTGCGTGAAAACTTCATACCAGCGGACATTGCCCAGTCCTATGAAAAGCATGGTGCAGCCTGTTTATCAGTACTCACTGATGTGGATTATTTCCAAGGTTGCAATGCCTATCTGCAGCAAGCTCGTGCCGCCTGCAATATTCCTGTTTTGCGTAAAGATTTCACCATTGATCCGTATCAAGTCTATGAAGCTCGTGGGATTGGCGCCGACGCAATCCTGCTAATCGTGGCTTGTCTAGAATTAAATCAAATGAAAGAGCTTGAGGCTTGCGCTCATGAATTAGGTCTAGATGTTTTAGTCGAAGTTCACAATGCCCTAGAATTAGAGCAAGCACTAGAACTCAGAACACCTTTACTTGGCATTAACAATCGAAACCTCAAGACCTTTGAGGTAACACTGCAAACCACCCTCTCTCTAATGTCCATGGTTCCGGATAACAAAACCTTAGTAACAGAGTCTGGCATCTTGAGTCGCGCTGATGTAGAGCTCATGCGCAACAATCAAATCAATGCATTCTTGGTTGGGGAGGCATTTATGCGCGCCACAGATCCAGGGGCAGCCCTTAGTGAGCTGTTTTCCTAGTCTTACGCAGTAGATCTAGGCAGTATTTGATCAAAGAGATCAGCAGCAGTGAACCCAGCACATCGCCTATAAACATCACTACAAAGTGATTCACGCTACCCGTATCTTCCAGGGTCATCGTAGCGAACCACCACTGATGTAAGCCTGCGGAAAGCAAGGCATAAGTCAAAATACAAGCAATGAGTTTGGGGAAATTGAGATTACTTAGGTCTGACTCGAGGCGAAGATTGCTAAAAACAAAAAATCTAGCCAAATAAGGCGCAAACCCCGAAATTAATCCAACACCAATACACAGCGTTAAATCATGCGGGAAATCGCCGTAATAGCTAATTAAAAATGAGGCTACAGTAATTCCGATGGCGCCAGGTAAACCAAAAATCAAAGTCAGAAATAGGCGGAGGCCAGCAGGCAGATAAATCCAACTTACCCCTAAGCTAAAAGTGATATCACTTGTTAACCAGTTGTTGAAATAAAAAAGAAATGTGTACGCCAACGCACTAATGGCGCATCCAATAAACCACTCTGAAGAAATTGCAAATAATTTAGACATTGTTATTAGTATGGATTAATTTTTATTGATGCGCATCAATTGCTAAAATCAGACCAAGGGAATACACTAGTATTAGCCCAAAAGCTAATATAAATAAATATAAAATATGTCATCTACTAAACCGTCACCCTACATCAAGTTCCTCAACTTGATTGATGCTCTTGATCGAATCAACCCAGGCAAGAAGCTGGATTGCATCGAAGAGAGTTTGCTCGATAAGATTGTTTCTTGCGCCCATGCCAAGCAAGCAATTTTGGTTGGTGATTTGATCTCCATCTCAGACCTAGGCTCACAAGCTACCTTGCATGGTCGCCTCAAAAATCTCAGCGCCTTGGGCTATATCAAAATGGTTGCTAATGCTGATGGTCGTAAAAAAGAAGTATTGCCCACCAAGATTGCTCTAAAGCGCTATGAAGAAATTTCTAAATGTTTAGAGAAGGCAGCAAAAGCCTCTTAATCACTTAGCCCCACTACACAATAAAAAAGCCCTGAAAAGGGCTTTTTTATTGGACAAATAAGAATGCCTTAGACGTTAAACAAGAAGTTCAATACATCTCCATCTTTAACAACATACTCTTTACCTTCCGCGCGCATCTTACCGGCCTCCTTGGCACCAGACTCTCCTTTGAACTGCACAAAATCTTCGTAGGAGATTGTCTGAGCACGAATAAAGCCACGCTCAAAGTCTGTATGAATCACGCCGGCCGCTTGAGGTGCTGTATCGCCAACATGGATAGTCCAAGCGCGAACCTCTTTAACTCCAGCCGTGAAATAGGTTTGTAAACCAAGCAACGAATAACCCGCACGAATCACCCGATCTAAGCCTGGCTCTTCCATTCCTAAGTCAGCCAAAAATTCAATCTTGTCGGCCTCTTCTAAATCGGCGATTTCTGCTTCAATCGCAGCGCATACCGCAACGACTGGAGCGTTTTCTTTTGCGGCATGTTGCTTCACGGCCTCGAGATGTGGATTATTTGAGAAGCCATCTTCTTTGACGTTCGCAACATACATCGCGGGCTTAGCGGTAATCAAACACAACGGTTTAATCAATAATTTTTCATCATCATTGAGATTCAAACTGCGCACTGGCAGAGCAGAATCTAGATGAGTCTGAACTTTATTCAGAACGGCAACCAAAGCAGCAGCCTCTTTATCGTTGCCAGACTTAGCGGCCTTGCTTGAGCGATTCAGGGTTTTCTCAACCGTTGCCAGGTCCGATAAAGCCAATTCGGTGTCAATCACACCAATATCAGCAATGGGATCAATTTTCCCGGCGACGTGGATAACGTTGGGATCCTCGAAACACCGGACGACATGGGTAATAGCATCAGTTTCACGAATATTCGCTAAAAACTGATTGCCAAGACCTTCGCCTTTTGAGGCGCCAGCTACCAAACCAGCAATATCGACAAATTCGACTGCTGCAGGCAGAATGCGCTCAGGCTTTACGATCTCAGCCAAGGCGGCTAGGCGGGGGTCAGGAACCTCAACAACGCCCACATTAGGCTCAATCGTGCAGAAAGGATAGTTTTCCGCTGCGATCCCAGCCTTGGTAAGCGCATTAAAGAGGGTAGATTTGCCGACGTTAGGCAGGCCGACGATGCCACATTTCAAAGACATACCGTTATTGTAAAGGGGCTGGTTTCGATATCATCGAGTTATGTCAGAAGTTCACCCAAATAACGCATCTAAATCCCACGCCCAAATCCGCACAGTAGACGTTGTCGTGGTTGGCGGAGGCATTACTGGTAAGGCTTGCGCCCTAGGTCTAGCCCAGCTTGGGTTACAAACCATTGAAATTGCCCCCGATTTAGGACAAAACGTTGCAAGCCCGCAAGGCACTCAATGGGGCCAAAGAATCTACGCTTTTTCGCCTAGCACCCAAAAATTACTGGCTCATTTGCACATTTGGGATGCAATTGATCACAGCCGCCTGCAAGCAGTCCGAGATATGCGCATCTACGGTGATCGAGGCGAAAAGAGTGACCATCTCCATCTTTCTGCATTTGAAGCGGGCACTCCACAACTTGCTTGGATTGGAGAGGCCAATTTAATTGAGCACACCATCGATCAAGCTTCGCGCTTTCAGAACAAGTTAGAGCGCATTAATGATGTTGTCGAAAGAATGCAGGTTGATGCTGATGGAAGTACTCTGCATTTAAAAAATGGTGGGGGCATTCGTGCGCAACTCGTGATTGCAGCTGATGGCGCCAACTCACCAATACGCAATCAATTGGGTATTAGCGCGAGTGAAGAAAGTTATTCACAAAGTGCAGTAGTTGCCAATTGGCTGTGTGACTATCCCCATTTAGAAACTGCCTTTCAGTGGTTTTTACCAGGCGGCGATATCGTGGCCATGCTGCCCTTGCCAGGAAAACAAGTTTCAATGGTTTGGTCCACCTCCCCAGAACATGCAGCGGATTTATTAAAGCTAGACCAAGTGCAATGGCTGGATCAATTCTCTTCCATTGCTAATGGTGCAATTGCTAAACAATTGGGTGAATTGACCCTGAACTCAGTACCTGCAGCCTTCCCCTTAAGAAAGATTCGAGCCAAACGATTTATTGGGCCAGATTTCTCTCCTAAGGTCATACTCATTGGTGATGCTGCCCATGTCATGCATCCGCTGGCTGGGCAAGGCCTGAATCTAGGGCTGCGAGATGTTGCGGTATTGCTGAATATTTTGGGCAAGCGTGAATCCTTCCGTTCGCCTAGTGACTTAGTATTGCTTCGGCGCTATGAACGACAACGCCAAGGCGACACTAGCGCACTCTTATGGGTGACCGATAAACTTAAGAAATTATTTTCTGCAAGCAGTAGCACTGAACGCCAGCTCCGCAACTGGGGTTTAGGTCTCGTGAACAAAAGCCACTTTATAAAACAGCGCTTAATTGAACGCGCTTTAGGAGAAATTGATTTTGAATAAATTGTTATCTGCGATTGCATTTATTGGCGCCGCCCTGCTCTGCACTAGCCCACTTCACGCACAACAAGAACAGCAATTAAGGGCTGAGATCCAAAAGAAGTTGGGCGCCAATGCCAAAGTAAAAAGTGTTTCGCCAGCCCCAGTTTCTGGACTTTATGAAGTATTGGTCGGTAACGATATTTTTTATACCGACACCACTGGGAAGTACCTAATTCAAGGTGAGATCATTGAGCTCGCATCAGGTAAAAATATTACCGAGCAAAGGCAGACAGACCTAAACCGTATTAAATGGAGTGATTTAACACCTGCCAATGCGATTAAAAATGTTCGCGGCAATGGCAGTCGCCAGCTGGCAGTATTCTCCGACCCAAACTGTGGCTATTGCAAACGCCTAGAGAAGTCATTGCAACAACTAGATAACATCACGATCTATACCTACTTAATACCTATTCTGTCGCCAGACTCCACCCAAAAAGCAAAGCAAATTTGGTGCTCTTCTGATCCCTATAAAACATATATAGATTGGATGGTGAATGGCATCGCGCCTAGCGGTAAGGGAGAGTGCAGCACACCACTAGATAAGAATATGGCTTTCGCAAAGACCTATGGAATCACGGGCACGCCGACCTTATTCTTTACTGATGGCAGCCGTTTCCCTGGCGCAGTGCAAATTAACGATATCGAAAAGAAATTTAGCTCTCTGAAATAAATATCATGAACCATGCCGACTTACCTGCGATTCAATATACGGTCTGGCCGGCAGACCTCCACGGCCATCACTTTCGCGTCAAGCTGCATATTGCCAATCCCGACCCCGAAGGCCAGGTGCTACAAATGGCAGCCTGGATTCCAGGTAGTTATTTAATTCGTGATTTCAGTAAACATGTCGAATCAATTGAAGCGTTTTCAGTAGAGGGTGCCAAGAGAAAAATAGCACTCGAACGGATTGATAATGACCATTGGCGCTTACCGCCATGTAATGGTCCGATAGAGGTGCTCAGCACTGTTTATGCTTTTGATACTTCAGTACGTGCAGCGTATCTCGATACCGAACGCGCCTTCTTTAACGCCTCCAGCCTATGTCTAGCTGTCAAAGGGCAAGCGCATTTACCTTGCTCACTCGCCATCACCCCGCCGGAACTTGCCTTTGCTGACCACTGGACGGTTCAAACTACCTTGAGGGCAGCGAAGACAGATGAGCGTGGGTTTGGTTTTTATCTGGCACAAAATTATGATGATCTATTGGATCGCCCCGTGGCTATGGGCGAGTTCCAACTTGTGCACTGGAAATCGAATGGTGTAGCTCATCGCATGGCAGTACAGGGCTGCAATCATATTGTTGATGCCAAACGTCTTGCACAAGATTTACAAGCAATCTGTGCCAGCACCATTGACCTCTTTGAGCCAAAATCTAAACGCGCCCCTTTTAATGAATACCTTTTCTTAGTTAACGCGGCATTAAATGGCTATGGCGGCCTTGAGCATCGCAATAGCACTGCACTACTCTGTAGGCGCGATCAAATCCCCCAAGAAAATATTCTCTTTGAAGAATCTGCATATAGAGAATTCTTAGGCCTCTGTAGTCACGAGTATTTTCATGCATGGCTGGTTAAGCGTATTCAGCCAAAAGCCTTTCAACCGTATGATCTGGCTAAACGTAATCACACTCGCTTACTATGGGTGTTTGAGGGCTTCACCAGTTACTACGATGATCTTCAACTACTGCGTAGCAAGCGAATTGATCTTAAGACTTATCTCAAACTCGTTGCGGATAACTGGAACGGGATCTTGCGCGGTCCCGGGCGCCACAAGCAAAGCTTAGCTGACAGCTCTTTTGATGCCTGGACCAAGTATTACCAAGCGGATGAGAACACGCCAAATTCAGTTGTCAGCTACTACGGCAAAGGTGCCTTAGTTGCACTTGGTCTTGATTTACAGATTCGGGCATTCACTAAAAATAAACAGTCTCTAGACGACCTCATGCGCCTACTTTGGAATAAGCATGGCGTCACCTTGGATGGCATTACAGAAGACGGACTAGATGATTTGATTTTTGAATTGCTAGGAAATGGCTTTAGCAAGACCTGGAATGAAATGAAGGCCCGCTATATTTTTGGTACAGAAGATATTCCTCTGCAAAAATGGATTGGCTCAAATCTCATTTCTGTAAAAACAAAATCTCAATCTACGCTGGAAAAACTCAAGCTACAGTTTGGGATACGCCATACAGATGCCAATGGCTGGCTTAAGGTTACCCATGTGCTTGATAGCGGGATTGCTCAAGCAGCAGGCCTATCAGCTGGTGATTTACTAGCCAGTATTGATGGTCAGCGTGTCACTGGCGTCCGCTGGGACAGAATCTTAGGCAGTCTTTCTGAAAACTCCCATGCCCGCATTACTTTCTATCGCGATGATCTAGAGCATGAGCGCATGGTTTCAATGCAATCTGCCCAGCTACCTGTGCAATATGAACTGACACCCAAGAAAGATGTCTGATCGAAATTGAAAGCACTATTTTCAAAAGACGATATCCCAAAGGATTGGCAAGAATTACTAGGGAATTATTTCGAGTCAGCAGATTGGCGCTCACTAGAAAAAAATTTACAGACCGCTCTTGATGCTGAAATTGTTCGACCCGAGCCTCAGAACTTTTTTAAAGCTCTCAAACTTTGCCCCGTTGATTCAGTAAAGGTGGTGATCCTGGGCCAAGACCCTTATCACTCACCAGGGCTGGCTCAAGGACTAGCCTTTTCGATACCCGCTGAAATTGCAGTCAATTCACGAGAATTTCCCAGCTCACTACGCAATATCAGTAAAGCATTGGCATTAGAAGGTTTTGGGTCTTTACCAAATGGTGATCTTCACAATTGGGCCGAGCAAGGAGTGCTACTTCTCAATACTGCTTTGAGTGTCAAGCTGGGCGAGGCCGGCAGTCATACGGGTCTAGGATGGAAAAGCTTAATTGATCATTTGATCAGCGCTTTATCCAAAACAAGACCACATGTTGTCTGGATGCTATGGGGTGGTCATGCCCAATCTAAGCTGCCACTCATTGAAGGTGGTCAGAATCCTTTGATATTGCAATCCTCCCATCCATCTGGACTTGGCGTATACAAGACGAATAAGCCTTTTTTGGAGCCTGGAGGCAAGGCTAGTTGCAATCACTTCATTAAAGCCAATCAATGGCTGATTGAACAAAAGAGTGCGCCTATTCAGTGGGTGACGAACAATCGCGCTGACTTATTTAGCTAAAGCAGCAAAAACACACCCCACTGCGCAGGCAGCAAAAATAGCGCTGGCCCACTCGAGGATTTGCCCAGATTGGAAAAGATCCCAGTACTGCCCTGCATACGAGCTAGCCGCCGCCGCAATAGATCCTAGTAAGAAGGTCATCAGAATCCTGCCGGGATTGACCCCACCAGAAGCTCCGGGGTAAAAAATCCCGGCTGACACCCCAGAAACACCCCCAATCACCAGAAAAGCCAAAAACCCCATTGATACCCCCATTAATGCTGCCATCAAATCTATAATTGCCATTATGAAGTTGTTGACACTCGGCATCAATCATCACACAGCGCCGGTCGCCATTCGGGAAAAGGTCGCCTTTGACCCTGAATTTCTTCAAGAAGCGTTGCACGACCTTCGCCAACATTTAGTTGGCGCGAATCAGGCCGGGCTTCCCGAAGCCACAATTTTGTCAACCTGCAACCGCACTGAGGTCTACTGTGCCGCAAATGATGCCAGTGCCGCAGGTCTTTTGCATGAAGCTACTTTCGATTGGTTGGCCAAAACTCAACAGCTTGCCCCAAGCAGTCTTGAGCCTCACATTTACTCATTACCGCAATCAGATGCAGTGCGACACGCCTTCAGAGTTGCGTGCGGTTTAGACTCCATGGTGATTGGTGAGACACAAATCTTAGGCCAAATGAAAGATGCGGTTCGCACCGCAAATGATGCTGGCGTATTGGGAACCTATCTCAATCAACTATTTCAGAAAACATTTGCAGTCGCCAAAGAAGTACGCGGCTCTACTGAAATTGGCGCGCACTCTATTTCGATGGCTGCAGCATCTGTTCGTCTCTCAGAGCGCATCTTTGAAAAAATTGCAGATCAAAAGATTTTGTTCATTGGTGCCGGTGAGATGATTACTTTATGCGCAACGCATTTTGTTGCGCGCAAACCGAAGAATGTGGCGATTGCTAACCGCACGATAGAGCGCGGTCAAGAGCTCGCAGACTCCATTTCCTCGCAAGACGTTGAAGCTGAATCCTTTAAGCTCTCGGAGCTCCCAGGGCGCCTACATGAGTTCGACATTATTGTTTCTAGCACTGCCTCATCATTACCCATCATTGGCCTGGGCATGGTGGAGAGCGCTCTAAAACAGCGTCGCCACAAGCCGATGGTCATGATTGATTTAGCAGTGCCGCGAGATTTTGAACCTGAAATCTCCAGACTAGATGACATCTATCTTTACACCGTTGATGATTTAGGATTAATGATTCAGACTGGCGCCAGCTTACGTCAAGCAGCAGTTGGCCAAGCTGAAGCGATCATCGAAGATCGTGTTGGTAACTTTATGCATTGGATGCAAGGTCGTAATGCAGTTCCACTGATTCAGGATATTCAGCAGCAAGGTGAACGTTTGCGTCAACTTGAACTCGAGCGGGCGATGAAGCGCTTGATGCGTGGCGATGATCCACAAGAAGTTCTCAATGCCATGGCACAAGGTCTAACTAATAAATTTCTGCATGGCTCACTCCATGCACTGCAACACTCTAATGGCGCTGAGCGTGACGCCTTGATTAAGTTGTTACCCAAACTATTCGCCTCGCATTCCAAGCCAGAAGACCATTAGATGAAGCCCAGTATGCGGGCTAAGCTAGACCACCTAGACACGCGCTTAGCCGAACTTAACTCCTTATTAACCTCCGAAGATGCAACCAAAGATATGGATGCTTATCGGAAGCTCACACGTGAACATTCAGATATTGCTACCGTAGTAGAGCAGTTTGGCCTCTACAAGCAAGCTGAGGCAGACGCCCAAGCGGCAGAGGAAATGCGCAAAGATCCTGAAATGAAGGACTTTGCTGATGATGAGCAGAAGCAGGCTTTAGCTACGATGGAAGAGCTTGCAGGCAAATTACAAAAGCTCTTACTTCCTAAAGATGAAAATGATGATCGTAACGTTTTCTTGGAGATTCGTGCGGGCACTGGTGGTGACGAGAGCGCACTCTTTGCTGGTGATCTACTTCGCATGTACAGCCGCTTTGCTGAACGCCAAGGCTGGAAAGTAGAAATGGTGAGTGCTGCTGAATCTGATTTAGGTGGTTACAAAGAAGTTGTTCTTCGCCTTGTCGGTCAGTCTGTTTACTCACGTCTTAAGTTTGAATCTGGTGGCCATCGTGTGCAGCGCGTACCGCAAACAGAAACGCAGGGTCGTATTCATACATCAGCCTGCACTGTGGCAGTCATGCCAGAAGCAGACGAACTTGAGGCGGTCAAAATTAATCCCGCCGAGTTGCGTATCGATACCTTCCGCGCTTCAGGTGCCGGCGGTCAGCATATTAATAAAACAGATTCTGCCGTGCGTATTACTCACTTACCTACCGGCACTGTAGTTGAATGCCAAGATGATCGTAGTCAGCACCGTAATCGCGAACAAGCCATGAAGGTATTGGTTTCCCGCATCATGGATGCTAGAGAGCGTGAGAAACATCAACTTGAGGCGCAAACCAGGAAGTCGCTGGTTGGGTCGGGCGATCGCAGCGACCGCATTCGTACCTATAACTTTCCGCAAGGTCGTATTACCGACCACCGCATCAATCTCACACTTTATAAAATTGATGCCATGATGGATGGTGACATCGACGATCTTTGCAATGCTCTAGCATCTGAACATCAGGCAGAGTTACTTGCTGCCCTTGGTGATAGTTAAGCGATCACGAAATCTGTGAATCAGGATTTGAGCCTACGCTCACTATTGAGTAATTCAGTACTTGCCCCTGCTGAGGCAAAAATTCTGATGGCTTATGTCCTTGAAAAGTATTACCAACTTCCACGCTCTGCTCTGCTATCACGCGATGATTTGGTGCTCAACGCTAAGGCGCTTGAAGAGTGGAAAATGCTTGAATCCAAGAGAATACAGGGCGAGCCGATCGCCTACCTGATTGGCAAAAGAGGCTTTCACAATATTGAGCTTTATGTTGCTCCTGGGGTGCTGATACCGCGCCCCGAAACTGAGCTCTTAGTAGAAATTGGTTTGCGTGAAATCACACGTTTGAATGCTCCGACCAATATTTTGGATTTAGGGACGGGCTCGGGTGCCATAGCTTTAGCCATTGCGCATGAAGCCCCAGACGCGCAACTTACAGCGACTGATCAAGCCATAGAAGCCCTAGATATTGCCAAAATAAATGCCAAGCTCTTAAATATGGAGTCTCGAGTACAGTTTTTTCAGGGAAGCTGGTATGAGGCGATAGAAGCCAGCGCTTCTTATGATGTCATTTTGAGTAATCCACCCTACATAACATCCCAAGATTCACACCTAAGCCAGGGTGACTTGCGCTTTGAGCCAATTTCCGCCCTAACTGATCATGGCAACGGACTCACCTGCTTAGAAAGCATTATTTCAGGCGCCAAACACCATCTAAATCCCAATGGCCTGCTAGCGGTTGAGCATGGCTTTAACCAGTCAGAAGCAGTTGTAGCCCTCATGCAGCAAGCGGGTTTTCAGGATGTACAAGCACATCTGGATTTAGGCGGCCATTACCGGGTTGCCTCGGGCAGAAAATAGGTTGAAATAACCTTTTTTCACATTAAGTCTTAAAATCAATAAAACCTTATTTTCAAACCGTCTTTGCAATAAGACTGCCGCAGTAGATACTTAGTAGAAAGAATATATATGGACTCACAAGCTCAAATTAAAGAAATCGTTACTAGCCACCCAGTGGTGTTGTTCATGAAGGGAACTGCGCAGTTTCCACAATGCGGTTTTTCTGGAAATGCCATCAACATCTTGCGTGCTAGTGGTGTTGAAAATCTTCACACAGTAAATGTCTTAGAAGATGCCGGTATTCGTCAAGGCATTAAAGAGTTTGCAAATTGGCCAACGATTCCCCAGCTTTATATCAATGGTGAATTTATTGGTGGCTCTGACATCATGACCGAAATGTTCCAGTCCGGCGAACTCCAAAAACTCGTTAAAGCTTAATCAAGAATTTCGTTGAGACTTTGACTCTGTGACTTTTGATTTAAGCTCTCTTCTATTATTTGGCCTGCCATTTGGAGTTTGTGCAGGCCTTTTAGTTTATGCGTTAAACCTGCGCTCTACCCTTGCTCGCGTTGAGCTGCAAGCTCAAACAGAGCTTGCCCTAGGGCTTAGCTTGCGTACCGAGCGTGACCAAGCACTACAAAATGCGATTCGCCTTGAAGCGGAGCTGGACTCTGAACGCAAACAAGGTCTAGGCAGAATTGAATCACTTAATGAAGCTAAAGAGGCTTTGACAAATCAGTTCAAAAATTTAGCCAATGAGATCCTGGAAGACAAGTCTAAGCGCTTTACCGAACAAAATGCAGCGAGTCTAGATGCTCTATTAAAACCCCTGCAAACCAAACTCACTGAATTTAAAGAGCAAGTCAGCACTTCTTATGGCAATGAAGCTCGTGAGCGCCATGCGCTCAAAAGTGAAATCGAGCGTTTGGCCAATCTCAATCTGCGCATGTCAGATGAAACACGTTCTTTAACCCAAGCATTAAAGGGCGATTCTAAGGTTCAAGGCAATTGGGGTGAGCTGGTACTGGAATCCATCCTCGAGTCCTCTGGCCTTCGCAAGGGTGAAGAGTATCTTGTGCAAGACAGCCACACCCAAGCTGATGGCTCGCGCCTACAGCCTGACGTCGTGATTAAACTGCCTGAGGGCAGAAGTCTGGTTGTAGATAGCAAGGTATCGATTACAGCCTATGCCCGTCATGCTGAAACTACAGACCCTATAGTTGCTGAGCAAGAGTTGACTGCGCATATCCAATCGCTGCGTCAGCATATTCAAGGCCTTTCAGGAAAGAACTATAGCTCGCTTTATGGAGTGGGTTCAGTAGACTTTGTTTTAATGTTTGTACCTATAGAACCCGCATTCTTACTAGCATTAAAAACCGCACCCAACTTATATCAAGAAGCTCTGGCAAAAAATATTGTGTTGGTCTGCCCAAGCACTCTTATGGCCACGCTGCGAACAGTTGCCCATCTATGGCGACAGGATCATCAAAATCGTAATGCATTAGAAATTGCGAAACAATGTGGCAATTTATACGATAAGTTTGTAGGCTTTGTAGATGACTTAGAGAAGCTTGGCCAGCGATTAGATCAAGCGCAAACCAGCTACCACGATGCATTCAATAAACTAAAAACCGGCAAGGGCAACCTCATCCGCTCTGCTGAAAAGGTGCGGGAACTAGGCGTGAAGCCCAGTAAGAATTTATCTCCGCCCCTGATTGAGTCCTCTGCAGATTTTGAATAATTTAGATAACTAAAAACCCCGCCCAGTTTGCACTAGGCGGGGTTTTTAGTTTTAAATCTATTACTTAATACTTAATTAATTCTTAATCAATTAAGCAGCTTTACGGCTACGTGATGCAGGTGTAGCAGCTTTCTTAACTTGAGCGATTTGACCTTGTACAGTTTCGATTGCTTGATCAGCAGTTTTTTCTGCGGTGGCAAAAGCTTCTTTGCTTGCAGCGCGGAATTGCTCAAAACCTTGCAATGCGCTACCGTATACAGTCTTGAATGAAGACAAGAAAGTTTCTGAACCGGCAGGTGCATTAGCGGCAACAGTATTGATCCAATCTTGGAAACCATCTTGCAACTGGTCGATGCTTGCATCAACTACGTTTACAAATTCTTTATTACTATCGCGCAATACTTTGCTAACTTTCTTTTGGTAAGCAACAGCTTGGTTGCCAGCAGATTGCAAAGTTTCAGCATTTAACATCTCAGTAACTTGCTTAGGATCTTTAGCTGTCAATACTTGTTGAATACCGTCTTGAGCATTAACCAAAACATCTTTGGAAGCAGCGTAGTTCAGTTCAGCCAATTTTTGAGCATTTTCCAAAGCAGCTTCGCTCAAAGAAAATGTAGCCTCGAGGCCTTTGCTGTTAATTTGGGACAATTTAGCGGTGATTTGATCTTGGTTCATGTATTTCTCCAGAAATTAAGTGGTACAACTTGTCAATTAAGCACACGATTTAAGAGATGGAAAACTGTAGATACCTTAAATATTGCACTGCACCATCAAACTGTAACTGAAGGGATAGGGCAAATCAAGAGGTTTTTGCTGCTGTGCAACAAATATATTCCAGAAATATAATAAACTCAATAAAATCAATAAGTTAATGTCAAATCAGAATTCCCATTCATATCGAAAAGTCGCTATTGCAGCCTGTTTTGGAACCTTTTTAGAGTGGTATGACTTCCTGACATTTGCAACGCTGGCAGTGGTTTTTGCACCGCTCTTCTTTCCCTCAGCAGACCCCAATACAGCCCTTTTAGCGAGCCTAGCGACTTTTGGCGTTGGAATGGTAGTCAGACCTATTGGAGCAGCCTTATTTGGCTCTATGGGCGATCGGATCGGCCGTAAACCCGTCTTTATGATCACCATTGCCCTAATGGGGCTGGCAACCGTGAGCGTCGGCTTTTTACCTACTTATGCCCAAGTAGGTATTTGGGCGCCCATCCTGTTGGTTGCCCTACGCTTGCTTCAAGGGCTCTCTGCCGGCGGTGAAATCGGCGGTAGTGCCGTCTACCTCACCGAACATGCCGGTGCCGAGCACAGGGGATTTAAGACTAGCTTCCTCCAACTCATGGGTCCTCTTGGCATTCTGTTTTCCACCCTGCAAATTGCATTGCTTAGAGGCCAGTTATCGCCAGAAGAATTTCAATCTTGGGGTTGGCGTGTGCCATTTTGGATTTCGATTGCGCTTTTGCTAATCGCCTTTAAAGCAAGGATGGCTCTAGAAGAAACACCTGTGTTTTTAGAGCTCACCAAAGAGAGCAAGAAAATTGACAGCCCTTTAATGAGTAATTTTCGGAATCCCGAGACTCGCAAGAGAATGTTCTTACTATTCTTTTGCATTTCATCTGGTGGCGCCGTTCTTTTTTTCTGCGTACAGATTTATGCGGCAATCTTTTTAAAAACATCTGTTAAATTGGCACCCCAAATCGTCGACCAACTCAGCCTGTATTCAACGCTCTGTCTATTGCCGCTCACTGTGTTTGCGGGTTGGCTCTCTGATAAGGTGGGGCGCAAGGCTGTTGTCGTTAGTGGTCTCATTTTTGGTGCCGCCATTACGATTCCAGCATTTAATGCGCTTCAATATTTAGGCAATACTTATCAACAGACAAGTGATAATGAGACTCTTCTGCTCATTAGTGCAATTCTTGCATGCCTATCTCTTGCTTTGGCATTAGTAATCGGTCCACAAACAGCGTTGTTGGCAGAATTGTTTCCAGCCAAGTCGCGCAATAGTGCTGCAACGCTTCCTCATAATTTAGCGGCCGGCTGGATTGGTGGTCTACTACCCCTGATTGTCACTTGGTTAAATCAACAATGGGGAACGGCTACGGCTGGCCTTTGGTATCCAACTATTTTTTTGGCAAGCGCAGGGGTTGCGGCGCTCTTTTACTTACCGGAAACCAAAAGGGTTGATCTCAACACTTAAAGTTCCGTGCTCCTCTTTTGTGCCAGATCATTCAAATCAAGCCTTACACGCGCAATGACATCATCCCAATTGCCCGGCTGTTTTTGTTGATAGATTTTTGCTGTTGGATACCAGGGGCTATCCTCTCTGCCTCTTAACCAGCGCCAGCAAGAATCGTAGCGATTAAGAATCCATACCGGCTTACCAAGTGCGCCAGCCAAATGTGCTGAAGAGGTATCTACTGAAATGATCAGATCCAAGCACCCCATAAGAGCGGCTGTATCTGCGAAGTCATTGAGTAAATGAACGCAATTTATCAGTTCAGGCCAAACTTGATCTTTTCTGGCGGCTAATTCCGATTCGGCAGGATCGCCTTTTTGCAAGCTAATGAACTCCACGCCAGGAACATCTTTCAACGCTACAAATTGATCCAATTCAATATTGCGGCGCTTATTAACACCCCAAAGCATGGGGGCACCCGTTCGAAACCCGCCATTCCAGATAACGCCAACTTTTAAGTTGCCAGCGTTTGGAAGTAATTTCTCAAACGCCTCCTTCTTTGACTGTTCGTAATTTAAATATGGAATTTCACACGGAATCGAGCCTAGAGTAGTTCCAAACACTAAGGGTAAGCTTAGTAAAGGTGACTGATAGTTAAACTTAATTAATGGCATCTCAAGATTATCGACAAGATGGCAATGCGCTCTTAAAGACTTAAAGCAACCCAAAAGTGGCTGAGGAACTAAAAAGGTAACGTGTGCGCCCAATTCGCTTAGCGGCTGGATATACCTACAAAACTGCAAGCTATCTCCAAGGCCTTGTTCCGCCCAAATCAGAATTTCTTTTCCCGCAATATTACTAAGACTCTCCAGCCTTGGAATATCGGCAAAACGAAGCGAGACGGGGTTTGACTTAAACCATCTAGACTCATAATTCTGCCAACCATTTTGAAAATCACCATTCGGCAATTGAGATAATGCCTTATGCCAATAAGCATCAATGTATTGAGGGCTAATTGCAGTTGATTTGTCATAATGCTCCATGGCCTCCCCATACCGGTTAAGTAGGCCCAGAGCATTGCCCTTATTGCTATAGGCTTCAGCATAGTCAGGTTGCAACCGTATTGCATTGTCATACCAAAGGAGCGCCTCTTCATAACGATGCAGCTCTTGAAGTGCATTACCTTTATTGTTGTAGGCTTCAGCATAGTCAGGCGCCAATGAGATTGCTTTATCCAAGGCTATGATAGCTTCTTCATGTCGGAATAATTCCTTGAGAATATTGCCGCGATTGCTATAGGCTACCCCATTTGTAGGCGACAATTCAATCGACTCATCAATCAATGCAAGTGCATTGATAAAGTCATATTCAAGAGCAGCAATGACGCTTAAAAGTCTAATAATTTCTGAATTGGCTTTATCTAAATTGCGCGCCTTTACAAGCAATATCTTTGCATGGTCTAGCTGACCCTCATGAATATGACGTATAGAATTTTTGAAAAGGATTTGCGCCTCATAATTCATTCAAATTAGACCCCCACCCAACAAGGATAATTTGTGTCTAAGAAACCCAAACCTGAATCAAAATATGGTTTGCCTGTATAACCCGCAAATCCTGAGAGTAGCGGCCTTAATGCTTTTGCTTGCGGCACATTTTCATTAAGAGCAATGAAACTTAAATGCTCAACACATGTTTTGCTGTCATCGGAACCAAGATAGGCAGGAACTAATATTTCCTCACAAAATCTTCTTGAGGTATAAAAAAATCTCATGTCAGCCCAGGCCTGTAATCCATCTCCCTCTCCAAGATATCGCCAAAAAATATTTTGTATATTATTTTGCATTATTAGCTCGAATATTGTCTCAAAATTACGGCAGTAAACCTTTCCAGTGCACTTAAAAAAGTTGTTTGCCGTTTTTAAAAAATTAGAGTTATTCAGTGCAAATTGAATTAGCAGGCCCTCCCCGTATCCCTTGCCTTTAGCTTTGACCAAATTATCATCTTGGGTATAAGCTATTAGCTCAACATCTACATCCATCTGCTTTAAAAGCACAATTTCTTCATTGGTAAGCAACTGCCCGCCAGTTGCATCAGCTATAACAATTTTTTTTATTCCATGGGCAGCCCAAAAAAAAGCTGCCGCTTTTGCAGTTAAAAGACGTGCAGCAGCATTAGTCATCTTCAAGAATGGAACATTCTTTGGGGGCGTATTTGCAGTTGTAATCAAAACAATGGAGCTCAATTTGTATTCTTTCTGTTATGCAGATCGATTCCTAAATCTATGCCTAATATTCTAGCTCCAATTATTTTGATAAAACTCCACCCAAGAAGGCAGACTTATTCCTACGAAAATAATGAGAGAACTTGAGAGCAATTACCAAAATTCAGGGCAACGTATATTCTTACGTTGATACTTAATCGTAAGCAAAGAAAAAGCTCACTAGCAGTTAAGCAGTGAGCCTTATATTTATTGGTGCCCCTTGTCCGACTCGAACAGACCACCTACTGATTACAAATCAGTTGCTCTACCAGATGAGCTAAAGGGGCAACGGTTGATATTTTATCCTATTTCACAATCGTCAAGGATGGTCTTGTGGTTTTGGGCTTTTCAGGGGCGCCATCGGTCGAGTCAGCAATATGTAGATCTCGGGCCTGGGCAGGATCAAACGGGAAAGACATCCCTTGACCATTTTCCCTGGCGTAGATTGCTAGAACATGGGTGACTGGGA
Source organism: Polynucleobacter sp. MWH-S4W17 (assembly GCF_018687535.1). Lineage (NCBI taxonomy): Bacteria > Pseudomonadati > Pseudomonadota > Betaproteobacteria > Burkholderiales > Burkholderiaceae > Polynucleobacter > Polynucleobacter sp. MWH-S4W17. Next base: position 122,839 of record NZ_CP061295.1, on the reverse strand, counting down.
CCATGATCTTTCTTGGAATTCCACCAAATCGCGCTTGGAAGCTTATCCAATCGTTTTCTATCGCAAGCTGATGGCATGCCTCCAGGGAAAGATTCAGAACGATCTCATCGTTCTTCACAAATTCCATAGGCACCTCTACCCTGGCATCAACAAAAACCGCTATGAAGGGCGTAAAACCAAAATCCGTGCACCACTGATGTAGGGCACGGATTAGATACGGTTTATTACTTGGAATGTCAGACATGCCGACGAGTCATGTACCGCTAAAAATGCTTAGCGGCGCATTACCTTCTCAGAAGGAGTCAAAGCCTCGATGTACGCAGGTCTGCTAAAAATGCGCTCAGCATATTTCAGCAAAGCCGCTGCATTGCGAGACAGATCAATGCCGTAATGCTCAAGACGCCACAACAATGGCGCAATCGCTACGTCCAGCATAGAGAACTCATCGCCCAACATGTATTTGTTTTTAACAAAAATCGGTGCCAACTGAGTCAAACGATCACGAATCGCTAAACGTGCTTTTTCATGAGTCTTTTCAGCAGCTTTACCTTTTTCATTTTCCAAAGCGGCTACGTGCACAAACAATTCTTTCTCAAAATTGAAGAGGAAGAGGCGTGCGCGTGCGCGTGCTACTGGATCAGGTGGCATTAATTGTGGGTGAGGAAAACGCTCATCAATATATTCATTGATGATATTTGACTCGTACAAAATTAAATCACGCTCAACCAAGATAGGTACTTGGCCGTAAGGATTCATTACTGAAATATCTTCAGGCTTATTAAACAAGTCGACATCGCGGATTTCAAAATCCATGCCTTTTTCAAAAAGCACCAAACGGCAGCGTTGCGAGAATGGGCAGTTAGTACCCGAGTACAACACCATCATAAATTTATTTCCTTAAATTTCTACTTCGATACAACAAACGCACATTAGCGTTAAATCTTTTTACTAATGAGTCCTAAGCTCAGGACCCATCAAATTCAATTAGTGAATATCTTTCCAATAGGCCTTATTCAAACGCCAAGCCAACAGGGTAAAGATTGCCAAGAACAAGAGCACCACTACACCAAGACGCTTACGCTCTAACTGAACTGGCTCAGCCATCCATGACATGAAAGCAACTAAGTCGGCGATATTGTCGTCATACTCTTGTGTGCTCATTTTGCCGGGAGTTAACTGCTCAAAGCCAACAAAGACTTCTTCTGTTCTGCTTGGGTCATGTGGGTCTTTGTGCTCTTCAAACTTGGCAGCACGCTCACCTTGCAACTGCCAGAGAACGTGTGGCATACCGACTTTAGGGTAGACCAAATTATTCCAACCAGTTTGTGTCGTGTCGTCTTTGTAGAAAGTGCGGAAGTAGGTATAAAGCCAGTCCGCTCCACGAGCACGCGCCTCAACTGATAAGTCAGGCGGAGTCTTACCAAACCAAGCCTTAGCTTCTTTTGGTGTCATCGAGATGGTCATCAAATCACCCACTTTGGCATCAGTCAAAATGAGGTTGTCTTTGATTTGTTGATCGGTCAAGCCAATGTCGCGCAAACGGTTGTAACGCATGCTTGCCGCTGCATGGCAGTTCAAGCAGTAGTTCACAAATATCTTTGCACCGTTTTGCAATGAGGCATTGTTACTAACGCGATTAGGGGCTTGATCTAAAGGAAAGCCACCTTCATTTGCATTGGCATTGACGCCAAAGCTCAGGGCCGCAACCAATACTGTTGCTTGGCAGACGCCCATCAAAGTTTGCAGAATTTGTTTCATACTAATTCCTAATTTCTCTTTGCCAGTATCTCAGGCGTGAATTAATGGGACTTAAAAGTAACGCGTGTTGGAACTGGCTTAAATTTACCAAGCGTGCTCCAGAACGGCATTCCTAAGAAGAAGCCCAGATAATAAATAGTGCATACCTGAGAAATCTTTTCAAACACTGGTGATGGTGGCTGAATACCCAAGTAACCCAAGATCACAAAGCTCACTACAAATACGCCATAAATATACTTATGGAAATCTGGGCGATAGCGAATAGATTTCACGGGCGAGTGATCAAGCCAAGGCAAGAAGAACATGATCACAACAGAACCGCCCATGATCACAACACCCCAGAACTTAGCATCAAACAAGTAGAAGCCAGCCGCCAATACCAAAGCGATTGCAGCGCATGCGCCCTTCACCTTGAGATTTTTACTCTTCAGAGCAAACATTCCGAGAATGACTGCCAAGAAAATCCATAAAGGCAGCAAGAAGTTCGTTGTAGTGGCACGCAACATTGAGTAGAACGGAGTGAAATACCAAACAGGGGCAATGTGCGGAGGTGTTTGGAATGGGTTCGCAGGAACGAAGTTGTTTGCCTCAAGGAAGTAACCGCCCATCTCTGGTGCAAAGAACACAATACATGCAAACACCATCAGAAATCCACCCAAATACATTACGTCATGCACGCTGTAATAAGGATGGAATGGGATGCCATCAACTGGATGGCCATTCGCATCTAAGTTCTCTTTAATTTCAACGCCATCTGGGTTGTTTGAACCCACTTCATGCAGAGCCAAAATATGGGCTGCAACCAAGCCAACCAATACCAATGGAATTGCAATGACGTGGAATGCGAAGAAACGATTGAGGGTTGCATCACCCACAACATAGTCGCCACGCAACCATAAAGATAGATCTGGGCCAATGAATGGAATTGCGGAGAACAAGTTCACAATCACTTGAGCGCCCCAATAGGACATTTGACCCCATGGGAGCAAGTAACCGAAGAATGCTTCACCCATCAAACACAAGAAAATTGCGCAACCGAAGATCCAAATGAGTTCACGCGGCTTGCGATAAGAGCCGTAGATCAAACCACGGAACATATGCATATAAACCACCACAAAGAACATAGAGGCGCCAGTGGAGTGCATATAGCGAATCACCCAGCCCCACGGAACTTCACGCATGATGTATTCAACCGACTCGAAAGCCTTTGCAGCATCAGGCTTGTAGTTCATGGTTAAGAAAATACCGGTCAGTATCTGATTTACTAAAACTACGATAGCTAATGCGCCAAAAATGTAGAAGAAATTTAAATTCTTTGGCGCGTAATACTCGCTCATGTGACGCTTAAATGCTTCTGTTACGGGTAGACGTGAGTCAACCCAAGCCATTAACTTTTGGGCTGCGGAGGCGTCTGCTGGGACTTGTTTTTCTTGGAATGCCATTTATCTCTCCTTAGGCCTTCTTGTCTTCGCCAACCAGAATCTTGGTGTCGCTCAAATACATGTGTGGCGGCACTTCAAGGTTATCTGGGGCTGGTTTGTTCTTAAATACACGGCCTGCCATATCGAATGTAGAACCATGGCATGGGCAAAGGAAGCCGCCTGGCCAAGTGTTTGGCAGGGATGGCTGAGGACCAGCCTCAAACTTAGCATTAGGAGAGCATCCCAAGTGGGTGCAAATACCAACCACTACCAGGTACTCAGGCTTGATAGAGCGCCACTGATTCTGGGCATAAGGAGGCGTGAATTGGGATGGGTCACGCAATGAATTCGGATCAGCCAATTCGCTATCAATTTTGGACAACTCAGCAACTTGCTCAGGTGTACGACGAACGACCCAAACAGGCTTACCGCGCCACTCCACCATTCTCATTTCATCTGGCTGCATACCAGAGATATCGATTTCAACAGCAGCTCCAGCGGCTTTTGCGCGCTCAGAAGGCTCAAAACTGTCTACAAAAGGGTAAAGGGCTGCGGCTGCACCTACGCCACCAACCGCCGATGTGGCGATCAACCAGTTACGGCGATCCTTGTCCATACAGGGCTTGTCACTCATTTACAAAATTCCTAAAAAGGGTATTTATGGGTGGAAATTGCTTAAAGGTAGGATTTTAAAGTAAAAAGTGGGGTAAGCAAGAAAGTTATGGGGTTAATCTCGGGTTAAACGGGATCTAAATTAAAAGGAAGGCATTTATGAGCGTTTTAAAGGAGTTTCGGGACTTTGCCGTCAAGGGCAATGTGATCGATTTGGCGGTGGGCGTCATTATTGGCGGCGCCTTTGGGAAAATCGTAGATTCCCTGGTAAATGACATCGTTATGCCTGTTATTTCAACCCTTTTGGGAGGTCATATCGACTTTACCAACCTATTTATCGTCCTAGGACATGTCCCAGAGGGGGTACCTAGAACATTTGATGCCCTCAAAAAGGCAGGGGTACCGATTTTTGCCTACGGAAACTTCATCACCATCTCCATCAATTTCATCCTTTTAGCCTTTGTCATCTTCCAAATGGTCAAAGTAGTTAATAAGATTCGTTTGATGGATGCTCCCCCTCCCCCACCTGTGCCAGAGGATGTAGTGCTGCTCCGCGAAATTCGTGACAGTCTAAAAAAATAATTTGTCCAATTACTCTCATCAAGAAGCGCAGGAGCAATCGCAACTCATTTTTCAAAATGGTTTGCGATTGCTACAACAAGGAAAGTCTGAAGAGGCAGATAGCCTTTTTTTAGAAGCGCACTTACTTGATGTAAAGAACGTTGATGTCCTAAATATTTTAGGCATCCGCGCATATCAAAAAAATGAATGCCAAAATGCATTACGCTTTCTCAACAGCGCAAATGAACTGGCACCTCACTCAGCACAAACATTAAGCAATCTTGGGCTTACACATAACGCATTATTAGATTTTCAATCGGCACTAGAGTGTTTTGATTTAGCCATTACCAGCAATCCCAACATTCCGGAGACGCACAATAATCGCGGCAATGCTTTAAAGGGTTTAGATAGAAATCTGGAAGCCATTGGCGCTTATCAACAAGCTCTTTTACTGCACCCCGACTATGCCGAAGCCTTTAGCAATCAAGGTGTCATCATCCTGGAGGAGGGAAGCCCCCAAAAGGCGATACCTCTTTTTGAAAAAGCCTTGGCACTCAATACCAATCTAGCAGCTGCATGGAATAACCTAGGAAATGCGCTTACTCAATTAGATCTGTATCAAGATGCATTTCAATGTTTTGAGCGCGCTCTGCAAATTAATAGTAGCTATTTAGATGCGTATTTAAATTTTGGCAACAGTCTTAAGAAAGCAAAACAGTTCAACACAGCTATCGATTGTTATCAGCATGCATTGAAGATCAATTCACATCATCCGCAAACCTACTATTTATTAGGTGAAATCTATTACGACACTGGCGATGCTGATCTTGCAAAAACGTATTTGGCCAAATCACTAGAGCTCAATCCTCAAAATATCGAAGCACAATTTGCATTAGCTATTGCCCAAATACCTAAGGTCTACAAAAGCAAAGAAGAATTGCAAGAATCAAAGAAAACTTTTACAAGGCAGCTGGATATATTGGAGGGGACGACTTCTAAAAGAGGGGCGGCAGGAAAAATAGAGGGCCCTCTTGGTAAGCATCCTTTCTATTTGGCCTACCAAGATGAAAATAACGTTTCCCTATTGAGCCAGTATGGAAAAATTTGCGTAGAGCACGCAAAGATTATTCAAAATAGCCTTATTCAGTCTGCCGTAACAGCGGAAGATTCTCAAAAAATCAAGGTAGGGATCGTGAGTCAGTATTTTTGCAAACATCCAGTATGGGATGCCATCACCAAGGGCTGGGTAATGTCCTTAAACCCAGATCAATTTGAGATACAAATCTTCAATACCAACGGCGTAGAAGATGGCGAGACAGAATTCGCCAAAGAGAAGACTGCAAACTATATCAACTGCGGTAACTCTGTTCAAAGGGCAGCTCAAGTGATCGCGAAGCAGAATCTAGATGTACTGCTTTATCCAGAAATCGGCATGGACATGACTAGCAAGGCCCTCGCCTGCCTTCGTTTAGCCCCTGTTCAAATTGCTAGCTGGGGTCATCCTGAAACTACTGGTATCCCCACAATAGACTTCTACCTATCAGCCAAACTTCTAGAGCCCCAGAATGCACAAAGTCTTTATAGCGAGACATTAGTTCAGTTGCCAAGCTTAGGAACCTATTTTCAACAAGAAAAAGTGGTGGCGATGGCTCCTGATCTAGCCAGCCTTGGGATCGATCCGACTCTCCCAATACTCTTATGCGCGGGCTCGCCCTCTAAGTACGACCCAAATCATGATTCTATTTTTGTAGAAATTGCCAAGAGACTAGGCCAATGTCAATTTATCTTCTTTGACTTTGATGAAAATCTCACCGCACTTTTGAAAGAGCGGCTTCAGACTGCCTTTGCTCATGCAAAACTCGATGCCAGCCAATTTCTGCGCTTTATTCCCTTTCTTAAAAAGGAAGAGTTTTATGGGCTTATGCAAAAAGCAGACTTATATTTAGACACTATAGGATTTTCAGGATTCAATACAGCGATGCAAGCTTTAATATGTGACTTGCCCATAGTCACTATTGAGGGGAGCAGAATGCGGGGTCGGCTTGCTAGTGCAATCCTCAATCGCATTGGGCTTGAAGACCTTGTGTGTCAATCGGATAGTGCTTATATTGATTTGGTAGTAGAGTTAATTCAAAACCAACATTTACTAAATTCCTATAAAGAAAAGATTGCGGAATCTAAAACAATCTTATTTGATGACTTAGAGCCTATCAGGGCTTTGGAAGATTTCCTCATTCAACAAATTCGCCAATAAAACGATCCAGATGTATTCTTCCCTCCAAAAATATTGGCTCTTATTTGCGCAAGCCGTTACTGTGATGTTGGCAGCCTTGTTTATTGTTGCCACCTTAAAACCCGAGTGGCTTTCAGAGTCTAGGGTAGGTTCTTTGGTTAATACGGTCTCGCTAAAAGAAAGCAACTATGACGGGCAACTGAGCCCTGGTTCATATCACGAGGCTGTGAAGCGCTCAATGCCAGCGGTCGTCAACATTTTTACAAGCAAAGCCTCCGCTAAGCCAAAGACTCGAAAGGGTGGAAGCCCAAATTCTGCAGATCCTTTATTTAAATTCTTTTTTGGGGATCAGCCGCCAGAGGAAGAGCCCAGTTCAAGCCTAGGGTCAGGAGTCCTCGTCAGCCCCGAAGGCTACGTCCTCACCAACCATCATGTCATTAGCGATGCGGATGATATTGATGTGGCTTTATCAGATGGTCGAAAAGCAAAGGCGCAAGTGATTGGTAGCGATCCAGAAACTGACATTGCTGTATTAAAAATTGAAGCCAAAAAACTACCTACCCCAATCACTCTGGGCAAAGTTGAGTCTGTGCATGTAGGTGATGTGGTTCTAGCTATTGGCAATCCATTTGGCGTCGGCCAAACAGTCACTTCCGGGATTGTTTCTGCATTAGGTCGCGACCACGTGGGCATCAATACCTTTGAAAACTTTATTCAAACCGACGCAGCAATTAACCCCGGAAATTCTGGTGGCGCACTGATTGATACCCGCGGGAATCTGATTGGCATAAACACCGCGATCTACTCAAATAATGGCGGGTCTATGGGCATTGGCTTTGCGATCCCCGTCAATCTTGCTAAGCAAGTCATGGAGTCCATCCTAGCCAATGGCAGCGTTACTAGGGGGTGGATAGGAGTCGAGCCTCAGAACCTCTCCAAAGAGCTCTCAGAGTCCCTAGGACTGCCTGCCAATACTGAAGGCGTTCTCATATCTGGTGTGCTTGAGGGTGGCCCCGCAGCAAAGGGTGGCGTCAAGCCGGGAGATGTTTTAATCGCCGTAAATGACAAGCCCATTAAAGATGTGCGCGGCTTGCTAAATCAAATCGCTCAAATCAGTCCCGGCAACCAGGCCAAACTTACCGTCTTACGAAAAGGCAAGGAAATCGAGTTAGCCGTTGAAACCGGAAAGCGTCCAAAGCCTAAGCAACAAGCCAACTAGGTCGAAGTATATCAAGTTTAGTTAGCTAGAATTTTCGATAAGAACTCTTTCGCCCTTGGTGAGCGAGCTTCGGGTCTATCAAAGAATTCCGCCTTACTGCAGTCTTCTACAATACGGCCTTGATCCATGAAGATCACCCGATGGCTCACTTTTCTTGCAAAACCCATCTCATGGGTAACACAACACATCGTCATACCCTCATTAGCAAGCTTGATCATCACGTCCAAAACTTCCCCGACCATCTCTGGGTCTAGCGCAGAAGTAGGTTCATCAAAGAGCATCACAATTGGATCCATGCTGAGCGCTCTAGCAATGGCAACCCGTTGTTGTTGTCCTCCTGATAACTGACCAGGAAATTTATCTTTTTGTGCACTCAGGCCAACACGCTCTAAGTACTTTAAGCCATGCGCCTTGGCATCAGTGGCGGAGCGGCCCAATACCTTCATTTGTGCAAGAGTGAGATTTTCAGTAATACTGAGGTGCGGGAAAAGCTCAAAGTGCTGAAACACCATGCCAACTCTTGAACGCAATTTAGGTAAATTGGTTTTAGGATCATGCAAATCAATGCCATCAACTGAAATCTCTCCAGCCTGAAAAGGTTCAAGCGCATTTATAGTTTTAATCAGGGTTGATTTACCAGAACCAGAAGGCCCACAAATGACAACCACCTCCCCTTTTTTTATTGAGGTAGAGCAATCTGTTAGCACCTGAAAAGAGCCGTACCATTTAGAAACGTTTCTAAGTTCTATCATGATGAATTATGTATTTAAAATTCGATTTAAAAGATTAGCGAATAATCGCCACTTTGGCCTGAATAAAACGTACCGCTTTAGACAGCGAGAAACAAATCAGGAAATAGGTGATAGCAGCCAATAAATAAGTTTCTATCGGGCGTCCATAGTTCTTACCTGCAATTTCGAAGCCTTTTAATAGGTCGTAGGCTCCAATTGCATAAACCAAGGATGTATCTTGGAACAAAATGATGGTCTGGGTCATAAAGACTGGGATCATGTTGCGGAAAGCTTGAGGCAAAACTACCAACCTCATATTCTGACTATAGGTCATACCAAGTGCTTCGCCTGCATAAGTTTGCCCCTTAGGTACAGACTGGATGCCGGCTCGAACAATCTCTGAGAAAAATGCAGCCTCAAAGGCAATGAAAGTAATGGTTGCCGATAAATCTGCCCCAATTGGCCTGCCTATCAGTAGCGGAATGAGCAAGAAGAACCATAGAATGACCATTACCAGCGGAATGGATCGCATCACATTGACATAAAAAGTCGCAGGATAAACTAACGCCGGCCTTCCAGAAATTCGCATTAAAGCCAGAAATGTTCCCGCGATGATGCCACCAACAGTAGCGATTACCGTCAATTGAACGCTAAAGAGGAGGCCCTTCAGAATGTAATTGGTGAAGAGTTCCCAGTTATAAAAACTTAAATCTAAACTCAGCATATTGCCACCCATATTAGAAGCATTTAATGAGCTCCCGCATCGTTACTCGGGGCAATAAAACCAGGAATCCTGGTCCGTTTTTCTATATAAGACATCGCTCGATTTACTGAGAAAGCTGAAAGAGCATACAAAAGCGTTACCGCCAAGTAAATCTCAACGCCATGGGAAGTTTCTTCTTGCGCCTGCATCGCAAATAAAGTGAGCTCTGGCACGGACACCGCAAAAGCAACCGAAGAGTTTTTAATAATATTCATACTCTCCGAAGTCAGCGGAGGCAGCACAATACGCAAGGCCATCGGCAAAATAACGTAGCGATAGGTTTGCGGTGTATTCAGTCCCAGCGCCGTAGCAGCTGCTCGTTGTCCGCTAGGAAGAGAATGAATTCCCGCCCTTACTTGCTCAGCAATACGCGCTGAGGTGAAAAATCCGAGCGCAATACTGACAAGCCAATACGAAGGCAGCGCCTTCAAAGGCAAAACAAAGGCAGGGATGACGTGGTACCAAAGAAATACTTGAACCAATACAGGGATATTTCTAAATAACTCAACCCAGGCCGTTGATAGCGCTACAAGCGATCTACTGAACCTGCCAGTATCAGGAAGGGTGCGTAGCGTACCCATCACAGCCCCTAAAACCATGGCAATAACTAAAGCCAAGCCAGAGACAGCCAATGTCCAGCCCCATGCTTTAAAAAGCCAGTCTAAATAACTTGGGTCAGCATTTTGTCCAAGCCCCAATAAAGCGGAGAAGCAGTGATCCACCACCTCTCCGTCCAGAGTGCTTTTACAAAATATATCAAGGTCTAAAGCCATTACTTCAACCCAACAGAAAAAGGGGAGTTACGGATAAGCTTGGCCATAAAACCAGCTAATTATTTTTTCTGCTGATAGTCTTCGGCTGGCTTGTCATTTAAGTTTGCCCAAGCATTTTTGGTTGCCGGGGAAAGCTCGAGACCAACAACAATATTCTTGGGCGGAATTGGTGATAAGAACCACTTATTCCACAGACCAGGCATTTTGCCGTTTGCAACAATCTTGGCAATTGCAGCGTTTACAGCGGCTTTAAATTCAGGGTCATCCTTGCGGACCATAATTGCAATTGGCTCTGTACTGAGTACTTCACCAACAATTTTGAAATCTTTTGGATTTTTTGAGTTGGCAATATTACCTGCCAAAATCGAGCCGTCCATTACAAAAGCATCGGCACGGCCAGACTCCAAGAGCAAGAAGCTGTCAGCATGGTCCTTTCCAAATACTTCATCAAAGTTCACGCCAGTGGCTTTTTCATTCTTACGCAATAGTTGTACAGAAGTAGTACCGGTAGTGGTTGCTACCTTTTTGCCATTGAGTTGAGCGATTGAAGTAATTCCAGAGTTCGCCTTTACTGCAATGCGAACCTCTTCCACGTAAAGAGTATTAGCAAAACCAACATCTTTAGCTCGGCTTGTATTGTTAGTTGTTGTTCCGCACTCAATATCAACTGTGCCATTTTGCACCAAAGGCACACGATTTTGAGATGTCACTGGCTGGTAATTAATTCGCAGAGTACTCATGCCTAATTTGTCTTTAATATCGCCCAGAATCATGCGGCAAATTTCAACATGGTAGCCATCAAAGCGGCTGTCGCCAGTGGTGTAGGACATTGGAATGGAAGATTCGCGTACGCCCATTGTCACAGCACCGCTTGATTTAATTTTGTCCAACGTTGGGGATGCTGCCATTACATTTGCTGATACAACAAACAGTGCTGCTGACAAATATGCCAGAGATTTAAGTTTCATTGAATATCCTTTTGTTAATCAAAATTTAGCGGTTTTCACAAAATCATTAATAAATTTGATAATACACTTTTCCATATCTAAACTGCAATCAATGGAACATCCAGGGCAGATAAGTAAAAGCCGATTTAACCCAGTTAGTTAAGTTCATCCCTAAGTACATAAAAAAACCACCCCGAAGGGTGGTTTTAAATCCAATCAAAACTAGCTTACGCTAGCTTTAAATTAGAAAGTGTGACGTACACCAACAGCGTAGTTATTCAAAGCAGCGCTAGTTGTTGTTGAACCAGCAGCAGCATTTGATGTCATAGTCTGACCATAGATTGCATACAAGTTAGTACGCTTGCTTAGGTAGTAGTTTGAACCTAACTGCCAGCCGTTGAAGTTAGCTGTTGGTTGGTTTGCACCATAAGATGTGTAACGACCTAAACCAGCAGAAGCCCAAGCTTCGATTGTTGGAGTAATGTAGCTACGAACACCGATTTGCTCAGCTTGACGCTTCAAGTAGTAGTTTGAAGAGATTGTTGATGTTGCTTTACGGTTAACGTATTGTGCATATGCCTTCAAGATACCGAAGTCATAAGTTGCAGCAGCGTAGAACTGGTTATCTTGTACGTTAGATGCATAACCGTTGATAGTAGTAGTACCAACAGCAGCACCGCCAGCAGTAGTAGCACCGTTAGCTTGAGCATTTGTCCAAAGTGAAGTATCAGTAGTGGATACAGTCAATTGCTTCAAAGCTTGGTAAGCAGCAGCTGCATAGAACTTTTTGTATGTGAAATCAGCACCTAAGCCCCAACCGCTAGCGTTTGTATTGCCGCCAGTTGTTGCAGAAGTAGTGTAACCAGTTTCAGTTGTGTTCTTGTTGTTCAATGTGTAGATTGCGCTACCAGTGAAACCACCGAAGCTGTCAGTCTTAACTGACAATGTATTGGCTGTACGGTTTGTGAATGCAACGTTGTTTGAGTTTGCATTGCCAGATGTAACGGCTGTTGAAGATGCGTAAACAACGTTACCAGCCATGTTATTCAACTGGCCAACGTCAGTAGCAGCAGCAGCGTTAAATACTGGTGTGTATTGCAAACCAATAGCTGTTTGACCGATGCCAGCTTTTTTCAAGCCAACAAAAGTTTGACGGTTAGTCAAGCCACCGTTTGTATTGCCAGACAAAGTTTGGTCTTGTGGAGCCAATGCAAATTCAGCTGTAAAGAAAGCTGATGTGCCGCCGCCCAAATCTTCAACACCTTTGAAACCTAAACGGTTAGTTTGCTCAGCGCCTTGGCCAAACTGGCTAACAGTTCCTTTGGCAACACCATTGTTGTAGCCGCCTGCAGAACCCTTGCTTGAATCAGAAACGCGTGAGTTTCCACCAATATAACCAACGTCCAAGATACCGTAAACGGTTACGCTGGACTGAGCTTGAGCAACGCCAGCAATAGCTGACAATGCTGCGAGTGCTAATAGCGATTTTTTCATTCTTTAAATCTCCAAAAATTAAAAGTAATGCCCAAATAAAACTGGGACCTACGAATTTTGCTTCTTTTGCCTCACCAGACTGGGGGTCAGGGTATTTAGGAGATCTTTTTGCTTGTCAAAAGGTAGTTTTTTGGCTTTCTTCGTTGTATCTCGGCAACAAGACCTTTGTTTTCTGTCTTTTATGGGCCTTAGATGACAAAATTGTCATATGGCAAGCCGCGAATTCTTAAAAATCCTCAGTTCAGCACGATTGGGTGACGTTTCTGCGCAACAAAAACTGGCTTCCGCATATTTAACGGGTGCTTTTAAAACCCCCATTCAGCCTGCCAACGCCCTCATTTGGTTGGAAAAATCCTATTTTTCCATTACAAATCAATCACTTGAAAATAAAAGCTCAGGTGACGCTGAAATTCTTGATCTTTTAAGCCAGATTGCCAACATTCCGCTTGCTGAAACCTTTAGCTCACCTGCCTTTGGGTTTGGCTGGGACTCTTTTTGGAAGTTAGCTGAAGCTGAAAAGGCCTCTGATGCCAATCTTGCTGCTAAATGGCAGCTTGTTAACCTATTAATTAATCCTGCCAATCAGAGTGTCCAATCGCAACTAGCGGATTGGCTCAAAAAGAATTCATCATCCACTCTAGAAAAATTGTCTTCTTTGGATTTTGTCGGCATTCAAAAGATTGCTAAACAATATTTACAGGATCTTGCAGATGGAGAATCTCTTTTCGCAAACAACGCAAAAGAGTTGCTGATTAAATTGCAGCCTAAGAATGAAGCTCTCTCCTCCCTCTGGAAGGTATGGCTTGATGATCAAAATGAAGATGCATTAATTCAAGCAGCCGAGCTTGGTTTAACTGTTGCAAAACTTACGCTAGGCCTGCGCCTCGCACAACTCGACGAACGGGTTGAGGTGGCCGAAACAAAATCCAATGCCTCACTGAAGAAAGCCGCCTATTGGTTAGAGCTCGCTGCCAAAGATGGTGATCGCGATGCCTGGTTCGCGCTCGGTGAAATTTATCGTCGTCCGCAGTTTTCTGGTTACAACGCCGCAGAAAGTGATCGCTGTATTGATCGAGCTGCCGATCTTGGTCATCCACAAGCACAACTGCGTAAAGGCGCTAATCTGTGGCGCAAGCGTGAAAAGAGCGAAGAGAAGGTACGCGGTCTACAGGCTTCCTATTGGGTATGGCAAGCCCACCAGCAAGGCGTGGCAGAAGCTAAAGAATTGCTCAGCAAGATTTTGGAAAGTTGCTCTAATCCCAAATCCAATGAATGGTATGAATTAGCTCAGTGCGCCGAAGAGGCGATTAATCACCATGCCGAACATAAGGTGGATGAAGATTGGTTATTACTTTGCCATCGCATCATCATTGCTAACCAATTTAATTTTAGTAAAGCAGAATTATTATTGAGCGAGGTAGGACAGCTACAGCACGAGCATTGTGTTGTGGTGGATATTCGCTGGGAATTACCAAAGATCTTGCCTAGATTGATTCAGATTGAAACGATTCAACAACGTCGCGCCCTCTTGGCGGCTGGCAAAGCCTTTGCTGGCTCGGAGATGGATCTGGAGGGCAATTTACGCCAAAGACGCTATCGCTTTGATCGCGTTACCAACTGGCTTACAACGACTTTCTCCAAGAATCAGGTCGACGCAGAAGTCGATTGATCAGTTTCGGTATCCTCATCGGAGGGTTTTGGCACGTAAAAGCGCGCAACCAATAGCCCTATTTCATAGAGCAAGGTCATTGGTACGGCTAGCAATAATTGAGAAAGTACATCGGGTGGTGTCACTACAGCTGAAATCACGAAAGCTCCCACAATCACGTAAGGGCGAATTTCTTTCAGTTTAGCCAGGGGCACCATACCCATGCGCACCAAGACAACCACTACAACAGGCACTTCAAAAGTAATACCAAATGCCAAGAAGGTTGTCATGGCAAAACTTAAATAGTTATCAATGTCGGTCGACATCTCCGCACCCAAAGGTGCGTTGTAACTTGCCATGAACTTAAATACCGTTGGAAATACTAAAAAGTAAGCAAACGCCATACCAGCAATGAACAAGGTATAGCTACTCACGACCAAAGGCAGAATGAGTTTTCTTTCATGCATATACAAACCAGGGGCAATAAATGCCCAAAGTTGATACATCACCACTGGTAAAGCGATGATGAATGCGACCAGCATAGTGACCTTCATCGGTACAAAGAATGAACCTGTGACGTCTGTCACAATCATCTTGCCACCGGCAGGCAAAGCCTTTAATAAAGGCTGTGCAAACAAATGGAAAATATCCGGCGCCCAGTAGACTAGACATACGAAGACAACAATAATTGCGAGCGCTGCTTTAATTACGCGATCACGTAATTCAAATAAGTGGGAAAGAAAGGTTTCTTGTAATCCCGAATCTTCAGTTGAATTGTTTTCAGTCATGCGTAAGTGTTTTTATTATTTTACTTTTTACTATTATTTTTATTTGCCGGCACTGTGATGAAAGCGCTTCATCCTAGCAGCGCCAGATTGCACTCGAGTACGAATGCCAGCGGAACGCTTAAACCAAAGCGGCCTTGCAGCTCGACGCACACCCCAGCTGTTGCGGCCTTGGCGCTTGGTTTTGCGAAGCACTTCTTTTTCATCTAAAGGCGGCTTATCAAAGCTCGTTTCAAAAATATCCGCCTGATCGCTTAAGTTAGCGCTAGCCTCTTGAACCGTAGAGCCGATACTGTTTTCAACCTCTTTGAGAGTGGCAGCAGTTTCTTCTCGAAACTTTTTAAATTCCTCCACCTCCATCTGACGACTCACTTCAGACTTGACGTCCGCCATATAGCGCTGTGCACGGCCAAACAAATTACCAGCCATGCGAGCTACTTTAGGCAGGCGCTCTGGTCCAACCACCACCAGAGCAACTACAGCAATCAGCGCAAGTTTTGAAACTCCGAGATCAATCATGTAACGCAGTTATTTAAATGCAGCATGAGTTTCAAGTGCGCTTCAGCTATTAGTTAGTTATTTGTTTACGTCTTTAGCTTGCACATCAACAGTCTTGTCTGCTGTTGCAGTACTTTGTTGAATTTGTTCTTTAGGCTCTTCAGCAGATTTCATGCCATCTTTAAAGCCTTTTACAGCGCCGCCCAAATCTTGGCCGATATTGCGCAATTTTTTGGTACCGAACACCAACATCACGATCACCAAAACAATTAACCAATGCCAAATGCTAAATGAACCCATTTTTAATCTCCTTGGATTATTTTTTCCAGGGGCGGGGACCGCCCATCACATGTAAGTGCAAGTGATAAACCTCCTGCCCACCATCCGCACCATTGTTCACCATCAACCTAAAGCCACCATCCTTACCAGGACGACAGCCTTGCTCTTTGGCAAGACGCGGTGCTAATTCCATCATTTTACCCAGCAAAGGAGCATCCACGCTTTCTGCTGACTCCAGCATGGGGATATGCTTTTTAGGAATCATCAAAAAATGGACTGGCGCTGCCGGGTTGATATCTTTAAAAGCATAGATTTCTTCATCCTCATAGACCTTCTGGGAGGGAATCAAACCTTGAGAAATCTTACAAAACAGGCAATTAGGATCGTGTGACATACTTTTTCTCGTATTTATCCGTACTTACTCTTTACCAGCCGCTTTTCTCGCGGCCTTCTCTTCAATGCCAGAAGTACCCAAGCGACGATCAAGCTCGGCAATGACATCTTCCGGGCGTAGGTTAAATTGAGACAAAGCAATCAAGCAGTGAAACCACAAATCAGCCATTTCGCCGACTAAGAGCTTTTGTTGATCGGCCGCCAAATTAGAATTACGCGCATCTTTTGCCGCCATCACAGCCTCAGTCGCTTCTTCGCCAATCTTTTTCAAGATCCCGTCATCACCCTTTGAAAAGAGCAAGGCGGTATATGAAGTTTTGGGGTCTGCTTGGCCTGCCTTAAATGCATCACGACGTTGATCAACTACATCGGCTAAATGGGTGAGAGCAGATTCAATTTTTTTGTCTGAGTTCAGTATTTTTTTCATTAATATATTTTGCAGACTATACAGTCCAATCCTCTACCTTTAACTGCTTTATCCTTTTAAAAGCCTGGTCATTTGTCACCAGAATTGCTCCAAGCTGAGAAGCATGTGCTGCAATTTGCATGTCAAGAGAGCCCAACACATTTCCACTGCCCTCTAACTGGGCCCTTAAAACACCATAATGCTCGGCTACATCGGTATCCCAAACTAAAACATCCACTCGCTTTAAAAACTCTTGCACAACCAAATGTAAGTTCCTTGCATTTGGCTTTTTTGCCAAACCATAGAGAATTTCACCTTCAGATATAACTGACAAGCATAGTCTTTCCATGGGAACACTAGCGATTTTTCTACTTACTACTGGGTTTTTCTTAATGAGGCTGCTGACGGTATTGGTATCGAGCATATATCTCATCAGTCATTGACTCCAGCAAAAGGATCTCGATCTTGCGAGTCTTGATTTCGATCTTCGGGACTTAAGAAATCCAAAGGAACATCCGCGCTTGCAAGCGCCACGAAAAAGCTATCCCAGTTTTCGGGCCTTCTGGACAGAATTAAGTCGCCAGTACTGGGATCACGCCGAATAAATACTTCTTTTTCCTCAAAACGAAAGGCTGCAGGCAATCTTATTGCTTGACTACGCCCATTCATAAAGATTTTTGCTGTTAGACCCATCATCCTAGCCCCTTGGTATATATCAAAGTATATACCATTCTAAACGACTATAAAGTGGAAATACAGACCATAAATATTTATTTGGGTCAGTTTTTACTGATCTTTTGCCAATTTGAGCTTACAGAATCCCACTCCCTAAAGAAGCAGCTATGCTCACCCGTATGGCAAGCAATCCCGTCTTTTTGCTCAACCATCAGCAAAATCGTATCCCCATCACAATCCAGACGAATTTCTTTTACTTTCTGGGTATGGCCAGACTCTTCGCCCTTGTGCCACAGTTTTTGTCTGGAACGAGTCCAGTAGACTGCCTCGCCTAAGCGTAAGGTTTCCAATAAGGCGTCGCGATTCATCCAGGCCATCATCAAGATATCCTTGCTGCCAACTTCTTGGGCGATTACTGGAACCAATCCTTGATCATTCCAAGTCACCGCTGCTAATAGCCCCTGGTCTAGTGAGTTTTTATTTGTATCTGACATTTATCCGATTTTGACAGAATTATTAAGAGTCACCCAAATCAGAATCGCCTACGGCTTACTGCAACAGCCCAACCCACCTTCTGGACAATAACCCTGTTTGTGTGTATGATGTGTATAGAATTTATAATTCGAGGATGAATAGCAAAGAACTCATCAAGGCATTAGAAAAAGATGGCTGGGTTTTGCGGGGCTCAAAAGGGTCTCATCATGTTTTTAACCACCCCCGCAAAGCTGGGCACATTACGGTTCCTCATCCCAAAAAAGGTCTAGGAATTGGATTGGTTCAAAAACTACTGAAACAAGCAGGAATTAAATAGAAGGATGAACAATGAAATATCCAATTGCTATTGAACCAGGTGGGCATAAGTTGGTGTGGGGTGTGATTGTTCCTGACATGCCAGGCTGCTTTTCTGCCGCTGACAGTGGAATTGATGAGGCTATTGAGAATGCCAAAGAAGCGATTGAGCTTTGGATTGAGGCCGCATTAGACGCGGGCGAAGATATCCCAAAGCCCAGTTCTATTACCGAGCTGCAAAAGAAGAAAGAGTTCAAAGGATATATTTGGGCAATTGCTGAGATTGACCCGGCATTACTGTCGGACGATATCGAAAGAGTAAATATTTCTTTACCAAAAAGGGTTCTAGCAAGATTAGATGCTAAGGCCAAATCTGCTGGTGAAAACCGCTCCGCCTTTATCGCGCATATGGCGATTAGCGCTTAAGAACACCGATTAAATCCGAACCGGAATTCCTTGGGCTGCCATATATTCTTTTGCCTGCCCAACGGTGTAATCACCATAGTGAAAAATACTAGCCGCCAATACTGCATCTGCATGGCCCTTAGTAATACCATCGACTAAATGCTGCAAATTACCAACGCCGCCAGAGGCAATCACGGGAACAGGAACGGCATCGCTTACTGCAGCAGTTAAAGCCAAGTCAAAGCCATCCTTACTGCCATCGCGGTTCATGCTTGTTAAAAGAATCTCGCCTGCACCACGTTTAGCCACTTCAGTAGCCCATGTGACTACATCCATTCCAGTCGCAGTTCTACCGCCATGGGTAAACACTTCCCAATTGCCAGCTTCAGTTTGCTTGGCATCAATCGCCACCACAATACACTGAGAACCGTAATAAGCGGCTGCATCGGAAACTAAATCGGGGTTGGCTACCGCAGAAGAATTCATGCTCACTTTATCTGCGCCGGCATTCAGTAAGCGACGCACATCAGCCACTGCACGCACACCGCCGCCAACAGTAAGCGGAATAAAAACTTGTGATGCCACATCCTCAATGATGTGCAAAATCAGATCGCGTCCATCAGAAGTAGCGGTGATATCTAAAAACGTCAGCTCATCAGCGCCTTGTGTGTCATAACGTTTAGCGATTTCGACTGGATCGCCTGCATCACGTAAGCCTACAAAGTTCACACCTTTAACAACGCGCCCTGCAGTGACATCCAAACAAGGAATAATTCGCTTCGTTAACACTAGATGATTTTCTTTGCGTACTTGAGGGTTAACTCATCAGCATATTTTTGAGCAGCTGCAAGATCAAGATCGCCCGCATAAATAGAGCGACCAGCAATCACGCCCATGACGCCTTCTTCTTCCGCTTTGCAAAGTGCATCAATATCTTGATTATTAGAGAGTCCACCACTGGCAATTATCGGAATGCGAATGGCTTGAGCCAGCTTGATTGTGGCTTCAATGTTCACACCCTTGAGCATGCCATCCCGACCAATATCGGTATAGATAATGGCTTCTACGCCCCAATCTTCAAACTTCTTGGCAAGATCAATCACTTCATGGCCCGTAATCTTGCTCCAGCCATCAGTTGCTACTTTGCCATCACGCGCATCTAAACCAACCATGACATGACCTGGAAATGCTGTGCAGGCATCTTGCACAAAACCGGGATTCTTTACGGCTGCGGTGCCAATGATGACAGTGCTAATACCGTCATCTAATAAACGCTCAATGGTTTCAAGATCACGAATACCGCCACCGAGTTGCACAGGGATTTCATTACCAACCGCTTTGAGAATCGATTTAATCGCAGCCTCATTTTTGAGCTTGCCGGCAAATGCGCCGTTGAGATCTACCAAATGTAAGCGTCGAGCACCTTTGCTAATCCAATGCGCTGCCATTGCGCCAGGGTCTTCTGAGAATACCGTAGCTTTATCCATATCACCTTGTTCGAGTCGAACACAGTGGCCGTCTTTAAGATCAATTGCGGGAATCAGCAGCATAGCAAATGGTTAGGAATATTAAGGTTGCCAAGAAACAAAATTTTTATAAAGCTTTAAACCGTATTCTGCACTTTTTTCTGGATGAAATTGAGTTGCAAAAATATTATCTCGCGCCACCGCAGAAGTAAACCAATCGCCATATTCTGTAGAACCGGCTGTATCTTCATTACGCTGCGGCACAACATAGTAGCTATGCACAAAATAGAAGCTCGTTAAATCAGGTATGCCATCCCAAAGCGGGTGTTTTCGGTCTTGGCGCACTTGGTTCCAGCCCATATGGGGGACTTTATATGAGGAGCCATCTGGCTGCTTTTGACCAACCAGCTCAAAACGACGCACTTCCCCGGGAATCAAACCCAAACAAGGTGTCCATTGCTCGGTAGCGCGTACCTCTGCACTTCTATCAAATAGCATTTGCTCGCCTACACAAACCCCCAAAAGTGGCTTGCTTTTAGAGGCCTCCAGTAAGGCGTCTAACAATCCAGATTCCTCTAGATGCCTCATGCAATCTGGCATAGCGCCTTGACCAGGCAAAACAACGCGATCTGCAGAATGAATCTCTTCTGGCTGATGAGCAATCAATACATTGTCATCAGGCGCAACATGATGAAATGCTTGATATACGGAACGGAGATTACCCATTCCATAGTCGACGATCGCAATGGTTTGCGCCAAAATTTACCTGTTGTCTACTGTTGTCTACTGAGCAACCGTGGGGAGTCTAGATTAAAGACTTCCTTTAGTTGAAGGAATGGCGCCTGAAGCACGCGGATCAACCGCCAAGGCCATACGCAAAGCACGACCAAAAGCCTTGAACACAGTTTCAATTTGGTGGTGGGCATTAATACCGCGCAAATTATCGATGTGCAAAGTGACTCCAGCATGATTAACAAAACCACGGAAGAACTCAATGCTGAGATCCACATCAAAGTCGCCTACACGTGCACGGGTAAATGGGACATTAAATTCCAAACCTGGGCGACCAGAGAAATCAATCACAACACGAGAAAGGGTCTCATCTAGAGGCACATAAGAATGGCCATAGCGCGTAATACCCGCCTTATCACCCACTGCTTTGGCAAAAGCCTGGCCTAGCGTAATTCCCACATCTTCAACTGTGTGGTGATCGTCAATATGGGTGTCGCCATTTGCAACCACTTTGAGGTCAATCATGCCGTGACGCGCAATCTGATCGAGCATGTGGTCTAGAAAAGGGACTCCGGAGGCTAGCTCAGCCTTACCGGTTCCATCTAAATTGATGGAAATCTGAATTTTGGTTTCCGAAGTGTTTCGGGTGACGTCGGCTTGCCGCATGCTTCATTGCGCCGCGAGGCGAAGTGTTGATTGAAGCCTCATAATATCATTCCTAGAAGAGATTTAAATATCGATATTGCTGCACTTTTATCCCGATTTTTGACCTGAGAACCCTCATGAGCCGTTTTTGGAGCCCCGTTGTTCAAACCCTAACCCCCTATGTTCCAGGGGAACAACCGCAAATGCAGCGGCTGGTAAAACTCAATACCAACGAGAGTCCCTATGGCCCATCGCCCAAAGCGCTTGCTGCTATTGAAGGTCAAAATACTGCCGATTTACGCCTCTATCCCGATCCGGAAGGCGCAGCCCTAAAACAAGCTATCGCTAAATTACATGGCTTAGATGCAAATCAAGTCTTTGTAGGCAATGGCTCTGATGAAGTGTTGGCGCACGTCTTTGCTGGTTTACTCAAGCAAAGTAAACCCGTGCATTTTCCAGATATTACCTATAGCTTCTATCCCGTCTACTGCAAACTTTTTGGAATTAATGCCCAAATAGTTCCCTTGGACGAAAATTTTGAGATTAAAACTGCTGACTACCAATCTCCTAACGGCGGAATTATTTTCCCTAACCCTAATGCGCCAACTGGTAGATCGATTCCCCGCTCAGAAATTGAAGCGCTAGTCTTGCGCAACAAAGATTCAGTACTTGTTATTGATGAAGCTTACGTAGATTACGGGACTGAATCTTGCATTCCACTATTGCGTGGCGCCAACTGTCCAGAAAATTTGTTAGTAGTACACACGCTCTCTAAATCCCGCGCTCTAGCTGGCCTGCGCGTCGGCTTTGCCGTTGGCCATCCAGCTTTGATTGAGGGCTTGGAACGAGTCAAAAATAGCTTTAATTCCTACCCCTTGGGACGCCTTGCTCAAGCTGGTGCGGTTGCAGCCATTGAAGACCAAGCGCACCTAGAAGCAACTTCAGCCAAGGTAATTCAAACTCGTACAAAGTTAATTGAACAACTCGATGCTTTGGGATTTGCAACCCTGCCTTCGACTGCAAACTTTATTTTCACTCGCCATTCGAAGCATGCTGGAGCTAAGCTATATCAAGCCTTGCGGGATCGCGGCATCATCGTGCGTCACTTCAAATCACCACGCATCGAAGAGTTCTTGCGCATTACGATTGGCACAGACGAACAAAGTAATGAACTTGTTGCCGCTTTAAAAGAAATTCTGAATTAAATTTTTAAGAAGTCAGCGCAGGTTTATTACACGCTTACTTCTTTAAGCGCATCTCAGCTGCACGTGCATGGGCTTGTAAGCCCTCACCGTGAGCTAGCGTACTTGCAACAGCGCCCAAGGTTTGGGCGCCAGCTTCACTTACTTCGATCATGCTCGAGCGCTTGATAAAGTCATACACACCCAATGGTGAAGAAAAGCGTGCCGTGCGTGCAGTAGGTAAAACGTGATTAGGGCCGGCGCAGTAATCGCCCAAGGATTCACTAGTGTAGTTACCCATGAAGATGGCGCCCGCATGACGAATTTGGTCAGCCCACTGACGTGGATCGGCAGCGCAAATCTCCAAGTGCTCAGCAGCAATCGCATTAGCAATCTCACAGGCTTCAGACATATCGTTTACCTGAATTAACAAAGCGCGATTTGTGAGTGAAGCTTCAATCACCTTTGCTCTTGGCATTTCAGGGAGGAGCTGGTTGATGCTTGCTTGCACTTGCTCAATATATTGAGCATCTGGACAGAGAAGGATCGATTGAGCCTGCTCATCATGCTCAGCCTGAGAAAACAGGTCCATTGCAACCCAATCCGGAGGAGTAGATCCATCACAAAGAACCAAAATTTCCGATGGGCCAGCGATCATATCGATGCCAACAGTGCCAAAGACTCTCCGCTTGGCTGCAGCCACATAGGCATTGCCAGGTCCAACAATCTTATCAACCGACGGAATAGTTTTAGTGCCGTAGGCTAAAGCGCCAACTGCTTGAGCGCCACCGATCGTAAAGACGCGATCTACTCCAGCAAGATAGGCTGCCGCCAAAACCAAAGGATTGCGCGCACCATCAGGGGTAGGTACCACCATGATCACCTCGGCAACACCCGCTACTTTTGCAGGAATAGCATTCATCAATACGGACGAGGGATAAGCTGCTTTACCGCCTGGCACATAAATGCCAACACGATCTAATGGAGTTACTTTTTGACCGAGACGTGTTCCATCTTTCTCTTCGTACTCCCAAGAGTGGCAACCCGTTTCAATCTTTTGCCTCTCGTGATAAGCACGCACTCTTTGCGCAGCAATATCAAGAGCATTTTTTTGTTCAGCAGATAAAGACTGATAAGCCAGCTCTAAATCTTTGCGAGAAATCTCTAAATCTGAAACACTTGCCACATTCAAGCGATCAAACTGTTTTGTAAAACCCAGAACCGCTTCATCACCTTTGTCTTTAACTGCTGCCAAAATCTTCACTACTGCAGCATCTATCGCCTCATCATCAGCAGACGGCAAGGACAAGCTCGACAACAGAATTTCTCTGAAGCCTGCATCCTTGCTATTGAGGCGTTTTACGTTAATGTTTGAAGACATAGGGAAAAGACTTCTCGATCTGACTACTATTACTTCAGTAGCTCAAAAATAGGTTGTAGCTGCGCACGCTTGCGTTTGTATGAAGCTTGATTGACCACTAGGCGAGCGCTGATATCAGCAATTGGCTCAACTTCCACTAAGCCGTTCGCTTTGAGCGTATTACCAGTAGACACCAGATCCACAATCGCATCTGCCAAGCCGACCAAAGGAGCGAGCTCCATTGAGCCATACAGTTGAATCGTATCGATATGCACACCTTTATTGGCAAAGTGTTCACGCGCGCAATTGACATACTTCGTAGCAACTTTTAAACGAGAACCTTGTTTTACTGCGGCAGCGTAATCAAATCCTTCACGGACCGCGACAGACATGCGGCACTTTGCAATATTCAAGTCGTAAGGGACGTACAAACCATCACTCCCTTTTTCCATCAATACATCCAACCCAGCTACCCCAAAATCAGCGCCGCCAAATTGCACATAAGTAGGCACGTCTGAGGCGCGAACAATAATCAGGCGAACATCTAGATTAGAGGTCTCAATAATGAGTTTGCGTGACTTCTCAGGATCCTCCAGCGGCACTATGCCAACCTTGGACAAGATCTCTGCAGTTTCTTCGAAGATGCGCCCTTTGGAGAGGGCTAAAGTCAATTTCATGGACTAATTATCCATCAGCCTTACTTAACGCGCTCAATATTGGCGCCCAAGAGGGTTAACTTTTGCTCCATGCGGTCATAGCCACGATCTAAGTGGTAAATCCGGTCTACTTGGGTTTCGCCTTGGGCGGCCAATCCAGCAATCACCAAACTAGCCGAGGCCCGCAAATCGGTAGCCATCACAATCGCACCTGAGAGCTTCTCTACTCCCTGGGCAATCGCAGTATTGCCTTCAATAGCAATGTCCGCACCCAAACGATTGAGTTCTTGAACGTGCATAAAGCGGTTTTCAAAAATCGTCTCGGTAATGGTTGAGATACCCGATGCGATTGCATTGACTGTCATGAGCTGCGCTTGCATATCTGTCGGAAAAGCAGGGTATTCAGAAGTGCGGAAGTTGACTGCTTTAGGACGACCCTGCATCGAAGCCTTAATCCAGTCTGGACCAATCTCCATTTGCAGACCCGCTTCTTTCAACTTCACAATCACGGCATCCAAAGTATCGGGACGGCAATGCTTAACGGTGATCTCACCACCAGTAGCTGCAACTGCACATAAGAATGTGCCCGCTTCAATGCGATCCGGAATAACCGAATGTTCTGCACCATGAAGTTTTTCAACGCCCTCGATAACCAGACGATCACTACCAATTCCAGAAATCTTCGCACCCATCTTCACTAACAATTCAGCCAAGTCACCAACCTCAGGCTCGCGTGCAGCGTTTTCTAAGATAGTTGTACCCGACGCCAAAGTGGCCGCCATCAATAAATTCTCAGTACCGGTTACGGTAATCATGTCAGTCAGAATGGAGGCGCCCTTTAGACGATCTGACTGTGACTTGGTTTCAGCCTGAATGTAGCCACTCTTAATCTTGATACTCGCGCCCATCGCCTTCAAGCCTTTGATATGCTGATCTACTGGACGTGCGCCAATTGCGCAACCACCCGGCAACGAAACCTTTGCGCTATGCATTCTGGCCAAAAGTGGGCCAAGTACCAAGATAGAAGCGCGCATAGTCTTCACCATCTCATAAGTCGCTTCTGAACTTTTAATGACCGCCGCGTTCAATACCATGTGACTACGATCACCAGCACTTGGGAAATCGACTGTTACACCAATTTCTTGTAAAAGCTTGAGCATAGTACGCACATCTTGCAAATCAGGAACATTACGCAATACAACTGGTTGATCAGTTAATAGACAAGCGCACAGAATGGGCAATGCGGCATTTTTAGCGCCGGCAATCACTACCTCTCCATTGAGAGGGGTGCCGCCAACCATTCGTAATTTATCCATGAAACGATTCCAGTAAAAACATATTTATTAATTTGTAATGAGTAATGATGTAATTTTTATGCTGCTGAGTTTTGCGCAAACTCTTCAGGTGTAAATGCCTTGATTGATAAAGCATGAACTTCTGCCTTCATACGATCACCCATTGCACCGTATACCAATTGGTGGCGCTGTACCAAACGCTTACCTTCAAACTCGGGGCTCACGATGGTGGCAAAAAAGTGCTGGCCATCACCCTCAACCTGTATATGAGTGCACTGAATGCCTTGCTTGATATAGCCTTCAATCTGTTGTGGGGTGGGTAGCATTTCTTCTCCTAATAAAGCTTGGGGTATCAACAATTAATAGCGGAGCTTATAGCCCTTTTGCAGCAGCCGCAGGGCAATGACTGACACCACTACAAAAAAGCAGAACACAATGACTAAGCTGCTCCAAGGGGAGTTATCTGAAACCCCAAAAAAGCCGTAACGGAAGCCATCAATCATGTAAAAGAACGGATTGAAGTGCGACACCACTTGCCATGCTGGCGGTAAAGAGTGAATAGAGTAAAAGACACCTGACAGCATCGTTGCGGGCATGATGATGAAGTTCTGAAAAGCAGCTAACTGGTCATATTTATCAGCCCAGATGCCAGCAATTAAGCCAAGACTTCCCAAAATAGCTGCCCCCAAGAAAGCAAACGTCAAAATCCATAATGGATATTCCAAAGTGGGTGTTGCGAACCAGATGGTAATTAATAGAACGCCCAGTCCCACAACAATTCCCCGAAATACTGCAGCCAAAATATAAGCAGAGTAAAACTCGAAATGGCTTAGGGGGGCCAACAAAACAAACACTAAGTTGCCGGTGACCTTAGATTGAATCAAAGAAGATGAAGTATTTGCAAAAGCATTTTGCAAAACACTCATCATCACAAGACCAGGAATTAAGAAGGCCGTGTAACTTAAACGTCCGTAGACTTCTCTGCCCTCAAGCACATGGCCAAAGATCATTAGGTAGAGGACAGCTGTAAGCACCGGTGCAGCCACCGTCTGAAAAGCCACTTTATAAAAGCGCTTTACCTCTTTAAACAATAGAGTAGGAAAACCGCTGCCGTACTCTAGGGCAGGTCGATTGAGGCCATGTTTCATTGCGCACTCCCCGACATGATGTTGACAAAGACTTCTTCTAAGTCCGTTTTACCTTCACCATCTTTTTTGACAGATCCATAACGACTTAATAAATTAGCGGTGGTATCTAGAGCCACAATCTTGCCTTGTTTGAGCATGGCAATGCGTTGACACAAAGCTTCTGCCTCTTCCAAGTAATGGGTAGTCAGAACAATCGTATGGCCGTCTTGATTCAACCGGCTAATAAATTGCCATAAGGATTGACGTAACTCAACATCCACCCCAGCAGTCGGCTCATCCAAAATAATGACCGGCGGTCTATGAACTAAAGCCTGAGCTACAAGTACTCGACGCTTCATTCCGCCAGACAAAGAACGCATATTGCTATCTGCTTTGGAGGTGAGGTCAAGATTAGCCATAATCTCATCAATCCACGCATCGTTATTTTTAATCCCAAAATAACCGGATTGAAAACGTAAAGTTTCACGAACAGTAAAAAAGGGGTCAAAGACTAACTCTTGAGGAACCACACCTAACATCCGGCGTGCCTCACGAAACCCCTTCTGAACATCTGCGCCCATGATGGCGGCATGACCATGGCTAGGCCTCACTAGACCAGCCAAAATAGAAATCAAGGTAGTTTTGCCAGCACCATTGGGCCCCAATAAACCGAAAAATTCCCCTGGCTCAATGCTCAATGAAACATCATCTAAAGCCTGAAGTGCTCCGTATTGCTTAGATATATTTTGGATGGAAATTGCAGGATGTATCGTCATTACAAACCTAGCAATACATTTACGCCGTAAACACCAGCGAGGACTTTTAACTTTTCAGGCGCATGCTCAACTGAAATAGATTGGCCACTGGCCAAGAGCTTTTTCTGCCATGCCAACAAAACAGTTAACACTGTCGAATCAAAATCTTTCAATTCGGAGCAATCAATCGAGCGTAAATTTGGACTATTTAACAAGCCTTCTTTTTGTAACTGCAATGCATTTTCTTGCGTCACTTTTTTAGGCAAAAGAAAGGGCATGATGTTTGTACTCATCAATTAATTGGCTGGTTTAGCAGTGGCTAATTGCTTATTGCGGTCTTGCAAAAACTTCACCAAGCCTTCAATGCCGTTTTGACTGATCTGATTAGAAAACTGATTGCGATAAGCCTCAACCAACCAAACGCCCATGATGTTCATGTCGTAGACCTTCCAACCATTAGCTGTTTTTTCAAGGCGGTAATCCAAAGGTACTGGATCGCCACGACCAAGCACTACAGTTTTAACAACTACTTCTCTATCGTCAGGCGCGGCACGCAAAGCCTTAAATTGCACAGTTTGGTCACGTAGCTGGCTCAAAGCGCCTGAGTAAGTGCGAATGAGCAGATTCTTAAACTCGGAAGTCAGTTGAGCCTGTTGCTCGGTCGTTGCCTTTTTCCAGTTAGGACCCATCGCCATTTCTGTAGTGCGACGCATGTCGGTATATGGAACAATTTTCTTCTCGACCAACTCCACAATCTTGGGGATATTGCCTTTTTGAATATCGGGATCAGCCTTCACTGTTGTCATCACCTCAGTGACAACTATTTTAATTAAGACATCCGGCGGAGTTGTTTGATCAGGAGCCTGTGCAAAAAGAGCACCAGAAACCAAAAACAAACTTGTCGCTAAATATTGAGTAAGTATTTTTTGAATTTTCATAGGTTCCATTTCATTATCTGTACATCAATGCGAGTTGATTAAGCCGCTCAGACTTACTGATATCCGTTCTCGTAAGGAGGCATGCTAGGCTCCTCCTCATCTTTGCCCTCGTTAATCTGATAGGCACGTCTTTGGATATAAGCATCTCGTAAGAAGCTGTACTTATCAATTGCAGCGCCATCCAATAAATCACCGGCCTCGTAATAGGTATTACGTGCGTTCACTACACGCAAACCAGTAATACTATTTCGCAGACCCACATCCTTCACATACTTAAATAGATAGTCCGACTCTAAATCGGCTACTGTGCCAAAAGTATCTCGCACATTACTTGGGCCAAAGAACGGAAGAACTACATAAGGGCCTGAGGGCACACCCCAAACACCTAAGGTTTGACCCCAATCTTCTTTGTGCTTCTCAAGACCTCCAGGAGTAGCTAGATCCAAGAATCCACCCAATCCCATTGTTGTGTTGACCACCACGCGCATGAGGTCATTAAAGGCATAGTCCGGCTTACCTTGCAGCAAGTTATACAGAGCAGTATAAATATCGTTGTAGTTGCTAAAGAAGTTATATATTCCATCGCGTACAAATTCAGGCAATACAAAACGATAGCCTGTAACTACCGGCTTAAGGACATAAGCATCTAAGCCTTCGTTAAATTCAAAAACTGAGCGATTGAATGGCTCCCAAGGATCCTGGGGAGAGCGCTCTACGCCAGCAGGAATGGATGCGCAGCCAACCAAAGAGGCCATCAAACCAAGCAAGATTACCATCTTGACTTTGCGCATAAAAAGCAACATCACTTTGCTGCGCCCTTTTCTTGGCCGCTATCTGCTGCTTTATTGTAAAGGAACTGGCTGATCAAGTTTTCTAAAACAATGGCTGATTGTGTCTGCGCAATCTTTTCGCCATTGGTCAACATATCATCTGATCCGCCCGCCTCAAGACCAATGTATTGCTCACCCAATAAGCCGGATGTCAAAATCTTAGCGGATGAATCCTTTGGAAACTTATAGGAGTCTTCAATGGTCATCACCACCGTTGCTTGATAAGTTTTGTCATCGAAGGAAATATTAGCAATTCTGCCAACCACCACGCCTGCACTTTTCACTGGTGCGCGAGGTTTGAGGCCGCCGATATTGTCAAAGCGTGCAGAAATTTTGTATGTTGGCGCAAACGACACTGCATTCATATTGCCAACCTTCAGTGCGAGAAATAGAGCAGCCAGCAAACCAATAGCAACAAAGATTCCTACCCAGACATCAATTGCACTTTTTCTCATAAGAGCCCTAGTTTATTCTTTCTAATTTGAGAACATCATCGCGGTTAGCAAGAAATCCAATGCTAAAACCGATAAAGAAGAGATCACCACCGTACGAGTAGTGGCTTGCGAAACGCCTTCAGGCGTGGGCTTGGATTCATAGCCCTGATAAAGAGCAATAAAAGTGACCGCTACACCAAACACCATGCTTTTAATTAAGCCATTGCCAATATCCGAAAACAGGTCCACTCCGCCTTGCATCTGTGACCAGAAGGCGCCTGAGTCGACTCCAATCAAAGGAACGCCCACAAGGTAACCCCCGAGAACGCCGACTGCTGTAAAAATAGTTGCCAAGATTGGCATAGAAATAATGCCGGCCCAAAGTCGCGGCGCAATCACGCGCCCTAAAGGGTCCACTGCCATCATTTCCATAGCAGTCAATTGTTCACCAGCCTTCATGAGGCCAATCTCCGCAGTTAAAGAAGTGCCGGCTCTACCGGCAAACAATAAAGCGGTAATGACAGGACCCAACTCACGAGTTAAAGAGAGGGCAACCAATAGGCCAAGTGCTTGCTCTGAGCCATAACGATTTAAGGTGTAGTAACCCTGCAAACCTAAGACGAATCCAACAAATAATCCTGAGACTGCAATGATCACAAAAGAATGATTGCCGACAAACAAAATTTGATCAATCACTAAACGTGGTCTTTTGAGCAAGAATCCTGAGCGTGCGATCACTGCCGCAAACATACGAGCAGCTAAACCCAGACTACTTAAGTTGCGACGTACAAAAAATCCAAGGTCGCCAAACAGATTCAGAAGCGTGGTCATGAGGTGCTCATTCCAAAATCTTCTTCTAAGCTTTTTCCTGGGTAATGAAAAGGTACAGGGCCATCTGGCGCTGCATCTAAAAATTGTCTAACAAAAGGATCTGCTGAGCGACTTAATTCCTTAGGAGTTCCTTCAGCACCAATACGGCCATTCGCAATGAAATATACATAATCAGCTATTGCAAAAGTCTCTTCAACATCGTGCGTAACCAATAAACTCGTGGCTCCTAGGGCGTTATTCAGATCACGAATTAAGCGTGCTGTGATGCCAAGAGAGATGGGATCCAGGCCAGCAAATGGCTCGTCGTACATGATGAGGGGTGGATCTAAAGCAATGGCTCTAGCGAGGGCAACACGTCTTGCCATGCCACCAGAAATTTGCGAAGGCATTAAGTCTCTTGCGCTGCGCAAGCCAACTGCATTCAATTTCATAAGCACTAAGGAGTGCAATAGCTCTTCACTGAGATCTGTATGTTCACGAAGAGGAAAAGCAACGTTTTCAAAAACACTCAGGTCAGTGAACAATGCTCCGAACTGAAAAAGCATTCCCATGCGACGACGGGCAGCCATCAACTCGGGACCATTCATCTTGCCAATGTCTTGACCTTCAAATAAAACTTGACCTGATTGAGCATTAAATTGCCCGCCGATCAACCGAAGAATGGTGGTCTTGCCGCATCCGGAGCCGCCCATTACAGCCACTACCTGGCCGCGTCGGAACTCCATATTGAGTCCAGACAAAATCTGACGTTCACCTAGAGCATAGGAAAAGTTGACGTCTTTAATAGCGACGACAACTTCACCTGCAGCTTGCTTGCTTACATCCAAAGAATTTGGCTGGCCACTGTTCATATCCTCGATATTATCGGGGCAAAACAGATGACCCCATTAAATACTGGTCTACTGCTTGGGCGCATTGACGACCCTCACGAATTGCCCAAACCACCAAAGACTGTCCACGACGCATATCGCCAGCAGCAAATACCTTAGGAACGTTCGTTTGGTAGGCATTTTGACCATCTACGGTTGCTTTTGCATTACCGCGAGCATCTTTCTCAACGCCAAACGCGCTCAATACCTGCTGAACTGGGGACACAAAACCCATAGCCAAAAGCACTAAATCTGCCTTAATTTCGAATTCTGAGTTTGGCACTTCAGCCATTTTGCCGTCTTTCCACTCCAGACGAACGCCAATCAGTTTCTCAACTTTGCCGTTTTTGCCTTCAAAACGCTTGGTTCCAACAGACCAGTCACGATCACAACCTTCTTCATGTGAAGAGGATGTGCGTAATTTTGTTGGCCAATATGGCCAAACTAAAGGGGTGTTCTCAACTTCTGGGGGTTGAGGGAGCAATTCAAACTGAGTAATCTTGGTTGCGCCGTGACGGTTTGATGTTCCAACGCAATCTGAACCTGTATCACCACCGCCAATAACAACTACATGCTTATCAGTTGCACGAATTTCATTTTTGAAATCACCAGCATTTTCTTTGTTTTGCGGAATCAAAAATTCCAACGCATAGTGCACGCCAGCCAACTCACGACCTGGAACCGGCAAATCACGTGGCTGCTCTGCACCACCGGTGATCACTACCGCATCAAAGTCTTTCATCAATTGCTCAGGAGAAACTGTCTTATTGGAGTAATTTTTTACTTCGGCGCCAATCGCCTCTTTACCAACGAAAACACCCGTCTCAAATTTAACGCCTTCAGCTTGCATCTGCTCAACACGACGATCAATCAACCACTTTTCCATCTTGAAATCAGGAATACCGTAACGCAGTAAGCCGCCAACACGATCATTCTTTTCAAATACAGTGACGTCATGACCAACGCGAGCCAATTGCTGTGCAGCCGCCATACCCGCTGGGCCACCACCAACTACTGCGATTTTTTTACCAGTCTTCGTTTTGGAAGGTTGCGGCTTAACCCAACCACTTTCCCAACCTTTATCAATAATGGCATGCTCAATAGACTTGATACCGACTGCAGTGCTATTGATCCCTAAGGTACAAGCAGCTTCGCAAGGAGCTGGGCAAATGCGACCAGTAAATTCTGGGAAGTTATTGGTTGATTGCAAAACATCTAATGCATTCTTCCAATCATTCTGAAATACCAAGTCATTGAAGTCGGGAATGATGTTGTTAACTGGGCAGCCGTTATTACAAAACGGGATACCACAATCCATACAACGTGCGCCTTGAATCTTCGCTTCTTCATCAGTTAGTGCTGCCACAAACTCTTTGTAATGATGGAGGCGTTTAACCGGCGCTTCGTACGTCTCACCGACGCGCTCAAACTCCATAAATCCAGTGACCTTACCCATATCGAATCCTTAGTATCTTTTCTTAATGTCTTTATTAATTAAGTGGCTTATGCCGCAACGGTTTTGTTCTGAGCTTTTTCCCACAATTCACCTAGAGCACGCTTGTACTCAGTTGGGAGAACCTTCACAAAGCGACTGCGGGTATTTTCCCAATCAGCCAAGATTGCCTTAGCGCGCTCAGAGCCAGTGTGACGGAAATGACGCTCGATCAAGCCCTTCAAAATTTGCTCGTCCGTCAAACGCTCGCCGCCATCTTTCACATCGATAGGGGCATGCCATTCAGACTTCGGCATCTTGGCAATTTGCTCTGCAGAAGGCAGCACTTTTTCTAGTGTTGCCATGCTGGTATTGCAACGCTTATCGAACAATCCATCCTCGTCGTAAACATAAGCAATACCACCGCTCATACCTGCAGCAAAGTTACGCCCTGTTGCGCCCAATACAACTACTGTTCCACCCGTCATGTATTCACAACCATGGTCGCCAGTACCCTCAACAACCGTTGTAGCACCAGAGTTACGAACTGCGAAACGCTCACCAGCTACGCCATTAAAGAAGGCTTCACCAGCAATTGCGCCGTAGAGAACAGTATTACCAACGATGATGTTCTTAGCGGTATCGCCACGGAACTCATGAGGAGCACGAACAATCACACGTCCACCTGACAAACCTTTGCCAACATAGTCATTACCGTCGCCAACTAAGTCTAATGTGATTCCCCGTGACAAGAAGGCTGCAAAGCTTTGACCAGCTGTGCCATTCAATTGAATGTGAATCGTGTCATCTGGCAAACCTGCGTGACCATAACGCTGCGCAACTTCTCCAGAGAGCATTGCGCCTACAGTACGGTTCACGTTCTTCACCGGAACAATGAAGGAAACCTTCTCGCCACGCTCTAATGCAGGCTCACTCTTCTCGATCAAGATGTTATCCAGAGCACTGGCTAAGCCGTGATCTTGGGTTAACACTTGGTAACGTGGAACTTCGCTTGCTACTTGTGGTTCAGCAAATATCTTGCTGAAATCCAAGCCGTGCACTTTCCAGTTTTCAATGCCCTTACGGGTATCCAACAAATCAACACGACCAATTAAGTCATCAAACTTGCGAATACCGAGCTGCGCCATGATCTCGCGAGCTTCTTCAGCAATAAAGAAAAAGAAGTTCACCACATGCTCAGGCTTGCCTGAGAATTTTTTACGCAATTCCGGATCTTGAGTAGCAACACCAACTGGACAAGTATTCAAATGACACTTACGCATCATGATGCAACCCTCAACCACCAATGGCGCTGTCGCAAAACCAAACTCGTCTGCACCTAACAAAGCGCCAATCACTACGTCACGGCCTGTTTTCATCTGACCATCAGCCTGAACACGAATACGGCTGCGCAAACCATTGAGAACCAATGTTTGTTGTGTTTCAGCTAAGCCGAGTTCCCATGGAGAGCCAGCGTGCTTGATTGAAGACAGCGGAGATGCGCCAGTTCCGCCATCATGACCAGCGATCACAACGTGGTCTGCTTTCGCTTTTGCCACACCAGCAGCAATAGTTCCAACACCCACTTCAGATACCAACTTCACAGAAACGTCAGCCTTTGGATTAACGTTCTTCAAGTCATGGATCAACTGAGCGATATCTTCAATTGAGTAAATATCATGGTGCGGAGGAGGAGAAATCAAACCAACACCCGGCACAGAGAAGCGCAACTTACCGATGTAATCAGATACTTTTCCACCAGGCAACTGACCGCCTTCACCAGGCTTAGCACCTTGGGCCATCTTGATCTGAATCTGATCGGCAGAACGTAAGTACTCAGTAGTCACACCAAAACGACCAGAAGCAACTTGCTTAATCTTGGAACGCAATGAGTCGCCGTCCAACAATGGAATATTAGCCTCAACTACATCGCTACCCAAGATGCTGGCTAAAGTCTCGCCTTTTTTGATTGGGATACCTTTAAGCTCGTTCACATAACGATTTGGATCTTCACCACCCTCACCCGTATTGGACTTGCCACCGATACGGTTCATAGCAATGGCCAAAGTAGCATGGGCTTCTGTAGAGATCGAGCCCAAAGACATCGCGCCCGTTGCAAAACGCTTAACGATTTCTTTTGCAGATTCCACTTCATCCAATGGAATCGCTTTTGCTGGATCGAGCTTGAATTCAAACAAACCACGCAGAGTCATTTGACGCTTGGTTTGATCGTTAATGATGTTGGCGTACTCTTTATAAGTCTGATAGCCCTTCTCAGCACCAATACGAGTGGAGTGCTGCAACTTCGCAATCGTGTCTGGAGTCCACATATGATTCTCACCACGAATACGGAAAGCATATTCACCACCAGCATCGAGCATATTAGTTAAAACTGGATCGTTACCAAATGCAGCTGTGTGCATACGTAAAGCTTCTTCAGCCACTTCAAATACGCCGATACCACCAACATTTGATGGAGTACCCTTGAAGTATTGATCGATGATGTCGTGATTTAAACCAATCGCTTCAAAAATCTGTGAACCGGTGTAGGACATGTAAGTAGAGATGCCCATTTTGGACATGACCTTTTGCAGACCCTTACCTACAGCTTTTACAAAGTTCTTCACTGCTTTTTCAGCAGATAAATCTCCAGACAATCCTTTAGCCATTTCCGCTAAAGTTTCCATGGCGAGGTATGGATGAATGGCTTCTGCGCCATAGCCAGCCAAGAGCGCAAAGTGATGAGTCTCACGGGCGCTGCCAGTTTCAACCACTAAGCCGACGCTGGTACGCAAACCTTTTTGCACCAAATGCTGATGGATAGCAGATGTTGCCAACAAAGCCGGAATGGCGACATGCTTCTCATCAACCTGACGATCGCTCACGATCAAAATGTTGTAGCCAGAACGTACGGCATCTGCAGCCTCAGCGCACAAGGATGCCAAGCGAGCTTCAATGCCCGCTTTACCCCATGAAGCTGGATAGCAAATATCCAATTCGTAAGAGCGGAATTTGCCATTGGTGTAGTGACCAATGTGGCGAATCTTGGTGATGTCATCAAAATCCAAAATGGGCTGACTAACTTCTAAACGCATTGGAGGGTTGATGTTATTGGTATCTAATAAATTAGGCTTTGGCCCAATGAAAGAAACTAAAGACATCACCATATTCTCGCGAATCGAGTCGATTGGAGGATTGGTCACCTGCGCAAATAATTGCTTGAAGTAGTTATAGAGAGGCTTGTCCTTATTAGACAGAACAGCCAATGGACTGTCATTACCCATTGAACCAATAGCCTCTTCACCATTCATGGCCATTGGTGCCATCAAGAATTTGATGTCCTCTTGCGTATAACCAAATGCCTGTTGACGGTCTAATAATTTAGCTGCCGGACGAATAGTCGTTTTCTCGTCAATCAAATCTGCTTTGCTGGCATCAACTTCATCCAACTTCACACGAACTGCGTCGATCCAGCTCTTATATGGCTTGGCTTTAGAAACGGCATTCTTGAGCTCAACGTCATCAATAATGCGACCTTGCTCCATGTCGATCATGAACATCTTGCCTGGCTGCAAACGCCATTTTTGAACGATCTTACTTTCAGGAATTGGCAATACGCCCGCTTCAGAACCCATGATGACCAAGTCATCGTCGGTTACGTAATAACGTGCTGGACGCAAACCATTTCGGTCCAAGGTTGCGCCAATTTGACGACCATCAGTAAATGCCATCGCCGCAGGTCCATCCCATGGCTCCATCATTGCTGCGTGATATTCGTAGAAGGCACGACGATTGTCATCCATCAACGCATGCTGTTCCCATGCTTCAGGAATCATCATCATCATGGCCTGGGCTAAAGGGTAGCCAGACATCACCAGCAACTCTAAGCAGTTATCAAAGCACGCAGTATCTGACTGACCTGGATAAATCAACGGCCAGAGTTTTTGCAAATCATCGCCAAGAACTGGGGAGCTAATAGCGCCCTCACGTGCATTAACCCAATTGACGTTACCTTTAACAGTGTTGATCTCACCGTTGTGCGCAATCATGCGATATGGATGCGCTAATTCCCATGCGGGGAAAGTATTAGTGGAGAAACGTTGATGCACTAAAGCAAGCGCGGATACAGTGCGCTTGTCTTGCAAGTCTTGGTAATAAGCACCGACTTGATTCGCTAACAGCAAACCCTTGTAAACAATGGTTCTAGCGGACATTGATGCAACGAAATATTCTTTGCCATGCTTCAAATGCAAATCTTGAATTGCATGACTTGCTGTTTTACGAATCACATACAACTTACGCTCGAGCGCATCGGTTGTCATGATGTCGCGGCCACGACCAATAAAAATTTGACGGATAAATGGCTCTGTCATTTGTACTGTTGGAGACATCGGCAATTTCACATCTACCGGAACATCTCTCCAGCCCAAAACAACTTGCCCCTCTAAGCGCACAGTGCGCTCTAGCTCTTGTTCGCAGGCCAAACGGGAAGCATGCTCTTTCGGCAAGAAAATCATGCCAACGCCATACTCACCTAATGGTGGCAAAGTCACGCCTTGCTTTGCCATTTCTTCGCGATACAAAGTATCTGGGATCTGAATCAAGATACCGGCGCCATCGCCCATTAACGGATCAGCGCCAACCGCTCCCCGGTGATCTAAGTTCTCAAGGATCTGTAAACCCTGAGAAACGATCTCATGAGATTTCTTGCCTTTAATATGTGCGACGAATCCTACGCCGCAAGCGTCATGCTCATTTCTAGGGTCATATAAACCTTGAGCGATAGGGCGAAGATCTGTATTTAATTTTGTAGTCATAGTATTTCCGAGGGGCGACAAAGGCCTAATTACTTTTGGAGGATCCAATATAGGTGAATACCCACACCGATGCAATAAAAATAAAATGAGTCTGTCCCATTTATTTAGATGTCGCACCAATATGAATTCTATATATGGGGACAGAGTCGAAATACTCAATACCCTATTGGAAATATAGGGAAAGCATTAATCAACTAAGTGATTGAATTTAAAGAGTGAATTTTTCTAGGGCGCCCACGATGGCGAATTAATGCAAGCTCCGGAGTATCTTTAAAGAGCTTTTTGGCATAAATATCACTGACCCAAGGCTTGGATCGCAATAGAGATTCTGTGATTTGGCGGTCTTCCCAGTGAGGCGCACCCTCTTTTACAAAGTTTGACCAGCTCATCTGCCTCTCAAAAGGGGTGTTACCCAACTTCCAAAAATGCTGATGGTCTACCAACCAAGGCTCTGCATTGCCACCAATGTGGGTTGCAAAACTCGTCCATGTAGAGCTTTGGGGATTGGATTCATATCCAGCCCTGACCGGGTTGAGCTCTATATAACGCTGGCAGCGTAAAAAATAATCCGGGTCAATCAAAGATGAGCGATATCGCCCCTCCCAAATGGTTCCCGAGCGGCGATGCTGTTGATTGAAATATTGGGCATAACGGCGACCAAGAGACTGCATTGTTTTCGCCAGCGAATCTTCGCTTTGGGGAGTCATGAGCAAATGCACATGGTTAGGCATTAAAGCAAACGCATGCACGGCACAACCAAACTGCCTAGCAGCTTCACGCAGCCACTCTAAATAAGTGCGCCGATCTTCATCGGCAAAGAAAATATTTTCACGATTATTGCCGCGGACCATCACATGCATTGCTTGGCCTGGTATTACTGTGCGCGCTTGCCGTGCCATGTTGAAAACGAACTATTGCAGTTCGCGCACACCGCCATTGGTAGCAAAGTCCGGGATAAACCAGTCGCCATCAACTTGCGTTACGCCGCTTGGCACTTCGCGAGAGATCTGAGGGCTATCCTTTAATGCAGTCGCCATATAAGAAATCCACATTGGCAAAGCAAGTCCGCCACCAGTCTCTCGATCGCCCAAACTCGCAGGCTTATCAAAGCCAATCCATGCAATCGCAACTACTTTAGGGTTATAGCCAGCAAACCAGGCATCATGCGAATCATTCGTTGTGCCTGTTTTACCTGCAATGTCGCTTCGTCCCAACTTACCACGCGCTGAGGCTGCGGTACCCGTCTTGGTTACTTCTTGCAGCATGCTATCCATTACAAATGCAGTGCGCGCATCTAATACACGAGGCGCATCTTCACCCGCATGCGTAGGCTTTGCTTCGAACATGACGGTGCCTTTAGAGTCCACCATCTTGTCAATCAAGAATGGATCCACACGATAGCCCCCATTGGCAAATACACTATAAGCAGAGGCCATCTGCAACGGGGTTACAGAACCCGCGCCCAAAGCCATTGTTAAGTAAGGGGGGTGCTTTTCTGGCTCAAAGCCAAAACGCTGAATATATTCTTGCGCATAAGAAGGGCCGATGGCGCGAATAATGCGAACCGACACTAAGTTCTTTGATTTTGCCAAGGCATTGCGCAGGCGCATCATGCCATCATATTTGCCATCGTAGTTTTTTGGCTCCCAAGCCTGACTGCCAGTCTCCATGCCACCAATAGATAAAGGTGCATCGTTCACCATCGTACTTGGGGTAAAGCCTTTTTCAATGGCGGCGGCATAGATAAATGGTTTAAATGAGGAACCAGGCTGACGTAAAGCTTGCGTCACGTGATTAAATTGGTTACGACGGAAATCAAAGCCGCCCACTAAAGATAGAATTGCGCCGGTCTCTGCATTCATGGACACAAAGGCAGCCTCAACTTGTGGCAGCTGGGCCAATTTCCAAACCCCTCCATCTGAAAGAAGTCGCACTATAGCGCCAGGGCGCAAGCGTTTTTTGGGCTGAGTGCTATCAGTAATAGAAGCAGCCGCCAATTTCATACCCTCACCTTTAATAGTGATGGTGTCACCAGTCGAAATCATGACTTGCATTTCTTTCGGTTTAACGTCGAGCACAATCCCAGACTGCAAATCATCCAACTGCGGATAAGCAAGTAATGCCTCGTCAATCGCGCGCTGGCGCTTCACAGAGTCTTCGGGAAGATCGATAAAACCCTCAGGGCCACGATAAGCATGCCGTAAATCGTATTCAAAAATTCCACGTCGGACTGCTTTATAAGCGGCATCTTGATCGGCTTTTAAGATAGTCGTGTAGACGTCGATCCCTTGTGAATAGATTGCCTCTCCATACTGCGTGAAGAGTAATTGACGAACCATTTCAGCGGGGAAGTCAGCACGAACCGCAAACTCATTACCCAAGCCGCGAATATGTAATTCTTCAATCATCGCTTTTTGGTATTCCTCTGGTGTGATGTAACCCAGATCGCGCATGCGCTGAAGAATGTACTCTTGACGAATCTTGGCACGGCGGTAGTTGGTCACTGGGTTATAAGCCGAAGGCGCCTTAGGCAGGCCAGCCAGCATTGCGGCTTGAGCAATGCTAATGTCCTTCAATTCAATACCAAAGTAAATTTGCGCTGCGCTTGAGAAACCAAAAGCTCTTTGACCCAAGAAAATTTGGTTCATATAGATTTCTAAAATCTTGTCTTTAGTCAGTTGAGATTCAATCTCCCATGCCAAAAGAATTTCGTAAATCTTGCGGCTAAATGTCTTCTCGTTACTTAAGAAGAAATTTCTTGCCACCTGCATTGTGATGGTCGAGGCGCCCTGAGCTAAATGTCCGCGGAGATTGGCAACCCCCGCTCTAAGAACCCCAACGTAGTCAACCCCGCCATGGGAATAGAAACGATCGTCCTCTGTAGCAATAACGGCGTTTCGCATTGCCATCGGAATTTCATTTAGCGGGATGACTTTACGACGCTCTTCACCAAACTCACCAATCAATACCTTATCTGCGGTGTAAATCCGCAGAGGTGTTTTTGGGTTGTAATCAGTTAAAGCGGAAATTTTTGGCAAATTCGGCTTGGCAATTAAAAAAGCATAACCAAGGACCAGTGACAGGGCTATCGCGCCTACAGCGGCAACAATGAGTAAAGCCTTTATTAAAGGGCTGCCTGATGAATTCCCTGGCAAGCCAGGCTCTACTCGTGAATTCCGAGGGCGTCTATCGGATGGACGAATGGGACGCTGATTCAGCGGCGGCTTGTCTTTTGGAGGTAAGGCCATATGTCCAAATTATAGGGCGCTTAGACAATTCCCCTAAAACCTCCAAAATTCTTGTTTTGCTTATAGATAAGATCTGATTTCTGACGGTGGGTTCAATCTAGGCTGATGGATTTTCGGTACCCAAAACAGAAGAATATGGGTATGCCAGCACGCCATATTTCCAGCCAATCTTTTGATGAAATTCTGAGTGATCTCGGCGATGACCCAGCCATCCCCGACCCCCATGGAATACGCAAGCCCCCTCCCCATCAAAGCACACCGCATAGAGCTCCAAACCAAGGCAGAAGCAATCCCTTTACGGAGTCCTTAAATCCTATTCAGATCCGCAATTCACTACAAGGAATTGCGCTTCCAATCGCCTTGATTGGCGTCTTGCTGGCAGCAGCTATTGCATTTTTTGTGGCCTACACCTCACTGAATAAGCAATCCCAAGATGCCTTGGAGAGACCCCAACAACAGCTTTTGGAATTGAAAAAAGAGATGCTATTAATGCGTGATCAAATTAACAATGATCAAGATGAGCTATATCTAGCAATAGATGAAATAGAAGTAAGTATTCACTTATTAAAGGAAAGAAAGCCTGAAACAAGGACTCTGAACAGGCCGCAAGCACCAACCCATGAGTCCGAGCTACGCCGCTGGCAGTACCTTGGCACATCCCAAATGGGCAACACCCAGCAAGCCTATTTTCATACAGGGAAAAGCCATCTTGTCTTTGAGAGGGGGGCGCAGGTTTTAGGGGGATGGCACCTAAGCTCTATCGAAAAAGGACTTGTGACCCTGACCCATTCCCAGGGCAAATCTCTGGTTCTGAAGGCTTCAAAAAGCGAATGAAGCTCAGCCTAAATAACCCCCAGAAATACTTCAAACTGCTCACCTCTTGGTTAGCTGTATTGATGCTTTTATCCAGCAATACAGCAATGGGTAATGCGCCCTCACAAAATCATTTCCTGATCCCTATTAGCCTGCAATTTACCGGTATTGAATTAACTGAACTTTTAGAAACTATGGCGAAATTGGGTAATACCAATTTTTTATTAAGCGAATCCATTAAAGGGAAGATCTCGATAGACCTTAGAAATACCCCTTGGCAAACAGCCCTTCACTCTATTCTGGCGAGCCGCGGTTTACGACTGGTGCGCAACGGAGAAATCTACTGGATTGGGCCTCACGCAGAAATCCAAGCCTTTCAGAAATTCCGGCGTGAAGAGGCCGCCCTTCCGTTTGGTGGAGACCACATGAATAGTCCCAGGCAAATCCTCATAGAAGCCCGAATAGTTGAGGCTGATGAACGCTTTGCCCGTGAGCTAGGGGTTAAGCTGGGATATCAAGCTAATGGTATCGGAGATAAAACAGATCAAAAATTAATTGGCAGCATGGATCTGGGTGGCGCTGGTTTGAGTGGTTTTAATCCAGCAACTATAGCCGCAACCTTAGTCTCCAGAAATGGGAGCCGCATTCTGCAGGCAGAACTTTCTGCGCTTGAGTCTGAAGGTCAGGGAAAGATTCTTTCTAACCCACGCATCATGACTGGCGACCA
Organism: Polynucleobacter sp. MWH-S4W17; assembly: GCF_018687535.1. Lineage (NCBI taxonomy): Bacteria > Pseudomonadati > Pseudomonadota > Betaproteobacteria > Burkholderiales > Burkholderiaceae > Polynucleobacter > Polynucleobacter sp. MWH-S4W17. Next base: position 80,293 of record NZ_CP061295.1, on the reverse strand, counting down.
GGTGAAGGCAACCATTGAGCAAGGTACAGAACTGCCCTACCAAACCTCGAATCAAAATGGCAGTAAATTGCAATTTAGAAAGGCAAACCTTCGCCTAGAGGTTTTGCCAAAAATCCATCCAGATGGAAAGATATCAATGCTAGTGGGCATTAATAAGGACACGGTAGGCATGAAAACAGAACAGGGATATGCCATTGACACCAAAAGCCTGAGTTCAGAGGTCACCGTTGAAAATGGCGGGACAGCCATCATTGGTGGCATTTTCCAAACCACTGAACGGGAAGACGAAGTCAAAATCCCGCTCTTAGGCGATATACCCCTCATTGGTCATTTTTTTCGCCATAAATCCAAATTACAAGATAAAACAGAGCTACTTGTCTTTTTAACTCCGACTGTTCTCGACAAACCCTAATAAAATCGGAGGGTGAACTCCTCGACAAACAATATCTTTCTAATCGGCCTCATGGGCGCTGGGAAGTCGACCGTTGGTAAGGTCTTGGCCAAAAAATTAGGGCGCCGCTTTCTAGATGCCGACCATGTGATTGAAGAGCGCTGTGGCGTAAAAATCCCCGTCATTTTTGAAATGGAAGGCGAAGAAGGATTTCGCAAAAGAGAAGCTCAAGCCATCCGTGAAATCACTGCCGAGCAAGATATTATTTTGGCAACCGGCGGTGGCGCTGTTCTCTCACCAGAAAATCGGCAGGCATTAAGTGAGGGTGGCACCGTGATTTATCTTCACGCAAACCCAATTGAACTTTGGCATCGCACCAAAGGTGGCGAGGGTCGCCCCTTATTAAAAAATGGGGATGCCAAAAAGATTTTAGAAAACTTATATGCCGTTCGCGATCCTCTGTATCGTGAAATCGCTGACCATGTGATTGAGACTGGCAAGCCTAGCGTTAATCAGCTGGTCAATACCTTAATCATGCAGCTTGAACTTTCCGCTTAAATATATTGGCACTATGATGAAAACACTTGAAGTTGATCTTGGCAATCGCAGTTACCCGATTTATATTGGCAAAGATCTGATTGATCAAGCAAGCTTATTTAAGGCCTGTGAAAAAGCAACCTCTATTTACATTGTTAGTAACACTACGGTTGCCCCGCTCTATGCTGAGCGCCTAACTAAGACGCTGAGCACCTTTGGGAAGCCTGTTAGGACAATTGTTCTACCTGATGGCGAGTCATACAAAGACTGGAAAAATCTTCAGTTGATTTTTGATGATCTTTTAAAGTTTGGCGCTGATCGCCACACCATGTTGGTTGCCCTGGGTGGTGGCGTTATAGGCGATATGACTGGATTTGCTGCGGCTAGCTTTATGCGCGGCATTCGCTTTATCCAAGTACCCACTACCTTGCTTGCACAGGTAGACTCTTCCGTTGGCGGTAAAACGGGCATCAATCATCCGCTAGGTAAAAATATGATTGGCGCCTTTCATCAGCCGGCCGCTGTGATTGCCGATCTCAATACCTTAAAGACTCTACCCCCGAGAGAGCTATCTGCTGGGCTTGCTGAAGTTGTGAAGCATGGCGCTATTGCAGATGCCGAGTTCTTAAATTGGATTGAATCTAATGCCTCACCGCTGCTAGCCTGCGACACAGAAGCAATGGGTCATGCCGTCTTACGTTCCTGTGAAATTAAATCTGCAGTAGTTTCCGCAGATGAAAGAGAGGGCGGTATTCGTGCAACCCTCAATTTTGGTCATACCTTTGGTCACGCAATTGAAGCGGGTATGGGCTACGGCGAATGGCTACATGGTGAAGCAGTCGGATGTGGCATGGTGATGGGTGCGGATCTGTCACGTCGACTCAACTACATTAGCGACGCAGATTTCCAGCGTCTCACCAAAATCATCCAATCTATGAATTTACCAACTACGCCGCCAAAGTTTGGTGTAGGGCGTTATATGGAACTTATGCAGGTTGATAAAAAAACCGAGGGCGGTCAAATCCGTTATGTTGTTTTAGAAAAGATTGGTAAAGCCCAGATTAAAAGCGTAGCTGATGCCCAAGTGATTGAAACTTTAAGTGCTACTGGCGCAGCTTAAATCAAGCTCATATTAACTGCTTGACCAGCCTGAGCGCTCGCAAACTCAGTCAAATCGCTTAACAGCTCTTTTCCTGTTTTGGTATCAAGCCACAAAGGTTGTGCCATAGTGCCAGCCCAGCGATAGTGATATCCACCCGATTTGGCAGCGACCCAAATCTCATGCAAAGGTGGTTGAGTATTAATCACAATGACACTTTTATCCTTAAAACGAATATTAATAACGTTCCCGCCTTGGCGCTCAATATCCAAGTCGAGATCTAATGCTTCATCAGCAGTCTCCAACGCCACCTCTATGGAATGCAATAAATTGCTTCCCAGCTGGTAAAACTGCTTGTCATCGATGGTTTCTACGCCTGGATCGTTTGGATTCATACCGGAGTCCTGCATGCTATATTCAATCATTCGTTTTAGAGACATTCATGATAGCGATTCTTAATAGAACCCTCTGCCTTAGCCTTCTAATATCCCTTGTTGGGTGTGGGGTAAGAGGACCGCTATTTATGCCAAATGTGCCACCAGTTCCGTCAGCTCCTACAGAGCCGGAACCTAAAGGCAAGCTATACCCACCTCAAACCCCTGCTAGCCCAAGCAATTCTTCATCGGCCAAGTAATGAAAAGCAAAGCAATCCCCCTTCCTAAGTTATCCGGGTTTACTGAACGCGATGGCAACTGGTATGCCGAAGAAATTCCACTCGCAGACTTAGCAAAAGAATTTGGTACGCCGCTGTACATCTACAGCAAAAAAGCATTGACTGAAGCTTACCAAGCCTACGACAAGGCATGCGTTGATAGTAATGGCAAACGTCGTGCCCGCGTGCACTATGCCATGAAGGCAAACAGCAATTTAGCGGTGATTGATTGCTTTAAAAAACTGGGTGCTGGATTTGATTTAGTGAGTGGCGGTGAGTTAGCTCGTGCATTAGCAATTGACGCAGATCCAAAGAGCCTAGTATTTGCAGGTGTAGGTAAATCTGCTGCTGAAATCGCTACAGCCCTCAAAGCTGGCGTCAAATGTATTAATGTTGAATCGATTGCTGAACTGCATAAGATTAATCGCGTAGCTACTGAACTCAATTGCCGCGCCCCGATTTCTTTACGCGTTAATCCTGATGTAGATGCGCAAACCCATCCTTATATTTCCACTGGGCTTAAGGGCAATAAATTTGGCATCGCATATCACGAGGTTTTAAAAACCTATCGTGAAGCATCACAACTTTCTCAAATAGATGTAGTTGGAATTGATTGTCACATTGGCTCTCAAATCACGACCACCGCCCCTTACTTAGATGCGTTAGATAAAGTGTTAGATCTTGTCGCGCAACTGAAAAAAGAGGGTATTGTGATTCACCATCTTGATCTCGGTGGTGGTCTTGGTATTTCTTATAGTGATGAAACCCCGCCAGACATTACTGAATTTACGAACACCTTATTGAATCGAGTGGCTGAGCGTGGTTTTGGTCACCTTGACGTTGTGCTTGAGCCAGGCAGGTCATTAGTAGGCAATGCTGGCGTGCTACTAACAACTGTAGAGTATTTAAAGCCCGGTGCTGAGAAGAACTTCTGCATTGTTGATGCTGCAATGACTGAACTGATGCGACCTGCCCTATATGAAGCACATCATGGAATAGTGCCCGTACAAAAGAAGGCAGCAAAAGCATTGACCTATGACATCGTTGGTCCTGTTTGCGAATCTGGCGACTGGCTGGGAAGGGATCGTCATCTTGCGGTAGAGGAAGGCGATCTTCTAGCCATTCTGTCTGCTGGCGCTTATGGTTTTGTAATGGCATCCAACTACAACACGCGCCCTAAACCTGCGGAGATTATGGTTGATGGAAAAAATGCTTACGTTATTCGCACTCGCGAAAAAACTACTGACTTGTTTTCTTCTGAAACAGTTTTACCAAGCTAACAATCAGTAATTGGAGCACATTTAAACACTTTGCAAAAGTTTTAGTCAATAAAAAACCCCGCTGAAGTAGCGGGGTTTTGTTTTAAGGCTTTAGCTAATTAATGCAAGCCTGCGATGTAATCAGCTACCGCTTTCATTTCTTTATCCGAAAGCTTTGAAGCAATCGTTGTCATTTGACTACTGTTGGTGCGCACGCCTTCACGGAACGCTAGCAACTGGGCATTATTGTATTCAGCCCATTGACCGCCAAGGAGTGGGTACTGAGCAGGAATACCAGCGCCTGTTGGGCTGTGGCAGGCAGCACAAGCTGGAACGCCTTTTGCTGCAATACCACCACGATAAATACTTTGGCCTAATGCGATTGTTTCTTTATCTTGAGCAACACCCTGGGAGATAGGCTGCTTAGATAAAAAAGCTGAAATATTTTGCATGTCTTCTTGAGTCAAAGTGGCGGCCATACCCATCATGATTGGATTTGCGCGAGCGCCTTCTTTAAAGTTTTTCAACTGCTTTGTAAGGTATGCAGCATGCTGTGCGGAAAGCTTTGGCCATGTACCAATCGCACTTTGACCTTTAGGGCCATGGCAAGTGATACAGGCGGTTACGCCACGAGTTGCATCACCATTTGAATACAGTGCTTCACCCGCGGCTGGATCAACCTTAGGTTTACCTGGAACTTCTGCTTTAGCTTCTGGAGCGGCTGCCATAGGAGCAGCATCGGCAGCAAAAACTGCACCAGATACGCCGATCAGAGCGAAAATGGAGAGAACCGCAAAACCAGCCCGTAAGCCAGTTAATTTGGAGATTTGAGAGGTTTGACGCATTATGTTTACCTTGGCAAAAATTCCTAAAAGTGTTTGGGCCCTGCATTTACAACTTTTTACCCAACACCATGAGATATTTCATGATTTTGCGTGATTTTACAATAGCTTCTGGACATGTCTAAACTCTTTCAAGCCCGATTCGCCACTACAGTCAATGATACCCATTGTCTACCTGCCACCCCGCTGCGAGAGGTGGCCTTTGCTGGCCGCTCAAATGCAGGCAAATCTAGCGCCCTTAACATCCTTTGCAACCAAAAAAGGCTAGCTTTTGCCAGTAAAACGCCTGGACGCACCCAACATATTAACTATTTCGGTGTTTTTGCAAAAGATGACCTGCTAGCTTATTTGGTTGACTTGCCAGGCTATGGCTATGCAGCAGTCAATCACGAGACCAAATACCACTGGAATGCCCTCCTAAGCGACTATTTACAGGAGCGAGAGCAGTTGGTAGGCATGATCCTGATCGTGGACTCAAGGCGCGGTATCACCGAGCTAGACGAGCAAATGATTCAGTGGTTTGTACCCACTGGCAAACCTATTCACGTTTTACTCAGCAAATGCGACAAACTAAACAAAAGTGAGTGCAAGCATGTGCTGGAGGCGGTACGCCAGCAATTACAACAATATGACCCAGCCCTACCGGATGGAACGGGTGACTCTAAGCAACTTACGGCACAATTATTTTCAAGCACCAAACGGATTGGCCTAGAAGAGGCAGATAATTTAATTATTAAATGGCTATTTGAAGCAGAAACTCATGAAGATGAAATCACCAGCTAACTCATTGCTTAGTTTTCCAGAACACCGTCCTCGCCGCATGCGTCGTGATGATTGGTCACGTCGCCTCATGCAAGAGCACAATGTTTCGGCAAATGATTTAATCTACCCCGTCTTTCTACTTGAAGGTCAAGGCAAATCCGAAGCAGTTGCCTCTATGCCTGGTGTTAACCGCTTTTCATTAGACCTGCTCATGCCAATTGCACAAGAATGTGTGGATTTAGGCATTCCAGTTCTTGCGCTTTTTCCAGTAATCGATAGCGGATTAAAAACACCTGATGGTGAGGAAGCCTTTAATTCAAAAGGACTCATCCCTACGGCTGTTCGCGAACTCAAAAAACGTTTCCCCAATTTAGGCATCATGACTGATGTAGCGCTTGATCCATATACAAGCCATGGTCAAGATGGCGTACTCGATGAGCAAGGTCGTATTCTGAATGATGAAACGACTGCCATCTTGGTTCAGCAAGCGATCACACAAGCAGAAGCTGGTGTTGATATTGTTGCACCATCAGACATGATGGATGGGCGCATCGGAAAAATTCGTGAAGCGCTCGAGCAAAAGAATTTAATTCACACCCGAATCATGGCTTACTCAGCTAAATATGCCTCTGCCTTTTATGGCCCCTTTAGAGATGCAGTTGGTTCTGCAAAAAACCTAGGTAAGGCCGATAAAAAAACATATCAAATGGATTGCGCCAATAGCGACGAGGCTTTGCGGGAGGTTGCTCTTGATATCAGCGAAGGTGCAGATATGGTCATGGTGAAGCCCGGTATGCCTTATTTGGATATTGTGCGTCGCGTCCGTGAAGAGTTTGACTACCCGACTTATGCCTATCAAGTAAGCGGTGAATATGCCATGCTCAAAGCTGCCGCACAAAATGGCTGGCTAGATCACGATGCTGTGATGATGGAATCGCTGCTCGCCTTTAAACGCGCAGGTGCTGATGGTGTTTTGACTTACTTTGCACTCGAAGCAGCACGCCTACTTAAAAAAAACGCAGCAGGCAAATAAAAAACAAATTTGATTTTTTATTGAGTGCTTGCTGCTTGTTTTAATCGTTCTATAAAACGCTGGGGTGGCATGTAGCCAATCACTCGTTGGTCTTTTAGCTCTCCTGAATTTTGATTGAAGATCAGAATTCCTGGAGGACCAAATAAACCGAAGCGCTTAAGTAATACCTGGTTCTCAGGACTATTTGCAGTAACGTCAGCTTGTACTAAGACAAACTGTTTTAGCTCTTTACTTACCTCTGGATTTGTAAAGGTATTTACTTCCATCTCCTTACAGCTAATACACCAGTCCGCATAAAAATCTAGGAGGACCACTTTCTTTTCTTCCTTGGCTTTGCTTAGTTGCGTATCTAACTCTGCAGGCGAATGAATCACTACAAAAGATAAATCACCAACCTCATGAATGCTCTGGCCGTTCACTAATTTTGTAGCTCCTGCAACATCATTTTTCTGGAGCAATGGCGAGGCAATCCATGCTGCCGTGGCGACCAGAAGAACTCCCAAGGTACGCTGTAAATAAACCATCCAAATACCCGTGGATGGAATCAGAATGCGGGCCTCAATCGCAATAAAGAATAGTGGTAGCCCCATTCCTAGGGCCATTACAAAAAGGAGTCCTGCGCCTAGACTCATAGAGCCGGTTTGCGCAATAAAGGCTAAAACGCCTGCCAGGGGCGCTGTAATACAGGGGCTGGCTACTAAAGTAGAAATACCCCCCAAAGCAAAAGCACCAAATACATTGCCGCCCTTTTGGCGCCCTGCCAACCGATCTACATGGTGATGCCATGATTGCGGCAACCGTAGGTCATACAAACCAAACAAACTGCCTGAAAGGGCCAAAAGTAGTAGGGCAAAAGCAGCTAATGCAATGGGGCTCTGCAATGCACGCTGTACGCTCCCACCAAGGGCCGCCATAAGCACACCTGCCAAGGCGTATACCAACGCCATACCCAAGACATAGGCTAGCGCTAAGATACTGGCACGCCCCTTGGTTACAGCCTTACCGTCTTGAGTACCAAAGATAACGCTCGACAAAATAGGCAACATGGGAAGGACGCAGGGTGTAAAAGCGAGCGCAAGCCCCAATACAAAGAAAGCTAGAAATAAATAAGCAGTTGAAGTGCTTTCTAAAAAGCGGCCAATAGCATTGACGTCATCACGCTCACGCCATAAATCGGCCAAGCCGAATTCGCCGCCAACCTGGGAGCTAGATAAAGGCATGCCATCTAAAGCATCTGGAATCGGAGCTACTTTAACCCCAGGACCGGCGAGTAAAAATTTCAGGGTCATAGGTGGATAGCAAATGCCTGCCTCGGCGCAACCTTGCAGTGTTACAGCTGCATGGATCGGCTTGCCATCGGCAGGCTTTACATCTAAAAGTACTAGGAAGGGTTCTTTATAAACTTGCAGTTTTTTCTGAAAAGTTTCATCAAACTTCACCACGCCTGATGGCAATGAAGGCCCTATATTGCTTAGCTTCTCGGCCTGCGTGCCCGCTTGGAACTTTAAAGATTCTTGGTAGATGTAATAGCCTTTAGCAGGCAAAAATTCCAGCTCCACTTGATTGGAATTTTCTAACCAAGAAGCCTCCACTCGGAACGCTTTCTCTGGGGGCAAGAAATCCGGCGCAGCAAAAACTTGCGCGGACAGGAATAAAAATAGGGCAAAGATCCTTGCTACAAAGGAATACATTCTCATGACTTCGAATTTACCTCAGACTGTACCCACTTGCCGTATTGCTTTTCATATTGCTCAGGGGAAAAGGCCAATATTTCCGGCAGGTCATAAGGATGCTGTTCTTGAATAAAGCTGGAAATTTCCAGCCATTTACTTGCGATAGTTTTCGCAGAAAGCAATACTTCATGCTCCTCGCAAACTTTACCCTTCCAGCGATAAATTGATTGAATACCCTCCGTAAGCTGCACACAAGCGGCGAAATTTCTCTCCACCAAGGCTCTTGCCAAGGCTGTGGCAACCTCTAAATTAGGAAGGCTCGTTAGCACCACCAAAAGCTTGCTGGAATTGGCTAGGGAGTTTTCAGACATTCTGTATTTATAACCTGATAAATGAAAAAAGCCAGACCGAAGCCTGGCTTTTTACCGTAACACCGAGACTTAAGCCTCTTCAGTTACTGCTGTTTCTTCAACTTCTGGGCGATCTACTAACTCAACCAAGGCCATTGGCGCATTGTCGCCATGACGGAAGCCAAACTTCAAAATACGAAGATAGCCACCTGGACGTGTTGCGTAACGTGGACCCAGCTCTGTAAAGAGTTTGGCTACGATATCGCGATCACGTGTGCGATTGAATGCTAAGCGACGGTTTGCTAAGTTGTCTTTTTTACCTAAGGTAATCAAGGGCTCAACAACCATGCGCAATTCTTTTGCTTTTGGCAAAGTCGTTTTAATGACCTCGTGCTCCAAAAGTGAATTGGACATGTTGCGCAGCATCGCCAAGCGATGTGATGATGTTCTGTTTAGTTTGCGTAAGCCGTTTCCGTGACGCATGATGCTTCCTTTCTAATTATTTCTCGAGGTTAGCTGGAGGCCAGCTTTCGAGTTTCATGCCAAGACTTAAGCCACGAGCAGCCAATACATCTTTGATTTCATTCAAAGATTTGCGACCCAGATTAGGCGTCTTCAACAATTCATTCTCAGTACGTTGAATCAAGTCACCGATGTAGTAAATGTTCTCAGCCTTCAAGCAGTTTGCAGAGCGAACTGTCAGCTCGAGATCATCAACCGGACGCATCAACATTGGATCAACCATTGATGAGCGGCTTGGTGCTAAATCACCAGAAACTTCGCTGCTCTCAAGAGCCGCGAATACAACTAATTGGTCAACCAAGATGCTAGCTGCTTGACGAATTGCTTCTTCAGGAGACAACACACCGTTTGTTTCAATCGTCATTACTAAACGATCGAGGTCGGTACGTTGCTCAACACGAGCAGACTCAACAGCATAGCTAACACGGCTTACTGGGCTGAATGAGGCATCCAGCACAATACGACCAATGATCTTAGTAGCTTCGTCGCTGTACTGACGAACGTTACCAGGTACATAACCACGGCCTTTTTCAACCTTGATCTGCATGTCTAACTTACCACCAGCTGACAAGTGAGCGATCACATGATCAGGGTTCATGATCTCTACATCATGTGGCAAATCGATATCTTTTGCCGTAACAACCCCTGGGCCTTCCTTACGCAAATTGATAGTAACTTCATCACGTGACTGCAACTTAAATACGATACCTTTGAGGTTCAACAAGAGGTTTACTACATCCTCTTGAACTCCATCCAAAGTGGAGTACTCATGAACAACGCCTGCAATAGCTACTTCAGTTGGCGCATAACCAACCATCGAGGACAAGAGTACGCGACGTAATGCATTTCCGAGTGTGTGGCCATAGCCACGCTCGAACGGCTCCATAACAACCTTAGCTTGGTTGGCGGTAAGCGCTTCAACAGAAATAATCTTTGGCTTGAGCAAATTTGTTTGCATATTTTTTCCTTGAGAGTGCCTAATTAGCGTGAATACAATTCGACGATCAAACTTTCATTAATTTCACCGCTAATATCTTCACGGTCAGGCACTTGCTTAAATGTTCCCTCGAGCTTAGCTGCGTCAACTGAAACCCAAGTAACAGCTGCCATTTGTCCGACTAAATTGAGTGATTCTGTAATACGCGTTTGCTTCTTCGCTTTTTCACGAATCGCAACTACATCACCAGGCTTAACCTGAATTGATGGAATATTGACAGGGCTACCATTGAGCAAAATTGCACAGTGAGAAACCAACTGACGTGCTTCAGCGCGTGTTGAACCAAAACCCATGCGATACACCACATTGTCTAAACGTGACTCAAGCAACTGGAGCAATGTTTCGCCAGTGTTGCCCTTGCGACGCTCAGCTTCTGCGAAGTAACGACGGAATTGACGCTCTAATACGCCATAGATACGCTTAACCTTTTGCTTTTCACGCAATTGATTACCGTAATCAGATGTTCTTGAGCCAGATGTACGGCCATGTTGACCAGGCTTAGTATCTAACTTGCACTTGTCTGACAGGGCGCGACGAGCGCTCTTTAAAAATAAGTCGGTACCTTCCCGACGTGCTAATTTGGCCTTAGGCCCTAAGTAACGTGCCACGATGCTTTCCTTTCTTTGCCGCAGCCTTACGACCGACGGTGAGTTCGCCCTTTAAATCAGGCGAACAGTGGGCTTTAATAAAAAACTACTGAAACTGTTGTACTGCCAACTTCCAAGCTTAAATACGACGACGCTTAGGAGGGCGGCAACCATTATGTGGAACTGGAGTTACGTCTTGAATCTCAGTGATCTTGATGCCTAATGAGTTCAATGCACGAACTGCTGATTCACGACCTGGGCCTGGGCCTTTGATCTGAACTTCCAAGTTCTTAATACCGCATTCAACGGCTGCTTTACCAGCAACTTCTGCAGCTACCTGAGCAGCAAAAGGTGTTGATTTACGTGAGCCCTTGAAACCCTGGCCGCCGGAAGTTGCCCATGAAAGTGCATTTCCTTGACGATCAGTGATCGTAATAATGGTGTTATTAAAAGAAGCGTGAACGTGTGCAATACCGTCAGCAACGTTCTTTTTAACCTTCTTACGAGCGCGCTGTGAAGCGGCGGAAGCGGATTGTTGTTTTGCCATGTCAATAAACTTTCTTGATTATTTCTTCAGTTGCACGCCGGACTTACGCGGGCCCTTGCGGGTACGAGCGTTTGTCTTAGTACGTTGACCACGTACGGGCAAGCCCTTACGATGACGTACGCCACGGTAGCAACCTAAGTCCATCAAACGCTTGATGCTCATAGTTACTTCACGACGAAGGTCACCTTCAGTAATGAACTTACCCACTTCATCGCGTAACTTTTCCAAGTCAGCGTCAGTAAGATCTTTAACTTTTTTATTGATTGCAACACCTGTAGTTTGACAAATTTTGTTAGCACGAGTTGTGCCAATGCCAAAAATTGCTGTTAAACCGATAACAGTATGTTGATGATTTGGGATGTTTACCCCAGCGATACGTGCCATGAGATTTCCTCTTAATTAACCAGATCAGCCTTGACGCTGCTTATGACGTGCGTCTGAAGAACAGATCACGCGAACAACGCGTTTGCGCTTAATGATCTTGCAATTTCTGCAAATACACTTAACGGATGCTAAAACTTTCATAACTCACCTCTAAAAAAATTGGTACTTCTTAATCTTTACTTCGCGCGGAAAATGATTCTGGCGCGCGTTAGGTCGTAAGGAGTCATCTCCACCGTCACCTTGTCTCCCGGCAAAATACGGATGTAGTGCATCCGCATCTTTCCGGAAATGTGCCCTAGAACCACATGTCCGTTTTCCAGCTTCACGCGAAACATCGCGTTCGGCAAATTCTCTACAACTTCTCCCGCCATCTGAATTACATCGTCTTTAGACATTCAGTTAAGCGCCCATCTTAAAGTTGGCTTTCTTCATCAAAGAGCCATACTGCTGTTGCATGACAAATGACTGAACCTGAGCCATGAAATCCATTGCAACAACAACAATAATTAATAATGAAGTACCGCCGAAATAAAACGGCACGTTGTACTTCAAGACCAGGAATTCTGGTAACAAGCAAACCAGAACCATGTAAATTGCACCAGCCAGAGTTAAGCGCACCAAGATCTTATCGATGTAGCGCGCTGTTTGGTCGCCTGGACGAATACCAGGAACAAAGGCACCACTCTTCTTTAAGTTCTCAGCAGTCTCACGACTGTTAAATACCAACGCGGTATAGAAGAAACAGAAGAAAATAATCGCAGCTGCGTACAAAATCGTATACACGGGTTGACCAGGAGCTAAGGTCGCTGCTAAGTCTTTAATAATTCTGCTGAACATATTGGTTGGCTCGCCTGATGTAAACCAGCCAGCAATCGTTGCAGGAAACAAAATAATAGATGAAGCAAATATTGGAGGAATAACGCCTGCCATGTTCAACTTCAATGGGAAATAAGAGGACTGACCACCGTAAATCTTGTTGCCAACTTGACGCTTAGCGTAGTTCACCAAGATACGGCGCTGACCGCGCTCTACAAACACCACAAAATAAGTTACTGCTGCAACGATCACAACGATCAAAAGCGCAGAAATAATATTCATTGAGCCAGTACGAACCAGCTCTAACAAGCTAGCCAATGCATTTGGTAAACCAGAAACAATGCCACCAAAAATAATGATAGAGATGCCATTACCCAAGCCACGCTCAGTAATTTGTTCACCCAACCACATTAAGAACATTGTGCCTGTTACCAAAGTAACTACTGTATTCAATTCAAACATCAAACCTGGGTTAATAACTAAACCTGGTTGAGCCTGTAAAGCAACAGAAATCCCTAATGCTTGGAATGTAGCCAAGAACACAGTGCCGTAGCGCGTGTACTGAGTAATCTTGCGTTGACCTGCTTGACCTTCTTTTTTCAAAGACTCTAGAGAAGGCACAACAATCGTCATTAACTGCATGATGATCGATGCGGAAATATACGGCATGATTCCCAAAGCAAAGACAGTGAAGCGAGATAAAGCGCCACCAGAGAATAAGTTGAACATTCCCAAGATACCGTCTTTTTGGCCAGAGAACAACTGCGCTAATTGATCTGGATCGATTCCAGGGACAGGAATATGAGCACCCAAACGGAACACGAGCAAAGCCAACACCAGAAAGACTAAGCGTTGGCGTAATTCGCCAAACTTGCCACCTGTTGCTGCAGTGCTTGCGTTATTGGTAGGTGCTAATGCCATATCTACTAAAAGACCTATTAAACCAATTCAACCAATTTGCCGCCAGCTGCTTCGATTGCTGCTTTTGCGCCGGCAGTAGCTGTAATACCCTTGAGGGTTACAGCAATCTTGAGTTCGCCAGTCTTGATAACCTTAACTGCATTGATTTGCTCACCAGCAAAGCCGTGTGCCTTCAATACCAATAAGTCCACTTCTGGCAAATTGATTTTTGCTAAATCGTTCAATGTAATTTGACCAACGTGACGACGTGTCAAAGACACGAAACCGCGTTTTGGCAAACGACGATACATAGGCATCTGACCGCCTTCAAATCCAACCTTGTGGAAACCACCAGAACGGGATTTTTGACCTTTGTGACCACGGCCAGCAGTTTTACCAAGACCAGAACCAATACCGCGACCAACGCGACGACGGTTTTTCTTGGAGCCTTCTGCAGGTTTAATTGTGTTGAGTTGCATATTCTTCGCCTATTTACTTGCTAGTTATCAGCCAACGACTTTAACTAGATAAGAAACTTTATTAATCATGCCGCGAACAGCTGGAGTGTCTTCCAATTCAGAAACTGAATTGATGCGACGAAGGCCTAAGCCTCGTACAGTTGCACGGTGGCTTTCGCGTGTACCGATCAAGCTGCGTATTAATTGCAGTTTGACTTTGGAGATAGTTGTTGTCATTTGTAGATTCCTAATCTTTTGGTCTTAGCCGAGAATCTCTTCAACTGACTTACCGCGTTTAGCAGCAATCTCAGCAGGAGTACTCATCTTGCTCAAGCCATCAATGGTTGCACGAACCAAGTTGTATGGGTTTGTAGAGCCAAGTGACTTAGCAACCACATTAGTTACACCCATTACGTCGAAAATTGCGCGCATTGGGCCGCCAGCAATAATTCCAGTACCGTCTTTAGCTGGGGAAATCAAAACGCGTGACGCGCCATGTTGACCAGTAACGGTGTGCTGCAAAGTGCCTTTACGTAAAGTAACTTTGATCATCTTGCGACGAGCTTCATCCATTGCCTTTTGAACAGCAACTGGCACTTCTTTAGATTTGCCCTTACCCATGCCGATGCGGCCATCGCCATCGCCAACTACAGTAAGTGCGGCGAAGCCGAGAATACGACCACCCTTAACCACTTTAGTTACACGATTAACAGCGATCATCTTCTCGCGAAGACCATCATCACGCTCTTCGTTTTGCATCTTAGTTTGCATTTTTGCCATGTTTTTTCCTAAACCCTATTAGAACTTCAGGCCGGCTTCACGCGCAGCTTCAGCTAAGGCCTTAATACGGCCGTGGTAACGATGACCGGAGCGATCAAATGCAACATCAACAATGCCTGCCTTAACAGCACGCTCAGCAACTAATTTGCCGATTTGTTTTGCAGCTTCAGCGTTGCCGCCGTTTTTGATCGCTTGGCGCAAATCTTTTTCCATTGTTGAAGCGGCTGCTACAACTTTGGTTCCGCATGGGCTATAAACCTGAGCAGAAATATGAGTATTGCTACGGATAACTGTTAAGCGATTTGCCAATGCTTCGGCAATGCGAATACGAGTCTGCCTAGCGCGTCTTTGTCTGGATTCGTCTTTATTCATTTTCTAATCTCGCTTACTTCTTCTTAGTTTCTTTCAGATGCACAACCTCATCCACGTAGCGAACACCCTTGCCTTTGTATGGCTCTGGTGAACGGTATGCGCGAACTTCAGCTGCGACCTGGCCAACTTGCTGCTTGTTGGAACCTTTGATAATGATTTCAGTTTGCGATGGAGTCTCAGCTTTTACACCCTTTGGTAGGTTGTAAATAATGTCGTGTGAGAAACCTAACTGCAACTTCAATGTTTCACCTTGAGCAGCAGCACGGTAACCAACGCCTACTAAGCTGAGCTTGCGCTCAAAGCCAGCAGTTACGCCAACAACCATGTTGTTAACCAAAGCACGGGCTGTACCTGACTGTGCACCAGCTTCTGGTGAGTTGTTATTTAAAACAACTGTCAATACGCCATCTTCTTGTTTCAAACCAACAGAAGGATGCAAGTTGTGTGTCAAAGTGCCCAATGGACCCTTAACAGTTACGTTTGCACCGTTGATGCTGATCTCAGCGCCTTTAGGAACTGTAATTGGTGATTTACCTACGCGGGACATATTTCGCTCCTTAAGCTACGTAGCAAATAACTTCGCCGCCCACGCCTGTTGCACGTGCTTTACGGTCTGTCATTACGCCTTGAGGGGTTGAAATAATTGCAATGCCCAAGCCATTCATTACTTCTGGAATGTCATGGCGACCTTTATAGATGCGTAGACTTGGTGTTGATACACGGTCAATACGCTCAATAACAGGACGGCCTGCATAGTATTTGAGATCAATATGGAGCACTGGCTTAGCTGCTTCACCTTTGATTTCAAAACTTTCGATATAGCCTTCATCTTGCAAAACTTTTGCGATGGCTACTTTTACTTTTGACGACGGCATCAAGACTACGGGTTTCTGCACTGCTTGCGCATTGCGGATCCTTGTCAACATGTCGGCGATTGGATCGCTGATACTCATGAGTTCTCCTAATTCTTTCGCCGCTTACCAGCTGGCCTTGGTTAAACCGGGGATTTCGCCACGGAAGGCGATTTCACGAATCTTGCTACGAGCCAAACCGAATTTACGGAATGTGCCACGTGGTCGACCGGTTAATGAACAACGATTTCTTTGACGAATCGGGCTTGCGTTACGTGGAAGTGCCTGTAGTTTTAAGCGAGCTTCATAGCGCTCTTCATCGCTGCGTGATTGATCAGCAATGATCGCTTTGAGTTCGGCACGCTTTACAGCGTACTTCTCTACAGTTTTTGCGCGCTTATTCTCGCGCTCAATTAGGGATAGTTTTGCCACGTTAGCCTCTTAATTGCGGAAAGGGAATTTGAATGCCGCCAACAAAGCTTTTGCTTCTTCGTCGGTTTTAGCAGTCGTCGTAATACTGATATTGAGACCGCGGAGGGCATCAATTTTGTCGTATTCGATTTCAGGGAAAATGATCTGTTCTTTAACGCCGATGTTGTAGTTACCACGGCCGTCAAATGCTTTACCAGAGATACCGCGGAAGTCACGTACGCGTGGCAATGCAACAGTTACGAAACGATCCAAAAATTCGTACATGCGTGCACCACGCAATGTCACCATTGCACCGATTGGGTAGCCTTGGCGAATTTTGAAACCTGCAATCGCTTTTTTCGCTTTAGTTACAACTGGCTTTTGGCCCGCAACTTTAGTTAAATCACCAACTGCATTTTCGATAATTTTCTTGTCGTTCACTGCATCACCCAAGCCCATGTTCAGGGTTACCTTAGTGATACGTGGAACTTCCATTACAGACTTATAACCAAATTTGGCGATTAAATCTGCAACAACTTTTGCTTGATAGTGTTCTTGAAAACGTGTGCTCATAATTTCTCCGTGCCCCTTATGCGCTTAAAGTTGCGCCAGTGGTTTTGAGGAAACGTTGCTTTTTACCATCCACGAGTTTGATACCAACACGTGATGGCTTGCCGTTACCGTCAACCACAGCCACATTAGAAATGTGAACAGGCATCGTCTTGTCAATCATGCCGCCAGTAACACCGGCTGCTGGATTTGGCTTAACGCTCTTTTTATAAATATTTACGCCTTCGATCACTAACTTGTTCTCGAGAACGGCTGTAACAGTTCCTTGCTTGCCCTTATCACGGCCAGTCAACAGAACTACGGAATCACCTTTACGAATCTTTTTCATATCAGCCTCTTAAATAACTTCGGGGGCGAGAGAAACGATCTTCATGAACTTTTCAGTACGCAACTCGCGCGTCACTGGTCCAAAGATACGTGTGCCAATTGGCTCTAACTTAGCGTTGAGCAATACCGCAGCGTTGCCATCGAACTTAATCAATGAACCATCTGGACGGCGAACACCCTTAGCAGTTCTCACAACTACGGCGTTATAAATATCACCTTTTTTAACACGGCCACGTGGAGCAGCAGACTTAACGCTGACTTTGATGACATCACCAATACTGGCGTAACGACGCTTAGAGCCGCCCAATACCTTGATGCACAACACTTCACTGGCGCCTGTGTTATCGGCAACCTGTAATCTACTTTCGGTTTGTATCATTTCTAATCCCCAACTTATTGGCCAAAGGCAAACAGTCTTGGTTCCGTCTATGGGCTTTAACGAGAGCTAAAACCCGGAATTAATGAAAAACACTGCTTCTCCAATAAAACCAGAGAAGCCTTCTATTCTACTACGAAAAAAAGGGATTTGGGAAGAATCTTCACCAAAATCCCCAATATTTCTTTAAATACCCTTTGAAGCCTCTACCAAACGGGTCACAACCCAAGATTTAGTACGTGAAATTGGCTTAGATTCAGCAATTTCAACGGTATCACCCATCTTGTATGTGCCAGCTTCGTCATGAGCATGGTACTTTTTGGACTGGCCAACGTACTTACCAATCACTGGATGCTTAACTTGACGCTCAACCAACACCGTCACAGTTTTCTGCATTTTGTCGCTAACAACACGGCCCACGAGGGTGCGGCGCAAGGGTTTAGATAATTCTGTCATATCCCTTTTTCCTTATTTCTGTGCAGTCTTTTGGGTGATAAAAGTCTTCACACGAGCGATGTCGCGCTTATTTTTACCCAATTGACTGGTATTTGTGAGTTGCTGAGTGCCCTTTTGCATGCGGAGCTTAAAACCGGTCTTAAGCAACTCGGTTAACTCTGCATTTAAAGCTGTCAGATCTTTTGAAGCTAATTCTGTATTTTTCATAATCTCTATCCCGATCAACCTAAGTGGCGAATCACGAAAGTGGTCTGTAAAGGCAACTTAGCAGCAGCAAGCTTGAAAGCTTCGCGCGCCAATTGCTCGTCAACACCGTCCATCTCGTAGAGCACTTTGCCTGGTTGAATTTCAGCTACGTAGTACTCTGGATTACCTTTACCGTTACCCATACGTACTTCAGCAGGTTTTTGTGAAATTGGCTTATCTGGGAAAATGCGAATCCAAATACGGCCACCACGTTTAATGTGACGAGTCATTGCACGACGTGCTGACTCGATTTGACGAGCAGTCAAACGACCACGGCCAACGGCCTTCAATCCAAAGTCACCAAAGGCTACGGAACTACCACGTGTTGCCACGCCAGTGTTGCGACCTTTTTGTTCCTTACGATACTTGCGACGCTTTGGTTGTAGCATGCTTACTCTCCTGACTTCTGCGTATCTGCGGCAGGTGTTTCAACCTTACGCACACGCTTTACTGCTGGCTTAGCAGCAACTAATGGCTTGTCTGTGCCAGCAGCTGGTTTACGAGCAGCTGTCTTGCTTGGGGCACGACGAGTTTTCTTTTCTTCGGCAGCTGGTTCAGCTGATGGAGCAACCACTTGAGCTTCTGCACCACGACCCAATGTGTCGCCTTTGTATACCCAAACTTTTACACCAATGATGCCGTATGTAGTTTCAGCTTCTGATGTTGCGTAATCAATATCAGCCTTCAATGTATGAAGTGGAACACGACCTTCGCGATACCATTCGCGACGAGCGATCTCAGCACCATTCAAACGACCTGATGACATGATTTTGATGCCTTGCGCACCAAGGCGCATTGCATTTTGCATTGCACGCTTCATCGCACGACGGAACATGATACGTTTTTCGAGCTGCTGAGTAATTGAGTCGGCAATTAATTGCGCGTCAACTTCTGGCTTACGAATTTCTTCAATGTTCACGTGAACTGGAACACCCATACGCTTTTGCAATTCGCGGCGGAGCACTTCAATATCTTCGCCTTTTTTACCGATTACAACGCCTGGACGTGAGCTATAGATGGTGATGCGGGCATTCTTTGCAGGACGCTCAATCACAACTTTACTTACGGATGCATTCTTCAACTTCTTTTTGAGATAGATGCGGACATCTACGTCCTCTTTCAACATCTTCGCAAAGTCAGTATTGTTTGCATACCAACGTGATGTCCAATTCTTCGTTACCGCGAGTCGGAATCCGGTTGGGTTTATCTTTTGTCCCATATCTTTCCTTAGTTACTCAAGGTCACGGTAATGTGACATGTTTGTTTTTCAATTTGATTACCACGACCCTTAGCGCGTGCTGTGAAGCGCTTCAAGGAAGTACCTTTATCAACAATAATTGTTGAAACCTTGAGCTCATCAATATCAGCGCCTTTATTGTGTTCAGCGTTGGCCACTGCAGACTCAACCACTTTTTTCACAATGAAGGCAGCTTTCTTGGGGCTGAAATTCAAAATGTTTAATGCGCGTGCAATTGGCAAACCACGAATTTGGTCTGCGACCAAACGTGTCTTTTGCGCAGAAATGCGGGCGCTCTTGTGAATAGCTTTAACTTCCATCATCATCCCCTTACTTCTTCGTTACTTTCTTGTCAGCAGCGTGACCTTTGAAAGTACGGGTCAAGGCAAATTCGCCTAACTTATGACCCACCATGTTTTCTGATACATAAACCGGAACGTGTTGACGACCGTTATGCACAGCAATCGTCAGACCAATAAAGTCTGGGAGGATTGTTGAACGGCGTGACCAAGTTTTGATCGGCTTTTTGTCTTTGTTGGCTTGTGCGACTTCAACCTTGTTTACCAAGCTGGCTTCGCAAAATGGGCCTTTTTTAGCTGAACGTGTCATATCTATTTTTCCTTAATCGCTTAACGCTTTTGACGACGTTGAACGATCATCGATGTTGTACGCTTGTTACGACGTGTACGATAACCTTTAGTTGGAGTGCCCCATGGAGATACTGGTACACGGCCTTCACCAGTTTTACCTTCACCACCACCATGTGGGTGATCTACTGGGTTCATTGCCACACCGCGAACGGTTGGGCGAATACCACGCCAGCGATTTGCACCAGCTTTACCAATAACACGCAAGCTGTGCTCTTCGTTGCCAACTTCACCAATAGTGGCGCGGCACTCAATCAGAACACGGCGCACTTCGCCTGAGCGCAAACGCACTTGAGCGTATACACCTTCACGGGCCAACAATACTGCTGAACCACCGGCCGAGCGCGCTACTTGAGCACCCTTACCCGGCATGATTTCTACACAGTGAATCGTGCTACCAACCGGAATGTTGCGAATTGGCAAGTTATTACCAGACTTGATTGGGGCTTCTGAGCCACTCATCAATGCCTGACCAACAGTCATCCCTTTTGCAGCAAGAATGTAGCGACGCTCACCATCAGCAAACACGATCAATGCAATATTTGCACTACGGTTTGGATCGTATTCCAAGCGTTCAACTTTTGCTGGAATACCATCTTTGTCGTTGCGTTTGAAATCAACAACACGATAGTGATGCTTATGACCACCACCTTTATGACGGGTAGTGATGTGACCATTATTGTTACGACCCGCTTTTTGGAATTGTGGCTCTACCAACGCTGCAAAAGGTTTACCTTTATGCAGGTCAGGATTTACCACCTTGACCATTGAACGACGACCTGGTGAGGTCGGTTTTGTCTTCATCAAAGGCATGATTAATTCGCCTCCGCTTCAAAGTTAATTTCTTGACCTGGCTTCAAGCTTACGTAGGCCTTCTTAGTGTGGTCACGACGACCTTCAAAACGGCCATAGCGCTTAGGCTTACCCTTTTGATTCACGATTTGAACAGAATCAACTTGCACTTTGAAGAGCAATTCAACCGCTTGTTTTACATCGAGTTTATTTGCGTCGCGAGCTACTTGGAAAACTACTTGTTCGTTTTTCTCTGCAACCATAGTGGCTTTTTCAGAGATAACCGGTCCAAGCAGAACCCTCATTAGGTTGTGATCATTTTTACGGACTTGGCTCATTTCAGCAACTCCTCAATTTTTGCGATCGCAGCTTTGCTTACCAATACTTTTTTGTATTGAACCAAAGCTAACGGATCAGCGTGCTGTGGCTCACATACAGCAACCTTATGCAAGTTACGTGATGCCAAGTACAAATTCTCGCTAACCTGATCAACAATAATCAAGACTGAATCCAATCCCATAGCTTTAACTTTGTCAGCTAAAACTTTAGTCTTTGGAGCGTCAAGAGAAAATTGATCAACAACATTCAAACGACCTTCGCGAGCTAACTGAGACAAAATAGATCTCATACCAGCGCGGTACATTTTCTTGTTTACTTTTTGGCTGAAATTCTCTTCTGGAGAATTCGGGAATATACGGCCACCTCCACGCCACAGCGGGGAAGAGCTCATACCAGCACGTGCACGACCAGTACCTTTTTGACGCCAAGGTTTCTTGGTTGTGTGCTTAACTTGCTCACGGTCTTTTTGTGCACGGTTACCGCTACGTGCATTAGCTTGGTAAGCCACTACAACTTGGTGTACCAATGCTTCGTTATATTCACGTTCGAATACTTCTGGTGAAGCTTGTACGCCTGCACCTAAAGTACCGTTGTCTTGGAGAAGCTTAAGTTCCATATTCGCTCTCCTTATTTCTTCTTCAACGGTGTTTTAACCGCTGGAGTAACAATAACTTTACCGCCTGGGGCGCCTGGAATAGCGCCTTTAACCATGATCAGATTACGTTCTGAATCAATGCGTGCGATGACTAAATTTTGAACTGTACGTGTAACGTCACCCAAGTGACCGGTCATACGCTTACCAGGGAAAACACGACCTGGGTCTTGCGCCATACCGATAGAGCCTGGTACGTTATGTGAACGTGAGTTACCGTGGGATGCACGACCAGAAGCGAAGTGATAACGCTTGATGGTACCTGCGTAGCCCTTACCGATAGACACACCTTGTACGTCCACTTTTTGACCAGCAGTAAATGCAGTGTCAGCAGGAATTACTTGTCCTGGCGTCATTTCTGCAATTTTTGCTGCATCTAATTGGAATTCGTTGAGGCCGTTACCTGCCATCACACCAGCTTTGGCGAAGTGACCAGCCATTGCTTTAGTAACGCGAGTAGCTCTACGTGTGCCATGTGCTAACTGGATAGCATCATAGCCATCAGTTGCCTGGGTCTTGATTTGAGCGATTCTGTTGTCGCTCACGTCAATTACGGTCACAGGGATTGAGTCCCCTTCGTCCGTAAATAGACGGGTCATGCCGACCTTGCGGCCGATTAAGCCTAAGCTCATATTCATGCTCCACGCCGACTTCGATTGGTCGGCAAAATTAATTTAAGTGATTTACAAGTAAAAGTACTTCTAAATCAATAACTTACAACGTTTTTAGTGCTGATAAAACTAAGATTATCGCCCAAATAATTGAGCGAAGCCTTAGATTCTATCCCGAAAACCCAGTCTTGACAAGCAAAAAGGCTGGAAACAACAAATTACTGCAACTTAATTTCAACGTCCACGCCTGCTGGAAGGTCTAACTTCATCAAAGCATCTACAGTTTTCTCTGTAGGATCAACTATATCCATCAAACGGAGATGGGTGCGGATCTCTAACTGATCACGGGATGTCTTGTTCACGTGTGGTGAACGCAAGATATCAAAACGCTCAATACGGGTTGGCAAAGGAACTGGACCCTTAACAACTGCACCAGTACGCTTAGCTGTATCAACGATTTCAGCTGCAGACTGGTCGATTAAACGGTAATCAAATGCTTTAAGGCGAATACGAATTTTTTGGTTTTGCATATTAATTCCAAAGAGCGTTGTGGTGCTGCCACGTTATACATCTAAAGAGCTCGGTGACATCAGCAGCACTGATGTCACCGGTTAGCAAACCGCTAAATATTTTTACTAATTAAAACTTACTACTTAAGCCAAAATCTTTGCAACCACGCCAGCGCCAACAGTACGGCCACCTTCACGGATCGCAAAACGTAAACCTTCTTCCATCGCGATTGGAGCGATGAGCTTTACGGTAATCGAAACGTTATCACCAGGCATCACCATTTCTTTGTCTTTTGGCAACTCGATTGAACCAGTTACGTCCGTAGTACGGAAGTAAAACTGTGGACGATAGTTGTTAAAGAATGGAGTATGACGACCACCTTCATCTTTACCCAAGATATAAACCTCGGCTGTAAAGTGAGTATGTGGGGTGATTGAACCTGGCTTAGCCAATACTTGGCCGCGCTCAACTTCTTCACGTTTTGTACCGCGTAACAAGATACCAACGTTATCGCCTGCTTGACCTTGGTCGAGCAATTTGCGGAACATTTCAACACCAGTACAAGTAGTCTTGAGTGTTGGCTTGATACCGATAATTTCGATCTCTTCACCAACCTTAACAATACCGCGCTCGATACGGCCAGTCACAACAGTACCGCGACCGGAGATAGAGAACACATCTTCTACTGGCATCAAGAATGCGCCGTCAACAGCACGTTCTGGAGTAGGAATAAAGGTATCCAAAGCTTCAGCCAATTTCATGATGGCTTCTTTACCCAATGGGCCTTCGTCGCCTTCAAGAGCTAACTTAGCAGAACCACGGATGATTGGTGTGTCATCGCCAGGGAATTTGTATTTAGATAAAAGCTCACGAACTTCCATTTCTACGAGCTCTAACAACTCTTCGTCATCAACCATGTCGCACTTGTTCAAGAACACGATGATGTAAGGAACGCCCACTTGGCGTGCCAAGAGGATGTGCTCACGAGTTTGTGGCATTGGGCCGTCAGCAGCAGAGCAAACTAAAATTGCGCCGTCCATCTGAGCAGCACCAGTAATCATGTTCTTCACGTAGTCAGCATGTCCTGGGCAATCCACGTGTGCGTAGTGACGGTTTGCAGTCTCGTACTCAACGTGCGCAGTATTAATCGTAATACCACGTGCTTTTTCTTCAGGAGCAGCATCGATCTGATCGTATGCTTTAGCTTCGCCACCGAATGCTTTAGAAAGCACGGTTGCAATTGCTGCTGTCAATGTGGTTTTACCGTGGTCAACGTGACCGATGGTGCCTACGTTTACGTGCGGTTTTGTCCGCTCGAATTTTTCTTTTGCCATTTTTGTCTGCCTTCTTTAGCTAGTCAATATTCAAAATTAATGTGGATAAATTACTTCGCTTTAGCAGCCATAACTGCTTCAGCAACGTTCTTCGGTGCTTCGGAATAATGCTTAAACTCCATGGTGTAGGTAGCGCGACCTTGGGTCAACGAGCGCAAGCCAGTTGAGTAACCAAACATCTCTGCCAACGGCACTTCAGCGCGAACGATCTTACCGCCGCCTGGAATGTCGTCCATACCTTGCAAAATACCGCGACGGGATGAGAGATCGCCCATTACGTTACCCATGAAATCTTCTGGTGTTTCTACTTCAACAGCCATCATCGGCTCAAGTAACACTGGCGCTGCTTTACGCATACCGTCTTTGAATGCCATAGAGCCCGCCATCTTAAATGCGTTTTCATTGGAGTCAACATCATGGTATGAACCGAAGAACAATGTAGCTTTGATATCAACGACTGGATAACCAGCCAAAATACCGGAGTTCAATGTTTCGCGAATTCCTTTTTCTACAGCAGGGATGTATTCGCGTGGAACCACACCGCCCTTAATAGCGTCAATGAATTCAAAACCTTTGCCTGGCTCTTGTGGCTCAAGCTTCAATACCACGTGACCGTATTGACCGCGACCACCAGACTGCTTAACAAACTTACCTTCGATTTCTTCGCAAACTTTACGAATAGTTTCGCGATAGGCAACTTGTGGCTTACCAACAGTTGCTTCAACACCAAACTCACGACGCATACGGTCAACCAAAATTTCCAAGTGGAGCTCGCCCATACCGGAAATAATCGTTTGACCAGATTCTTCATCTGTCTTAACGCGGAATGATGGATCTTCTTGTGCCAAACGATTCAAAGCAAGACCCATTTTTTCTTGGTCTGGTTTTGTCTTTGGCTCAACTGCTTGTGAGATAACTGGCTCTGGGAATACCATGCGCTCCAAAATAACAATGCTATCTGGGTCACATAATGTTTCGCCAGTAGTTGCGTCTTTTAGACCAACTGCAGCAGCGATATCCCCTGCGTAGACTTCTTTAATTTCTTCACGTTGGTTGGCATGCATTTGCAATAAACGACCAACACGCTCTTTCTTACCCTTGATTGGGTTGTAGATTGTGTCGCCAGATTTCATTACGCCCGAGTAAACGCGGAAGAAGATGAGCTGGCCAACAAATGGGTCAGTCATAATCTTAAATGCCAATGCAGAGAATTTCTCAGCATCGTCAGCTTTACGTGTTGTTGGGGTGCCGTCTTCCAATTCACAAGGAACTGGTGGAACGTCTAATGGGGATGGCAACAACTCAACCACCGCATCCAACATCGCCTGAACGCCTTTGTTTTTGAAGGCAGTTCCGCACATCATTGGAATGATTTCATTAGCAATCGTACGTTGACGCAACGCTTTTTTGATTTCTTCTTCGGTTAACTCTTCGCCACCAAGATACTTCTCCATCAACTCTTCTGAACTTTCAGCAGCGGCTTCAACCATCTTTTCGCGCCACTCATCTGCAGATGCCTTTAATTCAGCAGGAATCTCTTCGTAGCTAAACTTAGTGCCTTGTGAAGCCTCATCCCAATAGATGGCCTTCATTTTTACCAAGTCCACAACGCCCTTGAAGTTTTCTTCAGCGCCAATAGGAATCTGGATCAAGATAGGATTTGCTTTAAGGCGTAACTTCATCTGGTCATAGACCTTAAAGAAGTTCGCGCCAGTGCGGTCCATCTTATTTACAAAAGCTAAACGTGGAACTTGATACTTGTTAGCTTGACGCCAAACAGTTTCAGATTGTGGCTGTACACCACCAACCGCACAGTAAACCATGCAAGCACCATCCAACACGCGCATTGAACGCTCAACTTCAATAGTGAAGTCTACGTGTCCTGGGGTATCAATAATATTGATACGGTGCTCTGCGAAATTACCAGCCATGCCCTTCCAGAACGTTGTAGTAGCAGCAGATGTAATCGTGATGCCACGCTCTTGCTCTTGCTCCATCCAGTCCATGGTTGCAGCGCCATCATGTACTTCACCAATTTTATGATTAACACCGGTGTAGAACAAAACGCGTTCTGTAGTTGTTGTCTTGCCTGCGTCAATGTGCGCAGAGATACCAATATTGCGGTATCTGTCGATGGGGGTTTTACGTGCCACTGTTGGTGCCTTTTCTTTACTATTTGATTAGAAGCGGAAATGTGAGAAAGCTTTGTTAGCTTCTGCCATACGGTGAACTTCTTCACGCTTCTTCATTGCTCCGCCGCGACCTTCTGCAGCTTCTAATAATTCGTTGGCCAAGCGTTGAGCCATAGATTTCTCACCGCGCTTTTTAGCGGCTTCGCGCACCCAACGCATTGCCAAAGCAGAGCGGCGTGATGGGCGAACTTCAACAGGAACCTGGTAGTTAGCGCCACCAACACGACGGCTCTTCACCTCAACCATTGGCTTTACGTTGCCCATAGCTGTTGAGAAAATTTCGAGTGGTTCTTTGTTTGCTTTTTTCTCGATGTGATCAAAGGCACCGTAAACGATACGCTCTGCAACCGATTTCTTACCGTCCAACATGAGGACGTTCATGAATTTAGCTACTTCTACATTACCGAATTTTGGATCCGGCAAAATTTCCCGTTTGGGAACTTCACGACGACGTGGCATAACTACTCCTTCAGTTCAGTTAGGGGCGACCCACATGGATCACCCGCTCCGGCCGCCCTACTATCTAAGAAAATTCTTAGACGAGACAACCACTTACTTGTCTTTTAAGTCTGACAAACGAAGACCTACTACAAATACTTCAGCAAAAATCTATTGAAAGATTAAGCAGATTTCTTAGCGCGCTTAGCACCGTACTTGGAACGAGACTGCTTACGGTCTTTAACACCTTGCAAGTCAAGTGAGCCACGAACGATGTGGTAACGAACACCTGGCAAATCCTTTACACGACCACCACGGATTAACACTACTGAGTGTTCCTGGAGGTTATGGCCCTCACCACCAATGTATGAAATCACTTCAAAACCATTGGTTAAGCGAACTTTGGCTACTTTACGGAGCGCAGAGTTAGGCTTTTTAGGAGTAGTGGTGTACACACGTGTACAAACACCACGGCGCTGCGGACTGTTTTCCAGTGCAGGGCTCTTGCTTTTAACGATCAGCCTGGATCTTGGCTTACGTATTAATTGATTAATTGTTGGCATAAAATAGCTCGGTTAGTACTTCTTTGTTGCTTTCTTCAAGAAAATCAATGACTTAGAGAATTTCTAGGTCAAAAAGACCCTCTTCTGAATCAGTAGAACTCAGCATTCTAGCTTGGCCAGCCTTTTCCGTCAACCAAATGGGGAAAAAACTGGCCATTTCGGGCCAGAATTACCAAATTAGCTCGGATCAGCCTCCCCAGCAGGAGCAACGACTTCAGCCTCGATTTCTACAGGCATATTGGCCATTGCTTCCTCTTCGGCGGCAATCATTTGAGCGCGATCACGCTCGAATTGCTCTCTGACCTTGCGTGCACGGCGATAAGACAAGCCGGTACCAGCAGGAATCAGGCGACCAATAATGACGTTTTCCTTGAGGCCACGGAGTGTATCGGTCTTGCCCATAATTGCGGCTTCAGTCAATACACGGGTGGTTTCTTGGAAAGAAGCCGCTGAAATGAAGCTGTCGGTCGACAAGGATGCTTTTGTAATACCCAACAGCACGTTCTCGAACTGGGCTGGGCGCTTACCTGCAGCAATCACTAAATCGTTAGCGTCATACAGTTTTGAACGCTCAACTTGCTCACCAGTGATGTAAGCGGTATCGCCGCCATCAGTAATTTGCACACGACGCAACATTTGACGCACGATCACTTCAATGTGCTTGTCATTAATCTTCACGCCCTGCAAACGGTAAACGTCTTGAACTTCATCAACGATGTAGATCGCCAACTCTTCAATACCGCGGAGAGTCAAGATGTCATGTGGATCAGCAGGACCTTCCACAATCATCTCGCCCTTGTTCACAACTTGACCGTCATGAACAAGAACTTGCTTCTCTTTAGGAATCAAGAATTCATTGGCTTCGCCGTCCATATCAGTAATAACCAAACGTTGTTTACCTTTGGTTTCCTTACCGAATGACACTGTTCCAGTCACTTTCGCCAATACTGCTGCATCTTTTGGTGAACGTGCTTCGAACAATTCAGCAACGCGTGGCAAGCCACCGGTAATGTCGCGAGTCTTCTGTGATTCGATTGGAATACGCGCCAATACTTCACCAACTTCAACTTTCTGACCATCTTTAACCGTAATCAAAGCACCTACTTGGAGGCCAATGTTTACTGGATGATC
This sequence comes from Polynucleobacter sp. MWH-S4W17, assembly GCF_018687535.1. NCBI lineage: Bacteria > Pseudomonadati > Pseudomonadota > Betaproteobacteria > Burkholderiales > Burkholderiaceae > Polynucleobacter > Polynucleobacter sp. MWH-S4W17. Next base: position 51,649 of record NZ_CP061295.1, on the reverse strand, counting down.
AGTACCGGCGATCATGACTTCGTTACCCTTGTCATCAACCAAGTTGATCATTGGACGAACGCCTTTGCTAGCAGCAGAACGACGCTTACCGTCAATCACCACCAAAGTGGAGAGACCAGTAACTTCGTCAACCTGCTTAGCAACAGTTACACCTTCTTCAACGTTGTCGAAGCGAGCGATACCAGCGTACTCAGAAATAATCGGACGTGTTAATGGGTCCCATGTCGCCAAGCTTGCGCCAGCCTTAACAGCCGCATCTTCTTTTAACAAGAGAGTTGCGCCATAAGGCACCTTATGGCGCTCACGCTCACGACCGTTCTCATCAACGATCAAGGCTTCGCCAGAACGTGAAATCACGATCTGCTCACCCTTCGCGTTCTTGACAACACGCATCGTGGCAGAGAACTTCAAAGCACCGTTAGATTTGGCTTCAATATTGCTTGCAACTAATGCACGTGACGCTGCGCCACCAATGTGGAAAGTACGCATAGTCAACTGTGTGCCTGGCTCGCCGATAGACTGAGCGGCGATCACGCCAACTGCTTCACCAACGTTTACCAAACCACCGCGACCTAGATCACGTCCGTAGCACTTCGCGCACAAACCAAAGCGAGTTAAGCAAGACAATACTGTGCGAACTTTAACTTCGTCGATACCCAATGCAACGATTTGATCAACGTGATCTTCGTCGAGCAATGTGTCGTTCGGAACAATGACTTCTTGTGTGTCTGGGTGAACGATGTCACCGATACATACACGACCCAAAATGCGGTCACGCAATGCTTCGATAATTTCGCCGCCTTCAACCAGCGCCTTCATGGTTACACCATTAGTTGCGCCGCAATCATCTTCGATCACCACGAGATCTTGAGTAACGTCGCACAAACGACGTGTCAAGTAACCAGAGTTCGCTGTCTTCAACGCTGTATCAGCCAGACCTTTACGAGCACCGTGAGTTGAAATGAAGTACTGCAATACGTTCAAGCCTTCACGGAAGTTCGCAGTAATTGGGGTTTCAATGATGGAGCCATCAGGCTTAGCCATCAAACCACGCATACCGGCCAACTGACGAATCTGCGCTGCAGATCCACGTGCACCAGAATCCGCCATCATGTAGATGGAGTTAAAGGACTCTTGACGAACAGTCTTACCGTTACGGTCGAGTACGTCAACGTGTGACAACTCGTCCATCATCGCCTTACCAACTTGGTCGCCTGCAGCACCCCAAATATCAACCACGTTGTTATAACGTTCTTGATTGGTTACGAGGCCTGACATGAACTGCTTGTCGTACTCTTTAACCTTGGCAGAAGCCTCAGTGATGATGCGCTCTTTAGAGGTCGGGATCAACATATCGTCGATCGCAACTGAGATACCAGCGTTGGTTGCCAAACGGAAACCAGACTGCAAGAGGCGGTCAGCAAAAATAACCGTTTCACGCAAACCGCACTTACGGAATGATGTGTTGATCAAACGTGAGATTTCTTTTTTCTTCAAAGGCTTATTAATTTCCTCGAAAGACATGCCTTTAGGCAAAATCTCAGACAAGATTGCGCGGCCAACTGATGTTTGGTAGATCTTGGTCTTCTCAGCAAAACGGGCGTCGCCCTCTGCCTTCTTGTCCACAATCTCAAACTCAGTAATACGGACAGCAACACGAGAAGCCAATTCAACTTGACCTGCTTCGTATGCACGTACCACTTCAGTAATGTTAGCGAAGACCATGCCTTCGCCTTTACCGTTGATCTTGTCACGTGTAGCGTAATACAGACCCAACACCACGTCCTGTGAAGGTACGATAGATGGTTCGCCGTTGGCTGGGAACAATACGTTGTTCGAAGCCAACATCAATGTACGCGCTTCCATTTGCGCTTCGAGCGACAAAGGTACGTGAACCGCCATTTGGTCACCGTCAAAGTCTGCGTTAAATGCCGCGCAAACTAATGGGTGCAATTGGATTGCCTTACCTTCAATCAGCATTGGCTCGAAAGCCTGAATACCGAGACGGTGCAATGTAGGCGCACGGTTCAACATGATTGGATGTTCACGAATCACTTCTTCGAGAATATCCCAAACGATTGGAGTCTGGCTTTCAACCTCTTTCTTCGCAGCCTTAATTGTGGTTGCAATTCCTAAAGTCTCAAGCTTGTTGAAAATAAATGGTTTGAACAATTCCAAGGCCATCAATTTTGGTAAGCCGCACTGATGCAATTTCAATGTAGGGCCAACCACGATGACTGAACGACCAGAGTAGTCAACACGTTTACCCAACAAGTTTTGACGGAAACGACCGCTCTTACCTTTAATCATCTCAGCCAAGGACTTGAGAGGACGCTTGTTAGCGCCAGTCATAGCCTTACCGCGACGACCGTTGTCGAGCAATGAGTCCACCGCTTCTTGCAACATCCGTTTTTCGTTACGAACGATGATCTCTGGTGCACGCAACTCTAACAAGCGCTTTAAACGGTTGTTACGGTTAATTACACGACGATAGAGGTCGTTCAAATCTGAGGTAGCAAAGCGACCGCCATCCAATGGCACCAATGGGCGCAATTCTGGTGGCAATACTGGCAGCACTTCCATGATCATCCAGTCAGGCTTAATGCCTGAAGTCTGGAACGCCTCGAGCACTTTTAAGCGCTTAGCGTATTTCTTGATCTTGGCATCGCTACCAGTAGCTTTTAAATCAGCGCGAATCGTTTCTACTTCGCGATCGATATCAATCGAACGTAAGAGGTCACGAATACCTTCCGCACCCATGATGGCGGTAAATGCACCGTCACCATACTCTTCAGTCTTGGCAATGTATTCATCTTCAGACATGATCTGACCGCGCTTCATTGCGCCTTCAGGAGTCATACCAGGATCTACAACTACATATGCTTCAAAGTAAAGAACGCGCTCGATATCACGCAATGTCATATCGAGAACCATACCTAAACGGGATGGTAAAGATTTCAAGAACCAAATGTGCGCTACAGGGGCTGCCAACTCAATGTGGCCCATGCGCTCACGACGTACCTTAGCGAGAGTAACTTCAACGCCGCACTTCTCGCAGATAACGCCACGGAACTTTAAGCGCTTGTACTTACCGCATAAGCACTCGTAGTCTTTAGTTGGTCCAAAAATCTTGGCGCAGAACAAACCATCACGCTCGGGCTTAAAAGTCCGGTAGTTGATGGTTTCTGGTTTGCGTACTTCACCAAAAGACCATGAGCGAATTTTCTCAGGAGATGCGAGACCAATTTTGATGACATCAAACTGCTCTTCGCCCTGCGTTTGCTTAAATAAATCGAGCAATGCTTTCATATCAGTTGCGCTCCATGTCAATGTCAATACCCAACGAACGGATTTCTTTTACCAGCACGTTGAAGGATTCGGGCATGCCAGCATCAATCGTGTGCTCGCCCTTGACGATGTTTTCGTAAACCTTGGTACGGCCTGCGACGTCATCGGACTTCACTGTCAGCATTTCCTGCAAGACATATGAAGCACCGTATGCTTCGAGGGCCCAGACTTCCATCTCACCAAAGCGCTGACCACCGAACTGAGCTTTACCGCCCAATGGCTGTTGCGTTACTAAAGAGTAAGGTCCGGTTGAACGAGCATGCATCTTGTCATCGACCAAATGGTGGAGTTTCAAGACGTGCATTACGCCAACAGTTACTGGACGCTCAAATTGGTCGCCGGTACGGCCGTCGCACAAAATCATTTGCTGACGTGATGGCGTCATCTTCAAAGATTTAGCAACATCTTCTGGATACGCCAACTCGAGCATACGTCCGATTTCAGCTTCAGTAGCACCGTCAAACACTGGGGTTGCAAATGGCAAGCCTTGGCGGAGATTCTCAGCCAAAACAGTGATCTGCTCATCAGTGAAGTTGTCGATATCTTCAACACGACCTGTTTCGTTGTAAAGCTGCTTGAAGAACTTACGCAATTCAGTTTGCTTAGCGTGCTCACGAACCATCTCATCGATACGCTTACCAATACCTTGGGCAGCCCAACCTAAGTGGGTTTCCAAGATCTGTCCAACGTTCATACGGGAAGGAACGCCCAATGGGTTCAAGACGATGTCTACAGGGCGTCCGTCAGCCATAAATGGCATATCTTCTGCTGGGGCGATTTTAGAAACCACACCCTTGTTACCGTGACGACCGGCCATCTTGTCACCAGGCTGCAAGCGACGCTTAACGGCCAAGTACACCTTAACCATCTTCGTTACGCCAGGTTGTAAATCATCGCCCTGGGTAAGCTTGGTGCGCTTCTCTTCAAAAGCTTCATCAAACTGTTTACGCTTCGCTTCGATAGAAGATTTAATCGCTTCAACTTGTGAGGCAACCTCATCATCCGCTGGACGAACATCGAACCAATGGTATTTGTCCAAATCAGCAAGATATTCCTTGTCGATCTTGGTGCCTTTAGCCAATTTCTTAGGGCCACCGTTGGCAACTTTGCCAATCAACAGCTTTTCTAAACGCATGAAGGCATCGCCCTCAACAATACGGAGCTGGTCGTTTAAGTCCAAACGATAGCGTTGTAATTCTTCTTGAATGATTGACTGTGCACGTGCATCGCGCTCAATACCTTCACGGGTGAAGACTTGAACATCGATAACAGTACCAATCATTCCAGATGGAACGCGCAATGAAGTATCTTTAACGTCAGATGCTTTTTCACCGAAGATCGCACGGAGCAGCTTCTCTTCCGGAGTGAGAGTTGTCTCACCCTTTGGAGTTACCTTACCAACCAATACGTCGCCAGCTTCAACTTCAGCACCGATGTAAACAATACCGCTCTCATCCAAGCGGGAGAGTTGTGACTCAGCCAAATTGGAAATATCGCGAGTAATTTCTTCTGAACCCAGCTTGGTATCACGGGCAACAACCGACAACTCTTCAATATGAATAGAGGTGTAGCGGTCGTCAGCAACAACTTTTTCAGAGATCAAGATTGAATCTTCGAAGTTGTAACCGTTCCATGGCATAAATGCCACAGTCATGTTTTGACCCAAAGCCAATTCACCTAAGTCGGTAGATGCGCCGTCAGCAACTACGTCGCCGCGGACAACACGATCACCAGCCTGAACGATTGGGCGTTGGTTAATGTTGGTATTTTGATTTGAACGGGTGTACTTGATGAGGTTATAAATATCCACACCAACTTCACCAGCCGCTGTCTCGTCATCGTTTACACGAATAACTACACGGTTTGCGTCAACATAATCAACGATACCGCCGCGGGAAGCCAAAATCACAGTACCAGAGTCAACCGCAACAATACGCTCTAAACCTGTACCAACCAATGGCTTGTCTGGACGCAAGCAAGGAACTGCTTGACGCTGCATGTTCGCACCCATCAACGCACGGTTTGCATCATCGTGCTCTAAGAATGGAACGAGTGAAGCAGCAGCAGAAACAATCTGGCTAGGAGCAACGTCGATGAAATCGATGCGCTCTGGGCTAACCATCATGGTCTCACCAGCTTGACGAGCAGAAACCAATTCGTCGGCCAACTTACCGCTCTTGTCGATTGTTGCGTTTGCCTGAGCAATCACATACTTTGCTTCTTCAATAGCAGAGAGGTAAACCACTTCGTCGCTTACCTTGCTATTGGAAACCTTACGGTACGGAGTTTCTAAGAAGCCGTGCTCATTCAGACGCGCAAATAACGCGAGTGAGTTGATCAAACCAATGTTTGGTCCTTCTGGAGTTTCAATTGGGCAAACACGTCCGTAGTGGGTTGGATGCACGTCGCGCACTTCAAAGCCTGCGCGCTCGCGGGTCAAACCACCAGGTCCCAATGCAGAAATACGACGCTTGTGCGTGATCTCTGAAAGTGGGTTGGTTTGGTCCATAAACTGGGACAACTGTGAAGAACCGAAGAACTCACGAATAGCAGAAGAGATTGGCTTGCTGTTAATCAAGTCATGAGGCATGAGGTTTTCTGTTTCGGCTTGGCCGAGACGTTCTTTAACCGCACGCTCAACACGTGACAAACCAGCACGGAATTGGTTTTCAGCCAATTCACCTACGCAACGTACGCGACGATTGCCTAAGTGATCGATGTCATCGACTTCGCCTTTGCCGTTACGCAAGTCAACCAAAGACTTGATGGTGTCGAGGATGTCTTCATCCGATAAAACCATTTTGCCTTCCATCTCAGAACGACCGAGACGGCTGTTAACTTTCATACGGCCAACGCGTGATAAATCGTAACTATCTTCGTTGTAGAACAAGCGCTGGAACAAGGCTTCAACAGCATCTTCTGTTGGAGGCTCGCCAGGACGCATCATGCGGTAGATGGCGATACGAGCAGCCATTTGATCCGCTGTTTCATCAGTACGCAATGTCTGAGAAATGTATGCACCAGAATCCAAATCATTGGTGTAGATAGTTTCTAATTGCTTGATGCCTGCATCGCGCAATGTAGCCAATACCTCTTCAGTGATTTCATCATTAGCGTAGGCCAAGATTTCACCAGAATCTGGATCAACAATATTGCGTGCCACTACACGACCAATTAAATAGTCGTCTGGTACAGCGATTGTTTTAGTTTTAGCAGCTTCGAGTTCACGAATATGCTTTGCATTGATACGCTTGTCTTTTTGAATGACAACAACGCCATTCTTGTCGAGCACATCAAAGCTAGCCAACTGACCACGCAAACGCTCTGGCACAAATTCCATTGAACCGCCGTTAGCAGTTAATGAGAAATGGTCAAAGTTAAAGAAGTTAGCAAGAATCTGTTCGTTGTTTAAACCAATTGCTTTGAGCAAAATGGTGACAGGCATCTTACGACGACGGTCAACGCGGAAATAGAGAATGTCTTTCGGATCAAACTCGAAATCGAGCCATGAACCACGGTAAGGAATGATGCGTGCTGAGAACAGCAACTTACCTGAGCTATGTGTTTTACCCTTATCGTGCTCGAAGAACACACCTGGGGAACGGTGCAACTGAGAAACGATCACGCGCTCAGTACCATTGATCACAAAAGAGCCATTTTCTGTCATGAGTGGAATTTCACCCATGTAGACTTCGCTCTCTTTTACCTCTTTAACCTTAGTAGGCGCTTCGCGATCATAAATAATCAAGCGAACTTTTGCGCGCAAGGCAGAGTGGTATGTGTAACCACGCTGTTGACATTCTTTAACGTCAAATGGTGGCTGTGATAACTGGTAAGACACGTATTCCATACGTGCATAGCCGTTGTTAGACACAATTGGGAATGCTGATGTAAAGGCAGCTTGAAGTCCCTCAGTAAGACGAGACATTGCTGGCTTTTCAGCCTGTAAAAATTTAGCGTAGGATTCCAGCTGCGTTGCGATCAGGTACGGAACCTGGTGGTTATTTACTCGCTTAGCAAAGCTTTTACGGACTCGCTTGCGTTCGGTGAAGCTATAGTTCATTTCATCTCCGAATTCAGCGACTGTACAAAGATTTGGCGATTGGCCACTACCAATCACTGGCGGACAACACTAAACCGATAGATTTAGTGTCCGACCAAACTTGCATTCTGCAGTCGTATCAGAAGGCAAACCCGATTTCAATCAGAAATGAAATCGGGTTTGACCTCTAAAGATCAAACCCAACGTAACTAACGACTCCTTTTGGGAGGCGCTAGAAAAGTTTGTATTACTTGATTTCTGACTTAGCGCCTGCTTCGTCAAGCTTCTTCTTAGCTTCTTCAGCTGTCTTCTTATCAACAGCTTCTTTGATTGGCTTCGGTGCACCATCAACCAAGTCCTTAGCTTCTTTCAAGCCAAGACCAGTAATTTCGCGAACTGCCTTAATTACTGAAACCTTGTTTGCGCCAGCTTCGAGCAAGTTAACAGTGAATTCTGTTTGCTCTTCAGCAGCAGCGCCGCCAGCTGCACCAGCAGGACCAGCAACAGCCATCGCTGCAGCTGAAACGCCAAACTTCTCTTCGAACGCCTTAACCAAGTCGTTCAAATCCATAACGGACATGCTACCTACTGCATCAATGATTTCTTCTTTAGTAATCGCCATTTTTAGCTCCTAATACTTAAATAGTTAATTTGTCGCTTATTCAGCGGCAGGGGTTTCAGGTGTTTCTGTTCCAGCTTCTGGGGCTGCGGCTGCAGGCTCAGCACTTGCTTCTGGAGCGGCGGCTTCAGCAACTACTTCTGCTGGGGCTGCCACTACTTCTGCTACCGGTGCTGCAACAGGAGCAGGTGCTCCTTCTGCCTTTTGTGCTGCTACTGCGCCCAATACGCGAGCCATCGCAGATACAGGCGCCAACATCACACCCAACAACTGAGATAACAACTCATCGCGGCTTGGAATAGACGCGAGGGATTTAACACCCGCTACGTCCAACAACTTGCCGTTATATAAGCCAGCAGTAATGACTAGCTTGTCTTGAGTCTTAGCAAAGTTCTGCAATACTTTTGCCGAAGCAATCGGATCAGCAGAGATGCCGTAGATCAAGGGGCCAACCATCGAATCAGCAAGGGGCTCAAACTGTGTGCCTTGTGCAGCACGGCGTGCCAATGTGTTCTTCAAAACGCGAAGATATACACCTTGGTCACGTGCGCTAGCACGTAGCTTTGTCAACTGCTCTACTGGAATACCACGGTATTCAGCGAGCACGACAGTTTGGGCTCCAGCCAATTGAGCGCCGACATCAGCAACAATCGCTTTTTTGTCTTGTACATTCAAAGGCACGGTTTAACTCCATAAAAACCAACTGTTTCCAGTTGGGGTTACACACCAGCGTCTGATCATTTGTTCACAAAGTTCTTGTGAAAATCTTTTCAGGGTCGCCATCTGCGCTGGTTATTACTTTCGTAACGATTAAGAATTCATCTCTATAAAAGCAAGCTCATTCACCAACGGTCTTTGATGTTCGACTCTCACTCGAAGAGCAGGAGTCGACCCAAAGTTCTTTTTTGTTACAGGCTAATTAAGCTGCTGCCTGTAACGATGCTTGGTCTACGCGTACGCCTGCACCCATAGTGCTGCTTACGGCAACCTTCTTTAAATAAATACCCTTAGATGCAGGTGGCTTCGCTTTATTCAAAGCTTCGAGCAATGCGAGCAAGTTTGATTTCAATGCAGTCGGCTCGAATGAACGACGGCCAATGCTTGCGTGCACGATACCGGCTTTGTCCACACGGAACTGAACTTGACCAGCTTTTGCATTTTTAACTGCAGTAGCAACGTCAGGAGTCACTGTTCCAACTTTTGGATTCGGCATCAAACCACGCGGGCCCAATACTTGACCTAAAGTACCAACAATTTTCATTGTGTCTGGAGATGCGATCAAAATATCGAAATCAATTTTGCCGCCTTTAATTTGTTCTGCAAGCTCTTCCATGCCAACAATTTCTGCACCAGCGGCTTTAGCTTGTTCAGCCTTCTCGCCTTGAGCAAAAACGGCTACACGAACATGCTTACCTGTACCAGCTGGGAGCACTACCGCGCCACGCACAACTTGGTCAGATTTCTTAGCATCAATGCCTAACTGAACAGCAACATCGATAGACTCATCAAACTTAGCAGTTGCACACTCTTTAACGAGGTTCAATGCGTCATCTAATGAATAGAACTTGTTGCTATCAACCTTAGATTGAATTGCTTTAACGCGTTTAGATAATTTAGTCATGATTAGAGACCTTCCACAGTGATGCCCATGGAACGGGCGCTACCAGCGATTGTTCTAACAGCTGCGTCCATATCAGCTGCTGTCAAATCTGGCATTTTTGCTTTAGCGATTTCTTCCGCCTGAGCACGAGTAATGGAGCCCACTTTATCGGTATGAGGACGTGGTGATCCTTTTTCAATCTTCGCAGCCTTCTTAATCATGATGGTTGCTGGAGGAGTCTTCATGATGAATGTGAAGCTCTTATCAGCAAACGCTGTAATCACGACTGGAATTGGTAGGCCAGGTTCCATGCTCTGAGTTTGAGCATTGAACGCCTTACAGAATTCCATAATGTTAAGACCGCGTTGACCCAATGCTGGACCTACGGGTGGTGATGGATTTGCTTTACCTGCAGGGATCTGCAGCTTAATAAATCCAATAATCTTCTTTGCCATGTGTGCTCCTTAAAGCGCGCCTAACCTCATAAGGAAAGACCGCCGTTGAGTAAACGCTTCGCTAATTTTTGGCTTTCTAGCTCCGCTCCTCGGTTATTGCTAACCACTTAACTACTAACTACTAAAACCAGGACTAAGTCCTTGTTTTTACATCTTTTCTACCTGGCCGAACTCCAGCTCAACTGGGGTACCGCGGCCGAAAATTGTAACAGAAACGCGCAATCTTGACTTCTCATAATTGACTTCTTCGATATTTCCGTTGAAATCAACAAATGGTCCTTCTTTAACTCGCACGATCTCGCCAACTTCAAATAGGGTCTTAGGCTTGGGTTTATCCACCCCAGCCTGCATTTGATCCATGATTTTTGCTACTTCCGTAGTGGAAATCGGGCTTGGGCGGTTGCGTACGCCGCCTACGAAACCGGTTACTTTTGGTGTATTTTTCACCAAATGCCAGCTCTCATCGGTCATTTCCATCTCAATTAGGACATAGCCTGGGAAGAAACGACGCTCAGAAACTGACTTGGTACCGGACTTGATCTCCACAACCTCTTCGGAAGGGACCAAAATACGGCCAAATTTCTCAGGCATTCCAGAGCGTGCAATACGCTCTTCAAGGCCTCTTTTCACGCTCTTTTCCATTCCGGAATAAGCATGAATGACGTACCAGCGCATATTGCCGATAGCCTGTGGATTAGTAGCTACTTCAGAATCAATCATTTTTTACTCACTTCCAGCCCAAAAAGACTGAAAAAACTAGCCATTCAATCAATTTGTCTGCAATCCATAAAAATAAGGACATGATCAGAACAAAGCCAAATACGACTAGAGTCATTTGGGTGGTCTCTTTACGAGTTGGCCAAACAACCTTTTTTACTTCATACCAAGAATCTTTTGCGTAGGCGATAAAACGGCGCCCATCTGGTGAAATCGCCACAATTAAAACTGCAGCAGCAATACCGCCAAACAAAACAGCGAGACGAATCAACATAGATTGATCTACCAGCGTGTAGTACAAGACTAGCGCTGCAACGACGACTAAAGCAGCTAGTCCAGAGACCCAGCCGCTTTTTTCTTCAGTATGACTTGCTGTTTGATGAGACATTTTGCTTTCAGTTCAAATCGTGGCAGGGGCGGAGGGCATCGAACCCCCAACCTTTGGTTTTGGAGACCAACGCTCTGCCAATTGAGCTACACCCCTTTATAAAAACTAATTAAAACTTACTACTTAAGCCAAAATCTTTGCAACCACGCCAGCGCCAACAGTACGGCCACCTTCACGGATCGCAAAACGTAAACCTTCTTCCATCGCGATTGGAGCGATGAGCTTTACGGTAATCGAAACGTTATCACCAGGCATCACCATTTCTTTGTCTTTTGGCAACTCGATTGAACCAGTTACGTCCGTAGTACGGAAGTAAAACTGTGGACGATAGTTGTTAAAGAATGGAGTATGACGACCACCTTCATCTTTACCCAAGATATAAACCTCGGCTGTAAAGTGAGTATGTGGGGTGATTGAACCTGGCTTAGCCAATACTTGGCCGCGCTCAACTTCTTCACGTTTTGTACCGCGTAACAAGATACCAACGTTATCGCCTGCTTGACCTTGGTCGAGCAATTTGCGGAACATTTCAACACCAGTACAAGTAGTCTTGAGTGTTGGCTTGATACCGATAATTTCGATCTCTTCACCAACCTTAACAATACCGCGCTCGATACGACCAGTCACAACAGTACCGCGACCGGAGATAGAGAACACATCTTCTACTGGCATCAAGAATGCGCCGTCAACAGCACGTTCTGGAGTAGGAATAAAGGTATCCAAAGCTTCAGCCAATTTCATGATGGCTTCTTTACCCAATGGGCCTTCGTCGCCTTCAAGAGCTAACTTAGCAGAACCACGGATGATTGGTGTGTCATCGCCAGGGAATTTGTATTTAGATAAAAGCTCACGAACTTCCATTTCTACGAGCTCTAACAACTCTTCGTCATCAACCATGTCGCACTTGTTCAAGAACACGATGATGTAAGGAACGCCCACTTGGCGTGCCAAGAGGATGTGCTCACGAGTTTGTGGCATTGGGCCGTCAGCAGCAGAGCAAACTAAAATTGCGCCGTCCATCTGAGCAGCACCAGTAATCATGTTCTTCACGTAGTCAGCATGTCCTGGGCAATCCACGTGTGCGTAGTGACGGTTTGCAGTCTCGTACTCAACGTGCGCAGTATTAATCGTAATACCACGTGCTTTTTCTTCAGGAGCAGCATCGATCTGATCGTATGCTTTAGCTTCGCCACCGAATGCTTTAGAAAGCACGGTTGCAATTGCTGCTGTCAATGTGGTTTTACCGTGGTCAACGTGACCGATGGTGCCTACGTTTACGTGCGGTTTTGTCCGCTCGAATTTTTCTTTTGCCATTTTTAATCTGCCTTTAGTTAACTCTTAAACCAAACACGAAATACACAATTAATAAAATCAAACATGGTGCCCATGGGCAGGATCGAACTGCCGACCTCTCCCTTACCAAGGGAGTGCTCTACCACTGAGCCACATGGGCGAAATCTAATGCAACAAATTCTGGAGCGGGATAAGAGAATCGAACTCTTGACCGAAGATTGGAAATCTGCTGTTTTACCATTAAACTAATCCCGCACATCTGGTGGAGGGGGTAGGATTCGAACCTACGTAGGCATAGCCAACAGATTTACAGTCTGCCTCCTTTAGCCGCTCGGACACCCCTCCGCGAACCCAATATTCTGACTCCAAATGGAGTTTCTGTCAATATCTCTAAACGCTTTGCACAAGTAAAAACGCCCAGACCTAAGAGGGTCTGGGCGTCGCATTGGTGCCCGGCAGTTACCTACTTTCACACGGGTAATCCGCACTATCATCGGCGTAAAGTCGTTTCACTGTCCTGTTCGGGATGGGAAGGAGTGGTTCCAACTTGCTATGGTCACCGGGCGTAGAGGGTCGAGTTGCTGATTAAATCAACAACTCTATTTGAGTAAGCATGTAATAAGGATGCAGATTAAATCTGGCAAACATCCAACACAATAGTGCTGGTTATAGGATCAAGCCTAACGGGCAATTAGTATCGGTTAGCTTAATGCATTACTGCACTTCCACACCCGACCTATCAACGTTGTGGTCTTCAACGACCCTTTATGTAGGTTAAACCTACGGGAGATCTCATCTTCAGGCAAGTTTCCCGCTTAGATGCTTTCAGCGGTTATCTCTTCCATTCATAGCTACCCTGCGATGCTTCTGGCGAAACAACAGGTACACCAGCGGAATGTCCACTCCGGTCCTCTCGTACTAGGAGCAGCCCCCGTCAAATCTCCAACGCCCATGGCAGATAGGGACCAAACTGTCTCACGACGTTTTAAACCCAGCTCACGTACCTCTTTAAATGGCGAACAGCCATACCCTTGGGACCGGCTACAGCCCCAGGATGAGATGAGCCGACATCGAGGTGCCAAACACCGCCGTCGATATGAACTCTTGGGCGGTATCAGCCTGTTATCCCCAGAGTACCTTTTATCCGTTGAGCGATGGCCCTTCCATACAGAACCACCGGATCACTATGACCTGCTTTCGCACCTGCTCGACTTGTCGGTCTCGCAGTTAAGCACGCTTTTGCCATTGCACTTTAGGTACGATGTCCGACCGTACCAAGCGTACCTTCGTACTCCTCCGTTACACTTTGGGAGGAGACCGCCCCAGTCAAACTGCCTACCATGCACTGTTCCCGACCCGGATAACGGGCCAAGGTTAGAACCTCAAATAAATCAGGGTGGTATTTCAAGGTTGGCTCCAACAGAACTAGCATCCTGTTATCAACGCCTCCCACCTATCCTACACAGACCGATTCAAAGTCCAATGCAAAGCTACAGTAAAGGTTCATGGGGTCTTTCCGTCTAGCCACGGGTAGATTGCATCATCACAAACATTTCAACTTCGCTGAGTCTCAGGAGGAGACAGTGTGGCCATCGTTACGCCATTCGTGCAGGTCGGAACTTACCCGACAAGGAATTTCGCTACCTTAGGACCGTTATAGTTACGGCCGCCGTTTACTGGGACTTCAATCAAGAGCTTGCACCCCATCATTTAATCTTCCAGCACCGGGCAGGCGTCACACCCTATACGTCCACTTTCGTGTTTGCAGAGTGCTGTGTTTTTATTAAACAGTCGCAGCCACCTTTTTATTGCAACCCTTTCGTCCTCCCCTTGTACAGGGTCAAACTACCAGGGCGTACCTTATCCCGAAGTTACGGTACAAATTTGCCGAGTTCCTTCTCCTGAGTTCTCTCAAGCGCCTTAGAATACTCATCTCGCCCACCTGTGTCGGTTTGCGGTACGGTCTTGTTAGACTGAAGCTTAGAGGCTTTTCTTGGAACCACTTCCAATTGCTTCGCGAATAAATTCGCTCGTCTCACGCCCTTGAATTACGCTACCGGATTTACCTAATAGCCATCTCCAACGCAAGAACCGGGACTTCCAACACCCGGACAACTTTCCGCGATCCGTCCCCCCATCGCATCTAACAATGGTCAAGGAATATTAACCTTGTTCCCATCAGCTACGCATCTCTGCCTCGCCTTAGGGGCCGACTCACCCTGTTCCGATGAACGTTGAACAGGAAACCTTGGGCTTACGGCGAGGGGGCTTTTCACCCCCTTTATCGCTACTCATGTCAGCATTCGCACTTCTGATACCTCCAGCATCCTTTACAAGACACCTTCACAGGCTTACAGAACGCTCTCCTACCATCACATTGCTGTGATCCGCAGCTTCGGTTATATGCTTAGCCCCGTTACATCTTCCGCGCAGGACGACTCGATCAGTGAGCTATTACGCTTTCTTTAAAGGATGGCTGCTTCTAAGCCAACCTCCTGACTGTTTTAGCCTTCCCACTTCGTTTCCCACTTAGCATATATTAGGGACCTTAGCTGGCGGTCTGGGTTGTTTCCCTCTTGACACCGGACGTTAGCACCCGATGTCTGTCTCCCGTGCTTGCACTTGTAGGTATTCGGAGTTTGCTATGGCGCAGTAATCCGCAATGGACCCCACTACCATGACAGTGCTCTACCCCCTACAGTGATACACGAGGCACTACCTAAATAGTTTTCGGAGAGAACCAGCTATTTCCAGTTTTGTTTAGCCTTTCACCCCTATCCACAGCTCATCCCCTAACTTTTCAACGTTAGTGGGTTCGGTCCTCCAGTACGTGTTACCGCACCTTCAACCTGGCCATGGATAGATCAACTGGTTTCGGGTCTACACCCAGCAACTAGCGCCCTATTCGGACTCGCTTTCGCTACGCCTTCCCTATTCGGTTAAGCTTGCTACTGAATGTAAGTCGCTGACCCATTATACAAAAGGTACGCAGTCACCCCTTACGAGGCTCCTACTGTTTGTATGCACACAATTTCAGGATCTATTTCACTCCCCTCCCGGGGTTCTTTTCGCCTTTCCCTCACGGTACTTGTTCACTATCGGTCGATTACGAGTATTTAGCCTTGGAGGATGGTCCCCCCATATTCAGACAGGATTTCACGTGTCCCGCCCTACTTGTCTCTAGCCTAGTACCACTCAATAATTTTCACATACGGGACTATCACCCTTTATTGTTGGACTTTCCATTCCATTCTGTTAATTACTGAGATATCACTAGAAGGCTGTTCCCATTTCGCTCGCCACTACTCTGGGAATCTCGGTTGATGTCTTTTCCTCTTGCTACTTAGATGTTTCAGTTCACAAGGTTCGCTTCTCATACCCTATGTATTCAGGTATGGATACCACAAAAGTGGTGGGTTTCCCCATTCAGAAATCCCCGGATCAAAGCTTATTTACCAGCTCCCCGGGGCTTATCGCAGGTTATAACGTCTTTCGTCGCCTGTAATCGCCAAGGCATCCATCATGTGCACTTATTCACTTGATCCTATAACGAGCACCATTGCTAGTACCTGTTAAAGGTTTTACTTCTACTTCTGACATGTTTGCCGTAATCCAAACTGTAAGTACTTTGTTAAGAACTTGGTAAAACTCGTTTGTATTACTGATTGATGATTCAATCTTTACCCTTATTACATTGCCAAATGTCCTCTCAAAGAAACATTTGACACTTTGCTTACTCAAATTTTTAAAGAACAGCCATAAATGGCAAAACTAAACGATTAAATATTCGCTTAGTTTTGACATTTAGATGATGGTGGAGGATGACGGGATCGAACCGACGACCCCCTGCTTGCAAAGCAGGTGCTCTCCCAGCTGAGCTAATCCCCCAACGTCCCACTAAGTCTTGTTTCTGGCTGGTGGTGGGTCTGGTAGGACTTGAACCTACGACCCCTGCGTTATCAACACAGTGCTCTAACCAGCTGAGCTACAGACCCGTGGCTTTTATTGTCAACCGATAAGTGTGGGCACTAGGATTCAGCATCTTTTCTCTAGAAAGGAGGTGATCCAGCCGCACCTTCCGATACGGCTACCTTGTTACGACTTTACCCCAGTCATGAACCCTGCCGTGGCAGTCGCCCTCCTTGCGGTTAGGCTAACGGCTTCTGGCAAAACCCACTCCCATGGTATGACGGGCGGTGTGTACAAGACCCGGGAACGTATTCACCGCGACATTCTGATCCGCGATTACTAGCGATTCCAGCTTCACGTAGTCGAGTTGCAGACTACGATCCGGACTACGATGCATTTTCTGAGATTAGCTCCCCCTCGCGGGTTGGCAACCCTCTGTATGCACCATTGTATGACGTGTGAAGCCCTACCCATAAGGGCCATGAGGACTTGACGTCATCCCCACCTTCCTCCGGTTTGTCACCGGCAGTCTCTTTAGAGTGCTCTTGCGTAGCAACTAAAGACAAGGGTTGCGCTCGTTGCGGGACTTAACCCAACATCTCACGACACGAGCTGACGACAGCCATGCAGCACCTGTGTTCACTTTCTCTTACGAGCACCTAATGTATCTCTACTTCGTTAGTGACATGTCAAGGGTAGGTAAGGTTTTTCGCGTTGCATCGAATTAATCCACATCATCCACCGCTTGTGCGGGTCCCCGTCAATTCCTTTGAGTTTTAATCTTGCGACCGTACTCCCCAGGCGGCTGACTTCACGCGTTAGCTACGTTACTCAGGATGTAAATCCCGAACAACTAGTCAGCATCGTTTAGGGCGTGGACTACCAGGGTATCTAATCCTGTTTGCTCCCCACGCTTTCGTGCATGAGCGTCAGTGTTATCCCAGGGGGCTGCCTTCGCCATTGGTATTCCTCCACATATCTACGCATTTCACTGCTACACGTGGAATTCTACCCCCCTCTGACACACTCTAGCTATACAGTCACAGGCGCCATTCCCAGGTTAAGCCCGGGGATTTCACGCCTGTCTTGTATAACCGCCTGCGCACGCTTTACGCCCAGTAATTCCGATTAACGCTCGCACCCTACGTATTACCGCGGCTGCTGGCACGTAGTTAGCCGGTGCTTATTCTTCAGGTACCGTCATTCCCGGACTGTGTTAGAGCCGGTGTTTCTTCCCTGACAAAAGAGCTTTACAACCCGAAGGCCTTCTTCACTCACGCGGCATTGCTGGATCAGGGTTTCCCCCATTGTCCAAAATTCCCCACTGCTGCCTCCCGTAGGAGTCTGGGCCGTGTCTCAGTCCCAGTGTGGCTGATCGTCCTCTCAGACCAGCTACTGATCGTCGCCTTGGTGGGCTTTTACCCCACCAACAAGCTAATCAGGCATCGGCCGCTCTAATCGCGCGAGGTCTTTCGATCCCCCGCTTTCCCCCTCAGGGCGTATGCGGTATTAGCACAGCTTTCGCTGCGTTATCCCCCACGATAAGGTACGTTCCGATGTATTACTCACCCGTTCGCCACTCGCCACCAGGTGCAAGCACCCGTGCTGCCGTTCGACTTGCATGTGTAAGGCATGCCGCCAGCGTTCAATCTGAGCCAGGATCAAACTCTTCAGTTCAATTCCTGTGATCCTTGCGGATCGTCGCACTCATTCAAGAAATTGACTTGGTAATAAAACCAAATCTTTTTACTGTCTATGAGTACTATTTATTTACATCTGTCCCGAAGGACTGGATGCTTTCACTTAGTACCCACAATTATCGGTTGACTAATTTTTAAAGAGGGCTGACTTGTTTCGTATTTCATAAAACATTCAGCAGAGAGGTGAGACTATATCCCACATTTTCAGGGTCGTCAACACCTTTCGTACTCTTTTACTTAAAAAAGGCTAAGTTTTTTCTTACTTTAAAAATATAGTCAATTAAAACAATGGTTTAGATTTTAAAAAAAATTTCAACTTTTTTTAAAAAAATCCTATTTTTTAAGGTTTAGGCCTAGTCAACCCAAAAATTACGCTGTTTTTTCATTCTTATTTGGCGTATTTCCAACAAACATAGGGAAAACCCTGAAATTTTCCCTTATCCCTGCTAAAATATTGCTATGCACAATAAATTAGCGAATAGCCACTCACCCTCAAGCCCGCATTCTGCCGGGAGAGCTGTGCCTGTTCGCGAACTTCACGCTGGATATAAACAGGAAATACTGAATCATTTATTGCAACTAAATGATGAAGATAGACGTCTACGATTTGGTACTCAGACCCCCGACGAAGTGATTCGTCACTATGTTGAGGGTCTAGATTTCAATCGGGATGTCATTTTTGGTGTTTTCAACTTAGATCTGAAACTTGTTGGCATGGCCCATTTAGCCTATTTGCCAGAGCACAAAGGCGAGGCACGAGCTGCTGAATTTGGTGTGTCAGTGCTACCAGAAGGGCGCTCTCAGGGCCTGGGCACAGCATTGTTACAACGCTCAGCCGTTCACTCACGCAATACCAGCATTGAAACCCTTTACGTTCATTGCCTTGCCAATAACAAAGCCATGATGCATCTGGCGCAAAAGGCAGGGATGACAGTTGAGTACGCCTATGGCGATGCTGATGCTTGCCTTAAGCTGCCCCCAGCAAATACCGCAACTATTGTGGAAGAGGCCGCCAATGAGCAGTGGGCTGGCATGGACTACGCCCTAAAAGAAAACCTCAAGCGCTCTAATGAAGCCTGGTGGTGGTTTCTAGGCAGACCAGGCTTAGCGCGCTAATTTACAGCTCTAGTTTTTGTAGGGCGCTCCACGCAAGATCCAGCCGCTTAATGTAGATAGATCTGCATTACTTAATTTTGAGTTGGCCGGCATAGGTACAACGCCCCATGAACCAGACCCCCCTTTAGCAATCTTATTTTTTAAAAATACTTGAGCGTTTGAATCGTTTTTATATTTTTCTGCCACCGCTTGAAAACTAGGGCCCACAATTTTTTTATTCACTGCATGACAACCCAAGCAAGCGTTTTGTTTTGCAAGTACGAATGCATTCTCATCTTCAACATTCGCCTGCGCAACAGACATGAAAAGAGCGAGCGTTGTAAATAAAAAAACTATTTTTACAATCACTCGCTTTTTTAGCATCGACAACCTACGAAAAAATTATTGAAATTTTGGAGGGCTACTAGATTGAGTTTGATCTGCTTTGCCTTGCTTTTCTAAGCGAACTTTTTCTTCTTGAGAAATGATGTCGAAGTAAACATAAACATCTTTTACGCCATTGGTATTGCTCGCAATTTTCTTGGCAAGGTCAGCTTCACTTTGCGTCAAGATCCCCATAAGATAGACGCTACCCCCTTCCGCCACTATAACCATAGAGTTTGACGGTAACTGGTCAGTAAAGACCATTTGTGTTTTGATCTTAGACTCCAGATAAGAGTCATTTGCGCGTGATGTGTAGTTACTGTTTGGCCCAACAACCAATTCATTAAACACGGAGCGCGCATTCTTCATCGCCTTGACATAAGCTCCTGCGTCACCCTTAATATCAGCATCCTTCACTTCGCCAGTGAGCAATACTTTTTGATTAAACGAAGTCACGTTAATGTGTGCGTTATCACCAAATCTTTTTGCTAGCGCATTCTCTGCCTCTAACTCAATGCCTTTGTCAATTGCTTGCACGGCTGGTGTGCGTCGATCCGCCATAACGGCAGCGCCCGCCGCTACCCCGCCAACAGCAACCACTGCGCATGCAGAAAGTTGTGAAACAACGAGAGTAGCGAGAAACAGTTTTCTGAGGAATGAGATTTTCATTTGGGTAATTTCTGTATTGAAGTAACAATAATTTTCAGTCGAGTAGTACGTGATCTACGCCATCACATAAAGCATGTAGCAAAACCAAATGCGTTTCTTGAATGCGCGCAGTTCGCGTAGATGGTGCACACAAGTGGACATCATCTTTATCTAATAGTTGTGCAATCTTGCCACCACCATTGCCAGTGAATGCGATGACTTTCATACCAAGCTTTTTGGCAGCCTCAATGGCTTTAATCACGTTCTTCGAATTCCCTGAGGTTGAAATACTCAACAGAATGTCGCCTTTTTTCCCAAGACCGCGAACTTGCTTACTAAAAATCTCGTCGTAGCTATAGTCATTTCCAATAGCCGTAAGAATTGAAGTGTCTGTCGTCAAAGCAATCGCAGCCAACTCTTGACGCTCTCTCTCAAAGCGACCAACGAGTTCTGCTGCAAAGTGTTGCGCATCAGCGGCAGAGCCGCCATTGCCACAGGCCATGATCTTACCGCCGGTACGCAAACAATCCACCATCGCCAGTACGCCCCTAGCAACAGATTCGGGGAGCAGTTTTTCAGCCTCTTGTTTTACGGCAATGCTATCCAGAAAATGCTGGGAGGCACGCTGACGCAAACGTTCGTTGATATCTTTTTCCATAACAATATTATGCGCCAAAGATGTCCTAATCTCAGTAGCAATCAGCTTATCCCAAAAGCAACGTATCCTCTTACTAATTGTTTAACTTTTTGCAGGCAACCCCCATGGAATTTAGCTCTTTCGATTTTTTAAAGCAGCAGGACTTGCCTGCTGGGGCTTTGTACATGGTTGCGACACCTATCGGCAATTTGGGTGACATTACTTTGCGGGCCCTGCATGTTCTCAATTCAGTCGATGGGATCGCCTGTGAGGACACTAGACATAGCGCGGCATTACTCCAACAATTTGGCATTCATAAAAAATGTTTAGCGTTGCACGAACACAATGAAATTGGCGGCGCTCAAACAGTCATACAACACCTCTTAAATAATGAGCGCTGGGCCTATATTTCAGATGCCGGAACCCCAGGAGTCTCGGACCCAGGGGCAAAGCTGGTAAATGAGGTTCAAAAAGCAGGGCTAAGAGTAATTCCCATTCCGGGCGCAAGCGCTGTATCAAGCGCCATCTCAGCAGCCGGCTCAGTGATGCATCACTCGGAAGGGCGCTTTCAGTTTTTAGGTTTTTGGCCCAACAAAACTAAAGAACGCGATGCTCTACTGCAGGACATCTCCAGCAGTAAAAAGGCAAGCATCTTTTTTGAGTCTCCACACCATATTAGAGATACCCTTACATTGCTTGCAAAAAATTTAGAGGCCGATCGTCAGCTTTTAGTCTGCCGTGAATTAACCAAAAAATTTGAGCAGCTGGTGCCACTTCAAGCGCAAGACGTTACTCACTGGCTAGAGGCAGCAGAGAGCCTTAAGGGTGAATTTGTCATTGTGGTTGCAGGGCGATCAGCCAATAGCGATGAAACTCCAGAGCATTCAGCTCTCTTGTTGTGGGCTAATGCGCTGAGCCCCTATATGGGGAGCAAAGAAATTGCTGCCGTTCTTTCGCAAACTTTAGGCCTCACAAAAAAAGAAGCCTACCAAATTGCTTTAGATGCAAAGAGTGAGTAGTTAAAAATAAAAAGCTGGCACAAGGCCAGCTCTTCAATATGCACCGAGGGCTTATTTGGCGCTAGTGGCAGGAGCCGCAGGCTCGTTAGCATCTTTAAAATTCAATTGCGCTACTGGCTTAATGATTTGATCAGCAGAAGCAGATGAATCTGCGCGCTTGCCATTGTTCACAAAAACCATTAACAACAAAATGATGATGAGTGGCACAAAAAAGCTTGCAAACACCATGATGATGAGTTGTTTTGGGGACTTAATTAGACTTCCGTGCTCGTTGCTCATAAGAATTTATCGTTTGACGGGTTTTAGGGTGGTTTTGTCGAGATTATAACTAGAGAGAAGGGTTATAGACACTTACAATAGAGGGGTAACCAGTTTTTCCACTAGCGCCCGTAGCTCAGTGGATAGAGTATTGGCCTCCGAAGCCAAGGGTCGCAGGTTCGATTCCTGCCGGGCGCGCCAAAAATCAAGGGGTTTTTGACCTACATCATGCGGAAAATTGCGAAAACCGCTATCATTTGCACCTAACTTATTGATTCTTATCGTGTCTACACATCTAAATACCGCCCTTTCAGAGCCTTCCTTAACTAACCCTTTGCACCCAGAGGCGCCATTACCGCATCGAAAAATCATTCGAAGCTGGCTAATCCCGATGGCACAAGGCGAAACTGGGCGCGCAATCATGCTCCTAGCAATCGATGCCTTCCTCTGGCTAGGCTGTATTGCAGGAACGATCTTCGTAGAGAGCGTTTTACTCAAAATTGTTTTTGGTTTGATTGCCGGTTTTGTAACAGGTCGCATCTTTATTTTGGGTCACGATGCTTGCCATCAAAGTTACACACCCAATCGCGAACTGAATAAAGTATTGGGTCGTATTGCGTTCTTGCCATCTCTCACACCATATAGCTTGTGGGATGTTGGTCATAACGTTGTGCATCATGGTCAAACCAATCTAAAAGGTTTTGATTTTGTATGGGCACCCCTATCAAAATCAGAATACGACGCGCTTCCCCCGCTGCGTAAGGCTCTAGAACGCCTTTACCGTAGCGGCTGGGGCCCTGTTTTTTATTACCTCATTGAAATTTGGTGGAGACGTGAGTACTTCCCAAATGCAAAAAACAAGCCTGGTGATCGTCCTATTTTCTTAAAAGACAATTTGCTTGTTACCGCATTTGCAATCATTTGGATTGGTTGCTTAATTGCTGGAGCCATCGCTACCGGGCAGTCTATTTGGATTGGCTTGATCACTGGCTTTGCGGTGCCATTCTTGTTCTGGAACGGCATGATTGGATTTGTGGTTTACGTGCACCATACCCATCCAAAAGTCTCTTGGTATGACAAGAAATCGGAGTGGTTACGCGCCCAGCCGTTTGTATCCACAACTGTTCACCTGACTTTTAACTGGATTTGGGGCAAATTGATGCACCACATCATGGAGCACACTGCGCATCATGTGGATATGAGCGTACCGCTTTATCGCCTGCCAGAGGCCCAACAGACCCTAGAAACGATCCTTCCAGAGCGTATTTTTGTACAAAAGTTCTCTTGGGGCTGGTATTTCGATACTGCGCGCAAGTGCAAGCTCTATGACTTTGAAAACAAGGCTTGGTTAGATTTTGACGGGAACAAAACGGCCGATTCGGTACGGGTTGTGCTAACCCCAGCCCCAGCGGGACAAAACGGGTAAAATAGATCTCTGTATAAGATTTGCCTTACCCGGATTGCCCATGACTACATCGACTCCAGCAGCTACCCAAGAAACCTCCCAGAGCCTGAAATTTTGCTCTTCTTGCAGCCGTGAAAAACGACTTGAGGGTGGCACATGGATTCCGACAAGTAATCGCAAGCAGCGCTGGATCTGCGCCAGCTGTTTATACAACCGTACGCATCGTACCGGTTCAGCCAAAACCTAATACTCACTTGTAGTTCAAATGGCTAGATTCATTAGCTACGCGCCATCTCCCACATAGGGATTCGTTTTGCGCTCTTGACCAAACGTGGACATTGGTCCATGACCAGGAACAAACTGTACATCATCTCCCAAGGGCCACAATTTGGTTTTAATCGCATTAATTAAATCTGCATGATTACCACGCGGAAAATCAGTTCTGCCAATTGAGCCCGCGAATAAAACATCGCCCACAATTGCAAGACGATCTTCTTTGTCAAAAAATACAACGTGACCAGGTGTGTGCCCAGGGCAATGAAATACCTCTAGATCAATATTTCCCACCTGCACATGATCGCCATTATTTAACCAACGATCAGGCTCGAAAACTTTGGCATGCCCAAAACCAAAACGCACTGTTTGTTCTGGCAGCTGATCAATCCAAAAACGCTCCTCTTCTTGTGGCCCCTCAATAGGCACACCAAGCTGATCAGCCAAGTCTTTGGCGGCCGCGCAGTGATCTAAATGTCCATGCGTCAGTAATATCTTTTTAACCTTGCCACCCATCTGCTTAACGCCCTCAAGGATCTTTTCAATATCCCCGCCAGGATCAACGACAGCAGCATCGCCAGTCTCCTGGCAAACCAAAATCGAGCAATTTTGCTCATACGGAGTAACAGGAACAATTCCTAATTTAATTGGCATATGTACAAATAGTTAAGTGAATCATTGGGGAAAGCTAGTTTAGGGGAGTCGGCATAAAATGCACCTAAAGGATAAAACAATGAATAGCCAAGATACATTTAAATTTGCAGAAACTCACGAATGGGCCGATCAGGAAAATGATGGCTTAGTGTGGGTTGGTATTAGTAATCATGCGCAAGAGGCGCTAGGCGATGTGATGTTCTTTCAGGCCCCAAAGCTTGGGCAACAAGTAAAGCAGGGGGAGGCT
Organism: Polynucleobacter sp. MWH-S4W17; assembly: GCF_018687535.1. NCBI lineage: Bacteria > Pseudomonadati > Pseudomonadota > Betaproteobacteria > Burkholderiales > Burkholderiaceae > Polynucleobacter > Polynucleobacter sp. MWH-S4W17. Next base: position 26,958 of record NZ_CP061295.1, on the reverse strand, counting down.
ATTGCCGTTATTGAGTCAGTGAAGGCGGCCAGTGATATTCATGCGCCAGTAAGCGGTGAGATTGTTGCCCTCAATGAAGCAGTGGATGCATCACCCGAGATCGTCAATGAAAATCCATACGGTGTTTGGCTATTCAAAATCAAACCCGCCTCCGATGAAATTCTTAACGAAGAACTCAATCAACTCCTGACCCCAGAAATATATAACGCGGGCCCTGGCGCCTGATATCTGAAATCAATCAGATTGAAATAGGGTCGCGCTCAATTAACCAACGAATGCGCCCTTCTTTACTAATGCGCCCCTGAGAGTTCTCTCGCAAATAAAGATCCATCGCCTCTAAGATTTCTTGCAGGGTTTTTCGATCATCAGACTCCACCAGAAGTTGAGCGCGCTCCGATCCAGCTACTCGCATCATCGCCTTAGGTACTGGATCATAGACTCTGAGGCCTTTATTGATGTGGCCCCGAGACTTTAAATATCCTTTCAAACCACTCAAAAACTGAATTGCTTTATCTAAACTTTTAGCCTCAGCATGGATGAGAGCCTGATAGGCAAATGGCGGCAAACCCGCTTCTTTTCTTTCATTGGCCGTAAAGCTTAAAAACCCATCTACGTCATGGCGCAGTAAAAACTGAAAAACCGCAGATTCTGGGAACTGGGTTTCAATATAAATAGCGCCGCCTGCTTCACCATCCTTATTGGATCGCCCAGCCCGTCCTGCAACCTGAACTAGCTGTGCAAATAATCGCTCTGCAGCCCTAAAATCTTGAGAAAACAATCTGCTGTCAGCATCCAATACAGCTACTAAGCCAATATTTTGGTAATCGTGCCCCTTGGCAATCATCTGGGTCCCAACCACAATATCGACATTGCCTTCGTGAATTTCCTGAAAGAGCTCTTCGGCACCCTTACTCTTTCTGCTGGAGTCTGTATCGACTCGCAGCACTCTTGCAGCCGGCCACATCTCCTCAATAGCATCTTCAATCTTTTGAGTTCCCTGTCCCAAGGTCTTCAAGTCGGCATTGCCACAATCAGGGCAATGGTTTGGAATCGATTTAACCAAGCCGCAGTGGTGGCAACTTAAAACCGACTTCCTGCCTAGTGCTCCTGCTTTATGCAGCACCATATAGGAGCTACATTGCTCGCATCTTGAGAGCCATGAGCAAGCGCCGCAGCTAAGCACTGGAGCATAACCTCGTCGATTGATGAGTATTAGGCTTTGCTGCTTATTTTGTAGATTCTGGCTAACAGCCTTCGCAAGGGTTTTAGTAATCAGGCTTTTGGATTTTGGCTTCTCTATATCGCCCGGACTAAATTGTGTTTGTGGATCGCGCGTATTGATCAAATGCACTTTTGGCAAGCTTGCGCCTTGCGCGCGCTGATCCAGACGAATATATTCATAACGGCTAGCCCTGGCAGCCATCCAAGTCTCAAGCGATGGTGTAGCAGAGGCCAATAAGATCGGTATCTTAAGGTCGTGGGCACGCCATATCGCAAGATCCCTTGCAGAGTAACGGATACCATCTTGCTGTTTATAAGATGGATCATGCTCTTCATCAACAACAATGGCGCGCAGATTAGGCAGGGGAGTTAATGCAGCCAATCTTGTTCCCAAAATAATTTGGGCTTTACCACTCATCGCATCATGCCAGGCGATGCCTCTAACTTTTTCACTCACGCCACTGTGAAGCACGACCATTTTTTTATCTGGAAAATAAGCGCGCACTCTGCGCTCCAACTGTGGCGTTAAATTAATTTCCGGCACCAAGAGCAATGCCTGTGCGCTTGCATCTTCCAAAATACCACTCAACCAATTTAAAAATACAGCAGTCTTTCCACTACCAGTTTGTCCCTGCAACAGTATTGCTTTGAATTCACTTGAAGGAATGGTACGCAATTTTTTTAAGGCAAGTTTTTGGCCATCGTTCAGATGGACCTCATCAACATAACCCTCAATTGCTTCTAATTTGATTTTTTTCTTTTGTTTTTCTTCGTCCGCCGCTAATTTCTTGGGGATCTTTTCCCAATCATCTGGCTTTTTCCACATCTGTGGAATGGTGGGAATAATGGTCTCGCCTAGCGCATGAATGTAATACTGGCTGGCAAAGTTCATTAACTTCAATACTGCTGGGTCCAAGGGGGGAAGGGGCGCAATTTTGCTTACCCCTTTTAATTTATCAAGATCATAGTCTGAGTGAGCGCTTACTTTAATTACCAATCCCACCAGTGAACTGCGCCCAAAGGGAACCTCAACTATTGCCCCCACTTGTGGGTCGCACCCTAATGCCTCTTCGTCCCACAAGTAGTCAAAGCCCTGGGCAAGGGGCTTATCAACAACAACTTGGACAACGATTGGAGGGGGCATGATTTACTTCAAATCTCTAGTTTGCTTGTGGATAAGTCTGTGGATATCATCCGAGGATTCTGATTTATAAGCTAATTTATCAGCTTTCGGATTCTGCACCCTTTTAAAGCTTTTTAGTAATTATTTATATAAATCAGTAACTTACAAAGATATTCGAAAGTGAATTTTCATCTTTATTCGCAATCTCACTGAATTTCGAATTTTCCCGCTATCTGTGCATAACTTTCGCCAAAAATCCTAGCGGCAAGTTAGCAATCACTCAGTATTACGACTTTATCCTGAGAGCCCTTGAGCGCTCAATGACCGCTTCGGCGAGAGCCGTAACACTTTCAGGAGGGGTAAATTGAGAAATCCCATGCCCTAGGTTAAAGACATGTCCGTCTAGAGGATGTAAGCCCGATTTAAGGGCTGGAGCACTCGCCAAATCCTCAAGCAGGAGGTTTGCTTGCTGCGCAATTTGTTTTGGCTCTGAGAACAGAATAAGCGGGTCTAAATTACCTTGCAATGCTAATGGCTTGTTCAATGCCAGCAATTGTTTGCGTGCGCGACTCAGCGACATTGTCCAATCAATGGCAATAACATCAGCACCAACTTGCGCCATATCGTTCAACCAAATCCCGCCGCCTTTGGTAAACATGATTACTGGAATTTTTCTGCCTTCATGTTCGCGTGGCAATAAAGAAATCACTTTTTGCATTGAGGCCAGAGACATTTTTTGATACCAGCCATCTGGCAGCATTCCACCCCAAGTATCAAAAATCATCAAAGCTTGAGCGCCTGCTTTAACTTGCTCTATCAAATAGGCTGCCACTGACTGAGCATTAATATCAAGGATATGCTGCATCAAGTCAGGACGACTAAACATCATCGTTTTGGCATGACGAAAATCATCGGCACTTGAACCATCAACCATATAGCACGCCAATGTCCACGGGCTTCCCGAGAAACCAATTAATGGAACACGCTGCTTGCCATCCTGTATCAATGCTTTCCGAATTTCTGAAACCGCATCAAATACATATTTGAGCTGATCCATATCGGCCACACGCAATTTCTTAACTGCCTCTTCAGTGCGAAGAGGATGCTCAAAGCTTGGGCCTTCACCAGCAGTAAATTTCAAGCCCAATCCCATGGCATCAGGGATAGTCAAAATATCGGAGAATAAAATCGCCGCATCCAATGGATAGCGATCTAAAGGTTGAAGGGTTACTTCAGTAGCGTATGCAGGATTTTTTGCGAGCCCTAAAAAACTTCCAGCTCTGGCGCGAGTAGCGTTGTACTCGGGAAGATATCGACCGGCTTGACGCATGAGCCAAAGCGGTGTTTGATCAACCGCTTCGCCCAGGCAGGCCTTTAAAAACCGATCATTTAACAGCAAGGAGATGACCGGCTATTACTTTTTACGACGGAAACGAGCAATTGCAGCTAGCTGTGCAGCCGCCATTGCAAACTCAGATTGAGCCAAAGCCAAATCAAAATCAGTGCCACGGTTTTGCATCGCTTCTTCAGCACGTTTCTTAGCTTCAATCGCTTTAGCTTCATCAAGATCGTGTCCGCGAATAGCGGTATCCGCTAAAACAGTAACGCGATCTGGCTGAACTTCTAAATAGCCACCTGCTACGAAAACAAACTCTTCATCACCATCAGCTTTTTCAATACGAACTGAGCCTGGACGAATACGTGTAATCAAAGGAGTGTGGCCGCGCAAAATGCCGAGCTCTCCACTTTCGCCAGGAAGCGCAACAAACTTGGCTTCCCCGCTGAAAATAGACTGCTCAGCACTCACTACATCGACGCGTATGGTTGACATAATTTCCCTAGATTAAAGCTTCTTGGCTTTCTCGATGGCTTCATCAATTGAACCCACCATGTAGAACGCTTGCTCAGGCAAGTGATCCAATTCGCCGCTGCAGATCATTTTGAAACCACGAATAGTTTCTTTCAATGGAACGTATTTGCCTGGTGAACCAGTAAACACTTCGGCAACGTGGAAAGGCTGGGACAAGAAACGCTGAATCTTACGAGCACGTGATACAGATAACTTATCTTCAGGTGACAACTCATCCATACCCAAAATAGCAATAATGTCGCGCAACTCTTTGTAACGCTGTAATGTCATCTGTACTTCACGAGCTACTTCGTAGTGCTCTTGACCAACTACTTGTGGGTCGAGCTGACGGCTAGTGGAATCCAATGGATCAACCGCTGGATAAATACCCAATGCAGCAATATCACGTGACAACACAACTGTGGAGTCAAGGTGCAAGAAGGTTGTAGCTGGTGACGGATCGGTCAAGTCATCCGCAGGAACGTAAACGGCCTGAATAGAGGTAACGGAACCAGTCTTGGTAGAAGTAATACGCTCTTGCAATTTGCCCATCTCTTCAGCCAATGTAGGCTGGTAACCCACAGCAGAAGGCATACGACCGAGTAACGCAGAAACTTCAGTACCGGCCAATGTGTAGCGATAAATATTGTCAACGAAGAACAAAATGTCACGGCCTTCGTCACGGAACGCTTCAGCCATTGTCAAACCAGTTAACGCAACGCGCAAACGGTTGCCAGGAGGTTCATTCATCTGACCAAACACCATCGCTACTTTGTCGATAACGTTAGATTCTTTCATCTCGTGGTAGAAGTCATTACCTTCACGAGTACGCTCACCAACACCGGCGAACACTGATAAACCTGAGTGTTGCTTAGCGATGTTGTTAATCAACTCCATCATGTTCACGGTCTTACCAACACCCGCACCACCGAACAAGCCAACCTTACCGCCTTTAGCAAACGGGCAAACTAAGTCAATAACCTTAATACCAGTTTCTAACAAGTCCACAGAAGGTGAAAGCTCATCAAACTTCGGTGCTGGCTGGTGAATAGCACGACGCTCTTCAGTTGCAATCGGGCCTGCGTCATCAATTGGGCGACCTAAAACGTCCATAATGCGCCCAAGTGTTGCTGGGCCAACAGGCACAGAAATTGGACCGCCAGTAGATTTCACTTCCATGCCACGACGCAAGCCATCGCTGGCGCCCATGGCAATCGCGCGAACTACGCCGTCACCAATTTGTTGCTGAACTTCAAAGGTCAAACCTTTTTCAGCAAATGATTTTTCACCGCTATCAACTAATGTCAAAGCATCATAAATGTTTGGCATTTTGTCGCGTGGGAACTGAATGTCCACCACTGGACCGATACATTGCACGATATTTCCGTTACTCATCGCATTTCTCCGCTTTTAATTCCTGAATTCTTTCGTATTCCTAAACGCTGACTGCTTAAACCGCAGCCGCTCCGCCAACAATTTCTGACAACTCTTTAGTAATAGCAGCCTGTCGTGTTTTGTTGTATTCCAATTGCAATTCGCCAATGACGTTCTTCGCATTATCTGAAGCGGCCTTCATAGAGACCATACGTGCAGACTGCTCAGAAGCCATGTTTTCAGCAACTGCCTGATAAATCATTGCTTCAACGTAACGCTTAAGCAGGCCATTCAAAATAGACTCTGCATCAGGTTCGTAGATGTAATCCCAAGAATTGCCTGTTTTCTCTTGTGGAGTCAAAGCTTCTGGCTCCAAAGGCAAGAGTTTTTCTAAAACAGGCTCTTGTTTCATTGCATTTACAAAGCGGGTAAATGCCAAATAAACGGCATCAATCTCGCCACGCTCAAACGCTTCTAATTGGGCAACAATTGCGCCAATCAAAACATCCATATGTGGTGTATCACCAATTTGAATTGTTTGAGAAATCAATTTTGCTTTTGAGCGATTCAAAAATTGCAAACCTTTTGAACCAATTGCGGTGTACGCAATCTCAACATTTTTTTCTTGCAAATCGCGCACTTGGTTAGCAATCAAACGCAAGACGTTGGTATTTAAACCACCGCACAGGCCTTTGTCTGTAGTAACCAAAATCGTGCCAACTTTCTTCACCTCACGAGTTGCCATGTAAGCAGGGCGGAACTCAGGATTAGCTTTTGATAGATTGGCAACAATCTCACGAATTTTTTCAGCGTATGGACGCGCATTACGCATGCGCTCTTGGGCGCGACGCATCTTGGATGCGGCGACCATTTCCATTGCCTTCGTGATCTTGCGCGTGTTTTGCACGCTCTTGATCTTAGATCGTATCTCTTTTGTGCTTGCCATGATTTATGCGAGCCCTCTTAGAAAGAGGCAGAACGCTTGTAATCCTCAATAGCAGCGCGCAATGCAGCTTCGTCATCTTTACTCAAATCCTTGGTTTCTTCAATACGCGCAACTAAGTCAGCGAATTTAGATTTCAAATGATCTTGCAAGCCTTTTTCGAATGGCAATACGTTCTTTACCTCGAGATCATCGAAGTAGCCGTTATTAACAGCATAAAGTGAAGCGGCCATTTCCCAGACTTGGAGTGGCTTGTACTGAGCTTGCTTACACAATTCCGTAACGCGACGACCGCGCTCGAGCTGCTTGCGGGTTGCTTCGTCAAGGTCAGATGCGAACTGAGCAAACGCTGCCAATTCACGATATTGCGCCAAGTCAGTACGAATACCGCCAGATAACTTCTTAATCACTTTAGTTTGTGCAGCACCACCAACGCGGGAAACAGAAATACCGGCGTTAATCGCAGGACGTACACCAGCGTTGAACAAATCAGTTTCCAAGAAGATCTGACCGTCAGTAATAGAAATTACGTTGGTAGGAACGAATGCAGAAACGTCGCCAGCTTGAGTTTCAATGATTGGCAATGCAGTCAATGAACCTGTCTTACCTTTTACGGCGCCATTGGTGAACTTCTCAACATACTCAGCATTTACACGTGCAGCGCGCTCGAGTAAGCGTGAGTGGAGGTAGAAAACATCGCCAGGATAAGCTTCGCGGCCTGGTGGGCGACGGAGCAATAAGGAAATTTGACGATAAGCAACTGCTTGCTTAGTTAAGTCATCGTAAACAATCAAAGCGTCTTCGCCGCGATCGCGGAAGTATTCGCCCATGGTGCAGCCTGCATAAGCAGAGAGGTACTGCATCGCTGCAGACTCAGACGCACTCGCTGCAACAACAACGGTGTACTCCATCGCGCCCAATTCTGTGAGCTTACGAACAACGTTAGCAATAGTTGAAGCTTTTTGACCGATCGCCACGTAAACGCAATAAACACCTTTACCTTTTTGGTTAATGATCGCGTCAACCGCAACGGCAGTTTTACCAGTTTGACGGTCGCCAATGATCAACTCACGCTGACCGCGGCCAATTGGAACCATCGCATCAATCGCCTTTAAACCAGTTTGTACTGGCTGGCTAACGGATTGACGTGCGATAACGCCTGGAGCAACTTTTTCGATAAAGTCAGTTAACTTAGTATTGATTGGGCCTTTGCCATCAATTGGCTGACCGAGCGCATTTACAACGCGACCAAGCAACTCTGGGCCAACTGGAACCTCCAAAATGCGACCCGTACATTTCACTGGGTCGCCTTCTTTAATGTGGGTGTATTCACCCAACACTACGGCACCAACAGAATCACGCTCAAGGTTTAATGCAAGGCCGATAGTGTTGTTAGGAAACTCCAACATTTCGCCCTGCATAACGCCTGACAAGCCATGTACGCGGCAAATACCGTCGGTCACTGAAATTACAGTGCCTTCGTTGCGAACTTGGGAGTCAACGCCCAATTCGCTAATTCGGCTTTTGATCAGCTCGCTGATCTCGGAAGGGTTGAGTTGCATTACTTACTCCTGGGTCTTATTTCGTATGTTCTTAATAGGGATCACTTATGCGCCAAGACTTGCTTGCATTTGAGCTAACTGAGCCTTAACTGAACTATCCATTACTTCATCGCCAACTTGAATGCGAACTCCGCCAATCAATGTTGGATCAATTTGGATGGTTGGGCGCAATTCTTTACCCCCAAAGCGCTTCTTCAAACTTGACAACAAATCATTTAACGCAGAACCCTCTAAAGGGAATGCGCTAGTAATATTTACTTCTGCAGCGCCTTCGCTTTTGTTCTTCATTGCTTCAAATTGATGGGCAATTTCAGGAACGGCTGCTAAGCGGTGGTTTTGATTAACAAGATTCAAAAAGCTGGCAACCTTGCCATCTAGCTTGGTTTTCACCATGCCAGAAAGTAACTTGCTTAAATCATCAGCCGATACTTTTGGGTTGTTTGACAGTGCAGCAACTTCTGGCAAAGCAGCAAGCTGAGCCAATTCGTTTAATTGCTCCAAACAGCCTGTAAGCTCAGCTGGCTTAGCGCTTTGAAAAAGCGCTTCAGCGTAAGGACGTGCAATAGTGGCTAATTCAGCCATATCAAAGTTCTGCCTTTAGTTGGTCAAGTAATTGGCCATGCGCTTTTGCATCAACTTCACGACGCAAAATTTGCTCGGCGCCTTTAACAGCGAGAACAGCCACTTCAGCACGCAGAACTTCACGGGCACGAGTAACTTGCTGAGCTGCATCTTGTTGGGCTTGAGAAATGATTCGAGCGGCTTCAGCTTGTGCGTTAGCACGAATTTCTTCGGCTGACATTTGTGCACGTTTCTCAGCTTCGGCAACGCGTTGAACACCTTCTTGACGTGCTTTAGTTAATTCTTGCTCAGCTTCATTGCTGGCTAGTGCGAGAGCTTCTTTACCACGCTCGGCAGCAGCTAAACCATCAGCAATTTTGCTTGAACGCTCATCTAACGCCTTAACCAGCGGTGGCCACACGAAGCGTGCAACAACCCACCATAAGACGAAGAAAACGATCATTTGCGCGAATAGGGTCGCGTTCAGATTCACGATATTCCTTTCAGTATTGTTGAGAACAGTTGGATGACTTGTTGGTCATCCACGCCAAAACAATTACTTAATAACTGCGAGCAGTGGGTTTGCGAAAGCAAACAACATTGCAACACCAACGCCGATCAAGAACGCAGCGTCGATCAAACCTGCCAAAAGGAACATCTTAGTTTGGAGTGGCTCCATCAATTCTGGTTGACGTGCACAAGCTTCGATGTACTTGCCGCCCATCAATGCGATGCCCAAACATGCACCGATCGCGCCGAGGCCGATGATGATGCCGATACAGATAGCTGTTGAACCTTGAATAGTTGCTAAAAATGCTTGCATGTTGCTGACTCCTGAAGTTAAAAGAGGTAAGTTAAAAATAAAATCTTAGTGATGGCTATGCGCTTGCCCGATGTAAACCAAAGTCAACATCATGAAAATAAAGGCTTGCAACAAAATAACCAAAATGTGGAAGATGGCCCAAGCTGATCCAGCAATAACGTGGCCCACCAATCCGAACAGGGATAAATCTAAATTAAAGGTCCATACGCTACCAAGCAAGGCAATCAATAAGAAGACCAATTCGCCAGCGTACATATTGCCGAAAAGTCGCATTCCTAAGGAAACGCCTTTCGCCAAATACTCAATAATATTCAAAGCGAGGTTAAATGGGGCTAAATACCATTTCGCGCCAAAAGGAGCGGAAATGAGTTCGTGCAAGAAGCCGCCGAAACCTTTTACCTTGAAGCTGTAAAAGAACACCAAAACCAACACTGAAAGGGACATGCCCATCGTTGCGTTTAAATCGGTTGTTGGAACCATGCGGTTATGCGGTACATGACCACCAAAGTTACCGATGAAATGATTTACGCCCAACACCCAATCCACAGGAATTAAGTCGAGGGTGTTTAAGAGAATGATCCAGAAAAATACGAAGAGCGCGAGAGGCGCAATGAAAGTACGATCGCCATGAACAATGCTCTTGGCTTGTGTATCGACCATCTCCACAATCATCTCAATCAAAGACTGAAACCGACCAGGAACACCAGGAGTTGCGCGACGCGCCGCAATCAACAAAATAAATACCGCTATGAAGCCCATCAATGAAGCCCAAAAAATGGTGTCTAAATTGATGACGCTGAAATCAACAATGGAGGATTGGTGCTCACCAGTGCTGGTGAGGTTTTGTAAATGCTCAGAAATGTACGCAGTTGGCGTCATTTGCTCGGCTGCCTCGTGGGCTTGGTGTACTTCGCTAGACATCTCTTAACTAGTCCTTTGTTTCAATCTCATTTGTCACTACTTAGCGCCACAACCACGCCAGCCACACACACTTCAAGGCAAGCAGGTAAGTCACCAACAAGGGAACCCAAAGCACGCCAGGGACGTAATACGCAATCCCTACAAACAACATCAATGTCACGGCGATTTTGATAAATTCACCCGAAACCAATGCCGCCAAAAATCTTCCCGGATTCAATCTTTGCGATTTTTTTGCTAACTCCAGCCTGACTAAAAACAGGGCTGTAGGCAAGACGCTAATTAAACCACCTAAAAAGGCCGACTGAGTATAAAGGCTTACCCGTACCGGCTCCCCAAAAATTGACCAAAACACCATGCTGATAGCCGTAATCAACACTTGGGCCAAAATAATTTTCCATGGTGAAAGGGATCGGTACTTTGTTGCATCACTTTGCTGCAGCGCAACAATTTCCTCTTTGCTGTAAACCCGGACAACTTCTTCGGGCTCATCCCACTCATCCACCTCGGAAAATTGATTTTTTTGAGGAATCAATTTAGCCCCGAAAGTTTAGTGTGTGCAGTGCAATATGTCAAAGGATTTGGGTACATTTTTGACCTAATTTAAGACTCAATACCCAGTTTTTTTAATAGGGAATCTAATTCATCGAACTGGCTGAAGCGAAGCCTGAGCTCTCCACCCTTGCCTTTAAGCTTGAATTCCGTGCTTAGACCAATCAAATCTGCAATTTCTTGCGTCAAACGCTGCATATCTGGATCGCTGCTGGGTGAAGAAGTACTTGGCTTACTTTTAGCCTTTTTGTCTCCAATTTGACCGCCCGCAATCACCAAAGCAGCAGTCATTCTCTCCGCCTCACGGACAGACAGACCCTGTGCCGAGATTCTCTGGGCCAAAGCCACCTGGCTCGACCCGGGAAGGGGCAATAGCGCACGCGCATGTCCCATATCGATATCGCCGGCCAACAGCATGGCTTGGACCGGCTTTGCGAGCTGGGCAAGACGCAATAAGTTGGTAATTGCACTGCGAGACTTGCCTACAGCCTTTGCTGCCTGCTCGTGCGTAAATCCAAACTCCTCAATCAACCTAGCTAAGCCCTGTGATTCTTCGAGAGGATTTAAATCCTCTCGCTGCATATTTTCTACCAGGGCCATTGCCGCCGCAGCCTGATCATCGGCGCCAGAAACTAAAACCGGAACCTCTTTTAAGCCCGCAATAGTTGCCGCACGAAAACGTCTTTCACCCGCAATAATTTCGTACTTACCGGGAGCCACCAGGCGAACCAGTAAGGGCTGCATAACACCTTGCTCACGAATACTTTCTGCCAACTCTTGCAATGCACCGGCTTCCATTTTTTGACGCGGCTGATATTTGCCTGCCTGCAAAGCAGTTAATGGCAAACGATTGATTTCGGTGGAAGGACTTGCTTGCTGCGTCTTTTCTCCAAGCAACGCCTCGAGGCCTCTACCTAAACCTTTTTTCTTAATGGCAACCATGATCTTTACTGTTCTTTCTAAAAATTACATGTGCTTGATGCGCTCAACCATCTCGGCACCAAACTCTAAATAGGCTTTTGCGCCACGTGATGATTTATCGAAAGCCACACCAGGAAGCCCATAAGAGGGGGCTTCGGCAAGACGTACATTGCGCGGAATAATGGTCTTAAATACCTTGTCACCGAAGTGTTCAAGCAACTGATCGGAGACTTGTTGCTGCAAAGTCATTCGCGCATCAAACATGACGCGTAATAAACCAATGATGACCAAGTCGGGGTTCAAATTTGCATGCACTTGTTTGATGGTGTTTACTAAATCAGACAGGCCTTCCAATGCAAAGTATTCGCATTGCATTGGCACAATCACTCCGTTGGCTGCGCACAATCCATTGAGCGTTAACAAAGACAAGGCGGGCGGACAATCAATCAAAATAAAGTCGTAATCATTTGCGACCTGAGCAAGCGCATCTTTCAAACGCGCTTCGCGTAAATCCAAATCTACCAATTCAATTTCGGCGCCCGCTAAATCACGATTAGCCGGCAATACGTCGTACCCGGAGCTTTCGCAAAGCTGCACACATTCTTTAACTGATGTCATGCCAATTAACACCTGATATACGCTCGCGTTTAAATCTGCTTTCTCTATCCCTGAGCCCATGGTGGCATTACCTTGAGGATCAAGGTCCACCAACAAAACGCGCTGCTGTAGTCCCGCTAAGCCTGCCGCCAAATTAACGGCGGTTGTGGTTTTACCAACACCACCCTTTTGATTTGCAATACAGAAAATTTTTGCCATGGCTACTTTTGAGTTTACTTAAGAGGTGAGGGTGGATTTTCTCACGGGGGCCAACACCAAAAGGCGTCGCTCCACCGCTAAATTAGGGATGTGAAGGGGCACATCGGCAACTAAGCGCCAATCGTCCATGGAAACATCTTTCATTTCGTCGTCAGCGCGCTTGGCCTTCATTGCAAATACCAGGCCATCGGGCTTTAAGAAGGGCAATGACAGATCCAAAAAACGTGCGAGATTTGTAAATGCCCGAGAAATGACTGCATCAAATTGTGCTGGATGTTGCATTGCAGCATCTTCCACTCTCTCGCACAGCACCTCAATGTTTTTCAATTTCAGTTTTCCGCGCACATGCTGCAGAAATGCCGTCTTCTTGCGGATGGCCTCAATCAGCGAAAGCTGCCACTCCGGCTGAACAATGGCAATAGGGATGGCCGGTAACCCGCCTCCTGAACCAAGGTCAGCAATCTTAGGAGACGGGCCCCTTAAGAAGCGTTTCAATACTGGCAAAACTGCAATAGAATCAATAAGATGCAGTCGAATAGAATCCTTCTCACCCTCGATTGCCGTGAGATTATGAACCTGGTTCCAGCGCCCCATTTCTTGCAAAAATAGCTCTAAATCGGCGATATTGCTTGGGCTTAATTCCAACCCAAGATCACCAATCCCTAAAGCAAGCAAACCCTCACTCATGGGTCTCTTGAGTGCGGCCCAAGCCTTTTTTAAGGTGCACCAATAGAAGCGAAAGTGCTGCAGGCGTGACCCCTGAAATGCGGCCAGCCTGACCTAATGTTTCGGGTTTATGCAAATTCAGCTTTTGCTGAACCTCTTTAGATAAGCCAATAACCTGGGAATAATCCAATGATTCCGATAAGGGAAATGATTCATTGTGTTCTTGACGAGCGATTTCAGTCGCCTGACGATCGATGTAACCCTGGTATTTAACTGAGATTTCTACCTGATCGCTAATTTGAGCAGCCAAGCCAAGATCTTCGTCTAGAGTTGCTGGAGCCCACATTCCATTACCCAAAGCGGTAATTGCTTCATAAGTAACCCCTGGGCGCCTCAATAACTCGGTTAAGTTGCATTCATGGGACAGGTCTTGACCCAGCAACTGAGAAACTAGGGGGGCAGCCTCATGTTTTGGCCCAACCCAAATGTCTTGCAAGCGAGATGTTTCACGTGAAACAGCCTCCTGTTTTCTGCAAAATACTTCCCAACGATAGTCATCCACCAAGCCAAGTTCGCGCCCAATCGTGGTTAGACGCATATCTGCATTGTCTTCCCGCAAACTCAGGCGATACTCTGCCCGGCTTGTAAACATGCGATAAGGCTCCTGGACACCACGGGTAATCAAATCATCAACCAAAACACCAATATAGGACTCGCTGCGCTTAGGCAGCCAAGGCTCTTTGCCCTTCGCTGCCAAGCCGGCATTGATTCCGGCCAGCATACCTTGCGCTGCAGCCTCTTCATAGCCTGTGGTGCCATTGATCTGGCCAGCGAAGTAAAGCCCGCCAATTGCCCTTGTCTCAAGGCTATGACGTAATTGGCGTGGATCAAAGAAGTCGTACTCAATTGCGTACCCAGGGCGGACAATCACCGCAGACTCCATACCCCGAATGCTGCGGACTAAGTCCCACTGAACATCAAAAGGTAAGCTGGTAGAAATCCCATTGGGGTAAAACTCGTTAGTTGTTAGGCCCTCTGGCTCCAAGAAGATCTGGTGACTGTTTCTGGAGGCAAAACGATGAATCTTGTCCTCAATAGAAGGGCAGTAACGGGGGCCAACTCCCTCAATCACACCGGTATACATAGGTGAACGATCTAAACCGCCTCGAATAATATCGTGAGTCTTTTCGTTTGTATGAGAAATCCAGCAAGGAACCTGCTTGGGGTGCTGCTCTGGACGCCCCAAATAAGAAAATACCGGCACTGGATCCAAGTCCCCAGGCTGCTCAAGCATGACTGAAAAGTCGATTGTTCGACCATCAATGCGAGGTGGAGTACCAGTCTTCAATCTTCCCTGAGGAAGCTTCAATTCCTTTAATCTAGCCGATAAGGAAACTGCTGCAGGATCACCCGCACGCCCACCGGCGTAGTTATTTAAGCCTACATGGATCTTTCCATCTAAAAAGGTGCCCGCCGTAAGAACAACTTTCTTTGCAGCAAACTCTAGGCCCATTTGAGTAACCACACCCTGAACCTCATCACCCTTAACCAATAAGTCATCAACTGCGGCCTGGAAGAGGGTTAAATTAGGTTGATTTTCTAGACGGCGCCGAATGGCGGCCTTATACAGAACTCGGTCCCCTTGAGCACGAGTAGCCCGAACAGCAGGGCCCTTACTAGAATTTAGAATGCGGAACTGAATGCCGGCTTCATCAGTAGCCGCAGCCATAGCGCCGCCCATGGCATCAATTTCTTTTACTAGATGGCCCTTACCAATCCCGCCGATGGAAGGATTGCAGCTCATGGCGCCCAAGTTTTCAATGCTATGGGTAATTAATAGGGTGTCGCACCCCATACGCGCCGACGCAAGCGCGGCCTCAGTCCCAGCGTGACCGCCTCCAACCACAATGACATCGAAACTTTTGGAATAACGCATGATTTGCCTCAGATAGGGCGATGATCATAGCATTTTGTTTGTTTCACGTGAAACAAAAGATTAAAAATTCCTAGAAAAACAATAGGCAGATTTCTAAGTAATTGATTTAATTGATAAAATAAGCATTCCAGGCTGACTTCAATATCAGCACACTAACAATAAGCAAAAAGGCCTTTCTCACAAAGGCGCTGCCATGCTTAATTGCCAAGCGACTACCAAACTGACTGCCTGCAATATTAGCAATCATCATTGCAAACCCAAGAGGCCAGTTAATTTGACCGAGACTAGCCAACATCAAAATAGCTGCCAGATTGGTTGCCACATTTACCAATTTCGTTGCCGCAGACGCATGAAGAAAATCAAAACCAAAAAAGCGCACGAAACCAAACAACAAAAAACTGCCGGTACCAGGACCAAAGAAGCCGTCATAAAAACCAATTGTTAAACCAAGGACTAAACCCTTGAGCTGTTGAAAACGCCCAAGAATTTTCGGCGCATGCGCCTCTCCAAGCGAAGGTTGAAACCAGGTGTACAGAAGCAGGAACAACAAAACAAATGGCAACGCTTTGCGCAAAGGCTCGGCTGGAAAATTGCTCACTGCATTTGCACCCAAAAGAGAGCCTACAAAACCCGCAACAATTGCTGGTAAAACAATTGCCCAGGGTAAAGAAACATGGCGCAAAAATTTACGCGCAGCATTAAAAGTCCCACCAACCGCAGCAACCTTATTCGTCGCTAGCAAAGTTGCGGGTGGAACATTGGGGTAAGCAGCAAACAGGGCGGGCACCTGAATCAAGCCACCACCTCCGGCTACGGCATCAACCAGACCAGCAAAGAAAGCCATTGCCAAAAGCAGTGGCCATATGAAAATTGAAAATTCGATGAGAGTCTCTTTTAATTGAATGAGTGCGGCGAAAGCGCCGCACTAAAAATCAAATAATAAAAGGAAAAACAAAAACTCAGTTTTTGTTTTTATAGTGCGCAGCAATCTCGCCAACAACGCCTCGACGGAATGCTAAAACACAAATGACAAAAATGAAGCCTGTTGCAATTGTGCTCCATGAGCCAATATTGGCAAGATAATTTTGCAGGCCAACGACAATTCCCGCGCCAACCACTGGGCCCAGAATGGTTCCCATACCACCAAGCAAGGTCATCAACACAACCTCGCCAGACATATGCCAATGAACATCGGTCAGTGTTGCCAACTGGAATACCAAAGATTTCATGGAACCAGCCAAGCCAGATAATGCGGCCGAGATCACAAAAGACATCAACTTAAAACGATCAACGTCATAGCCCAGGGAAATAGCGCGGGGCTCATTCTCGCGAATTGCCTTAAGAACCTGACCAAACGGAGAGTGCACTGTACGCATGATGACGGCAAAACCAAATAAGAAAACCGCCAAAACAAAGTAATACATCGCAACATCGTCCTTTAGGTCAATCAAGCCAAATAACATGCCGCGGGGGACACCCTGTATTCCATCTTCGCCACCCGTAAATGGAAGCTGAACAGCTAAAAAGTAAACCATTTGCGAAAGAGCCAAAGTCACCATCGCAAAGTAAATGCCTTGTCTGCGAATGGCCAACGATCCAATTAAGAATCCCAAAACACCAGAGCCAACAACGCCCAACAGAATTCCTAACTCAGGGGAGAGGCCCGCTTCTTTGCAGAAGTAGGCGGTAATGTAAGCAGCAGTTCCAAAAAATGCTGCATGGCCAAAAGATAGAAGCCCGGTAAAACCCAAAAGCAAATTGAATGCGCATGCAAAAAGGGCGAAGCACAACACCTTCATTGCAAACACGAGATAAATAAAATCTTGGAAGGGCAATAACAGGGCAATTAAAACCAAGATGCCGTAAAGCAATTTTGTTTTTGGACTCATGCTTATTTCTCCCGCCCAAACAGTCCAGCAGGGCGAATCAAAAGAACAATTGCCATGATCACAAAAATCACAACGCCGGAGGCCTCTGGATAAAAGACCTTAGTCAGGCCCTCAACCAGACCCAAGCCCAAACCAGTAAGGATGGCACCCATAATCGAGCCCATACCACCAATCACCACCACCGCAAACACAACAATGATGAGGTTGGAACCCATCAACGGGTTCACCTGGAAAATGGGGGCTGCTAATACACCAGCAAAACCTGCTAGACCAACGCCATAGGCGTAGGCCAAAGAAATCATCAGCGGGACATTGATACCAAAGGCTTGTAGTAATTTAGGATTTTCGGTTCCAGCGCGCAAATAGGCACCCAACTTTGTTCTCTCAATCACATACCAGGTTGAGAAACATACCGTCATAGAAATGACCACAACCCAGATGCGATACTTCGGCAAGATGATGCCAAGAGACTCAAGGGGGATTGCCCCCTGCAGTATCTCAGGGGCTGGATAGCTCTCTCCAGAGATGCCGTACCAATGACGGAACATGCCCTCAATAATGAGAGCCAAACCAAAAGTCAACAACAAACCATATAGGTGGTCAAGGTGGTACAGGCGGCGCAACATCGTGCGCTCCAAAATTAAGCCAAATCCCGCCAAAACCAATGGCACAACAATAAGAGCAAACCAATAATTAATAGATAGGTCAGGAAAGCCAAGCCATTGGCTAATCTGGGTTAAACCAATCCAGGCAATAAAAGCGCCCATAGTGTACTGAGCGCCATGTGCAAAATTAATGATGTTGAGAAGGCCAAAAATAATGGCCAATCCCAAACTCAATATGGCGTAGAACGAGCCATTAATAAGCCCCACCAAGAGCTGGGCTACCAGCCCTTGAGGGGTAATTCCGAGAAGTTCAAACATTCTTGATTTCTAAATTTCTTACTTATTAACTAACTTGCACTTCGATTGCGAAAGCGGCAAAGTTGCTTCAGCAGCAGGGATCGTCGCGCGCACATTGTAATAATCCCACGGGCTCTTAGAGTCAGCAGGTTTCTTCACTTCCAACAAATACATGTCATGCTCAAACTTGCCATCCGCACGAATCTTGCCTTTGAAGAGGCCGTCATCGATGTTGGTTGATTTAAGCGCCTTCATTACAGCCTGCGTATCGTCTGTACCAGCTTTTTGAACCGCATTCAAATAAGCAAGAACGGATGAGTAAACACCGGCTTGAACCATGGTTGGCATACGCTTGTGTTGCAAGATAAAACGTTTGGAGAATGCGCGGGTCTTGTCATCCTTGTCCCAATAGAAGCCTTCTGTAAGGTACATGCCTTGTGCGGCAGGCAGGCCCAAAGAATGCACATCGGAGATAAACATCAACAAAGGAACAACCGTTTGTTTTTTGTTGATACCAAACTCAGAGGCTTGCTTAACGGTGTTGATGGTATCTTGACCAGCATTTGCCAAAGCAACTACGTCTGCACCACTAGCTTGCGCCTTTAAAAGGTATGAAGAGAAATCGCTATTAGGGAAAGGGTGTTTGCTGGTACCCAAAACTTTACCGCCATTAGCAGTCACAACAGCTGTCGCATCTTTCTCAAGAGCAGCGCCGAAAGCATAGTCGGCAGTAATAAAGTACCAATTCTTTTTACCCTGTTTTACAACTGCTTTACCTGTGCCGTTTGACAGCGCATAGGTGTCATAAGCCCAATGCACATTGTTTGGCGTGCATTTTTCATTGGTAATGGTTAAAGAGCCTGCGCCAGAAACCAAAGTAATCTTGTTCTTTTGCTCTGCGACTTCCATCACAGCTAAGGCAACGTTGGTTGAAACCAATTCAACAATTACATCCACACCATCTTTGTCGTACCATTCGCGTGCTTTGTTAGCAGCAATGTCGGCTTTGTTCTGGTGGTCAGCGCTTACGAGCTCAATCTTCTTGCCAATTACAGTGCCGTCTTTGGAAAAGTCGGCAATCGCCATCTTTGCCGCAATTACCGCACCAGGGCCAGCCAAATCAGAGTAGGTTGATGAAAGGTCGGTTAATACACCAATCTTTACAACATCGCCACTTACCTTAGATCCACTTTGTGCAAACGCTGGGTTTGTACCAAACATAGTCGCCGCAACCAGACACGCGGTTATTTGCTTTAACTTCATTACCGTCTCCTATAGAAATCCACTAAACACCAAGATACTCATTTAATAAGGTTGCTTTTTCGGCAAGCTCGCTTTGTTGCACTACCTCAACCACATTTCCATGCTCAACAACATAATGACGATCAGCCAAGGGTGCAGCAAAACGAAAGTTTTGCTCAACCAACACAATCGTGAAACCTTTGTTGCGCAAACTGGTAACAACTTCACCAAGCTTTTGCACAATCACGGGCGCCAACCCCTCAGTAATCTCATCCAATAACAATAGCTTTGCGCCGGTTCTCAGAATTCGCGCCATCGCTAGCATTTGCTGCTCACCACCAGATAGGCGGGTGCCAGGGCTATTTCTTCTTTCATAGAGATTTGGAAACATTTCATAAATCTCATCCAAACCCATGCCGCCAGGAGCAATCTCCGGTAATAGCAAAAGGTTTTCCTCTGTACTCAAACTAGCAAAAATGCCTCTTTCTTCTGGGCAAAAACCAACCCCCAGACGAGCAATCTTATAAGTGGGCATGAAGATGGTTTCCGCCCCATACACCTCTACAGAACCAGCTCTTTTGCTAGTTAATCCTAGGATGGTCTTCAGAATGGTGCTTCGACCGGCGCCATTTCGTCCAAGTAAAGTAACCACCTCACCATCACGCACAGCAAAATTCACGCCATGCAAAATATGGGATTCGCCATACCAAGACTCTAAATTTTTAACCTCTAGCGCCATGGTGCTCATGAGTTATCTCCCCCGTGGCTACCCATATAAGCCTCAACAACCAATGGGTTGTTTGAAACCTCATGATAAGAACCCTCAGCCAGCACGGATCCACGCTGTAAAACGGTAATACGATCTGCAATTGAAGAAACCACCTTCATATTGTGTTCAACCATCAGAATAGTACGGCCCTTGGCCACTCGATCAATCAACTCTGTTACACGCTCAACATCTTCGTGGCCCATTCCCTGGGTGGGCTCATCCAAAAGCATTAACTCTGGCTCCATAGCTAAAGTTGTTGCAATTTCAAGCGCCCTTTTACGGCCATAAGCTAGGTTGAGAGTTTCCTCGTTGGCAAAATCTTCTAAGCCAACCTCATGAAGCAGCTCTAGTGCGCGCTCGTTAAGCACATTCAAGGAATTTCCAGATTTCCAGAAGTGAAACTCGGTACCCAATTCTCGCTGCAGTGCAACACGAACATTTTCAATAACCGTTAAATGTGGAAAAACTGCAGAAATCTGAAAAGAGCGAATAATGCCCCGTCTCGCAATTTGTGCGGGGGCCTCTTTAGTAATGTCAAAACCGTTGAATAAGATTTGTCCGCTGCTGGGCTCTAAAAATTTAGTCAGCAAATTGAAGCAAGTTGTTTTACCGGCTCCATTGGGCCCAATTAAAGCGTGAATGGTTCCCCGAGCGACATCTAGGTTCACATCGGTGACCGCGGAAAATCCCTTGAAGGATTTCCCCAGTCCAATTGTTTTTAATATTGTTTCTTGCAATGTCATACCCTCTACCCCCTACTTGGGAGCAAGAATACGAGAATACCCGAAGATGACTTGGGTTTATATAGCAATAACCCTAAACAATTAAAGTGGCAACGCTAAAAAAATTTTAGGAAAGTTTTTGAAATTCCTGAATTGCTGAACGGGCCAATTCGTCTAAGACGTCAACCGGAACCCTTTGGGCGCCCTGCACAATCATTAACGCATATGGTTTGGCGAGGGCCGAAGCTTCAGGGCAGAGCCGCAACTCATCACCCTCTGATGGGGACTGGCTGCGCCAGTAATTGATGGCAGCCTCTAATTCTTGGATTGTTACAAACAACATTAAATTGTTTTTACTTATCTTTGGTTGCAAGCATAGTGCCACGGCATTTTTTTGCACCACAACGGCACTCGTAATCTTTTTTCATTTGCTTGGTAATTTTGCCCTCAATATCAAGTGAGTAGTCATAAAACAACTCTTCACCAACCTTAAGGGCGCGCTTTGCATAAATAAACACGCGGGGCTCACCATCAAAACTATCTTCCCGAGTTTCGCAAATTGGCTTACATGAATGATTGATCCAGCGCGCAGCATTCCCGCCATATTTCGCATCAATCACACGGCCATCTTCTAAGGAAAAGTAAAAGGTGTGATTGGGGTCTTTGGGGTCATGTGGGTGGCGCTTCTCAGCAAGCTTCCAACTAATGCGCTCGCCTTTATATTCAATGATTGCTTGACCCTTTTTAATGGGCTTAGCAACAAAGACCCCTTTTCCATGAATCGGCGAAGACTTCACAACAATAGAGGATCGGTCCACCTTAGGTGGTTTTAATTTTTTGGATGTCATAAATTAAACGTCTAAGTTGCGGGCAATGAGGGCATTTTTTTCAATAAATGCACGACGAGGCTCCACCTCATCCCCCATGAGTGTAGTAAAGACTTGGTCTGCAGCAATTGCATCTTCAATCTTTACCTGCAAAAGTGTCCTGGAGCTTGCATCCATCGTGGTTTCCCATAGCTGCGAAGGGTTCATCTCACCAAGACCCTTATAGCGTTGACGACTCAATACGCGCTCCGCCTCAGACAACAACCAGGCAAAGGCTGCTCTAAAGTCGCCAATAGTTTGCTCTTTTTGGTTTTTGTCTGGGTCGCCACGACGAACCTTGGAGCCCGCCACAACTTTACCTGATAAAACAGCTGCGGCATTTGCAAGGCTTTGATAATCATCGCCATGAACAAAGTCAGAATTAATGGAAGAGAGCTTCAGATTCCCATGAATGCGGCGCGATAACAATAAACGGAAGCGCTCAGTACGGTCTTCTTTTTGAACAATAATTTCTGGTGGCAAAGCTAAAGGATTCAAAGAGTCCGCAAGCGCTTGCCTTAAACGATCAGCAGATTCATTTGCTGATTTTTCTGTATCCAAATTTAATGGTGTTCCTGAAGCAATTGCTCGCAGAGCATCTTCATCAATGGTGCGAGACAAGCGGTCAACAATGGACTGAATCACTTGATAGTGTTTTGCTAACTCATTGAGCGCCTCACCCTCAATAATTTCACCCAATGGTGTTTGTAGGGATGCTGTTTCAAGTGCAATTTTTAATAACAACTGATTTAGCTCGTTGTCGTCTTTAATGTACTGCTCATTCTTACCAAACTTTACTTTGTAAAGGGGTGGTTGGGCAATATAGATATGGCCACGCTCGATCAACTCAGGCATCTGTCTATAAAAGAAGGTTAATAGCAGGGTGCGAATGTGGCTACCGTCAACGTCCGCGTCGGTCATGATGATGATGCGGTGATAGCGCAATTTGTCTGCTTTATATTCTTCGATCCCGATGCCGGTGCCCAGAACGGTAATTAAAGTAACCACCTCTTGGCTAGCAAGCATTTTGTCAAAACGAGCTTTTTCAACGTTAAGGATTTTTCCTTTTAAAGGAAGAATTGCTTGGAAGCGACGATCACGCCCCTGTTTCGCAGAGCCCCCCGCAGAGTCTCCCTCAACAATAAAGAGTTCAGACTTCGTTGGGTCTTTTTCTTGGCAGTCGGCTAACTTGCCGGGCAGACCAAGTCCATCCAACACACCTTTACGCCTGGTCATATCACGCGCTTTGCGTGCCGCCTCTCTAGCGCGGGCAGCGTCAACAATCTTGCCGCACAGAATCTTGGCATCCGCTGGGCGCTCTTGCAGATATGCACTTAAGGCCTCAGCAACAATCTCCTCAACAGGCCCACGGACCTCACTGGAAACTAATTTATCTTTTGTTTGGCTAGAGAATTTTGGCTCTGGAACTTTCACCGACAAAACACAGGCTAAACCCTCACGCATATCGTCGCCAGAAATTTCTACTTTTGCTTTCTTAGCAACTTCATGCTCATCAATGTATTTGTTAATGACGCGTGTCATTGCGGCACGCAAACCGGTCAAATGTGTTCCACCATCCCGTTGTGGAATGTTATTAGTAAAGCAAAGTACTTGCTCACTAAAGCTGTCATTCCACTGCATAGATACTTCAGCGGTAATTTGACCACCTAAGTCTGAAGGGCGATTACCCTCAGCATAAAAAATATTAGGGTGCAGTACGTTTTTAGTTTGGTTGATGTACTCCACAAAGCCTTTTACACCACCAGAGAAAGCAAAATCTTCTTCTTGACCGGTACGTTGGTCAATAAGTTTGATGTGAACACCATTATTTAAAAACGAGAGTTCACGAATACGTTTAACCAAGATTTCATAATGAAACTCAACATTTCCAAAAATTGTCTCGTCGGCCAAAAAGTGAACTTCAGTTCCCGATAACTCAGTGTCGCCAGTAACGGTAATTGGAGAAACTAAAACACCATTCTCATCAACAACATTGCGATTTTGAATAACGCCGCGTGCAAATTCCATGTAGTGAGCTTTACCATCACGACGAATGGTTAACTTTAACCATTTAGATAGCGCATTTACACAACTAACACCCACACCATGAAGGCCGCCAGAAACTTTATAACTATTTTGATCGAACTTACCACCAGCATGGAGCTCAGTCATGACAATTTCAGCAGCACTACGTTTCGGCTCATGCTTATCGTCATATTTAATCCCTGTTGGGACACCACGACCATTATCGACAATAGAAATAGAGTTATCAGTTTGGATAACTACTGTGATTTCAGAACAATAACCAGCCAAAGCTTCGTCAATGGAGTTATCCAAAACCTCAAATACAAGGTGGTGCAAACCCGTGCCATCGGATGTGTCTCCGATATACATCCCAGGACGTTTACGAACAGCCTCAAGACCCTCTAGGATTTGAATCGATGCAGCGCCGTACTGCTCTACTACTTTTTTTTCTTCAGTCATTTTTTTCTAAGTTAAATACGCATTGGCATCACAACATACTTAAAACTCTCTGAGCCAGGCAGAGTAATTACAGCACTGCTGTTTGCATCACCTAAGCTAATTTGAATCTTTTCGCTCTTTAGGTTTGATAAAACATCCAACAAGTAGCTAACGTTAAATCCAATTTCTACTGCATCACCAGCATAGTCAGTCTCAATCTCTTCTTGAGCTTCTTCCTGCTCAGCATTGGTTGATTGAATGGTGATGCGGTTTGGGGAAAGAGAGAAACGGACACCCTTAAATTTGTCTGTTGTCAAGATAGCGGCACGCTGTAGTGCTGATTGAAGGGTATCACGACCAACTACGAGTGAGTTTTTATGACCCTTTGGAATGACCCTTTGGAAATCTGGAAACTTACCTTCAACTAATTTCGAAATTAATTCAATATCACCAAATGCAAACTTCACTTGATTAGCTGTCAAGCTAATTTCTAAAGATTCATCAGAATCCTCAAGTAAATGTTGGCACTCCAAAATTGTTTTGCGGGGAATAATAATTTCTTGTTTTTGACCAGAGCCCGATGGGGTCTCTGCCAGTTCAACTTGAGAGTAAGCAAGGCGGTGGCCATCTGTTGCCACCGCAACCACCTCTTTACCTTCAACCACCAACAACATCCCGTTTAAGTAGTAGCGAATATCTTGTTGAGCCATTGAAAAATGTACTTGGCTAATGAGTTGACGGAAACTCTTTTGTGACATCTTCCAAGCAGCGGTTACTTCACCCACACTTTGCATTACTGGAAATTCAGTTGCAGAAAGTGTTTGCAAAGAGAAGCGGCTTTTGCCGCTTTGAACAACCATTTTGTTATCTTTAAGATTTAAGGATACCGGGCCCTCTGGTAATGCACGCAATATATCTAGAAGTTTTCTGGCGGCAACGGTTGTTGTTACATCCTCCGTACCAACACCAAAATTAGCGTTCGTTGTAATTTGAATTTCAATATCAGTGGAGATGAATGAAACTTTTTCCCCAACTTTTTTAAATAAGAGGTTTGCCAAAATTGGCAGCGTATGTCTACGTTCAACAATTCCACTAACAACCTGAAGTGGTTTTAGTAGGCTATCGCGAGAAGTGTTAACGAGTTGCATTGCTTTTAAATCCTTGTATATATCTTAGTAGTAATAGTAATAAGGGTTCGAAATTCCGTGGATAAGTCAAAAACCCCTTACAAAACAACACATTGGAGACTAAAAAACCTGTGGAAAACTCTTGTATAAGCGCTGCATAAAAAGGGGATAACTTTTTATCAACACCCTATTTTTGCATGAAGCTGAATCTTTCCACAATTTATCCACATCTAATCCCCAAACTTATCCCTAGGGTTGTCCACAACCTTATCCACAAGTAAAAAACTACGCTTTTAAAGTTTGCTCAATAACGTGAATTTCATGGTTTAGCTGCCCATCGTGTGCTCGTTCCTCTGCAATTTTACGAACGGCGTGAAGGACTGTTGTGTGGTCCCTACCGCCAAATAATTCACCAATCTCCGGCAGGCTTTTTTGTGTCAACTCTTTGGCCATAAACATTGCAATTTGACGGGGTCGAGCAATGTTGGCTGGGCGCCTCTTGGAATACATGTCTGCGACCTTGATACTATAGAAATCAGCAACCGCCTTCTGAATATTCTCGACAGAAATTTGCCGGTTTTGAATAGAAAGCAGGTCTTTTAGGGCTGTTCTGGCAACCTCAATCGTTACTTCACGACCGTGGAACCGAACAAACGCCAAAATCTTTCTCAAAGCCCCCTCTAGCTCACGAACGTTTGAGCGTAAGTGTTTTGCCACAAAAAATGCAACATCCTCACTCATGGGGATGCCTTCACTAATAGCTTTTTTCATCAAAATGGCTACACGCATTTCAAGTTCTGGGGGCTCAATTGCAACTGTCAATCCAGAATCAAAACGGGAAATAAGGCGATCATCGATACCCGCCATTTCCTTGGGGTAGGTGTCACTAGTAATAATAACTTGAGCCTTATTGCTTAATAAAGCCTCAAAAGCATAGAAAAACTCTTCCTGAGTCCTGGATTTACCGCTAAAGAATTGAATGTCGTCAATTAGCAAGAGGTCTAAGGAGTGGTAGTAGCGCTTAAAGCGGTCAAACGCTTTTTGCTGATAGGCACGAACCACATCAGAAACATACTGCTCAGCGTGGATATAACGAATTCGGGCGTTAGGCTTTTCTTTTAAGAGGTGGTTACCAATCGCATGAATTAAATGGGTCTTACCCAGACCTACCCCACCATATAAGAACATGGGGTTGTAAGAGGTTCCAGGGTTATGCGCCACCTGAATCGATGCCGCCCTGGCAAGTTGATTGGCTTTGCCAGTAACAAATGTTTCAAAAGTGAGGTTTGGATTGAGCTTTGAGTGGTCCTCAATCTCAAAAGCGCTCTCCTCTACCGATATGTTTGGTGCCGGGACCTCTATAGAAACATTTTTTTCTATAGGCTCTTCCGTTGTTATGGAGGGCGCGGTATTGGTTGTGCCACCCTCTACAGAAAGCGTAAAACCGACATTAATGGGGCGCCCAAAATACTGGGAGGCTAACTCTTGGAATCGGTCTGCAAAGGTCTTTTTGGTCCAGTCCAACTTAAATCGATTGGGGGCTCCAATTGTTAGTGAGTCATCACTTTCAATAAAAGACAATAAAGTAAGGGGTTGAATCCATGTTTTAAACTGTTGGGGCGACAGTTCGCGGGATAAAATGCCTATAGCATCATCCCAGAACCCCAGTGGGCTAATTGAATTCAAGGCGGGAGGATTGTGTAGGTTGCTCAT